>CATXDC010000008.1 GCA_958366985.1 uncultured Oscillospiraceae bacterium
GCGGGCGGTTGTTAAGTTCTCGTCATGACGAGAACTTTTCCGCTAAAGCATTAATCAAATTGTTAACTAAGGCTAACAATTATAATTTTGATTTTACAGGGAGTTTATCATATGAAACAGGCTTTATTATATGCCGCAATGGGCACTTTCTTCACTTTCACCATGACGGCTCTCGGCTCGTCTGTTGTATTCTTTTTCAGAAAAGAGATAAATCAAAAAATTCAGCGTATTTTCCTTGGCTTTGCCGCAGGTGTTATGACGGCGGCCTCAGTATGGAGTCTGCTTATACCTGCCATTGAAGAAGCTGAAAAAATGGGTAAAATCGGCTGGATTCCCGCTGTGGGAGGTTTCTTTCTGGGAGTATTCTTCCTTATGGCAATGAATGCGCTGCTCCCTCACCTGCATTTAGGTGACGGAAAGGTTGAAGGCTTAAGCTCTTCCCTTAAAAGGACAACCTTGCTGGTTTTAGCGGTAACTTTGCACAATATCCCCGAAGGCATGGCCGTTGGTCTTGCCTTTGCCCTTGCAGCTCAGCACGGCAGCGATCTTTCCTTCTTTACTTCCGCTATGATTCTCGCTCTCGGTATGGGCATACAGAATTTTCCCGAAGGCGCCGCAATTTCACTTCCACTGCGCCGTGAAGGCGTTCCGGCAGGAAAGGCCTTCATATACGGCAGTCTTTCAGGACTGGTAGAGCTTATTTTCGGAGTTTCCGTAGTACTCATTTTCTCATTCATTCAGCCCTTCATGCCCTGGATGCTTGCTTTTGCCGCCGGCGCTATGATGTTTGTGGTTGTAGAGGAACTGATACCGGAAGCACATCTGGGAGAGCACTCAAACTCCGGTACACTTGGAGTTATGGTCGGCTTTGCACTGATGATGGTCCTTGATGTGGCACTGGGATAAAAATATCTAAATTATGAAAAACAGGGACGCACAAGCGTCCCTGTTTTTCTGCAATTTTATATGTAATTTTTACTTAACAAAATCTTCGGGAGATTTTATATGGTCAAGATAGTTTACGTTTTGATAAACTTTCACCCAGTCTACAAGAAGTTCTCCGCCTTCAAAATCTCCTAACTTCTGACCGTAAGGACCAGTCTGATTTGGACGTACTTCATTGGTAAGACGCAGATATGCAGGCACCTTGCTGACTCCTCCGAAATCACTTGCCCAGGTTACTTTTCCGTCAATATAAAATACGTATTCCTCAGGAGTCCATTTAAGAGCAAAGGTATGATATCCGTCGTAAAGGTCTATTCCGGTATCTCTGATTGTGTCCTGACATCTGTGGTATTTCGGATCATATCCGTCGTAATGAAGAGCGTGTCCCATTTTTGTTTTATCAGTGCGGAAAAACGATGATTCATAAATATCTATTTCTGTACCATCCTGTCCTTCAAACCCTATGTTGCCGGTACTGCGGCTCTGAAGCCAGAATGCCGACCACATTCCGCCGGATTGAGGAAGCTTTACTCTTGCTTCAAAATATCCAAAAGCCTGCTCGAAAAGAGGCGTGCTCTTACCGTCAACAGTTTTCATTGTCTCAATTCCACTGGTAAAATCACCTTCTGACACATTACAGACAGGACATTGGTGATTAGTTTCATGAGCCGCTTTTATAACAGCGTTTCCGTCCCTTACGGAAATCATTTCATCGCACCAGTATTCAGTTTTCCTAAGCTTATGAGGAGACGGTGCAAAAGTTTCCGGTAATGTATCTCCGTCAAAATTTTCTTCTAAAGTTAAATACCAGCCATCGCTGTTAGAGTGCTCTGCATCTTTTCCTGCATCCTCAAGGTTCGGAGAAGAAATATCATAATTTTCTTTCCACTGGTCACCTTTATCCCTTGTGTATTCTTTTCCACAGGCAGAAAACACAATAGACAATAATGCAATCGCTGCAGCTGCCATAAACAGCCTTAAAAACATTTTCATAAAAAATTTCTCCCCTTTAGTTTGTTTTACCATTTAATTATATACGGTCGCCTTTTTTATTGCAATAAAGAATTAAAATATAATTTTAAAATTTCACCAGTCGTTTTTGGTGAAACCTTACATAATTCTTGACAAGCTTTATTGTTTATTGTAGCATTATAGGTATGAAAAAGACAATTGGAATAGTTGCCCACGTTGATGCGGGTAAAACAAGTTTATCAGAACAGATACTCTACCTTGGCGGTGCAATACGCACTGTGGGACGGGTGGATAAAAAAAGCTCTTTTCTTGATTTCAACGAAATCGAAAAAGAAAGGGGCATAACGGTATTTTCAGAAAGCGCCGGCTTTACTGTGGGGGAAAATACATTCTATCTTCTTGACACTCCCGGCCATGCTGACTTTGCAGCGGAAACCGAAAGAGCTATCAAGGCAATAGATTTTGCAATTCTCACCTTAAGCGCAGTTGAAGGAGTGCAAAGCCACACAGTAACCCTTTGGAATATCTTGAAAAAGAATAAGATCCCTGTATTTGTATTTATAAACAAAACCGACCGTCAGGGAGCAGATGTGCAAAAAGTTCTCTCCCAGCTTAAAGAGGAATTCGGCGACGGATTTATTTTTTGCGAAAACTTAAGGGATGCTGCGGAAGAAATAGCCTGCCTTGACGATGAGCTTACAGAGGAATACCTTGAGAACGGATTCAGTGAAGAAAAATTTATCCCAGCCTGCCGAAAACTGATAAATGACAGAAAACTTTTTCCTGTTTTCAAGGGATGTGCTCTCAGCGGCGACGGTATAAAAGAATTTCTCACATCTTTAGATGAGCTTACAGAAACTGACTATAATCCAAAAGGCGAATTTTCAGCCTTTATTTGGAAAGTAAGAAGAAATAAAACCGAAAGAACCGTATTTCTGAAAATCCTTTCAGGCACTCTCAAAGCCAAGGACATTATTGACGGCGAAAAGGTAAACGAAATAAGACTTTATTCGGGAAACAAATCCACTCCTGTGGGGGAAGTTTCTGCGGGAGATGTCTGTGCTGTCAGCGGTCTTTTAAAAGCGAAAAGCGGATGCTTTATCGGTGAAAACAAAAGGGAGGCTGAATTTTCAGCTATACCCGCTCTTTTTGCAAAAGCGGAGTTTTCCTCAGACAAAGACCCAGTAAAAATACTTGAATATTTTAAAATCCTGGAGGATGAAGAACCGACTCTCAGCGTAAAATGGAATGAACGCATAAAGGAAATCACTGTAAGGGTTATGGGCACTGTGGAGCTTGAAGTGCTCAGCGATACCCTCAGCAAAAGGTTCGGAGAAAACATAACCTTCGGCGAACCAAATATAGTATATATGGAAACAATCAAAGGCCAATCCCACGGAGCGGGACACTACGAGCCTTTAAAGCACTATGCGGAAGTGCATTTTCTTTTGGAAGAAGCTCCCAGGGGCAGCGGAATAACCTTTGAAAGCAAGGTTTCAACTGATGAACTCTCCCTTAACTGGCAAAGGCTTATTGAAACCCATATTTTTGAAAAGGAGCATGTGGGAGCTTTGACGGGCTTCCCCATAACAGATATAAAATTCACTCTTACCGCCGGAAGAAGTCATTTAAAGCACACCGAGGGCGGAGATTTCAGAAAAGCCGTATATGCCGCAGTGCGTCAGGGACTTTTTAAGGCGGAAAGTGTGCTTCTTGAGCCTTGGTACAAATTCAGGATTCAGGTACCAATGGAATTTACAGGCAGGGTACTTTCGGATATAACCAAAATGAGCGGAGAATTTTCTCCGCCGGAAACCCATGGGGATAAGACCGTAATAAGCGGAGTTTGTCCCCTTTCGGAAATAATGAATTACTCTAGGGAGCTTGCCGCCTTCACCTCAGGAAAAGGTGTATTCTTCGGCAGCCTTACGGGTTACAGAGAATGCCACAACAGCGCAGAAGTGATTGAGAAAATCGGATATGACAAAGAGCGGGACAAGGAAAATTCCGCAGATTCGGTTTTCTGCTCACACGGCGCAGGATTTCTTGTAAAATGGTACGAGGCGGATGAATATATGCACTGTAAATAGAGGAGGATTTTAATGGATAACAAATGGTACAAGGATATTTGCGTCTATCAGATATGGCCACGGTCATTCTGCGACGGAAACGGCGACGGCATAGGCGACCTTGAGGGAGTTTACTCAAAGCTCGATTACATAAAGGATTTGGGCGTTGACTGCATTTGGTTTTCTCCCCTTTACCCCTCACCCAATGCCGATTTCGGTTACGACATAGCCGACTACAAAAACATTCATCCCGAATACGGCGATCTTGAGCTTTTCAAAAAGGTATTGGACGGCGCACATGAGAGAGGAATCAAAGTTATAATGGATCTGGTTGTAAACCACACCTCCGACGAGTGCGACTGGTTCCAGAAAAGCCGCAGAAGAATTGAGCCCTACACCGATTATTATATCTGGAGAAAAGGAAGAGACGGCGGCAAAAAGCCTCCAAACAACTGGCTGAGTATGTTTGAGGGCGGCGCATGGGAATACGATGAAATGAGAGGCGAATATTATCTTCATGTATTCGCAAAGAAACAGCCTGATTTAAACCATGATAATCCAAAAGTCCGTGAAGAAGTCAAGGAAATCATGAAATTCTGGCTGGATATGGGTGTTGACGGATTCCGTGAGGACGTCATCACATTCATCTCCAAAAAAGAGGGACTGCCAAACGGTTTCCCCATCCCCTCTGCCTGCGGAATGGAACACTACATAAACGGTCCTCATATCCACGAGTATTTAAGAGAATACCGTGAAGTTGCAAAGCAGTATGACTGCTTCTGCGTCGGTGAGGCTCCTATGATGACACCCGAAACCGCACTTAAATACATCACTGAGAGCGAAAATCAGGAACTTGATCTCATGTTCCACTTCCAGCACATGGAGGCGGACTGCATAATGATGGATTTCATCCACGTTCCGTTCAGTCTTACACGCATGAAAAAAGCCTTTACCCGCTGGCAGAATATGTTAAAGGGTAAGGCATGGAATACGTTATATATTGAAAACCACGATCATCCGAGAATCATAAGCCGATACGGCAGTGAGGCATACCGCACCGAAAGCGGAAAAATGCTCGCCGCCATGTATATGCTTCAGCAGGGAACGCCATTTATATATCAGGGTCAGGAAATCGGTATGACAAACATTTCCCTCCCCGATCTCGATATGTATGAGGATGTTTTTGTAAAGAACAACTACAACGTTTTCAAAAAGATTTTCGGAAAGAAAAGATGCGAACATCTTGCAAGAATCTCCACAAGAGACAACGCAAGAACACCCGTTCAGTGGACAGGCGGCGAAAACGCAGGCTTTACCACAGGAAAGCCATGGTTCTACATTAACCCCAACTACAAAGAGGTAAATGCAGAAAAGGAGCTCAGTGATCCAAATTCACTTCTCAATTTCTACAAAAAGCTTATCCGTTTCCGCAAGGAAAACGAAATTGTTCTCAAAGGTGATTATAAGGAGTATTACGCAAACAGTAAGAATCTTTATGTTTACGAGAGAACCTATAATAATCAGCGTATGCTGGTAATCTGCTCATTTACCGAAAAAGGTGTAGCTTTTGAAGCTCCCAAAGGATACGACCTTTCAAAGGGAATTAAAGTACTGGGTAACTATGAGTCGGAGCACATCTGCGGCAACGGCTTCAAGACCCGTCCCTATGAGATGAGAGTTTATATGTTTTAAGCATAGGCTCTTTATACAAAAACACCAAAATTAAAAGAGAGTGCAGCCACCTGTATTTGAGGTTATTTTAAACCTTAAACGCAGGTGGTTTGTTTTTATTGCCGGTAAAGGAGTATGCAGTTTATACCCCTAAGCAAATTTTGCATAAACACAGGCGAATATAGTTATTTTTACTGCCAGTCCGTGTGCGTTTTGGATGCAGGCTCAGCCTGCGCCTGCAAATACTTGACTATATTTACACTTGAATTTAAAATATATGTAAAAATATATTGGTGCGGTGACGTATGAATAAGATAATTCAGAAATTTGGCGATTACATATATAAGAAAGCGGGAGAAAATCCCGATACTGCAAGGAAAATCCTGACCAGTGTATACTCCCTTTCAGGTTTTCAGGCTCATTATTTTCCCTCAAAGGCTCTTATGCCCTCACGTCAGTTTATGATGTGGGTTTCCGCTAAATCCATAACTGAGCCTCTCAGAAACCCTCAAAGAGCCGCAATTGTCAGCATCTTCACTCCCTGTGAAATGCTTCATGCTGCCGGAATAGAACCCATGTTCCCGGAAGGACTTTCCTGCTACCTTGCCGCTTCCGCCAGTGAAAGGTTCTTTGTTGAACTGGCAGAGAAAAAAGGCGTACCCGAAAGCCTTTGCTCATACCATAAAATACTTATCGGACTTGTGGAATCGGGAGTAATGCCAAAGCCTTTGTTTGTACTTAACACTACCCTTGCCTGCGATGCAAATCAGCTTTCTTTCAGACGTGCTGCGGAATACTTTGACATTCCCCACTATATTATAGATGTCCCATTGACAAGCGATAAGAAAAGTGCGGAATATGTGGAAAATCAGCTAAAGGAAATTTGGGAAAAAATCAAAAATCTGACCGGTGAAGAGAATCCCGACGAAAAGCTGAAACTTTCCGTAGAGCGCAGTAAGCGGACAATCGAAAACTATAAAAAATATCTTGAGCTTCGTTCCACCCGATATATAAGCGACGAGATGACCTCGGAAATGCTTTCGGTTTTCGCAATGCACGTACTTCTCGGCACTGCCGACAGTGAGGAATACACTCGCCGACTTTGTGAAGATACCGCCAAAAAGCCCGAAGGATTCAAAGGTAAACGTCTTTTGTGGGTTCACTCACTGCCCTATTGGCAGGACTCAATGCGTGAAATCTTTAATTTCAACGAGCGTTGCGAGGTCGTTTCCTGTGACATGACCTTTGATTCTCTCGAAACAGGTGATGTAAAAAATCCCTTTGATTTCATGGCAAAAAGGACGGTATCCTGCTCCTTTAACGGAGGCTGGGAACGCCGCTCCGAGCTTTGCAGAAGCTTTGCCGAAAAAATGCACGCCGACGGAATTATATATTTCTGCCACTGGGGATGCAAACAGACAATGGGTTCCTGCGTTTTGTCAAAGAGGATGTTTGAAGAGAGCGGAATACCAACTCTTATCCTCGACGGCGACGGTTGCGACACACGAAACATCAGCGACGGACAAATGGTGACAAGAGTCACCGCATTTATTGAACAGCTTGAAAACGGCGGAAAGTGAGGAAATTTTATGATAGGTTACACCTGCAAATATACTCCCATTGAACTTCTTGAAGCTTTGGGCGGAGAATGCGTGCTTATTAACTCTCAAACAACAAGTTTTTCCGCTGCTGAAAGCGAAGGTCATTCGAATCTCTGCTGCCACTGCAAGGCTTTGCTTGAGCACTGCCTTTCGGGCGGAATAAGAGAATTTGTATTTGTAAACTGCTGCGACAGTGTCCGCAGAATTTACGATATAGTAAAAGAAAAAGGAGATTATGACTTCATCTTTCTTCTGGATCTCCCGAGAACCGGAGGCACCTGCTCTGTAAACCGCTTTAAAGATGAAATTCTGCGTCTTTACAGGGAATATTCCGCATATAAAGGCACATCCTTTTCCCCGGAAAAGTTTTATGCCGCATTTAAAGATGACAGCATGTATCCAAACGGAGAATTCATCGCCCTTACAGGAGCAAGAGTGAGCCGTGAAACAAAGAAAATCATCGAGGAAAACTCAGTTTATCCCATTGCCGACCTTACCTGCTCCGGCAACAGAAGTCTTTTCCTGATGGAAAGATACGATACCTTCGAGGAAGAGGCATATGAATACGCCCATGCTCTGCTCACTCAAATTCCATGCATGAGAATGGCGGATATATCAAGCAGAAAAGCTCTTGCAATTCATCCCAATATAAAGGGAATAATTTATCATACTGTAAAGTTCTGCGACTATTATTCCTTTGAATATGAAAATCTTCGCAAGGAAAGCACGCTCCCCATGCTTAAAATTGAAACGGACTTCACGCCCCTTTCATCGGGACAGCTTTCCACAAGACTTGAAGCTTTCTGCGAAGAATTTGAAGTTAAAAATGTAAAAAAAAATAAAAAGGACAGTTCTGCTCAGTTAAGCGGCGCACTTTATGCAGGCATAGACAGCGGCTCTACCTCCACAAATGTTGTGGTTATAGATGAAAGCGGAAAAACTGTGGCAAGCGCAATTGTGAGAACAGGCCCCAGAGCGGAGATGGGTGCAAAACGTGCTTTTGAAAAAATAGAAGAAGAGTACGGAATTAAAATTGAATCCATTAAAAAAATAATTGCAACGGGCTACGGCAGAAATAATATAGGCTTTGCACAGGGCGCAAAAACAGAGATAACCTGCCACGGAAGAGGAGCTAATTTTATAAATCCCAGTGTACGCACAGTAATTGACATCGGCGGACAGGACAGCAAGGTAATCTGCCTTGACGGAAAGGGAAACGTAACAAACTTTGTTATGAACGATAAATGCGCCGCCGGTACGGGAAGGTTTCTTGAAGCAATGGCGAAAACCCTTGAGCTGGAGCTTGAAGAAATGGGAAAGCGTGGTCTATCATGGAAAGAGAATATAACCATTTCAAGTATGTGTACGGTTTTCGCTGAATCGGAGGTCATCTCCCTTATTGCCGAAAACAAAAGCAGCGATGACATTATTCATGGTCTCAATAAATCCGTAGCATCAAAGACTCTTTCACTGGTAGCCCGCACAAATCACACACCTGTTTACATGATGACGGGCGGCGTTGCAAGAAACAAAGGCGTTGCAGCCGAAATTGAAAAGGGACTTAATGATAAACTTTTCATTCCCGAAAATCCCGATTTATGCGGAGCTTTGGGAGCTGCTCTTTTTGCTTTGGACAGCGACAATTAATAAGCAAAACAATATTTACAGATAAAATTATCCCTGCTTACATTTAGTAAACAGGGATTTTTCGTGTTAATTTATCTTATGCACAGGGAAGAACATAAAAAGCTATGCAGAAAAAGTGAAGTATGGTTCCGCCCAGTACAAACAGATGCCAGATGCTGTGCATATAGCGTACTTTTTTAAGGCCGTAAAAAATAAGTCCCGCCGTATAGCTTATGCCGCCGGCAAGGAGCAGATAAAAGCCATTGCCCAGAGCATGATAAATAGGCACTACAATGGAAATTGCCGCCCAGCCCATTACCACATACAGCACCATTGAAATTACAGTAAACTTTTTTATATCAATGGAGTTTAAAACTATTCCCAAAACAGCCGCCGCCCATACTGCTATAAATACAGCCAATGCAGCTTTTGAACCCTTAAGCAAAACAAGGGTAAAGGGAGTATAGCTTCCCGCAATGAGGATGTAAATTGTGGAATGATCGAAAATTCTGAAAATCTTTTTGACTCCCGGCATTGGAAAAGCATGGTAAAGTGTGCTCATGGTATATAAAATTACCATTGAAAGACCGTACACAATAAATGCAGCCACACCGATTACAGAACCTTTCATAGCTGCTATTGTGACAAGTACCGTTGAACCTATAATCGCAAAAAGACTTCCGACTCCGTGAGAAACGGAATTAAATATTTCTTCGCCTACTGTATAAAGCTTAGCTTCCATACACTTCTGCCTCCTTATAAAACCGTTATGAACCATTGTAATATTAATAAAGTATAAAGTAAACCATAACAGAACATATTTTAGTGGATTAATATAATAAGCAGACAAAGAACTTTGGCTTTACTTAAAGCATACATTAAAAAATTACCACTCAGAACAATTGTTTTGAGTGGTAATTTTAACGTTTTATATTAATTATATGCTTTTATATTTTCAAGCATCTTATTATTTTCTTCAGCATAAAAACCAGTTACAATAACAACTACCATAGTATTGTCAATTTTTCTGACACAATAGCTCTGTACTAAATCAATATCGCCGTTTTTAACAGGACAATCAGCTGTCAGATATGTCTGATTTGCGATGGTTTTCGTAGTGTAATTATCAGTAACTTCATATGCAATATTTGTTGTTTGTGCAAGCTGATCCATGAGAATATCCAAATACTCTTCTTCATCGATTTTGGGTATTGCGGGAAGCTTTTCATAACTGATAATCAGTGATTCATAAGAAGTATCGGAAGCCATAAAGAATCCGCAGTCAGTTGTTTCATTTTCTGATGATGTGTAATATTCACTGTCAGCATTCGAAAATCCTTCCGGAAGCGTCAATTTAATATTTGCCCATTCGTTTATATATGTAGTCCCGTCAAATGTTCCTTTTGTGTACTCAACCTTCGGTACTTCTTCTGCCACTTTTGTATTACTGCCGGATGAATCATTATTCTGACTGTTCCTTCCTAATAAAAATCCCATTCCTACTAAGAAAAATACCAAAATAACAGCAACTATCGCTACAACAACGCCTTTCTTATTTTTGCGTGGCTGCGAAGGACTCATTGGCTGCTGATTGTATGCAGGGTACCCGTTGTTGTTATACATTGAGTTATTAGAACTTTCTATGGGCGTTTCATAAAAACTTCTGTCTATCTGAATTTCCGAATCAAAATTTGATGAGCCGCAATACTGACAAAACCTGTCAGTATCATTGACCATCTTACCGCAGTTGCTGCATTTTTTCATAAATGTTACCCCTTTTAATATATTGTTATACCCCTATATCAGTAAATTTTTGAGCAAAAACTCCGAAATTTCATCTAATGAAGTCCTTATAATTTTTGCGAACTCAACCCCATAAAACGCAAAATGCACAAAATTACAGATATAGACAAGTAAATAATATATTAAATGTATAATTTTGTCAACAATACGCTATAAAAGAAGGTAAAATAAATTATTTTGTATTATATTTCAAAATAAGTGAACCGTTGAGAAAATTCTATGATACAAACTGATATTAAACAAATGTCAGCTGTATATTATTTTTTCTTTTCCGCAGCAGCTACGAGAGAACCCATAACTATTACAATACCGCAGATAATGCTTTTTAAATCGGGAACTGTTCCGAGAATTACAAAGGAAAATACGATCGCCCAGGCGGAATAAGTGATATTAAGAGGCATTGCTTTTGATACTCCCAAATTTCCCAGTGCTTTATAATAACAAAGATAAGATGCCGTTCCGAAAAATGCAGCCAAAGCTATAAATCCGAAAGCTTTCGTAGGCAAAGCGGAAACGGTAAAACTCCATCCTCCGATTACCGGTAAAACTATTACTCCGTAGAAAAAAGCTGACATCAGCTGACGAAGCTGAAGAGCATGAGAGTTGCTCACCTGGGGATCCTTCATTCCGTAGGCGCAGATTACTCCCTCAGATGCCCAGCCTACACAGCAGAGCAATGCGCAGACAAAACCTAAAACAAAATTTTCCGGTCGTTCCCCTCCCGGTTCATATCCGAGAGCAACAACACCCAAAATTGAAGCAATGAGTCCGGCTATCTGTACGGGACGCATTTTCTCCTTTAAAAAGACAAATGACAGAAAAGCTCCCAGTGCAGGATACATTGCCGAAATAATGGCCGTATATGCGGGTCCTATGTATTTAATCGCCGCAACATAACCTGACATTCCCACAGGTCCGCCTAAAACTGCGGCTATGAGAATGAATTTACCGCTTCTCGTTTTTAACGCTCTTATAACATTCTTAAACTGTTTTGTTATTCCGGTATATATGAGCATCCACACCGATGAACACAAATCATGTAAAAACGTACTTACAAAAGGAGCTAAAAAGGCAGCCTGCTCTCCTGAAACAAAAGGAGTCATGGAGAGAGCCACACCTAAAACAACTGTATCCAGCGCCCAAAGCACCCCTGCCGTTAAACCTGTAACCATAAAAACAAAACCTCATTGATTAAATTTCACTGTTTTAAAAATCCATGCGTAAATTAAAATATCATTTAACTGAGCGTATTGCAAGGGGTTAGAAGCAATAAGGAAAATTTGTTTGAGGTTTTTGATATTTTCATTTTTCTGATTTGACTTTCGTGTATAATTTTATATATGATAAAACCATATTGAAATAACTATAAACAGAAATTATATAAGGAAGTGACGCAGGTGAAAGATATTCTTTCTATAATAACCGCACACCGTGAAGATCGGGGCTGGACTGAGTATCAGCTTACAGAACGCTCTGATTTGCCACAATCCACAATTTCCTCATGGTACCGCAGGAACATGGTTCCCACTGTTCCGTCTTTGGAAAAAATCTGTACATCTTTCAGCATCACCCTCTCTTAACTTTTTGCAGAAGAAGATACACCGGTTTCCTTAACTGACAGACAAAAAAACTTTTGGAGCGCTGGTCAAGACTCAGCAGTGAGCAGCAGAACGCTATATTTGCACTGATTGATAAAATGTAAAAAATCCGCCGGAATTATCATCACTTTGATGTATCCCCGGCGGATTTGATTTTAATTTATAATTTTATCTCTGTTTTTTAAAGGTTTCTTTACTGACAGCTGATGCAAAGATTATCAGTAAATTCAGTATTGATCGTCATGATCAGGTGTGTCAAACTCTTCTATAAGATTTCCGTCCCTGTCGTAAAACTTTACGTTTATGATTTTTGTTGTGACATTAAAAGCTTCGCCGATATTTTCTATTTGAAAAATCATCGGCGATTCATCAATAAATGACTTTTCATAGGTTTTTTCAATACCGTTTGTACTGATAATATATACGCACTTTGAAATGCGTTTTTCATTGGCAGAGAAAAACACACGGTTTTCCAAAGGCAAATCATATTTTTCTCCTTGGGGAGACGGACAGACATACACTCCCACATCATCGCCCATTTTTACGGCAGCTTCAAATTTTTGTCTGGCATCCAGCGACAGCTGCGTAAAAACAAACATCTCCTGGGGCTTTGCGTGGTCCCCGTTTTTAGGTATATAGTAAACTTTTTCATCTATACTGCACCAGAAAAAATCAGTTGCCTTTCTGTCGCTGAGCTCAGCAGCATACTGCTGTGCACTCTCATAGGAGAAAGTATTGCATTCATAAACAGCGTATGGTATCAAAATCGCTGCTGCCAAAACCAGAAGTACACATACTGTTATCTTTTTTGATTTCTTCAGTACTGTTTTCATTTCCAGTTCTCCTCTATTTTATTTCCAAAATCGTCATAGAGTGGTTTTTTATCCTTATTTAAAAGTCTGGTAAGAGAAAGATCATCATGTCCCTCATAAACATATAAGTCAAGGAATTTTTCATTGTTCTCTATTTTGAATATTTGCTCCATTCCGAAAAACTCGGTAGAATAATAACAGGCTTCTTTCGGCAGCTCCACGCCTGCAACCGCCATTACGGTTTTACCGTCATCTACAAATAAAAAATAGTTAATTTCTCCGTTTTTCTGGGGCATTATTTCCATTGCAAAATTTTTATTATAGCGTCCGGGAAAAATGCGGCTTTCATTATAAACATAAAGTCCGTTCAAGCCTTCGTAGGTATAAAGCACTACCAATTTGTCCTGCTCGTTTTTTGCTTCAAGAACCTGTGCACTTTCATCTCTATATCTGTTATTAATACTTTTATCAAGTGTTTCAATGTCATCAGGAGCTACCGTTCGAGAAAAGAGGTAAGAAAAAATTAAAGCACAGATTATTAAAATCGACGCCGCAACTCCTGCACCTATGGCCATAAGCCGCTTTCTGTTCACTTTTTTGCTGCTGTCTTTCATTGTATCAACTATGATTTTATCGGCAGTTTCCGGCAGAAGCTCTCTTTCCACTTCTCCCCCGTTCAAAATCTCACTTACCGAAACTTCAAGTTCCTTTGACAAATCTTCCAGCACCGAAACATCGGGCATTCCTCGTCCTGTCTCCCATTTCGAAACAGCTTTATCAGTTACTCCTAATTTTTCCGCAAGCTCTTTTTGCGTGATTCCTTTTTCCCTGCGTTTTGATGAAATGAATTTTCCCGTTTCCAAAGCGTTCATAAAAGCTCCCTCCTTACATTATTTATTTTATATTCCTTTTCCTCTTTAAGTCAACCTACCTTTAGTAGAGTAGAAAAAATCCCGCAGTTTTTTCACTGCGGGATTTTCGATTTTATATTATCTGTTTTTCTTTGTGAGTATTTCGCCGAAGCCCTCATTCTTTTTATGACTTTGCTGAACGGGTTTTACATCTCCTTCCGGCATAAGCACAAAACCTAAGCGGTATGTTTTTCCGCTCATGTTAAGATGCTCATCAAGGGGCGGGAATCCCCAGCTGTTATATCCGCCTACTCCGCACTGTCCGGCTGAAAGACGCAGCACAATTTTTTTATCCTTACCTTTAAGGTCATAGGAGTGTCCGGCTTCTTCAAGCTCACTGAACTTGTATCTGCCGTAGTTTACTTCCATTTTCCCCTTTGCCTCGGCGGTAAGCTTTATTCTGTTGCCCGAAACACTGAAGGATTTTACTCCGGTACGGTGTCCGTTTTCCTGGGGCTTCAAATAGGGAGTGAAAAATTCATCTGCGGTACTTTCGTATTCTCCCATATATGCGCTTAAGTTCCTGTCGCAATAATTTTCATGGGGTCCTTTTCCGAAATAGCGGCAGCTTTCAAAATATTCTGCCAAAATAAACTCCAAGGCTACATCGGGAACATCGGGCAGACGCTGAGCAGGAGTAAATTCAAACTCCGTCTTTATACCCGCTCCCGTTATAGTGTAGTTAATGAATCCCTTGCTTTCGGGAACTGTAGGAACGGTAAAGGAGGTTTTGATAATTGCCCTTTTTTCATTCCAGCGGGTTTCCTCTACGGTAAACTTTGCGCTTTCTCCTGCCAGTCTCCAAAGGGAGTTTTTCACATGACGTGAACATCCTCTGTCGTTATCCGTAAGAGCACGCCAGAATACTGGCTTTACAGGTTCCTTTAAAAGCTCCTCGCCCATATACTTAAATGAGGAAAGAAGTCCCGTTCTCCTTGAAACCTTGACCTCAATTTCCCGTGACGAAACACAGATATTTCCATAAGTTTCCCACATGGAGATTTCTCCGTTTTCGGGGAGTGCTCTGTGCCAGCCGTCATTTGCGTTAACATGGAACTGCTTCTGCGCCACAACCTCTTCATCGGCTTTTCCGGTGAAAATGAGATTGAGCCACCATTCGTCGTTGGTTATACGGTTAAGCTCCAAATCGAGAACTCCGCTTTTTCCTGCCGGAAGACTGAAGGTCTCTTTGCCCTCACGGAGTACACCCTTTTCACTCATCTGCTGCCAGCAGAGATTATACTTTGAAAGATCCGTAAAATCGAAGCGGTTTATTATTCTTACAATTCCCTTTTCGGCGTTTATCTCCTCCACCTCAATGGGACTGAAAAGCTCCTTTATCTCCGGAGTCTTTGGTGTTTCGGAAAGATCCGCAAAGAAAATTCCGTTGCCGCAGAAGTTGCCGTCATTTGGCATATCTCCGAAATCGCCGCCATAGGCAAAGTATTCGCCGTCAGCACCTTGAGTCAGCAAGCCCTGATCGGCAAAATCCCAGACAAAGGCTCCGCAGAAATTGGGAAAACGCTTCCAAAGCTTTCTGTATTCATCGTTTCCTCCGCAGGAATTTCCCATTGCATGGGAAAATTCGCAGAGCATAAAGGGTTTATCGTTATATCTTATAAGTGTCTCCTCGGTTTCCCCTGGAGTTGCATACATTCGGCTGTAAAAATCGCTCAGACCCATATCCTTTGCGGGATTGTCCCATACTCCCTCATAGTGAACAGGTCTTGTATCCTTCTCTTTGAGGAGATCACGCATTTTGCGGAAATTCTCTCCCCCAGCCGATTCATTGCCCAAAGACCATATTATAACTGACGGGTGGTTTTTATCCCTTTCGTAAAGACAATTAATCCTGTCCATGCAGGCGCTTTCCCATTTCTTTTCATCGCCTGGAAGCACCGGACAGTTTCTCACCTTACTGTAACGTGTGCCATGGGTTTCGAGGTTGTTTTCATCTATTACATAAATTCCGTATTTGTCGCAAAGGTCATACCAAAGGGGACTATTTGGATAATGGCTTGTGCGCACAGCGTTCATGTTATTTGCCTTTATGAGCTGCGCCGCTTTTTCCATAGTCTCCGGATCCACATATCTTCCGTGTTCCGGTGAAAACTCATGACGGTTTACGCCTTTGAGCATAACGGGCTTTCCGTTTACCGTAAGCTGGTTTCCCTTTATTTCAACTTTTCTGAATCCTGTTTTAACAGAAACATATTCAACAGGACTTCCGTTTTCATAAAGAGATATAAGCACCTTATAAAGCTTTGGATTTTCCGCAGTCCATGGAGTTATACCGGCAATGGTTGTCTTTAAGCTCACTGTATCGGAATCGGTGAAATCCGCCCTGCCGAATCCAACAGGCTCGCTGCCGTCAAAAATCTCCGCTTCAACACTTGAACCCTCCAAGCTTCCCTTTGCAGTAAGCTCCATGAAAAACTGTCCGTCTTTTATCTCACTGCCAGGCTCAGCGGTGATTTTGAAGTCCTCTATATATGTTTCCTCGGTCATGCGTATGTACACATCACGAAAAATTCCGCCCAAACGCCAGAAATCCTGATCTTCAAGCCAGCTTCCCGTGCACCAGCGGTACACTTCCAGCGCTACGGTATTCTGTCCCTTTTTAATAAAAGGTGTGATGTCAAACTCCCTTGAATTAAAGGAACTTTCGGCGTAGCCTATTCTCTCACCGTTTATATATAAATAGTATGCAGATTCCACTCCGTCAAGGCAGATAGTCACACGCTTTGAAAGCCACTGGGACGGAATCTGGAATTTCTTTATATAAAGACCTACGGGATTATATTCCTGAGGAGCAAATGGAGGGATAATATCCTCTCTTCCCTCCCATGGATACTGCACGTTGCAGTACTGGGGATAATCATATCCGCAGCTTTGCCAACTTGAGGGAACTATAACTGTATCCCATGAGCCGCTGTTAAAGGACGGATGAGCAAAGCCCACACAGCGCCTTGAAGCAGAATAGTTTGGAAACAGTCTGAATCGCCACTGTCCGTTAAATGAAATTCGGCGGCTTTTTTCGGGTTTGAATGTAAGAGCCGCTTTCTTTGAAGAATAAGAGAAAAATGACGCTCTGGGAGCAAGAGCTCCCACACAGGTTATTTCGGGATTACTGTGCCATTCATAATATCCGTCGATTTTCGGAACGTTGGGATTGAGACTTTCATACTCATCCTTGGGCTCAGGCTTTTTCTCCGGGGCGGGTTTCACTTTTTCATCGATTTCATAGCTGAAAGATGCGTTCTCCAGAATATCCGACCACTTTACATTTTCGCCCGTTGAAAATCTGTCCTCAGTGAGATAATGCTCTTCGGGAGCTTCAGCAGAAGTTTCTTCCTGTAAATTTTCCTTATCGGAATTTTCAGTGTCAGCGTCTTCTTGTAAATTATTTTTATCGGGAATTTCGGCAGCAGTATCTGAAACTGTTTCCTGTGTTTCCTGTGTTTCCTGTACTTCCTTTTCCACTTCCGTTACTTTGTTTTTTGGGGCTTCGGCGGGAACAGTTTTATTGATATCATTTTCCTCTGCGGAAACTTTTTTCCCTTTTGCTTCACTCATAGTTTTCACCTGCTTTTTGTAGGTATTGGTTATTTATATCCACTGCCTGTACACGGCAGTAATTTTCAAGGTTAAATTTGAGAGTTTTTAATTCTTAGTCTTTATTTTAATCACCGAATAAGTTTTGCACGTGCTATAAAAGAATTTAGCATAAACGCAAGAATATAATGTTTATTTTTTACTGTTAGTCAGTATGCGATTTGGGTGCAGGCTCAGCTTGCCCGCAGGCACTTATAGTTGTTTTTTTGCTGTCAGTCCGTGTGCGTCTTGGGTGCAGCGTCACGCTGCTGCGACTTGGGTGCAGGTTTAACCTGCTGCTAGAAATAAACGGCAGCCGTGAAAGCTGCCGTTTTTAGTTTTTAATTGCTTCGATAAAATCAGATTATCAGCCGATCTTGTCAACACCCATGTAAGGTCTGAGAACTTCGGGAACTGTAACACTGCCGTCAGCATTCTGATAGTTTTCAAGAATAGCGGCGGTCGTTCTGCCGATTGCAACACCTGAACCGTTAAGAGTATGAACAAGCTGTGCTTTATCCTTGGGGCTGTTCTTAAATCTGATTGATGCTCTGCGTGCCTGAAAATCCTCAAAGTTTGAGCAGGATGAAATTTCTACATATCTGCCGTATGAGGGCATCCATACCTCTATATCATATGTCTTTGCAGAACTGAATCCAAGATCGCCTGTGCTGAGAGTTACAACTCTGTAAGGAAGTCCGAGAAGCTGGAGCACTCTCTCTGCATCGTTTGTGAGCTTTTCAAGCTCCTCATAGGAATTTTCGGGATTTGCAAACTTTACAAGCTCAACTTTGTTGAACTGATGCTGACGGATAAGTCCTCTTGTATCTCTGCCGGCGCTGCCTGCCTCAGCTCTGAAGCATGCGGAGTAAGCACAATACTTAATGGGAAGCTTTGTTCCGTCAAGAATCTCATCTCTGTGCATATTTGTAACGGGAACTTCTGCTGTGGGAATAAGGAAATAATCATCATTGGTGATTTTGAAAGCATCCTCTTCAAACTTCGGAAGCTGACCTGTACCTGTCATGGATGCACGGTTTACCATGTAGGGCGGGAAAACCTCTGTGTATCCATTGGCTGTGTGGGTGTTGAGGAAGAAGTTCATGATTGCTCTTTCGAGTCTTGCTCCTAAATCCTTATAGAAATGGAATCTTGCACCTGTAACCTTTGCTGCTGTTTCAGGATCAAGTATGCCAAGATCTGCACCGATATCCCAGTGAGCTTTGGGCTCGAAATCAAACTTTGTAGGCTCACCCCAGCGGCGAACCTCTACGTTTTCGCTGTCATCCTTACCAACGGGTACGCTCTCGTTGGGGATGTTGGGGAATTCATACATAATTGATTTCTGTGCTGCATCGAGATCTGCAAGCTCTGCATCAAGCTTTTTAACTGATTCCTTAATCTCATTCATGCGGCTCATGATCTCTGAAATGTCGCCGCCCTCTTTCTTTATTCTCGGAATTTCCTTGCTTGCTGCGTTCTGCTCAGCTTTGAGCGCATCCGCTTTTCCCATAAGCTCTCTGCGTGCCGCATCAATTTCAAGAACACGGTCAACCTGTGCATCCATATCCTTGTTGCGGCTCTTCATTGCTGCCTTTACCTTTTCAGGATTTTCTCTTATTACTCTGATATCAAGCATTTTTAAGTCCCCTTTATTCTTCAAGCATTTTTGCTATTTTTGTAAGATCGTCCTTGTCGAAATACTCCAGCACTATTGTACCGCCCTTGCGTCCGGAATTAATCTTTACTTTTCTTCCGAGATTCTGTGAAAGAGCGATTTCAACTTCATCATAAAACACATCTCTGCGCTTTGGCTGACGTACTTTGCCTTCTGTATCCTTCGATGCTTCCTTTGCAAGCCTTTCGGTTTCTCGAACCGATATGCCTTTTTCCATTATAAGCTTTGCAGTTTCTATGATCTTTTCTTCATCGGAAAACGCAAGCAAAGCTCTGGCATGGCCTGCGGAAATTTTATTGTCTCTTGCAAGCTCCCTTACACTTGGAGGAAGATTCAAAAGTCTGAGTGAATTAGTAACCGCCGAACGTGATTTTCCCACACGCTCCGCTGCGATTTCCTGAGTAAGTCCGTATTCCTTAATAAGAAGCTCTATTCCCTCTGCCTCTTCAATGGGGTTCAGATCCTCTCGCTGAAGATTCTCAATAAGAGCAATCTCCATTGTCTCTCTGTCAGTGAGATCCTTTATCACTACGGGAACTTCCGTAAGTCCCGCAAGTCTTGATGCTCTCCAGCGTCTTTCACCGGCTACAATCTGATATCCGCCCTCTGCCATGGGCCTTACAAGAAGGGGCTGGATTATTCCATGTTCGGCAATGGAGTCTGCAAGCTCCGAAAGTGCTTTCTCATCAAAGGATTTTCTTGGCTGTGATTTGTTGGGCTCAATCTCGTTGATGCTCAGTTTAACAGCACCCGATGCGCTGCTCTCCTCTATGGAGTTACTCATAAACAGAGCGTCAAGTCCGTGACCGAGTGCCTCTCTCTTTTTTGCCATAAGCATCTCCTCATTTTATATTTATACATATCTATAATATGCTCTATTTGGCTTCCAATCCGTTCATTTTAAGAAATTCTTTTGCAAGGTCGTTATAGGATTCACTTCCCTTTGATGCTCCGTCATAGTAGAGTACGGGCTCGCCAAAGCTGGGAGCCTCTGAAAGACGTACATTCCTCGGAATGGTAGTTGTGAAAACCTTCTTGGGGAAGAATCTCTTTACTTCCTCAACAACCTGCTGTGTAAGATTAAGTCTCCCGTCATACATTGTAAGGAGAACTCCCTCGAGCTCAACGTTGGGATTATAAAGTCTCTTTACCTGACGAACAGTTGACATAAGCTGTGCCATACCCTCAAGGGCGAAGTATTCGCACTGGATGGGAACTATAATAGTATCCGTTGCTGCCATTGCATTAAGTGAGATAAGTCCCAGTGAAGGCGGACAGTCAAGGAAAATAAAATCATAGTCGGCAATCATCGGAGCGATAGCCTGTCTGAGACAGCTCTCACGCTTCTCCATATAGACAAGCTCCAAATCTGCGGCGGCAAGGTTCATGTTTGCCGGAAGCAGCCAGAGATTTTCAAACTTTGTCTTAATAAGGATGTCCTTTGCAGATACGCCGTGAATAAGCATATCATAGGTTGATTTGGCAAGCTCTCTTTTGTTCACACCCAATCCGCTGGTGGAGTTGCCCTGGGGGTCGATATCCACAAGCAGAACCTTATAGCCGTATGCGCCGATTGCAGCGGCAAGGTTTACGGCAGTGGTGGTCTTGCCAACCCCTCCCTTTTGGTTGAAAATTGCAACAATTTTACTCATTAAATAACACTCCTCTATCTGTTAAAAAATTATATCACAACCACTGTAAAAGATAAAGGATTTAACGAAAAAATTTGAAATGTTTCACGTGAAACGCAGCGTGACGCTGCACCCATGACGCACACGAAGTGACGGTAATAAGCAACTATAAGTGCCTGTGACGGCATGAGTGGTGAAACCAATTAATTTATTAAAGCAAAGATTAAGAAGCAGAAATTTAAAAGCAGAACTCCTTATTAGATTTTGAGCTAAAAATAAGCTAAGCATGTTTATATGCACTTTTGTCCATAGCGACAAAAGTACCAAAAAGGCATTTAATAAGCCTTGACGGTCTTCGCCCTGAGTTTATCTGCCTTTAGAAGGTGTCTCGGTAAATCGCCGTCAAGGGTGAGTGCCGGCGATTTACGGAAAAGCTTTGCTTTTCCGTTCCCTCGCTCTCTGAACAGCTTACAGCAATGCAAAAATCCGCAAGGCTTCCGCACTGCTTACTCTCATTCCTGCCGGGTGAGCGTGACAGCGTGACGCTGTACTCAAGTCGCACACCAAATGACAGCTAAAAATAAATATTAATTCCTGCGATAAAGTTATATGTAAACTGAAAAACAAAGAGCAGAATCCAAAGAACAACATAAAATCCACTCCCCGACAGCCGCCCACGTCGGCAAGAAAAAAGATATGGTAAGCAGTACAGCGTTTACACTATGACGGTGATAAAATAAAACTTTCAAACTGCCGACGTGAATTGGCGAACGCTTGCTGTGACTAACCGACGACAAAGGAAAGAATATGGCAAGAAATAAAGCGTTTACACTTAGATGGTGATAAAAGGAAACCTCCAAGCTGCCGTCGGAGGGCGTTCAGCTCTAAACTTACTTTGCGTTGATTAGTGCTTTCTGTTTTGACAAGGCGGCGGAACTCCGCCGCAAACGCACTTTTGCATACTTTTACTGCTACGGGCAAAAGTATGTGCCCGCCACGGCATGAGTGGCAAAACTTTATCATTTATTAAAGTGTAGGTAAAAAGTAACAGAATAAGTTCACTGTGGTAACAGAATAAGCCAGCTTAGACTTACCCGCAGGCAGTTATATTTATTTTTTGCTGTCACTTTGTGTGCGACTTATGTGCAGGTTTAACCTGCCCGCAGGCACTTATAGTTGCTAATTACTGCCGCTTCGTGTGCAAATTAGAATCGGACGTGTCCGACGCAGGCACTTACAGTTGTTTTTACCCGTAAGTCCGTGTGCGGCATGGATGCAAACTCAGTTTGCCGTTTCACGTGAAACATTGTGCTGGATTTTCCACATTTCCCTAACATGTGTGTATTTTTCAAAGCTTATCCATTCAAAACAGCAATAGAGTTAAATAAAAACAAAACAGCAAAGGGACAGACATAACTGCCTGTCCCTTTACCGTGGATATGGGGTGTGAAAGAGAAAGATGTGGACTGTTTCCGCCGTCCCGGCGGTTGATTATGCGGTTTTGGACTTCGTTTTGACCACTACATCGGTCTGTTTCGGAATCCTTACCACATACTCTATATATTCAGGTGTTTCGCTTTTTGCCGAATCAGCTTCGATACCCGCTTTGCGCATGGTATCTACGGCATGATTGAGGGTGTTGACAAAAATGCGTACATCCTTGAATATCTTAACAGATGGCTTTTGCTTCACCGTGGAGTTTTTCACCATACGGCCTACAAGCCTTTCGGTTTCGGCAACGGTCAGACGCTTGTCCGTCACTATCTGTGCGGCACGGCGCTGTAAATCTGCCGACTCAAGCTGTAAAAGCGCCCTTGCGTGTCTTTCACTCATGGAGTTTTTCTCCAGAAGATCGCAGACATCCTGGGGAAGCTTTAATATTCGCAGCTTGTTGCATAAGGTTGATTGTGCTTTGCCAAGACGCTTCGCCATTTCTTCCTGACTTAATCCGCAGATATTCATTAGGTTTTCAATGGCTCTCGCCTCTTCAAAAAAGCTTAAATCCTGTCTTTGCAGGTTTTCGATAAGGGCTAAGGTTGCGGATTTCTCCGTATCGGCATCCGATATAACGCAGGGAATCTCTTTCATTCCGATTATTCTTGCCGCTCTGAGTCTGCGTTCACCGGAAATGAGCTCATAACCGAAATCCTCTCTGGGACGCACCGTTACCGGCTGAAGCAAGCCGTTTTCTCTGATGCTCTGGGCAAGTCCCTCAAGCTCGGAATAATCGAAATACTTTCTTGGCTGATTTGGATTGGGGAATATATTCTCCTGCGGTATCATAAGAAGCTGACCGCCGCTTATCTGTTTTGACTTCCTACGAGATTTCATCATAAGGAAATCCCTCCTATTTATGTATGCTTGTCCTTTTGCTAAGAACAGAATACCACAGGAGGGATTTGATTTCCAGCTTTTCTCATCGCAGAAAAACGCTGCAAATTACACTTATTTACATTAAACGAGGGGACGCTTTGCGATTTGTGCCGACGGACGTGGATATTTTGGCGGAGTTTGCGATATCTTTTTTATCATAACCATGTTTCTCTCCCCTGCATCAGAAAGAGTTATGTTTTTTATCTCCTTGATTTCTCCGCCCAGTATCTTGATAGCGTTCTGTGCGTCCTTGATTTCCTCAGAAGCAAGAGGTCCTTTCATGGCGATAAAGAATCCGCCCTGTTTTACAAATGGCAGACAATATTCCGAAAGGTCACGGAGATTTGCAACGGCTCTTGCAGTGACAAAATCAAACTTTTCACGGTAAGCCTTGTTTTTGCCGAGCTCCTCCGCCCTGGAATGAACGGTAACTCCCTTAAGGGAAAGAGCTTCCACTGCCGAATCCACAAATTTAAGACGCTTTGCAGTGGAATCCACCATTGTCATATCAATATCACGTCTTGCAATCATAATGGGCACTGCCGGGAATCCGCCGCCGGTTCCCACATCCAGTACCTTTGCCCCTTCCGGTATATCTGTTGCCGTCAGGAGCGTAAGGCTGTCGGTAAAATGCTTTACGGCTATTCCCTCAGGGTCGGTAATCGCCGTAAGGTTCAAATGCTTATTTGTTTCTACAACCATTTCGGCAAATTTTTCAAAATCACTGAGCTGCTTCTCACTCAGCTCTATTCCGATTTCGCCGCACTCTTTTATTAATGTTTCACGTGAAACATACATGTTCTCATCCCCTTGCAAGGTGAATAAGCAGAACGGAAATATCCGCAGGGCTTACTCCCGATATTCTCGAAGCCTGTCCGATGCTGGCAGGACGGATTTTCGCAAGCTTCTCTGCCGCTTCAAGGCGAAGTCCGCTGATTTCATGGTAATCCATATCCGCCGGTATAAGCTTCTTTTCAAGACGGCGCATTTCATCAATCTGCGCCTGCTGACGTTTTATATATCCCTCATACTTTATTTCAATCTCAACCTGCTCGAAAATCTCATAGGGCAGATCGGGACGGTTTTTATCAAAGGGAGCTAAATTTTCATATGTAAGCTGCGGACGCTTCAAAAGCTCCGCAAACTTTACTCCTGTTTTAAGAGGAGCTGTTCCGAGAGATACAAGGAGCTTATCAAGTTCCTCAGACATGGGAATAGAAAGCTTTTCCGCTCTTTTGCGCTCCTGGGCAATAAGTTCTTTCTTATGAAGGAATTTTTTCATGCGCTCTTCGCTTATAAGTCCGATTTCATATCCCATGGGAGTCAAACGCAGGTCGGCGTTATCCTGACGGAGAATAAGACGATACTCTGAACGTGAAGTCATCATTCTGTACGGATCGGAGCATCCCTTTGTGACAAGATCATCAATTAAAGTTCCGATATATGAGCTTGCACGGTCAAGTATAAAGGGACTCTCCCCTTTTATAAGCCTTGCAGCGTTTATTCCCGCTACAAGTCCCTGAGCCGCCGCTTCCTCGTATCCGCTGGAGCCGTTAAACTGTCCTGCGCCGAAAAGTCCCGGCAAATCTAAAAATTCAAGGGTCGGAGCAAGCGCCAGTGGGTCAACGCAGTCATACTCAATAGCATATGCCGTTCTCATAACCTGACAGTGCTCAAGTCCCGGAATTGTTTTGAGGAAACTGAGCTGCACATCTTCGGGCAGTGAGGAAGAAAGTCCCTGAAGGTACATTTCGTCCGTATCCCCTCCGCAGGGTTCGATAAATATCTGGTGACGCTCTTTTTCTGCAAACCTGACTATCTTATCCTCAATACTGGGACAATATCTGGGGCCGACGCCCTCTATTTTTCCACCATACAGCGGAGAACGGTGGAGATTTTCTGTTATGATACGCTTTGTTTCCTGATTTGTATAGGTTACATAGCATACCTCAGTATTTTTAAGCTGTGATGCATCATCGTCGAAGGAAAAGGGAACTATACGCTCATCCCCTGCCTGGGGCTCCAGGTTTGAAAAATCAATGCTGTTTCTGTTGACTCTCGACGGAGTTCCGGTTTTGAAGCGGCGAAGAGGCACGCCCAGCTTTTTGAGAGCCTCCGAAAGACGTGTTGCAGGGAACATGCCGTCCGGTCCGCTTTCATAGGACACATCGCCTACATAAATTCTTCCTCCAAGGAAAGTTCCCGTAGCAAGGATTACAGCCTTTGCCGTATACTCAGCACCTAAAGCCGTTACAAGATGCCACAGTTTATTTTCATCCTGCCAAAGGTCGATAATTTCAGCCTGACGCAGTTCCAGATTTTCCTGTTTCTCCAAAGTGCGCTTCATATACGCAGCATATTTACGTCTATCGATCTGAGCACGGAGACTGTGGACAGCAGGACCCTTTCCTAAATTGAGCATACGGCTTTGGAGGAGATTGGCATCTGCTGCCTTTCCCATTTCTCCGCCCAGTGCGTCAATTTCACGGACAAGGTGTCCCTTTGATGTTCCGCCGATTGACGGATTACAGGGCATATTGCCCACCCAGTCAATATTGATTGTAAAAATTCCCGTCTGACATCCCAGTCTTGCACAGGCAAGGGCAGCTTCAATGCCTCCGTGACCTGCGCCGATAACTACGGCGTCAAATTCCTTAGCAAAATAACTCATAAAACCTCACAGCCTATATAATATATAATAGTATACGCAAATTACATTTTGCGGTTTGATTTCATATGCATAAACACTCTTAAAAGAGCCGTTACCATTTTCAAAAATTATTTACCTACGCAGAAGCGTGAAAATACCTCGTTTATAACTTCTTCGCCGGCTTTTTTACCCGTAAGTTCCAAGAGAGCGTCTATGGCGCAGTCCGTAAGGACATTTACAGCATCGAGGGTGACTCCGGAGTTCAGTCCCTCTACTCCCTCGTTTATATACTGGAGAGCACGGCGGCAGCAGTCCCTCTGTCTTTCGCTTGCTGCCATGGGAGCCGATGAATCGAATTCGGCAGTTCCGAGAACCCGCTCCACAGCCTTTTCAAGAGCTTCAAGATTATCTCCGCTTTCAGCGCTGATTGTTACGGTTTCAGAAAAATATTTTTCTATCTGAGAAATATCCATCACAGCGTCAAGGTCGCTTTTATTGAGAATTGCAACGGATTTTTTATTTTCACATATTCTGCAAAGCTCTTCATCCTCATGGGTAAAGGCATCTGACAGATCAAAAACTGCAAAAACTATTTCCGCTCTTTGAAGCCGCTGTTTTGCCATATCGACACCTATACTCTCGACTATATCCCCGGTTTCTCTGATTCCTGCGGTATCGGCAAGACGCAGAACCACATTTCCGAGGCGCACTGTTTCCTCCACCACGTCACGGGTTGTTCCCGCAACGGGGGTGACTATGGATTTCTGCACTCCAGCCAAAGCATTCATAAGGGTTGACTTTCCTGCATTAGGTTTTCCCACAATTACGGCGGAAACTCCCTCGGTCACAGCTTTGCCGCTGTCGTAACGGCTTATAAGCTTTTCGATTCTGTCGCCGCACTGTCTGAGCGTTTCGGTAAGGACATCATAATTCAGTTCCGGCACGTCATCCTCTGGATAATCCACCCATGCTGCCATATGTGCGGAGGCCGAAATAAGATTCTGACATATATCGTCTGCTTCACGGCTGAGAGCTCCGTCACGTAGATTAAGTGCAGCGTTCGCAGCCTGTTCGCTTCCAGCATTGATTATATCCATAACGCCCTCTGCTTCGGCAAGGTCGATTTTTCCGTTGAGGAAACCACGCTTCGTAAATTCTCCCGGACCTGCGGCAGAGGCTCCGGCAGCAAAAACGCTCCTTAAAACTCTCTGTACCACTAAAAGTCCGCCGTGGCAGGAGATTTCCGCAATGTCCTCTCCCGTATAGCTCTTGGGAGCACGGTAAACTATTGCAATTGCTTCATCAATATCGCCGTTTTCATCGAAGGCTCTTCCGTAATGAGCGGTATACCCCTTTGCGTCGCACAGTTTTTTCCCGGATTTGCAGCGGAATACCTTATCGGCGATATTCAGCGCATCTTCTCCGGAAATTCGTATTATACCTATTCCTCCTGCGGCAAGAGGTGTTGCGATTGCGGCAATTGTTGAGGACATTTGCAAAAGCTCCTTTCATTTAAATATTATTATATTATAAGGCAATATTGCCATAAATACAAGTCGGCAGCAGGCAGGCTAAGCCTGCACGCAAGACGCACACGGACTTACAGTAAAAAATAATCATTATCGCCTGCGTAAAAGCTCTTACAAAAATAAAACCAAAGAACCATACAAAACTTTTCTCCCCGACAGTCGCACACGTCGGCAAGAAAAAAGTATGGTGAGTAATGAAGCGTTTACTGTATGACGGTGATAGGTTAAGCCCTCCGCACTGCCGACGTGAATTGGCGAACGCCTGCTGTGCCTAACCGACGGCAAAGGAAAGAATGTGGTAAGCAGTAAAGCGTTTGCACTTTGACGGTGATAAAATAAAACTTCCAAACTGCCGTCGGTGGGCGTGTGGGAGAAAACCGACCTTGCGCTGATTAAAACTTTCTGTTTTGGCAAGGCGGCGGGACTCCGCCGCAAATGCACTTTTGCATACTTTTGCTGCTATGGGCAAAAGTATGTGCCCTGCCACGGCATGAGTGGCGCAGGTTAAACCTGCACATAATCGCAGCGAACATTAAATATTTTTCCTGCGTCTATGTTAATTATTTTATTGTACAAGCAAAAACCTGCGAACAGGTCTATCCTATCCGCAGGTTTTTGTTATAAATTTTATTAACTTTTCAAAACTTAAAACTTACTTATCCCGAATCATCAGATAGAATTGAGAAGGTGCTTAAGATTCTTGAGAGCTTTCGGAAGTCCGCCAAGTATTTTTGCAAATCCTTTTCCGGCTCCCTCATCGTTAATCATCATCAGCATTCCCTCTGCCATATCTTCAGAGAAAACACCCATACTCATCTGTATGAAGTTTCTGATGGGAATCTGTGTGGCCATTGCTTCCATCATTCCACCGTTATAGCCGTCATCCTTAGTTGCAAGTGAGAAGCCCTTTCTGATAAGCTTATTTATCTTGCCTCCCCACTTTGTATGCTCGGCATCTTCAAGGTTGTTGTAAATAGTAAGCTTCTGGCTCTTATCTCTCTCTCTGGGAGGAATGGGTCTGCCGAGAACCGCTTCAAACTGGCTGTCATCAATTGCAGCAATATCGGCTGTGTAATACGCCGGTGCGGATTCTCTGTAATCCGGGACTTCAACCTTTTCAGCCTTGACGTTTACTTTATCTGAAAGTCTGATGTCTGCACTTGAAGCGCCTACAAGAATTTCAAAATCGCCGCTCTCTACTGTCCAATCCTGTACCTTTACGTTATAGAAAGCAAATGCACGTCTGTCGAGAGTAACTGAAACTTCCTTTTCCTCTCCGGCTTTAAGGAATACCTTTGTAAATCCTTTGAGTTCTTTCTCAGGACGGAAAATTGTGCTCTCAACATCCTTTACGTAAACCTGAGCAATTTCAGCTCCGTCAACGGAACCTGTATTCTTGATTTTGAAAGTTACTGTAAGCTCGTCGCCATCCTTAATTTTTTTGCTGCTGAGCTTAAGGTCGGAATACTGGAAAGAAGTATATGATAAACCGTATCCGAAGGGAAACATAACGGGCTTTTTAGCTGTATCGTAATATCTGTATCCGATATAAACGCTTTCTTTATGCTCTGAAAGAACTCTTCCTCCCGGATAGTTGCCGTAAGTTGGATTATCTTTAAGTGAAAGAGGATATGTTTCGCTGAGCTTACCTGACGGATTAACTGCACCGCTTATAATGTCAGCAATTGCGCCTGCGCCTGCCTGTCCGCCAAGAGAACCGTTGAGAACAGCCTTAACTTTATCGAGCCAGGGCATTTCAACGCATGAACCGCCGCTGAGGACAACTACTGTCTCAGGATTTACCGCTGCAACTGCTTCAATAAGAGCATTGTGGCTCTTAGGCATTCCCATATGGGTTCTGTCGTAGCCTTCGCTCTCGAAATCCTCAGTAAGACCGGCAAATACAAGAACTGTATCAGCCTGTTTTGCTGCTGCAACAGCCTCGGCTGTAAGCTCCTCGCTGATTTCGTCCTTTGATTTGTCGTATCCTCTTGCATATATAACTGTATATCCTGCCTCTTTAAGACAGTCAAGTGCATTATCAAGTTTTGTGGGGTTAATAAGTGAACTTCCTGCACCCTGGTAACGGGGCTTTTCTGCCATTTCACCGATTACTGCGATTTTCTTTGACTTATCAACAGGAAGAATATCATCCTCATTTTTAAGAAGCACTGCGCTTTCACTTGCAATCTGACGAGCAATTTTGTGATTTGCCTCCATATCGCAGGTATACTCCTCTTTGAGAGTTTCGGCGGAACGCAGAAGAATTTCAATTATGTTATCAACTCTTGCATCAAGATCGCTTTCATCAAGTGAACCATTTCTTACTGCTTCAATGATTCTCTTTGCATTGAGTTCACCGGAAGTCGGCATTTCAACATCTGTTCCGTATTTTACGCCCTCTACTCTGTCAACAGATGCGCCCCAGTCGGTTACAATAAGACCTTTAAAGCCCCACTCATCACGGAGAACCTGCTGCTGAAGCCAGCGGTTCTGTGAACAGTATGTACCGTTAATCTTGTTATAAGCATTCATAACAGTCCAGGGCTGAGCCTCTTTAACTGCAATTTCAAAAGCAGTAAGATAAATTTCTCTTAAAGCACGCTCATCGACAACCTCATCAATAACCATTCTTCTGGCTTCCTGACTGTTTGCAGCAAAGTGCTTCAGAGATGTACCGATTCCCTTTGACTGTACGCCGTTGATGAAGGAAGCTGCAAGCTTACCTGCAAGGTAAGGATCCTCAGAGAAATACTCAAAGTTACGTCCGCAAAGAGGAGAACGCTTCATATTGACGCCGGGTCCCAAAAGAACAGAAACTTTTTCCTTTCTGCACTCATCACCGAGAGCCTCACCCATTTTATAGATAAGGTCGGTATTCCATGAGCAGGAAGTAGCTGCAGCTGTTGGGAAGCATGTTGCGGGAATTGAATTGCTCAGTCCCTTTTTCTTTCCGTTGGGATCCTGTTTGCGCAGACCATGAGGTCCGTCAGTTACCATAATGGGGTTGATGCCAAGTCTTTCTACTCCCTTGAAATGCCAGTAGTCCTTGCCTGAGCAAAGTCCGGCTTTTTCTTCAAGAGTAAGCTTTTCAATAATGTTCTGATGTTTCATTTTTTCCTCCATTTTCCGTATTTAATTAAATCGAATTTTTCTCATCAAATCTTCTATACAATTTATATATATGAGCTGCTCACTTTAAGAAACAAAATTAAAATCAAAACTTTGCCTTCATTCAACGCAAAATTTATATGTTGATTCATCATAAATAAATCTCCTGCAAAATTTTAGCGAGCAAATACTCATTATTTTGTAATTATACCATTATATAAGTGATAATGTAAATAGTTATAAGCTTTAACGAATACTTTTTTATAAATTCTTTACAAGAAAATTTCATTCCTTTCAATTCTGCACATAAGAGTTTGATAAAAAACAGTTTTTTTATGCTTTTTTTGACTTATTATATATTTTTAATCCTAAGTTTTTAAAGTTATATCAAAAACAAGAAATAAAAAACGGAATATATTGACATCGGCTTAAAAATTTTGTAAAATCTCATTAATTATTTATTTAAAAATAAAATACCTGAGGAGGGTAAAAATGGAAAAAACTGAAAAAAAATCCAGAGGCCAGTGGGGTTCAGGTATTGGCTTTGTTCTTGCCGCTGCCGGTTCTGCCGTAGGTCTTGGTAACATCTGGCGTTTCCCCTATCTTGCAGCTAAATACGGCGGAGGTATTTTCCTTCTTGTATATGTTGCTCTTGTAGTCACATTCGGTGTATTCCTTATGATCACCGAAATCGCAATCGGACGTAAAACAGGTCTCAGCCCCATAGGAGCTTATACTAAACTCGGCAAAAAGTTTAAATTCGTCGGCGTTATAGCTTCATTCGTCGCTTTCTTCATTCTCCCCTATTACAGCGTTATCGGCGGCTGGGTTATGAAATACTTCGCTTCATACATAGGAAATCAGCACACTGCTCTTGCTGACTCCAATTTCTTTAGCGGATTCATCAGCAGCGGCGCAGAGCCCCTTGTATGGCAGGTTATCTTTATTCTTCTTACAACAGCCGTTGTTATCTTCGGCGTTGAAAAGGGTATTGAAAAGGCAAGCAAAATCCTCATGCCCTTGCTCTTCCTCATGCTTGTCGGTCTTGCAATTTACTCCGCAACCCGTCCCGGCGCACTTGAGGGTATCGCATTTTACTTTAAACCCGATTTCAGCAAGTTCTCAATGAATCTTCTTCTTGCCGCTATGGGCCAGATGTTCTACTCAATGTCACTTGCTATGGGTATCATGATCACTTTCGGTTCATATGTTAAAAAGGATGAGAACATCGAAAAATCTGCTCTTAACATAGCTCTTTTCGATACAATCGTTGCTATTGTTGCAGGTTTCATCATTGTTCCCGCTTTCTATGTATTCAGCAATGGTCATGCAGAAGGCATGAATGCAGGCCCCGGACTCATGTTCGGCGTACTTCCCCAGATCTTCGAGGGATTCGGCAGCTCAGTTGTAACAACTGTTTTCGGCGCCGTATTCTTCCTGCTGGTTTTCTTTGCAGCTATCACTTCTGCTATCTCCCTTATGGAGGCAGTTGTTTCAACAATTTCCGACCAGCTTAAAATCAACCGTAAGCTTTCAACATTCATTGCAAGCGCATGTGCAATTCTTATAAGCTTCCTTCCCTCACTGGGATACAGCGCACTGAGCAATGTTAAGATTATCGGCCTTGATATCCTCGACTTCATGGACTTCATCACAAATGCAGTTCTTATGCCTTTGGGTGCACTTCTTACCTGCATCATCGTCGGTTACTTCATTACTCCCAAGGCAATCATCGACGAAGTTCGCAAGTCATCTCCCTTCAAGCCCGCTAAGCTTTACACAATCGTTATCAGATACTTCGGACCCGCAATTGTTATTGCTGTTCTTGTAAGCTCTGTTCTCAACACATTTGGAATCATTAAACTTTAAGATTTCAAAGAATACCGCATATGCAAAAATCTCCGTTACGGAAAGATCCATAACGGAGATTTTTCTTTTTATAAATCTTCTGTAATAGTAACGGAAACAGTATCTCCGGGATACTTACCCATTTGCTTTTGTATATCCTTTCTCACTCCGATAATATAACAAATGCTTCCGTCATCATTTTTTACGCCCATATTTACAATGCTCCCCTTATAAGGCACACCGTCAAATTCTGCTGAAACCTTAACCCGTCCTTTGCCAAACTCCTCTCTTATATCAAAGGGAACCCTCACAAAAGCTCCGCCTTTATCGGGAACAGGCTCTATTACCGCTTCAAATTTATAAACTTTATTTTCCATGTTTTTTTCCTCTTTAGATGTAATAACATGAATGTCATGAAAAATCATTTACAGCATTTTTAAAACACATTGTAAAATCTGCAATCACTGATATTTCTGTAACTTAATATACAGCTAAATTTAAAAAATATACCTATGTCAACAGACACAGGTATATTTCCTTTTTATATTCAGTTTTTTCTCTCCTGAGCTTTCTGAAGGAATTTCTCCTTATAAACCACAAATCTTTCGTGAAGTCCCTCGCCGATTGCTCCTTTTTCATCGGATGCGGTTACTTTGAAGATAAGCTTTCTGCCCTCGACTCCTATAAGCTCTGCACAGGCAGTTACTTTCATACCTACGGGAGTAGCTGCATTATGGCTCACATTTAAAAGTGTGCCGACTGTTGTGCTGCCCTCTTCGAGAAATTTATCAGCGCATTTTGCAGCGGCATTTTCCATAAGCGCAAGCATAAAAGGAGTTGCAAAAACCGGCAGAGAACCACTTCCTGCCGCTATGGCGGTATTTTCATCAGTTACAACTGTTTCTGAAAAACATTTTGTTCCAACTTCAAAAGTCATTTTATATTATCCTTTCCTGATCACCTTTTTATTTAATTTTACCACATGGATTATACAGGTACAATATCTAATAATTAAGGATAGCTTTTTCAAACTCACTATACAAAAATTTGTGCGTATTTTATAAAATAGTCCTTTTTTGATATTGAATTTTGTTTCTTAATATGTTACACTCCCGATATAATTATATATTTTAACAAAGGAGTATGTTTTTTATGAAAACCGGTAAAAAAGTTTTAGCTGCACTGTGTGCCGTCGGATTGCTCACTGCAAGTTTTTCCGGATGTGCAGCAGGAAAATATGATACCCCTGCATTAAGTTCACAGGCAATTACATTTTCGGCAGAAAATGAAAAACAGCTGAAAAAACTCACTGACGAAAAACTTTCTACATATGAAACTCTTTCCAATGGAAATAGTGTAGAGATTGATTTAGGCGGAGAAAAGACCTTTGACCAGATCGTTTTGAGAGAGAAAGGCGATAATCTTAACAAATTTTCAATTTCAGTGCAAAAAGGCGGTAACTGGGAAAAAGTATATGAAGGCGACAGAATTTTAGAATACCGTCTTTGCTATATAGGAGAAGTAACTGCCGATAAAGTAAAAATTACAGTAGAAGACTGTATCGAACCTGTAAATTTAAGTGAAGTACAGGTACGCATGAGCAAAACTGAGGACAGAGAAGTAAAGGTCAGCCAGTACATCTGCTTTGACGGTCATTTTGATGAAATGGCAGCGAGAACCGATGACAGCTTCAGCGGATATTATAATGTAGTAACCGACGCAATTATCATAGGCACAATTACTCTGGATGAACAGGGAAATGTAGTAATAGCAGACGGCGAGGAAAAATTTGCTCAGCGCATGGAAGCTTTCCGTAAAGCCATAGGTGAAAACGATACAAGAATATGGGTAACAGTTGGCTTTGATATGAAAGACGCTGAGGGAAACAGAGACCATGACGCCACTGCAAAATTTGTAAATGAAAACATTGATGCAATAACCGCCAACATTAAGGCATTTACTGAGAAATACGGAATTTACGGCGTTGACTATGACTGGGAGTATCCAGAGAAATCATCTCAGTGGAAAGCTTACAGCAAAATTATAACTGAGACAGCTAAAGTCACAAAGGTATCAATCGCACTTCCTCCCTGGGGAATAAAGCTCAGCGATGAAGCCATAGAAGTCCTTGAGCACGTAAATGTCATGGCATACGACCTATTTGATGATAGAGGTGACCATGCAAACAGCTTTGTTGCAGGCTGGGACTCCATAAGAAAAGTTATGAAGAGCGGAATTCCCGCTAAAAAGATTCTTTTAGGTGTTCCCACTTACGGAAGAACCACTGATAAATCTGCTGATGCATGGCCCAGCTACAAAGATTATGATTTAGGCAAATGGGGAAATCTCATAAAGGATTATCCTTATACAACAGCTGACGGAGAGAAAAAGACATGTGATGCCTACGTTAACAGCTACGGACAGATAAGGGATAAAACAGCCCTTGCCATAAGCAGCGGCATAGGCGGAATTATGATATTCCGTGAGGGATGCGACTCTGATTATACTGAGCAGTATTGTCTGCACCGTGCAGTGGAAGAGGTAATTGAAGCAACAGAAAGATAAAAAGTCAATATAAACACAAAATACCCGTGAAAATGATAAAACATTTTCACGGGTATCTATATGTAGTAAAAACAAAAAACAGCACTGCAAAGGAGGGAGCAGTGCTGTTCGGGAAAGGCGTTGAAAAAATACAACCCCTGTTTTTACTCTCACTTATCCTCAATAAGGTTATTCTTCTATAGACATTAACCCATACTTTATTTTAATTCTATACAGCTTTTCCGTCAAGGGCTTAAGGGCAATAATAAGAAAAAAAACTGTCGCAGCGGCATGAACAAGGTCGAAAGGCAGCCCTGATGCGTAAATTGAAAGCACCGTCTGCCAGTTTATGGCTACCACTGAAGAAAAAAGTGTGGAAAGGTTCATAAGTCCGCCGTAGATTATAATCGTAGCAAGTCCACCGAAAATTACAACAAAGGGATAATCTTTCTTTGTTATGGGCTTTCTGCCGAAAATAAGTCCCGCAAGAAAACCTATCACTCCGCAGCAGAACATCTGCCATGGAGTCCAGGGACCCTGTCCGAAAAAGAAATTGGATACAAAAGCCGTCATGGCTCCGGTGAGAAATCCGCTTTCGGCTCCGAAACAGATTCCCGTTACAATCACAATGGAAACCATGGGTTTAAATTGAGGCAGCATAAAGAAAGCTCCCCTGCCTGCAACTCCAATGGCACACATTGCGGCAATTACTGCAATTTCCCTTGCCGACGGTTTGCGGTTTTCAAAGGACATGAAAAATGGCAGCATTGTAAGAAGAATTATCGCAAGGCTTATAAGATAATATTTTCTGTCACCTAAAAATATAATTCCGAAAGCTATTACAGCAGGGATAACTATAAGTATTATAAGACATGAAAGTAAAATATGTCTGTTATTTCGTCTTTTTAAATTTTCTCCTTTGAGGCAAGACACGCTCTGATAACCTCCTCATTTGTAACGGCATATGGAAAGACAAAACGGCTCATTCTGTTTGCAGCGGTAGTATAGAAGCTGTTTCCTGTGAAAAACTCCCTTGCACCTGCCGTTGAAACCGCTTCGCCGCAGAAAAGCAAAGTGCAGAAATCTGCATACTCGGCACAGAACTCTATATCATGGGATACGGCGATCACTGTAACTCTCTGAGAGTTAAGCTCCTTTATAATCTCAGCAAGCTCCTTTTTAAAGCAGCAGTCGAGTCCCTTTGTAGGCTCGTCCAGCAAAAGGATATCCGGTTTTGTAAGAAGCACCTTTGCAAGGGCAGCTCTCTGCTGTTCGCCGCCGCTCAGATCATAGGGATGACGAGAAAGAAGTTTTTGCAGGTGCACCTGCTCTGCTGCCTCACGTGCCGTTTTTTCCTTTTCTTCACGGCTCATTTTAACGTCTATCCCCTCTTCTATATCCTCAAGAAGAGTTTTCTTTACAAAAAGCGTCTGGGGATTCTGTGGAAGAAGCGCTATTTTAAGTTTATCTCCCTTTTCTCCAACGGCAATTTTTCCTCTGTACGCCTTTAAGTTTCCAGAAATAAGGGAAAGAAGAGTGGTTTTACCCGCTCCGTTTCCACCCAAAACAGCGTGGAAAGTTCCCTTTTTAACTGAGAAATTGAGATCCTTTATTATGTCAGCGCCTTTTTTCTCATATCTGAACCACAGATCATGTACCTTTATTGCATCGGGAAGATTTTGGGAGGCAAGTTTTTCCTCTGCCTCTCTTTCTACCGGGATTTTATCTTTCATGTACTCCGAAAGGAAAATCCTGCCGTCACGTACAGTAAGGGGAAGTTTTTCCTCGCATCCTTTAATTTCACCATGTTCTGAAATCCCCGCCGCTATCTGAACAGGCGCCGGCATGGCCTCTGCCATGGGATTGCCCATTTTCTTTAAAACCGAATAGGCTTCACAGGGAGAACATGAAAAACTTCTACCCTCATCCATTACAATAACTTTATCTGCAAGGGGAATTACCTCTTCGAGACGGTGCTCCGAAATAATAACCGTTACTCCCAAAGCGGAGTTTATTTTTTTAACGGCTGCTAAAAAATCGGCGGCAGCTATTGGGTCAAGCTGCGAGGTTGGCTCGTCGAGAATAATCACCTGAGGCTGCATTGCCATAATGGAGGCGAGATTCAAAAGCTGCTTTTGTCCGCCTGAAAGCTCCTCCACTCCCTTATTAAACCACTGCTGTATGCCGAAAAAGCTTGCCATTTCCGCAACTTTAAGCCTTATGCGGCGTGGTTCTTCCCCAAGGGATTCCAGTCCAAAGGAAAGCTCATGCCATACTTTATCGGTGACTATCTGATTTTCAGGGCTTTGCATAACGTATCCTATTTTAGATACTGCTTCTCTCTGTGACAAAGAGTTTATCTCCCTGCCCTCAAAGAGAATTTCACCCTCACGTTTTCCGTGAGGAGTAATTGCAGGCTTTAAATGACGGAGCAGTGTGGTTTTGCCGCAGCCTGATTTTCCGCATATAACGGCAAACTCACCTTTTTCAATTTTTAAATTTATATTATCAAGAGCCTTTCCCTCTCCCAAGGGATAGGAAAAACTCAGATTTTTGATTTCAAACGATACCATTTAAAGTCCTCCGTAAGACTGAATATAAGCGGAAAGGCCATTAAGAGAAAATATGAAATATAGACGACCAAACCGAAAAATGAAAAATCGGAAAGTACAATTGCAGGATAATAATTTATCCTGCCCTCACCCATTAAAAGTCCTGCAAATATAACCGAAACCAAAATAAGTATGGCGGTAAGGGATAAAGCATCACGTTTATCAAAGCGGAAGCCCGAAAAGGAAGTGCGTCCTTTAAGTCCCCAGCCTCTGCTCTTCATGGAATCGGCAGTTTCCACTGCGTTTTCCAGAGCCCAGGTAATAAGTATTGAGAGGATTTTCACACCATTTCTGATTTTTGTAAAAAATCCGCCTGTATCATAACTTCTGCCTATGCATTTCTGCGCATAGTTTATCTTTTTAAGCTGTGCGGAAAATCTCGGTACAAACCTTAATGTCATTGAAAACAAAATTGCAATGGACGGAGAAATTTTTCCGAATATACACATGAGCTTATCGGAGGTCATTACCTCGTTAAGACATGAAAACCACAAAAGCACCCCTAAAAGCATAAGAGCTGCGGCAAGGGAATAGAGAAGTGATTCGAGAGTAATGGGATTATCGTTTACGTAAACAAGAATTGTAATTCCCTCATGGTTAAATGCGGCATTGATTACGGCGGCAAAAATTACAACGGGCAAAAAGAGACCTAAGGATTTAATGCCTTTTTTACCTTTGAGATAAACGCAGTAACCTAAAGCGCAAATAAAGGAAATCACAAGAAAAACCGGATGCATTAAGAACATTGAAAATCCGGCGGCGAAAATGAAAAACAGAAACAATACAACGGGATGAAGTGAGGCAAAAGGCGTATTCATTATTCCCTCTCCCCGAACCATTGGTCGCCTACGTCACGGCCGAGATCACAGGTGTAGCGCCATTTTATGACATCACCGTCTTTAAGCTTATATCTGCTGCATCCGTAATTGGGATACCAGCCGTTTACACTGTAAGTCCATCCGGAGAGCTCTCCGCAGTCAAACTCATAAAGATTTCCTATACCCTCAATGTAATTGCTGTTATACATGGGAGTATTTTCAAACTCCATATGTATTCTGTTTTTCTTCATTTCACGGTTAAGTACGTCAAAAACCGTTTCGCCCTCATAAAAAATTACTTTTCGCTCTTTATATATAATTCCGTCCTTTGGAAGTACGGAAAGTTTATCCTTATTAAATTTATCCATATTGTCGAGAATGGTAAGGCAGTCAACGGAAAGTGTGCAGTAGTTGACTTTTGTTTTATCCGCCGGTTTATTGTCATCAACAGGAGCAGGTCTTTCCTGCTGAGACTGAGTCTCTTTCTGAGTGTTGGTCTCTTGTGAAGAGGAGGCATTTTTATCCTCTTCCTTGTTTTCGGAAGCTGATGTGCTCTTTTCTTCCTTTTCTGAATTGTTATTTATATAGTTTTCGGTTTCTATGTTAGATACACCGATGTTATCGGTGGGAATATACTCAGGAAATTCAATTTTACATCCTGAGAAAATTACTGTTATTAAAATAAGAAGAGATAAAGTAAGTGAGGCAGTCTTTTTCATTTTATCGTTCAGGGACAACGCCCCATCCTTTCTTTTAATAGAGTCGGACGGAAAAACCGTCCGACTCCGATTTTATTTTTTAATAGAATCAGTGCTTCTTGCGCTTACCTAACAGCAGCACTGCAAGAAGTGATACGCTGCCCATAGCTCCCAGTGAAATTATATTGTCACCGAGATTTCCGGGATTTGATGTGCTTACGGGAACAGCAAAATATATTCCGCCGTCTTGAGCTGTAAATTTAAGTGAGCCGTTTTCACAAACTCCGTCGCCTATTGATACAGCTTCGCCGTTTTCAAAGCGGTAAATCTTATACTCGCCGTCTTTAAGAGAAGTTTTGAGGGTTATCTGAGTTTTTGCAGGAAGAGCTCCCTCATGGTTAAGAGTAAATACAAATGCATCGGCATAAAGAGCCTTTATATCGCTTTCGGAATCTCCGCCGAAGGTTACCGAAATATCAAAATCCTTTGTTGGGTCTGTAATATCAGTACCCTTAAATGAAAATACTGCATTTTCATACTCTGCTGTATATGCATCGGGAGAACCTGCAAGGTTCATAAGCATTTCTGAAATGATAACTCCCTTTTTAAGTGAGTCTATAACTTTTCTTGCAAAAAGTACGTCATCATAACGTGTTACATATTCTCTGTCAGCTTCTGAAAGAAGTGAGTACTCCTTTTCAAGCTCTGAAACAGTCATTTCTGTTTCCAGAGTAATATTGAGAGGATCTATTTCATTAAAGATTCTTTCATCAAGAGCCTGAACCTTTGTAAAAAGCTCGTTTGCTCTGTCAGCAGCTGCAAGGAGCTTTTCGCTGTCACACATTTTCTTTACTTCGTCATTCTGCATTTCGTAAAGTGCAAGAACTTCGAGAATTTTATCTCTGTCTTTAAGTGTGACCTTATCAGCATCGGGAAGAGAGGCAATTTGTTTATTGAGATTTGCCGCCGCATCCTGATTTTTAAGATTTTCTATAATTGCAACGCATTTTAAAAGCTTCTCTGAATTTTCCACAAGAGCTTTGCTCTCGGTGGAAAGTGAATTGTATTTTGAATACCAGCTGTTTACTGTATCGCTGTCATCAATGGTAAGCTCGTCGGGATTTACATTTTTAATGTACTCGTTAAGCTCGGCTACAATCTTTTCCTCGTTCTTGAGATTTTCTATTTTCTCGAGCATCTCTTCAAGTCTTTCATAGTTTGTAACCTTTGCTTTTTCGGTTTCATCCATTAAATCATAGCGAAGTTTTAATCTGTTAAGACGGTATTCGTCACGCTCAGTTACACCTGTAAAATCAAACAGTGATATGGCGTTTATCATATCCTTGGCAGTATATTCACCGCTTGCATCATCCTTATGACCAAAGCAGTACATTGTTCCGCCGTCATTGTAAAAGTAAATTGAGCCGTCCCCGCCGATCGCAACACTCTGAGTACAGTACTGAAGCTGTGAAGGAGTTGCAATTATCTCATATTCAGGCTCAGTCTGACCCTGACGGTCGGTTATCATGTAAACGCATGAAGAAGTCGGATCATATCCGCCGGAACCTATGGCACCGAAACCGGTAACATACATCTTAACTTCATAGCCGTTTTCTTTTGTAGCATAAGCAGTGGTGACTATGGGAGAGGCCTGAGTTACAACCTCATCTATCTGATAAATAATCTCAAGAGTTTCGCTGTCCATAACTGTGAATCCATTGCCGGAGGTAATTCCGCCGCCGCCAATGTACAGTCTGTCACCGAATACAACAGGACTTGATGTAATATCATTTCCGATATTGGTCTTGATTATGGAAGAGGTATCAAAGGTATTGTCACCTGAAAGCTTTACGGAATATATATTTCCGCTTTTAAGAGCTACAAACACTCTGTTTGTCTTTGCATCATAGTGGACGCTGCTTCTTATTCCGGATGCTGCATCTGGCTCTAAAACAAGTGTATCATATACCTTATCCTCAGTAAGGCTGTGGATAACAAGCTCTGTTGCCTCACCGCCGAAAATTATTGTATCTCCTACAATTGCGCCGGCGCTCCAGTAATATCCGCTCTTCATGTTCTGGGGCTTATATGTCCATTTTGGAGCCTTTACTTCATCGGTTTTTTCGGGATTTTCATCCACTGTATCAAAACATACATATGCACCTTCACTTGCGCTGCCGTCGGCAACACCTACATATATATGTCCGTCATATCCTGTAACTGCCGAAAGCGGCTGTATTCTGCTGTTTGCTCCCCCTAAGGGTTCGGATATCCAAAGCTGCTCCATTGTCTCTTCATCATAGGCTATTATGACTGCTCCGGTATTATCGGAAGCAGCACGGGGTACATAGATTACTCCGTCATAATAAGCGATTGTTGAAAAGAACTGGCTTTTTCCCGGGCACGGAACGGATTTTAAAATTTCTCCCGTATTTGCGTCAACACGATAGAGTTTGCTCTGTCCGGCTACAAGACAGTAAAGATAATCTCCCACAATAACGGGAGTTCCGGGGACATCACTCCAGCCTGTGCCGAATTTGATTCCCCATTTTTCCACTGTGGATTCTTTGCTTACGGGAGTTTTGCTGTCAACTATTCCCTGGGAAAGAGCCTCTCCTCTGAACTGGGAATAACTGAGATATTCCTTTTCGGGAGATACCTTTTCTGCTGCCGAAATGCTTATGGGCATTGAAAGCATAACTGCAAAAACCAGCACAAGGCTCACAATGGATTTTGTGATTTTGTTCATTTTCTTTCTTCCTTTCTCTTTTTTAGGCAGCTTCACACCATACCTAAATGGAAAACAAAAAGCCGGGCTGATAGCTCGGCTTAAGGCATGAGAAAGAAATCGGAGATGAAAATACAAAATCCGCTTTTTTCCTTGAATCGCCTCGATCTCCCACCGAAATCAGCAATCAACGTATTACGGCAGGTCTCCTGGCTCAAAATCATCCTCCGACTTAACCTTCCCGGTTTCCCAGTGGCAGAGCCTAAGCTCTAAAAGTCTTCGTCATTTTTACAGTAGCGGGGGCTGCTGCGGAATCTGACCGCATTCCCTTTTAATCTGCCTTTCGGCAAAACCGTAATCCGCCGGGGCATACGCCCCCAGTGTGAAGTTGTCATAGTTACTATACATTACCTTTGCTTTCATGTCAAACAAAAGGTTAAAATAATTGTAATAAAATTGTAATAAACGGGAGTGCTGAATTGTAATTATTATGCTTCACAATAGTAACTGCGGAAGAAAAGGCGCAATTCTGCCGCAGCACTTCTTTTTATTGTCAGGCTGGTGTATAATTGACATAAAAAGTTTTATGAACAAAGAGAGGAAAAGGGTAAATGTATAACATACTTGTTTGTGACGACGATAAGGCAATACTTGATTCAATCGAAATTTATCTTAAGGCTGAGGGCTATAATATTGTCCGTGCAGAAAACGGCCAGGAGGCTATTGAGGCAGTCAAAGGCAAGGATATCCACTGTGCGGTTATGGATATTATGATGCCGGGGCTTGACGGACTTGGAGCCACCTTGAAGCTTCGTGAGAATCATAATTTTCCCATTATCTTACTTTCGGCAAAGAGCGAGGATTCCGATAAAATTACGGGACTTACCTTCGGCGCAGATGATTATGTTACAAAGCCTTTTAATCCCCTTGAGCTTGTAGCGAGAGTAAAATCTCAGATAAGACGATTTGTCAACCTCGGCAGCATCAATAAAAAGGAGAACGCAATCGTAAACGGCGGCCTGGTGCTTGACACCGCCGCCAGAGAACTTACCGTTGACGGAGAACCGGTTCATCTTACTGCAAGGGAATACGGAATAGTGGAACTGCTTATGAGCAATATCGGAAGAGTGCTTTCAACTCAGCAGATTTATGAATCCGTATGGAATGAGCCGAGCTTTTCCACGGAAAAAACGGTAACAGTTCATATAAGGCGAATAAGGGAAAAGATAGAAATCAATCCCAAAGAGCCTAAATACTTAAAGGTGGTGTGGGGAATTGGCTACAAAATTGAGAAAATTTAGTTACAACATATTTGTAAAAGTAATAATCTTTTTGCTCACAGCAGGATGCATTGCTATGGCAGGAAGAGCGCTGTTCAAAGTTATGATTGCAGATGCATTATTTTATCGTACTTACGGCGTAAATTACAATTATGTAGAAGATTTCAAATCGTCCTCCTCTTTCGCTGAGATGGTAAGCGATGATGTAGAGAAAATACAAGTCTATATGGAAAATTATCACGGTGATGAGGAATACGTAAAAAGCGGAAAGGCCTGGGCTGACCATGAAGCACAGCTCAGAGCCGGTTCCGAAAAAAATACGCAGGATGAAATAACACAAAAAGTAAGATATTACATGCAGAATTACGCATTATCAGATATTGAACTTCCTTCCGAATCTAATGTCGATAACGCTGAAAATAATTCTGATTCAGCTACCACTGCTGTTAATGGATCAGAAAATGACAGTACAGAAAATATTTATACTCTCGAAAATGCAGAAAAGGTTCTCGATGCCTATTATTATGAACTTTTGGTAAACGAAGTAAATTATATACGCAGCGATGCGGAAAAAACTCTTCAAAATAATATAAATTCTGAAAAGCGTGACTTTTTAAATAGATACGAAGAACTGAAAAATGAAATAGACAGCCTTAAAAATTTTAAGTTTATATATGATGACGGAACTTGTTTCTTAACAAATATTGACGGAGTCGAAAAAAGAGAGGACAGAAATTACACTCAGGATGTTTCGAGTTTTCCTTTTGCCGTATCCTCTGACGGAATGGTCATAAATAATGCAGAAATACCGTCATATATCTCCTCTTCAATTGCCGAGCGCTGCACATTCAGCGGAAATATATCTTTCGGCATAAACACCTATTTTTTTGAAAGTGATAAATATCAAACTGCATCACAGGAATACACTCAAAACTATTCCCTGTTTACCGATTCACTGTTTTTCGGCTCTATCAGTGCATTCGGCGCAGTTATGGGTATAATTTACCTTATGATTACCGCCGGCAGAAAGGATAAAAATTCTCCTGTTGAGGAAGCTTCCATTGACCGCTGTTTCCATGATCTGCACTTTATTATTTCAGGAGCATTAATTTTTCTCATAGCATTCGTCACTTATACTTTGTACTATACGGATTTTCAGCACCTTATTGAGAAAACCTTAAACGGCAATATTGGAGTTAATTCCATCAATTCCAATCTGTTTACAGCTGCCGCATTTGTATGTGCTGTTTTGCTTCTCGAATGGTTCATGTCCTTTGTAAGAAGTATAAAACTACGTAGTCTTATTAAGCACTCCCTCTGGTTTGTAATAGGAAAGAAAATAATAAATTTCTTCAAAAAATCATATGAAAAAATCAGTACCGCTTTTTCTTCCAGATATCATTTTAATTGTCTAAAGAAATCCATTATCTGGAAAATGATTCTTTTCCTTGCGGTAAATGCCGTATTTTTCCTGTTCGGTTTAATTGGTATTGACTCTAACGAGGCGGGAATCTTTATTTTCCTTTGCCTTATTCCGGCAAGTGTATTTAACATCATATTCTTTATAAAGATTTTCGAGACAATTAAAAACCTTGATAAGATTTTTACCGAAATAAAGAAAGGCTCTCAGGGAGATTTTAATTTCTCACTGGATTATTCAAAAATGAAAGATCCGGTAAAAGGCTTTGCTCGTGATGTTGAAAATATGCAGAACGGACTTAAAACGGCAGTTAATGAGGCAATCAAGGGTGAGCGCATGAAAACGGAGCTTATTACAAACGTCTCCCATGACCTTAAAACTCCCCTCACCTCAATAATAAACTATGTTGACCTTCTGGGCAGATGCGACATTACCGACGAAACCGCAAAGGAATATATAGGAGTTTTAAGCGACAAATCAGAAAAGCTTAAAAAGCTTATTGAAGACCTTGTGGAAGCATCAAAGGCAAGCACCGGTAATATTAAAATTACAAAAATCAAAATGAATCTTTATGAGCTGGCAGTTCAGGCAGTTGGAGAACATGAGGATGCACTTGCGGAAAGAGGAATTGAGGTTCGCATAAACACTCCTGAAAAGCAGCCGGTAGTTCTGGCTGATAACCAAAAGACATGGCGAATAATAGATAACCTTTTCAGCAACGTAAAGAAATACTCTCTCAAAGGTTCAAGAGCATATATTACCGTTGAAGAAAAGGACGGATGGGGCAGATTCTCAATTAAGAACGTCTCAGAAAAAGCTCTCGATATTTCACCTGACGAATTAACTCAGAGATTTGTAAGAGGCGACGCCTCCAGATCAACTGAGGGCAGCGGACTGGGTCTTTCAATTGCAAAAAGTCTCTGCGAACTTCAGGGCGGCAGATTTACAATTGAAATTGACGGCGATCTCTTTAAAGCCACTCTCGAGCTTCCCCTTGTTTCGGAGGATGAAGAAACAAACAAAAAGTCACTTTTGGAACAGGAAACAGCTCGCAGATACTCATCACAAAACGTAAATCTCAACGCATCCTTTAATCTTCCCCCTGATTTAAAGGTAAGCGAACAAATGGCGGAAGAACTCAGACGCAGACAGATTGACGCTTCACATAATTTCACGCCGCCAACTGACAAATAAGTAAATAGTTAAAACACCAATTAAATAAAAACCATATGGTTCATCTCCCGAAATTTGCACAGGCTTTTTCGGGAGATGTTTTTTAAAGCGAGTTTTCCACATCGAGTTATAGCAATGTGGAAATATATACATGTGAGCAGATTAAACACATATATATGTTCATACTATTATAGATAAACCCCTGCAATAAGCTTTTAACTTATTGCAGGGGTTCGTATCTGCTGTTAACTTTTCTTTATTGTATTACTCTTCTGATTCGGAAGCGTCATTTTCTGAAGCTTCTTCGTTTTCTGTCTTTACATCGGATACTGCTTCTTCTGCTGTATCCTCAGCAGCGCCGCTTCCTGCATCGGCAGTTTCTTCCGGAACAGCGGTTTCCTCGCTTTCCTCTTCGTGCTCAGCTCCGGCAACAGTTACAACCTTTTCACCTTCGCTTACACGCATAAGTCTTACACCCTTTGCAGGACGGTTGAATTCGCTTATGTCAGCAGCGTAAATTCTGATGATTATACCGTCTGAGGAAATAAGTATTACGTCCTCGTCATCGCTTACTGTGCGTATTGCAGCAACATCGCCGTATTCAGCAGTACGGTAGTTTTTAAGTCCCTTACCGCCTCTTGACTGGATTCTGTAATCGGCTTCGCTGCTTCTTCTTCCGTAGCCTGTTTCGCTGACGGTAAGAACGCTATCACCCTCGTGAAGCACAGCCATTCCGATAACTTCGTCACCCTCGTCAAGCTCTATGGACTTAACGCCTCTTGCTGTTCTGCCAAGGGGTCTTACATCGCTTTCGCTGAAGCGGATTGACATACCCTTTTTGGTTGCCACAAGTAAATCATCATTTCCGCTTGTAAGATGTACCCATGCAAGCTCATCGTCATCGTCGAGAGTTACGGCTATAACGCCGCTCTTTCTTACATTTGCATAAACTTCAAGGGGTGTACGCTTTATGATGCCCTTTCTTGTAACCATGCAAAGGTATGCTCCCTCTTCAAATTCAGGCACTCTTATCATAGCCGATACCCTTTCACCCTGTTCAACGGGGATAAGGTTTACTATATTCATGCCCTTGCTGGTTCTTCCGCCTTCGGGAATCTCATATCCCTTTAAGCGATAAGCTCTGCCTCTTGAAGTAAAGAACATTACATATTCATGGGTGGAGCAAGTGAACATTGTCTCTGCAACGTCCTCTTCACGGCGGGTCATGCCCATAACGCCTCTGCCGCCTCTGCGCTGAAGCTTATAGGAATCAACAGGCAGACGCTTTGTGTATCCCATTGTAGTAAGGGTAAATACACAGGTTTCTTCGGGGATAAGATCCTCAATATCAACTTCGCCTGTGACGTTTGCAATCTCAGTTCTTCTCTCATCACCGAATTTGTCTGCAATCTCTCTTGCTTCGGTTTTGATGATTTCCATTATCTTGCTTTCATCGCCTAAGATTGCAAGAAGCTCCTGGATTTTTACTTTGAGAGCAGCCAGTTCTTCTTCAATCTTCTGTCTTTCAAGACCTGTCAGCTGTCCGATACGCATCTGAACAATTGCCTGAGCCTGAATGTCGTCAAGACCGAATCGCTCCATAAGTGCAGCTTTTGCAGTGGGAATATCCTTTGAAGCTCTGATAATTGCGATAACCTCATCTATAAAGTCGATTGCAACCATCAATCCCTCTAAGATATGGGCTCTGTCCTGAGCTTTTTTAAGGTCATAGTTTGTTCTGCGGACTATTACTTCACGCTGATACTCTATATAATTCTGAAGAATTTCCTTTAAGTTGAGAACTTTCGGTTCGCCGTTTACAAGGGCAATCATAATTGCGCCGAAAGTAACTTGCATCTGAGTGTAGGAATAGAGCTGATTTAACACAACCTGAGGATTTGCGTCCCTTTTAAGATCGATAGCAACATGGATACCCTCTCTTGAAGAGTAGTCACTGACGCCTGAAATACCCTCAATTCTCTTTTCCTTAACAAGGTCGGCAATGGATTCAATAAGTCTTGCCTTATTTACCTGATAGGGAAGCTCGGAAATATTGATTGTGAATCTTCCGTTTTTCTTCTCTTCGATTTCGGCTCTAGCTCTTACAAAAATTCTGCCTCGACCTGTTGCATAGGCGGCTCTGATACCGGCTTTGCCCATGATAATACCCGCTGTGGGGAAATCGGGTCCTTTGATGTGCTCCATAAGCTCCGGAAGCTCTGCATCGGGGTTATCAATAAGGCAGCACATACCGTCCACAACTTCTCTGAGGTTATGGGGAGGAATATTTGTAGCCATACCGACGGCGATACCTGTTGAACCGTTTACAAGCAGGTTCGGAAAACGTGACGGGAGTACTGTTGGCTCTTTATGGTTATCGTCGTAGTTGGGTATAAAATCAACTGTATTCTTGTCTATGTTTCTGAGCATCTCCATGGAGATTTTGCTCATTTTAGCCTCTGTATAACGGTATGCAGCAGGCGGGTCACCGTCGATTGAACCGAAGTTACCGTGACCGTCAACGAGAGTGTATCTCATTGAAAAGCTCTGTGCAAGCCTTACAAGGGCATCGTAAACTGAAGCGTCACCGTGGGGGTGATATTTACCGAGAACATCACCGACTGTTGCGGCACACTTTTTATAGGGTTTTTCGGGATAAAGTCCCGCTTCGTACATGGTGTAAAGAATTCTCCTGTGAACAGGCTTTAAACCGTCCCTTACATCGGGAAGAGCTCTCGAAACGATAACTGACATGGAGTAATCAAGGAAAGATTTTCTCATTTCCTTGTTGATGTCAACGTTTACGATACTCTGCCTTTCAAAATCTAAGCTCATCTTTATCAGCCCTTATCTTTAAAATATTTAGACCTTGCTTTTATATAAATTCAGAAAAACTTGAATTATGGAATACACTCTCTGCCTTTTCATAAAGTATTGAGGAAAGTCTGTCGTTTACATCGCCGCTTAAACACTGTTTCGGTATGCTTATACATTCATGGCTTCCTCTTAGCAGAATCGAAAAGGTCTTACTGCTTTCCCTTATGAATTTTATATTTTCATAGGGAATAACATCTTCTGCCGAATCAATTGAATATTTCATATATTCTTCGTAAAGCTCCAGATAACAGGGTTTTTTATCAAGCTCTCTTAAAGTGAAAAGCCTTAATCTGTTTCTCTTTATTATCTTGTACGGAGTATGGAAAATAACTGAAATAAGCAGAAGAAAAATCAAAAAGTCAAAGAAAAACGAAGCAAAGGTAAATCTGCTGTCACCTTCTGCGAGAAAAAGAGCTTTAAGAGTTGTGTTTGCAAAGGTGAATATGGCAATTACAACTCCCCCGGCAATTTTATTTTCACGCCTTAAAAGACCTGTCTTTTTCTCTTTCCACATTTCACTTTCTATAAAATTTTCCTTTACCATGCGGTAATCTATTCTTAAAAGACAATCTTCCATTTTAACCGCCTATCTGTTTACGTTAATCCTGCCGTTATATAAAGCAGATTTTAAACGTCAAGATTCTGAACGTATTTTGCGTTCTGCTCAATAAATTCACGGCGTGGTTCAACCTTATCACCCATAAGAATGGTAAAGGTTTCATCTGCGACCATTGCGTCTTCAACTGTAACACGAAGCATGATTCTGTGTTCCGGGTCCATAGTTGTCTCCCAAAGCTGTTGGGGATCCATTTCACCGAGACCTTTGTATCGCTGAATGTCACAGCTTCCGCTGCCGCCAAGATCCTCTATATATCTGTCACGCTCCGGGTCTGAGTAAGCGTAAAAATGCTTTTTACCCTTGCTTACCTTGAACAGCGGAGGCTGAGCTATATAGACATATCCCTCTTCAACAAGAGGACGCATATATCTAAAGAAGAATGTCAGTAAAAGCGTTCTGATGTGAGCGCCGTCAACGTCGGCATCGGCCATAATGACTATCTTGTGATAACGGAGCTTTTCTATATTGAACTCATCACCTATACCTGTGCCCAAAGCTGTTACAACGGGCATCAGCTTTTCGTTGCCGATAACCTTATCAAGTCTTGCCTTTTCAACGTTGAGCATTTTACCCCAAAGTGGGAGAATAGCCTGAATGTTTCTGTCTCTGCCCTCTTTTGCGGAGCCTCCTGCGGAGTCACCCTCAACGATGAAGATTTCACATTCCGCCGGGTCACGGGAAATACAGTCCGCAAGCTTTCCAGGAAGGGAGTTATTTTCGAGAACAGTCTTTCTTCTTGCTAAATCCCTTGCCTTTCTCGCTGCTTCCCTTGCTCTGGAAGCATCAAGAGCTTTATTGAAAATAGCCTTGGCAACTGAGGGATTCTCTTCAAAATATGTGGTGAGCTTTTCGTAAACTGTCTGTGAAACAAGGGTTGCCATTTCGGTATTACCGAGCTTCCCCTTTGTCTGTCCCTCAAACTGAGCTTCTGTAAGCTTTACGTTTATAACTGCCGTAATACCTTCTCTTACATCTTCACCTGAAAGCTTTTTATCGGCATCCTTAAGGATATTGTACTTTTTGCCGTAATCGTTGAAAACTCTTGTAAGAGCTGTTTTAAATCCAGTCTCATGAGTACCGCCGTCAACGGTATTTACGTTATTTGCAAAAGAGAGAATTATTTCGTTATAGCTGTCGTTATACATAATTGCGATTTCGGCGCTCTTATCTCCGTTTACCGCAGAAAAATGTATGGGCTTTTCATGCAATGGGGTGAGCTGACGGCTCTTGTTGATAAACTCAACAAAGGAGCTTATACCGCCCTCATAGCAGTACTCCTTGCTGATGATATTTTCGCTGTCTCTTTTATCCGTAAGGGTAATTGAAAGACCTGCGTTAAGAAAAGCCTGTTCTCTGAGTCTTCTCTGAAGAATCTCAAAATCATAAACAGTTGTCTCTTTGAATATTTCCGGGTCAGCTTTAAACTTGATGAAAGTACCGCTGTCGTTTGTATCGCCTATAACTGTAAGGTCGGAGGTGATATTTCCTCTTTCAAAAGTCTGACGGTAAATGTGTCCGTTTTTGGAGATTTCAACCTCCATATACTCTGAAAGAGCGTTAACAACAGAGGAACCAACGCCGTGAAGACCGCCGGATACCTTGTATCCGCTGCCGCCGAATTTACCGCCGGCATGGAGAACCGTGAGAACAACCGTAACAGCCGGAAGTCCCATTTTCTCGTTTATGTCAACGGGAATACCACGGCCGTTATCCCTTACTGTAATAACGTCGCCGGGAAGTATCTCTACCTCGATATGTGTACAATAGCCTGCAAGTGCCTCGTCTATGGAGTTATCGACGATTTCATAGACAAGGTGATGAAGACCTCTCGGTCCCGTTGAGCCTATGTACATACCGGGTCTTTTACGTACGGCTTCAAGACCCTCTAAAACCTGAATCTGACTTGCGTCATATTCTTCGGTAACAAGGGTATCCATAACCTCTTCAATTTCAGGGTCAAGGTTGCCGTTCATTGTGTTTTCAAGATTTTCCATCTTAAAAACCTCCTTCTTTTCTTAACAAAAGCCTTCTATTTCATGTTTCTCTCTATATTTGCAAGATTGCCTACAAATCCCGTTCTCTTTAAAAGGGTCTGACAGGAAATCTGTGAAATGTAAACCACTCTTCCGCTTTTTCTCGTTTCGTCCTGACAGACGATAAAGGATTTCGGAAGCTCATAGGAAACGTTTATAACATCTCCTGCTTTTTCGGCGGCTGTAAGGTAATCTCTCGATGCCTTTGCGACAGTGGCGGTATCAAGGTCAAATATGCCTATTATTTTGTCAAGGGTTACTACCGTATCCTGTCCCAGATGCAGATACATACCTTTCACTCCCCGCTGAAAATTCAATATATTCTAAAGTTACTTTTTCGTATATTCTCTGATTTCTCCGTTTTTCACTTCAAAAATCTTTCCCGCACACATATTAAGGGCAGGTATGGAATCACAGCAGGTAATAAACACCTGCTTGTCCTTAATGCGGTTTAAAATATAATCTTGCCTCGACGGGTCAAGCTCACTCATTACGTCATCGAGAAGTATTACGGGAGAAGTATCAGTAAGCTTTTTCAAAACCTCGGCTTCTCCAAGCTTTAAAGCAAGTGCGCAGGAGCGCTGCTGTCCCTGTGAACCGAAAGAACGTGCCGAAACGGAATTTACCTTTATTTCAAAGTCATCCCTGTGAGGACCGGCAGAGGTGGTTCCGTTTGAAATATCGTCCTTTCTGTGTTTTACAAGGTTCATATAAAGCCTGCGTTTTATTTCGCTGTATTTGGGTTTTCCGTTTTCATCAAAGGGGATTTTTCCCCTGTCAGCTTTAATCTCTAATAAATTATCGCCGTCCATTACAATATTTCTTATTGTTGGCACATATTCAAAAGTAAATTCTTCTTTGCTGGAAGAAAGTCCCTCATAAATCTGTACCGCCTCTTTTTTTAGATGTTCTGTATATTCATAGCGGTAGATAATAATATCCGCTCCATAGGATGCAAGGCGGTCGTCCCATATATCGAGGGTATCGGCAAGGGACGGATTGGAATAAAGACTTTTTAAAAGCATATTTCTCTGCTTTAGGACTTTATTATATCCTGCAAGAGATTTTGCATAAAGTGGTCTTGACTGAGCAACAGCCATATCTATAAATTTTCTTCTCTCTTCGGGAGAACCTTTTACAATATTCAGATGAATGGGCGAAAATGCAACTGCTCTGAAAATGCCTATCATCTCTCTTACACTCTGCATTTTAACGCCGTTGAGGGTTCCGCTGCGTTTTTTATCTATCTGAATCTGAGCACTTTGCTCTCTTCCGCCTGAGAAAAACTCAAATTCCAGATCTGCTCTTTCTTCACCGAAAGACACAAGCTCTGAATCCTTTGAACCTCTGAAGCTTTTACAGCCTGTAAAAAGCCAGATTGCTTCAATAAGATTGGTTTTTCCTTGGGCGTTATCGCCGCAGATAAGATTTACCCCTGGATCGGGATTTATTGTAAGCTCTTTTATATTACGGTAATTTTTCGCTTTAAGAGTCAGCGCTTTCATCTGCCTTTACCTCATAAAGCACTCCGTCAAATTCGGCAACATCTGCACTTCTGAGCTTTTTGCCTCTTGCGGTACAGATTTCGCCGTTTACCTTTACCTCTTCGTTCTGTATTGCCATTTTAGCGTGTCCTCCGCTTTGTACAGCGTCGGCAAGCTTTAAAAATGCGTCCAGCTTTATAAACGGAGAATTTATCTCTATTATTTTTTTCGGTTTTTCCTTAACCTTAACTTTTATCTTCATATGAAAAATCCTCCTTTGCAGGCTGAGCATCTACTTTTAATTTAATAAATTATTAGACTTTAAACACAGAAAGCTGTATTTTCTCATTTCTGTAAGTCAGTGTGCGACTTGGGTGCAGCGTCACGCTGCTGCGGCTTGGGTGCAGGCTCATCCTGCTCACTTTAATCTTACCGGAAGCACCAGGAACAGGAAACTTTCTCCCTCGGGAGGAAGAATGATAATCGGTGAAACAGGGCTGTTGAGCTTTATGAGTACTTCGTCTGTATCGCATACTCTGAGAGCCTCAATAAGGAATCTGTTGTTAAAGCCGATTTCTATTCTTTCGCCATCAATCTGAGCGGAAATTTTATCGTTTGCAGTACCAAGAGAAGTGATGCTGGAAATTTTAATGGTGTTGTCATCAAAAATACATCTTACAGGGCTCTTGAGTCTGTCAGTAATCAGCAGGGATGTTCTGTCGATACTGCTCATAAGAGTTTTTGTGCTTACTCTGACTGTTGTTGCAAAAGATGCGGGAACAGCGCTCTTGTAATCAAGGAACTCTCCTTCGAGAAGTCTTGAAACAATGCTGTATCCGTTAACTTCAAATACAATATGTCTTTTTCCGACTCCGAGAGAAACATCTGCTTCTTCTTCGTCAATAAGCTTCATAACCTCGGAAAGTGTCTTTCCCGGAACGATAAATGAAAGCTCTTCTCCGTCATAGTCAATTTCTTCAGTTCTTATTGCAAGACGAACTCCGTCAACAGCAATAAGTTTTATCTGATTTTTTTCTATCTCAAACTTTATTCCCGTATATACAACATTGCTGTTATTATCTGCAACGGCAAAAATAGTCTGTCTTATCATGTTTTTGAGTATTCCCTGATCGATAATAACAGGAGCTCCGCCTGTAACGCTGGGAAGCTCGGGATACTCCTCAGCAGAAATTCCGTTAAGAGAATAATTTGTTTCACCGCTTCTTATATAGCAAAGCTGTCTTGCATCGGCTTCGATCTCTACTTCTTCATCGGGAAGACGGCGAATAATATCGCAGAGATAACGGGCATTGAGGATAATGCTGCCATCCTGCTCCACTTTTGCTTCAATTGATGTATTAATACCTACTTCAAGGTCATATCCCGTAAGATACAGTCTGCCGTTTTCGGCTTTTAACAATATACCCTCAATTGCGGGAATTGAGGTTTTTGTAGAAACAGCTCTTTGAACGTTCTGACATGCCTGAGAAAGAGTTTCAGTGCTGCAAACTATCTTCATCCCATTTACCTCCTGAAATGCCGGAAAAGTTTTTTCCGGATTATTTAAATAAATATATATTATATTTTTTAGTAGTAACAGTAGGGCCTGTTGAAAATGTTGAAAAAGCCCTGAAAGCCTTTTATCTTATGAATTTTTCGGACTTTTCAAAATGTTTAAGTCAAAGGAAAAATTTGTTAAGAATTTTAAAGGTTTTGAGTTTTCCAACGCTCTGTGGAAACTTGTGTGTGGAATGTGGAAGAAACTGTTAAAAATCAGCTGTCTTTTATGTTGGTGATTATATCGGTGACAGTTGCTTTGAAGGTGGCATTTTTGCTCATTTTTTCCGCTACTTTTCTTTTATTATAAAGGACAGTAGAGTGATCCTTGCCTCCAAATTCAGCGCCCACAGCTTCCAGTGACATTCCGGTAATCTCAATTACAACATATATTGCAACCTGTCTTGCAGCAGATATATTTGCACTCTGCCTTTTTCCCCTTATCTCTTCCGGTGAGATATTAAAGGTTCTTGCAACCTCGTTTATTATCTTTTCAACTGTTACGGGAATAGGCTGGGTATCGCTGAGGATATCCTTTATAGCTATCTGCGCCATTGAAAGTGAAGGTGCATGTCCCTCAATATCGTTATAGGCTTTGAGCTTCTTTACTGCTCCTTCAAGCTGACGAATGTTTTTCTTTATTTTCTCAGCGAGATACTGAATAACATCGTCGCTGATTTCAAAATTAAGGGAAGCGGCTTTTCTTCTGATAATCGCCATTCTTGTTTCAAGATCCGGCGGCTGAATGTCTGCAATAAGTCCCCATTCAAATCTTGTTTTAAGTCTCTCCTCAAGGGTCATTATCTCCTTGGGAGGACGGTCGGATGTAAGTACAATCTGTTTTCCGGCTTTGTTAAGAGTCTCAAAGGTATGGAAAAACTCCTCCTGAGTTCTGACCTTACCGGAAAGAAACTGGATATCGTCGATTAAGAGAATATCAGCGTTTCTGTATTTATTATGGAAAACTGATGTGAGCTTGTCCGTTGTAAGGAAAGAGATAAGCTCATTTGTAAAATCCTCACCGCTTGTGTAGATGATTTCGGCATTGGGATTATTTTCTTTAATTTCACAGCAAATTGCATTTAAAAGGTGGGTTTTTCCGAGACCGGAATTTCCGTATATGAAAAGCGGATTATAGGTTTTTCCGGGATTTTTTGCAACTGACTGAGCTGCCGCATAGGCGAATTTATTTGAAGAGCCTACAACGAAAGTATCAAATGTATAGTCGCTCACTATTTTTTTACGGTATGCTGCCGGAAGCTCGTCCGAAGTTTTTACCATTGAATCTTCATGTTCAGTTTCATTTTTTACATTCTGGGCTTTTTTTACTGTAATTCTGAAATCTGTTGTAAAGCCTGTTGCACTTTCAAAAGCTTCCGCAAGGGTTTTTGAAAACTTGTTTTCTACAAGAGTTCTTGAAAATTCAGCATCTGCGGCAATTACAAATACTCCGTCTTCAAAATCCGTAAGCTCAAGAGGTTTTATCCAGGTATCAAAAGCTACCTCTGTCATTTTTCCTTTGCAGTGTTCGAGAACACGGGTCCAAATTTCCTGAAGGGAATTCATTTCATCTTGCTCCTTAATCTCATCGGGTAATACCTTAACCGTCGTTTCAGTCCATGGAAACCGGTCTTTTCTGTCGAAATAATCAGGTCTATTTTCGCACAATACCCCATTTTCATTACCAAATAATTTTAACATAATTTTTACTTCCTTTCAATGATGAGTTTAATAGCTTTCATATATAAGATGTAATAGGGGAAAAGTTGCACGTTTCAGTGCAACTCCTGCTCATGAAAAAATGTTAAAAACTATGTTGAAAATGTTTATAATTCATGTGGAGAACCTGTTGAAAGATGTTAAAAACCTGATGAAATGCATTTTAAACTCATATTTTTATGGATATGCACCAAAAAAATTACAAAAAAATATGGAAAACAACGATTTTTAAAACGTCGTTTTCCACAATTGTTTGAAAAAATTATTTACACTGAAACTAAGATTTATTTTAAATTTTTAACGGAATTTCTTTCGATATATACGCAGGGAATAACAGTTTTATATGGATGAGCCGAGCCCTTTCTCTGCTCATCCATAGACCTTACTGCGGCGTCTGCAATCTCCCTTTGAAGTACTCTCACAGAAGAAAGCGGAGGCATTGCATTTTGTGAAAGCATTGTATCGTTAAAGCTTATGAGGCTGATATCATCGGGGATAGAAAGTCCGGCCTGTGTAATTGCTTTAATAACTCCCTGAGCCATGGCATCGGATGAAATAAAAATAGCTGTGGGATATTCATCGGAAGATTCAAGAAATTTACTTAACACCTCAAAGGAGCTTTTTGAATCCATTTCGGAATCCAAAACAAACTCTTCACGGTAAATTCCCTTTTCCATAAGGTTATTCCTGAAGTAATAAAGTCTTTCGTCGAGAATAAGATCGTGGGTTTCCTGCAATGTAAAATGGCTGCCGATGAATCCTATTTTTTTATGTCCGCCTTCTGTAAGACGATTCAGTGCCTGACGCACTCCGAGATGAAAATTCGGAACAGCGGCATAATATTTTTCATCGTCGGGAGTGGAATCAACAAATACGATGTTATCGGTGTATTTATGGAAGCTTTCGATTTCCTCTTTTGTAAAGCTGCCTATTGCAAAAATTCCGTCAAGATCCTCCAAACCGTTCATTACAAACTGTCCCTGGGGATTTCTGAAAAGACTTGTGGTTTCTATATTTTTTGCAAAACAGGCTTCTTCAAGTGCGGTTTTCATGTAGAGATAATAGACGTCCTCCATTACCTGTTCCATTTCAAACATTTGGGCGATGCCCATTTTTAAATGTTCCTGTGTATTCTGATTTTTATTTTTCTGCTTTGAGCTTTTGTATCCCAGCTCCTTTGCAGCATCAAAGATTTTCTTTCTTGTCTGTTCCGCAACGCTTATTGTGTCATCCATATTGAGAACACGTGAAACAGCGGAAACAGAAACTCCTGTTTTTTCAGCAATATCCTTAAGAGTGGCCAAAGTTTATCCCTCCCGGGAAGTAAATTTAAGTAAATTATATCTGTTTTTTTCACTAAAATCAAGCAGCAGGCTGAGCCTGCACCCAATTCGCAGCAAGCTGAGCTTGCAGACAATCCGCACACTAACTGACTGCAATAAACAACTATATATTCCTGCGTCTAAAATAAACCTTCATCGCAGGCACTTATATTTCCCTAACGCTGTATTTTTGTGTGCGAAATGAAAGCGGACGTGTCCGCCGCACACGTCGGCAAGGGAAAATATATGGTAAATAGTATAGCGTTTACACTTAGCAGGTGATAATTTAAAACCCTCCAAACTGCCGTCGGTGGGTGTGTGGGAGAAAACTTACTTTGCGTTGATTAGTGCTCACTGTTTTGACAAGGCGGCGGATTTCCGCCGCAAATGCATTTTTGCTTGACTTTGCTTGCTATGGACAAAAGTATGTGCCTGCCACGGCATGAGTGGCGAAACTTATTCGTTAATCAAAGTAAAAATTAATCAGCAAAAATTCATTTAATGTGCCTTTATAATTTTTCTATGAGTTTAATTGACTTAAAAATAATATATAAAAAAACTGCGTTTAAAGCTTCCTAAAACCTTAAACGCAGTAATATTGATATCTTTAACTTTACAGCAGCACTGTTTTTAATTATTCTTCTACATCATAGTAAATCTCATAGGGCCATGAATTTATTCCGCCGAATTCATAAATACTTGTGTATCCCATATCAGCAAGCTGCTGAGCGACTTTTTTGCTTCGTCCTCCGCTGGAGCAGTAAATGAGTATTGTCTGATCCTTGTTGGGAAGCTTCTCAGCGGCTGTTTCTTCATTTACTTCCTGGCTGGGGAAAAGTAAGGCTCCTTTAATATATCCGCCTTTAAATTCTTTTTCTGTTCTAACGTCAAGAATGATTATGTCCTCTTGCTCGTCCATCATCTTTTTAGCTTCCTCATATGAAATCTGAGTGTAGCTGTGGGATTTTTCATTCCATGGCATTGTGCAGGCTGACAGCATGGAAATAAATACTGCTAACATTAAAATTAATGATAATTTTCTCATTTTTCATTCCTCCTGAAATTTATTGGTATCATAAACGAATAAGTGCCAAAAAACTATCTTTTTTTCATAGCTGTAATGATATTTTATATTTCGTTGAAATAATTCGGAAAAATTTTACATATTAAAGTTTAAAATAATACGATGAAAAAAACAATAGAAATTTAGTTTTTTTAAAAAATGAGAATCGAAATGTGGAAAATGGGCGAGTAAAATAGTATAATTATCTAATATTTCAAATAATTAGTTTATCTACAATAAATACGGGATGTGAAAAGTTGAGCAAAAAGTGGAATGGTTTTTCAGTGACCAAAAGGTATTTTGGATTAAGAAAATATTTTATTGTGGAGCCTGAAAAGAGGATAGAAAATAACTGCTGGATTTGGAGAACCGAATTTTTCGGAGCTTTCCCTTATGCGGATATTGATATGCTGAAAAAGGGATATGTGCTTGTGTATATTGATATGCACGATATGTACGGAGCGCCGAAAGCGATAGCTTTAATGGAGAAATTTTATAATTTTGTAACTGCAAAGTATAATCTTAACAGAAGGACTGTTCTTTTCGGATTCAGCAGAGGCGGATTATACAGTATAAATTTTGCAGCTGCAAATCCGGATAAAATAGAAAGTCTTTATCTTGATGCACCGGTAGTTGATATAAACAGCTGGCCCTTTGGTTTAGGAAAAGGAAAGGGTTCAGAGGAAGACAGCGTAAAATGTGAGAAACTATATGGAGTTAAAAGAGGAGATCCTCAGATAAAAGAGGAAGCGAAAAGAAAAATAAAAATTCTTTCTGAAAATAAAATACCCATAATTCTTGTCAGCGGTGACAGTGACAGTGTTGTCCCATATGAAGAAAATGGCGCTATCATTGAAGAAAATTATGATAAGGATTTTATCAAAGTGATAATAAAGCCTGGCTGTGACCATCATCCTCACAGCATAGATCCACCTGACGAGATAACAAAATTTTTAATCAGCAAACAGTAAAGGAGAACTTTTAAATGATAAATATAAGAAACCTCAAATCAAAAGTATATAAGGATGCATATGACGTTGTGATTCTGGCGGGACAGTCAAATGCTGTCGGATACGGAAAAGGAGAAGTAGATTTTGAACCCGATGAAAGAATAAAAGAGCTTTTCAGAAATGAAAGATTCAATACAAAAAGAAATCCGTCTTTGCCTCTGGGACAGTATGTTTTTAAAACTGCAGGATTAAGACCACATAAAATGAGCGGCTTTTATCTGTTTTTCGGAAAGCGATATGTAAAAGAGATGCTGCGTCCGGGAAGAAAGCTATTATTTGTCCGTGCTGCTGTAGGAGGCACCGGATTTTCAGACGGAGGCTGGGGCAGAAAAGATCATCTTTACTTAAATGCCGTAGATATGGCAAAGAGAATAAAGCTCGGAAATCCTGATAATAAAATAGTAGCGATTTTATGGCATCAGGGAGAAACGGATGTAATAAACTCCGTTACAAAGGAATATTATAAAGAAAATTTTTCTTCTCTCATAAGAGGAATACGCTTTGAACTCAATATGCCCTATGTTCCGTTTATAGCGGGAGATATGGTTGAAGAATGGTACACTCAGCAGGAAAATGCAGAGAATGTACGTGAGGCTGTAAAGGAAGTTATAAATGAAAATGACTACTGCGGTTTAGTATCCTCTCACGGACTTTGCGGAAACGGCGGAGAAGATATAATACATTTTTCCGGAAAGTCAAATGAGATACTGGGAGAAAGATATTTTGAGGAATTTAAGAGGATAATAGAAAAATAATTCGAAAAATGTAAAAATATTTTTTATGTTATTAACATTCTCATATAATTATTATATAATGGTAATTGATTTTTAATAATTATTTAATATAGAAATGAGGATGTAAATGGTAAGAACGGATTTATCGGCTGAAAAATGCAGTAAAAATACTTCTGAGCTGATGAATGAGCTTACAAAAGAAGAAGCTTCAATCGATGAGTATTTGGAAAACAACTCAGATATTATAAGCAATGCCGATATAAAAAGACATTGGCACAGTCTTATTGAAAAATCACAGCTCAGCAGTTTTGATATAATAAACCGTTCCGAGTTTGCCTATGCGTATTATTATGAAGTTATAGGAGGTAAAAAAATACCTTCAAGGGATAAGGTTATAAGACTTATATTGGCTATGCATTTAAGTTTGGAAGACTGTCAGAAAACTCTGAGAATATGCGGTTTATCTGAGCTTTATCCGAGATTCAGAAGAGACAGTATTATTATTTTTGCTGTAACTCATGGTCTTACCGTTTATGAGCTTAATGAATTACTTATTCTGCAAAAGGAAAATGAACTTAAATGAATAATACTATGATGACATACGTTGAAAAAAATTTATCTGAGAATTTTGATAATCTTGGTATTATCAAAGAGAACAGTGTAAATAAGATAGAGCTATATAGGCATAAGAAAACTCAAAAAAAGCTTGTTAAAATTGAATCTGAAAACAGAAATGAAAATGTTTTCAGAAAGTTAATCGGTACAAAAAGTGAGTATCTTCCTGAAATATATGATGTTTGTACGGCTGAGGAAAAAACAATAATTCTTGAGGAATATATTGACGGAACCAGTCTCAGTGATATTTCGGAGCATAATGGTATAAAAAAAGAAGAAGCCATAAAATATGCTGTAGATATCTGCGATGCTCTTTCTGTACTGCATAGTTTCAATATTGTTCATCGTGACGTAAAACCGGAAAATGTGATTATAAACAAGGATGGCAAAGCGGTACTTATTGACCTTGGAATTTCACGGTTTGTAACAGGAGTAAAAAAGAAAGATACCAATAAACTCGGTACAGTAAACTATGCTGCACCGGAGCAGTTCGGAGTAGCTGAATCGACTTTTGCAACAGATGTATATGCAGTTGGAACACTTATAAATTTTCTTATTTTAGGAGTTTATCCCAGTGTAAAAATACCTAAAGGACTTTTAGGTATAATAGTAAAGAAATGTACATCTACTCAAATTTACAGCAGATATCAGAATATCAATAGGCTTAAAAGATATCTTAATTTCATTTTGAAACACAAACTATATTAGAAGAAAGCAATTTTTAAATTTTGCTTTCTTCTTATTTTTTAAAGAAAATTATGTTAATTGCTTAAAGTATGCCGTCAGCGTATTGACGCAAAAAAAACCTGTGATATTATAAAAATGGAATATATTCGAATTTAAATTCAATTTTAAGTCAATATGTTTTTATGACTCGCCTTTTATTAAAAGCTGCGTTTGTCTGTTCAAGATGATTTTAGAACATAATGCAGTTTTCTTTTCAGAAATGAAATCACCAATTCATTTTTGAATGTGTATTATGGGAGGGACTTGTCAGACAGTTTTAGGAACCTGACAAATTTTTTACTTAATTCTCTATTAGCTTCAAAACAGTTCCAAAATAGCTGCTTTTGAAATATTGTGGGTCATAGAATAAATCAGCCTGTTTGGTTTAACCAAACAGGCTGATGTTTTTATATAATCAGAATCCGTATTTTTCAGAAAGCTTTAATTCAAAGTTTGGATCTTTACGCCACTTGTTCCAGCCGTTTGCAGTTCTGCTGAAAATCGGAGATACTGTCTTTCCGTGATAAATCTCAGGAGGAGCAAGTCTTGCACCCATGGATGCAAAATAATCTCTCATGTTCTCCATACGGCTCTCAAAATCATCATAATTTTTAAGATTTTCCGCTGTCCATGCTGCTTCTGCAATGGCAATAAGTCTTACATATGTATTGAGATCGAATTTCTTCTCGTTGCGGACATATTCGGTCCACTGAGGAGCTTCCATACCTATAACATTTGTATCGTCTGTTATGCCTAAGGTAGCAGCGCTGAAAGAATATGTCTTTTTAAGAGGTCTTATTGCAAAAGCATGATCCATATAAACATAATCTACAAGAGAAATGATCATCTTACCGCCGTTTTTAAGCCATTTAAGCTCAAGGTTTTCGCCGGGCTTTCTCTTGACCCACCACTGAGGAATGATATTTTTATCAAGTCCCTCTGAAGCGTCCAGAATTTCGTTCCAGCCCACAGTAGTTCTTCCCTTGCTCTTTAAGTATTCGCAGATAACATTGTTGAAATATCCCTGAAGAGCGTCTTCATCTTTAAGACCAAGCTCTTTTATCTTAGCCTGACATGCGGGACATTTTTTCCAGCGCTTTTTCGGAACTTCGTCTCCGCCAATATGGAAATAAGGATAGGGGAAAAGCTCACAAAGCTCATCTATAACGTCTTTTGCAAAGTTATAGACATTTTCTTTTCCGCAGCATCCGATATTATCCATAACTCCCCAGCGGTTTGAAACGTCTGTCTCTTCTCCTGTACAGGAAAGCTCAGGATAACATGCTATTGCTGCAACAAGATGACCGGGCATATCAATTTCGGGTATGACGTTTATGTGACGTTCAGCAGCATATGCGACTATCTCTCTGATATCGTCCTGAGTATAGAAAAGTCCTCTGCCGTATTCGGTGTAATCTCTCTCTTCCTTTTTGCGTGCATAACCTTTAAGTGAAACAGGTGTACTGTCTCTTATGCATCCCTTTTCTGTAAGAAGAGGATATTTTTTAATTTCAACTCTCCAGCCCTGGTCATCTGTAAGATGCCAATGGAATATGTTCATCTTAAGTGATGCCATAACGTCGAGAATCTGCTTTACCTTATCAACTTTCCAGAAATGACGTGCACTGTCGAGCATGAAACCTCTGTGACCGTATTTAGGAGCGTCTTCAACTGAAACAGCTTCAAAATAATTTTCTTTTCCTGCAAGCTGGCAAAGAGTCATAAATGCGTAAAAAGCTCCGCTTTCATCTGAAGCCTTTACAGATACATTTCCCTCATTGCAGGAAATAGAATATCCTTCTTTGGCAATTGAATCATCTTTTGTAAAAGTAATTGTATTTTCGGGAGCTTCCGGTTTAGCTGAAAGAACTTTGGCAGCATATTCCGCCGTAAGAGGAAAATCACCGTTTATCTTCGTACCGGATGAAAAAAATACTGTTCCGCCAATTGCAGAAGCTTTAAGGGGCTTTGGAATGATGTTCATAAATTTCACCTTTCACCTCAATAGAGTATTTGTTACAAAGAATTATAAACAAAAATTTATAATACTTCAAGGGGATTAATAAAATCTGTTTAAAAAATATTATTTCTTGTTATAAATAGCTTTGAGATATTTAATTTTAAATCAAAATTACAATATAAAAGCACAAAAAACATATATTATAGGCGAAAATCAAAATTGATTTTGATATATGTTAATTAATATTACAAAAGCTCGAATTTTGAAAAAATACATTCTGATGTGTAATATTAATGTGGAAATTAATGTTATGTTATGGTAAACTTCTGTATACAGGGATTTTGCATATTTGTTATGCTTTTACATTTCTAAATTAACTTTGCGGAGGAAATTTATTATGGCAGGAATTTGTCCTATGTGCGGCGCTCCTATGGAGAAAAATGTATGTGAATATTGCGGATATGAACAGGAAATTCCTAAACAGGAAACTTATACATACAGTACTCATCAGGTAAGGCAGGATTTTGTTCAGCCTGATGTTGTTATAAATAATCAGCCTGTTTATAACACTCATACTGTGGAAAATATCAGCGGAAAAAGCAGGATAATAGCTTTTTTATTGTGTTTCTTGTTTGGACCTTTTGGTTTTCACCAATTTTATGTGGGCAAAATAGGATGGGGAGTAGTATACTTTTTTACCATGGGTATATTTGGTTTCGGCTGGGTTATTGATATGCTACTGATTTTAATCGGTCGTTTTAAGGATGCAAACGGATATCGTGTGCGTAAATTTTTTTAATGTTTGCTTTGCCCTATTCAAGCAACATAAAAAGCAGTCAGTCTTTTATAAGACCGGCTGCTTTTGTTATTTGAGAGCTGATTAATAATTTTATTATCCATTGCGGCAGTCGTTTACCGCTCTATACATTGCAAGCATATTTTCTGCGGGTACATCAGGCAGGATATTGTGTTCCTGATTAAATACAAAACCGCCGTCCTTTGAAAAGATTTCAATCATACGCATGGTGTAATCATAAACTTCCTGTGGAGTTCCCCTGTTAAGGATGGTTCTTGTATTGCATCCGCCTCCCCAGAATGTAATATCTTTTCCGAATTCCCTTTTGAGAGTTTCAGGGTCCATATCACGGGCTGTGGTCTGTACTGGATTGAGAATATCATATCCCGCATCTATGAGATCATCTATAATGGGATAAACAGAGCCGCAGGAGTGGAGAAGTGTTTTCATGCTGCTGTGAGTGTGCACATATTCATTGAGAAGCTTATGGCGGGGTTTGAATATTTCACGGTATTTATCCTTTGACATAAACATTCCCGTATCCATTCCAAGATCATCGCCGAATCTCAGAATATCAACTACATCCCCTACTGATTCACATACGTTTTTAAGAGTTTCGAGATGTTTTTCCATCAGTGCGTCCAGAAGACCTTCCACAAGCTCGGGATCTGTATAGATATCCATAAGAAAATTATCCATTCTCCTGAGGAAAGTTCCCCATTCAAAAAGATTGCATCCGCATACTATCATAAGAGCCTTGTCGGTATGCTCTCTGAGATAAATTGCCTTTTTTCTCAGCTGTTCATAAAAATCAGGTTTGCCGGCGTTGTCCCAGGGACTGTGTGCAAGCTTGTTCCAAAGAACTTTATTCATGGCTTTATCAAGATCTTTATAGCTATCAGGGTATCCGTCTATGTACGGAAAACAGGTCTGATCAAAAAATGTGGCACCGCCTGGCATTGATGCTATAAGATCGCCGTCTTCATCATAGCAGTTATATCTGTCATCCTCTTTTACAGGGCGGAACCATGTTGGATACTGAGCATTGGAACCGTCTGAAAGAGTTACATCATACCAGTCGTTGTCATCTGTATTGAATGCCCTGCCGATATCTATTACATCCACTCCCAGCTTATCTATAACGCTGTCCTCAACCTGGGCAACCTGCTGTATAACGTCATAAACTCTTGTGTGACCGTCCTTTATTCCCAGCGCAGATTTAAGCTTATTGTAACCGATAGCCGAAATACCGGAACTTGGTGTTGCTCCCAGATCCAGCGGCAGCTCACCGTTTTTATGGTTTATTGCATTTAAAACACGCTCTCTTGATGTCATAACTATCTCTCCGATAAATTAAATATTGTAAGTTACATTATACACGGTTTATCTGATTTCTTTTATGCATATTAGAATTAAAACTATTTAAAGAGAAATATAAAAAAATCCCCTGCTGAAACCAGCAGGGGAAAATTAATTTCATATGAAATTAAAATCAGTCGCTTGTGTAGGGAAGAAGAGCAACTATACGAGCACGCTTAATAGCTGTTGTAAGCTCTCTCTGATGACGAGCGCATGTTCCTGTTACACGACGGGGCAAAATCTTTGCTCTGTCAGATGTGAACTTGCGAAGCTTCTGAACATCCTTGTAGTCGATAGCCTCAACCTTATCAACACAGAAAGCGCAAACCTTCTTGCGGCCTTTTCTGTTAGGTCTTCCGCCACGGTCATTCTTATCGTATGCCATGAAACATTTCCTCCTTGTTTAATCTTAGAACGGAAGTAATTCTTCGTCCGAACTTAAATCGTCGAAATCATCTGCGCTGCCCGTTGAAAAAGACGGTGCAGGCGCTGCGGGTGCAGCCTGTCTTGCAGGAGCAGCTCCACCGGTTCCGCTTTCGCTCTTTGAACCGCAGAAGCTTACGTTATCCGCAACAATTTCGAATGCTGTTCTCTTGTTTCCGTTTCTGTCCTCATAGTTGCGGGTCTGGATTGAACCCTGTACCGCAATCATGGAACCTTTGCGGAAATAGCGGGAAACAAATTCAGCAGTGTTTCTCCAGGCGACGACGTTAATAAAGTCTGTCTGCCTGTCTTCACCTGCTCTCTGATAGCTTCTGTCAACTGCAACGGAAAAACTTGTTACGGAAATTCCGTTAGGGGTTGTACGAAGCTCGGGGTCGGCTGTAAGCCTGCCCATGATAACTGCACAGTTAAGCATTTTCAGAGCCTCCTCAGTTCTTCTTTACGATGAGTGAACGAAGCACGCCATCAGTAATCTTAAGAACACGCTCAAGCTCTGCGGGGAACTCGGGAGCACATGTGTGATTTACAACAACATAGTATCCCTCGGGCTCGTCGTCGATAAGGTAAGCAAGTCTTCTCTTGCCCCACTCGTCAACGCTCTCCACAGTACCGTTAGCCTCCATGAGAGCCTTGAACTTTGCTACAAGCTCCTGTGCCTTTTCCTCGCCGTTCTTGACGGAGAAAACAAGCATTGTTTCATAGCTGTTCTGGTTTGCCATCTAAAAGCACCTCCTTCTGGTCTTTGGCCCCGGACCTTTTCCGGAGCAAGGATTGCCGGTAAACATAAACCGACAGTTTGGTATTATAGCAGTTAAATCCTTATAAGTCAAGGGTTTCAGGGGATTTAAGCATATTTTTCGGGACAAATTTATTTACTTGTTGACATCCTTTACAGAATGTGATATTTTTACTTTACTGTTTAGTAATACAAAATAGTGAAGCAAGGGAGATTAAAGTGGAAAACAAATACGAACAGCAATTCAAAAAAGGTTCCCTTGAAATGGTGCTGCTTAGCCTTATAAGTGAAAAGGAAACCTACGGATATGAGATAATAACAAATCTCAACGAAAAAGGCGGCAGAATTTTCGGATACACCAGAGAGGGAACAGTATATCCTGTTTTATACAGACTTGAAAAAAACGGACTTATAAAGAGCAGAATGGCTCCGTCCCCTGCCAACGGCGGAATGAAGAAATATTATTCCGCAACACAAGAGGGAAAAGCAGCGCTCAGCGCCATGAAAAACTTCTGGCATGATTATGTTGAATGCGTAAATTCCTTTATGACTTTTTCGGAGGAGGAAAAGAACAATGACAAATAAAGAGAAATACATAAAATCAGTTAAAAGAAAGCTCAATGTGCCCGATGATTTGAAAACTTCCGTTTTGGAGGAGCTGAGGGAAGCTTTCGATTCGGCAAAGGAGCACGGCGAGAGCGAAAATGATTTGATAAACCGTCTCGGAACACCAAAAGAGTTTGTAAATGACGTCATAAAAAACGCTGATCTGACCGATGAGCAGAAAAAGTATATTAAACAGCGAAAGAATATTATAAAGGTAATAATTGCCTTTATAATTGCAGCTGTAGCCTTTACAGGATATTACATATACAAGCGTATGTCCATGGGTAACGTTATTGGATACGCAAACGGTTCTACAAACATTCAGGTAATGGGCGGATCGGAAAATATTTTACTTATAATTTTTTATATTGCGGTTTTTGCTGTAATTGCAGGTCTTTTGATTTATTCGGTTCATCTTAAAAGGAAACTCAACAGGCAGTAAAAAATAAGCTAATTTTAAAAGGAAGTTATATTATGAATCATTTTAATTTCTCGAAAAGCAAAATATTTCTCACAGTGATTGTATTTGTCTTATCGGTCAGCATATTTTCAGGGTGTTCATTTAATGAAAAAAATCAGGAGGAAACCACAGTAAGTGTAAATGCTCCTGAAATCCCCCTTAAACCGTGGAATGATGAAAATCTTTATGAGAATATTCCCGCACCAAAAAATGCCGATGTATATGTACTTACGGAAAGCTATTACGACAGCTGGAAAATCTATTCCTTTTCCTTTGAGAATTTTACAATGGAAGAAGCGAAAGAGTATATTTCTTCCCTTGAATCTTCCATTGTCACACGGGAACATTATGATGAGTATTATGAAAATGAAATACCCATGCTCAACTATATGGGATATGTAAATGACGATTTGGCTGTAACTATTTCCCAGTGCGGCGAAAGCGGAGGTATGACTGTAAACGTCAAAGCTGATTAAAAGATAAATTTTCAGCGAGGGAGAAAATTATCACAGATTTTTTGTTTCTGATGTTGACAAACGGAAAATCTGTGATAAAATATCCTTACGCTGTTTTGCGGATGTAGCTCATCTGGTAGAGCGCCACCTTGCCAAGGTGGAGGTAGCGAGTTCGAGCCTCGTCATCCGCTCCAAAATTTAAGCTCTCAGGTGATTCCTGAGAGCTTTTTCTTTTATATTTTTTTCATCATTTCAATTGTTCTTTCGCTGTACCCGTTTGAACAGTAAAATTTTTGAGCCTCTTTATTGCTGCCGAAAACTTCCAAAAGAACATCTTCACATCCTGATTCCTTAAAAAATTCTTCCATTTTTTCAAGGAGCAGTTTTCCTGTTCCCTGTGACCTGAATTTTTTGGATACAATAAGTTCGGTAATTCTGCCTCTCTTCGGAGCACAAAAACAAAAACTATTTTCAGCTTCATTATTGATGATTCCTATTACAAGACCTGTAATTTTATCATCTTCCTGAGAAAGCAGGATTTTTCCGTTATGCTCTTTTACTTCTTCTATTGTCTTTTCAAAATATTTGTCTCTGAATTGTTCAGTGAGGATGTTATATTTTTCACTGTCCAAATCGGCAATATGTCCCTGAAGTTCCGTCAGCAGATTTTTAACTGCATCTGTATACTCAGGTGAGTACTCAATTATTTTCATAGTTGCTTTGCTTTATTGTAGGTTCCTTTCTTTAATTTACATTACCACAACTTCACGGCTTTCGGGTTTATCAAAAGAGTATTCGGGATTTTTACCTTTTTCATATTTGACGGTGATAAAATTATCGTCAACGGGCAGTCTGAATGAAACGCTTATGTTTTTATCCCATGCAGGGAAAAGGAATATCTTTTCACTGTTTGACTGTATGAGAGCTTTTGTTATGGCAATGTTCATTACCGAGCCGTTATCCTGGTCGGGAAGCCAGTCATAGTTGGGACCGTAAAAGGCAGGGAAAATGCAGTTTTTGTTTGTGTTTTCGCAGTTTCTTGTTATCTCCTTGAATGTTTCTTTTTTAAGACCTAAAAATGCTGCCTGTATTCCGTGCTGCTGCCATCCGCACGAGGCTCTTTCCTTTCTCTTTTGGAAAGTGTTTATTCCTATATTCAAATCTTTTTCCCCTACTTTATAAATTCCGTATGGGAAAACAGTATAAAGCTCAGGATTTTCACAGTTGCGTTTAACCTTATCCACATTTTCACGGAAAGGCAGAACCACTTTTTTAAATCCCTTTTTGCCCATGGGGAGCTTAGGAAGCGCTTTCAGGATGCTGTCTGCAAATTCCTTTAATTCATCGGAAGCCTCCGAAAAAGTTTTCAGCATTTCGCATACTGCTTTAAGTCCTGCTATGTTGGGGGAATCGTCAATACAGCTGTGCCAGGTTTCAAGGGACGATGTGGGCTGGAATCTCATTGAACCGTCAGGCTGAGTAAAGCGATTTTTAAAGAATTTGAGGTTTTCGTAAACAAAAGGCAGACACTCTTCCTTTAAAAATTCGACGTTTCCCGAATTACGGCAGTATAAAAGCATCATTAGAGAGACTTCAAGAGCTCCGCAGTAATAATAGCGTATGTATGTGTTTTCGGTTACTCCGTCAGAGAGTCCGTCACGGTTCCAGCCGTAGTTTGTGTCAGCATAAGCGGAAAAAATGCTCATGGTTTCCGGATAAAAAGCTCCGTCATAGCCGAAATATTTTTGGGTTCTGTATTTTGCAAAGTTAAGGTTATCAGTATAAAGTCTGAAAAACGGAAGCATTAGCTCGTAGTCGCCGGAATAAAGCATACTCCAGTAAATAAGCCTTGTGTTTTGCAGCCAGTAATATCCTCCCCAGTTGCGGTAATCCATGTTTTCCTTTCTGTGGGGCGAGGGCTGACAGGTGAATATTGAGCCGTTGAATTTAATTGGATATTTTCCCCTGCCGGCACAGATATTCATGTACCGCTGTAAAATATATCCCTGGGTAAGTTTTTCTGCCTTTTTTGAGCCGCTCATATATACATAGCTTTTATTCCACTTCTCTTTCCAGTAAGAGATGTGTTTTTCTCTGTCCGTTTCCGGAATATTTTTGATTTTACCAGTGAACTCTTCGGGTTTTCCACATTTTTCGCAAAGACTGTGGATAATTACACGAGTATTTTTTGTACCAGGTTTAAATTCAAGGGATTCACCCTTTAAATCGGCATTGGGAGAATAAGCCAAAAATCCGAAAGTCAGATCCGTTAACGGGTCATCTCCTTCATAGTTTTCCAGATGCTGATATTTAAGGCTGAATTTATAAAGGGATTCGCTGTTTCTGTGATACTGCCCCAGAGTTCCATCACCGACAGAAAATACTGTGTCGGCATCCTCTGTGCAGTCAAAATCTATATGGGTATTTTTATCATGGTTAAGCTGATAGTTGCTTCTGTCTGCACAGTCTATCTTTTCAGGTTCTCTGCGGTAATTTATAAGTGAAAGTTTTCCTCCGCCTATATCTCCGCTGATGTTTATTACATATATCGGATTATTTGCATCGGCGTATATTTCAAAGCTTATATCTTCATTTTTAATTTTAAGCATTCCCTCTTCAAGGGAAAGGTGAAATTGGAGAGTATTAAATGATTTTTTATTTGGCAGAGTGAATTTTAAAAATCCTGTTTTAATCAGACGATGCAGACGGCTGAATGCATCAGTTTTTGAAAGCAGAAAATATATTCCGTCATTTTCTGCCCATATGTTGGCTCCCAAATCGCCGTTTCCTATGGGGATGGACTCCATAGGTCCTTTCATTATACCAGTATACTTGAAATCGTAATCAGAAAGCATCATAAATCCTCCTTTTTACGATATGGTATCAGATTGAATAACTTTTTTAAATAGTTTAAATAAGAATATTTTCAATACGTGTTAAATATTGCAAAAACACTTTTGTGCAATTTTAACATAACATTGTTAAATTATTTTCAAGGCTATCTACCTTTACTACAAACTCAGGTATTGATATAATTATGTTGTATACAATGAATTTTCAGCGGAGGTTATTTTAATTTATGGAAATCCTTGCAGTGATTTTTGCCGCACTTTCGGCGGTATTATCAATAGTTTTGATTCTTATGGTTTCAAAACAGAAAAATACAGGTGCTGATGAAAAACGTTTTTCTGAAATATCAGCGCAGATTTCTTCTGTATCGGAAAGACTTGGAACGGTTGCGGAACTTGTAAACAGAAATGACAGACGTGTTTCCGAAGAGATGCGAAGCAACCGTGATGAAACCGCAAGGCATCAGATGAATATGAGAAGTGAAATGTCAAAGGGTATGGAAAGCATGAACACAAAGCTTTCCGATATGATGCAGCAGAGTGTAAAGCAGCAGCAGTCCTTTGTAATTGAAACAAGGGATGCCCTCAACAAGATTTCTATGACCAATGCGGCAAATAACGAGAAGCAGCTTAAAACCCTTGAAATTTATATGACGAGAATGCAGGAGAGCAACGAAAAGAAGCTCGATCAGATGAGAGAGACTGTTGACGAAAAGCTCACCTCTACCCTTACCTCACGTCTTGACAGTTCCTTTAAGACTGTATCCCAGCAGCTTGAAAACCTCTATAAATCATTAGGTGAAATGAAAGAGCTTTCAACGGGAGTTACCGATAATATCAGCAGTCTTAACAGAGTTCTTACAAATGTTAAAGCAAGAGGAACATGGGCGGAAGTTCAGCTTGAAGCCATTCTCGACCAGACTATTCCGAAAATGTACGAAAAGAATGTGGAAACTGTTAAAAACTCAGGCAAGCGTGTTGAGTTTGCAGTGCGTATTCCCTCCAGTGAGGACAGCAGTAAATTTACCCTGCTTCCCATAGACTCAAAATTCCCAATGGAAGACTATGTTCGTCTTTGCGATGCAGCTGACAGAGGCGACAGCGCAGCTCTCAGCGATGCAAGAAAGGCTCTTGAAGCAAGAGTTAAAGGCGAGGCAAAGGAGATCACAAAATATATTAACGAACCTGTTACAACTCCCTTTGCTATTCTCTATCTTCCCACAGAGGGACTTTATGCGGAAATTGCATCATCGAGAACTGGACTTCCTGAAAATCTTCTCAGCGATAATATTATGATTGCAGGCCCCACAACCATAACCGCTTTGCTCAATTCTCTTTCAATCGGATTTAAAGCGGTTACTATCAATGAAAAAGCCAATGAGGTCAGAAAAATCCTTGCCGCTGCAAAGAGCCAGTACGATAAATTCGGCGGTATTCTTGATAAGGCAAAGAAGAAAATCGATGAGGCAGGCAAGGCTCTTGATGACGCTCAGAAGAGAAATACTATTATTACCAAAAAGCTCAAAGGCGTTGAGGAGATAGATTTCCCTGAAGCGGAGCAGATTTTAGGTATAGAATCCGAAAATATATCTGCAAATATTTCGGATGAAGATTTTTAAAAGAAAGAAAATTAATCTATTTACATTTTCTTTAAGATAAGTGTATAATAAACAGAGAGTTTATTATTTTTTAATAAGGCTTGAAAATAGATAAATAAATTGGACAAGTCAAAATCAAAGCTTTTTGCTGAATACTTAAGGATACAGTTAATTAATGTCGATAAATGTTCGTATTAATTAAAAACATAAAATAATACAATTTGTATTATTTTTATTTAAAACGATTGATGAAAGGAGCAATGCTATGGAGGGTGTTGCGGATATATTCGGTAATATTGATTCGGATGCTCCGTGGAGGAAAATGCTGTCGGAGTACACACAGATTCCCCTTTGGGACTCAGAGGTTCCAGGTTTTAAGGAAGAATACGGTCAGCGAAAGCCGTCAATAACCTTTTTCCCGGCCGATACAAATGAAAAAGCAGGCTGTGTAGTGGTTATGGCGGGAGGATCGTATACAAATAAATCTCCCCATGAGGGCAAGGATGTAGCTTTAAGGCTCAATAAAATGGGGCTCAATGCTGCGGTGCTCGATTACCGTGTGATTCCCTATTCAAGAGATGTGATTTTACTTGATGCAAAGCGTGCAGTACGTTTTCTCAGGTACAATGCGGAAAAATACGGTATACTGGCAAATAAAATAGGAGTCATGGGCTTTTCAGCCGGCGGAAATCTTGCGGCGCTGACCTGTTTCTGCGGCGATGACGGAAATCCCTGTGACGAAGATCCTGTAGAGCGTGTTTCTTCACGTCCCGATGGAGCGGTGCTTGCCTATGCGGCAGTGAATTTTGTAGATGAATATGACGATGATGATGACGATGAGTTCAATATTGTCGCATATTTTGATTTTGTACTGGAAAAAGGGATGCAGTTTCCCCCGGCGTTTATCTGGCAGTCCATGGAGGATTCACTGATAAACTTCAAAACATCCCTTGCCCTTGCTGAAAAATTAGGTGATATGCGTGTTCCCGTGGAGCTTCATCTCTTCCCGGAAGGTGACCACGGTCAGGGTTTGGCGATGATAACAGATGATCCTGAAAGCGAGAAAAGATATAATCCCCTTACCGCTCAGTGGAGCGATTTATGTGAAGAATGGTTTAGACATTACGGTTTTATGTAAATTTAAGGTTTTTGTGAAAGAATAATGAAATAAAGAAAACACAGACAGAAGGTGCTGTTTTGAAACATCAGAAGCTTATTGAGAAAATGACGAGAGAAGAGAAAGCCTCTCTTTGTTCCGGCAAGAATTGCTGGCATTTTAAAGGTATAGATCGTCTTGGTCTTCCCGAAATTATGGTCAGTGACGGACCCCATGGCCTGCGTAAGCAGGGGGATGAAAAAATGGATAACATGGGAATAAATTCCAGTTATCCGGCGACCTGTTTTCCTCCTGCTGTAACTACAGCCTGTTCATGGGACAGAGAACTTATTTATAAAATGGGTGAGGCATTAGGTGAGGAATGCCTTAAAGAAAAGGTTTCAGTACTTTTGGGACCGGGAGTTAATATTAAGCGCAGTCCCCTTTGCGGAAGAAATTTCGAGTATTTCTCGGAAGATCCGTATCTTGCCGGTCAGCTTGGAGAAGCATGGGTAAAGGGAGTGCAGTCCAAGGGAATAGGAACTTCCCTCAAGCACTTTGCAGTAAACAATCAGGAGACAAGGCGCTTTACAATCAGCAGCGTTGTGGATGAGCGTACACTCAGGGAAATTTATCTTCCCGCTTTTGAAAACGTAGTTAAAAAAGCTCAGCCCTGGACTGTTATGAACGCATACAACCGTCTTAACGGAGAGTATTGCGCCGAGTGCAAAAAGCTTCTTACAGATATACTTAAAAATGAATGGGGACATGAAGGTATTGTAATAACCGACTGGGGTGCCGAGAACGAAATTGTTGACGGAATAAAGGCAGGTCAGCAAATTGAGATGCCTTCATCCAGCGGCATTGCTGAAAGAAGAATACTTAAAGCTCTTGAGGACGGAAGTCTTGATGAAAGCGTCCTTGACGAAAGCGTTGACAGAATTTTGGATATCATACTCAGAGCCAAAGAGACTCTCGATAAAGGTGATTTTTCATTCAGCGCAGAGGAACACGATGCCCTTGCGAGAAAAATTGCAGATGAGTCAATGGTGCTTCTTAAAAATGAAAATAATATACTTCCTCTTGACCGTGAGAAAAATTATGCGGTAATCGGTGAGCTTGCCATTTCACCGAGATATCAGGGTGCGGGAAGTTCAAAAATAAATCCCTTAAAGCTTGACAATGCTCTTGATGCCCTTCTTGAAGCGGGAGTAAAATGCGAATTTGCAAAGGGATACGATAAAAATAAATCCTCTTCCCCTGACGACAGACTTATAGGAGAGGCATGCAGAATTGCAAAGAAAAGTGACGCAGCAATTATTTTTGTAGGTCTTACAGATAATTATGAATCCGAAGGCTACGACAGAACTTCAATGAAGCTTCCAGCCGCACACAATGAGCTCATAAATGCGGTATATGCCGTAAATAAAAATATAATTGTGGTGCTTTCCTGCGGGGCACCTGTTGAAATGCCCTGGATTTCAAAGGCACAGGCACTTCTCAACAGCTATCTTGGCGGACAGGCAGGCGGTCATGCAGTTGCGGATATTCTTACAGGAAAGGTAAATCCCAGCGGAAAGCTTGCTGAGACCTTCCCCATTTGTCTTGAGGATAACCCGACTTATAAAACCTTCCCCGGTTCCACGGTTACTTCGGAATACCGTGAGGGACTTTATGTTGGCTATCGTTACTACGATACAGTGGAAAAGGAAGTTCTCTTTCCCTTTGGACATGGACTTTCATATACTCAGTTCAAATATTCAGCCCTTAAAATTTCAAAGCGCACAATAAACCACGGCGATGAGGTAGATGTCTCCTATACCGTTGCCAATGTCGGTAATGTTGCGGGAGCGGAATCCACTCAGATTTATGTTTCCGATGCAGACAGCACCGTTTACCGTCCGGTAAAAGAGCTTAAAGAGTTTACAAAGGTATATCTCCAGCCGGGAGAAGAAAAACGTGTCACTGTTCACCTTGATACCCGTGCCTTTGCATTCTATAACACCATTACAAATGACTGGACTGTTGAGGACGGAGTATTTCATGTTTTAATCGGAGCCAGCAGCCGTGATATACGTCTTAAGGGAAGCCTTAAAATAAGACCGGCGGAAAATCCTGATCCCATAGAGGATTTAAGAGCAATAGCTCCTGTTTACTATACGGGCAGGGTTTCGGATGTTCCGGACAGCCAGTTCGAAGCTGTTTTGGGTCATTCCATTCCGGCAAAGGAATATTCGGAAAATCATGTTTTCAATATGACCAATACCTTTGAGGATGCCAAAAATACAAAATGGGGCAAAAAGATATATAAAGCGGTGCTTTCTTCAGCGGAGGCATCTGTTTCATCCAGCGGTGAGGATGCACGCCACATCGCCATGGCCTCGGTACAGACTCCCATTAAATCAATTATTTTCGCCAGCGGCGGATCCATATCTGAAGAAATGGGCGAAGCCATACTGATGATTCTTAATAACAAATCAGTTGGTAAGAATATATTCAAGGTGTTAAAGGAGTTTTTATCCTCTCTTAAAACTGTGAAAAATCTTCTCAATTCACTTTGATGATTTGCTGGGACGACTTTTAAAATCCTAAATATTATAATTAAAGCAAACAGTAAGAAGCCTGTACTTAGAGTTTCACTATAAGTACAGGCTTTTAGTTTTAGAGGTACAAGAAAGAAATGGTAAAAGAAAATTCACAAAACCCAAGAACCACACAAAACCAACTTCTCGACAGTCGCCCACGGCGGCAAAGAAAAAGATATGGTAATCAGTACAGCGTTTGAACTTTGCAGGTGATAGAATAAACCCTCCACACTGCCGACGTGAATTGGTGAACGCTTGCTGTGCCTAACCGACGGCAAGAGAAAGAATATGGTATGCAGTACAGCGTTTACACTTTGTTGGTGATAAAAAGAATCCCTCCAAGCTGCCGTCGGAGGGCGTATGGGAGAAAACCAATTTTGCGCTGATTAGTGCTTACTGCTTTGGCAAGCAAAATGCGTTTTTGCCTACTTTTGTCGCTATGGACAAAAGTAGGTGCACCGCCGCAGCATGGGCGGCAAAACTTACTCTTTTATCAAAGTACGGGTAAGAATCCGCAAGTCGATTTTACACATCAATTAACAGTAAAAACCAGCTGTCAGTGCCGGCGGCAAACATATCCTTTTTCAAGAAATACAGATGTTTCCAATCTCCCTTTTTACCGGCAACCATGCAATATAATTTAACCCCTATAAATTAAAAGCCCGCAATCCTTTTTCGATTGCAGGCTCTTTTTGCTTTATTTTGGTGTATTCAGTTTAAATAACCTTTACTTCAAATGGTGCTAAGGTTATGCCGCTATATGAAGCTTCTTTGTAGTTGTGGTTCATTATAATTTTTACTTTGCGGTTCTGACTTTCACGCTCTACAACTTCGATGCCGTCGGGACTTTCTACGGCTTCAATTCCTGTGAAATCCATAGCATCTTTTGCTATTTCTTTGAGAATTTTTTCATCGGGAGTTGTGCCCATGTAGTAAACTCTGCCCTTTCCGAAAGCGTTTCGTGTCACTGCGGAAAATCCCCTGTAAAAATCATCGTCATAGCGGTAAAGAGTTTCAGCAGATTCAGGTACCAGCATATCTCTGAAAATGCCTGCTGTTCCTGTTTTGCCCTTGTTTTCTCCCTCACCTGCAAGAGGAATACAGTCATATTCCTGTACGCTTTCCGTCTCTTCAATATAAGCTCCTGCAAGATCGCAGCAATCTACGGGGATTACCTTTCCGAAAGTGAGATTGTTGTTTTCGTCCTTGATTGCTGTGCGGTATGTCATTATGACGCATCCGCCCTTTTTCGCATATTCCTTGAGACGGGTGAGAAAATCTCCTTTTCCCACTATCATATGGGGGACGATAACTATTTTGTACTGAGAAAAATCTCTGCTTGCAGGAATTACATCTACCATTTTGTTTACGTCATAGAAAAGCTTGTGATAGCGTTTCATTTCGTTTTCGCAGTCCAGGAGAATGCTTTGCTGCTGTATGCGGAAAGATGCAAGGGAATCGTAATCATAAACTATACAGATGTCGCTCTTTACGGGAGATGAAAGTACATCCTCATACTTTTTGGCTTCGGTGAAAAAGTTCTGAACCTCATAGAAACGGCGCCTTTTTACGTTATCTGCATCAAGAATGCCGTAACAGAACTGCTCGGCGCCTTTTGTAGCTCCCCTGTAACGGAAGTACATAAGGCTGTCGCAGCCTCTTGCCATACCCTGCCAGCTCCACATTTTTGCCTGATTGGGTCTTGGCAGAAATCCTGTAATGTCGTGACCCTGAGCGCCCATAATGGCTTCTGTTATCCAGAAGTTTTCGCCTTTGAGACCTCTTATATAGTCGAGGCCGAAAGCTATTTCGTTAGGTGCAATAGGATATTTCTGTCCTCCCCAGACGGGGTAATTGTTAAACGCAACTTTATCAAGGTGGGAAGAAACCTTTGAGTAGTCAACGTGTTTGCCGAGACCTCCGCCGGGGAAATCGTGCATTATTACTGCATCGGGAATAATGCTTTTGATTATCTCGCCCTGCATTTCTGCAAAGCTTTCAATATTGTCGCTGCAAAATCTCTCAAAATCAAGACGCAGTGCAGGGTTATGGGTTGTAATAGTAGGCGCAGGCAGGGGAATTTCGTCAAAGGAATTGTATTCCTGACTCCAGAAGGCTGTGCCGTAGGTTTCGTTAAGTGAATCTATATCTCCCCTGAACTTTGTTTCAAGATAGGAGTCAAAGGCTTTTCGGCAGTTTTCGCACCAGCATACATCGCTACCCTCGTGTCCCAGTTCGTTGTCAATCTGCCATGCAACAATTGCCTTTTCATCTTTATAATGAAGGGCAAGCTCCGTGACTATTTTTTCACAGTACATTCTGTAAATATGGCTGCTGAAGCAGTATACATGACGGCCGCCGAAAGTGCGTTTTGTGCCGTCGGGGAACTGTGAAAGAACTTCGGGATATTTCTTTGCCAGCCATGCGGGCATTGTGGCGGTAGGTGTGCCGAAAATCACTTTTAGTCCCTTTGACTTTGCCTTTTCAATTACCTTATCGAAAAAGGAGAAATCATATCCTCCCTCGTATTTTTCCATTAAATGCCATGCGAATTCGCCTATTCTTATAACATTTGAGCCAAGCTCAAGAATACGGTCCATATCCTCATCCATGAGATTTTCATCCCACTGTTCGGGATAGTAGTCTACGCCCAAAAGCATATTGATTTCTCCTTTTTGAATTATTTTGTAAGAGTCTCTTCTGTCTTTTCGCCTCTGAGAACGGCCAGAACGTGATGATAGAATTCATCATTGAGCTTGTAGCCTTTCTTGTAAACCACAAGGCAGAGAAGTGAAAGGATTGCAGGGATGACTATCATAATAATTCTCATACCTGCTATTGTGCCGGCGCTCTGAACTGCGTTTGCCTCAAAGCCGATAGCTTTAAGTCCGACGCCTGAAATGAGTCCGCTGAAAGCGCCTGCAAACTTAACAACAAATGTCTGAGTTGAGAAAAGGATGCTTTCATTTCTTGTATGAAGCTTGTATTCGCCGTAGTCAACAACCTCTGAGAGGATAACGGTGATAAGTACGAGCATGAAGCCGATACCGATGTTGACGATTACGCTGCAAAGACCGACAAGTAAAATGGAGGTGGGAGCGATGTATCCTACTGCAAGAAGCATGATGAATCCGATTACAGGAAGAAGGCTTGCAGTTGCAAAAATAACCTTTTTATTGATTTTCTGTGAGATTACGGGGAACAGAGCGAGAGCGCCCATCTGTGCAAAGCCTGCGACGCCTGTATATGCGGCAAAAAGACCTTCTTTAACTCCGCAGACATATTCGAAGTAGTAAAGTGCAAAGCTGTTTGCAAGCTGATAGCCAACGTTGAAAAGAAGGGCTATAAGCATAATTACGATAACCTGATCGTTCTTTGCGAGAACTTTGATCATCTGTTTTACAGTGGTTTTTTCTCCTGTACCTGATGTTGCAACAACACGTTCTTTTGTATTAAATACTGTAAGGAGGATTGTCACAATGAAGATGCAGGCAACGCCTATTGCGAAACGTGAGAAACCGAGAATCTGATCTCCGTCACCCATGTACTTTACAATGTAAAGTCCGCCTGAACCTACAACAAGCCAAGCCATGCTGGCGAAGAAACGGGGAATTGCGCTTACCTGGCTGCGCTCATTTTCGTTGTCTGTAAGAGCGGGAACCATGCTCCAGTAGGGAATGTCCATAACCGTGTAAGTCATACCCCAAAGTACATACATTACTGCAACATAAATTGCGTACTGTGTTGCGGGAAGATCAACATCCAGATAGAGCAGAATAAGTACGCCTGCATTTAGGATTGTTCCGATAAGTATCCACGGACGGAATTTTCCCCATTTTGAGCGGGTGTTGTCAACTACCATACCCATAAACGGGTCATTAAAAGCGTCCCAGATTCTGGCTGCCATAAAGAGCACGCCTACAAATGCGGGATCCACAAGTCTTACGTCGGTCAGGTACTTCATAAGGTAAGTGGAAACGATAGCGTAAACAAGATCTTTACCGAAAGCGCCCATACCGAAACTGAGTTTGGATTTCCATGAAAGTTTTCCGTTCATTTCATATTCTCCTTTTCAAAAATTTTCTCGGGAACTGCGTGGCTTTCGCCGTCAAGTAAAGATTAACACCGTTTTACTAAAAATACAATAGTTTTACTCAAACTTTAAGTAAAAGTTTTACTTAATTCTTTGTGTAATTTAACTAAAAGCCCTTAAATATGTTATATTTTACTATTGATTTAAGGAGGAATATGGTATGAAGTTGCTGTATTAGAATTCTATTGCAGTAAACTAAGGTAAATTTTTACTTACATTTACCTATATTTAAGCAAAATAAAAAAACGGTATGACCGAAATCATACCGTTTTAAATATGTTATTGTTAAGCTTTAAATCCCTTAGGATTATTCACCCTTCATGCCAAGAAGATTCTGTGTGCCGTTAACAGCGTCAACGGAAAGCTTGATTGAATCAAAGATAGCAGACTTAATGTCAGCTTCCTGAACGCCAAGCTCAACACACCATTTCTTGTCGATGAATGTGTTCATGCACATGATGTCAGCAAGACCGACGGGATCAATACCGCCTTCAACGCCCTTATCTTTGTAAACTTTTCTCATGTGGAGACCGAAGAGCTGGAATGTCCACTTGGGAACGTTGATGATCTTCTTGCCGGGAACGCCCATTGCCTCGTGAACGATAGCAAGGAACTCGTTCCATGTAAGGTTGTAGTAACCGATAGGCCATGCTTTACCGCCCTTTGTACGCTCAGCAGCGCCGACAATTGACTCAGCAACCTGCTGAACAGTAACCATTGTTGTACCTCCCTTGGGATACATGGTTACAGGCTTCATGTCCTTAATCTGCTCAATGAGGATAGTCCAAACGGGACGACGTCCGGGCTGTGTTCCGAAGATGTAGGGAAGCTCAAGAACAGCAACATCCATGTTCTCATCAGCGAAAGAAAGAGCAACATTTTCCTGCTCAATACGGCTGCGGATATAGGGATGCTTCTTAGTAAGCTCCATGTTGGGATACTTCTTTGCGAAGTAAGCAAAGTAAGAACCGAGAACAACAGATTTCTTGACACCGCACTCTTTAGCGATTGTAAGAAGCTTCTGAACGGGCTTAATGTTGTACTTCTCATAAGCATCATAAACGGGTGCGGGGAACTCAACACGCTCGTCAACACCTGCTGCGAAAACGAAGCAATCGCAGTCTTTCATCATTTCACGAAGTTCGTCGTCGGAAAGCTCAAGATAGTTACCGAAAACGATTTCCATCTCCTCAGGGATGGGAGCTCCTTCGGGAAGAGGAGGCAGAGCGATAGACTTTACCTGATGACCTCTTTTGATAAACTCAGCAGCTGCTGCGGAACCGAGAAGACCGGTTCCACCAATCATAAATACCTTCATCTTTTTCTCCTTCTTTTCTTGCCGTATAAGGCGGCTTTGTTATCTTTTTACCGAAGTATTTTAGCTCTTTTTTGCCTTTTAGTCAATATAGACAGACAATTATAAAGATTTTTTAACAAATAGGCACAATATAGCAACAATTGATACAAAAATTTCGCCTGTGTTTTATTCACAATATTCAGGTTGTTTTTTATTTTTATGAGGTTTATAATAATCACACAGAAAGGGTGATTATTTTGAAAAATAAAAAGTTGCCGCTGATTATTACAGCAGCTGTCGTTATTTTGGCGGCGGCGGCTTTATTTGCTCTTTGGTATACTTCAAATGATAATTCCGGTAACTCTCAGGTGCAAACCGGAAGCATCTCAATAAGCAACATAAAAAATTCAGAGGTAACCTCATCGTATTCCATACAGAAAAGCGATATTGAAAATGTATATTATTCCATATCGTCAGATACAGGTGAAGTTAAATTCTTCGAATATAAAGATTCAAAGCTTGCGGAAATCGAGCCAACAGGCAAAAAGACAGTTACCGCAGAAGTAAGCGGTCAGAAAATCACTGCCGACGTTACTTATCTTCAGCGTGGAGATGACATAACCGGTTACGGACTTTTTCTCAATAACGGAAACTCAGGCGTTTATTTTTATGATTATTTCTTCCTTAAATTCAAGAGTCTTCCTGAATCGCATTTAATTGATGAAGGTGATATTTTACTTTTAATGGATGAGAATAAGGAAGATTTTTCAAATCCCTATAAGACTTATGAGCAGTCTTTCTATTATAATATGGAGACCGGCAAAATATCACGTTTTATGAATAACGCCACCGATTCAACAGATCTTGAAGGTAAAAAGCGTTCAGATTACGCAGTGCTTACTGATGAGGTTCTCGATTCGGCCAAGGAATCAATAGTTTTCTTTACCTCACGTTATTATGCTGTAACTGACCCCAATCTGGATGTTGATCTCGATACAAAAAACAGATCGGTTTATAATCGTCTTGTTACTCATGCCCACTATATGTATGCAAAAACAGTTGATGAAGGCACTTTGTTTTTACGTAAGAACAGCGATGGAACAGGCTTTTCAGCCATTATTACTCCCGGCTACGGCAAGGAAGCAAAGGTTGTCAAAGAGTTTACCGGCAATTATGAAACGGATTATATAAGAAGCGGCGATTATCTTTTGAACAAGAATACCGCAGTTATCACCAGCCTTATAACCGGCAAGGAGATTACTCTTGATAATCCTGGAGTATCCGACATTGAGTTTTTCGCCATAAGTTCTGATGAAAGCAAAGCGGTTATTGCAGGAAAGCCCACAGATTCTTCAAAAGGATCTCAGGCCATAGGATTTTTTGATCTTGAAAGCGGAAAAACAAGACTTGCATGTGGTTCAGGAATATATACTCCTGTTAATCCCAATTTCTCCTTTGGAACTGATTATATATTCTTTAACCGACCGGGTGCAGGAGACGATATAGTATATACCGGAATGGTTTATAAATGGAGCGATATTTTTTCTGCTAAAACAAATTCCTGATAAATCTATTTTGATTTATACTGACAAAAAATGACATGCATTATTATTTTATAAAGTTGAGCACAGAAAAGATTTTCTGTGCTCTTTTTATGCCATTAAAAATAAGTATGAATAAATTTGGATTGGTATTTCGCTAAAAATCAAGAATTATTTTGATTTTTAATTCAAAAATCTAAAAAAATTGCTTTTATTTTCTTTTTAAGAATTAAATTGTTAAGAGAATTTAAAGGAAAATAGTATTTCTAAATTTTATTAAAAAAATTTATTATATGTTTAAAATGCACAAAAACATACATGCGGAGTTTAAACGTTTTCACAAAAAACGCCCACGTATATTGCTTTTTTTATCATTATATAGTATATTAAACAAGTTAAAATAACTGTGGGAGGAAAGATTGTGAACAACATACGAAAATTTATTTCGGACGCCAAAATTTATTGGAATCGTCCCCCAGCCGGAAGGTACATGCCTTATAAGGAAGTAGTATCTTACGCAGTCGGAGGTATTGGTGCATACTTCCTTATTTATGTAGTTCAGCAGCTGTCGCTGGCTGTAAATAACTTTATAATCGGTAACGTTATTGGTATTCAGCCTAGGATTCTTTATATCATATACGTTATATCTGTTATTTCCGGATTTCCTTCAACGGCAATCCGTGCTACCATAATCGATAATACAAGGAACAAAAAGGGTAAATACCGTCCTTACATAATGTCAATGGGTATTCCCACCTGTATTCTTGCCATCGGTTTTGTAATGGTTCCCTATGAGAATATTGAGTCACAGTACATAAAGGCTGCAATTATTCTTCTTTTCAACATAGGCTTCCAGTTCTTCTATATGTTCTTCTATGATTCATATGAAAACCTGGTAATGGTGCTTTCACCTAATACTATTGAGCGAAGTGACGCAACAGCTTTTAAAGCTATCGTTTATTCTATTGCTCCGTCAATTACAACTGCTGTTGTTCCCATGGCAGCATCTGTTATTACAAACGGAAGTCTTACCAATTTCACTCTTTACAGAGTGCTGTATCCGATTTTCTCCATAATTGGTATTTTGCTTTCTACAATAGTATACGCCAATACACAGGAGAAAATAGTTCAGGCAAGAACTCATGCTGTGCAGATCAAATTTTTTGATGCTCTTAAAGCAGTTGCTAAAAATAAATACTTTTGGATTATTTCACTGGCAGGCTGGCTCGGTTTCCTCGAAAGCTCGTATAGTGTTATTCTGAACTGGCTGTATGAGTACAAAAAAGCGTGTACTCCAGCTGAATTTACAATAATCGGACTGATAAATGGTAATGCTGCTTTTTGGGGTATGCTTTTAGCGCCATTTGCAATAAGGCGCTTCGGAAAACGAAGTGTATTGGTTTTCACCAATATCATGAATATATTCTTCTTGGCAGCCATGTATCCCATTATCGAGGCACATCCTCAAAATATGATTTGGTATGTACTTATATGTCTGTTTATGAACGGAGTCGTAGGTGCATTTGCTCATATTCTTACTCCCAGCCTTAACGCTGATATCCGAGATTATCAGCAGTTTGTTTCAGGCGAGAGAATTGACGGAATGTTCTCTACAGTCGGCTTGATAGGCAGCGTTATTACACTGCTGATGAGTGGTGTACTTCCCGCAGTATATGAGGCTTGCGGAATAAATGATAAGGTTTTGGCAGAAAGATCAGGAGAGATAACTCAAATTATGACTTCTTATCTGGAGCCGGGAGAAACCTTAAGAGAACTTACTACTTATGATGTTTTATATATCGACAGTATTTTTGACAAGGTTATGCTTGCTCTTATAATGCTTTCGGTTGTTGGTGCACTTATGAACGTTATACCCTACTTCTTCTATGATCTGAGTGAGGTAAAGCAGAAGGGTATGGTTAAGGTTCTTAAGATCCGTGCTCTCTTTGAGGACTATGGCAATAATGCCCTTTCCGATAAAGACCTTGTTGAAGCTATCGACATGATCAATGAGGCAAAGGAATATTCAGTAAAAGAGCCTGTTGAATCTAAAAAGAAAGCTATTAAAGCAAAGCTTGGCCTTACTGGCAAAGAACTCAGAAAGGCATGCAAAGAAGCAAGAGAGCTCAACGATAAAATTGTTGTTTCAAAGATTGTTGTAAAAGAGCTTACCAAATTCTCTGACCCTGTTGTACAGGTACAGTTTGAGCAGGCAAAGAAAATCTATGCAGCAGGTCTTGCCGGCCTTACAAATGTTCAGCCTGATGAAGTTCAAAGAGCAAAAGCTCTTCCCGCTTCAACTGAAGAAGAAAAGGCTATTCGTAAGAATGCCATTGAGCTTGCAAAGCTTCGCCGTTCATGCGCTCATGCTATAATTACAAAGCATAACGGAAAAATAGAAGCATTTGATACTTCTGTATTTGAACCTCTCTTTGAGAAAGAGGATACCATCAACGATGCTCTTACAGATGCTTACTTAAAGCTCAGCGATGCTAAAAAGGAAAAGGACAAGGAAAAGGTTCTTCAGATCAAAGAGACAATCAAAGAGCTTAAAGCAGAGAAAAAAGAAGTTTCTGCAAAGATTAAGGATGCAACTGAGAAGAACTCTGTATATACACGTCTTGCAAAGCCCTACACTGATGCTAAGAGACTTGTTGTTCAGGAAGAAAACTATCAGCATTATGATGAGATAGTTTCCATGTACGATGAGGCAAAGGTACGTGCAGACGAGCAGAGAAGAAAAGAAGAGGAAGAGGCTGCAAGACTTGAAGCTGAAAAAGAAGCATATGCAGCTCAGCTGAAAGCAGAAAAGCTTGCCGCAAAGCAGGCAAAGAAAAAGAACAAAAAGGACGATAAATAATTAAGTCCGGTTCTTCCAATTTTCTTCTTAAGTAAACAGCAAATCCGTCTGAGTGACAAACTCAGGCGGATTTTTTTTGCTGCTATTATTAATTAGTAGAACTCAAAGGTAAAATAAAAAGCTGTCTGCAAAAGGTTAACTTTAAGCAGACAGCTTTACTTATTATATTATCAGTCGAGGATTTCGTGAAGAATCTTTGTAACTTCCGCAGCGGGAGCCTGACCTCTCAGCGCTCTCATGGACTGGCCTATAAGATACTGTATGGCCTTTTCCTTACCGCTCTTGTATTCTTCAACGGACTTAGTGTTTTCGCTTACAACCTTTTCGATAACTGAACGGATAGCGCCTGTATCAGTCATGACTCCAAGATTGTTTTCCTTAACATAGCTTTCCGGGTCAACGTTATCGGTAAATACCTTTTCAAAGACCTTTCTTGCTGTGGCACGGCTGATTTTCTGCTCAGCGAGCATCTTAATAATTGTACCCAGTGCCTTGCCGCTTACCTTCATATCTTCGGGAAGAGTGCCGCTTTCGTTGAGGAGCTTCATAAGGTCGCCCATAATCCACTTTGCAGCCTCTGTGGGACTGCCGCAGACCTCGGCGGTTTCCTCAAAGAGATCAACAAGATAAATAGAACCTGTGATAATACCTGTATCGTATTCGGGAAGACCAAGCTCGTTAATGTATCTTGCCTTCTTTGCGTCGGGAAGCTCCGGCATAGTCTCTTCAATGGAGCTGAGCCATTCATCGCTTATCTCAATGGGAGGAATATCGGGTTCAGGGAAATATTTATAGTCCTGAGCGTCCTCTTTGGAGCGCATTGCATAGCTTATGCCCTTTGAATCATCCCAGCGGCGGGTTTCCTGAACAATTTTCTCTCCGCTTTCGATTGCGTCAATCTGTCTTTCTCTTTCGCTTTCAATAGCTCTTGTAATAGCCTTGAAAGAGTTAAGGTTCTTCATTTCGGTTCTTACACCGTACTCTGTAGCTCCCCTTTCACGAACTGAAAGGTTAACGTCGGCACGGAGTGAACCCTCCTGCATCTTGCAGTCAGAAACCTTTGTATACTGGAGAATTGCACGGAGCTTTTCAAGATACTCCTGAACCTCGGCAGCGGAGCTGAGATCAGGCTCGCTGACTATTTCAAGAAGCGGAACACCGCAGCGGTTGTAGTCAACAAGAGTGCAGCCTTCCCACTCGTCGTGGATAAGTTTACCTGCATCCTCTTCCATGTGGATTTCCTTAATGCGGATTTTCTTACCGCTGTCAAGCTCAATATAGCCGTTCTGGCAGATTGGCAGATAAAGCTGTGAAATCTGATAAGCTTTTGGAAGGTCAGGATAGAAGTAATTCTTTCTGTCAAATTTATTGTAGCGTGTTATGGTGCAGTTTGTTGCAAGACCCGCACGCATGGCGAACTCTACAACCTGCTTGTTAAGTACGGGAAGAGTGCCGGGCATACCGGAACAGATTTCGCACACGTGAGTGTTGGGCTCTCCGCCGAACTTTGTGGAGCAGCCGCAGAAAATTTTATGGTCTGTTGCAAGCTCTGTATGAACTTCAAGACCGATTACTGTTTCAAAATCCATTCTGATAACCTCCTTTACGCTTTCACGGGACGCTTACCGGAAAAATCCGTTGCGCTTTCGAAGCAGTGAGCAGCACGGAGAATTTCCGTCTCGCCGAAAGGCTTGCCTATAAGCTGCATACCTATGGGCATACCCTCGCTGTCAAATCCGCAGGGAACGGCGGCGCTGGGAAGGCCCGCAATATTTACCATAACTGTATAAATGTCGCCAAGATACATCTTAAGGGGATCGCTCAGGCTCTCACCTATTTTAAGAGCAGTTGTGGGAGCGACGGGGCCTAAAATCATATCATATTTTTCAAAGGCATCAAAGAAAGCTTTCTGAACAAGCTTTTTGGCCTTGAGGGCCTTCTTATAGTATGCATCGTAGTATCCGGAGCTGAGAACGAAGTTACCCAGCATGATACGACGTTTTACTTCCATACCGAAGCCTTCGCTTCTGCTCTTTATATAGAGCTCACGGAGATTTTCAGCATCGGGGCTTGCATATCCGTACTTGATGCCGTCATATCTTGAAAGGTTTGAGCATGCTTCAGCGGAAGCAATTATATAGTAAGTGGGAATTGCGTATTCGGAAATGGGCATGGGGAAGATTTCGACCTCTGCGCCCATGTTTTCAAATACCTTTGCGGCATTCATAACAGCTTCCTTAACGTCGGGAGCAAGACCCTCGCCGAGGTAATCTGCGGGAATACCGATTTTTTTGCCCTTCATATCCCCTGTCAATACGGCTTTGTAATCAAAGGGAGCAAAATCCATTGAGGTGCTGTCCTTTTCATCCTTGCCGGAAATTACGGAATAAACAGCGGCGCAGTCAGCGACGTTTTTACCTACGGGGCCGATCTGGTCAAGGGATGAAGCATAAGCTACAAGTCCGTAACGTGATACAGTGCCATAGGTGGGTTTAAGTCCTGTAACACCGCAGAAAGAACAGGGCTGACGGATTGATCCGCCTGTATCTGAACCGAGAGCTACAACGGCTTCATCGGCTGCTATACATGCAGCGGCGCCGCCTGAGGAACCGCCGGGAACCTTAGAGGTATCCCAGGGATTCTTTGTGGGGCCGAAATATGAAGTTTCGGTGGTGCTTCCCATGGCGAACTCGTCCATGTTGAGCTTACCGACAGTTATCATGCCGGCCTTTTCCATTTTATCTACAACAGTTGCATTGTAAACAGGAACAAAGTTTCCGAGAATTTTTGAAGAGCAAGTTGTTCTTATGCCCTTTGTGCAGATGTTATCCTTAACTGAAACAGGAACACCTGCAAGAGGGGAATCAATGTCGCCTGAGTCAATAAGAGCCTGAACCTTTTCGGCTTTTTTAAGGGCATCTTCGGGGCAAAGGGTTACGTAGCAGTTGTATTCCTTGTCCTTTTCCTCAGCTGCGGCAATTACCGCAGAAACAGCCTCTTTGACTGATATTTCTCTTTTTCTTATGAGCTCAGCTGTCTCAAGTGCGCCCAATGTGTTTATTTTAGCTGACATTTTTCTCCTCCTCTCATTCTACGGTTTTGGGAACTCTGAAGCATCCGTTTTCGCTTTCGGGAGCATTCTCAAGGATAAGGTCACGATCCATTGAGAAAGGCTCTTCAACAGTGCTGAAAACGTTTGTTACAGGGAATGAATGTGAGAGGGGTTCAACTCCCTCGGTATCAAGCTGATTAAGAGTGTCAATATAGGAAAGAATATCCTGCAAATCCTTTTCGGAATTTTTGCGTTCCTCCTCGGTAAGTCTTATTCTTCCTAAAGACTCCAGATAGCTTATAAGCTCTGATGTAATCTGCATTTAAATCCTCCCTACAGCAGGTTAAACCTGCATTTAATTCGCACACGTGGTGTGTGCGTGTTTTATATTTTGTTGCCTGCGGCGTAATTTCATCGCGGGCGATAAGGTTTTTGTTTACGCACTGTTGGTGTGCGACATGGGTGCAGGCTCAGCCTGCTGCGTTGACGCATTTATTATTGTTTTGGTTTGCTCGGCATAATGCCGCATTTAATTCGCACACTTGGTGTGTGCGTGTTTTTGTATTTTACTGCCTGCGGCAGACAAGTCCGCAATCAATTCGCACATTCGGTGTGTGCATGTTTTGTATTTTACTGCCTGCGGTGATACCTTTGTGTTTTCATTTACACTAATCTCATCGCAGGCGATAAAGCTGTTGTTTACGCACAGTTAGTGTGCGATTTGGGTGCAGGCTCAGCCTGCTGCCTGCGACGGACAAGTCCGCAATCAATCCGCACACTCGGTGTGTGCGTGCTTTTGTATTTAACTGCCTGCGGTGTAATCTCATCGCAGGCGATAAAGCTGTTGTTTACGCACAATTTGATGTGCGACTTGGGTGCTGCGTTACGCTGCCAGGCGATAAGTTTTCACAAAATTAGTTTTGTGTCTTAGCGTCAGCCTGCTGCCTTCTGAGTTTGATGTGAACCTCACGAAGCTGCTGTTCTGTAACTGTTCCGGGAGCTCCAAGAAGAAGATCCTGAGCGTTTGAGTTCATGGGGAACGCAATAACCTCTCTGATGCTCTCCTCGTCCTTGAGAAGCATGATCATACGGTCAACACCGGGTGCCATACCTGCATGAGGCGGAGCGCCGTAGTGGAAAGCGTTGAACAGAGCGCCGAATCTCTTTTCGACCTCTTCAGCAGTGTATCCTGCAAGCTCGAAAGCTTTTATCATGATTTCGGGACGATGGTTTCTTACAGCGCCTGAGGAAAGCTCAACGCCGTTGCAGACGATATCGTACTGATATGCCTTGATTGTAAGAGGATCATCGTTAACGAGTGCATCCATACCGCCCTGAGGCATTGAGAAGGGATTGTGTGTGAAGTCAAGCTTGCCCTCTTCATTGCGCTCGTACATGGGGAAATCGGTGATGAAGCAAAGCTCGAAGCGGTCTTTGTCGATTAAATCCATGCGCTTGCCGAGCTCTGTGCGGATTTCACCTGCAAGACGGTCAACAATTGTCTTATTGTCGCAGATGAAGAAAAGTGTATCATCTGTTTTAAGTGAAAGACGGTTTGTAAGCTCTGTTTTCTTCTCGGGGGGCAGGAACTTGTCGATGGGTCCCTTAAATGAGCCGTCGGGAAGAACTGTGAGATATCCGAGACCCTTCATTCCGATGTCGAGAGCAAACTGGAGCATCTTCTCGAACCAGGATTTTGACATCTTTGCACAGCCGGGAACTACGATACCTCTTACAGGTCTGTTCTTGAAGGGCTTGAAGTCGATGTCTGCAAAGAAATCGGAAAGATCTTCGATTATAAGGGGATTGCGAAGGTCGGGCTTATCTGTACCGTATTTGAGCATTGCCTCTTCAAAGGGGATTCTGCGGAACGGTGCAGAAGAAACGGGCTTACCGTTTCCGAAAGTTGCGAATGTATCGTAAAGGACTTTTTCTGCAACTGCAAAGACATCTTCCTGAGTTGCGAAAGCCATTTCAAAATCGAGCTGATAGAATTCTCCCGGAGAGCGGTCAGCTCTTGCGTCCTCATCACGGAAGCAGGGAGCAATCTGGAAATACTTATCAAAGCCTGAAACCATAAGCAGCTGTTTGAACTGCTGAGGAGCCTGGGGAAGAGCGTAGAACTTGCCCTCGTGTTTTCTTGAGGGGATAATGTAGTCTCTTGCTCCCTCAGGTGAAGAACAGGTAAGAATGGGAGTTGTAATTTCGCAGAATCCCATATCCTCCATCTCTCTGCGCAGGAAGCTTACAACCTTTGAGCGGAAGAGAATGTTCTCATGAAGCTTTGAATTTCTAAGGTCAAGGAAACGGTATTTAAGGCGTACATCCTCACGGGTTTCGAGAGAGGACTGAACGTCAAAGGGAAGAGCAGCGCTGCAATTGCCGAGAATTTCGACTTTATCGGCTCTTACCTCAAGACGGCCTGTGGGGATTTTGGGGTTTACGGTATCCTCGTCACGGGCTACAACTACGCCCTCAGCTGAAATTACCGTCTCTTTGTGGAGATCGTTCAAAAGAGAAGCATCGTTTACAACAACCTGAGTTACGCCGTACTGGTCACGCAGGTCGATGAAAGCAACGCCGCCGTGGTCTCTGATTGTTTCTACCCAACCGGCAAGGCGCACGGTTTCGTTAAAGTTTGCCTCGGTCAACTGGCCGCAGGTGTGAGTTCTGTATCTCTGTGACATGCAGATACCTTCCTTTATCAATATTTTTTCAATATACTAAAGTTTATAATTAACGGCAGAGCCGTAAAAGACTGATTAATGTGGAAAATGTTTAAAACTTTCTCTATTTTCAGATTCCGAAAGCTTTATCGTAAATAACCTGAGCGTCAAGCTTTGCGCTGTCGCCTTTCAGATTAATTGCCATAAAGTTTTCGTCGGGCACCGGGAAGGGAGCTTTGATTCCGAATCGGGAAGCTGGCACATACCCGAATTTCGGATAATATTTTTCACTGCCCAGAACTACGGAAAAACGGTATCCCATTTCTTTCGCCCGTTTGTGACCCTCTTTTATGAGAGCCGAGCCGATACCCCGTTTCTGAAACTCCGGGAGAACGGCAAGAGGAGCCAGCGCCAAAGGGGTTTCCTCGCCTGCTTTCAGCTTTGTGAAGAGGATGTGACCTGCCAAAACACCGTCTTTTTCCGCTACAAGGGAAAGGGACGGTATAAAGCTTTCGCTTTTACGCAGTTCATTTACAAGATCCTGTTCATTGCCGTCGGCGTGTTCCGCCGAAGCAAATGCTGTTTTTATAAGCAAATATACTTTTTCGTAGTCAGCAGGAGTTTCTTCTCTGATAACAAGCATATTTCCTCCAAAAAATACATCAAAAAATTATACCATAAAATACGCTTTGTGTATATACCGTAAGGCTTTAAACAGCGGGTTTTTGGAAAATTTCAAGAAGCTCATTGAGGTTTTCTATAACCTTTACGCCCTCAAACATTCCCTGATCCTTAAATGTGCCGAAATTCATTCTTATGGGCGTCATTCCGGAATCCATTGCGCCCTTGATGTCGTTGACGGGATGATCGCCTACAAAGGCACATTCTGAAGGTTTGAGTCCTGCTTTTTCGGCTCCAAGCTCGAAAATACGCACATCTGGCTTTGCAAATTCGCAGTCGCCGGAAACAGTGATTGAAGAAAAGAAAGGTCTTATGCCTGAGGTGTCAAGCTTCATGTTCTGAAGTACGGAAACGCCGTTTGTGATTATTCCGAGAATATATCCTCTCTTTTTAAGCTCTGTGAGTACGGGAACGGCCTCAGGGAAAAGCACTGTTTTTTCACCGTATATAAGGTTAAATTCGCGGCAGAGGCTTTCGAGAGGCGGATGATTTTCCCAGTGCCAGAGGTCAAAGAGAATGGGGAAATAAAGCTCCCTTGACATATAACCTCCGTCGATGTGCTCATCCATCTGATCTGCCATTATCTCTTTTTCAGCCTGAGTTTTTTCGGGGAAATATTTTTCCAGAAATCTCATGCAGAATATTCTGTATGCGGCGGTTCTATCCTGTAAAGTGTCGTCGTAATCAAAAAATATCGCTTTTATCTGTTCCATGTTCAGCCGAAAACTCCTCAAAAATCTTTCTCGCTTTTTCTCCGTCGGAGGCAATCTGCCTGCCGAGATGATCAAGGTCGGAGAATTTTATTTCATCCCTTAAAAACGCTATAAGTCCTACGGGCACATTGCAGCCGTATAGGTCACCGGAAAAATCCAGTATGCACGTTTCGCTTCTCAGGGAATTTGTGCCTATGGTTGGGCGTATTCCGAAGTTTGTAACTGCCGGATGAAGTGCGCCGTCAACAAATGCAGCGGCGGCATAAACTCCGAAGCGTGGAGTTACAAAGCCTTCGGGGAAATGCTGGTTTATTGTAGGGGCTCCTAAAAGACGGCCTCGCCTGTCGCCGCTTATAACGGTAAAATCATAGGAAAAAAGTCTGCCTAAAAGCCTGTTTGCAAGGTTTACATCGCCTTTTTCCAAAGCGGAGCGTATTGCCGTTGAGCTAACGGGTATACCGTCCACCTCAACTTTAGGAGCTATTCTTAGCTCAGTTCCGGATTCTTCACATAAACGGCTGAGTGTTTCGGTTGTGCCGGCGGCATTTTCTCCGAAACGGTAATTGTAGCCGCAGGCTATTCCCTTTGCCCCCAGAGCGGAAAAAAGTATTTCCTTTACAAACTCTTCAGGAGGCATATGCCGTATATCTGAAAAATTCAGTCTGAAAATTCTTTCTATACCGGCTTTCTTTAAGGCTCTGTCCTGCATATCCCTTGTCATAAGAGAGGGCGGAGCCGAGCCTTTCAAATCCGCCATAGGATGACGGTTAAACAGGAGAGCACAGGGAACGCATCCTTTTTCCTTTGCAATTTTTACAGCGTTATTTATAACTGCAAGATGACCTCTGTGTACGCCGTCAAAGTTACCAAGGGCAACGCTGACGCCCTGAGAAGGTACATCTTTAAATGTAATTGCCATTTGTCTGCGCTCCTTTCTGCCTGTATTTTATGTTTGAACTTAGTCGTTTCCCGTATATACCCGCTTTACCGCCATTTCGTCGGAATCTGCGGTGACTTCACCTATTCCGAGAAAGGCTTTTTCGGGGGAAAACACTCTGTAATATCCTGTATTTACCTTGGCTTTAAGCCTTTGGATGCTGAGTCCTCCGCCGTTTGCAAAGCGTTTTGCCTGAGCTGGAGAAACGTATATTGCGGGATACTCACTGAAAGCCTGCCATACGGGGATTATATAACTTTCGGGGTTGTCGCTCTTTTCAAGCTCTTCAATTGTTACCGCCGAAGTAATATCAAATCCGCAGGCAGAAGTTCTGCGAAGGGAATAAAGCGCTGCGCCGCAGCCCAAGGTTTCCCCTATATCCGATGCCAAAGAGCGGATGTAAGTGCCCTTTGAGCATTTTACGTCAATTATAAATTCATGGGTTTCAGGGTTAAAGTCTATGAGCTCAAGAGAATTTATTTCAATCTCCCTTTTCTCCCTTTCCACCTCTATTCCCTGCCTTGCAAGGTCGTAAAGGCGTACTCCGTTTTTGCTTATGGCAGAGTACATGGGCGGAAGCTGAAGCTGTTTTCCCTTGAAAGAGTCAAGAACAGCCAGAAGCTCTTCCTTTGTAAAGGACGGAGCCGAGCCCCCTGTAACAGTTCCCGTAATATCGAGAGTGTCGGTGGTTATGCCGGGACGCACTCCTGCCCGGTAGCTTTTGCCGTGGTCGGGAAGAAGCTCAATAAATCTTGTGGCCGCTCCCATAAATACCGGCAAAACTCCCGTTGCCATAGGGTCGAGAGTGCCTGCATGGCCCACCTTTTTTTTACCTGTTATTCTTCTCACTGCCCTTACGGCAGAAAAGGAGGTTATGCCCTCCGGCTTATCGAGACATATTATTCCGCTGAGCATATTTTCTCCTTAAATCAGACAAGTGAGTTTTCGTCAAAATATTTTATCATTGTGTCAAGAAGAAGCTTCTTTGCGTTTTCAAGAGGAGCGTCGATTTCGCATCCCGCAGCTCTTGAATGTCCGCCGCCTCCTAAAAGGGCGCATATTTCGCTGGCATTTACGGGAGCATGGGTTCTGAGAGATACCTTGAACTTTCCGTCCTTGCGTTCTCTTATGGTAGCTCCTGCAAGAACTCCCTCAATCTGACGGGGAATTGATGCAATGCCGTCAACGTCGCTTTCGTCTGCTCCGCTTTCCTTAAACATATCCTGAGTGAGACATACAAGGGCAATTTTTTCGCCGCAGTGCATCTCCATTGAATCGAGAGCCATTCTTTCGAGAGCCACATATGCCCTTGACTTTGTTTCAAACATTACCCTGTTTATTTCGGCGGCATCTGCTCCAAGGGAGATCATTTCTGCTGCGATAATATGGGTCTGAGCGGTGACATTGGCGTAGCGGAAGCATCCTGTGTCGGTAGTAAGTCCTGTATAGATGCAGTCGGCAATCTCTTTTGTAAATTCCGCTCCCAGCTCCTTTATAACACGGTAAATGTTTTCCGCATTTGCCGCAGCTGAAAAGTCGAGACAGGTGTTTTCTGCAAAAAGTCTGTTTGAGCCGTGGTGGTCTATGCACAGACTGATTTTATCGCCGTACTTTTCCTCCATTGCGCCGAGAAGCTTTTTGTCCGCAACGTCAACGCACATTATAAACTCAGGGGTAAATTCTTCTTTTTTAAGTCCCTCATACATATAGGAATACTTCTGGGGGATTTTATCGGCGCACTCTACTCTCGCCTTTTTGCCCATGGCAGTAAGGGCTCTGCAAAGTGCAAAGCCGCTGCCTAAAGTATCCCCGTCGGGGTGGTCGTGGCAGAGAATAAGAATGTTATCTTGTTCACTTAAAATCTTTGCCGCAGCGGCAAAATCAATTTTCATCTTCACTCTCTCCGTTGTTTTCGGAAGTCAGGCTTCCGAGCTTTCTCATAATATCCATACCGTGCTGAACGGAATCGTCAGCGATAAATTTAAGTTCGGGGGCTTTGCGCAGGCGAAGCTTTCCGCCGACTTCACGGCGGATATAGCCCGATGCGCTTGTAAGACCCTTGACGGCAAGCTTAGCCGTTTCGATACCCTCCATTGCGCTAACATAAACCTTAGCGTAGGAGAGGTCGGCGGTAACGTCAACTCTCACCACTGTGAGCATACCCTGTATTCTGGGATCTTTGAGCTCACGCATAACCGCCACTATTTCACGCTTTATATCCTCGGAGACACGGTTCTGGCGATGTCCTGCCATAATCTATCTTCCTTTCGGGAGGGGATTAATCCCTGTACTCCTCCATAATGAAGGCTTCGAGAATATCGCCCTCTTTAATATCGTTGAATTTAACAAGTCCGATACCGCACTCATAGCCCTGGTTGACCTCTTTTGCGTCATCCTTGAAGCGCTTGAGTGATGCGATTTCATCTTCGGCAATAACTATGCCGTCACGGACAACTCTGATCTGAGCATTTCTTGCAACCTTGCCCTCAAGGACATAGGAACCTGCAATTGTGCCTGCGCTTGAAATTTTATAAACAAGGCGTACTTCCGCTCTGCCCAGCTGTACCTCACGGTACTTGGGAGCGAGCATACCTTTGATAGCGGATTCGATTTCCTCAATGCAGTCATAGATAACACGGTACATACGCATATCTACGCCTTCACGCTCAGCCATATCCTTTGCAACGGTATGGGGACGAACGTTGAAACCGATGATAATTGCATTTGAAGCATTTGCAAGCATAACGTCGCTTTCACTGATTGCACCGACGCCGCCGTGGATAACCTGAACCTTGACTTCCTCATTTGAAAGTTTTTCGAGGTTCTGCTTAACAGCTTCAACGGAGCCCTGAACATCAGCCTTAACAATAAGGTTGAGGGTCTTCATTTCGCCGTCATGGATTGAATCAAAGAGGTTGTCAAGGGTTACCTTGTGGAATGCCTTGAACTGCTCTTCCTTAGCCTCATTCTTACGCTTTTCAACAAGCTCTCTTGCAAGGCGCTCATCGGAAACAGCGTCGAAGATGTCGCCGGCCTGGGGAACATCTGCAAGACCTGTAATCTCAACGGGAACAGAGGGACCTGCTGTCTTGACTCTGCGGCCTGTATCGTCACGCATGACTCTTACACGGCCGACAGACATACCTGCAACAACTGTATCGCCCTCTTTAAGAGTTCCCTTCTGAACAAGAAGAGTTGCAATGGGGCCTCTGCCCTTATCAAGACGTGCTTCAATGACAATACCCTTTGCTGCACGGTTGGGGTTGGCTTTAAGCTCTTTCATCTCAGCTACAAGGAGTATGGACTCAAGAAGCTTATCTATATTCATCTTTGTTTTAGCGGAAACAGGTACACAGATTGTATCGCCGCCCCACTCTTCGGGAACAAGTGAATACTCTGTGAGCTGCTGCATGATTCTGTCAACAGATGCATCGGGTTTATCCATCTTGTTGATGGCAACAATGATGTCAACCTCAGCAGCCTTTGCGTGGTTTATAGCCTCAATTGTCTGTGGCATGATTCCGTCGTCAGCGGCAACAACAAGAACAGCAATATCAGTTGCCTTTGCGCCTCTTGCACGCATTGAAGTAAATGCGGCATGGCCGGGAGTATCAAGGAAAGTGATTACCTGATCACCTAAAGATACTCTGTAAGCACCGATGTGCTGAGTGATTCCGCCGGCCTCTGTTGAGGTAACGCTTGTGTTTCTGATAGCGTCAAGAAGTGATGTCTTACCGTGGTCAACGTGACCCATAACAACTACAACGGGAGGACGGGGAAGAAGATCTTCTTCCTTATCTTCGCTGTCGTCTATGATTCTGTCCTCGATTGTAACAACAATTTCCTTTTCGACCTTTGCGCCCAGCTCTGTTGCAATAAGCTCAGCTGTATCAAAGTCGATTGTCTGGTTGACTGTTGCCATAATTCCAAGGCTTGTAAAGAGCTTTTTGATAACCTCAGCAGCTGTCATTTTGAGCATTGCTGCAAGCTCGCCTACTGTAAGCTCTTCAGGTACTGTAATTACAAGCTGAGGCTTCTTTGCACGCTCTTCGGCGATTCTCTTAAGTCTTTCAGCCTCTGTTTCACGCTTGTGTGAACGCATACCCTGCTTGCGGTACTGCTGAGATTTCTGCTTCAGCTTCTGCTTATTTGTCTGTCTGTCGCTCTGACCGTGAACAGCGGGAGCGATGTTTTCATATCTCTCGTTGTATTTATCAAGCTCAACCTGTCCGCCTCTTGTGTCAACTCGGCGCATATCGCCCTTGGTTCTTGACTGCATGGGCTTTGAAGCTTTGTCCTTTTCTTTATTATCCTTATTATCCTTGGGCTTATCGGATTTTGTATCCTGATTTCTTTTCTGATTTTCAGTCTTGGGAGCTTTTTCAGTCTTCTCTGCCTTATCTCCCTTTGCGGCTGCCTTTTTAGGAGCTTTTTCTGAGTCCTTAGCCTTAGGAGCGTCCTTTTTAGCAGGCTTCTTTTCAGCTTTCGGAGCCTCTTCCTTCTCTGCGGGAGCTTCCTTTTCCTTGTTTGCTGATGCAAAATATTCGTCGAAGTTTGCCACCTGATTCTCCTGTGTAAGAGTTTCAAATACAACGTCAAGCTCTTTATCCTCAAGAGCTGTCATATGTTTTTTGGGATCATCGGGGAAATGCTTTGCAAGAATGTCAACAACTGCCTTGCTCTGCTTTCCGAAGTCCTTGGCAACCTCATGTACTCTATACTTAATTATCATGGCTGTCATCCTCCTTCATCTCGTGTAAATCATCCTGTCCATTGAGAAGCTCAAGCAGTTTAGCTTTAAAGCCCTCGTCGTTTACCGTAATAACCCCAACGGTTTTGTTTCCTACCGCAAAGCCTGTTTCAGCCATTGTATAAGGGGTTCTTATAACAAGTGTCTCTCTTCCCTCGCAGACGGTGCGCATTTCTTTTTCCAGCCTTTGTGATGCGTCGGAGGAAATAAAGCAGATTTTCGCTTTTCTTCCCTTTACCGCCGCTACCGATGCATCCCGTCCCTGTGAGAGCATATTCGCCCGGCGTGCCATACCTAAGAGACTTAAGAATTTATTGTTCATCCTTACTCAGCTCCTCGGTCATCTTATCGAAGACCTCCTGGGGTATGGGGCAGGAAAAAGCTCTTTCAAAGCGTTTTGCCTTCTGAGCCGCCTTAAGGCACTGGGGATTGCGGCACACATATGCGCCTCTGCCCGCCTTGCGTCCCGTAAGGTCAAGGGAGATTTCTCCCTCGGGGCTTTTAACGACCCTTACCAGCTCTTTTTTGGGTTTCATCTCACCGCAGCCGGTGCATTTTCTCATAGGTATCTTTTTAACGTGCTGCATGGTTTATCCCTCCTGTTCTGCGGGGAAAATGGAACTGATTATTCCTCAGCCTCTGCTTCTGTCTCGGAAGTTTCCTCTGTCTCGCTGACAGCCTCAGCAGAAGCGGGAGTTTCGGAATCAGAGTGAATGTCTATTTTCCAGCCTGTAAGCTTTGCTGCAAGTCTTGCGTTCTGACCCTTGTTGCCGATTGCAAGAGAAAGCTGTGAATCGGGAACAATTACGTGGCATGAGTTAGGTGTATCCTCGTCAACTGTTACTGAGATTACCTCAGCGGGAGCAAGTGCTGCACCGATAAACTCAGCAGGGTCTTCGCTGTATTTTACTATATCTATTTTTTCACCGCCGAGAAGCTCAACAACCTTGGCGACTCTTGTGCCTCTCTGGCCGATACATGCGCCTACTGCGTCGATGTTCTCATCACGGCTGTAAACGGCGATCTTTGTTCTTGAGCCTGCCTCACGGGAAACTGCCTTTATCTCAACTGCTCCGTCATAGATTTCGGGAACCTCTGTTTCAAAAAGGCGCTTTACAAGTCCGGGATGTGTTCTTGAAATCATAGCCTTGGGACCCTTTTCGGTTTCTTTAACGTCAACAACGTAAATCTTTACAAGATCGTCAACTTTAAGTGTTTCGCCGGGAACCTGCTCGCTCTTTGGAAGAACTGCCTGGCCTTTGCCGATTTCAAGAGTTGCGTTACCCGTTTCGTCGTCAACCATAACAACTCTTGCTGTTACAAGCTCCTGATGATGGCTCTGGAACTCCTGGAGCATCTGACCCTTTTCAGCCTCTTTTATGCCCTGACGGATAACGTGTTTAACGGTCTGAGCGGCGATTCTGCCGAATTTCTTTGTATCAATTGGGATTTCAACAATATCTCCGGGAGCAGCCATCTTTTTGTACTTTGAAGCAGCTTCGGGGAGTATGTCTGTTGCGGGATCGTCAATTTCGCTTACGACGTTCTTGCGTACAAATATGTTCATCTCGTATTTTGCGGGATTGATTTCGCAGAATACAACATCCTTTCCGCCGTAATCCTTGCGGAGAGCTACTGTAATTGCAGTGCTGATTTTTTCATAGAGATACTCAGCGGGTATACCCTTTTCTTTTTCCAGAAGTGAAACAGCCTCAAAAAATTCTTTATTCATTTTTTAAAAACCTCCAAAATCGTCAAGCTTAACCCATGACGTATCTTTTTTATTAAAATTAATTGTTTCTCCGTCCTTGGTTTCAACGGTGAGAATGCCGTCTTCAAAATCTTTAAGTACGCCAGAGAATTCACGGCGTCCCTTTTCATCGGGTCTTATAAGGCGCAGCTTTATGGGGCAGTCCATAGCGCATTCAAAGTGGAAGTCCCTTATAAGCTCACGCTCAATTCCCGGTGAGGACACCTCAAGGCAGTAGCTCTGCTCTATGGGATCAGCCTCATCCAAAGGCTTATCAATTGCACGGCTCATGTTTTCACAGTCGGTGATGCCGACTCCGCCTTCTTTGTCGATAAAAATTCTGAGATACCATGTAGCTCCTTCTTTAAGGAAGCGGATATCCCAGATAAAGAGCCCGAGCTCTTCGGCGATAGGCTCAGCGATTGACCAGACGGCGGCAACTGTTTTATTTTTTTCGTTTCCAGCCAAGTTCATTACTCCAATCATAAGATATTGTAAAAGTTAAAAAGACTTAAAACAAACAGAAGAGCGGGTTGCCCCACTCTTCCAGAATACACATACTAAAACTTTACATTGAAAAGTTTACCACATATCAATATAAAATACAACCCCTTTTTTAATAATAGTAAATTTATATACAATTATATATAGCAGGTTGAACCTGCACCCATTTCGCACACCGGCTGACAGTGAAGAACAACTATAAGTGCCTGCGGCGGATTGAATCCGCATCCAAGTCGCACACGGACTGACAGTGATGAACAACTATAAGCGCCTGCGACAAAATCAAGGTATAGGCCACCCTGATCAGTCAATGCCTTTCAGTTCATCTTTTTTCGGTTTTCTAACATAAGGAATCATTTCTTCCTCACAAGCTCCGAACTTGAGAAAATTTTCTCTCCCCTGAATCAAGGAAACTTTGTTTGCTCCGCCTTCAAGATTGGGATCATTTAATTGTAGCAGATCATCTTCCCAAAAGCACACCTTGCAAATATCATCAGAGCCGTTTGGTCTGTGTTCAAAAGTGTAAAAACCGCAGCAAGGACATTTATATTTCAAATTACTTTGCCTCCCATCCGTTCTGATTTTTCGCTTATTCCTGAGTTCTATTTTAGCACTCTGAGAATGGTATTTCTACCGGTTGGAAAAATATTTTGCGGAATAGCCGAGAAGCTGTCTGCTTTCGTATACGTGTCGCCTTATCATACATATATAAGGGAACATTGACAAAGACAAAGAATCTGTTTCGTGTGAAAATCCGAAAACTATCAAGATCTAATATTAAAGCTTTTTGCAATTAATCACTTGCAGAACACATGATTTCCTATTCTTTTAATAATAGGCCGTGAAAGCATCCATTTGTTTGTGGTCTTTTTGGGATTGTAATAATATATTGCTCCGCCGGTGGGATCCCAGCCGTTTATTGCATCCTGAGCAGCTTTCTTTGCGGATGCCGCCACAGGCTGACTCCAGTTGCTGTCGTTAAGGCAGGAAAACGCACCGGGCTGATAAATAACTCCCGACATGGTGTCCGGGAAGGATGAATGCTCAATACGGTTAAGGACTACCGCACCTACTGCCACCTGTCCCTCGTAGCTTTCACCTCTTGCTTCTGCCGATATAACCCTTGCAAGAAGATTTATGTCGCTGCTGGAAAAAGAGGAAGAGCTGGATGTGCCTCCTGTGATGCCGAGATATAAAAGAGTCTTGGGGCCTGCGATCCCGTCAACGGTTATGCCACAGTTTCTCTGGAACTGTCTTACGGCGTCACGGGTGGCGGTTCCGTAAATTCCGTCAATGTTTCCTTTATATAGACCCAGAGATTTGAGTTTTCGCTGAATCTGTCTTACCTCGTCGCCTCTGGAACCGAATTTGGAGAGAGTTTCAACTACGGTGCTTTTTGTCCACATATCTGTCATGAGAGGTGAAAGGACAGCGGTTATGATCAAAATATTTAAAAGGACAATAATTAAAATTTGCCAGCTTCTGCGAAATTTTTCGCTGATGGTTTTGTCTTTGCGGTTCATTTTGCAATACCTCCGTTATTTCATATGTAATAATCTGCCCAAATTGGGGTTTAATTATCCAATTGGTTTCCAAAATGATGAAAGAATTTATCAAAAACGGCAAAGAAAGAAGAAAATGGACTTTTTTGAAATTTTTTTGAAAAAAGGTGTTGACATTTGATGTTCGATTTGGTATTATATTCGAGCACCTCAGGTGAGGGAGCAAAACGGACCTTGAAAATTAAACAACGAAAGACAAAAAGGAACCCTGAAAGAATTTG
>CATXDC010000009.1 GCA_958366985.1 uncultured Oscillospiraceae bacterium
TCATCGCTTAAGCTCCTTTGAACCACGCGACTATCGCGTGGTTTTCGTTATACAAAAAACGGACGCATTGTATAACTGCGTCCGTTTTAATATCATGCTATTGCACAATGAATGAACCGGATATATCTGCCGAAAATCCTCCGGAATCCTTTACTGTGAAATTATATTTTCCTGGCTGTGTCACACCTGTTACCACCACTTCAATATCATCGTCATCCCAGTTAATCTCATTTACTTTAAACGGACTTCCGTTAATATCCGTAACAGTCACAACAGGCTTTCCACTCCAAGCTATTTTATCCTCAAATTTTATTTCCAATTCTCCGTCATCTACATCAAACTTTACGTCCATAATTCTTGCCGCAGAATTGCTTCCAGGCATCGCCTTGCAGATTTCATAAATAGTTGTCTCTTTCCGCTTATTATCCGTAATGCCGGTAATCTGAATTGAGAAAATATCGCCGGGTGAAATTTTATCAGTATATATCAGCCAGTAATCATCTTCCATAATAAAGTCATCAGCGGTATAGACATCCCCGTCAGAATTCCTCAAAGTGATCACTGTTTTATTTGAAGAATAAATATCATCATTGTCACATAAAAACTTTATTCCGTTTTCAAAGCAATAAACTTCTGATGAAAATCCGTTAAGCGTTGCGGTTGCTTCAAAGCCGTCTCTTGCAAGAAAAGCTCCCGAAAATATAAGAGGTGTTCCGTCAGCATTAAAAGCTTCTATTTTGACGTAATATATTTTTCCCTCCTCAATCGAAGCTATTTCCACGTTCCATTCATCGGAACTCTGACTCTTAAGTTTACATGCAAGTTCGTTTCCTTCACTGTCTGTTACTGTAATTTTTTCCTTGCCTGTATAAAGCAAATCCGATGAAAATTCTATTTCAGCTATATTATTTCCTTTGTATTCTATCTCTCTGACACCTAAAGCATTATTCGAACTGCTCCACTGGGAAAGCTCATACACTTCCGCAAGACTCATTCCCAGATTCACACCAGCATCAACTGTCTGACGCATATTGTTTGCCTCTTCCAACGTGGCACGCCTTGTTCGCACTATGGGATCTATATCACGCTGTGTAAGTACATCAGCAGTTACTTCAAGGAGTTCTCTCTCTATCTGCTCTGCCTGAACCATATCGTTATCTGCAACAATTATGCTTACCTGCTTATTGTCTGATGAAAAATATCCGTCATCGACCGCCTGATTAATTATCTGAGACAACTCCTCGTTTATTCCGGAAGCATTATTGAGTTTTGAAATCAGTTCTGTGCCATCGTTATTGATTCCATCAACTGCAATCACTTTTCCGTTTTTATTCATCGAAATTCTGATTGCAGGGTTAATAGATACCTCAACATATGTTGTAATGGTATTAAGATTACTATATAAAGATTGTATGGCAAACGCTACACACAAACATGCAGCAACAGATGCGGCAATAGCTGCAATTCTTTTAAGTGAAAATGTTTTTTCCTTTTTAGGATATTCAAGAACTGTCGCTTCTTCTTTCGGAACCTCATAATCAACTTCCATTCCGCATTGCCAACCGTCCTGTGTAGAAACTTCCATAAATTCGCCGTCATCATTGAGAACGGTGGAAACATTTTCATTTACTTCAATTACTATAACTTTCATGCTTTACCGTCCTTTCTCAATTTAATTTAATATATTCACGCATATACGGAAAATCGCCTGTATGAATAATAATAGCGGCAACTATATATCTTCTGTGATCCTCTATGAGCTTACGCTTGATTCCGGTTTTACGCATAAGTTCCATTACAGGAAGTTTCTTTTCATTTTTAAATAAAGCAAGAAGCTTTTCATTATTAATCATCTCATAAATAATCGTCTTGCACGCATTTTTTGTAGACTCATGACGTGGTGAAGCTTTGGAAAGCTGGCTCACAGAAATTGACCACTTACTGAGTTCCGAAGTCAAAAGCAGTATTTCTTCTCTTCTCTCTTCATTCTCGACATTTACACGGTATACCTGTGATGATGCCAGCTGTACAGCATTATCGGATTCATCCTGTGCACTGTCAAGAACGGCATCCTCCTTGACAGTTTTTTCTTTTCTTACAAAATCTACTACTTTCCGTTTTATAATCGTTTTTGCGAGGGAAAGAAATGAACCTTTTTCTTTTTCATATAATTCAACTGCCTGGGTGAAAGCGATAAAGCCCGTCTGAAAAGCATCGTCGCCTCCTGTTGGACAGACAGATAAAACAGCAGAAATAATAAATGGTCTGTATTCTGTTAAAAGCGCCTCAAGCTCTTTCTGCGAGCGCTTTGCCGAAAGGACACGTGCTTCAAGTGTTTCAGCCATATTTGTCCTCCTTAAATCTATCGTATAGCAGTGATTATATCGCATTTCAGCCTAAAATTAAATAGCGGAGAACAAAAAATCACCAAACCATAAATAAAGATTTTTCCTTTTATATTATATATTCGTTTACCTCTTCCGTTTTTTAAGGGTATAAAGTAAAAAAATATTGAATACTGTTATCGGTTTTAAGATTTTTAATTTTATTTATAGTCGTTTTGCTAAAATTTAATGTGAATTTTTATAATTAATGACAATTTTTCTTAATTACATCTGTTAGTGCAAAAATTTTTTAGTATTAATTTAATTATTTTTCTTTAATTTGTAGATTTAATTTTGTAACCATGCTATAATTGTTTAAACATTTTGCGTTTATATTTGTTAAAAATATAACAATCGTAAAGCCGCTAAGCAATTAAATAAAGGAGGCAATTTCAGCAATGCTCAAAAAAATCAGCAAAATCCCCTTTAAAGGCACTCCCGAGCAGGAAGCAAAGCTTCGCAAAGTAATCGAGGAATGCAAGCATGACAAGAGCCTGCTCATGCATGTTATGCAGCAAGCTCAGCAGATTTATGACTATCTGCCTTTTGAAGTACAGGTAATGATAGCCGACGGAATGGACATTCCATTGGAAAAAGTTTACGGTGTTTCAACCTTTTACGCTCAGTTTGCCCTTTCACCAAAAGGCAAGTACAAGGTTTCCGTCTGTCTCGGAACTGCATGCTACGTTAAAGGCTCACAGGAAATCCTCGACAGAATATGCGAAAGGCTGGAAGTCGAGCCTGACGAATGCACACCGGACGGTGTATTTTCCGTTGAAGCATGCCGCTGCATAGGCGCTTGCGGACTTGCTCCCGTTATGATGGTAAACGATGACGTTTACGGAAAGATAACCGCTGAGGATGTTGACGGAATCCTCGACAAATATATGGAATAAAAAATAAAATGAGAGAAATTTCACTTAACATTCTGGATATTGCTCAGAACTCCATTTCCGCAAAGGCATCGCTCATCGAAATCGAGCTTTGTGAAAAAAATAGCGTCCTCACGGTGAGGATTTCCGATAACGGAAAAGGCATGTCACCTGAACAGCTTCAAAAAGTTCGTGACCCGTTTTTCACAACACGCACTACAAGAAAAGTGGGAATGGGTATTCCCCTTTTTAAAATGGCAGCGGAAATGACGGGTGGTTCCTTTGACATTGAATCGGTTTTAGACAAAGGAACAACGGTTACGGCAGTTTTCAGAACAGACAGTATTGATTTCACTCCAGTGGGAGATATGGCAGCTACCATGTGCAGCCTTATCTCCATGAATACAGATATTGATTTTTTATACCGCAGAATAATCGGAGAGAGAGAATTTACTCTTGATACACGTCAGATGCGTGAAATTTTGGGAGATGTTCCCCTTTCGTCTCCGGAGGTCACAGAGTTCATAAGAGACTTTATCTGCGAAAACACAAGAGAAATAACCGGAGGTGCAGGAAATGAAAACCCTTGAAGAACTTATGGCAATAAGGGATAAGACCCGACAGAATATGACAGTTCGTGAAGATAAAGGCGAAGTTACAAGAGTGGTTGTAGGCATGGCAACCTGCGGAATTGCAGCAGGAGCACGTCCCGTACTCAACGCCTTTTCACAGGAAGTTGCAAGACGCAAACTTTCACACGTTACCGTTTCACAGACAGGCTGCATAGGCATGTGCCAGTATGAACCTATTGTAGAAGTCTTTGTTCCCGGACAGGAAAAGGTTACATATGTAAAAATGACCCCTGAAAAGGCAGCAAGAGTAGTTGCCGACCACATTGTAAACGGCAACGTTGTTACAGAATACACAGTGGGCACTGTTGATAAATAAGGAGGAAAGTCAATGTATCGTTCCCATGTTCTCGTTTGCGGCGGTACCGGCTGTACTTCATCAAACAGCGCCGCAATTATTGAAGCCCTCGAAAAGGAAATCGAGGCAAAGGGTCTTTCAGACGAAATAAAGGTTATCCGTACAGGATGCTTTGGTCTGTGCGCATTAGGCCCCATTATGATAGTTTATCCCGAGGGATGCTTTTACAGCCAGGTTCAGGTTGAGGATGTCCCGGAAATCGTTGAGGAGCATCTGCTCAAAGGCCGCATGGTCAAAAGGCTTCTCTATGATGAAACTGTACATTCCGGCGACACTATAAAGTCCCTCAATGAAACAAACTTCTATAAGAAACAAAAGCGTGTTGCACTTCGCAACTGCGGTGTTATTGACCCGGAAAATATCGACGAATACATCGCCTATGACGGATATCAGGCACTTGCAAAATGCCTTTCCGAATACACTCCCGAACAGGTTATAGACATCGTAAAGCGTTCAGGACTCAGAGGCAGAGGCGGCGGAGGATTCCCCACAGGCAGAAAGTGGGAGCTTGCCGCCATGAATAAGGCAGATCAGAAATATGTAGTCTGCAACGCTGACGAAGGCGACCCCGGCGCATTCATGGATCGTTCCGTACTTGAGGGCGACCCCCACTGCATAGTTGAAGCTATGGCAATCTGCGGATATGCCGTAGGTGCAACGGAAGGTTATGTATATGTCCGTGCAGAATATCCCATTGCAGTAAGAAGACTTCAGAAGGCTATTGAGGATGCAAGAGGATACGGTCTTTTAGGCAAAGATCTCTTCGGCTCAGGCTTCGACTTTGATCTTCATATCCGTCTTGGTGCAGGTGCTTTCGTCTGCGGCGAGGAAACAGCTCTTATGACATCTATTGAGGGTAACCGTGGTGAGCCACGTCCCCGTCCTCCCTATCCCGCTGTAAAGGGTCTTTTCGGAAAGCCCACTACTGAAAACAATGTTGAAACCTTTGCAAACATTCCTCAGATTATCCTCAACGGACCTGAGTATTTCAGCTCCATGGGTACTGAGAAATCAAAAGGCACAAAGGTTTTCGCTCTCGGTGGAAAAATCAACAATACAGGTCTTGTTGAAATTCCCATGGGTACAACCCTCAGAGAGATTATTGAAGAAATCGGCGGCGGAATCCCCAACGGCAAAAAGTTCAAGGCTGCTCAGACAGGCGGTCCTTCAGGCGGATGTATTCCCGCTGATCTTATAGATACCCCCATCGACTACGACAACCTTACGGCAATCGGATGCATGATGGGTTCAGGCGGACTTATTGTAATGGACGAGGATAACTGCATGGTTGACATTGCAAAGTTCTTCCTTGACTTTACCGTTGACGAGTCCTGCGGAAAATGTTCACCCTGCCGCATAGGTACAAAGCGTATGCGTGAAATTCTCGAAAAGATCACAAGCGGCAAGGGAACCCTTGAGGATATAGATAAGCTGGAAGAGCTTGCCCACTATATCAAGGAAAACTCCCTTTGCGGTCTTGGACAGACTGCGCCGAACCCCGTTCTTTCCACGCTGAAATTCTTCCGTGAAGAGTACATCGCCCACGTTGTAGATAAACGCTGCCCCGCAGGCGTATGTAAAGCTCTTCTCAACTACTACATTGACCCAGATAAGTGCATAGGCTGCGGACTTTGTGCAAGAGCCTGCCCCGTAGGCGCTATTTCCGGCACTATCAAGAGCCCCCACGTTATAGACGTTATGAAGTGTATCAAGTGCGGCGCCTGCATGGATAAGTGTAAGAAGATTAAAGCTATCAGCAAGAGATAAGAAAGGGAGTGTGCCAATATGGCTATGGTAAATATTAAAATTAACGGCATGCCCCTGTGTGTGCCGGAGGGAATTTCCATTCTTGAAGCCGCAAGATATGCGGGAATTGAAATTCCGACACTGTGCTATCTTAAAAAGATAAACGAAATCGGCGCTTGCCGTATATGCATGGTTGAGGTTAAGGGCGCAAGAAGCCTTGTAACCGCCTGCGTTTATCCCGTAAACGAGGGAATGGAGATTTTCACAAACACTGAGCGTGTAAGAAACTCACGTAAAATCACATTGGAGCTTATTCTCTCCACCCATGACCGCAAGTGCCTTTCATGTGTAAGAAGCGGCAACTGCGAGCTTCAGAAGCTCTGCAAAGAGTTCGGCGTTGACGACGAAACACGCTTTGAGGGTGAAAATCCCCACTATGAGTTTGACGATTCAGCTGCTCATATGATAAGAGACAACAACAAATGTATCCTCTGCCGCCGCTGTGTAGCTGCCTGCGACGCTCAGAAAGTTTCTGTTATCGGCGCAAACGCAAGAGGATTTGATACACATATCAGCTCCGCATTCGACAAAGACCTTGCAGATGTTTCCTGCGTTTCCTGCGGTCAGTGCATAGTCAACTGTCCTACAGGCGCTCTCAGAGAAAAGGATGACACCGACAAAGTTCTTGCCGCAATCAATGACCCGGAGAAATTCGTTGTTGTTCAGACAGCTCCCTCAATCAGGGTTACTCTGGGCGAATGCTTCGATATGCATATTGGCTCAAATGTCGAGGGCAAAATGGTTGCCGCTCTTCGCCGCTTGGGCTTCGACAGAGTATTTGACACCGACTTTGCCGCTGACCTTACAATCATGGAAGAGGCAAACGAGTTTATTGAAAGAGTTAAAAACGGCGGCGTTCTGCCCATGATTACATCCTGCTCACCGGGATGGATAAAATACTGTGAGCACTATTATCCTGAGCTTATCCCCCACCTTTCAACCTGCAAATCGCCTCAGCAGATGTTCGGCGCAACAATAAAGACATGGTATGCTCAGAAAATGGGCATTGATCCGAAGAATATTGTTGTTGTGGGAATTATGCCCTGTACTGCAAAGAAATTTGAAACAGGCAGAGAGCACCAGAACGCATCAGGCTACCCTGATGTTGACTACGCTCTTACCACAAGAGAGCTTGGCAGAATGATTGAAAGCGCAGGAATTTACTTTAAAAAGCTGCCTGATGAGAAGTTCGACTCTCCCTTAGGCGAAGCAACGGGAGCAGCGGTTATATTCGGCGCAACAGGCGGCGTTATGGAGGCAGCTCTCAGAACTGCCAGCGAAATGCTTACAGGTCGTGAGCTTGACCACGTAGATTTCACTGAGGTCAGAGGTACTGCCGATATTAAAGAGGCTACCTACAACATCGGTGGAATGGATGTAAATGTCTGCGCCGCAAGTGGTATAGCTAACGCCCACGAGATTATGGAGCGCATAAAGAACGGCACTGCTAATTATCACTTCATAGAGATAATGGGATGCCCCGGCGGATGCGTAAACGGCGGCGGTCAGCCCATACAGCACGCAGTTGTACGCAACTTCATAGACCTCAAGGGCATCAGAGCAGCAGCTCTTTATGATGCGGATAAGAACCTGCCAATCCGTAAATCTCACGAAAATCCTGCAATCAAAGCGGTTTATGAGGAGTTCTTCGGCGAACCCGGAAGCCACAAGGCTCACGAGATTCTCCACACCTCATACACACCCAGACCTAAGTATAAATAATGTTTTTCCGCCCATTATCATATGGGCGGATTTTCTTTAAAAGAGGTAAAATATGCTTAACTTAAAAAAGCCTTCAAAACTTTGTCCCGGCGACAAAGTAGCTCTTGTAAGCCTCTCATGGGGTGCTGCGGGAAATGAAGATTTAAACTGGAGATACAGGCAGGGAAAAGAAAGAATAGAAAAGCTTTTAGGAGTTAAAGCTTTGGAAATGCCCAACACCTTAAAAGACGCTGACTATCTTTATAAACATCCTGAAAAACGTGCAGAAGATTTAATGGAAGCTTTTTCCGATAAAACCATAAAAGGAATAATCTCCTGCATCGGCGGTGAAGAGACAATCAGACTTATTCCGTATATTGACTATAATGTGATTTCATCAAATCCAAAAATATTCATGGGTTATTCCGACACAACTGTTAATCATTTCATGTGCTTAAAGGCAGGAATTTCATCGTTCTACGGACCCTCAGCGCTGTCAGATTTTTCCGAAAATGTGGAAGTACCCGCATATACAGTTAACTGTGTAAAACAGACACTTTTCAGCAGTGACCCAATAGGCAAAATCGAACCCTGTAACTTATTTACCGAAGAATCTTTGGACTGGGATGAAAGCAAAAAAGATAAAAAGCGTACCTTTCTGCAAAACAGCGGATATGAGCTTTTACAGGGAAGCGGAACCGTAAAGGGAAGACTTATAGGCGGATGCGTTGAAGCAATGTCACAAATAAGAGGCACCGAGCTTTTTCCTCCAGCAGATACATTTGAAAACACCATTTTCTTTCTGGAAACCAGCGAAGATCCTCCACCTCCTTGGGATATTGAAAAAGAGCTTCGCTCTTACGGTGCAATGGGCATATTAAGTAAAATTTCAGCGTTATTCTTTGGCAGACCACGTGGCAAAAACAATTACGAGGAATATAAAAAATCAATTATAATGGTTATGAAAGAATACGGGTGCAGTAAGGTTCCTGTTCTCTATAACGGCAGCTTCGGCCACAACGCACCTAAAGCGGTGCTTCCTTACGGAGCAATGGCTGAAATAAACTGTGAAAACAAAAGCTTTTCAATTATTGAAAGTGCAGTTTTATAAAATTATCCCTCCGTTTTTCTTCACTTATATGCTTTACCGGCATATTATAAAAGTGTGAATGAATTTAACGGGGGGATTTTTTTGAGTGATAAGAATATAACATTTTTTCTCGGTGCAAATACACCAAAAGGTTTTGTAAGTGAATTTTCCCAGCTTTATAATCCCTTTGACTCCTGGAGCATGTACATACTCAAAGGTGGACCGGGAACAGGTAAATCGGGAATAATGAGAAGAGTAGCCGCAAAGGCTGATGAGCTTGGTTTATATCACGAAAACATCATTTGTTCCTCAGACCCCGATTCCTTTGACGCAGTGATAATACCTGAGATAAAATTTGCAATTGCCGACGGAACCTCACCTCATACAATCGAGCCGAAATTCCCTGGCGCAGTTGAGGAGATTGTAAACCTGGGAGATTGCTGGAACGGCGAAATGCTCAGGGCGAGAGCTGATAAAATCAGAGAAGCCACCCTCACTTGCAGCGAACTTCATCGGCGCAGCGTAAGATTTTTAAACGCTGCCGCATCTCTTCAAAATGACACTGTAAGGCTTTTGCAGAACTCAGCAGACAAGGGAAAAATAGAAAATTACGCTGCACGGTTTGCCGCAAGAGAATTTGGCAGTCCCAAGGGAAGAATCGGAACTGAAAAGCGGCGCTATTTATCAGCACCTACTCCAAAGGGAATATTCACCTGCTTTGAAACTGTTGAAGCCCTTGCGGAAAAGATAGTTGTCATAGACGACCCCTACTGTGCCGTTTCTCCAATGCTTCTCGAAATTCTCCGCAGCCGTGCCATTTCCCTGGGATTTGACGTTATAACCTGTCTCAATCCCTTTTCCGGGGAAAACGAGATTGTTCATCTCATTATTCCCGAAAAAAATCTTGCTGTTTTCACTTCTACTCCATGGCATCAAAGCGCCTTTACACCCTATCGCCGCATAAATGTAAAGCGCTTTTTGCAGACAGACGAAATTGCAAGATACAGAGGCAGAATTTCTTTTAATTCAAAAGCTTCAGCAGAACTTCTGGGAGAAGCAGTAACAATTCTTGCAACTACAAAAAAAGCCCATGACCTTTTGGAAAGCTACTATGTTCCCGCCATGAACTTCGGAAAAATTGACAGGAAGGCTGACGCAATAATCAGAGCTCTAAATCTCAGAGCCGCCATGCACTTTTCCGGGGAAAACTGAAAATAATATAAAAAAACAAAATCCGTCTTCGGCTTCTCACTGAGGACGGATTTTTGTATTACTTCTTTTTATTTTTTCTGAGGTCCGTTGAAACCTTTTTCCTGCTGGAATGCGCTTATCTTGTCGATAACACCGAGAACAACCTCAAAGCCGTCGCCGACAGTTTCAGCGTCAAACCGCTCAGCTTTATCAAGCCATGTGTGATAGTAATAAGTGAGCATGGGATTCTGTGCCGCAAAGGTTACAGATTTGACTCCTGCCTTTGTCATGGGTGTACTGTCGCAGCCGCCGACAGGATTGTGAATGCATCCGTTTGTCTTACTTACAATACCCATTTCATTAAATGTATCCTTGAACATCTTCTCAAGGTCTGTATCAAAGCGGCAGAACTGCCAGTCATCCTTGATAACAACCTCAAAATACTCTTTATCTGCAACGGAGTCAATGTTGATATTCCAGCAATTTTTGAGCATATCGTCATCTCTGTGCTCACGGGCAAATGCCATTGATCCTCTCAGACCTGCCTCTTCAGCGCCGCAGTTAAGGTCAATTATACGGCATTTGGGAGGCATCTTATCGGGATTTTCTTTAAAGTACTTGATAACCTCATAGCTGAGTGCACAGCCTGTTGCGTTATCCATTGCACCCTTTGAAGCATTGCGGGGATTAGGATCAGCCCACATAATAAGGAAGCAGCTTCCCAGTGCTGTTACAGCAGGAAGGAAAAGCAAAGCCTGATTAAGCATACGGAATTTGCTTGAAAACTCCATAATATCATAAGCCCATGCCTGATTAAACATTGCACTGCCATAAATAACAGCCATAAATACGCAGATCGCTGTAAGCAGGAAGAAGCAAACAGCGCCAAAGCCTACTTTACCATATGTAGTAACAAGTGCAAAAGCGGGTTTGTCCTTGTGCCAGCCGCCATGAGCTGAATGTTTCCAGTTCCAGCTTGTATCTGTATGACCGGAAAGGATGATTGTATAATCATATTTTCCGTCAGGCGGTGTGAGTTCGCCGTAAGTGTTCTGTGAAAGTTCCTGTTTAAAGAACATATCGAACCATGTCTTATAAAGGAAAACGCTGAAAACAAGCCATACAAGACAAGCTACTGTACCTATTGCAAGAAGGAACCAAAGCTGCCATATTGCAAGCGCCGGATAAATCAGGAGACTTACAATAAGTCCCACCCAACCGGCATAGGGAATACCGCCGATTGAAGAGCGTGGAGATACCTCAAACTCCTCAGTAACGGGAGTTATTCCGATTTCTCTGAGCTTTTCGCCCATATAGTGAGCATATTTTTTCTCACCATCGGAACCCGGCAGTCTGGAGCCGATAACCTGCGAAGCATGCTTAACTATGTCGTAGGCTTCTTGTGCATATTTTCTGTTTTCGTCTTTCATTTCTTATAATCACCGCCATTAAAAATTTTAATAATAACTGATATTCATAACTATATCACAGGGCAAAACCTCTGTCAACGAAAGAGCAATAAAGCTTATATTTTTGTGTGTATTATATAAAATAGGCTATCTTTTTTTGCTCACCAGGAAATAACCTTTTGAAAAACTTCCTTACCAGTATCGTCCCATGCTTCCAAAGTATAATTGTTTTTAGTAAGAGTAAGTTTGCTTATTATGAAAGTTTCCCCTGAGTGTCCGCCGTCTATGTACACTTTCATACCATTATTTTCCAAAAATTCACAGGTATGGGTATGTCCGCTGATAATCTGACTTACATTAAGACGCTTAAGTTCATTGTAAGCGCTGGTACTTAAATCTTCTTCGATGCATATTTCATGAGAATGAACTAAAGCTATGGTCTTTTTATCCGTTTCGGGAAGAGTACCCAGCCACTTTACCATATCCTTCCTGTACTGGCCGTAATCTACCATTCCGCCGTATTCGGGATGACTGTCTTCTTTATCTTCACCGCTGTCAAGGGCTATAAAATTATAATCGCCGTACTGTGTCTCATAATAAAAGCTGTCAAGGCCAAGGTAATCAGGTAAATTGGCTGCCTCTTTTCCCCTTGTCTCATGGTTGCCTCGTACATATATTACAGGCATGGTTCCCTTTGAAATTTCACCGCCGAACTCCACTATGTATTTCTTTACTTCATCCTCAAACATAAGTCCCGGGGCCGGATCGCCTAAAAGAATAACGCCGTTATAATCGCCTGCATACTGCACAGCGTCATAGACTTTATCAAGATATGTATGCCAGTCGGAAACTGTAAGATATTTCTGTTCTGAACCGGTAGGCGCATTGAATTCATAATAATCGGATACTACTTCCTTACCTGAACGTCCGCCATAGCTGAGTTCGTCAATAACTCTTCTTGAACCCACCCTGTAACTGTTTCCGTTAAGATGCTCTTTGGGTACCGTTACTGTATGAATTTTGCTGTTTCCGTTCTTTCTTCCGCCGTCCTGATCGTATACAGTGTAATCTTCACCATTGTACTGATACTGAATATATCCCGTTCCTTTATCATTTGTGGAAAACACAACCGAATACTCTGAACCGTTATCTATAACCATAGGATTAGATGTAATTTTATAGGGATAACAGGGATAAAGACTTAAAAATCCGCTGACAAGGACTCCCAAAACTGCTGCGCCGGAAATTATCCTCTGAGTACGTTTGTTTTTGATTTGGGGCAGTACGAGAGCTAAAATGACAATAGCAAAAACTGCTGCCAGATACGGAATATCTTCTTTCAGGAATCGCATTGCCACAGGAATTGTTTCATAGCCCGAAATTATTGCATTGACAATAACATAGATAACAAAGAAAACTGTCGCACAAAGACAAATAATGTACGCCACAGAAAATCCTTTTTTCTCACTTATAGGCTTGCCATGGATACTAAGACCGTATGTCTTTATTACATACATGGCAGTTAAAGCCAGCGCATTTAAAATGGCTATCCATAATAAAAGCATGGAAAGTCCGCTGAATGTAGCGGTATCAATATAAACATGACTTACTCTGAAAGCATAATCCAGCACTGCTGCAACACCTGCAATCAATACCGCTGCCAGCATAACTGAGTTCTTCATAAAAAAATCTTTTAGTTTCAGATTTTTCATAAAATCCGCCCCTCATTGAATAATAAATTATTCAATAATTATAAAATTCTTCGTTATGCAAGTCAATATAAAAAGCTATTTAAAAAGTATAATATAAAACACTGCAGCCGGACTGCCAAAGACAGCCCGGCCGCAATGTGAAGCTTTTTTGCGTTTAATACGCAGATGAATGATGAGAAGGGTGAAAGTGAGGAAATCCCTTCATACACTAGTAACGATTAAACAGCCGATTTTGTGACACAAAATTTAAAAATTTTTTTAAAAAATTTTTTCGTGAAAATACACATGTGAATAAACGTTTATTTATGGATTTTTACGCTAAAAGAAACCGTGATTTATTGCATTAACAGTTGTATAATAAAATTAAAGAAAAATGAAAGGGGAGAACAAAATGAGAAATCATGAAGTTACAAAAAAACAGCTGCTCCTTAAAAGCGACGGTTCCTTGAGAGAGCCGGGATGGTCAAAACAGCTCGTACAGGAATATCGAAGAGAAGATATAAAAGCATCCAAGCTTAAAATCAAGGAATGGGACTATTACCTTGTTCTGAATAACGACTACGCTGTTGCTTTTACTGTTTCTGATGACGGATACATCGGTCTTCAGTCCGTTTCTCTGCTTAATTTCAAAGAGGGATGGGAACATACTGAAACCATTTTAAACGTTCTCCCATTGGGTAAACTTCATATGCCCTCAACATCCGACAAAGGTGATGTTGAATACAAAGATAAAAGGCTTCATCTTAAATATGAAAAAGCGGAAAGAACAAGAAGAATCATCTGTACCTTTAAAAACTTCTTTAAGGGCAAGGATTTTTCATGTGACATTACACTCAGCCAGCCTCCTATGGATACAATGGTAATCGCTACACCGTGGAAAGAAAACAAGAAAGCCTTTTATTACAACCAGAAAATCAACTGTATGAGAACGTCGGGAAGCGCATTTTATGACGGAAAAGAATACAAATTCAATCCGGAAACAGATTTCGGAACTCTCGACTGGGGCAGAGGCGTTTGGACATACGACAACCGCTGGTACTGGGGTTCCGGCAACGGAGTAGTTAACAGTAAAGCTTTCGGATTCAATATAGGTTACGGTTTCGGCGACACCTCCGCTGCAAGCGAAAATATGCTTTTCTATGACGGAAAGTGCCATAAGCTCGATGATATTACATTTAATATTCCCAAAGACAGCTATATGAAACCCTGGACATTCACTTCAAGCGACTCAAGATTTGAAACCCGTTTCGAGCCTGTTCTCGACAGAGCAGCAAAACTTTCGGCAGTAGTTGTGGAAAGTGATCAGCATCAGGTATTTGGCAAGATGAGCGGTAAAGCTATACTTGATGACGGTACGGTATTGGAATTTAAAGACCTTATGTGCTTTGCCGAGGATGTACACAACAGGTACTAATTTAAAATGCACATATATACTTTATATTAATGTATACATACTTATAACTTAAACTTTTTCAAGCAAACACATAACCCCTTGCAGAATATTCTGCAAGGGGTTACTTTTATGAGACAATGAAATTCCGTATTTACTTTCAGTCAGCCTTTTTGCAAACAAAGCAAAGCCAGCCGCTGTCCTCATGTCTTTCTATTACTTTAAAATTATTCTTTTCAAAGGCTTCGAGAACTTCTTTTTCTCTTGTATCTATTATTCCGGAAGTAATGAACGCTCCGTCATCTTTTAGGAATTCTCCCACCTGTGAGGAAAACATGATTATTATATCAGCCACTATATTTGCGGCGATAACGTCAAATTTTCCCGTAATTTTATCTGTAAGGTCTCCGTGGAAGACCTTATATCTCGGCTCTTCAAAACCGTTTACTTTTCCGTTTTCTATGGCTGTTTTTACAGCAAGGCTGTCAATATCCACAGCCTGAGCACTTTTTGCACCCAAAAGCAGCGCTGCAATTGAAAGAATACCGCTGCCGCAGCCTACATCAAGAAGCTCTGTCTCTTCGGTAATGTAATTTTCAAGAGTTTCAAGGCATAATCTCGTAGTGTGATGTCCACCGGTTCCGAAAGCAAGGCCGGGTTCAATATCAAGCACTGTTCTGCCCTGAGGGTCATAATCCCTTTCCCAAAGGGGACGTATAAGAAGCTTCTTTCCTATTGGAAGAGGTTTAAAGTACTCCTTCCAGTTATTTTCCCAATCCTCATTTTTGCACATTTTAAGAGAGATTGTGTTATCAATTCCGCCCTCTTTAAGCCTCTCACTGATAAAAGCCGATGCCTCTGCCGGATGTTCCGTGGGCGGAATGTAAAGATGAATTATACCCTTTGATCTGTCTTTTTTAAGAAGCTCTTCATCTATAAGATCTATATGGGCAATTTCCCATGCATCCTGCTCAAGATTTCTGTAATCTTCAATATAAATGCCGTAAGGCACTACCATCTGACAAATTGCCTCTGCAGTTTCAATATGTTCAGCGGGGATTTCTACCATAACTTCGGTCCAGTCCATGTTAAACCTCCTGAAAAACGTTTTGTGATAAACATTATAAGGCAATATACATAAATAATCAACACATCGTTTGTGTTAAAAGTAGAAAAAAAGTGTAAAAAATGACAAAACTTTGAATATTGTAAATTTTTATGTTAAAATGCCTTTCATGTGATTAAAAAGAAGAAAGGATGTTAACTTTGGCGCAGGTTAAAAAGTCAAGAAAAAATGTGCTTAACAACTTGAAAAATGCCACCACAAGAGAGATTTTAGCATTTTCTCTGCTGCCGTTTGGTCTTTTAACGTTTACCAATGTTATCGGCGGTGCTCTCAACGTTTACTTTTCGGATGTCTTAGGACTCGGTCTTGTCGCAACAGGTCTTATCCTTGCACTTACTAAAGTGTGGGACGCAATCAACGATCCCATGATGGGTATGCTTGTTGACAGAACAAGAACAAAATGGGGTAAATGCCGTCCCTGGGTTATCAGCATGTCTGTCCCGCTGTGCGTTTCCCTTGTACTTCTGTTTGCACCCGTCGATTTCGGCGACAGATTCGGTACATTTTCTCTTTCTCAGATAAATCTTGAGGAGACAATTGCAACAATCGGCAACGGCTTCCATGTTGTCAGAGATCAAAGCGGTCCCATTTCAGTAGGTAACTTCTGGTACGCTGTTATTGCATACCTTATTTTCTACACTTTCAACACTGCTGTTGATATCCCCTATCAGGGACTCACTCCCCTTGTTTTCCCTCAGAGCGAACAGAGAGTTAAAGCTATTTCATGGAGCAATATTATCGGTTCAATCGGAACAGTTCTTCCGTCAATCGTTTTCTTCCCCATTGTTTATGCTTTCAAAGATGAGCGTCAGGGATACTTTGTTGCGGCAATCGTTTTCGCCGTACTGGCCGGTGTTCCCATGATTGCATCTTTCTTCGGTATAAAAGAAAAGGTTTACATTAAACCTCAGAAGGTTAAATACACCCAGACCCTTAAGATGATTTTCAGCAATAAAAACATGACAGTACTCATTATCACTGCATTTTTTGCTGCAATAACAAACATCGGTGCAATGTTCCTTATGTATTTCGCAAAATGGAACTGCTACGGAATTTTTGATTTCCCGGCAATTGAGGCCTGGATGAAATCTACACTGGGCTTTTCAATTCCTCTTTCTGAAGAAGGTATTCTTTTCCCGCTTCTTAGTATTTCAAGCGGTATTTCTTATATGCTTTCAATGGCAATTGTTCCTCCCCTTCTTAAAAAGATGGACAAGAAAACCCTTTGGATTAGAATGAGCCTTATTTTTGCAGTAGCTGACGTGCTTGTTTACCTTATCTGCATGTATGTTGTCCCCTACACCAGCGCAGACCTTGCTGTTGCAAGAGCAGGATTTGCAGTATATGCAATTCTCCGCTTCTTTACAAACTTCCCTGTCGGAATGAGCACAGTGCTTATTACCGCTATTTTCTCAGACACTGTCGACACTATCGAAATGGAGTCAGGTGAACGTCTTGAAGGCGCAGTTTTCTCATTCAAGAGCCTTGTTAACAAGTTTGGCGTTGCAGGATTCAACCTTATAATCATGGCTATTGTTAACGCTTTTGGATACGAAAACCTTCAGCTTCTTGCAACTAAAAAGGAAGAGCTTGCACAGGTTGGACAGACTCTTCAGAGAAGCGAAGTTCTTCAGTACGAACCCGCTCTCAACGCTATTTTCTTCATGCTCACCGTAATGGGAGCTATCGGACTTGTGCTTCAGGCAATCCCCATGTTCTTCTATAAGTTCGATGAAAAAGAGAACGAAGCAAAAATTGCTAAATTCCGTGAGGAAAAAGAAGCAAAACTTCAGGCAGAGCTTGACGCTGCTATGGCTGAACAGTCTAAATAAAAATTCATATAAAACTCAGGAGCTCCCGCTGCAGTGGGAGCTCCTTTTTATGTTTATTTTCATTTATTTATCAGATCTCAGCAATCCGAAAATATCCGGGTCAATAACCGGAAGTGCCGATGAAACAACTCCCTTTGCCGCAGCTTTAAGAGGACTTGTAACATTAAGTCCGATAAAGCCCATCCAGAATACAGCCAAGTCATAAAGAGGCTGCTCGGCACGTGAATGAATAAGTACGGCTCCCCTTTCTCCGAAAACAAAGCGCATTTTTCTTATCTGGGTCATCTGTAGTGGTCTTATCCACACTTCAAAGCTGCCGTCACTTCTCCATGCACCCTGTGCGGCAATATCAAGTTCCAAATCAGCAAGCTTAATTTTGCTCATTCTTACTTTACCGTCAAGTCCTATTTCAATGGTATTCTCAGGGCTGTTTCTTTCCTTAAATGTCATAGATGCACTGCTCAAAGAAAATTCAAAACGGATATTGTCTATATTTCCCGGTTTTTTGGAAAGCATAAATGTAGCGGGTGCTGCGAGAATACTTGCAAATCCTGTATCCCTTGTATGTATGGATTTTCCCGTAAGCTTTTCTTCCATCTGAGGATTACGGGGCATAACCTCCATAAGAGGCATTGAAAGAGAAGCTATTTTATCCCGGAGCTTCTTAAGTGCTTCGGGATTTTCAGGCATAGGTTCATCAGTAAATCCCTGTGGGAAATGACGCCAGATTGCGTTGAGTGTTCCCTGCTCATCGGGAGCTCCGGCATTTGTAACTATACAGCAGTCGTAATCCTTCATGGCAATTGAAAACTGTGAAAACAATCCGTCACAGCGGTAGGAATTTGGCAATCTGTTCATCCAGAACTGAAAACCGTATCCAACTCTGTTATCAGGCTTTCCCGGTGCGTTATCCACCTGATATGAGGTAGCCTCGGCAAGATAATCAGCGGGAATTACCTGTTTACCCTCCCACATTCCGTTTTGCAGACAGCACTGTATTATTTTTGCCTGATCTTCTGTTTTAAGCTGTAAACCCCATCCGCCTGCCTCAATGCCGTTCTGATCGGTTTCCCAGAACGGGCGGTCTATTCCGAGGGGCTCAAAAAGCCTCGGCATAAGGTAATCGGTTACATTCATGCCCGTAACCTTATTTACTATGGCACAGAGCATGTAGGAGTTTTCATTGGTATATACAAACTTTGTACCAGGCTTCCATGCAAAGGGAGCAGACAAAAAGTTTTTAATCCAGTCCATTTTTTCGGTATTGACCATGGGATTCATCAGCTTTCCGCTGGTCATAGTGAGAAGATGACGGATATTAAGCTCCATTGCCTCACGTGAAATAACTCTCGGAAGCTTATCTTCAAAAAGAGGATAAACTTTTGTATCAAGAGAAACAAGTCCCTCAGATATTGCAAATCCCATTGCCAGAGAGGAGATACTCTTACTGTGTGAATACATCGTATGAGCAGTTTCACTGTTAAAAGGTTTCCACCAGGCTTCCGCCGCAACTTTGCCGTGACGCAGGATCATAAAGGAATGAAGCTCCACTTTGCTCCTTTCGCAGTCCTCTATAAAATTTAGGATTGATTCCGATGAAATTCCCAAAGATTCTGGACTTACCGCACGTTCCAAATGTTTTTTTGTCATATTTATCATCATCTCTCCTTTTTTTACTTTTAATCACATTTTATTAGTGAATTGTAACACTTTTATTATTTTTTGTAAAGAATTTATATTCAAAACAACGTAGCTTTTACCACCTCTTTAGTTTTATTCTATTTTAGAATTAAAGTATACCAAAATTTTACATTGGCGTTTGTGAAAAAACATTATAAAATTGGTTGACAAAATAGCTTTTTTATTCACTGATACAAACTTTCTTTTTACCCTTAAAACTGTCGAAAAAACTGTTATAATACTTATGGAAAGACATGTATACCACACATATATATGTCTGTTCCGAACTCTACTTAATTTCGTCATTACGGCGATTTATAAAGGCGCTGTCTACCGCACAGCAGTGCCGATAAACTATGGTGCGGTTAATTGAAAGGAAGGGATAAAAAATGGAAAACAAAATTAACGTAAGAGATTTTATTATCGAAAACTACACCCCTTACTACGGTGACGGAGATTTTCTTGCTCCTGCAACAGAAAAGACACTTAAGCTTTTCGATAAAGTAAAGAAGCTTATGGAGGCTGAAAGACAGGCCGGCGGAGTTCTCGACATTGATGAACATACAATTTCAACAATTTCCGCTCACGAGCCCGGATACATCGACAAGGATCTTGAGGACATCGTAGGTCTTCAGACAGACGCTCCCCTCAAGAGAGCAATCATCCCCTTCGGCGGAATCCGTATGGTTCGCTCCTCACTTAAAGCATACAACCGTGAGATGGATCCCAAAGTTGAAGAGATCTTCCGTTACAGAAAGACTCACAACGACGGCGTCTTCGACTGCTATTCAGATGAGATGAAAAAAGCTCGTCACACAGGTATCATCACAGGTCTTCCAGATGCATACGGCAGAGGAAGAATCATCGGTGACTACCGTCGTGTAGCTCTTTACGGCGTTGACTTCCTTATCGAGCAGAAGCAGGAAGCTAAGAGAGAGATTGCAAACCGTGCAAGACTTCACGGTGAGGAAATCAGAACTCTCGAAGAGCTTTCCGACCAGATCAGAGCTCTTGAAGAGCTTAAGGTTATGGCTGAAAAGTACGGCTATGACATCAGCAAGCCCGCAACAGATTTCAAAGAGGCTGTTCAGTGGGTATACTTCGGATACCTCGGAGCTGTTAAAGAGCAGAACGGTGCAGCAATGAGCCTTGGCCGTGTTTCCACATTCCTTGACATCTACGCAGAGCGTGACCTCAAGAGCGGTAAGTACACAGAGAGCGAGATCCAGGAAATTGTTGACGCTTTCGTTATGAAACTTCGTATGGTTCGCTTCCTCAGAACTCCCGCTTACGATGAGCTCTTCTCAGGTGACCCCACATGGGTTACAGAGTCAATCGGCGGTATCGGACTTGACGGACGTCCTCTCGTAACAAAGAACTCCTTCCGTTTCCTCCACACTCTTGTAAACCTCGGACCTGCTCCCGAGCCCAACATGACAATCCTCTGGAGCTCAAAGCTTCCCGAAGGCTTCAAGAATTTCTGCTCAAAGATTTCTATTGAGACATCTTCAATCCAGTATGAGAACGATGACCTTATGCGTGAAAAGTTCGGCGATGACTACGGTATCGCTTGCTGCGTAAGCGCAATGAGAATCGGTAAGCAGATGCAGTTCTTCGGAGCAAGAGCAAACCTTGCTAAGGCTCTTCTTTACGCTATCAACGGCGGTAAGGACGAGAAGAGCGGCGATCAGATTGCTCCCGCTTTCGAGCCTATCACAGATGAGTATCTCGATTACGATAAAGTCTACGAAAAGTATGACAAAATGTGCGACTGGCTTGCTGGTCTCTACATCAACACCCTTAATATTATCCACTATATGCACGATAAATACGCTTATGAAAAGCTCGAAATGGCTCTTCATGACGAGGATATCGTAAGAACTTCCGCTTGCGGTATTGCAGGTTTCAGCGTTGTTGTTGACAGCCTTTCAGCTATTAAGTATGCAAAGGTTAAGCCTATCCGCAACGAGGACGGACTTGTTGTTGACTACGAAATTGAAGGCGACTATCCCGCATTCGGCAACAACGATCCCAGAGTTGACGAGATCGCATGTGAAGTTGTTGAGAAGTTCATGGCTAAACTTGCTCAGCACCACACATATCGTCATTCAAAACCCACTCTTTCAATTCTTACAATCACATCAAACGTTGTTTACGGTAAGAAGACAGGTAACACTCCTGACGGACGTCGTGCAGGCGAGCCTTTCGCTCCCGGTGCTAACCCCATGCACAAGAGAGATAAGAACGGCTGCATAGCTTCCATGATGTCAGTTGCAAAGCTTCCCTACGATGCTGCTGAGGATGGTATTTCCTACACATTCTCAATTGTTCCCGGCGCACTTGGCAAGACTGAAGATGAGAAGATTGTTAACCTTTCAAAGCTTCTTGACGGTTACTTCGATGAGACAGGACACCACATTAACGTTAACGTTCTCAACCGTGAGGTCCTCCTTGACGCTATGGATCATCCTGAGCTTTATCCTCAGCTTACAGTCAGAGTTTCAGGCTACGCTGTAAACTTCGTAAAACTTACAAGAGAGCAGCAGCTTGACGTTATCAACCGTACTTTCCACACCCGCTTCTAATAATCAACTTACAGGCAGGGTTATTTATGGGCAAAGAGCTAATAGGAAAATTTCATTCAAAAGAAACATTCGGCACCGTTGACGGTCCGGGCATACGCTATGTCGCATTTATGCAGGGCTGCGCTTTGAGATGCAGATACTGCCATAATCCCGACACCTGGCTTCCCGGCTCTTACAGCTACACCATGACCGTTGATGAGCTTGTCAATGACGTAAAACAGTACAGAAACTTTATCCGTACCGGAGGAGTAACCTTCTCCGGCGGAGAGCCTCTGTTACAGCATGAGTTTGTCACCGAAGCCATTCTCAGACTCAAAGAAGAGGGCTTCGGAACAGCTCTTGACACCTGCGGATATTTCCCCCTCGAACAGGCAAAGACAGCGCTGCGTGAGGCGGAAGTAGTTATGCTCGACATAAAGGCAATAGACGCTGCCATGTGTGCCGCTATTACCGGACAGAGCAACGAAAACGCCCTTAAGGTACTGCGTTTCCTTGAAGATGAGGGACAGCGTGTCTGGATACGTCATGTGCTTCTCCCCGGCTTTACACTTATGGAACCGGAATTGAGAAAGCTTGCAGATTTTCTTAAAGACTACAAATGCATAGAATGTGTTGAGCTTCTCCCCTTCCACAAAATGGGAGAGTTCAAATGGGAACAGCTTAATCTCAGCTATTCTCTCAAGGGAGTTGCATCTCCTGCCGCAGAAGAAGTGGAAAGAGCAAGAAGAATTTTCACTGAGGCAGGACTTAAGCTTCACTGATAAACACAATAAAAACTTAAAGCACCGCTTAAGCGGTGCTTTTTATTTTTTTCATCTATACGGATTCAATATGATTATGGAGATTTTATTTATAAGTCACCAACGTGGGCGACTGTCGATGAATTGGTTATGTATGACTCTTCAGTTTCTGCTGTTTCTGCTTTGATTTTTCACAAACTGTGACACAGGCACTTATACTTCTGTGCGCCGCATCTCGGTGTGCGGCTTATATGCAGGTTTAACCTGCTGCCAGGTTCAGCCTACCAAGGGGCTTTTTTGGTACATAGCGCCTGCTACAATTATTTTGCAGTGGATTTCACAATAGCGTCATCAATTAAATTGTGAAGTCCCTGCCAGTGAAGCTGACGGCGGTTAAACCAAAGAGATGATGCCGCAGCTCTGAGCTTTGAGGGCATTGCCTTTTTGAGAGATGCTCCCTTAACGCCGTAAAGGGAAAGAAAATCATAATAGAAATCCATTTTTCCCAGGAAATTTTCCCAGCTTTTGTTTTCAGCCCCTGTCCATGCGGTTTCACATATGGCTCCCAAACGAGGAAATGTCTTTAAATATGCAGTTCTCATATCAGGCACATATTCCGTCCACAAAGGCGCTTCAACGCCCCTTATATGTTTCATATCCTCATCTGAAAATCCTTTTATCGGATCAAACTCATAGGCAAATTTAAGGTTTATCCAGCCATAGGGTAAATCAAGATAATATGGAAAAGAGCTTGTGATAATCATATCCCTGCCGGCTTTCATTTCTGATTTAATAACAGGCAGCTTTTCCGTGGAAATACCGCAGAGATTCCATGCTATTGAAGGGTCAAGCCATTTGGTGGGCTCGATGTCGTCCCAGTTCCACATAATGGTTTTAATTCCCTTTTCCTTCAAATATCCGTTAACCTTACTCATAAAGAACTGCTGAAGCTCTTCCGAGTTTTTTAGTCCCTGTTTCTTTATCTCCGCCTGACATCTCGGACAAATATCCCAGCGCATTTTATAAGCTTCATCACCACCAAGATGGATTTCTCCGTCAGGGAAAAGCTCCGCTATTTCATCAAGAACATCAAAGACAAATTTATATGTACTTTCTTTTCCGGCACACAGAATATCATGTTTGACTCCCCAGTGAGTTGCAACTTTAAGCTTTCTGTCAAAGCAGGAAAGATAAGGATAACAGGCTATTGCAGAAACTGTATGTCCCGGTATATCAAACTCCGGAATTACACGAATGAATTTAGAATGTGCATAAGAAACTATTTCTCTTATTTCGTCCTGAGTATAATATCCGCTTCTCGGTATAAATCCAAAGTTAGTATGGCTGCGGCGTGATCCCTTCTGCGTAAGCAGAGGATATTTCTTTATCTCTATTCTCCAGCCCTGATCCTCTGTAAGATGAAAGTGAAATGTATTGAGCTTATGAAGAGCCATAAGGTCGAGAAACTTTTTAACTTCTTCCACTTTATAAAAATAACGTCCTACATCAAGCATAAAGCCTCTGTACTTAAAGCGTGGTGCATCTTCAATCGTCATAACTGGAATTTTATCCCCGCACTGAAAAAGAATCTGCTTTAAAGTCTGTACAGCATAAAAAGCTCCATGCTCACTGTATGCTTCAATGATTATACTGTCGTTATTTATATTAAGCCGATATCCTTCTTCTCCTAGTGAAGAAAATTCATCCCCTATTTTCACTTTGATATAACTTATTATATTTTCAATATTCTGTTTTTTTGAAAGAGAAATAAATTCACCCATTTCTCTTAAAAGAAATTCAGGAACTGCATTTTCAGTCACAGGATTTTCGGGGCTAAAAAAGCCTTCACCATATATAATTTTATTTGGTGCTGGTATTAGTTTAATCATATTTACACCTCGTTATTTTTTTCGGATTGAATTATATCATTTTGTGCTGTTAAAAACAATATTCCTATTTTCAACATGATAGTTATCAATTTGACAATAATATAATTTTAATTATAATATATTATGTTACATATGTAATCGTTGTATGTCTTTTAAATATAATAACATACATTTTCAGGAGGTATTGGTATGGAGTTTTATGAACTTATGGTTAAGGGCTTCGATGAGGCCGGATGGAGCCAAAACTATGTGTCCAAAGAATTCAATATAAACAGAGGTATACTCCACCGATTTTACAGAGGAATCGGATCAATATCCCGTGAAAACTTCAGAGAAATAATATATAAAATACCTCTTTCATCTTCTCAGAAAACCTTACTTATTGAAAGCTTTTACAAAGACAGCGTAGGAACTGATACTTTTAAAAGAATTACTCATATTGGCAATGTCCTAAAGGAAATGGCAAAAAATGAAAACAATGCTCAATCAGAATATAAAAGCAATCCCATTGCTGTCGAAGATCCAGAAAAAATAACTTTTCTTTACTCTTCACAGATTAAAATGGCTGTGGATTATATTTTTGAAAATGCCGCTCCGGGAAAGATTTATACAAACTACCCATATTCTTTTACAGATATCGATGAGGCCACTTTTAATCATTACCTTAAAAACCGCAGCTGGAATATTATACATATGATAAATTTCAAAATCGACGGAGAAGACGGCGAAAACATCGACAATCTGTTTCATGCAATAAAATGGGTAGAATACCAGTGTTCGCCTTATTATAACGTTTCCGGAAACAAAACAGATGAAAACATACCCTTCCCCTGTTTCTTTGCAGCAGATTCATACTGCCTTTTGTTTCATCCAAAAAAGAAAAAGGGAATGCTTGTTAAAAACGACGATATATTTGAAGCTATTCAGGATGAGTCCGCTAACTTCCTTAAAAGCGCTATTCCCCTTGCTTCTTATCCAAAGGATTTGTTTGAATTAAAAAATGATTGCAGCCGCATTTCCGGCGAATTGATAGAAATGAGTTTTTCAAAAAATCCCTGCATAGCTTCAATTATCAACCAAGAGTCTTTAGATGAAGTTATGAGGGATGATATTCCCGGCATGGAAAGCATAAAAAAAATAGGTGCAAAGCATTACGCCATGCTAGCAAAAAATTATGATGAAAAACATGTTGTAAGTGATGCGGGACTAAGAGATTTTGTAGAAACAGGAAAAATAATTGAATGTCCTGCTATTTTTCTCAAGAATGAAAACTTACCTTTAAAATACAGAAAACAGTACGTGCAGTTAATGCTTGATTTCGTTAAAGAGGACCGCTTGCTCATTATAGACAGCAAGATTTTCCAGACTCCAAATATTTCCTTAGAATTATGCGACAGCAACATTCAGATTTACTGCGTATTTCAGGATATACCCAAAAATCAGCAATACTGCGGCAATGGTATTATTATACTCAACGATAAGAGGTTAAAAAAGGATATAGAACTGTTTGTAGAATACCTGCAGGTTACACGTGGAATTTATTTAAAAGACGTTGCGGAAGAATACTTACGCTCCATATTATTTTTGTGCGATGAAGAAGCTAACCAAAACTAAGAATAAAATATATATCCACGTTTATTATATTTTATTCTTAAATATTAATCATCGCAGTAAACTGCTAAAGGCTTGCCTTCAAAAAAAGCATACTATTAGCAATTGCTTTTTTACAAAATATGGATATACTTATATTTGCGCTTAAAAAAGCCTGCTATTTACTGCAATTTTTCGCAATTTCAACGCAAAATTTTTATATATAATGTAAATTTTACATTATATTATTACAATCCGAAAATATAGAACAGGAGGAGACCATGACAGTTTTGAAAAAAACAGATGATTATATTTTCGCAGATGGAAGCAGTAAAATTGTTTCGGTTTCCACAGATATAAATGTTATAGAAGACGGAGCTTTCTGCGGAGTTAAGGATATTGAAGAAATAATTATTCCGGAAGAAGTCAAAGAAATAGGAGCTTGGGCATTTTATGAATGCGGTTCTCTGAGCAAAGTAAAGCTGCATACAGATATTAATTTTATAGGTGAAAATGCTTTTTTAGATACGGCTTTTTACGGAAACAGTGAAAACTGGAAAGACGGTGTTTTGTATTTAAATGACTGTCTGATAAAAGCTAAGGAAACAGTAAATGAAACATACTTTGTAAAGGACGGTACAAGATTAATCGCTCAGGGTGCTTTCAGAGGCTGTCCACAGCTTGAAAGAGTTTACATACCGGAGAGTGTCGAAAAAATCTGCGACAGTGCCTTTGCCGATTGCGAAAATTTAAAAGCCATTTACGGCGGCATAAACACAGCTGCAGAAAAATACGCAAAAGAAAACGGCATTAAGTTCATAGCCGTTGAATATAACTGAATATAACAGTAACCTTGAGCGGACGGATTTTCTTTATGAGTTAATCTGCCCGCTTTTTGCTTTAAATGGAAGAATTACATATGGATAAAAAAAGACAGACCCTTTAAAGAGTCTGTCCATATTTTTTATAAGTTATTGCTTATTTGTTAGCAGCTTCGGAAACTGCAACTGCGCAAGCAACTGTCATACCAACCATGGGGTTGTTACCGGCACCGATAAGTCCCATCATCTCAACGTGAGCAGGAACAGATGAAGAACCGGCAAACTGAGCGTCACCGTGCATACGTCCCATTGAGTCTGTAAGACCATAGGAAGCAGGACCAGCAGCAACGTTATCGGGGTGAAGTGTACGTCCTGTGCCGCCGCCGGAAGCAACGGAGAAGTACTTAACGCCGTTTTCCATAGCCCATTTCTTATATGTGCCTGCAACAAGGTGCTGGAAACGTGTGGGGTTAGTTGAGTTACCTGTGATAGAAACATCAACACCCTCAGCCTTCATGATTGCAACGCCCTCAAGAACGTCGTTTGCGCCGTAGCACTTAACCTTTGCACGCTCTCCGTCGGAGTAAGCTGTCTCTTCAACAACCTTGAGCTCTCCTGTGAAGAAATCGTACTCAGTCTTTACATATGTGAAACCGTTGATTCTTGAAATGATCATAGCAGCGTCTTTACCAAGACCGTTAAGGATAACTCTAAGGGGCTCCTTGCGGACTTTGTTAGCTGTACGTGCTATACCGATTGCGCCTTCAGCAGCTGCGAAAGATTCGTGACCAGCAAGGAAAGCGAAGCACTTTGTATTGTCATCGAGAAGCATAGCGCCGAGGTTACCGTGGCCGAGACCAACGTTTCTCTGCTCTGCAACTGAACCGGGAACACAGAAAGCCTGAAGTCCCTTACCGATTGTAGCAGCAGCTTCGGAAGCGCTCTTAACGCCTGTTTTCAGAGCGATGGCAACACCGAGAGTGTAAGCCCAAGTAGCGTTCTCGAAAGCGATGGGCTGAACACCCTTAACGATTGCGTCAACGTCGATGCCCTTGCTCAGGCAAAGGTCTCTTGCCTCTTCGAGAGAGCCAAGACCATACTCAGCAAGACACTTTTCGATTTTGGCCATTCTTCTTTCTTTGCCTTCAAATTTTACGTCGTTAGCCATTTTCATGTCCTCCTTATATAGTCTTATTCCTCACGGGGATCGATGTACTTGGCAGCGCCATCGAAACGACCGTAGGTTCCCTTGTTGTTTTCATATGCTTCGTTGGGAGTTTTGCCGTGACGGATATCCTCAAGCATCTTGCCGAGCTTTACGAACTCATAGCCGATAACCTGATCGTCACTGTCGAGAGCCATACGTGTAACATAGCCCTCAGCCATCTCCATGTAACGAACGCCCTTAGCCTTTGTGCTGAACATTGTACCAACCTGTGAGCGAAGTCCCTTACCGAGATCTTCAAGACCAGCGCCGATGGGAAGACCGTCCTCAGAGAAAGCGGACTGTGTACGTCCGTAAACGAACTGGAGGAAGATCTCACGCATAGCAACGTTGATAGCGTCGCAAACAAGGTCAGTGTTAAGGCACTCAAGGAGTGTCTTGCCGGGAAGGATTTCGGAAGCCATAGCTGCTGAGTGAGTCATACCTGAGCAGCCGAGAGTTTCAACGAGAGCCTCTTCGACAATACCGTTTTTAACGTTGAGAGTAAGCTTACATGTACCCTGCTGGGGAGCACACCAGCCCACACCGTGAGAAAGACCGGAAATATCCTTGATATCATAAGCCTTTACCCATTTTCCCTCTTCAGGGATAGGAGCGGGTCCGTGATGGGGTCCCTTTGCAACCATACACATTTTTTCAACTTCATGTGAATAATTCATATCTGTATCTCCTTTCGGTTTTTTACAAGGTTATACCTGATTTATTATAATAAAAAAACCGATTTAAAGCAACAGGCTATGACAAGATTTAAACTCGGTTTGTTAGAAATCTGACAATAACTGTCAAGCCCATTTTGGTTATTATGCCCACTTATAAAGAAAATAACGGTTAGCTTTCACAAAAAATTCGACCATAAGTTTACATTACTGACAAAATGTAAGAAATGTATGGCATTGATTTATTGTGTGTTATATAATATTCACACAAAATAGGCTCAATGGTGATACAGATGGACAATGGATTTTTTTGGTTTTTTATTATATTTGCAGCAATAATTATAATTGCAATAGCTTATGCTGTTATTAAAATCAAAAGGAAAATGCGCAGTTTTTCAAATTCTGTTTTCGGAACCGATACCATTACAGAAGGACTGGAAAAACAAAAAGAACTTTTAGCCGAAAAACCTAAATCTGTTTCATCAATGACAAAGCTGTTCCTTCCCCAGATTACAGAGGATTTTCCTGAGCTTAATTATCCTCAGCTTAAAACCAGAGCGGAAAATGCACTTTTAAGCGCATTTATAGCCATAGATAACGGACGAATATCAAACATCACCGGCACTACCGATGATTTCATAAATCAGATCAAACTTCAAATTGAGGACAATAAAGCTTCGGAAATTGAGGAGCATTTCTCTGATGCTCAAATCTATGACACTCAGATAAGCGATTACCGCAAAGGCGGAGGAATGTGCAAAATTATTTTGCAGTCATCCGTAGGTCACATTCACTATAAATCCAAAGACGGAAAGACTGTTTGGGGAGATGACAGTTTCCGCACTCAAACAAAATACAACACGGAAATTGTGTATATCCAAAATCCCGATCTCATAAAAAATACAGCAGGCAACGCCGTGGGTACTGTATGTCCCAACTGCGGAGCTCCAATAACGTCTGTAGGTGAGAAAAAATGTCAGTACTGCGGCTTAGCCGTTGAAACAATAAATATTAAAACATGGTTAATTAATAGCTTTAAAGAGGTTTAAGGCTGCTTTAAATAAAAGGAGGCAATAACAATGGGAATTATTAAAGCAATCGCAAGTGCCGTTGGCGGAGGTCTTGCAGATCAGTGGCTTGAGGTTATCGAGCCCGATGAAATGAGTGACAAAACCGTATTTACACGTGGTGTCACAGTAAGAAGAAACGATTCAAGAAACGCAAACCGCAAAGGAACACAGGACACTGTTTCAAACGGTTCCGTCATACATGTTTATCCCAATCAATTTATGATGCTTGTAGACGGCGGAAAAGTTGTGGACTACACAGCAGAGGAAGGTTATTATACAGTAAACAACTCCAGTATGCCGTCAATGTTCAACGGAGAGTTCGGTGATTCCTTGAAAGAATCATTCAACCGTATTAAATTCGCAGGCGTAACACCGGGAGTACAGAAAGTTTTCTACATCAATCTTCAGGAAATAAAGGGCATCAAGTTCGGCACAAGAAATCCTGTAAACTATTTCGATTCATTCTATAACGCCGAGCTGTTCTTAAGAGCCCACGGTACATATTCAATTAAAATTAAGAATCCCCTCACCTTCTATTCTGAGGCTATTCCTAAGAATGACGACAGAGTGGAAATTGAAGAAATAAACGAGCAGTATCTCGCTGAGTTCCTTGAGGCTTTCCAGTCAGCAATCAACCAGATGTCTGCTGATGGAGTACGTATTTCCTTCGTAGCTTCAAAGGGCAGAGAACTGAGCAAATATATGGCCGATATCCTCGACGCCGACTGGGGCGAAATGAGAGGTATGGAAATCCAGTCAGTTGGTATTTCCAGCATCTCCTATGACGAGGAATCCACAAAGCTCATCAACATGCGCAACCAGGGCGCAATGCTTGGCGATCCCACTGTCAGAGAGGGATATGTCCAGGGTTCTGTTGCAAGAGGCATTGAAGCTGCTGGTTCCAACGCAAACGGAAGTATGGCAGGATTCATGGGCGTAGGTATGGGTATGCAGGCCACTACCGGTTTTATGGGCGCTGCATCTCAGTCAAATCAGGCTCAGATGGAAAGAGAAGCTGCACGTGCCACAGCTGCACAGCCTGTACCCGGCAGCTGGAAATGTTCCTGCGGAAATGAGAACACAGGTAAATTCTGTTCAAACTGCGGAAGTCCGAAACCTGAAAATTCCACATGGAAATGCTCATGCGGCAATGAAAATACAGGTAAATTCTGCTCAAACTGCGGAAAGCCAAAGCCTTCACAGTTAAAGTGCGCATCCTGCGGATATGAGCCTGATCCATCACAGCCGGCTCCTAAATTCTGTCCTGAGTGCGGAAAGCCCATGCAGTGATAGTGATACAGTGATACAGATAAATTCAGGAGGGTGTGATATATAATGGCGGTTGTCACTTATAAATGTCCCAACTGTGACGGCGGACTTATATTTGATGCAGAAAGTCAAAAATTTCATTGTGAATTCTGTCTTTCGTATTTTACGGAAGAAGAGCTTATCAAGGCCGGTCAGGCTAAAAGCGAAGAGCAAATAGCAGATAATGCTGAAAACACAAATTCAGAAGATTCTCAGGAAGCAGGAGAGGATTTTGAGGGCGTTGTTTACACCTGTCCCAGCTGCGGCGCCGAGGTTGTTGTGGATTCCACAAAAGCGGCCTCCCAGTGCTGCTTCTGTCACAATCCCGTTGTGATTTCCGGCAGACTTGACGGAAAATTCAAACCGGATTGTATCATTCCCTTTGCTATTGACCGCGACGAGGCCGTTGAGCGATTTTTGGAATGGACAAAGAAACAGGTATTTGCTCCAAAAAACTTTTTTTCAAAAAAACAGATTGACAAAGTTACAGGAGTGTATTTCCCCTATTGGATATGCGACTGCGAAAGCCAGGCTCAAATCAAGGCCACCGGTATCAACAGACGTTCATGGAAACGTGGAAATATTGAATATACAGAAACAACTACATACAGTGTTGTCAGAGGCGGCGACTTATTTTTCCGTGACATAAGCAAAAACGCACTTACAAAAGCTAATAAAGCTTTGGCAGAAAACGTTCAGCCCTTTGATTTTTCACAGGCTAAACCATTCATCATGGCTTATCTTTCCGGATTTGAAGCTGAAAAGAGAGATATCGAATCAGAAGAGATAGCGCAGCAGGTAATACATGATGTAGATAATTACTCTTCTGAGATTCTTAGAGATACCATTTCCGGTTATGATGCGGTGCAAGTAACAGGTCACGGAGCCGATATAAATATAAACTGGCGGTACGCCCTCGTTCCCGTATGGTTTATGACAGTTAAAAACGGCGGAAAAGACTATTTCTATGCCATGAACGGACAAACGGGAAATACTTGCGGCAAGCTTCCAATCAGCTATTTAAGACTAATGCTGTTATTTGCCGGAACTTTTCTTGCAACTTTGATAATTCTTTTGGTGATTGGAGGCCTGTTTTAATTATGAATAAACTCAAATCCTCCAAGAAATTATTTGTGTTTCTCACAGTTCTTGTAATGCTTTTCGCTGCGAGTATTACAGTTTTTGCTCAGAACACATGGATAAATGACTCTGCAGGATTGTTTTCCGAAAGCGATATAGCTTCATTGCAAAAAGAATTAGGCATGGCAAAATTATATCTCGACGCAGATGTAATGGCAGTTACTTCTAAAGATATGCAAGGCAAAACTTCTGAAGTTTTCTGTAATGAATATCTTGACAACAACGGCTATGGTTTAAATACAGGTAAAAATGTAATACTGCTTCTGATAAACACTCAGGCCAATGAAATGTACATTGCACACAGAGGCGAAAAAACACAGTTTTTAAATGACGAAAAAATTGAGGAAATTTTAAATAATCTAAGCACAAATTTCCGCAGTGGAGCCTATAGTCAAACTATAACCGATTTTGTTGCGTTGCTAAAGGATTCTCAGAATTCTTACCTTTTAGGTATATATACAGGAGAGGCAACCGAAGCAGATGAGCCTCAGACATCTCCTGTTAATCCGGATACTGATACACAAAAGGATGAATCTTCTCCCATCGGCGTTTTTATTATAATAAGCGCTGCTGTTGCAGCATTTTTCTGTATATCAGTTGCCGCAAAGTACCGTATGAAAATCGGCGGATACAAATATCCATTCCGTGAGAAATCTTCTTTAAAGCTTACCCAAAAAACCGATATTTTAGTGTCAAAGGACGTAACAGAAAAACGCATTAAAAACGATGATAAATGATCGAATATATTTCTGATACTGATTATATTTAATGCAAAGACGAATATTCTGAATATTGGGGTATCATATACAGGCTATTATAATGTCTGCAATTTTTAATAATTTCTTTATGAGATTACAAAAGAAATCCTTTTGTGTATTAATCACAAAAGGATTTCTTATTTTTTTACAGGACGCTTTGTTTATTTGCCGAAAGTGTAATTGAAGGGGATTTACTATTATGTTAAAATTCTATTTAAGACATAATGGAGGGTTAGCTTTATGAAGTACACAATTGACCACACCCGATACAAAGACGTAACGGCGTACAACATCGGGAAACTTGAACCTAGAGCATATTTTATTCCCTTTGGCAGCAGAGAGGCTCTTGAAAAAACAGACTATATTCATGAGAGAGAAAACAGTGATAAAATCATTTTCCTTTCCGGAAAATGGCAGTTTAAATATTTTGAAAAGGTTTCTGACATGCCGGAAGTTTTCGTAACCGGTGTAGAAGATATGGACGAGATAAACGTACCCTCAACCTGGCAGAGAACAGGCTATGAACCGCCTTTTTATCTTAATTCACGTTATCCTTTTAAAACCAGACCTCCGAAATTCCCGGAAGATGTTCCGGTAGGTGTTTACTATAAAACTTTCGATATCGACGACAGACAGAATAAAGAATATATCCTCACCTTTTTAGGGGCAATGTCATCCCTTGACGTATACGTTAATGGAGAATTTGTAGGTTACAGTGAAGGTGCACATAATACCGCTGAATTTGACATTAAGCCTATGCTTAAAAGAGGCGAAAATGAACTTGTTGCAGTTGTACACAAATGGGCAAATGCAACATATCTTGAGTGTCAGGATATGTTCCGTGAAAACGGAATTTTCCGTGACGTATATATTCAGGTGCTTGATAAGACATATATTTATGACTATCAGGTAAAGACTCACGAAACCGAAAACGGCTTTGATCTTTCAGGTGAAATCGAAGTAAAGGGAAACACACAGGGATACGAAGTTGAAGCGGTGCTTCTTGACGCTGAGGGAAAAGAAACGGCCAAAGGTACATATAAAGCTTCAGAAAAGATTCAATACAGTTTCGGCAATCTTAATGTAAATAAGTGGAGTGCAGAAATCCCCAATGTATACACTCTCTACCTTACTCTTAAAAAAGACGGCGAAGAAAAAGAGGTTATACGCAGTATTGTCGGTTTCCGTACCATAAAAATCGACGGCGAGATTTTCCTTTTCAATGATGCAAAAATCAAAATGAAAGGCGTAAACCACCACGATACAACTCCTCACGGCGGATATGTTATGACAGCTGAGGAACTGCTCAAAGACGTTAAACTTATGAAAGAGTTTAACGTAAATACCGTTCGCACCTCACATTATCCTCCTGACCCAATGTTCCTCACTCTCTGCGATATATACGGACTTTATGTTGTAGATGAAGCCGATATTGAAACTCATGGCTGCAACGGAGGAATAAGGGGTATCAACCGCATCAGCAACAGCAAAACTTGGACCGGTCATTATCTTGACCGTGTAAAATTCATGTATATGCGTGACAGAAATCATCCCTGTGTTACCATGTGGTCACTGGGCAATGAGTCCGGCGGCTGGAAAAATCAGGATGCTTGCTATCATATGCTCAAAGAGATTTGCCCGGAAATCCCTGTTCATTATGAAGGCGTATGCAGAACAAAGAGACACGCTTATGATGTATATTCTGAAATGTACACCAGCGTGGACGCTATGAAAAAAATCAGAGAGCGTGGAAAGAGAAACGTACATAACGGCAAGCCTTTCTTCCTTTGTGAATACGCCCATGCAATGGGAGTAGGTCCCGGAGGACTTGCCGAGTATATGGATATGTTCTACTCCGATGACAAAATGATGGGCGGATGTATCTGGGAATGGGCTGACCATGCGGCAATCCATACCGAAGAATGTGCAAAATACCGCTACACCTACGGCGGAGACCACGGCGAATTTATCCACGACGGCAACTTCTGCGTTGACGGTCTTTTCTATCCCGACCGTACTCCTCACACAGGAGCCTACGAAATGAAAGCTCTTTATAGACCCGTTAAAGCCGAAAAAACTGCCGAGGGCTACCGCTTTACAAATACAAACCGTTTCCGTTCTTCCGGATACATCAATATCGGCTGGGAACTTCTTAAAAACGGAGTAAAAACAGAATTTGGAGACATAAAACTCGATATCGCCCCCTGCTCTTCCCAGGTTATCAAATCTCCTCACAGCGAAACCGATAAGGAAAATGACTGGCAGATAAATTTCATATATACAGATGAAAACGGTTTTGAAATCGCCGCAGAACAGATTATCATCGAAAGCGGAAAATTTGTATATAGCACAACACCCTCCGGTACCAGACCTGATGTAAAAGAAAAATTCAAGCAGGCTGTGATTTCTTTTGACGGCGGCGAAATAAGCTTTTCAAAAGAAACAGGTCTTATGACAAGCTATATTGTTGCAGGCAAAGAACTTCTCAATACTACTCCGGCTGCCGGAGAAAAAGGTATAATTCCCTCCCTTTACAGAGCACCCATTGACAACGACAGAAACATTGCTCCTAATTGGAACAAAAACGGACTTGATAAATATACAACTGCCTGTGTACTCTTTGAATTAAAGGGAAGCGGAAACAATGTAGTTGTAAAAACAGTTCAGAGTATCACAGTCAAGAAAAAAGAGCTTTGCACTGTAAAGCTTGATTATATTATTTCAGGGGACGGAACAATTGAAATCAGCGAGGAACTGCTTTCAAGGAAAAAGCTCCACAAAGAGCCGCCCCGCTTTGGATTTACCGCAGAGCTTGCCGCAGATTTGAGAAATGCTGAATACTACGGTTTGGGAGCAAAAGAAAATCTTCCGGATTTCCAGGCTCAATCTGCTCTGGGAGTATATAAAGCAAGAATCGAAGATATGCACGAGGACTACATTAAGCCTCAGGATAACGGCAACCACGGCATGACCTCTTACGTAAAGCTCACCGATGATAACGGCATCGGCCTTGCAGTTTACAGAGGAGATAGACTCTTTAATTTCAGCGTACACGAATATACACGCAAGCTTCTTCAGAATGCCGAACACCGTGAGGACATCAAAGATGAAAACTCGGTATTCCTCAGTGTTGACGGATTTATGAGAGGCGCAGGCTCCAACAGCTGCGGACCTAACCCGTCAGATGAATTTATTATCAAAAAGGATATGGAGCTTAAATTCAAAACCATTTTGGTACCGATAAAATAAAACACACCGCCATAAAACAAAAAGAGCCCTAAAAGGCTCTTTTTGTTTTATGGCAGCCTCTGCCTAATGAATAAAAAAATAAAGACTCAGATGCTTTTGCATCTGAGTCTTTATGGAGCTGCTAACCGGATTCGAACCGGTGACCTCGTCCTTACCAAGGACGTGCTCTGCCTGCTGAGCCATAGCAGCAAAATGTGGCGACCCGGAACGGGCTCGAACCGTCGACCTCTAGCGTGACAGGCTAGCGTTCTAACCAGCTGAACTACCGGGCCGTTCAGCGACAACGATTATTATACATATTGCAGTAAAATATGTCAAGACCTAACGCATTCTTTTTCTGTTCCAAAAAGAAAATATTTATCACTTTATATTCATATTGCATTATGTTTGTGGTATTATTATTTTAATCATCTTTGTGAGGTGCTGCTTTTTGTTCAGACTTTTCAAATATCTAAAAAAATACAAATTTGAGGCTATATTCGGCCCTATTTTTAAGCTTACGGAAGCTATATTTGAACTTATAGTTCCCATAGTTTCTGCAAAAATAATAGATGTCGGTGTTAACGGAAACGGCGGCGTTCCGTACATTATCAAAATGGGCATCGTAATGGTGCTGCTGGGATTTTTCGGTCTCGGATTTTCTCTGTGCTGTCAGTATCTGGCTTCAAAAGCCTCTCAGGGTGTCGGTACGGATTTGAGAAATGACCTGTTCAAAAAAATCCAGTCCTTTTCCCATAAGGAAATCGACTTTTTCGGCCCATCAACCCTCACTACAAGAATGGTCAGCGATATAAATCAAATTCAGACCGGTGTTGCCATGCTCATCCGTCTTGCAATCAGAGTTCCCTGCCTTATTGTGGGTGCAACCATTATGGCTATGTCCATAGATTTAGGACTTTCAGTAATTTTCCTTATTGTAGGCCCTCTTGTATCTTTTGTACTTTATCTTATTATGATACGCTCAGTCCCCCTTTACAAAGTGGTACAGAAAAAACTCGATGCCGTTTCCCTTATTGCCAGGGAAAACCTTGACGGCATAAGGGTTATCAGAGCTTTTTCAAGACAGGAAAACGAAAACACACGCTTTGAAAACGCCAGCGATGACCTTACAAAGACAGCATTAAAAGTAGGCAGAATTTCCGCTCTTCTCAATCCCGCTACATTCCTTATAATGAACAGCGCCGTTATTGCGGTTATCTTTTTCGGAGGAATGAAGGTTAATTCAGGAACTCTCACACAGGGCGAAATAATCGCTTTCATAAACTATATAAGCCAGATTCTTCTCGCTTTGGTGGCTCTTGCAAATCTTGTAATAATCCTTACAAAGGCAGCCGCATGTGCTTCGAGAGTAGCCGATGTGCTGGAAGTGGAATCCTCAATTAAAGACGGCGGAAAAGATCTTCCTGAGGACAGTGAAAATGTTCCCGTTGTGAAATTTAAAAACGTCAGCTTCGCTTATAATGAAAATACAGGTGAAAAAGTTCTCGACGATATTTCCTTTACCCTTTCAAAAGGTGAAACACTGGGAGTTATAGGCGGTACAGGTTCGGGTAAGACAACTTTAATAAGCCTTATTCCAAGATTTTATGATGCCACTGAGGGCGAAGTTCTCATAAACGGAGAAAACGTCAAAAATCTTAACTTAAAACCTTTGCGAGCCTTTGTATCGGTTGTACAGCAGGGAGCGTCAATAATAAAAGGTACAGTAAAAGAAAACATAGTCATGGGCAGAAAGGACATATCCGACGAGGATGTGGAAAAAGCAGCACAAACCGCTCAGGCTCATGAATTTATCTCAAAGCTTTCCGAAGGATATGAAACAGTTATAGAGCGTTCCGGCAGCAATCTTTCCGGGGGACAGAAACAGCGTCTTTCCATTGCCCGTGCAGTTGCCGGAAATCCGTCGGTTCTCATTCTCGACGACAGCGCCAGCGCACTTGATTTTGCCACCGACGCCGCTCTCAGACGTGCAATAAACAAAACAAGCGAAAACCGGGCTGTAATCATAGTTTCGCAGAGGGTTAACTCCGTAAGATATGCAGACAAAATAGCAGTCCTTGACGACGGAAAGCTTGCAGGTCTTGACAGCCATGAAAAGCTACTTAACACCTGCGAAGTGTACAGAGAAATATGCCTCTCCCAGCTCAGCAGCGAGGAGGTGCTCAAATGAAAAGCAGTCAGGTTTTAAAAAGAATTTTTAAATATACTGGAAAATATTCAGCGATGCTGATTTTAGGTCTGATTTTCAGCGCCGGCGGCGTTGCCATGACACTGTATTCACCTATTCTCATAGGTGAAGCGGTGGATATGATTATCGGCCCCGATAACGTCGATTTCGGCGGCATAGGCAAAATTGCCATACAGCTTGCAGCTGTAATTGCAGCTGGAACTGTTTTCCAGTGGCTTTCCACTCTCTGCACAAACTATGTGGCATTTAAAACCACCCGTTCAATGAGAGTCGATATTTTCAGAAAACTTGGCACTCTCCCATTAAAGTATTCCGACACTCATTCCCATGGCGATATTTTAAGCCGTATTATTGCAGATATAGAGCAGGTTTCCGACGGACTTTTACAGGGCTTTGCTCAGTTTTTCAGCGGCATTGCAACTATAATAGGTACAATCGCTTTTATGTTCAGCGTAAATGCGAAAATAGCCCTTGTAGTAATAGTCCTCACTCCCCTTTCCCTTTTCGTTGCTTATTTTATTGCAAAAAACTGTCAGAAAATGTTTGTAAAGCAGAACAAAATAAGAGGTGAGCTTACAGGACTTGCAGAAGAGATGATAAGCGCCTCCAAAACCGTGAGGGCATTTTCCTACGAAGATATTTCACAGGAGCGCCTTGAAGAGGTTAACTCAAGGCTTTACGATTGCGGAGTAAAAGCGCAGTTTTTCTCCGCAATGACAAACCCCTGTACAAGATTTGTAAACGGTGTTGTATTTGCGGCAGTTGCAATTTCGGGAGCTCTTACAGCTCTTTCCGGCACAATATCAGTGGGACAGATTTCAAGCTTTTTAACCTACGCAAACCAGTACACAAAGCCTTTCAACGAAATCACCGGAGTTATAACCGAGCTTCAAAACGCCTTTTCATGTGCTGCACGAGTTTTTGCAGTGCTCGATGAAGAAAGTGAAAGCGACGACAGCGCTTTACCGGAAATAACAAATTGTGACGGTTCGGTAAAAATAGAAAACCTTTCTTTCTCCTATTCACCGAAAAAGCCTCTCATTGAAAACTTTAATCTTACCGCTAAGCCCGGACAGAAAACCGCTATTGTAGGCCCCACGGGATGCGGAAAGACAACTTTCATAAATCTTCTCATGCGCTTTTATGAGCCTCAAGAGGGAGTTATAAAGGTAAGCGGAATACCGGCAAATTCAGTAAAACGCTCTTCTCTCAGAAGCTGCTACGGAATGGTTCTTCAGGAAACATGGCTTTTCTCAGGAACGGTCAAGGAGAATATCGCCTATGCAAGACCCGACGCTACCGACGAAGAGATAATAAACGCCGCCAAGCTTGCCCATGCTCACGGATTTATAAAGCATCTTAAAGACGGCTATGACACAATGATAACCGAAGACGGTGGAAATCTCTCACAGGGACAAAAACAGCTTCTTTGCATTGCAAGAATAATGCTTACAAGTCCGCCCATGCTTATTCTCGACGAAGCGACAAGCAGCATAGATACCAGAACAGAAATAAAAATTCAGCAGGCATTTGATGAAATGATGAAAGGTCGCACAAGCTTTATAGTTGCCCACAGACTTTCAACAATAAAGACCGCCGACACAATTCTTGTAATGCGTGACGGAAAGATAATAGAGCAGGGCACTCACGAAAGCCTTATGGCTGAAAACGGCTTTTATGCAAACCTCTACAACAGTCAGTTTGAGCCAAGCGAAGAATAAAAAGTGATATAAAAATAAGCTGTGAGATTAAATCCCACAGCTTATTTTTTATTTATGCTCCGTTTGACTCTTTAGTCGTAAATACGGCTTCCATTACATCTTTGCCGAATTTATAAATGGAAACGGACAAATCATATATTCCGTATGCCGGAGCGGGAAGAAAAAACGACAGTCCTTCAGCTGCCTTTTCCGGCATTAGCTGTTTTTCATCATCTTCCAAAGGCTCAGTAAAAATTCCCTGAGCCTGAGTGTATCCAGAAATCAGACTTTTTACAGTTACAGTCTGAGTTCCGAAAGTTACATATTCCGACGTCTCCTGAGCCGTAAAAAATGCTCCGGCAAAAATTACACCTGCCGCAATAACACTTGTAAAAATCAGATAGCCTTTAAATATCCCGCTCTTTTGCTTTTTTCCTCTCTTCTTTGGTTTCATTAAACTTCCTCCCTTTTAAGTATGTATCCTTTAAACTACATATCTTTCCAGCATCGAAGAGAGCGCATCTCCCAAAAGTCGGCCCGAATATGCCGCTTCATCAAGGGTATTTGCATCGCTGCCCATTTCAATAAGCAGCGAGCAATGGGATTTATGCATATTATACTGTCTCGAACAGAAAAACAGCGGCCTTACAAGTCCCGGATATTTATCCTCACACTCCTTTTGCAGATTGAGCGCAAAGCGGAGATTGTATTCCCAGTCGGGGAAACCTACTACTCCGCCGTCCTCACAGCCTGAAACTATCATTATCTGCGCCGCTTTTTTGCCGTTTATCTCAGCTGTGGGCTTTGTCATCACTCCCGTATCGGGATTTTTTATTGCGTCACGGTGAATATCCAAAAGCACCTGCAAGGACGGATATTTTTCCATGTACTTTTCTATCTGATCCTCCGAGCGGTAATAAGCTCCGCTATAAGTAGTATCGTATATAGTCGTATCGTGAATTACGCCAATTCCCGCTTCTTCAAGCTGCTTTGCGATTTCATCCCCTACTCTTACCATATTCGTTGCCGGATCGTTGCTTCTTGTGACCACGGAATTCGAATACCAGCCTAAATCAAGAGTCTGGTATCCTTCTGTTGTATGGGTATGATATATAAGCACGATGGGGGCGGATTTGTTTTCTATTTTTAAATCGACTTCCTTTTTGAGCTCTGCTGCAATATCTATATCGTGTTCAGCAGTTTTATTGTTTACCCATATATTCTCATAAACATCGGTAGCATTGGATTTACCGTATTTGTATTCGGTTATTTTACCGTCATTTGAAAGGCTCCCGCTTTTCTCCTTAGCTGCCGCAATCAGCTTTGCTATATCATCGGGAGTATATGCAAGGGTTCCGTTTTCCTTTTCTTCATTCTGCTGACTTTCGCTTTCGGGAACTTTGGCTCCCGGAGGCGATGATGAATTCCCCTTAGCAGAAGTCGCCTTTTCCTGAGCCGCTTCCTTTTTCTCCTCTAAAAGCTGTGCGCCTCCCTCAGGCAAAGCAAGTCCTGCCGAAAAAACACTTACACTTTCAAAAAGCGGAAGCAGATAATCTCCGAAAACAAAACCCGCTCCTATAACCGCAGCCATAACCACCGGCATAATAGCCTTTTTAAGCTTTATCCTCCCCACCGCATAAACTTTTCGTTTCAAAAAACTACATCCTTTTCCCTGTCCTTTAAGTCCGCAGGACACGGGAGTTATTATACGGACCCTTTAAATTTATATGCCGGTGTTTATTTTTTATGACCTTAAAAAGTCAGTGTCACCATATCCTGAGCGGAAACAGTAGGCTGTAAAGCACAGTTTATGGAGAGAGCTACAAGCCTTGCGGCTCTTTTAGTGAGCATATCAATATCCTTAGGGGTGACTATCATATCTCCCCCGACGCTGTGATACTTTTCATAAAGTCCCTCTTCCTCTTTTCCACTGATTTTGTTTGTAAGGTCAGTGCAGAGCGTTGCGGCATCTATTACTGTCGGCACTCCCATGGAAATTACGGGAACACCTACGGTTTTTTCACTTATCTCTTTACGTGAATTTCCTACTCCGCCTCCCGGCACAACGCCGCAGTCGCTTATCTGAACAGTGCAGCCCAGCCTTTCAAAACTGCGGCATGCAAGAGCATCTACGGTTATAACGGCACTGGGTGAAATTTCACGGACTAAACCTTTTATGATTTCCGCAGTTTCCATTCCTGTGCGTCCAAGAACTCCCGGCACAGCCGCCGCAACAGAGCGAAGTCGCCCAAGTCCCAGTTCCCCCGTCACCTCTTCATTTAAATGTCTTGTTGCAAGGAGCATGGAAGCGGTCTGAGGTCCCAGTGCGTCAGGAGTTATGTTATCATTTCCAAGCCCTGCCACAAGAACCGTTCCGGACTTCGGCAGAATCCTTGAAATTTCATGTGATACCGCCGTAAGCCTTCCGTCAAGAAGCTCCCCGTCATGGGTAAAGGGTGGAACTTCCACGGTTATATATTTTCCCACAGGTTTGCCTGTTCTTTTGTAGGCTTCCTCGGTCAGAATTTCCACAATAGTAACTTTCGCATTGTCAAGATCCCGACGTGTTACTTTTATCCCTTTTTCTTCTCGGTTAAGATTTATTACATCGGTACACTCTATTGCAAGGTCTGTTCTGTAATTCATTTGTTTTCCCTCAGTTTCCAAGAATTTATTTTCATGTTTTCCTTAATATTATTGACAGAGCAAAATAAAAAATGCGTCTGTATGAAAACAGACGCACTGAGAAATGTTTTATTAAAGACATAATTATTGTATAATGAAAATTAGAAAAATATTTTAAAACTCCAAAGCGGTGAAAATATGAAAAGAATTATAGACGGCGAAAAAACAAACATTACAGGAAAAAGAATAAAAGCCGCACGTATAAAAGCGGGGCTCAGCCAGCAGCAGCTTTCGGATAAGCTCGAACTTTCAGCCGTTTATGTGTGTCGTGGTTCGGTTTCAAGAATTGAAAACGGAGAACGTGCAGTTACCAATATCGAAATTGACGCTATTTCAAAAGTGCTCGGAGTAACCCTCGATTACCTTTTTGGAAGAAGCGAAGAATAAAAGATGTCCCGAAATTCAGGACATCTTTTTCTTTACTATATTATATATATTAATTTTTATCCCCTGCTTCGCTTTCCCGTAACCTCACCGAAAGCTATTTCAAAAACTGTCACGCCACGGGTCTGATTTTCGTTAAAATCAAATTCTCTTCCCGTACAGTTTTCCATTATTTTTATGAGTGCCTCTTTTTTCTCGTCATAAATTGTAAGCTCTCTTGCACATCCAAAACCTATAACGCTTTCATAGGCGCAGGAGTAAACACAAGGCTCATCGCCCTCGCCTGTAATTTTTTCCATTGTATGCACTTCAAAACACACTTTCGGATTCTTTTTAATAAGCTCAATCTTTTTGCCCTCTGAGGCACAGTGAAAATAAACCTTGAATTTACCGTCATTTTCAGAAAAACCGAAATTCAACGGCACAGCGTAAGGGTATTCTTCGCCGCTGAGGGATAATGTGCCAACACAGGTTTTACTCAGTATTTTCACCAGTTCGCTTGTATCTTTTATCTCTTTTTCTTTTCTGCGCATTTTATCACCTTTCAAAAAATCCCGCAGCGTTATACTCTGCGGGATTTTGATTTAATGTTTTCTTGACTTTCTGCGTTTATGTATAAATCCGACTACTCCGGCAAAAATCCACCACGCTACCGACAAATATAAAAATGTCTTTTTAGCGGCTTGTTTTGCGCTGCTCGCATCGGATTTAACTTGTGAAAAAAGGGAGAATGCGCTTCCGATTTCGGACAGTGCCTCTTCAATAGGTCTTTTGCCCTCAGGTTTATTTTCCATTGAAAGACTCTCCTTTTTTCTTAAAATCAGGCGATGATCTCACCCATAAGTCCGGGAGTTGCTCCTGCTGCATTGGACTCATCTGTATCAATATGCATTGCAAGGGCAAACTTGGGGCTTACTCTTACAACAACGTCACCGAAAACAAGTGAACGTTCAGCGGAAGTGATCTTAACGCTTACAACCTGCTTATCTGAAAGACCGTATTTTTCAGCATCCTCAGGTGTGCAGTGGATGTGACGCTTTGCAACAATAACGCCTTCGCTGATTTCAACTTCGCCCTTAGGTCCAACAAGCTTGCAAGCTCCGCTGCCGGCAATATCGCCTGACTCTCTTACGGGAGCCTTTACGCCGATTGAACGTGCATCAGCTGCTGAAAGCTCAACCTGAGTATTGGGACGGATGGGTCCGAGGATGGAAACTGAGGGGAAGCTGCCCTTAGTTCCTACAACCTGAATTCTCTCTTCACAAGCGAACTGTCCGGGCTGTGAAAGATCCTTTTTATGTGTAAGCTCATATCCCTCGCCGAAAAGGATGTCAAGGGTCTTGCGGTCAACATGGACGTGACGTGCAGATGTTTCAACTAATACTGTTTTCTCCATTTGAAAAACCTCCGAATTTATGTACATTCTTTTTTCTAATATATATTACACCATTTTTTGCGGTAATTCAAATACTTTTAAGGAGTTTAGAAGAAGTTCATTTATTACTCTGTACATTAATTCTTACACATATCTGTTTATCTTTTAATCTTTTTCATCATTTTGTGACGTCGGCATTAATTCAATAGTTCCGCAATAGGGACAGATATCACTTGTTACGACCTTACCGCATTTTTGACAGTATCTTGCACTTGTGTCATTCTTTTCATCGTTCTCAAAATTTTGATTTCTTACCTGTGCTGCCAAAACATCAGTGTTTTCAATAAGCTGTCCAAAACCGTAAATAAGGAATGTTGAAAGCCACGAAACAATGGGTCCAAAAATAAAAATCAGAAATCCACCATACGGTAACGTAATATAGCCAACAATCATCGACACAATTGTTCCAACATATCCCGCCGCCTTTGCAACGGTTTTTATTTTTTTGCCAATATTGTTATACATTTACAGCACCTCCCGTTTGTTTAATGTTAACATATTTATGTGCTATTGGCAATTGTTTATATAAATATTTTATATCCCAGTGCAGTCTTCTGATGACTTAAAACTGTATTTATGATATAATAAATATTCAATGATCTGATTTTTATAAGAACTTATCAATATAATTTGAAATTTACGGAGGTTTAAAATGAAATATTCAAACTGGCAGGAGCTTAAAGATGCCTGTATGGGCTGCCAAAACTGTCCTCTGGGTGCAACAAGAACAAACCTTGTTTTCGGAACAGGCAACGAAAATGCCGAAGTACTTTTTGTTGGTGAAGGACCCGGAGAAAACGAAGATTTACAGGGCGAACCTTTTGTAGGCAGAGGCGGAAAGCTCCTTGATAAATATCTTGAGGCAATAGACCTGAGCCGTGATAAAAACATATACATTGCAAATATGGTAAAATGCCGTCCGCCACACAACCGTGACCCGAAACCGGAAGAACAGGAAGAATGTATTAAATGGCTAAGGGAACAATTCCGCCTGCTCAGGCCGAAAATCATAGTATGCCTTGGACGAATTTCTGCTCAGAAACTTATCTCACCTGATTTCAAGGTTACTAAGCAGCACGGTGAATTTTTTGAAAAAGGCGGAGTGCTTATGATGGGCACTTTCCATCCGGCAGCGCTTCTGAGAAATCCCAATCAAAAGCCTGCCGCTCTTGAAGATTTTATAAAACTCCGCAGCAAAATAGAGGAAATCTGTGACCATACTTACGATGTGTAAACTTTTACTTCAATATAATCTTATGGGTTAGGAAAAGAGGAAAATATGGAAAAGGTGAAATTTTATCTTATAACCGATCTCCATTACTATGCACCTGAACTTGGCACAAGCGGAAAAGCCTATATAAAGCGTGAAATTCAGGATCAGGTTGTTTTAAAAGAATCCGGAGCTGTAATTGATGCAGCAATCGATTTAATTATTGCGGACAAAGAAATAAATATTGTACTGATTCCCGGCGATCTTACCAATAACGGTGAAGCACTTAGCCATAAAGGTATAATTGAAAAGCTCCAGAGACTCAAAGATGCCGGCAAAAAGGTCTATGTGACAACTGCCACTCATGACTTTAATTCCTATGACCGATTCCCCGAATATTCATCGGAGAGCTGTTATTTCGGAGAAGAAAGAACTCCTGCCGAGCCAACACCTCGTGAAGCGCTCGCCGAAATGTACCATCCTTTCGGTATGGATGATGCTGTAAGTGTAGAGGAAGAAAGCATGTCTTATTCCGTTATGCTGGGTAAAAAAACACGACTCCTCGCTCTTAACGACGACGGCAACGGACATTCTTTCTGCGGATATTTTCCAAATTGCCTTGACTGGATTAAACAACAGGCTAAAGAAGCCGCCGAAAATCACGAAACTATTTTTGCAATGACTCATCATCCGCTGCTGCCTCCAATGGAGCTTTATCCTGTAATAAGCCAAAGGGATATGCTGGGTGATTATAAAAAAATGGCAGCTTTTCTTTCTGATCTCGGCATCGGTATTGTTTTTACCGGTCATACCCATGAGCAAAATGTAAAATTCATCGAAACTGAAAAGGGCAATCGCATTTATGACGTAAACACGGCATCTTTAGTAGGTCATCCTTCACCTATTAGAAAGGTTGAGCTTTCACAAAAGGAAGTTAAAATAGAAACACTTCACATTGAAAGCTTTGATGGACTTCCCTCAGGAATGAGTGTAAAAGAATTTTTCATAAGAAAGTTTGATACACTCGTCTTAGGCGGCATCGACGCCGCAGTAAACGATCACGAAAAGCTTGCTGACATCCTCAACGGACTGAGCGTACCAAGAAGTTTTGTGGATAACAATACTTTACTTATTAAAATAGTGGGAAAAATACTCGATAATGTCACTGTCGGCACTGTTTCAAAGCTTATAGGCTCAAGAGCAGATTACACTGACATAAAGGCTATGAAAGTAAAAAATCTTGTAGCTGATGTAATCCGAAATCTTTACGGCGGAGAACAGTTCTATGCCCCCGGAACAGCGGAATATGAAGCGATCATGGGATTAGTACACAGACTTTTGGAACTTGCAAAAAAATTCATTCCCAAAGAAGAGCAACCTGAAATAATGAACTCTCTTCCATTGTATATAAGCGAAATTCTATATGATGGCGGTTTTGACGATAACAACTGTGTTCTTCCGCTGATAACAGGAAGATAATCTTAAAATAAAATTTTTCTCTGAAATTTTATGACTTTTCACCACAGTAAATCGTTAAAAACACGATTTTGATATGTAATTTTTGCTTTATATGGTAAAATTAATTAACAAATCCGTGTTTTTTCACAGTCAGCAGGGTGCTGAATGTCGATTTTGCACAAAAAGTTGCAAGCTTTTTTGTGCGTCAATAATGCATTTCACATATAAAAAATCACTTTTTTTGCTTGACAAACTCTTTTGGTTGTTGTAAATTGTTATCGATAGCTTATGCTCTAAGGGCATAAAAACAGACAGCCTGAGCTAATAAAGGCTGTAATTTTGAAAGGAGAATACATACCCATGAGAAAGAATCTCGCAAAACTTATCGCTTTGATGATGGCTCTTGTTCTTGTTTTCTCATTCGCAGCATGCGGCGGAAACGATGAAGAGCCCACAACAACAAGTGCAAACAACGAAGTCGTTACAGAAGATGCAGGCACACCCGGTGAAACAGGTGACACATCTGCTTCCGATGAAACAGGCGACACAGCTACTCCCGGTGAAACAGGCGACACAGCTGCTCCTGGTTCCACAAGCAAGAACGACAATACTCCTGCTCCCGGCGGAGTTGCAGCACCTACTGACAAAGCAGCTGGTGTAAAGCTTTACAACGACGCTCTTGGTAAGGTTTCCAGCACAAAAACTTATGTTGACCGTAAACTTACAAAGAAAAAGATTATGGGAATAGACCTTGATACATTTGGTGATGTTTCCGGCACATTCGCAAACGGCAGCGGCTACGTTAACGTTAAGCTTTCTGCTCTCAGCGCAGGCGATGTTACAAACTACAGCTACACAACAAGCGGAAACAACTATGTTATGACATTCACTCTTGGTACTGTAAAGGGTGGTACAAACCTTAAGCATGGTAATGGCGGTTATATGTACTTCCTTACAATGGATGAAGTAGAAAAGACCGTTCTTGATATCGGTAATTTGCTCAGCGGCGGCAATTTCGATATCACAATGTATAAAGATAAATCCACAATCGAGCTTCAGGGCGGTAAGCTTGTTGTAACAGTTGACAAGAATACCGGTAAAATGTCAAAGGCTACACTTACTTTCAAAGAAGTTATCGAAGGCAAGTGCAAAGCAGCTATCTCAGGACCTATTGCTGTAAACGCAACAGCAGACCTTGTAGGTGAAGGTACAGTTTCTTTCGAACTTAAATAATTGAATTTTTAAATTTTGAAAACCACTTAGAGTATTCTAAGTGGTTTTCTTTTTATCAAATTTTAATAGTAAAACTGTAAAATAAAAATGGTATTGCATAAAGAATAGCAAAAATCATCACCTTCATAAAAAACAAAGGAAGTAATTCCATTATACTTACCTTTACAAAAGTTATAAACGGTAAAGTCAATAGCCTACTGTCGGCTTCATCGCTATTGATGCAGACGCCTTTGTTGAAGGCTACTGCACAGTAAATTACAACTTCTCATAAACTTAAAACATATTTTACCGTCCGGTTAAATCCGGAGGGTTTTTATTGATTTTTTGATATGTAGACAGACTTTTTCTTTATATTAATTTTTTCAAATAACCACAATGTGTTTTCTTCTAAAGTTGCCTTACTATATCTAATTTATACATAATTCTTCACCATACCATTGACAAGCAGATTATGATATAGTAAATTTATAGTTAGTTTATAATTTGTTTATTTTTATAAACTTCAGCATTTAACCATAATCTGAGGAGGAACACACATTAATGAAAAATCTTTTTGCAAAAGCCACAGCACTGCTTATTACAATTATTATAATATTTTCGCTGACGGCATGCGGTGATAAAAGCGAATCAGACGTCATTACCACTGGCAATAATCAGACAGATGTAAATTCAGAATTCTACAGCGACATCACTGAAACTGAAAGCGACACTGACTCTGCTAATAATTCAACTGAAACAGAAGCTACATTAAAAACCGAAACTTCAAGCAAAGCCTCTGAAACACAGCCAACTTCCACTTCAAACGGAAATTCCGTTGCAATCCCTAATGATATTGCTTCAGGAGTAAAGCTTTATAATGACGCTGTTGCAAAAAATAAAAACACAGGCGCCTCAATAGTACGCAAAATAAACTCAGCTAAAGCTAATGCAGGTTTTATAAAAATAGATCTGCTGTCTTTTGACAATGTTGAAACAATTTTTGCAAAGGGCAACGGTCCTATTAATAACCATCTTTCTTCCCTCAGCTCAAAATATGTAAAGGACTTTTCATCAAAAGACCTTGGCAGCAGTTATGAGCTTAAATTCAAATTAAAAGAAGCTACCTGCGATCAGAATACAAAAGTCGGAGCTTTCGGATATATGCACTTCATCACCATGGATGAAGTTGAAGTTTTGGTAAAGCAGATGTGCGGAGAACTTACAGGCAGTTCAGACGGCGTAAAGGTTTACAAAGACCAGACAAAGCTTTTACTGCGCGACGGTGTACTTACAGTAAACATAAATAAGAACACAGGAAAAATGACATCTGCCACACTTTCATACATAGAAGTCATCAACGGAAAAATCAAAGCGCCCATTGTCGGATCCCTTGCAATTGATGCAGCTGCGGATGTTGAAGGTTCCTGCTCAGTAAATTACAAATTCTAATAAACCAATTTTCCGTCCGGTTAAGCCGGACGGATTTTCTATTTTTAAAGTTTATTACCTAATCCTGAGGTTAAAATAAACAGGTATAAGTAAACTACTTACCTATATCATTAACTTTCAGGAGTGATTAGCTATAAACATCAAAACAAAAAGTTCTTCTTCAAAAATGCTGATCAACCTTATCAGCTCACTGGTGGTTTTCGGTATTAACCTTATAATACAGTTTTTCTTTTCGCCATATATTGTCCGTGAACTGGGAGCTGAGGCAAACGGCTTTATTACCCTTGCAAACAACTTTATAACATATGCATCTTTGCTCACTTCCGCTCTTAATTCGATGTCCGGACGATTTATTTCAATGGCATATCATCAGCATGATACGGAGATGTCTAACCGTTACTATACCGCTTCCTTTGTAAGCGGATTTTTTGCTGTGGGTATTTTACTTGTTCCAGTATTCTTCACGGTAATGTATCTTGAAAAAATTCTCAATATTCCTACTGCACTTATCGGAGATGTTAAACTTCTTTTCACCCTTGTATTTATAAATTTCTTTCTTATAACCGCTTTCACCCCATGGGCAGCGGCAACATATGTCACTAATACACTCTACCTTAAATCTCTGCGCACAATGGAATCCCAGATAATTAAAGTAATCGTTATAACGGGACTTTTTGTATTTCTCAAACCGTCAATTATATATGTGGGCTTTGCCTCACTTCTGGCTACAATTTTTGTCACGGTAACATCTTTTTATTATAAGCGGCGTCTGCTTCCTGAAATAAATGTTAAAAAAGCATATTTTCATGTAAGAGACTGCGTAAAACTGTTTTTTGCCGGAATGTGGAACACCGTAAATCAAACGGGAAATATGCTTTCCGGAGGACTGGATATTCTAATCAGCAATCTTTTTCTGGGATACGAAGAAATGGGACTTTTATCAATAGCCAAGGGAATATCGGGAGTAATTGCAAATCTTTCCACCACTCTTATCGGAATATTTGCTCCTCAGACTACTATGAAATACGCTGCGGGTAAACCAAAAGAAATTGTCCCTATTCTTAAAAGAGGATGCCGCATCTGTTCTCTGTTAACCGCTCTGCCCGTGGGTGGATTTCTCGCTATGGGACAAGAATTTTTCAGTCTTTGGATGCCCGGAGAAAACTCCGATGTACTTTATGTTCTCACTGCCCTTTCCTCTATCCACTTTGCTTTTACCGCCGGAGCACAGTGTCTTATAAATGTCTTTACTGCCACAAATCGTTTAAAACTCAGTTCGGTTTCTGTGCTCTCTTCAGGACTTTTAGGAACTGTGACAGCTTTAATTTTCATAAAAGTTAATCCCTCTCTTGGGGTTTACGGTGTTGCCGGTATAAGCGGCGCATTCATACTGCTAAGAACTGTGTTCTTTATAATACCCTTTTCGGCCAAATATCTTAATGAGCCTGTTAAAACTTTTTTCCCTGAGATATTTGTATCCCTATACTGCACAGGAGCGGTATTTTTCTGCGGAGTTATTTTCAGAATCCTTTTTTCTCCCCAAAGCTGGATTTCCCTGATCTTTGCCGCAGCTCTCACCGCCCTTTTCGGAATGGTTATTTCACTTCCTGTTGCTCTAAACAAAAATGATATAAAACTTATTATTTCATTTTCAAAAAAGTACTTTGTAAAACACTGAGTGAAGAATCGCAAACCTAAAAACGTCTTGCTTCTTTAACAGAAATTTTATTTTCAGCGGCAAAGTTATATGTTCATTAAGAAATGAGTGCATTTTTCTATGATTAATTAAGAAAAAACAGTAGCGTTTTCTTTTTACATCTGTTATAATACCATTAGGTTGTCGGGGTACAGCTTTTTTGTTGCTGCCCGGAACAACACAAGGACACAAAAAAATTAATGGAGGTAGATCCCGATGAGCTACAAGTATGTTTACCTGTTCAGCGAAGGTAACGGCACAATGAGAGAAATCCTCGGCGGTAAGGGCGCAAACCTTGCTGAGATGACAAATCTCGGTATGCCTGTTCCCCAGGGCTTCACTGTTTCTACAGAAGCTTGCACACGCTACTATGATGACGGAAAAGTTATCGCTTCCGACATCGAGGAGCAGATTTATGAATATCTCGGAAAGATGGAGGAAATCAACGGTAAGAAGTTTGGCGATACAAAGAATCCCCTTCTTGTTTCCGTTCGTTCAGGTGCAAGAGCATCCATGCCCGGCATGATGGACACAATCCTTAACCTCGGTCTTAACGATGAGGTTGCTGCTGGTCTTATTGCAGGTAACCCCGATCCCAAGTTTGAAAGATTCGTTTACGACTCATATCGTCGTTTCATCCAGATGTTCTCCGACGTTGTTATGGAGCTTTCCAAGAAGCGTTTCGAAGAGATCATCGACGATGTTAAGGCTAAGAAGGGCGTAAAGAACGACATCGATCTTGATGTTAACGATATGAAAGAGCTCGTTAAGCTCTTCAAAGAGTTCTATAAGTCAGAGAAAGGTGAGGATTTCCCCACCGATCCCAAAACTCAGCTTATGGAAGCTATCAAGGCTGTTTTCCGTTCATGGGACAACCCCCGTGCAAACGTTTACCGCCGCATGAACGACATTCCCTATTCATGGGGTACTGCCGTTAACGTTCAGCCCATGGTTTTCGGTAACCTTAACGAGAATTCAGGTACAGGCGTTGCCTTCACACGTGACCCCGCTACTGGCGAAAAGGCTCTCTTCGGTGAGTACCTTATCAACGCTCAGGGTGAAGACGTTGTTGCAGGCGTTCGTACTCCCTCCCCCATTGCAAAGCTTAAGGAGGATATGCCTGAGGTTTACAATCAGTTCGCAGAGATTGCTAACAGACTTGAGAACCACTACAAAGATATGCAGGATATGGAGTTCACTATCGAAAACGGTAAGCTCTATATGCTTCAGACAAGAAACGGTAAGAGAACAGCTGCTGCTGCTCTTAAGATCGCCGTTGACCTTGTTGACGAGGGCATGATCGACGAGGAAGAAGCAGTTCTTCGTGTTGAGCCCAAGCAGCTTGACGCTCTTCTTCATCCCCAGTTCGATGCTAAAGCTCTTAAGGCTGCTACTCCCGTTGGAGCAGGTCTTGCTGCTTCTCCCGGAGCTGCTTGCGGTAAAGTTGTCTTCACAGCTGAAGACGCTAAAGAGTGGGCTGAAAAAGGCGAGAAGGTTGTTCTTGTTCGTCTTGAGACAAGCCCCGAGGACATCGAGGGTATGGCTGCCGCTCAGGGTATCCTGACAGTTCGCGGCGGTATGACTTCTCACGCTGCTGTTGTTGCTCGTGGTATGGGTACATGCTGCGTTTCCGGCTGCGGTGAAATCACAATGCACGCTGATCAGAAGTACTTCGAGCTTGCTGGCAAGGAGTACCACGAGGGCGACTACATCTCCCTTGACGGTTCAACAGGTAAGATCTACGGTGAGGCTATCCCCACTGTTGAAGCTGAAATTTCCGGCGACTTCGGCCGCTTCATGGCTTGGGCTGACGAGAGAAGAGTTCTCAAAGTTCGCACCAACGCTGATAACCCCAGAGATACAGCTCAGGCTGTTCACTTCGGCGCAGAGGGCATCGGCCTTTGCCGTACAGAGCACATGTTCTTTGAAGGCGACAGAATCAAGGCTATCCGTGAGATGATCGTTTCAAAGACAGTTGAAGAGAGAGAAAAGGCTCTTGCTAAGATCCTTCCCCTTCAGCAGGGCGACTTCGAGGCTATGTACAGAGAGCTTGCTGGACGTCCCATGACAGTCCGCTTCCTCGATCCGCCTCTCCACGAGTTCGTTCCTCAGAAGGAAGAAGATATCGTTGAGCTTGCTGGCGAGATGAACATCTCCGTTGACGAGCTTAAGGCAATTATCGAAGGCCTTCACGAGTTCAACCCCATGATGGGTCACAGAGGATGCCGTCTTGCAGTAACTTATCCCGAAATTGCTGCAATGCAGACAACAGCTGTTATCAAGGCTGCTATTGCTGTTAACGCTGAGCATCCTGAGTACAACATCGTTCCTGAGATCATGATTCCCCTTGTTGGCGAAATCAAAGAGCTCAAGTTCGTTAAGGATGTTGTTACTAAGACTGCTGACGCAATCATCGCTGACGCAGGCGTTGAGCTTTCATACAAAGTTGGTACAATGATCGAGATCCCCCGTGCAGCTCTTACAGCTGACGAGATCGCTCAGGAAGCAGAGTTCTTCAGCTTCGGTACTAACGACCTTACTCAGATGACATTCGGCTTTAGCCGTGATGACGCTGGTAAGTTCCTTGACGCTTACTATGATAACAAGATCTACGAGTCAGATCCCTTCGCTAAGCTTGACCAGGTTGGCGTTGGTAAGCTCGTTAAGATGGCTGCTGAGCTTGGCCGCAAGACACGTCCCGACATCAAACTCGGAATCTGCGGTGAGCACGGCGGAGATCCCAGCTCTGTTGAGTTCTGCCACAACATCGGCCTCAACTATGTTTCCTGCTCACCTTACCGTGTGCCGATCGCACGTCTTGCTGCTGCACAGGCTGCTATCAAGGAAAAGAGAGCTAAATAAGTTAATATTTAAGGTTTCTTAAATAAACTTACCACCCGAAGCTTCGGCTTCGGGTGGTTTTTGTTTTACCGCATTTTAGCTCCATTAAAACACATGCAAATTCCGACTGCAAAAACGACTGTGATATTTTATAATAATCTCAAAAGCAGAGTGACCATTCTCTTTTATACAATGTGATTTAGTCACAGTAATTTTAAATATATATGATATAATAAAACAAAATTTATAACCGGATTCGACTATTATTTAAGAACAACAATTGCAATTAAACAAGGAGAAACTATGCAGTACTTTATTTCGTTTTTGGAAGGAATTGTAACATTTATATCCCCCTGTCTTCTGCCTATGCTGCCCATATACATTTCTTATTTTGCAGGGGACAAAGAGCAAAACAGCAAAACCACCTTTAAAAATGCACTGGGATTTGTGCTTGGCTTTACGGCTGTATTTGTAGCTTTAGGCGCTCTGGCCGGAACTTTGGGCAGCTTCCTGAAAGAGTATCAGACTGTCGTAAACATCGTAACCGGCGCTGTGGTAATATTCTTCGGACTGCATTTTCTCGGAATTTTTCAGCTCAGTATATTCAAAGGCTTCAAAAGCTCAGGAATCAATAAAGAGCTGGGATTTTTCTCGGCAATGGTTTTCGGTATAATATTTTCCATTGGCTGGACCCCATGTGTAGGTGCTTTTCTCGGTTCGGCGCTGATGATGGCTTCCCAGCAGGGCGAAACCCTGACCGGCGTTATAATGCTTCTGTGTTATTCTCTGGGACTTGGCATTCCCTTTGTGGTGAGCGCAATGCTTATAGATAAACTCAAAACGGTATTCGGCTTTATCAAAAAGCACTACAATGTAATAAATAAAATATGCGGAATTCTTTTAATTGCGGTAGGTCTGTTTATGATGACGGGACTGCTTGGAAGAGTCCTCAGCGTACTGGGATAAGGAGATGAAGAAATGAATAAAAAAATTAAATTTATTGTAATCACCGCCGTGGCAATAGCAGTATTTGCAGGTATTTATTTTCTGTACGGAATATTAAAGGAAAATTACGCACCGGAACAATTTTCGAATAATTCTCAAAATTCATCTCAAACTGATAACAAGGAAAACAGCGATTACAAAGCTCCGGACTTCACAGTGTTCGATGAAGAAGGAAATGAGGTAAAACTCAGCGACTATGCCGGAAAACCCGTTGTTATCAATTTCTGGGCGTCATGGTGCCACTACTGCAAGGTAGAGATGCCCGATTTTAACGAAGCCTATCACAACAATCCCGATATCCAGTTTTTAATGATAAACGTAACCGACGGCCGCCAGGAGACAATGGATTCAGCCAAGGAGTTTTTAGAAAAGGGTAACTATGATTTTCCTGTATTTTACGACAAAAATCTTAATGCGGCATCCACTTATGGAGCCTCCGGTCTTCCCATGACATTTTTCGTTGACAAAAACGGTAATCTCGTCACTTACGCAGGCGGCATGCTCACTGCCGAAAACCTTGCCAAAGGCATTGAGATGATAAAATAAAGTTTATGTGACAATATCACTGAAAACAAAAGAAAAATGAACTATACTGTAACCACAGAGCAAAAAAGCATCTGTTATATAGATTAAAGGAGTGTTACAAATGTCTGTTATAAAAATTGATAAAAATAATTTCGAAAACGAAGTTTTAAAAAGCGATAAAAAGGTACTGCTTGATTTCTACGCCGATTGGTGCGGTCCGTGCCGAATGGTAGGACCCATTGTAGAGGAAATCGCAAATGAGCATCCTGAATACAAAGTGTGCAAAATCAATGTGGATGAGCAGCCCGAACTCGCTTCTGCCTTCCAGGTTATGAGCATCCCCTCACTTTTCGTAATGGAAAACGGAAAGGTAGTAAACCATTCAATGGGAGCTAAACCCAAGGCACAGATTCTCAATATGCTTGCCTGATATACCAAACGCCGCAGGAAAATTTCTGCGGCTTGTTTTTTCATATATCGTCAACGCATAAAGCTTTCGATGCCCACTGAATATTTACACCTTGGCATATAAAGAGATAAGGTATATAATAAATTTTAGCGTCAAATAAGTATGCCTTTAAATTCATGTGCTTTGATTACAGGCATACAAACATAAAATTAAAATTCATAAAGGGAGTTTTAGTCTATGAAAATAGCAGTAACTTACGAAAACGGAAACATTTTTCAGCATTTCGGCCACACAGAACAGTTTAAAATATACGAAACCGAAAACAACGCCGTAATTAACTCATTTATTCTTGACACAAACGGAAGCGGACACGGTGCACTTGCCGGATTTCTTAAAGCAAACAGTGTTAATGTGCTCATCTGCGGCGGTATAGGCGGCGGAGCACAGACAGCTCTTGCCAATGCCGGAATCAGACTTTTCGGCGGAGCTCAGGGCAGCGCCGATGATGCCGTAAACGCTTTTCTTGCAGGAAAGCTGATTTTTAATCCCAACGTAATGTGCAGCCATCACAGCCATGAACACGCTGAGGGCGGACACACTTGTGGAGACCACGGCTGCGGCAAGAACAACTGCAAATAAATATTAAGTGACATCATCACAGACAAAAAAGCTTTTTTCGGGTATATTATCAATAAGAAATCCGAAAGGAGCTTTTTGTTATGGAAAATAAAATTTACGATACAATTATAATAGGCGGAGGTCCCGCAGGATATACGGCTGCTTTATATGCAGTTCGAGCAGGTCTTGACACCCTTGTGCTGGAAAAATTTTCAGCCGGCGGTCAGATGACCCAGACTCAGCAGATAGACAACTACCCCGGCTATGAAGAAGGCATAGACGGCTTCACCTTAGGATATAAAATGCAGCAGAGCGCCGAGCGCTTCGGCTCAAAAACCATACAGACGGAGGTTTTATCCGCCGATTTAAAGGCATCGCCTAAAAAAGTGACCACGGATATGGGCAATTTCTTTGCAAAGACTGTGATCATAGCCACGGGAGCAGATCACAGGCACTTAGGAATTAAAGACGAGGAAAAACTCATTGGCAAGGGCGTAGCCTACTGCGCAGCCTGCGACGGTATGCTCTACAGAGGGAAAACTGTCGCAGTTGTAGGCGGAGGCAATTCCGCTGCAGCAGATGCCCTTTTGCTCTCTAAAATCTGCGAAAAAGTATATGTAATTCACCGCCGTGATACCATGAGGGCAACAAAGATATATCACGATCCCCTGATGAAAGAAAAAAACATTGAGTTCAAATGGAACTCCCAGGTGGATAAACTTCTCTATGACGAAAAAATCAAGGGAGTCGTGCTCAAAAACAAGGACGGCAGCACACAGGAAATTGACCTTGACGGTCTCTTTGTCAGTATAGGCAGAAACCCTGCCACTGAGATGTTCAGAGATCAGCTGGAGCTGGACTCTTCAGGCTACATTGTTGCAGATGAAAGCACCAAAACAAATTTGCCGGGAGTATTTGCCGCAGGTGACGTAAGGACAAAAGCGGTGCGTCAGATTATAACGGCCGCAGCGGACGGCGCAGTTGCCGCTCATTTTGCCGAAGAATTTATTGCGAACAGTTAAAATTTAAAAGTAAGACACAAAAGGCGCTGCTTTTGCAGTGCCTTTTTTCATTGTATAAACTGTAAATGAAAACGGAAAATTATTTGCCAACACATGGGTTAATTTTTACACAGAATATATTTATATCCGTTTTTCTCCTGCCTTTTGCAAATATTAACTTGTATATTTTTTACTTATTTCAGAAAAATAATCTAATCAAAACTTATGAAATGTTATTTGTTAATTGGTTATAAGTTATAGATAAAATTGCTTTAAGAGGTCTTTTCTGCTTTGTATCAATCTTATGCTGTTTAGTTGATCGTCCGCTAATATTTTGTTTTTTAAAATATAATAGTAAAAATTTTTCTTATTTTTTGCTGTATACAATATAATTTTCTAAAATATTCTGGATGCCGCCTTGAAAAAATTATCGTATTTGTGCAGGTTTTCTTTCATTTTTTATCAATTATTAACATTGACATATCTGTCACAAATGGTAGGATTATTATATCGGAACTAAAATTTTCTTTTGGAAATTTTAGGGATTTTTTGACCGAATCTTATGTGCCCTTACGGCAGAAAGGAAGATATTTATGAGAAATCTTGAAAAGTACAAGGGTATTATCCCGGCGTTTTACGCCTGCTATGATGACAACGGAGCAATTTCTCCCGAAAGAGTAAGAGCTCTTACAGAGCATCTGCTTAAAAAAGGCGTTAAAGGTGTCTATGTTTGCGGCTCATCAGGCGAATGCATTTATCAGAGCGTTGCAGAGCGCAAAGTAGTTCTTGAAAACGTTATGGCTGTTGCCAAGGGCAAAATGACAGTTATCGCACACGTTGCCTGCAATAATACTGCTGACAGCGTTGAGCTTGCAGCTCATGCAGAAGCACAGGGCGTTGATGCTATTGCAGCAATTCCGCCCATCTACTTCCGTCTGCCCGAATACGCTATTGCCGATTACTGGAACGCAATGAGCGCAGCAGCTCCCAACACCGACTTTGTTATCTATAACATTCCTCAGCTTGCAGGCGTTGCTCTTACAATGAGCCTGTTCGAAAAGATGAAGGAAAACAAAAACGTCGTAGCAGTCAAGAACAGCTCCATGCCCACTCAGGACATCCAGATGTTCAAGGATTCCGGCGGAAAGGACTTCATCGTATTTAACGGTCCCGACGAGCAGTTTATCGCAGGACGTGCAATCGGCGCTGACGGCGGAATCGGCGGAACATATGCAGTTATGCCGGAGCTTTTCCTCAAGGCTGACGAGCTTTTCAGAGCCGGACGCATTGATGATGCACGCAAAATTCAGTATGAAATCGACAGAATCATCTATGCTATGTGCGCATGCAAGGGAAATCTTTATGCTGTTATGAAGGAAATTCTCCGCATCCGTGAGAACCTTGACATCGGCGGAGTTCGTCCTCCCATGCCCAACCTTTATCCCGAGGATATGCCTCAGGTTAAAAAGGCAGCGGCTATGATTGACGAAGCTATGAAAATGGCTGCCGCCCTTTAATAACAAGCAATAAGATTTTACCGAGATTTGGAGGACTTACCATTGGATAAGCAGAAGCTTATAGAAGCGCAGAAATGGATAAAAAACGAACTTAATGTATGTGCCGATTTTTGGCTTAAAAACGGCATGGATAAAGAAAACGGCGGTGTTTACACCTGCCTTGACAGAAAAGGTGAAGTATATTCCACTGATAAGAGCGTTTGGATGCAGGGACGCTGTGCATGGACCTTTGCACATCTTTGCCGTCTTTACGGAAAACGTGACGAGTGGATGGAAGCTTCAAAGTCATGCCTTGACTTTATGGAAAAATACTGCATAAACCCCGATGCTGACGGACGTATGTACTTTACCGTTACAGCAGAGGGCAAACCTCTTCGCCAGCGCCGCTACTGCTTCAGCGAAGGTTTTTATGCAATTGCAAACGCTGAATATTACGGTCTTACAGGGGAAAAGGTATATATTGACCGTGCAAGAAGAGCCTATGAGCTTATCTATAAGCTCAACAACGGCCTTATTGACGATCCCACAGGACTCGGTCCTAAGACAATCCCCGAAACAAGAACCGGACGTGCTCTTGCAGATCCGATGATATTCCTCAACATAATCAGCGTACTTCGCAGAGTGGACCCGGAACACCGTGAGGAATACGATAAGAGAAGCGCCGAGTGCACAGAGGCTATCTTTAAATATCATTATCATCCTGAGCTTAAATGCACCCTTGAAAGTGTTGCTCCCGACGGAACACCTGAGCTGTGGTACACAGCAGGCAGAGTTGTAAACCCCGGCCACGATATTGAGTGCAGCTGGTTCCTTATGGAAGAGGCAAATTACCGCAAGGATGAAGAGATTCACAAAAATGCGGAGCAGATTTTCCGCAATGCCATCGAAGCCGGCTGGGATAACACCTACGGCGGACTTCTCTATTTCATCGACTGCCTCGGAAAGCCCACAGAAGCTTACGAGCACGACATGAAGCTCTGGTGGCCGCACAATGAAATAATGATAGCTTCCCTTATGGCTTACCGTGATACCGGCGACGAGTATTATGCAGACTGGTTCTTTAAGACTCTTGATTACTGTAAAGAGCATTTTGCCGATCCCCAATACGGCGAGTGGTACGGATATCTCCGCCGTGACGGACTTCCCACTGAGCCGTCAACAAAGGGCAGCACATTCAAAGGTCCTTTCCACCTGCCTCGTATGCTCAGCATGACTGACAAAATGCTTGACGAGATTTTAAGTAAATAAAAACGCTTTAAGAGCGTAAATTAAAAAAAGAGAGGTGCAATGATGAAAGGTTTTACTTGGATTGACATGGCAATACTGATAGTTTACCTTGCCGCCGTTCTTTTTGCCGGACTCTATTTCTCCAAAAAGGAAATGAAAGGTAAAGAGTTCTTCAGAGGCGACGGTACAATTCCCTGGTGGGTTACATCGGTTTCAATTTTTGCTACTCTTCTGAGCCCCATTTCATTCCTGTCCCTTGCCGGCAACTCCTACGGCGGAACATGGTTCCTCTGGTTTGCTCAGCTGGGTATGCTTGTTGCAATTCCCATTACAATCAGATTTTTCCTTCCCCTTTATTCTCACCTCGACATTGACACCGCCTATGAATACCTGCAAATCCGCTTTAACAGCAAGGGTCTGCGTATTCTCGGCGCTGTAATGTTTATTGTTTATCAGATTGGACGTATGTCCATTATCATGTATCTGCCCTCAATGGTACTGGCAAAGCTTACAGGTATTCCCATAAGTGTTCTCATTATAGTTATGGGCGTTATTGCCATTATCTACTCCTACACAGGCGGACTTAAATCCGTTCTCTGGACTGACTTCATTCAGGGCTCGGTACTTTTAATCGGCGTTACCTTCGCCCTTATTTTCCTCTTTGCGAAAATCAACGGCGGAGCCGGCGCTGTTTTCGACACAATGTTCAATGAGGGCAAATTCCTCGCTCCAGACGAAAAATGGTTTGATCCCGTATTCCTGCGTTCAAGCGTATTTATTGTTCTTTTCGGCGCCGGTCTCAACACCTGCTCCTCATACGTTTCCTCTCAGGATATCGTTCAGCGTTTCACAACTACAACCGATATGAAACAGCTTACCAAGATGACTCTCGGAAACGGTGTGCTTTCCATTTTCATCGCCACTGTTTTCTATCTTATCGGTTCAGGTCTTTACGTTTATTACAATCAGCAGCCTCAGCTTTTAGCTGAAATGAGCAATGAGGTTATCAAGCAGGATCAGATCTTTGCTTACTTTATAGCCTATGCTCTTCCCGTAGGCGTAACAGGTATTCTTCTTGCAGCTATTTACGCCGCTTCCCAGTCCACTCTTTCAACAGGTCTTAACTCCGTTGCAACAAGCTGGGTTCTCGACATTCAGGCTATCGTATCAAAGAAAGAAATCCCCATGAAACGCCAGACAAAAATCGCTCAGTACGTTTCTCTCGGAGTCGGTATTGCTTCAATCGTAGTTGCTATGATTCTTGCCGAAAGCGATATTAAATCCGCTTACGAGTGGTTCAATGCATTTATGGGTCTGGTTCTGGGCGTTCTCGGCGGAACTTTCGCACTGGGTGCATTTACAAAGAAGGCTACAAACGTGGGCGCTTATGTGGCATTCGCAGTTGCCGCAGTTCTTATTGTAATAATCAAGTACAATCCCTTTAAAGTTGCTTTCTTCGCTGACATCTCTTCCTGGGCATATTCTCTTATATCCATTTCCGTATCGGTCGTTGTAGGACTTATAGTTTCCGCAATTCACCGCAAGGTCAAGGGTATTACCGAAGAAGCCCCCGAGGGTTCAACTGTTTACACAGCCCGCATTAAAAAAACTGAGGAGGCTGACAAAGCATGATTTTTGCAAACATCAATCAGAATTTACCTTATTTACCTGAGGACGTAAAAGAGTGCCTCGAATTCGCAAAGAAAAACGATTTGCTTTCCTTTGAGCCGGGAAGCCACGAAATAGACGGCAAACGCCTTTTCGTAAATATAGCCGAGTATGAGACAACAGAGCGTGAAAATCGCCCCTGGGAAGCTCACAGAGACTATCTCGACCTGCACCTTATGCTCAGAGGCAGCGAGATTCTCGACCTTGGCTTTATTGAGAATATGCAGCAGAAAGAATATGTTCCCGAAGAGGATTTTCTTCCCCTTGACGGCGACAGAAGCTGCTCTGTAATTCTCAGCGAAGGCGATTTCCTTGTATGCTATCCCGATGACGCTCATCTTACAGCAGTCAAAAACGGTGAAAGCCAGAAAATCAAAAAGGCAATTTTCAAGATTCAGGTTAAATAAAATAGCGGTTTTTGATATAACAAGCGAAAGCATGTTAAAAAATCCCGGCAAATGCCGGGATTTTTCTTTGCAATGATATTTGTTTTTACGTATGTTTGCTTTTAGGCTTTAAGTTATTCTGACTTTTCATGGGCTCTTTCATAGGCTTCTTTTATCTCCTTCGGCATTTTGTCCGGCACAAGAGAGCGCACTCTTTCCTCGTTTCCATCTGCCATTGCCTGCTCATAGTACCAAAGCTTGTACTTTATCATATCGAGAACTTTTTCGAGCTTTTTGATTTCTTTCTCTGCTTCCTCCCTTTGACGCAGAAACATCTCATACCGCTTCGGATAGGTTTCGCTGCCCTGAGAGCACCATTTCATAAATTCCTTTATATCCTTGATTTCCATTCCAGATTTTTTAAGACATTCAATAACCTGCAATGTTTCAACTGTTTTATCGCTGAACCGGCGCATTCCAGAGACTCTTTGAAGATCCGGAAGCAGTCCCTCTTTATCATAATAGCGCAGAGTTGAAACAGGTAAATTAAACATTTCTGATACTTCACCTATGGTATACATAAAAATCGCTCCGTTTAAAAAAATACTGTTGACCTAAAGTCAGCTTTAGGTTGTATAATCATTTTAACATATGAAAGAAATAAAATCTACTTCAGGAGGAAACATAGTTATGTCAAAAAAAGTTCTCATAATAAGCACCAGCTTAAGAAACAACAGCAACTCTGAAATTCTTGCCGATTCCTTTATGAAAGGCGCACTGGAAAGCGGCAATGAAGCAGAGAAAATCACTCTGAAGGACAAAAGCATTGCTTTCTGCAAAGGCTGCCTTGCCTGCCAGAAAATCGGTCACTGCGTTATTAAGGACGACGCAATAGCCCTTGCAGAAAAAATGCATGACGCCGAGGTTATTGTATTTGCAACGCCTATTTACTACTACGAAATGAGCGGACAGATGAAAACTCTTCTGGACAGAGCAAATTCACTTTACGGCACAGATTATAAGTTTACCGATATTTATCTTCTTACAACTGCCGCCGAGGACAGCGATTATGTCCCCGAAAAAGCAATAAGCGGTTTGCAGGGCTGGATAGACTGCTTCGAGAGAGCAAATCTCAAAGGTACAGTTTTTGCAGGAGGCGTAAACGACGGTGGAGATATTAAGGAGCACAAAGCTCTTACCGAAGCCTATGAAATGGGAAAAGCCATCAAATAATTTGATTTAAACTAAAAGGCAAACAGCTTTCCGCAGAATAAATATCTGCGAAAAGCTGTTTTTATTAAATGAGGTATTGAAGACTTTTTTATTTTGACTGGTAAAATTCCTTTGCAGCGGCAAAAAATGCGTCGATATTTTCCCATTTTGCAGCCGGAGGAATATCACAGCCTGAGGAAATAACAAAGTTTTTATATCCGCAGCAGGCATTCATTATTCTGAGAGTCTCTTCACGAACACTTTCAGGTGTACCGTTTTTAAGCTGACCTGCTGGGTCTATATTGCCCATTGCAATTGTATTTTCGGGGATATGGGTGAGCATTTCAGCCATATCAATTGAATTGCCGAAATGATATGCGTCACAGTCAGTTGCAAGAATTGAATCAATCATTCTGATGGTGTTATCACCGCAGTTATGATAGATTACAATAAAGTCATCATCTTTTACAGCCTGTGCAATTTCTCTTACATAGGGCTCTGAAAACTCCTCGGCCATATCAGGTGAGAGAAGTCCAGTAAGAGGCTCAGCCATAACTACGCCATTAGCTCCTGCTGCTTTATAGGCAAGGATATATTCTTTCAAAAAGGCTGTTGCCTTCTTCATAACTTCATGTACCATTTCCGGCTCAGTGTAGCAGTTTACAAGAGCTTCGGTGACATCCATAAGTCTGCCTGCAAGGGAGAATGGACCGATTACACCTGCAAAAACAGGTCTGTCTGTTATAAGCTCTTTAGCCTGACGGATAGCTTCAATATAAATGCCTGTTCTGCCTGCTCCGACCTCGGGAACTTTAAGCTCCTGAGCCTTTTCGGGACTGTCCACAAGACATCCTGAAATGGTGGGAACCTCATCACGTGCAAATACGGGAGTTGCTCCGAAAGCCTCAGCTTCAACGGACAAATCCATCATGCTTACGCTGGCAGCAGAATCCACTCTTTCAGCAACGGCTTTCATTGCCTTTGCCTGAAGTGCGCTGTCCTTTATAAGGTCTTCAACAGTTATATCCATAAGGCTTATGCTGGGAAAGGAAAGCACCGGCATAGGCTTTTTTACCGGAGCTTCATATAAATCCTGAAGCCATTTTTTCATGTTCATATTCATTCTCCTCTTAAAGTATAGTATCGTTACTGTAAAAATAATAACACAGCGCCATTAAAGTCAGATAGAAAAAAACTGCTGTTTTTGGGAAAATAAATCACTCTTTTATTAAAAAGCACCCTGTGTATGTAACTGTATTTTCTCCATTGATATATTTAAGTCCGCTGTCGGAGCACACCTCGCTGACCATTAAGCCCTGTGCCTCCATTGAGGAAAACTGTTTTTCAGGAAAACGGCAGGGCTCATTGGGACAAGCGCATTCACTGCAAACCTTGCAGGGTCCCGCTCCCAATGACAGCACATCCGAAAGCTCTGTTTGAAGCTTTTCTCTCATATTCGTCATTCGTGCACGGTGCTCCGACGCCGCTTTTTCCATTCCCTCAAAATCAAAGGAATCTTCGAGAATCCCTATTGTCTGAACTACTATTGCCTTATCATATTTTCCCGCTCTTTCACGGCATTCGTCTACACTTCCGCATCCGGGAGGGCATCCCCAGTTATTGCCGTAAGAGCCGCATCTGCCGCTTTTGCACATTTCCCTGACATCATCACGGAATATGAGTTTATTTACATCAATTACTGCCGCTGTATCAAAATCGGATTCACACATTATCTTTACTTTTTCTGCTTTACTTATCAATTTCTGTTCTCCTTATGCTGTACTGCTCCCCTGGTTTCTCTGAATTTTCCCGGGGAAATTCCCATGGTCTTTTTAAAGACCTTTGTAAAGTAACTCTGGTCATCAAAACCTGTAAGCATGGCGATATCCGCTAAGGATAAGTCATCATTTAAAAGATACGCCTTGCTTTTTTCTATGCGGAGCTTATTTGTATAACTTGTAAAGGTACAATTGAGCTCCTCTTTGAAAATTCTGCTGAGATACGATTTACTCAGATGTACATAATCCGCCACTTTATCAAGACTTATTTTTTCGCAGTAATGCTCCTTTATATAATCAATGGCCTTATATATAACGTCAACATGCTTTATGTTGTCAAAATCAAAGACGCAGCTTATAAATCTGTGGATAACATTAGTAAGAAGCCGGCTTATTTTTTCCATATCGTCAAGACGTTCTATCTCATTGAGATACTTTGCATTGAGCCAGAAAATCTGATGAATATCTGCGCCTGCATCTATTGTAGCTCTCGAAAGCACCACAACAAGCTCCACTATTCTCGCTTTAAGAGCAGTGCTGTCCCCGCCGGAGCTGAAATATATGTGACCGAGCAGCGTATTGAGAAGACTTTGAGCTCCGTCCTTATCTCCTGCCGAAACCAGCGTCTGAAGCTGCTTTTCATACTGTATGGGGTACGCTTTTTCCTCTCCCTTTTCATAGAGATCCGAAACATAGTACATTATGTTATGTCTTTCACGCTGTGTCTGCTCATCCTCACCTGCAAAGGGATTATCCGCAAAGGATGAATAGCAGCAAAGATCATGTACTGTATTCCCTAAATAGCGCACCTTTTTAGTAGAAAGCAAAGGCAGGATCGTCAGAAGATGCTCCGGAAGAGTAAGAGCGCATTCACTTAAATCAGAGGAATTGGACATAATAACAGGACCCGTAACTGCTCCGCCTTCAATATGTCCGTCTCCGTTTAAAATTGCACAGGCTGAAAAAATAAGTCCCGTCGGGCAGTAATAGGTATAACTGGAATTCCAGCGCTCCGCTTCATAGCATCCGTACAGATGAGTGTTTTCATAGGTACATTTACCCTCAGCGCTCAGGGGACACAAATTGGCGCAAAAGGACGGCGCTCCGCAGTGAAAGCTTTTTTCAGGAATACTGTATATACGGCAGTCCACACGGCAAAGCTCTCGCACCCTTTCCGCCTGTTCAAGATATCCCTCAAAAAAATCTTCGCTCACAGCAAATCACCTGCCCTATTTTTATACTATAATTGTATCAATATGGTACAAAATAAATCAATATTGTTCTTGCAAAAAAATGTGATTTTTTGTAAAGTTATTCATATAATCCTGCTGTGGAGGAACTGATATGGCTTATATTAAAATTCAAAAAAACAGTGAAGAAATAAATATTTCGACTGATGCGGGAACTCTCGTTTCAGATATTCTTAAAAGTGTCGCTGTCCCCTTTTCCATGCCCTGCGGCGGAAATCACAGCTGCGGCAAATGCAAAGTGGAAATAGACGGCATAGTTTCACCTATGGACGAAAAAGAAAGAAAGCTTCTGGGAAGTGAAGCAAACAGCAAAACCCGACTTGCCTGTTTCACAAGGATTTTAGGTGACTGCACTATAACACTCCCCGACAGCCAAAAAAATGCCGCCGTAGAAATCGAAAACGGCAGCCTTAAAGCAAAGCCCAATGAAAAATGCGCTCTTGTTTTCGATATAGGCACTACAACCGTTGCAGGCTCTGTGTACGGTCTTGAGCCTTTCAGACTGCTCTGCTCAGAGGGTCAGCTCAGCAGTCAGCGTCCTTTCGGCGCAGACGTTGTATCAAGAATAGATTACTGCTGCAAAAACGGAACTGAAAAAATAACCAGTACTATTACTCATCAGCTTTACTCTATGGCAGAAAATCTTTGCAAAAAAGCAGAAACCTCAAAGGAAAACATTCTGCGTATAGGAGTAACGGGAAACACAACCATGCTCCATATATTTGCAGGACTTAATCCCGACACAATGGCGGCTTCCCCCTTTACGCCGAGAAGTCTTTTCGGCACAGAGGAAAAAGCGGATAAATATTTGGGAGATTTTCCCAATGCCAAACTAATTTTCCCGCCCTGTATAGGTCCTTTCCTGGGCGCAGATATTGTCTGTGCTATAAAGGCGAGCTCTATGACAGAAAAGTGTGAAAATTCATTTATAGCAGATATAGGAACCAACGGAGAAATGGCTCTTTTTGCTGACGGAAAGCTTTATTGCTGCTCTACTGCGGCAGGTCCTGCCTTTGAAGGAGCAGGTATAGAAATGGGTATGCCTGCATGTGACGGAGCAGCAGATAAATTTTACATTGAAAACGGCGAGATAAAATGCCATACAATAGGCGAAAAAGAGGCGATCGGCATCTGTGGAACGGGTCTTATAAGCGCAGCAGCGCTGATGCTCAAAACCGGCATTATGGATGAAACAGGATACATCTGCGAAGAGGGACATCCCTTTACGCACCTTATAGATTACGACGACAGCGGCATATCCTATGTGAATTTCGGAAAAATCAGGATCACTCAGCGTGATATACGTCAGCTTCAGCTTGCAAAGGGCGCAATAAGCGCAGGAATACTCACTCTCCTGAAAGAATGCAATATGACTCCCGATGAAATTTCAGCCTTCTATCTTTGCGGCGGTTTCGGAAGCTATATTAATCCTGAAGATGCTGCGGCTATCGGACTTATTCCCGATGCATTCAAAAAAGTGACACATCCATTAGGCAATGCCGCAGCCAAAGGAGCTGCAATTGCAGTAAAAGATGAAAATCAGGACTCTCTTAAAGAAATCACTCTTTCTGCAAAAGAAATCTCCCTATCAGAAAATGCTTTTTTCATGGAAAAATATATTGATGCAATGAACTTTGAAGTGGTGTAAAAATTTCCAATAAAGGGCAGTTTTTTTATATAAATTCTAAGCCCTGTGATGATAAAATGATTTTACTATTATATAGTATCGGAGGAATATATTGTGAGTACACTTGAAGAACTCAGCACATTTTTACAGCAGGGAAGAGTGCCAAAGGTTAAAGAGCTCACTCTTAAAGCCCTTGAAGAGGGCGTAGATCCCAAAACCGTACTTGAAGAAGGACTTCTCAGCGGTATGTCCGTTATAGGTGAGAAATTCAAGAATAATGAAGTTTTCGTTCCCGAAGTTCTTATTGCAGCAAGAGCTATGAACGCTGGAGCACAGATTCTCAAGCCCTATCTTACCGAAGCAGGCGTTACTGAAATTGGTACTGTTGTACTTGGAACAGTTAAGGGCGACCTTCATGATATCGGCAAAAACCTCGTCAAGATGATGATGGAAGGTAAGGGATTAAAGGTTGTTGACCTTGGAGTTGACGTTCCCGGCGAAAAGTTTATAGAAGCCGCAAAGGAAAACGATGCAAAGATCATTGCGTGCTCCACACTTCTTACAACTACAATGCATGAAATGAAAAACGTAGTTGACCTTGCAAAGGAAAGCGGAATGGACGTAAAGGTTATGATTGGCGGAGCACCTGTAACACAGAGCTTCTGCGATTCAATCGGAGCCGACTGCTATACTCCCGATGCCGCTTCAGCAGCAGATGCAGCAGCAGAATTTTGCCGCTGAGTTTTAAGAGGATTTACGGATGAACGAAAGACAAAATCTGATTTCTCTGCTCAGACGACAGGGATACGACCATATTCCGGTAGAATTTAATCTCTGTCCTCATCTTGAAAAGGTATACAGGGAGAACACACGCACTCTCAAAAATTACCGTTCATACTTTAAAATGCCATGGGAGAGCGTAGGCGGTCTTATTCATGTTCCCGCCGACAAAAAACGCTTTGACAAATATCATACTGAGGAAAATCTGGCTAACCCTGATTTTTCCATTGACGGCGACGGGGTAGGACACAAGAAAACAGCTACATCCATGCATATGACTCAGATGTTCTGTCCCCTCTCTGATGCTGACAGTCTCGAACAGATTGACGAATATCCTTTAAGTGTCCTTGACGAGTCAAAAAGCCTTAAGGCACTTAAAGCAGCAGTAAGACTCACACATCTTAAAGGTCTTGCAGCAGTGGGAAATATGCAGTGTACTGTCTGGGAAACAGCCTGGTACATCAGAGGAATGGAAAACCTCATGATGGACATGATGTGCGAAGATCCTATGGCAGAGCATCTTCTCGATAAAGTCACCGACCGCTCTCTCAAACGTGCGGTGGCCTATGCCAAAGCCGGAGTAGATATTCTCTTTTTAGGCGATGACATCGGTATGCAAAACAGCATAATGATGAGCGAAGAAATGTACTGCACCTGGCTCAAACCAAGACTTGCAAAGATAATTTCCGCTGCAAAGGCAGTAAATCCAAATCTCATTGTCTTTTATCATTCCTGCGGTTTTGTAACCCCGTTTATCCCTCATCTTATAGATGCAGGTGTTGACGTTTTGAATCCGGTACAGCCTGAATGCATGAACTTTGAAGAAATTCACGAAGCTTACGGCGATAAAATTTCATTTAACGGAACTATCGGAACTCAGTCAACAATGCCTTTCGGAACCCCTGCCGATGTAAGAAGAGAAGTTGAAAAAAATCTTAAAATCGCAGGCGACAAAGGCGGTCTCTTCGTCTCCCCCACACATCTTCTGGAACCGGAAGTACCGTGGGAAAACATCTTGGCTTATGTAGATGCTTGCAGACATTTCTGCGGATAATTAAAAATCTCCAAGTACAGTTAAGTACTTGGAGATTTTCTAATTCATTTTGAAAAATCAAGGCACAAAACGTAATCTGCACTCACTTTGTAAAACTTACACAGAGCAATCAAATGACGTATCGGCAGTTCATTTTCTCCGTTTTCATAACGTGAATAAACCTGCTGTGTTGTGCCCAAAATTTTTGCAACCTCACTTTGCGTCAGGTCGTTGTCCTCTCTCAACTCCCTGATCACATCAACATAGCTTCTCATAATCCACCTCATTAGCAGTTTATGAAAAAATTGTAATGCACATCACATATGATGTATTGACTTTACACTAAAACTGGTGTAAAATCATTTTGTAACATATTAAATTCTACGTATTTATATATCAGTTGTATTTTTATTATGCTTTCATGCAGTACCACCTGCACGAAATAAATCTCTATAAGCTTCTAAGTAATGAGAACAGATTCGACTAACCGAATCTGTTCTCATTACTTTTATTTATTCTTCCATCTGTTTTCCGAGAAATACTGCTGCAACATGAGCAAGCTTAACCTCTGTATGGGTCGGAAGCACTCCATCCTCGCCCATGAGCATTATTACAGCGCCGGAGACATCTCCTCCGCCTATTATGGTGCTGACAACCGCTGCATCTCTTGCAACACCCTCAATGGGAACAAACTTTTTACTGTCCCGCTCTGCAACGTATGATCCTCTGTTTTCCATTAAATCCTCAAGTGCCGGAGTTATTCTTCTTTCGAGAACTTCTCTTTTTGGCATTCCGGCGCAGGCTATAACGTGATCTCTGTCGCAGATAAGCACAGGATGATTTGTGCCTTTGCTCAGGGATTCAGCATACTGTGCGGAAAAATCGCCCATTTCTCCGATTGGAGAATATTTTTTAAAAATCACTTCTCCGTTTGCATCTGTATATATTTCAAGAGGATCTCCCTCTCTGATTCTCATTGTTCTTCTGATTTCTTTAGGAATGACGACTCTGCCAAGATCGTCTGAACGTGTCAAGTATTCGCAAAGAAAAAAATTTGAGAGCCGAAAAACGGCTTAAATACTAGGTTTTTCGACTTTTTATTCTTTTGAGCCTCGAAAAAAAGAGGCTACCCCATGTGTAATTATAGGACAAATTCACCTATTTCTCAACTTTCTACAGCATAATTGCCCCTTTCCAAAAATTACTCCTTATCCGTCGTTTGGAAAAAATCGTTTATCTTCCAAACGATTTTTATTTCCAGGTTAGAATAAACAATCACCTTATCAATCAGTCGGTACATCTCCTTTATCAATTCTTCATCGGGTAATCCCTTAGTAGAAAGAGCATCTTGCATACGCGACATCTGATTGTTATCAGTCTCTCGCTGGTTGAGTAATGTTTCTTCCTGCTTTTGGAGTTCTGCGAGTTCTTCTTCCAGCTTCCTCTTTTTTGAAAACATCCTGTTCTTTTGCTCAAGAAAACTCTCAGCATCAAGTTTTCCGCTTTTATAATCTTCGTATAAATGCAGATTTTGCTCGGATATCAAAGCAATCTCTTTGAGCAAACCTGTCTGGTTCTCCCGGCATTTTTCAAGCGGATTCTGTTTTTTCTGCTTGGTGATTTTTTTATACTGTCTTTCCATAATAGAGAGCTGCGCTCTATACGCCGATAGCACCACTTGCTCCAAATCTGTCCGGCTCCAGCGGATAGCAGAGCATTCTGTATTTTTACGGTAGAGAGGGGTAGCACAAGAGTAGTACTCATCTATTCCAAAGGTTTTTCGCAAGCGTCTGCCACAATGCCCGCAGTAGTAAATACGGTCTGTCCGATCATGTTGGACTGCTTGATGTGCCTTTACCTTGCGTATACGGGCATTTGCCGCTTCATATTCTTCATGGGATACAATCGGTTCATGGCTGTTTTCAACAACAACCCATTCATCTGCTGTTTTCCTTTTCTGTACACGGGCACGAATGGTTTGATTCTCGCATTTGAAATTTACCATGGCTCCCGTATACTTATAATCTTTAATGATACGCAAAACAGCCTGATGGCTCCACATGACCTCATTCTGAATATCCTTACGGGTTAGTTTTTTGTACTCCATCGGTGTAGGAATATGCCTTTCATTCAATGCAGAGGCAATTTCAGTGCTTTTCTTTCCCGCAATCGCCGCCAAAAAAATTTCACGGACAACTGGTGCAGTTACTGGGTCAATAATCATCTTATGTTTTTCTCCAGGAGCCTTTTTATAGCCATACGGGCAGTGTGTAACATATTGCCCTCTTGCCATCTTCATGTGCATAGCAGCTTTTACTTTTTGGGAAAGATCCTGACTATACTGCTGATAGACGAGGTTACGGAAAGCTACATCCACGCCGCCGGTTGTACCAATGTAATCCGCGCTGTCATAATTGTCATTGATGGCAATAAATCGAACACCAAGAAACGGGAAAATATGCTCCAGAAAATCGCCAACCTCTAAATAATTGCGGCCAAACCGAGAGAGGTCTTTTACGACCACACACTGGATTTCGCCGCTGCGTATCAAACTAATCATTTTTTGGAATTGTGGGCGATCAAAATTGGTCCCTGTATAACCATCATCTACAAATTCCATAACCGGACAGCCTGAAAGCTCTGAATGCTCTTGAATATACCTTTGAATCAGTAGTCTTTGGCTACGGATACTGTTGCTCTCATCTTTGAGTACATTATTTCTTTTATCAACATCCTCTTGCGACAATCGCAGATACATCGCAATATGCAAGAACATTTCCTATGCAACCCCCTTTCTGATTCTCTCGCACTCTTGAAGCAATTCCTCGAATTCGTTCATGTAACGGAATTCTATGGTAATACTGTTGTCGGCATAGAATTGGATTCCTTTCACAAAGGCATTTACCATTTCCTTTGTAAGCCTTTCTTGGTGGTAGTATCGCTCTATCAGCCTGTCCCACTTTTTCTCTCCCGTACTGGCTGCCGTTGCACGCTCATGCACACTGCGAAGTTCTCTTTCTTCCTGTTCCAGCCGCTCTAATTCAGTCTGGTATGTTTCCTTTGCATAAAGATACTCGTCTTGGGATAAAATCCCGTCTTTATAATCCACATATAGTGAAGCAGACATATTTCGTTTTTTTGTTATTTCCGCTTGCAACTTCTGTAGCCTGTCATTTGGAGCCGCTTGTTTTGCCTTGGCTTTTTCCATTGTAATCAGATGCTGCAGAACCCGCTGCCTGTCCATAAAGACTTCCATTTGTTTCCGAATGGTCTCCAGTACAGCTGAATCCAGATCGGCAGCACGAATACTTCTTTGTGGACAGCTTGAAATGCCAAGTTCAATATACCCGGAACATTTGTATGTGTAATAACTTTGGGTTCCACTCTTTTTGCTTGTACTATAAGAACGAATTTGCTTGATAACACGTCCGCAGTCCGCACAGCGTAACAATGAGCCATAGGGGTTTTCTCTTTTAGGGAGATTCCCATATTTTCCATGACTGGCTTTAGCTGCATTTGAAAGAGATTGATTTACTCTTTGAACCTGTTCCCATAAATCCATTGAAATAATAGGTTCATGCGTGTTTTCAGCAATGTCCCATTCGGAAGGATCTGTCCAGTGAAAAGGGATTCCTTTATGCAAACAACTGGTACTTTTCCCTTGGGCCAGGTGTCCGATATAAGCAATATTATAAAGCATATCCGTTAAAACGTGTCTATTCCAAGGGAGAGCCTTCCCTTTTGTATTGTTATTTGTTATAATTCCGCGCTCATAGCGAAGCCTGCCAGGGGAAGGGTATCCTTTCTCGTTCAGTTTGCGTATAATCGTACCCACACCCAGCCCTTCAGCGCGCATAGTAAAAATTTCTACCACAATGGGCGCCGTTTCTGGGTCTACAATCAGATGATTTTTATCCTGTGGATCTTTTAAATAGCCATACGGGGCATAATTGCCAATATATTCTCCTTTTACACGTTTCATCTTCAATGCGGAGCAAGATTTGCGGGAGATATCTTTAGCATAAATATCGTTTACAACATTTTTCAGAGTTGCCCCCAGATGCTCACCTGATGTGAGAGATGCGCTGTCATAATTGTCATTCACTGCGATAAAGCGAAGATTTAAAAAAGGAAATACTTTTTCAAGATAATTTCCCGCTTCCACATAGTTACGCCCTAACCGTGAAAGGTCTTTGACTACAATGCAATTTATTTTCCCTTTCTGTGCATCCTCCAGCATGCGCTGAAAGGCAGGTCGGTCAAAATCGGTACCGGTCCAGCCATTATCCTCATAAATTTCAATCAATTCTAAATACGGACGATCAGCCACATAGGAAAGCAGAAGTTCTCTTTGGTTGTCCAGTGAATCCGCGTCTTTTTTCCCGTTATCCTCCACAGAAAGACGCAAATAAACCGCTGTGCGGAAAATATCTTTCACATCGGTTCCAGTCTGATTGACATTGCCTTTCTTGCGGGATATACGGGCCATTTATACCACCTCCAACTGGGGAAATATTTGTATCTTTTCAGATTTACCTTCTTGATTTTCCAAAAATTCTTTGATATGAGCAAATTGATCCCGATGTCGAAAAACCACCTCAATTTCGGAACCTTCATATACATTGATTCGTTCCACCAAACTGACAATCAACCGTCGTGTGATAGCTGTAATATTCTCGTATTCACGGAACTGGGCTAGCCAACTTTGCTGTTTGCTTAGGCCGTGTTGAATCTCACTTTTACTGCTAATAAGTTGATCTATCACCATCTTAGCGGTAGCAATCCTTGAAGAGAATTCCTCTTTCAATGCCATGAACTCTTCTCTGGATAAAATACCGCTTTGAAGATCTTCGTATATTCCTAGTCTGAGATTGTTGTTTTTCTGGATAATCTGATTTTGCACTTCAATATTTGCTTCTATTTTCCTTAGTTCAGTTCTTTCCCAGAACAATGTTTCAATCTGACGTAACGCAGCATCCATATCCAGTGCAATTTCGATTTGACGCTGAATTGTAACAAGTACGGCATCATCCAATATTTCTTCCCGTATGCTGTGTTTACTGCAGGTATGGCTGTCGGCTTTATTGGCTCCGCACACATAATATACATAGCGTTTGCCGTCAGATACTGCTGTTTTACGCACAATAGGGGCACCACAATCTCCACAAAAGATTCTTCCGCAGTATGGATGCACTGTTGCATTTTCAGTGCTTGCCCTTGTATCCTCCTGCAGAATCTGTTGTACCAAATCAAATTGGGGCCGACTGATAATTGCCTCATGAGTTCCTTCTACTCGAACCCAATCATTCTGATCCTTGTATATAAACTTTTTGGTCTTATGATTCGGGGTTGTCCTCCTTCCCTGAACCATCGTACCGGTATAAATTTCATTTTGTAGGATTCTACGAACCGCAACATGACTCCACTTTGCCTGCGCACCAGTCTTAAACTTTGATTTGTATTTGCTCCCCTGAGACTTTTTATATTCCATGGGGGAAAGTACACCAAGTTGATTCAATCGTAGAGCTATGCTTCCTGGACTATGGCCTTCAATAGCCCATTTGAAAATATCTTGTACAATACCAGCAGCATACTCATCCACAACAAGATGATTTTTATTTTCTTTGTCCTTTTTGTATCCATATACCGCAAAATTAGAAATAAATTCACCCTGCCTACGTTTCACCTCCAAATTACTGCGGACTTTAATAGAAATATCCCGACTATAAGAATCGTTAATCAGATTTTTGAATGGAATTACAATACTGTCTGTACTATTAGAAGACTGAGTATCAAATCCATCATTTAAAGCAATAAATCGAATTCCCAACTGAGGGAATATTTTTTCGATATACTTTCCACATTCAATGTAATCTCTTCCAAAGCGAGATAGATCTTTAACAAGGATGCAATTCACCTTGCCTGCGCGTACATCCTCCATCATGCGGCGGAAATCAGGCCGTTCAAAATTCGTACCGGTCCAACCATCATCTTTATACTCATCATACAGTTCCATTTCAGGGTGCTTTTTCAAATAGGATATCAACAGCTCCCGTTGATTATGGATACTGTTACTCTCTAATTTTTTCGAATCTGAAAAAGAAATGTCGCCATCATCCTTCGATAAACGGAGGTAGATGGCGACATGATACAATTGCATTACATCTTTCATATTTAGCGCCACTCCTGTCTGAATTTTGCGGTCTCACCACAAAACGACCGGAGTATTCGCTGATTTCGTCCACGCCTAGTATAGCATGGATGTACTCCTTTTTCCAGTCGTTTTATCGAATTTTCCTCTGGAAATGTTTTCTGGTCATAGAGTAGAAATCATGTTACAGAAACTGTCGTTCAGGGTTTCGTCCTTTCCCGCATAGGCCACACGAACCTTAACGCCTCCAACACGGAAACAATATGGGTCCTTAACTTGCTGCACATAAGAGCGTATTCGCTCTTCCGGTGGCTGTGCCGGATCAACCTTCACATCCCGGATATCAACCAATGAATCCAAAGTTCTTGGATCATTTTCGTAATTTCGCATCTTAATCACCTCACCCATATCTTTGCCAATATTTGGTCAACCTATTCTTTGAATCATGCAATCCCCGGCGCCTGTGGCGAACAGGTCCATAGAAATTTCATCTCTCCGCATTCTGATGCCGAGCCGGCCGATGCCGTGACGCGTCCAAGCCGGAAGTACCATGATGGCCCTGCCGGATCATCGCGTTATATGGGAGCCACCCATATATCAGTGCTCTTGTTCTGTTTGCCAGACAGACGGATAGCCGCTTCTCGGTCAGGGGATGTACCGGGTTTTGCTATGCAGTTGTCAAGGTACCATGAAGGGGGATGCCTTCATAAAGTAAGAACGCTCCGTTTATCTGATCTCTAATGTTCTATCAAAAAATTTTCAAAAAAACTGCCCCGGTTTCCCAGAGCAGTCTTCCTTCAGATTATAAATTTGCTGATACTCAGTGTAATACGGATAAGTATGTACTGTCGGCAATCCTCATCCAACTGTCCGTCGATCATGCTATACCGATTGATCAGCGGCATATAAAGGATGAGTATCTGCTCCACAGCGTCACAGTCTCCTTCAACCGCCCGATGCAACAATTCACGAAATTCCATGGCCGTCATCCTTTACCACCTTCTTTCTCAAGGAGCTGACGAAGTTTCTTGAGTGCCAGAGAACGCTGGTTATACACATGCTGCACAGAACAGTTCAGTTTGCGGGAGATTTCTGCTGGGGATAACTTTTCCACGAACAGAAGAACAAGAATCCGTTGGCGCATAAGAGGAAGCTGACTGAATGCTTTTGCCAACCGTTCCTCCTCAAAGTCGAAAGCATCCTTTCTGCGTATTTCTATGGAATCCCTGACAGTCAACATTTCTTCCGGCACACTTTCCAGTGACGATGTTTCGGGATAACGGCTCATTTTCCTTAAATAGTCTTTCCGCGCATTGCGAACAGAGACCTCCATAAATCGGGTGAACCGGCCGCGCAGTTCATCTCGTTCGGACAAAAAATCGTATTTCATTCCATGCCTCCAAGCCATGCCATCCCAGCCGCCTGGGAGGCATGCCAAGATGGCATGCGTCTTTATCAATTGGTTTCGGGTTACTGAGGTGATTTAACGCACATTGAAGATGTACACGGGACTCACCTCCTTCCCGCAGGCATGAAAAAAGGCCACACTGCAAACAAACGCAATGTGACCTGCAAAAGGAAACCTGTTGATTTATATATGAAAATGCAGCTACTTGTTGAAAGGTAGCTGCATCGAATTGTTGCCGTATTCTTTTTTTGAAACAAACACCTCAATCGGTATTCGTCTGGATTTCTTACTGTCGGGGATAGTCTATTGTTTCGCTTTCCTTCATACCTTAATACCCTCCAAAAAATCAGAATCTGTCAACACGGGCCTGCCGCTGAGGACGTACAAACTTTATGGGGAACCAGGACTTGCTCAGCTACGGGTCTTCTCTATGATTTCCAACATATCCTGCAACATCTCACAGGCCAGTATCCTTACCGGCATTGATAATTCCTGAATTCTTTTTTCAATATCCCGCAAATAGACAATCTCCGGGCATTCCAGAGATTCCAATACCAACTGATCCACGGTAGTGTGAAGTGCATTTGCTATGTTGACAATCATCTCCAGACTGGGGATACCCCGATTATTCTCAATCTGGCCGATATGGCTGCTTGAACAACCTACTTTTTCAGCCAGTTCCTCTTGGTTCATTCCCGTCTGAATTCGGTACTTCCGAACATTTTTCCCCAATAATTGATAGTTCATTGTTATCGTCCCTTTCTGTTATAATTTTAATAAAACCAACAGTACAAGTGAAGTAAGTATAATTCTGATATTCGCACTATAAGTTTTGTTAAGACGTCAAGAGACGATTTTCTCGTATGTTAATTCTGATTTTTGGAATATGAAAGCGGAAATACACAGATTCCTACTGTTGGAAGATGTCCAGATTATCAATCATCCGGGCTACATCTTCTTCCAAGCTATCTGCTGGTATTTCTTGCAACTGTTCTTCATTAGGAACAGCCATGCCGCCAATCTGTTCCCGAACAATCTGACGTATCATATCCTCTAGTTTCTCTTTGCGCAAGGCGTCTGCCTCTTTAATTTGAATGCGAAGCGCTTCCGTCTGCAACTCAGGATGCCGTTCCAAATACTCATTAAGAGCTGGAACAATGACGGAACTCTTTTTATTGCCTAACTTTTCAAGTAGTTCACCTGCCCGGATTCGTTCTGCCGTATCAGCGCTAAACTGTAGATTAAACCGATAGGCTCCATCCTTTTTCATCTCAACCAACTCCCCGCAACTATACCATGCGGCTCAGCTGTTGTCTTGCCATCATCTCATATCCGATTGCATTGGCTTTCGGATCCTCTACATAGCTGGCCTGAGCCACCATAGACGATTGCTCCAGTAACGGACGGAACAAAGAACTTCCTCCACCAATAAAAATAGCGGGGTTGGTCCGCAGATCTACTTGAAGTTCCCTAAGTTGATCCAGAATTTCTTTAGCATGCAGCTGAGCAGATTCACGGATGGTTTTCTTGACATCTTCAGGAAGAATGGTTTCCCGCCCTTGCAGCACGGCACTGATATGCTCGTCCTCAATCTTCATATCATGCTGTGCACTGATTTTCCGGATGATGTCATTGTTCATGGTAATGACCCCGCTCTCCAGACTCCGGCAAAACTGCAAATCGGGTTTTCCATTACGAAGCAAAAGCACGTCTGTTGTGAACCCACCGATGTCTATCACAAATACCCGTAAAGTTTTGAGCAGCTGGCCACTCTGCGGAATCACTGCCGCATACGCCTGCGGATACACCAGCACATGACGAATCACAACACTTAAAGGGCGCTCTTTATACACAAAATTAACGGCGCCGCTTCGACGGAAATACTGGGCAAATTTTTCCCGCAGCATTCCGTAATGCTCTGGGGGAAGGCCCACAGCCAAATCGATCTGTTCAAATGCAGTTTGGGTTCCCAGCATCTCAATCTCTCTGGCAATAGCAAACAGGGAAAGAATAAGGAATCGTTCGTCTTTGGTTTTATCTCTCATGTATGGGAGCCTTTTACCAGAAAGCGTCCAGTAGCTGCCGCCAAATTCCAGCACCTCATCTGCCAAAGGCGGTTTGACCGTATGCTCGGAAAGGCCGGAAATAAAAGAAAAATGGGGTGTTTTGATGGCATAATTGCCGTGATCAATTGCTATCAGCATAATTATTACCTCCTGTATTTGTTCTGTAATATTACACAATTGAGAAAACGCATTTACAACCAGAATGCGCTTTTTTCACGAGTTTATACACATAAGAAAAAGGCGGGGAGTTCCCGCCTTTTCCGCTACTGTGACGACTTGCCGCCTTGCAGACAATATTTCCACACATAGTCATCCAATCCGTTATATTCAGGGTTCCAAAGGTACACGCCATATTCATATCCAATCCGGGTAAGCAATGCCTTCAGGTCTTCATATCCATTCTTCACATGTGGATTTTTCAGGAAATCCATGTCGAATGCCGTCATGATCTTTTTTACACCTCGCTCACGAAACGTAAGGAGGGCTTGTTCCAAGTGGGAGAGTGCGTTTACACCCCCAACAGCGACAACGGTCTGTCCAGTCAGCTCATGTACAATATCTGCCTTCATAGGCCCCTCGATGAGAATAATTGTAGAACGCAGCTCGCCGGCAATATGAACCCAGCATTCTGCTTTGCAGCCATCTGCTTTTCCAACGCTGGATACCCAGCGAAATTTTCTCTTAGTTACATTGTCCCTGCGGATTTGTAGGCCCTGAATTCTACCCTCCAAATCACGAAAGGGAATCAGGATGCCTCGCTGCTCACTCACGAACATCCACTGACCATTCTTGCGGTAAAAACCAGGCACTCCAGATAGATAGAATCCCTCCGCCAGCAGTTGTTTCGCAATCACTCCCGTACCGACCACCGGTGTGGTTTTATACCCCAGCCGCTCAATCTGCTCCAGATTTAAACCTCTGGAAAGCAGATTTTCCCGATGATCTGTTGCCAGCGATAGCCGGCTCAACAGAGCACTATAGGTTGCGTGACGATCATCAACATCCGCTAAAGGACACTCCGGAACCTCTTCCACCTTGATGGGTTTGGGTTTAGGAATATCCCCACGTACATCCAGACGCGCAATCAACGCCTCTCTGACGGAATCACGGGAAATGCCTGCATAGTAGGCATACAGATCGAATACTCCACCGGAAAATCCACAGCGAGGGCAGCGAAATACATCTTTCTGTAAATTGATATTCAAATGTTTTTTTCTGGGGTTATCATCACAACAAGGGCAGGGGATATTGTAATTACTGCGACCAGAGGGAGGGTAAGGAATCCCGATTAGCGGTATAATATCCGCCATATGGAATAGTTCCATACAACCTCCTTTCCGAGGGCGGCTTGGCCGCCCTCAATACGTTTTTCACGCTGATACCTGTTGCACAGCATACTCACAGATGAGTTTTGCTGCTGCCCGAATCTCTGGATCTCCGGTAAATTTGGTTGCCACCCAGTTAATTGCATGGGGATCAAGTTTCAATACCTCTCCCAGTGTTTTGCCTCCAAATTTTTGGATGGGGCAAGGCGTATTCTTTGCCTGTTGCAGCTTCTCTTCCGGAGAAAGCTCGCGTGTTTCAGCAACTGGGGCAGAGGAGGCTGGTGACTCCATCTCCGATCCTGGGGGTGTCTCGGGAGCTGCTTCGTCTGTCATGGTACCTAACTCATCCGGAGCAATATCCTCAAAATCATCGCCGGCAGCATTGAACTGCAAGCCAAAACCGGCATTTCGCAGAGCAATCCCCACAGCGGCTGTTTGTGCCCACTCTCTTGGAGAAACAGACGGCTTGGATACATCTAAACTGCGGGAGGCAGTTGCCTCTGCCAAATAACAATCTGAACCATCTTTATAGCTTGGATAGATACGAGCCGTTGCGACAAAACAATCTTTACTTGGCGTCACCTGAACAGCAATGCGCCCTTCCGGGTATTTCAGTCGGAACCAGGCCATCTGGATCATTACCGGGAGCCTCTTTCGAGACTCTCCGGTGTTCAAATCCGTATATTCTACAGCAAACGGGGTCGGATCAAAGCCCTCCACCTGATTGATACTGCTTAGCTTGGCCAGCATAGCGGCCTTATCATTCGAGTTATTCTGACTCATGTTCATGTCCTCCTTATTTTTTTATCAGCACATATGTATTCCTGAGTTGGAGCCATACCGGCAGGATTGTGTTCAGCATCGTACTGATGCTGCGTTTATACAGGTCCTGCCCAGAAGGCTGAAAACTGGAAAACCGTCTGCGGCAATCTGCTACAGTTTTTTCCAACGCCTCAGCTGCTACTTTCCGGCTGGCTTTCTCCTTGTCATCCGCCGGCATTCCAAACCTGCGCTCTTTCCCAATACACTGCACATAGGCATCAACCAACTGATAATGGGCAATCAATGCCTTCATCTCCACGGTAATAGGAGCCGTTTTGCAGAGCATCCGGCAGGTCTCCAGAACCCCAATGCGGTACAGTAGTTCCTGATACGTCATAGATTGTTCCAAAGAAACATTTCCTTCGGAAAACTGCTGTGCCATAGTATCTTTCATGCTTTGATAATCATCGAGACAAGTAGCCATGTTTTGTTCTCCTTTCATTTTCGAGGCATCTTCCCCGGTATTTTCAGTGACCATACAGTTCGCTGACCCTTTCTGCCAGCATGGTTTCTCTCTGTTCCGTATCTACACGTTTAATGGCAATGCAAACAGCTCGCCGTTCACCTACCAAAATCACCCGTTTCTTTGCTCGGGTGACTGCTGTATAGAGCAGAGGCCGGACAAGCATCACAGCATGGGCACACTGTAGATTGATAATGACAGACTGGTATTCGCTGCCCTGTGATTTGTGGACGGTGGAAGCATATGCGTGGTCAAGCATTTCAAGATCGCCGCTTTCATATTCCATTGTCCGTCCATCCCCAAAGTCTACGGTGACATAAGATGTATCGCCGTCCCGACTGATGCCCGTAATATAGCCAACATCGCCGTTATTGACATCCTCAAAATTCTTAACCTGCATCACCTTATCTCCCAGACGGAAGATTCTCTTGCCATGGGATAGTTCCGGCTTTCCTGCCTCCGGCGGATTCACCTTGGATTGCAACCGACTATTGAGAGCGTTGACTCCTGTATCGGTTTTCTGGCGGAAGGGTGTTAAGAGCGTCACATTGTCTACGCCGTAATGTCCTGCTTCCTGAAGATAAATCTCCTCAAGCAGGTTGGCCGATTCCACCAGATCTGAAGATTCAAACAGCTGAAAATCCTCTCCATATTCCAGACCGAGATTTCCGCTGCGAATCAGTTTGGCATTGGTAGCGATACGGCTGCCAAGGGCTTGACGGTACACCTTTTCCAGTCTCACGACAGGGATTTTTCCGCAGTCAATCAACGATTTTAGTACAGCACCCGGCCCAACGGACGGAAGCTGATCCACATCGCCGATCAATACCAGTTGACTCCCTTGAGGAATGGAATAAAGGAGATGACCTGCCAGGTAAATGTCCATCATGGATACCTCATCTACCAGGATTAAGTCTGCTTCCAGCTGTTCTGGTTCGCAGTAATTTCCATCTTCACCAGCAATCAGCCCTAATGCCTTGTGAATTGTCGTGGCTGATACTCCAGTGGATTCCTCCATTCTCCGTGCGGCGCGTCCGGTAGGCGCGCAGCACATAATTTCCCCAGATGGATTTTTGCTGCGGTACAATTCCAGAAACGCACGCTGAATCAGCGTCTTTCCAGTTCCGGGACCGCCGGTGATAATGGAAATGGGGGCAGTCATGGCGGTTGTTACTGCCAATTTCTGTTCTTCATTTAATGTAAGGCGAAGTTTCTTCTCCAGTTCCAGAATGTCTTCTGCCAAATCCCCATAATGGTGTGGCTTGGAAGAATTTTGCAGCCTGTAAATTCGCTCCGCCAGCCTCTGTTCCGCCCTTGCCACTGTCGGGAGGTACACTCGATTTCGGTATGAAGTAAGGCGCTCTTTGTGAAGAAGATAGGCCGCCCTGTTGGCCGCCATCTCCTCGGTGAGCCCTTCTGTGTCAAGAATTTTCAGTGCCTGTCGGATAAAAGCGTGTTTCTCCATGCAGAGATGCCCCTTCATTTCTGCTTCTATTAAAGTGTAAAGCAGCCCCTCATCCACTCGTTCAGGGGAAAGCTTATTAAATCCCATACTCATGGCAATCTTGTCCGCTGTACGGAATCCTATGCCTGCCATCTCACAGAGCTGGTAAGGATGGTTCCGCACAATGTCCATGGTTTGGTCACCATATTTGAGATAAAGCTTTACTGCCCGGTTAGGGGTAATGCCGTGAGGAACCAGAAAGGCCACTACATCTCGGGCACCACGGGAAGCCAGATAGGACTCCTTAATTTTCATGAGCTTGTTTTTACTGATTCCAGAAATTAGCAGCAGCTTGTCCGGTTCGTTGTCCAGTACCTCCAGCGTTTTCTGGCCGAAGGTATCGTAGATCTTTTCAGCGGTCTTTGGTCCAATACCTTTGATCTGCCCTGACATCAGAAAGGCAATAATGCCTTCTTTGGTCGGTGCGATGATTTCCTGAAAATTCTCTACTTCAAACTGGATTCCGTGCTTGGCATTTCTGCTCCAACGCCCCTTGAAATCATAGCGGAGGTTATCGGCAGTGGGCAGGCAATAGCCCACCGCCTTGACTTCCGAAACCATATTCCCGGCAGAATCCCGTATAGATTCGCAGGGTTTATATAAAGCAATCATATAGCTGCCATCTTCAACAGGCTGGCTGCGCGGGTAAATTAGGCGTTTAAACTGACAAATCAAAGCAGTCGCTCCTTTCTTTAGATGCCTCTATAAGCATCGTGATTCATTGTAAAAAGAAAAAGTCCTCACCATTTCGTTTCTTCCTGAAAGCCATCTCCATCTGTGGCCGTGGGTGGGCCATAACTGGATGGTCTTCGATATAAGAAGCCGAAAACATGGGAGGACGGTTTTGGCGCACAATTTTCTGCACTTCACAGTGCAGGTCTGCGTCAAATACATAAATGGGCTTTCGCAGTGCGGTAGCTTGGACGATCTCGCCAGCCATACCCTTGCTCAGTCGATTTCCGCAGACGAAAACAACCTTGCTTTTCTCCATCAGTTCCATTCCGAACCGCAGTGCAAAATTTCTCTCATCTGCATCTTCATCGCAGAGCAGCAAAGGAAGATAGGCGTGGGGAGCCCTGCTAAGATATCCCATATACTCTTTTGCATAAAACATATAAGCCCGAGCTGCATACAGGTTACACAGATACTGGTGTGTGTCTTCTGCACGCAGTGGAGAACAGATATAAGCTGTTTCTTTTTCCGGATCCGGACGCAAAAACTGCAGAAGCAAGCTGTCCTCCCAATCATTCGTGAATATTTCTTTTGGCATGGTCGCTCCTTTCTCCGGCGGTTATGCCGGCTCAATATGAACTTTCAGCTTCCGGCTTTCCGAGGTCTTCAGCACATCCGCATAGGCTGCTGGATACTTCTCTTTCAAAGCTTTGGAATCTGGCCGTTTACTGGTTTTTGTCACAAAATCAATCAGCAGCTTATCACTGGTAGTCGTAAGGATACCATGTTCGTGTTCCTTCATGATTTCGGCAATTCGCACACTATGTGCTTCAATCTCCTTTTCGTAAGTTTTGATTTCTGCATTGCAGTCGGTGATTTTCCCCTGTAAAAGCGCAATCTGCCGCAGCTGTCTCTCGTATTTAGGCGAAAACTCAACTGTGGGCAGGCCCGCCTGACTCGCTCCATAGATTCTTGCCAGCGACTCCAGCGCCAGCTTTGGCTTTACATCGTCCATGGTAGGTGGTTTATCATGCTCCAAACTCCATATCCACTGATCCAGGCGTTCAAAAATCATATCTTCCTTCGCCTGATCCCTGGTCAGTTCTGGTATGGCAAGATCGTTGTCCGGATTATTCCCCCAAATGCAGGAGAATGCTCCGTGTTTTGTTTCCTCAAAAGATAGATAGAACCGAAGCTGTAATTCATAATACAGAGGGTAGGCATCATCTGCCCAGTCCCCAGCCTTATGATATGTGCAGCTTTTACACTCCAAAATTCCAGGCTCTCCGTCCACCTTTCTGGTATACCGTCGATCCATGTTGGCCAGAGCGTAGGGGTGATCTGCATGCTGATACAGATTCGTATCGTCAAAAACGGTATTACCGGTTTTCTTCTGATACCAGTAAGCCGCAATGGGTTCCAGCAAATGCCCCATTTCCAATTGATCCGGATTGGACTTGACAGGTGTTTTCATCCGCCCTTTTTTAATCATCCACAGTTCCAATGGTGTCATCCATGGAGATAATCCGAAAATTGTAGCTACATCACTGCCTCCCACAGTATAGGGGATATCACCTTTAGGACCATGGGCGCGGCATTTCAGCCATTGGTCATTGCTCATACCGGCGCAGTCACAGAGAATAATAGGTTTTTTCATTAGAAACTCACCGCCTTTGGTAGATCATAATCGCTCCAACGCAGTGTGAGCGCCCGGGCCATATTCTCTTCGAGGCGCAACAATTTGTCCTCTGATGTGTGTTCTGCCTTCATGATATAGGGAATTTCCTGCATAGCCATGAATACATCGTGAGCCGTCGATGGCCCATCACCATAGGCCATTTCATACATCGCAATGGCTTCCACTGCCGCTTTTTTCGGAAGTGACAAACTCTTGCAAACACGGGTCATGGCATTGACAGGGTAAGCCAAAGGGATCTCCAACAGCTTTTTCAGCTTTCCTACAGAATCCTGAAACTGGGCAAACAACTTGCTAAATGCCTCTTCAAAATTCTCAACTTTGGCCTGATTACAATGGTCAACCGCTACACATCCTCCAATATGAATGGGATACTGTGTTCCCATGAGCATAGCAGAGACCTTTGCGGATGCGACACCGGTATCGGACGTTACAAACCTAATACCGGGCATCAATTTCGAGGCCATGGTTGTTTTACCCTGAGCGATCAATACCTTTTCATAGGTATCCAGCAGCTTTTCTTTCTGACCTGGCATTGTCCAAGAAGCACTGGTCAATGCGTGATCGCTATAGCCAGATTGGAATTTACTTCCAGGAAAACGGTCATCCAGTCCTCTCATGAGTGCTTTCAACAACTCATCGATGGGAAGTACAGAATAATCAACTGGGTTCCCGGAATGAGCTGCAGACACCTTCTCATTCCGAATGAGAAGCAGTGCTTCAGAGGAATAAATACTCAGACAGTCGTTAAGTATTCTGGCAAGTTTTTCCCTGCTGAGCTTTGGCAGCACAGTGCCACTGATCTTAGCCCTGGCCAGCAAGCTTTTATAGGCAGTTGTGCGGATAGGATAGTAGTCAGTGCCTATCCGCATAGCGAGGCCCAAATTTTGAGCCGTGTCCTCTACCGCTTCTACGCTGACCCTTGGGGCAAAAGAAGAGGGGGTTCCATAAAGCGATGACGTCCGATCCAGCGGCTCAATGTGCAATTCATTGATTTTGTATCTGAGCCACTGGCTTCCTAACGTCAAATCTTCATGGTACTTCTGCATATCCTCGAAGGAACAGAAGGTTGTCGAGTAGCTGTCTTCGCATGTTTTTTGCATAATAAATGCTCCTTTCTTTTTTTGCGGTTTTCCGCTGATATAACAAAAGCCAGCAACCCCGAAGGAGTGCTGGCTTATGCCCAAATATTAAATGTTGGCCGGAAACAAAAAAAAGTGCCATCTGCAAAATGCAAACGGCACTGTGATAAACTCTGTTCAACTATGTCCAGCCTGATGCTAAACTTGATACTGATGTAAATATTATATCAGAACCTATCACAATAGTCAATCTGCCGGAAAAAGAAAGGAGCACCGCGTTATTGCAGACTGGAAAGCTTATTACTGCCCATACACATCTTCAAAGCGACATGTCCGGTTAATCTGTAGCATACACATAATTACTACACCCAGCACCATCCCTAACAGGACGCCGATACCAAAAAATAACCACTCCATAAAAATCACCTCCTTTCTGTGCGTAAAAAAGAGCCGATCAAAATTGTGATCGACTCTATCCTTCTTTAATAAATTACAAATCAAGCAATGCGGCAATCTCATCCACTGTGTCCAGAACCTCATGAAATTCAAGACCTCCAATATAAGGATTATCTGCGATATAGCGATCCCAGAGAAGATACATTACCGGTTCTTCCCGGATGTCTTTTAGAATTTCTTTCCAGTCACGAACATCGTCCAGTGAGCCTCTCTTTTCCGCAGTATGTAAAACCGCTCTTCGGAAAATTTCCATACGAACCGTATCCTTGCGTCCAAGATAAAGCATATGCAGGTCATAAAAATCTCTTGCCCTGGTCGTTCCGATATTCCTACGCAAAATGGTCTCATATTTTTCCGCTAATACAGTTTCCAGCGTATATGCCATAACGGATACCGACCTGTCCTCAAACAACAGAGGAAATTCATACTGAACTGCGGATGGCGTAATCACATCTCCAGTTGTAATGTCAATTTTCATAGGGCTGTTGATCTTCCCATACTGAGCGTGCAGGTGTACCCGGAAATTATGATATTCATCCTCTTCCCGGATCGGTTCGATTTTCTGAAATTCAAAAGATATACCGTCTCCTACATCTATAGAGAGAATTTTTTTGACAACCTCAGTAATTTCCGCTTCATCCATCTGGATTCCCCGAACAGTAGTATCCATATCCATAGTCGTGCGTTCACTGATTCCAAGCATAGATGAAATCAATAGCCCGCCTTTCAGGATGAAATTTTTCTTATAATCAGACCCAGCCAGCCGATCTATAATACGCTCAAACAGGAACATCTGCAGCACTTCCTGCGCACGTAGATTTTTCTTTTCTGCCATACTGCGGATTATTCCTTTTAATTGCTCCGGTGTTTTCATCACAATACCTCCATATACATCCTTACTTTATCCTCTATTCCAAATGCCTTGCTATATTTGAGCAACCGCCGGTTATTCGCCCCAGATTTAAAGTAGTCTTTGATTGCCTGGGTATAAAGCTGCAATTCCACCTGCGCCCGGTCACGGATCAAATCACAGATACACCGCTCTCTATCATATAGTTTCACCGTGCCACCCTGCGGGGAGTTAGTTTCTGTTATCCCTATGTCATAGATATGTGGCTGTACATAGTGACAGCGAAGGTTCGGATTATCGCGTTTTAGTCTGCTGATGTTGGTTCCGTGCGGAAGAGTAATGTCCAGAAAATGCGGCGTCCGATCCGACAGCTCCCACAAAAAAAGAGCTGTGCCATAAGAAAAAACGGCCTTGGCGCTCTGTGCCTGAAGTAGTGCGTATTCATCTGCAAGTCCTTCTGAAAGGATATAAAGGCCCTTTCTCACTTGCTCCAATTTTCCTCCATCCACATATTTTCTCAGTACAGGTCTGCTAATTCCCATTTCTTCAATTTGCCCTGTTTTTAAAAATCCGTTGTTATCTTCTGCAATGCTTTTAATGCTCTCCCAAATTTTATCCACTGGCCACACCTCCCAAGCTTCATTTACATTTGCACTTCATATTATACAGTATTGAAGCTCAAATGTAAATGAAGCTTTGAAAATAGTATGCCCAAAATCCAAATTTTTATAAAAAAAGGGATGCCGCCGAAACGACATCCCAATCCTAACAATACTATGATATATCTTCGTCTTTCATTTATATAGTTTCGTCTTTTATTTTGATGAAGGCATCAAGCCCTGGAATAACTCCGATACACCGGCCATTCTCAAATACACAGTGAATGGTTGCCTGATCGTCTACCAGTTTCACAATACCTTTCACATCATTTGGAACAGGGCGAGGCTCATTTCGCATTGCAATCATCTTAATTTTTGTGCCTGCCGGATACGTTTTCTTGTAGAATTCCCGGTAAGCCCTCCCAGCAAATTCCACCAGACAATCTTTGCGTGTCACATACTGATAGCTAAAGCCGTATTTTCCATCAAAAGGGTAAAACACAGGTCTTCTAAAGATTCGCTCAATCAGATGCCCCGTAACCAAAATATCATCATCATTGTAATAAATCCGTGTCACTTTCATTATATTTCTCCTCTATGCAATTTTACGGTACAGGCTCCAAAGTCCCCGTCCGTCATGATTAAAATATTTTGGATTGCACTGTAGGGTCTGGCGGATTTTTTCTTTCCACCATTTGTTCTTTTGCGCTTTACTGTAGGGTTCAATCTTTTCATATAGATAGGAAAGAGGAACCGCCTCCGGGCAGGACTCCAGAACAGCCGCTACAACATCCCGCCATGTGGCTCCTGGCATATCCCGAATATCAATCTCTTTCTTCTGTGACATCATAATGGGATAAAGCGAAGAAGCATCTTTCCTGACAATGAGGAGATATTCATGCAGAATGGGGATAAACCGTCCTGTATACTGGGTATTGTCCGAAAAACAGTTGTGCTGTGCTTTAATGATGACGTTTTCCAGTGTTCCAGGCTTGGTGAGTTCAAAAAGCATGCTGTAGAGCTTGCCTTTTTTCTTGATATCACCTACCAGTACGGCCATGCGGCCCCCTTTTTCGAGAGCGCAGAATTGCTTCATCATCGCGTAGTTCATAGCGGACACAAAAGTGTCCCAATCCGGAATCCGTGATAAATCCAGTGGGCGCGGATCAAAGCCGTATTTAGCGCGTACATCTTTTGCGCTATACATTTTATCTGAATACTGGATGATGTTCCAATACGGCGGGTGCCAGAAGACAAAGGACGGTCGCTCAGGAATATCACTGTTCAGCAGGTCAAACCCACTATGCAGATCATAGCAATGGCTGCCGATTCCCATTTTGCTGGCGGCGAAAGCTGTGGTACCGCTGCCGCACATGTAGTCGCAGATTTCCTCCGGCTTAAAGAAGCCTATGAGATCTTCGATCAGTTTTGGGGAGCAATTTCCCCGGTATTTATTGTTGCCGCCTTCTCCGCGTTCGGGATAGGAGACGATACTGGTCAGAGGACGGCAAGAGGTAAGATTAGAATTCATATGGCATCCTCCGTTTCAGTCATCTATTTTGTCAGCAGTATTAAGGTCTGGATCTGTAGAATAAAACTGGGAAAGCTCTTTTATGATCTCATGGATAGTTGCCCAGTAGCATTTCCGATAAGCATCGTTTCTACCGAGTGCTTTGTGAATCCGCTCCGCTATTGTCGAATCAGAAATCAATTGATGGTATTGTGCGTCAGTAAGACGGCTCACTTCCTCGGATTGTGCTACTTGGTCCAGAAAATCCTTTTGGAACGTCTCATTTTGGTAGGCATGTCCCAGTCTTCCGAATTCTCCGGGTGACATCATCAGCATCTCCAGCTTGATGGAGATTTTATAATGGTTCTCCATGTATTCTCCATCTAACCAGCATTCATAAAAAGAACTTCCGGAATCCACGCAGAACTGAGGCAGATCATCCCAGTTTGACACACAGCCGCTGTCCGCTTCATGGTTCAGCTTTTCTGTAAACTCATTTTTTGCGTCTTTTTCATCGGAAAAGAAATATTCTTTACGGCCATTCTCACCATTGATCGCCCAATCTTCCGATAGGATATAAAGCGGCAGCCTGTATCTCTGTTCTCTTGCATACTGAACAGGAATAACCATCTCCGGCGCCATAATCACATAATCCAATATAATGTCTTCCAGCGTTTTTGGAAAATCGTACAGGTCAGAAAAGATTTCTTCCAACTGTTTAATATCATAAGGAAGAACTGGCGGGTCAAAGCAACAATAGAAATCCGGGGTAGAATTTTCTGTTCGCTTATCTTCACCATCAGTGATTGCCACGATGCTTCCAATCAAACCCTCATACTCACTTTGTTCCGTGCCGATGATCGGCTCTCCAATTTTATATAAAATCTCATTGTATTGAAACTCGTCTCCAGGCGTTCTAAGAATCATATCTATTCTCCTTTCAAAATTGCAGTTGTGAGTTCCCCAGATCTACAACGACAGCTATGTTGTCACAGCTGTCGTTGCAGTCCTTCCGGGGAAATCTTTGTCAACTATAGGAAAAAACCATAACTGTTATTTTAATTTATCCGATTGCTTGATGCTGGTCGGGTTCAAATCCTGTATAAGTTGTTAGAATATCCATCAGCTCATCCTCATCTTCACCTTCCCAACTGAAGAGTTTGGCACAACGCGCACTATCATACGCATCATCAATGATATTTCCATCCTCGTAGATCAGATCTCCGGCAAAGTAGCATCCAGGTTCCTCATAGTGAAGCTTGAAATACAAGGTTGGAAATATCTCTGTCATGCGTTCAAACCAAGTGGCTGGCGGGGTCCAAGCCGTATCGAAGGAAAAACTAATACTTTCACAGCCTTCCTGCCATCCCATATCCTCCGGTGTGAGCCGATCTTGATAAACGTCCCATTTCGTACCCCAGTTCTGAATGTTCCAGTGATACCCGTCAATAGGTTCGAATGGACGTCCTGTAAGGGCATAACGCAGCGCGTCCTTCGGGAGTTTATTATGTCCGTCATACCCAATCTGAAGCACTGCTTCTGGAGTAGGAATCAACGCATTAAAACAAAAGAAGGCATCTTTTGGTTCTTCCCGTGGAAAAGATTTTTCCCATTCCTGGGGTGGGTATTTGGCTGGTAGCCCCTGCGTAGCAAATACAAATCTTTTGAGTTCTTCCGCATCGCCGGAAACTGTTAACTCATTCATGCACCAATTTGGCATTGTTTTCATCCTTTCTTTAATAGTGATAGTCAAACATCACGAGAGCCCAATTATGGGTTTCTGACTTTACAGCCTCAATATCAGCTGGATAAATCCGCGCCGTGTAATCGTGCGTATTATAAAAGTAGGAATCACAGCGATACTCACCATGAAGATGCGCTGCAATGCAGTGCAAGTAATATGGTGTCATATAGGTAAATCCAGCTTCGCTGTCCATATAACTTTTTCTGTCCAGAATTCCTTTGACCACTTGTTTCAGGTCTGTGCCTACTGTGTTTTCCAACTGCGCTAAACAACACTGAATCTCATTTTGCTGTTCTTCCATGGCAGTGGATAGTTCGTTGACAAAACGTGTCGAATCGTCCTCTGCCAAAAGCACATTGGTAGGGTATTCAGTGCTCCAACGGCCGGCACAGCCCGTTTCCCTCCAGTCAAAAGCTTGTTCATAGTAAGATTCCGTCTGGTTTTCTGCGTGATTCCGAATCGCTTCAAGCAGCTCGGTTTTTTCGCAACCACGTCTATCGGAAACTACGTCTGGAATGTAAACGAGAATTTTATGTAGATAGTGCATAAAAATGCTCCTTTCAAATTGGAAGCGGAGATGGCTAATCCATCTCCGCTTTTTCATTATGCCCGGATATGCCGCTTGACCACAGCGGTCAGCTTCACAGGCAACTGATTCAGATCGGTAATATCCATAAAGGAATCCCCGTAAATTCGTTCAATGTTCTGCTTATCGTCCCCGATGGCTGCGGCGATGAACAGAATACCTTTCCGCCGGTATTCCTGCTGGATACCTCTAAGGTCTTCCTCAGCGGCACTGCCGCCATAGCCATAGGCTGCCGGCTGACCATCTGACACCAAAATCAGGATTTTGATTTCCTCCGGACGTTTGGATAACTGCTCTGCTACAAACCGAAGCGCGGCGCCATCCCGGTTACTTGACCGGGCTGCAATGTCCACCATACGATACTTGTCATTCTGGTCAATGGACTCGAACTCAGCATAGGAATATAGCTCAACGTCTCTACAGCCCGTGGAGTGCCCATAAACCATCACCGGTATGCGCAAACTGCGGCAGAAATCATACAGAATGATCGCCGAAGCCCTTGCATAGGTGCAGCGGTCACAGGAACACATAGAGCCTGACTCATCCAGCAAAAGTGCTACCGCCATCTCCGGAACCTCATTGGGTAGGGCATTTTTGTAAAAAACCTTCCCGTCATTCCGGCAAAGGGCATGGGCATCCAACCGCCGGCCCATCATCAGGCCAGTCTGCTTTCCGCCTCGCTGCTTATCTTTGAGCTGCTGTACCAGGCTTTTCTGGAGTTGCCGGGAAATCGCCAGTAATGGTCCTGACATGGCATTGTATTGGTCTACCAGTTCTTCATCCACATCTGCGATTCTATTGACGCAAACGGATACACCAGCATGAATATCCCCATATGAGATACCCTGTGCCACATCGTTAAGTTCCCGAAGGCGCTCATTTTCCAGTTGTACGCAGGCGGCGCGTTCTGCCATCTTCTCTAATAACCGTTCAACATCAGAAGCAGCACCATTATAGTGCTCTCTTTCATAGTTGTCATTGCGCTCAACCGTTCCGCCCATAGGTTCGGACACTCGTTCCGTATGCTGATAGGGGATTCGGCCCTTTTCCTCAGACGAAACTTCCTGTTTCCCTGCATGGATCGTACCGTCATCGGATGCCAGCGGTTCGGCACTGTTGGAAGGTGCACCAGCACTGGTGCTGGCACTTGTTTCAGATTTCTCCTCCTCACAGCTAGTCTGGGCGGCAGCCCCTTCCTCAGTTTCATTTTCACCAGACTCATTTTGTTTGGCATCGGCCGCTGTCTGCGCACGCTTTTCAGCATTTGGAGCCGGGCAAGAGGTGGTAGCGTCTGCTACAGGCGTACTTGTCCCTTCTCCGTTACTGGAACTGCCTGCCATAGCCTGCATTCGTTCTGAGAGAGTTTCTGCCATGGCAGAGCTTGCACCGGAGGCTTCGGCCTCTTCCTGTTTCTTTTTACAGAGTTCGATGTAATCCTGGATGTATTCCCAGCACCGAATCAGAACCAGATTGACAACATTCCATCGCGCCTTTCCAGATGGATTGGTGATGGCACTGTCCAATTCCGGAAGTAAATGAAAGATTGTCTGAATTCTTTCATCACTGAGAGGCTCCTCGCCGTATTTGATTTCTCCATACTTGACGTAAGAAAGCATAATCTGCAAAATGCTCTCAAAGATGTGTCCGTCGTCATCCTCAGCTTCTATGAGCTGCGTGACGGTGGGCATATCCGTCCACTGCTGATCGCGCAGTGCCTCTAAGTTATACCTGAGTTTTCCGGGAAACTGGGCCAGCATTCGGCTTTCTACGTATCCGTCTTCCAATATATTGGAGATATGTTGAGATAAAAGCCGCAGCATCTCAAGATTCCGGCTGTCTGCCTTCACATAATCCCAAAGTTCCTGTTCCCTGCGAATATCCGCAGTCAGCATCAGGTTGGGATCATTGGGGTACCATTTATACCTCTGTAGAAAATTATCATAGGTCTGAGCGGACAAAAAATCGGTGAATAGGCAATGTCCCAGCTCATGAGTAAATAATCCGGATACGATTTCATACCTGTTCTCACGAGACCGGTTTTTCGTCACCATTTTGTGCCCTGCATTGATAAATACAGAAAGGTTGTTCGTGCAGGCAATCTGTGAGTTCTTTGGTTTCCAGGAGAGATTGACATGGATGCGGCGGTTATACTTATACCGCCGTGTCTGTGCCATTGCCATATCCTCAAAGTGCAGTGCCAAAATCCGGGATGTAAAAAACTGCCGGTCAGTAATCTTACTGCGCTTCTCACTGAGGAGCTGTTTGACTTTTTTATGATTCACTCTTGCCAAAGAGTAGACCTCCTTCCATTTGTGTTATACCGCCTTACGGCGTTTCGGTGCGAAGATGGGTTCCAGTACGGTACTGATTAAAGCCTCTCGATCTTCCTCATCTGCCGTCGCTTTACTGACTACTGTATACATTGCGGAAGTATAGGGATCTCCGGAAATTTCCGTGCTGATGACCCAATCAATGAGGCTTCGCATACCGCAGGCCCCATCAGTGATACTGTTTTTTCTGCAGTAATCTGCCATGTCATTGACTACCCGAACCATCTGGGACACCTGATATTCGTCCGTTGCACCAGTAACTGCCATAGCTCGCTGTACCATGACCTCTGGCGATGGAAGTTCGATATCCTTAACCAAACTCATACGATCCACCACAGACTGATTCATGTTCCGGCAGCCTTCGTAGCTCACATTGGTCGTAACGACTACAACGGCATCTGGATGGCGCTGAATGATTTCACCTGTTGGCAGCGTGATAGAACCTTCCTGTTCCAGAAGGGAATTGAGCCCTACCAGTACGCCTGGCTGCATGATTGTTGAAGGTTCCTGCACCTCAATCACATAACCGTTCTTCAACGCCTTAATAAAATCCGTCTCCACATAGGTATAGGTCTGCCCGGACGTGTTTGCCTGTTCAGTGCGTGTACTTAGCGCGCGAACCTTGTCAGTTACCTTGTCCAGCACAATTCCCATACAGTCCTGTGAGGTTGCCGCAGCATTTTCCACTCCAGTAAGAGCCTGATAGACACCAGCTGGATCATAGTCCATATCCTCTAAATCCGGTAGATTCATCAGTTTAGCCACATTGGCATAGTTGATACCGCCCATGGATTTGAGCAGTTCACGCTCTTTATCTAGTTGTGCATTGCCGGTAGAGATGGAATCCGTTTCGGGGAATACCATACCGACAAAATCAAAAATTTCTGTTCCAGCAGAGCAGGTATACTTCATATATGGAAGCCCTAATCCTGCAGCAATTGCTTTCGCTCCCATGGTCTTGCCAGTTCCGGCTGGACCTCGAAGCAGAAAATTTCTCATCTGCATGGAACGGCCGGTGGTGGCCTGTGCATGCCGGCAGATGTCCACTACTTCCGATGGTATGATGTACCATTCCGGAAGTTTCGGCACCAGCGACAATTCCAAAGCTGTCAGTTTCCTGGCCGGATTCAAAGGATATTTCCCAACAAAATCTGTGTGTGGGATTTCCTCCGTGGCCTTATGGATTACGGCCGGACCAGTGCTGGCGAAAATGGTAAATTCACCAGCTGTTACAGAAGTTGGAGTAAATACACCGGAATCCAACTGAGCTTGCGATACCCGCATTAGATTACCAGACTTATCCACCTTAACTGAAATATGCGCCGGGCAGGTATCATCTTTGATACGCCGGTAGGCATTATCACAGAGGATGGCCATAGCGTTGGTGGTCAATTCCATATCTGGATATCCTATACGCATTTGTTCGCTATAGGCATCAAAGTACTCGCAAAATTCATCATCTGACATTAAAACCGGCATCATTGCGAAAAACAGCCCGGCTCCGTCACGAGCACTGGAATGTACAGTATACTGTTCCATGACCTCCGTGTTTTTATCGTAGACGCTGGCCAAAATTGCTCCAAGGGAAACGTCAAACACGACCAGATGGTACGCATCCGGCCCCACAGAGGATTTATACTCTGCTACGCATTTGTTATCATCCACCATACCCACAGCACCTTCCGATGTGCCATTTGAACAACGGATGAAAGCGTGAATGGCCTTGATAACAGAACAACAAAGCGTAGCTTCCGTTTTATCCGCATACTTTGACGCCACCGACTTAACCTTTTTATTTGGAAGCGTATCAAACGGTGGGGGAAGAGTACGTGAGTAGTTAAATAAATTTGAAATAGATACACTCATATGATTTCATTCCTTTCTGCAGGATCCCTGCGTAAGATTGATTTGGATTCCTTCTTCTGTACACTCGCAGTTTTCCATCCCGTTCCGAGAAAGCTCCTGGCAAATATCCAGCCAGCTGTCCCGCTCAGGAAGTTCCGAAGGTGTAAGCAGCAGGAAGTCCTGTTTTTGTGCGATGTACTCGTTGCAGCGCTCGTTGAGTTCTACTGCATGGTTTTCCACCCATTCAAAAGCAAGAAGTCCATAATTAGGCGCTGGAAGTTCTGACGGATCCTCTGGTTCCTCGCATGGTTTTTCCGGCTCCACAGGGAGCTTTTCTGGTTCCACAGGAGGATTTTCCGGTTCCGCAGGAGGGGATGCCGGCCTGTCAGCATCTTCTGCTTGTACATATGTCAGGCCAATAACTCTGAGGTTTTGAACATGGATGACCGCTTCCCGGTATCCTCCCGCATGGTTGAGGAGAATTTTGGTGTCTTCACCTGCAAGAATCTGCTCCTTGGAGTGAGAAGACTGCCATACCCATCGTGCCTGGGGATAAGCTTCTGTTACCAGTTCTGTGATTTTCCTCTGGATAACATTGTAGGCCATATTCTGTACATCCTTTTCTGTTGGATCCTTGGGTGTTGGTGGGGGCATAGGCTGAATCACCTCTACTTTTGTCTGAGAGAGAAACAAAAGCCGAATTGCCGCCACGAAAATCCCGAGAATAACTAAAAGCAGGATGGGCCAAAGCCTGCATACAAACAATAGCAGAGCCAGAACTCCCAAAATGATCAGAACTTCGTAGGCAATTCGCCTTTTGAAATCCCTATCTTTCATGGCTTTCCTTCCTTTCGGGCATAAAAAAACGCACACGAGTGTTCCATAGGTACTCATGTGCGTCATTTATGCGCCTGATTCAAATTTGTTTACCACCTTCCTGAATGGTTATTCGTCGAAGAACGAATTAACTCCACCGAAAGGCTCATAGCCAGTGAAGTTACCATCTCCAGAAGGCTCTGCTGCGGGAGCTGCACTTGTTCCTGGCGCCGGGTTGGCTGCCGTCTGCTGGCCAGAGGCCGTTTCTCCTGCTTCCTTCTGTTTGTTTCCTCCGGAAAAGCAGTACTCGATCTCATCAAGAATAACCACCATGGCGCTTCTCTTTTCGTGTGTAGTGGGATCTTCCCACACATCCTCATCCAACCGGCCGACGATGTTGACATAGGAGCTCTCTTTAAGCTGCATCTTTTTAATGCGCTCGCAGACAGTACCGAATGCCTTGACCGCCAGATTGACCCAACGGTAATTATTATTGGCACGAGTGTCATACACCTTCTTGCCAATACGGAACCGGACGCTGTCTCCCTTTTCAGAGAACTTCAGTGCTGGTGCGCCGTCATATCCTTTTGAAATGACGACATCTGTTGCAAAGACTTTTAACATAGAAATACTCCTTTCTTGCAGGGGCTGCCTGCTACATTTTAATTTATTTCAACTCCTTATGGAGCAGAAACCAGAAAACAAAAAAGTGCCAGTCAACACAATTGTGCTAACTGACACTTTGAAAACGCAGATACTTTGGAATCCTCTTTGGAAAATCCCTGATACTTACGTTTTTTATTATAGCATCGCCCCATGTAATAGTCAATCCGCTTTGCAGTTTTCCTGGATACTCTTTTGAATTTCGTATTTTACCAGCTCCAGCGCCAGTTTGACCTTAACAGAATCAAATTGGCATTCTCCATCGGGTCTAATGTTGCCTTCAATCAAAACGCATATTTCCCTCATTAAAGCCTGTATGCTCTCCGCATTAGTCATGGATTCCGCTTCCTTTCTTGATTTCTATGGCAATGTAGCCATTTAGAATCTGACATCCATTTTCTTGATAGACCGGCATATTATCTGATACAAAAACAGCGATATGGTCACCAACGGCGATTTCCTTTAACCTGTGGCGAAGCCGTACTTTGACGACGTATGGCTCCGTTGTAAAATATATGCTTTTTGTTTTCTTTCGGATAGCCGTCTGTTCAATCTGCTGGCAGACTCCTTCAACCAAAACATATCTTCCGGCAAAAGACCGAAAAAGCAGAAGTCCCCCGGCAACTCCAAAAACAGCCCCAAATAGCAAAAAGGATATGCACAGGTATAGATCCCGATATAGCAGTGCCACAATGATCAGCAACAGAAGGCTGAGTACACTGGCCCCAAACCGAATCAGAATCTGCTTTTGGAGCGCCGGTGGCAGCTTTTGAAACTTTTCTTTCATCATACACCTCACAAAAGCAAAATACGCTTTTTCTTCAGCAGCGCCATTACCGACTCCACAACGGTGTCTCTTTTACTGGCATGCTCCATCTGTGCCTCCAGAATATTATCAAAAATTGTTTCCTGCGTATAAATGGCCTCTGTCAATGCTTGCCGGTTCTCTTCACTAAGCCAGCGGCTCTCCGGCATCATCCCATGCTCTACGATGAATACCAGCTCCGCCATAGAAAGCCGTAAACCTGCCTCGCAGATCCATTTAAGAAGGTTCTTCTCCTTCTGAGGCAGAGGCGTACATATACCTTTCGGCTTGGCAGGTATGATGACACAGCGGGTTAGCGCTCTGTATTCACCGGCAGTTTCATCCTCCACAGTTTCGATGAGTTCCTGATGCCGCAGCTGCATAGCAGCTTTTATCAAAATGGGATTCCCGTCTTCTGCTTCGGCAAATCCTAAACGGCCGTTCAGCCACAGGACAGCTTGTTCTCCTGTCAACTGAAAATCATAGCCACAGCGCGTCAGACGCAGGATATGTTCCGTTGACCCCTCCACCACGATGCCTTTCGATATATATTTCATCCGTTTCACCTCGTTTTTTTATCTTTACTTATATTACACCGCAGGGAGGGGCTATTTGCAACAATTAAAGTAAGTACAGTGCGACTATACACAAGCTGATGATTATCAGAACTGCGCCGGCAATGACGGCAATCCGCTTCACCAACTCCTTGTCAATCCCTTCTCGTTCCCGATCTATATCCGAGGGAACGATGTCATCGTAATATCCATCGTATCCAAAATCCTCTTGTGTTTCTTTTGGGGGCAGCGTATTATCGGGCTTCTTTCCAAAGCCTTTTTTCATTTTTACAGTTCGCTTTTTCTTTGTCCCCAGCTTTTTCTCATCAGTTTGAGGAGTTTTCTTTTCTTTCTGTGGTACAACTTTTTCAACAGGTTCTTGCAGATTCTTTCCGCATTCCGTACAGAAAGAAGCGGCACCATTTACAAGTTCGGTACCGCAGTAAGGGCAATATTTCATTTTAAATCCTCCTTTGGACATACTACGGCATTCAAGCCATGTCCTATGATCCAAAGAGGGACATTATCATTATAGCACAGCCGGATTTTCAATTCATCGGCGAGAACCTTGCCATTTTATAGGCATTTTGTTTTCAGTTCGCCGAGAGGCTCTGAACAATCATCAATTTTTGCATAATAATGTCAAGTGATAATTTTCCTGAAAATATTTAATCAGTCAACAATATGAAGTATTCCAATTTCACTTAATTATCTTTATGAAAAAACAACTTCATGTTTGGTTTTTACTTTGTAGTCTACCCTTGACAAAAAAGAATTTTAGATTTACAATTAAAACATCGTTTTGAAACACTGTTTTGGATTAAAAAGGATGGTGAAAAATGGCAAAGCAGATTGAAGGTGTCTATGAGGCAGTGCTGGACTGCG
>CATXDC010000010.1 GCA_958366985.1 uncultured Oscillospiraceae bacterium
CGGGCGGTTGTTAAGTTCTCGTCATGACGAGAACTTTTCCGCTAAAGCATTAAAAAAACAAAACACCGCTTTTGCGGTGTTTTGAAAGTTAATATGTTAAATCATTCTTCCTCGTCGAAATTAAAATCGTTGAGAAAATCTCTGAGAGCCTTTGCCTCATCAAAGCTAAGAGTGATACCCTTTGCCATTTTTGAGTGGTCGGGAGCCCATTCTCTGAGGTCAAACTTAGGCGCTCTGTCGTTCCAGCTGACAAGGTTTACTTCCTTTGTCCAGCCCTTTGGGTTCTCGGAAAGTACGCCGATTTCCTCTGTTATCTCATATTTAATCTCTGCCATGGTAAAATCCTCCTTAATAATCAAACATTGAATCTGAAGAGAACAATATCTCCGTCTTTCATGACGTATTCCTTGCCCTCACTTCTAACAAGACCCTTTTCCTTTGCCGCTGCCATGCTGCCGCACTCTATAAGGTCATCGTATGCAATAACCTCGGCACGGATGAATCCTCTTTCAAAGTCGGAATGTATCTTTCCGGCAGCCTGAGGAGCTTTAGTGCCATTTGTAATTGTCCAGGCACGTACTTCCGGCTTTCCGGCGGTAAGGTAGGAGATAAGTCCCAAAAGATGATAACTGCTCTTTATGAGCCTGTCAAGACCGCTTTTTTCAAGTCCAAGCTCGCTGAGGAAAAGCTCTTTCTCCTCTTTTTCAAGGGGAGCGATCTGTGCTTCAAGTTCTGCGCAGATGGGAAGCACTTCGGAGCCCTCTTCTTCAGCTATTTTGCGAACTGCGTTAAAGCGGACATTGTTTTCAATATTGTTCATAAAGTCCTCTTCGCTCATGTTGCAGGCATAGATAACCGGCTTTGAAGAGAGAAGAGCAACTGAATCCATAATGGCTTTTTCGTCCTCATCGCATTCGAGGGAACGAGCGGAAAGACCTTCTTCAAGATGAGCCTTCAGCTTTTTAAGGAATTCAACTTCTCCGGCAAGGGATTTGTCACCCTTCATTGCCTTTGAGGAGCGGTCTATTCTTCTTTCAACCATTTCTATATCGGAAAGAATAAGCTCAAGGTTAATGGTTTCAATATCTCTTGCAGGGTCAACGCTTCCCTCAACGTGGATAATATCGTCATTATCAAAGCAGCGTACAACGTGGATTATTGCGTCAACCTCACGGATGTGAGAGAGAAATTTGTTTCCGAGACCTTCACCTTTTGAAGCACCTTTAACAAGACCTGCAATATCAACAAATTCGATTGTTGCGTGAGTGGTTTTGTCGGGGGAATACATTTCAGTAAGCTTATCAAGTCTTTCGTCGGGAACGGCAACAACGCCTACATTGGGCTCAATTGTGCAGAAAGCATAGTTTGCCGACTGAGCTCCGGCGTTTGTAATTGCGTTAAAAAGAGTACTTTTGCCGACGTTCGGCAGACCTACGATACCAAGTTTCATATATCTGTTACATCTCCTGAGTTTCTGAAATTAAACTGCAAATATGCATAGTAAAATAATTATATCAGATTAAATCTATTCTCTCAAGGTGTTTTTATTGTTATTGCGTACTTTTTGCAGTTATTTCTTCCTTTTGCTTCGGCAAAAATTTAACGGCTACCAGTTTGTGAAAAGCCCATGCAAAAATAAGTCCAATCAAAACGCCGAGAATTGTATCAAAAACACGAAGCAGAACTGCTTCATGCAAGCCGTAAATTGCAGTTCCAGCCATCAGTGCACCAAAGCAGTTTATTGCGGTTTTGTAGCGGTAATCCGTACAGAAGCCAAGGCATAATCCGCCGGCAGGAGCCATAAGAGGGCGCATAGCTTCCGGCACTATTTGATATAGTATGAAAAATGCGCCTGAACCTGCAATTACACCAACAATTCGCTGCCAGAATCTAACGTGAGTATGTTCTGAATAAGGGTATTCAGACAGTAGAGAAGCGCAGGCAAAGCCCATCCAAATAAAACGTTTTACACCAAATACAGCGCCTAATGTAAGCACCAAGCCTACACCTGCTGCAAGGCGAAGCTGCCATAAATTTACTAAATTGGATAAGCTGAAATTTATGATAATACTGTGAAAACGTTTTTCCGTGTGCATGTGTCGATGTTTAAGCAGCAGTAATGCGGCACAGATAATGTATCCCACTAAGGTAAGTTCAGCTCTTTGTAAAAGGATTTCACCATGCACGGGATTTCCTACAACGTACACGTATGCAAAACCGTATAATCCGCCGTTTCCCAGCTCAGGGCGCTGACTTGTAATGAAGAGTATCAGGAAAAATGCCAAAAAGTGAGCAAAGAATAACAGATAGGGCGGAAGTATTGAAATTAAGCTCGGAATAAAAAGCAAAATTCCAAATACGACTGCGAGAGTCACCAGTGAATCTCCCACACAGTATTCAAAATTTACAAAGCGGAGAGCCAATATAATGCAGAAAAGAGCCACTGCCATAGGAGCGTTTTCTGATCCGAAAATATTTGACAATGCGCCGATAAACATAATGGCAAATGCTACTATTAAAACAGCTCGCAGAGCCATTGCCGTCCAGTAAAAAGCCTTTTCTTTATTTGTCTGACATTCTTTTATTTTCTTTTTAAGTATAGCAGGATCAAGCTGCAGTGCGTCATAAAATTTCATATTTCACTTTCGCTCCCGTTTCTTTCCAATTTATTTACGATTTTGTCAGTATATTTAAGAAACTCTTCAAAATCAGAACCGACACTTCTGAGCAGATTATAAAAGGGATTTAAAATAGCTTCATATCCGCTTTTTAATTCTGCCAATCCTTTTTCGGTAATAAACAAACGATAGCTTCTTTCATCATCAGTCTGCTTTTCTTTTCTAATGCATCCGTTTTCATAGAGTTTTTTTAAACAGCGGCTTACCGCTTCCTTTTTCATTCCGCTGCACTGACTTAATATGATCGGTGTGTTCTGATCAGGTTTAAGGTAAAGCCATGACAATAGTTCGCACTCACTTGCCGTAAGATTTCCCTGTTTCTGCGGAAGCAGTAAACGGCTGATTTTTTGTACTTGTTGCTGATAATGTACCATATCTGTCCAGTCGATTTGCATAAATATTCTCCTTAATAAAGTTAACATTGTTAATCATATACCTTTTTAAATACCATGTCAACACACATAAAATCATTTTAACAGTTAGGTCATAATTAAATATCATATTAAGTAAGCTAAAAACTTATATATTGAATTAAAAATAAAAAACGGAGATTTCCCATGAACACAGTGGGGAAATCTCCGGATTTGCTTAATAATTTATATCAGTTTTCTTTTGCTGTTTCACGGAAGTTGCCAAGGAAAGTAAATTCCGGCAGCTCGTCGTAAAGAGCACATAAAAGGTTAAGGGTTTCACTGTCACGGACTGAACCTGTAAAATCAAGATAGAAAAGATAGCTGAATCCCGACGACTTCACAGGTCTTGATTCAAGCTTTGTAAGGTTAAGACCGCAAACGGCAAATCTTCCGAGAATACGGTAAAGAGAACCTGTAACATGGGGGAGAGAGAAAATAAGGCTTATTTTATGGGCATTTTCCGGGATAATCAGCTTTTTGGAGATAATGAGAAAACGGGTTGTGTTGTGCGGAATTGACTGAATGTTTTTCTTTAGAATTTTAAGTCCGAATTTTTTTGCGGCTTCCTCAGAGCAAATAGCGGCTATATCCGTTCTTCCGCTTTGGGATACTCTCTCGGCTGCGAAAGCGGTGTTTTCTGCGCTTATTGTATTAAAGCCGTGGCTTTCGGTAAACTCCTTGCACTGCATGAGACCCTGTGGATGGGAGATGACATCGCTTATTGTGTCAAGCTCTGCTCCTTCGGCTGCACACAGACAGTGGCATACGGGCAGATCTACGGCTCCTGCAATATAGAGCCTGTATTTCATTATAAGGTCAAAATTTTCATGTACAGAGCCGGCTGTGGAGTTTTCAACGGGTACAACTCCGAAATCAGCATCTCCCGAAGCGACGGATGAGAAGATTTCTTCAAAGCTTTTGCAGAAAAAGCGGTCATACTCGGAAGCATCACCGAAAAACATCTCAGCTGCCTTAGCGGAATAAGCACCCTCAGTGCCCTGGCAGATTACTCTGGGGTTTTCCGCTCCCTTTTCAGAGCAGCCTGCGGTGATTTCCTTTCTGAGAGCTTCTCCTGAGCCTAAAATTTCATGCTGTAAGGCTCTGCTTATATCCATAAAAGTTGAATAGGCAATTTTTACAGCCGAAGAATATTCTCCGCCCTTTTCGCTCATTTCTTTAAGTATTTCCTCTTCCCTCTGGGAGTTGAGTACAGGGATATTGTGCTCCTTTTTAATGGCCGCTACCTTTTTTGCAGCGTCCATACGCTTTACAATCAGCGGAAGCAGTTTTTCGTCTATTTCGTCAATCTCTTTTCTGACCTCGTCTAAATAACCCATTTATTAATCCTCTCTTTATGAAAAAAATCCTTCGCTTAAAAGTATATCGGTTACAGCAACTGCGGCGGCAGCTTCAATAACCGGAACGGCACGCACTGCAATGCAGCTGTCATGTCGTCCTTTTATTATAAGTTTGTCGTTTTTCTTTTCAGATAAGTTTATTGTATCCTGCTCTTTGCCTATGGATGAGGTGGGCTTTATGGCAGTTCTGAAAATCAGAGGCATACCCGTAGTAATGCCGCCTAAAATTCCGCCGTTGTTATTTGTTTTAGTCTTAACTTCGCCCTTTTCATCATAGTAGAACGGATCGTTTGCCTGAGAGCCCAGCATTTTGGAAATTTCAAAGCCTTTGCCGAATTCTATTCCCTTTACTGCGGGAACTGAAAACATCATTGAAGCCAAACGTCCTTCGACTGTTTCAAACATCGGTGAACCTATTCCGGCGGGAAGTCCTGTTACGGCACATTCTACAATTCCGCCAATGCTGTCAGCCTGAAGTCTTGCTCTTTCGATTTCTACTTTCATTTTTTCAGCGGCTGTTTTATCTATTGTGCAGAATCTTTCCCTTGTAAGGCTCTTTAGAAGCTCTGCGGGAACTTCGCAATCTGTAAAGGGCGTATCTTTTACATGGCCTACACTGTAAATATGAGCTCCCAGCATTATACCTTTTTTCTCTAAAATCTGTCTGCAAACGCTGCCTGCAAAGACTACTGGAGCTGTAAGTCTACCCGAAAAATGACCTCCACCTCTTATATCGTTAAAGCCATTGTATCTTAAAAAGCCTGTATAATCAGCATGGGAGGGGCGGGGAAGCAGTGCGATATTTCCGTAATCTCCGGAGCGGGTATTTGTGTTTCGGATAAATGCACATAAAGGAGCACCGGTTGTTCTGTTTTCAAGCATACCGGAGAGTATTTCAAATTCATCGGCTTCATTGCGCTTCGTGGAGCCCTCAACGCCTCCGGGGCTGCGTCTTGACATCTGAAACTGAACCTCTTCAAGGTCTATTTCAGCTCCGGGAAGAATACCGTCTATTACAACGCCTATTCCTGCGCCGTGACTTTCTCCGAAAACGGATATTTTAAGTTTTTCACCGTATATTGACGACATCTGCTTTTCCTCCCAGTGAGTTGTAATCCTCAAAGAAACGAGGATATGATTTTTCGATGCTCTGTGCATCATCTATGGTAACTTTATAACCGTAATACAGAGCCGCAACAGACATGGCCATTACAATTCTGTGGTCATTATATCCTTTTATTTTGCATTCACCTGTACCGTGAGAATCGGAGCTGAAAATTATTCCGCCGTTAGTTTCTTTAACCTTAAAGCCCAGCTTTAAAAGTCCGTCGCACAGGGTGTAAAGGCGATCACTTTCCTTAATGCGCAATCTCTCCGCTCCGAAGATTTCTCCTTGCTTTTTAGAAAAAGCTATTAAAACTCCTAAAATCGGCACAAGATCAGGTATCTGAGAAGCGTCAATTTTAAGGCTGTTAAGTTCATTGCCTTTACATATCACTTTCCCATTATTCCATTTTATATCTGCACCGAAACGGTCTAAAATATCAAAAATTTCTCTGTCGCCCTGTTTTGAAAGGGGGTTCAGTCCCTTAACGGCAATTTCACTTTCTTTATTCAGTGCAGCGGCTGTAAGGAAAAATGCCGCCTGAGACCAGTCGCCTTCAGCAGTAAATTCACGTGGAGCGTAAAACTGATTGCCTTTGATAATCCAGCCATTTTCCGTAGGAGTAACTTTAACGCCGAAATCTTCCATAACACCTATGGTTATATCCACATATCCCTTTGACTGGAGAGGGGTAAGAAGTTCTATTTTACTGTCAGAGTCACAAAGGGGAAGGGAGAGAAGAAGTCCTGTAATATACTGGGAGCTTATGTCTCCTCTGATTTTATATTCACCTGCACTGAGTTTTCCGTTTATTTCGAGGGGAAGAGCGTCACCGCTGCATTTAACTCCACCTGAGGAGATTATCTCAGTGAGTTCCTTTATTGGTCTTTTGGGAAGCCGTCCTTCGCCTGTAAAAACTGCATCTATTCCCAGAGCTGCGGCAACAGGAACCATGAAACGGAGAGTTGAACCCGATTCAAAGCAGTTTATATCAGCTTTTTTCTCTGTAAAGGTTCCTCCGGTTACAGTTATTGTTTCTCCGTCAAAGGTTATATCGGCACCCATTGCCTTTGCAGCGTTGATTGTGGCAGTAATATCCTTTGAAAATGCGGCATTTTTTATAACACTTTTTCCCTTTGCAAGCATTGCACAGATTATAGCTCTGTGGAGAACGCTTTTTGAGGGCGGTACGGTTACCTCTCCGTTAAGGGCGGATGGATAAATTATAGCTTCTTTCATATATTTTCACCGTTTATCTGACAAAATCATAAAGCTCTTCTACGGGAAGCTTTTTTGTAAAGGCGGAGCCGATTTTATTGAGAAGAACAATGTTTATACTATTTCCCGATCTTTTCTTATCTGTAAGTGCGCCTGAGCAAAGGTCTTGAAGACTTATGTCACAGGACAGGGGAAGAGAGTATTTTTTAAGAAGCTCTGCTATTTTTTCGCTGCTTCCTTTTTCGGTAATGCCTTTTTTTTCTCCCGCTTTTGCCATAATGTACATTCCTATGCCTACACCTTCGCCGTGGGTAAGCGTAAAATTGCTGAGCTTTTCAGCGGAATGACCTAATGTATGTCCGAAATTCAAGAGCATACGCTCTCCTTTTTCCTTTTCGTCGTGTTCGACTATCCCTCTTTTAATATCGACGCATCTGTAAATCATTGAATCGGCGTTTTCTGTGTCTATACCTTCTTTTATTTTCTCAAAAAGCTCAGCATCTTTTATGCAGCCGTACTTTATAGCCTCAGCCATTCCATCTGAGAAAAACTTTGTGGGCAGAGTTTTAAGCACCTGAGGGTCAATTATAACCGCTGACGGCTGATGAAAAGCTCCGCACAGGTTTTTGCCTGAGGGCAGGTCAGCTCCTGTTTTTCCGCCTACGGAAGAGTCGATCTGGGCGAGGAGGGAGGTGGGGATCTGTACAAATTCAATGCCTCTCATATAGATTGCGGCGGCAAAGCCTGTAAGATCTCCCGTAACTCCGCCGCCGAGGGCTACTGCTATGTCAGAGCGGGTCATGGAATTTTCCGCAAAGAAATTGAGAATATCTGTGACGGTAGCGATTGTCTTATTTGTTTCTCCTGCCGGAAAAACAAATGAAACAGTTCTGAATCCATCTTTTTCCAGTGATTCTTTTACCTTTTGAAGATAAAGGGGAGCGACATTACTGTCAGTTACAATTGCGGCCGTAGTCGCTTTTGTAACGCTTCTTACTATCTGACCGCAGGAGGAGAGGATGCTTCTCTCAATGAAAATATCATATTTTCTTCCTGTATTAACTCTTATTTTTTTCATACTTTTCCCTTTTCTCAAACGTTTCTGCCCATAGATTTTGCAAGGTTAAGAGCCTTTGCTGCGATTTCATCGAACTGATCCGGTGTAAGGGACTGAGCGCCGTCTGAAAGGGCTTTTTTAGGATTGTTGTGAACTTCTATCATAAGTCCGTCTGCGCCTGCTGCGACGGCTGCAAGAGCGAGAGGCTCAACCATCCACGGGATACCTGCTGCATGGCTGGGGTCGATAATTACGGGAAGATGTGAAAGACGCTTGAAAGCGGGAATTGCGGAAATATCAAGGGTGTTTCTTGTGTATGTTTCAAAGGTACGGATACCTCTTTCGCAAAGGATAACATTTTCGTTTCCGCCGCTCATAATGTATTCTGCACTCATGAGAGTTTCTTCAATTGTGTTTGCAAGACCTCTTTTGAGGAGAATGGGTTTATCCAGCTTTCCGAGCTCTTTGAGAAGCTCGAAGTTCTGCATATTTCTTGCGCCTACCTGAATGACGTCAACGTCCTCGAAAAGCGGGATATGCTCTGCGCTCATAATCTCTGTGACGATGGGAAGTCCTGTTTCCTTTTTGGCTTCGAGCATCATTTTGAGTCCTTCGTCACGAAGACCCTGGAAAGCGTAGGGGGAGGTGCGGGGCTTGAATGCGCCGCCTCTGAGGAAAGTAGCACCTGCTGCCTTTACTCTCTGAGCGACTTCGTGCATCTGAGGTACGCTTTCAACTGAGCAGGGACCTGCCATTATTGTAAGGTTTCCGCCGCCTATCTGAGTATCGCCGACTTTTATTACAGTGTCGTCGGGATGAAATTTTCTGTTGGCCTTTTTGTAGGGCTCCTGAACTCTTTTAACGCTTTCAACAATATTCTGCGCCTGAACATAATCTATATCAATAGATGCTGTATCACCGATAAGGCCGAGAACTGTGGACTGAGTTCCTCTCCATGTGTTGACGGATACGCCGTGAACTGAAAGTTCCTCTGAAAAATCCTTTATCTGCTTTTCTGTAACTCCTGATTTAAGTACAATAATCATTTTTTATTCCTCCTTAAAGTTAAAGGTCAAACAAAAAAACGAGGCTCAATGCTATGAGCCTCGTTAAATGTCCTTTTATTTTGGCATATTACGAAAGTTTAACTCACAGCATATTTTTTCGCAGCAAAAAAGCCCCAGCTAAAAAAGAAGCTGAGTGTAAAGTAAAAGAAATAATTCTTTTTTGCACACGAAACAGTCATGGCTAAATCTCCCGAATATACTTTTATTGTGTTTAATATAATACCTTTTTTTCACCCTGTCAATAGTTTTTTGCAATATGAAAATCATAATTTTTCTTTAACTGCATCCAAAATACGCACTGCGTTTTCCTCAGGATTTTCGCAGCAATCGACGATTTTCTCCGCCGCTTCAAGGTATTTGGGAAGTCGTCCTGTGTATATCTCCAGAATATCCTCATCGGATTTATTTTGGATAACAGGTCTGGGAGTTGGATCATTCCTAAGGCGGTTAATAAGGTTTTCTTCCGGTACTTTCAGAAAGACAATTGTACCGCTCTTTTTGATAATTTCCACATTTTCCTTTCGGAGCACAGCTCCGCCGCCGCAGGCAACTATAAGGGAATCCTTTTCTGAAAGCATCCGACAGATTTCGGTTTCCCTCTCTCTGAACCCCTCTTCTCCGTAAGAAGAAAATATTTCCGGAATTGTCATTTTGTAAAAATTTTCTATGGCAGTATCCATGTCGATAAATTCCATTGAAAGTTTTTTAGCGAGAATTTTTCCTACGGTGCTTTTTCCGCACCCCATAAATCCGCAAAGATAAATATTCATCTGAAAATCCTTTCCATTTCTCTTACTGTTTCTTCCGTAAGAGAGTTTACGTCATCTTCTGAAAATTTTACATCGTTCCAGATTTCCTGAGCCGCAGCAGCCTGCCAGAGAAGCATTGGCATTCCGTGAGCTGTTTTAGAACCGTTTGCTTTAGCCTTTTTTAAAAGCTTTGTTTCATTGGGATTATATATGCAGTCGAATACATTCTGACATTTTGACAGTACCTTTTCGCTTACCGGCATGGCGTCAATTTTCGGGAACATTCCGCAGGGAGTGGCATTTAAAAGCAGATCAAAATCTCCCGTTACACTTTCCGAAAGTGAAACTGAAACCTTGGCATCTTTAAAAGCTGCAAAGATTTCTTCCTTTATTTTTTCAGCCTTTTCTATTCCGCTTTCCCTTACTGAAAATGTGAGATTACATCCCTTTTCTGCGCAGACAAAAGCTATCATTCTTGCAGCTCCGCCGTTGCCGCACAGCAGTACTTTTCCTGAAAGAGGGATGTTTTCCGTTTCGAGAGCCTTGGTAAAGCCTATGCAGTCGGTGTTGTAGCCAATATTCTTTTCACCGAATTTAACGGTGTTGACCGCTCCGAAAAGCTTTGCCCATGGGTGAAGCTCGTCGAGAAGGGGAATGACCGCTGATTTATGGGGAATTGTAAGATTGCAGCCCTTTAAATTCTTGATGTTTTTAAATTCTGATGAAAAGTTTTCAGGAGCAATATCCATAACAAAATATTCTGCTTCCACTCCTGAAATTTCAAAAAGACGTTTGTGAATGAATGGGGACATGGTGTGTCCTATGGGATGTCCTATAACCGCAAAACGCATAATATCACCTTAAAAGAAAAAATTCTAAAATGTACTTGACAAAGAGTAAAAATATTACTACTATCTCTATTGTAAAGATTGGTCTTCTGCCAGAAAAAAGTTTAGCACAGCAAAGGGCGGTTGTCCACTGCGATAAAACTATAAAATGCAGAAAAACCGAAAATTTTGAGTGAAGGAGATGTAAATATGGTATTTGAGAAAGTCAGAGACATCCTCTGCGAGCAGCTTGAGCAGAACGCAGATACAGTTACAATGGAATCTTTGGTGATGGAAGATCTTGGCGCCGACAGCCTCGATGTTGTCGATATTGTCATGTCAATTGAAGACGAGTTTGAAATTGAAGTTCCCGATGAGGTCATTGAGAACGTTAAAACCGTCGGAGATATTGTAAAGTTTGTAGAAGAAAACATCTGAGTAACGGCGTAACATAATATATATGCCCTGCCGCACCTTTGTGGGTGCGGCTTAGTTTTTTTCGGGGATAAATTTGATATTATTCCTTGAAAAACAAAGCGATTAAGGATATAATTAAACGGTATAATTCGATTTGATGCGTTTTTGCAGAAAGAAAGGCGGAAAAAAATGGCAGACCAGAAAAAAATGGTAGAAGAAATTACATCCATGGATGTTGATTTTGCTAAATGGTATACCGATGTTGTTAAAAAGGCAGAGCTTGCCTCATACTCAGGAGTAAGGGGATGTATGGTAATCCGCCCATACGGAACTGCTCTCTGGGAGAATATAAGAGATACTCTTGACGCTGAATTCAAGCGTTTGGGACATGAAAACGTAATGATGCCCATGTTTATTCCCGAAAGCCTTCTTCAGAAGGAGAAGGATCACGTTGAGGGCTTTGCTCCCGAGGTTGCATGGGTAACTCACGGCGGAGAGGAGAAACTTGCTGAGCGTCTTTGCGTAAGACCTACTTCCGAGACTCTTTTCTGTGACCATTATGCACAGGTTATTCACTCATACCGTGATCTTCCCAAGCTCTATAACCAGTGGTGTTCAGTTGTCCGCTGGGAAAAGACCACAAGACCTTTCCTTCGTACAATGGAGTTCTTCTGGCAGGAAGGTCACACTATGCATGAAACTGCACAGGAAGCTCTTGAAGAGACTGAGCGTATGCTGAACGTATATGCTGACTTTGCAGAGAAGTGCCTTGCAATACCCGTTATAAAGGGCGTAAAGACCGATAAAGAGAAGTTTGCCGGTGCAGAGGCTACTTATACTATTGAGGCACTTATGCATGATGGTAAGGCTCTCCAGAGCGGTACAAGCCACTATTTCGGTGACGGATTCGCAAAGGCTTTCGGTATTCAGTTTACAGGCCGTGACAATAAGCCTCAGTATCCTCATCAGACCTCATGGGGTATGTCAAGCCGTATAATCGGAGCTATTATCATGACTCACGGTGATGACAACGGACTTGTTCTGCCTCCCGCAGTAGCACCCACTCAGGTTATCATTGTACCTATTGCAATGCATAAAGAGGGTGTTCTTGAAAAGGCCGAGGAGCTCAGAGAGAGACTTTCAAAGGTATGCCGTGTAAAGGCTGATACAAGCGACAATTCAGCAGGCTGGAAGTTTGCTGAATATGAGATGAAGGGCGTGCCCCTTCGTCTTGAAATCGGTCCTAAGGACATTGAAAAGAATCAGTGCGTAATTGTACGCAGAGATAACAGAGAAAAGATTTTCGTATCCCTTGACGAGCTTGAAACACGTATTCCCGAGCTTCTTCAGGCTGTCCGTGACGGACTTTATGAAAAGGCTCTCAAGCGCCGTGAGGAGATGACATACACTGCAAAGAACCTTGATGAGATGAAGGATATCGCTGACAATAAACCTGGCTTTATAAGAGCTATGTGGTGCGGCGATCTTGCCTGTGAAGAGAAGCTCAAAGAGGTTGCAGGTGTTACATCAAGATGTATGCCTTTCGAGCAGGATAAATTTTCCGATGTATGTGTATGCTGCGGAAAGCCTGCTGATAAGATGCTCTACTGGGGCAAGGCATATTAATTTAAGTTTATTTAAATTAGAATATGAATAAAGAAAAACTTCCGATTGTTTGGGCAGTCGGAAGTTTTTTATATAGATGTAGACGATAAAAATTAAAATAATTGTCGCAAATGCTGATTTTATTTCGTTATAGTATATAGAAGAGTAAATGAGAACCTATATTTCTGCTTGACTCAAATTAAACTGAAAAACAGAGTAAATACATTTAAGTTTAGTGGGGCGAGAAAGTATGAAAAAGATAGGCATCATTATTTCCTGCACGATTTCAACAGTACTCTTTCTGATTTTTTTAGTAAAGGGGGATTTATCCCATGCACTTCTTATTTTGCTTTTAATTTTTGGTGTAATAACGGGACAGCTTATTTGTACTTCTGAGGACAAAACTTTAAATATATGCAGCTTTGCAATCGTCCTTTTATGCAGTTTCATTTTCGGAATATACAGTTTAATCGGAGGAAATACAGTTACAGGTGTTCTTTCCTTTATGGCAATTGTTTTTTCTGTTTTTGGTTTTATAATGAAAAAATCAAAAGGTAATTAAATCAGAAATAAAAAGTCAGGAGGTATCACTATGAAAAAATATCTATCGGCTCTTATGGCGGCGGTTTTGATTTTGTCAACTGTGTTCCTTTGCTCCTGTTATAATCCAATTTACGCTAAAACAAAAACTTTTGCCGCTGAAAGCTGGGATGGAACAACTGTGCTCGTAGAGGTTCCGAGAAATATTACTCTTGATCTTTCTAATTTGCCGGGATACGGTGATCAGAACGGTATTACTGCATTTCTCAGCGATTTGCCTTTTTCAGAAATAGTTGAAAAAGTAAAGGCAGAAAATCCTGACCTTAAATGCGAATGGGCAGGTACCGACAGGGTACTTCTTACTGACTCTGAAGGTAAAACTATAATGATGAGGATTTTGTATATTCATCCTGACAGCGGCGGAAAAAAACTTCCTATATATACAGAAGGAATTTATTTAGTTGCTGATGACTCGTTAATCCTTACCGACGGAGTCTCTACCGAGGGAGTAGAAGGCAGGGATGGAAAACAGATTAATTTTGTACCCATGAAAGCTGTTTGCTATGGTTACAAAGTGCCGTTTCCCATGTATATGAGCGGTCCTTGGATTGGCAGTACCCAGGTACACACCCTTATAGTTTCAAAGGAAGAGTTTATGAAATTCTATGAGGATTTGCCCTATGAACTAGAAATGACAGATGACGGATTCATAATGAAAGATTACACCCCAAAAGGCAGCGATAAAAAAATATCTGTTCAGTTTATTTTTATGGAGGATAACGGACAGACAAAAGTAGAGCTTAAAAAAGTCTGAGCTGGCTAAGTATGCAGCCAAGCTTCACACCAAGTGCTGTTGATGAGATATCATAAATGCCTTAGATAAAACAATAAAATAATTTTATATGCTAAAAGCAGCAAATCCCCGTACAGCTAAAACTGTACGGGGATTTACTGTATAAATATATTTACTGTTTCAGTTTATCTTTCTTCTCTGAAATAGTTTACTCCGCAGCCTGCGGGCTGGCTTCTTTCCTTACTCTTGCGGATTGAGGTTATAACAAGAACAATAGCTGTGATAAGGAAGGGGAGCATATCAAATATTGCGTCGGGGATATTGATGATCTCTTTGGGTACATAGAACTTAAGTACACGGAATGCACCGAATACGAAAGAACCGAGGATACATGCAAAGGGATTCCAGTTTGCGAAGATAACGAGAGCAACTGCGATCCATCCGAGACCGTCAACGCAGCTCTGTGTCCAAACGCCGCCGCAGAGAACCAGTGAGATATAAGCGCCGCCTATACCGCAGATTCCGCCGCCTAAAAGTATATTGAAATACTTTACAAAGTTGATGTTGATACCTGCTGCATCTGCTGCCGCCGGATTTTCACCTACTGCACGCATATTAAGACCTGCTCTTGTGTACTTAACGTAAATACCAGCTATTACGCAGAGCACAATGCCGAAGTAAACAAAGGGGTTGTGGTCAAAGAAAAGATGTCCGATATAGGGGATATCTCCTAAGAGCGGGATTTTGTAGGTTGCCAGTTTTGCTGTAAATTCTGTTGAAAGCTGGAGAGTTGTTTCTCCGGCAGCAGTTCTTATATAGTCACCGAGGAAGTTTGAAAGGCCTATGCCAAAAATTGTAAGGGTAAGACCTGTAACGTTCTGGTTTGCTTTAAGTGTAACTGTAAGAAATGCATAGATGAGAGCAGCAAATATACCAGCCACAAAAGATGCGATAACAGCTAAAATAACGCTGTTTGTAGTGTAACCAACATAGAAACCGGCAATTGCGCCGATTGCCATCATACCTTCAACACCGAGGTTCAGGTTGCCAGCTTTTTCGGTGATGATTTCGCCTAAGGTACCGAACATAAGGGGAGTACCGGAGGTTATTGCAGCATAGAGAAAGTTAATAAACATTGTCATTTGCTTTTACCTCCTTTTTTGAAAGCGAAAGAATATCTTGTAAAGAATTCGCTTGCGATTATGAAGAAAAGGATAATTCCCTGTAAAACGTCGGAGGTAAATACCGATATGTTAAAGGTGGACTGAATAACGCCGCTTCCCTTTTCAATGATGCTGAAGAAAATTGTAATAAGAAGAATGATAAAGGGATTAAGCTGACCGAGCCAGGCGACGATGATTGCAGTAAAACCTACGCCGTCTGCAAGACCGAGAGTAAGGGTATAGTCGCTGCCCATTGCCTTTATCATACCTGCGCTGCCGCAGATTGCGCCGCTGAGAGCCATTGTAAGGATAACAACCTTTTTAACACTCATTCCGGCATATCTTGCTGTGGGCTGGCTTTCACCTACAACGCTGATTTCATAGCCAAACTTTGTATATTTAAGAAGTACGAAAACGGCTACAACCATAATGATGGCAATTACCCAGCCGCCCTGAAGGTCAAATACAGCGCCGATTCTTGCATTGGGAGCAAATGAGGCGATTTTGGGGAAGCCTCTTGCGCCGGGATCACGCCATGTCTCGTGGCGGAGAAAATCGATGATATAAAGTGCGATATAGTTAAGCATCAAAGTGAAAAGAGTTTCATTTGTGCCGAACTTGACTTTGAAGAATGCGGGAATAATTCCCCAGATTGCGCCGCCTATGCATCCGGCAAGGAAAGACACAATCAAAAGTGCCCAGTGAGGCATATCGCTGTGGTAGAGGGCAAAATATGAAGCGAAAATACCGCCCATGAGCATTTGTCCCTCAGCTCCGATGTTCCAGAACTTCATCTTGTAAGCGAGAGTGACGCCCAGTGAAGTGATAAGCAGGGGAACTATGATTTTAACTGTTCCCTGGAGAGCGATTTTGCTGCGGAAGCAGCCCATTACCATTTCTTTATAAACTTCAAAGGGATTGTGTCCGATTGCAAGAATGAAAAGTCCGCCGACGGCAATGGCAAGTACAAAGGATGCAATTCTCAGAATGACTGCTTTGGACGTCGGCATTTCCGGTTTTTTGACTACTCGTATAAGAGGTTCATGGCTTTTTGTCTTTACGCTGTTCATGCCGTTGCACCGTCCTTTCCTGCTTTCTTTTCTCCTGCCATCATAAGTCCGATTTCTTCTTTTGTAACCTCATCGGATTTTACAATACCTGTAATTTCTCCGTGGCAGAGAACCATGATTCTGTCGCACAGTTCGAGAAGCACGTCCAGATCTTCGCCGATATAAAGCACTGCGACGCCTTTCTTTTTCTGCTCGTTGAGAAGATGATATATTGTGTAGGAGGAGTTGATATCAAGACCTCTTACGGGATAAGCCGTTATGAGAAGATTGGGGTTTGATTCAATTTCACGTCCCAGAAGAACCTTCTGAACGTTACCGCCGGAAAGACGTGAAACGGGAGTATTGACTCCGGGAGTGGCGATTTCAAGCTGGTCAATGAGCTTGAGAGCCAGTTCTCTTGAGGGCTTTTTATCGACAAAGGGAGATTTTGTATTCTTGTAGGTTTTAAGCATCATGTTTTCAGTCATACCCATGGATGCCACAAGACCCATTCCCAGTCTGTCCTCAGGGATAAAGCTCATGCTTATGCCCATTTTAATAATTTCGGCAGGGGATTTTCCTATGATATTTTCTTTCTTATAGAGAACAGCTCCCTTGTCTGCCGGAATAAGACCTGCAATAGCTTCGCAGAGCTCTTTCTGTCCGCTGCCTGCGACACCGGCAACGCCTAGAATTTCTCCGCCGTTAAGGTTAAAGGAAACGTCATTAAGAGCATAGTAGCCCTCATCGTTTTTAACCATAAGGTGATGAACTTCAAAGAGATTCTCTGTCTGCTCAACTTCGGGTCTGTCTATTTCGAGGCTTACCTTTCTGCCTACCATAAGCTCAGTAAGCTCCTGAACATTGGTTTCAGCTGTGTTTACTGTTGCAACGCTCTTTCCTTTTCTCAGGATAGTTACACGGTCGCTTATAGCCATAACTTCGTTGAGTTTATGGGTGATGATAATAACAGCGCATCCGTTTTCTTTCATGTTACGAAGAATCGCAAAAAGCTTGTCAGTTTCCTGAGGTGTAAGTACCGCAGTAGGCTCGTCGAGAATGAGAATGTCTGCTCCTCTGTAAAGAACCTTTAAGATTTCAACAGTCTGCTTTTCACTGACGGACATGTTGTATGTCTTTTTGTCAGGGTCAATTTCAAGACCGTATTTGCGGCTGATATCCTTGACTTTTTCGGAAAGCTTCTTTCCGCTGAGTCTTTTATCTGTCTTTGTACCTGCTACTATGTTATCTTTTGCACTGAATACATCAACGAGCTTAAAGTGCTGATGTATCATACCTATTCCAAGGTTTTGTGAATCCTTGGGGGAGGTGATGCTTACTTCCTGACCCCTTACGAAAATTGAACCTGAATCCGGATGATATATACCTGAAAGCATGTTCATGAGGGTAGTTTTACCGGAACCGTTTTCACCGAGGAGGGCAAGTATTTCTCCCGATTTGACGGTAAGTTCGATATTGTCGTTTGCCACAACAGGGCCGAATGTTTTGGTAATTCCCTTGCATTCAATGGCATAGGGCACATTCTTTTTATCGTCCAAACAAATCCCACCTTCTTGTATATGTTAATTAATTATGCAGGCATTTAAAATTCCTAAATATTAAGAATTTTAAATGTTTGCACAAAATCTCTTATTTTTAACTTACACAAGGCTTTCAGGCGATTGGACCCGAAAGCCTTGTGGATTAGCTGTTAATTTAGCTTAGATTATTTAACAACAACGTTGTCAACATACCAGTTGATCTGGCCTGCGATGTAAGCGTCGTCAAGGCTTTCTCCAGCCTTAACTCTTACTGTGCCTTCGTTGTCCTTAATCTCGCCTGCGAATACCTTGAGCTCGCCGGAAAGGATCTTCTGAGTTGCTTCGTCAACCTTTTCCTGTGTACCCTCAGCGCAGAGATCTGTGAGCTCTGTGAGGCCGAGAAGACCTTCCTTCATGCCCTTGAAGTAGTTGTCAGCAGTCCATGTGCCGTCAATAGCAGCCTGAACAGCAGCTGTGTAGTAAACTCCCCAGTGCCATACAACAGATGTAAGAACAGCGTCCGGAACCTGCTTAGCCATATCTGAGTTGTAACCGATACCGTAAGCGCCTCTCTCCTGAGCGGCAACCATGGGCTGAGTTGTATCCTGATGCTGTGTGATAACGTCGCATCCCTCGTCAAGAAGTGCAACAGCAGCAGCCTTTTCTTTCTGAAGGTCAAACCATGTGTTTGTAACCTTTACATAAACCTTTGCATCGGGGTTTACGCTCTTAACGCCAAGTGCGAAAGCGTCAATACCGCCTGTAACTTCGGGGTTGTTGTTATTCTGAGCGGCAACATAACCGATCTTATTGGACTTTGTCTTAAGTCCTGCTACGATACCTGCAAGGTAACGAGCCTGATAAATCTGTCCGAAGTAGTTGTTGAAGTTAGTGTCGTTTGACATATAACCGGAGCAGTGTGAGAAGATGATTTCGGGGTGAGCTGCTGCAGCCTCGTTAACCTTCTCCATGTATCCCCAGCTTGTTGCAAAGATGATGTTGCATCCTGCTTCAATAAGCTCGTTGAGAGCTGTCTCGATAGCTGTATCGTTTGTGTCTTCAATGTTGTTTTTGCGGATGATCTGGTCATCTCTGAGACCGATAGCTTTCTGCATCTCTACAATACCGGTATCATGAGCATAGGAGTAACCTGCTCCGTCTGCGGGATCACCGATGTGGAGAACGCCGACTTTGATGTCGTCCTTAGCGATAGCGGGCATAGGCTGCTTCTCGCCTGTTGATGTGCCGTCGCTTGAGGGAGTTGTATCAGTGTTTCCGCCGCAAGCTGCGAGAGCAAAAACAAGTACAAGAGCCATTACAAGAGCGACAATTTTCTTGAACTTAGACATTTTTCTTACCTCCATATTTTGTTTATTCACAGGACTTCAAGTCCATTGAAAACATAAATCAGCGGCGGAAATGAACCTTTCCGTCCTTCATGGAATCCACAATAGCAAGGGATTCAACTTTAATACCGTTATCCCTGATCATTTTTCCGCCGGGCTGGAATCCTTTTTCGATTGCAATACCGACTCCCGCAAGGGAAGCGCCTGCCTGATCGATAATATCCTTAAGACCCATTATTGCCTTGCCGTTAGCGAGAAAATCATCTATTACCAGTATGTTATCTTCGGGGTTAATATAATCCTGAGAAACGGTAATTGTGTAAGAAACACCTTTTGTAAAAGAAAAAACCTCAGATGTATAAACGTTGCTGCCAACATTTTTATGGTTTCCTTTTTTAGCGAATACCACGGGGACTGAGAAATACTGAGCGGCAATACAGGCTATTCCGATGCCGGAAGCTTCGATTGTCAGAATTTTTGTAATGCCCATATCTCCGAAGAGTCTGTAAAATTCTTTGCCCATATCATTGAGCAGATCAACGTCGATCTGATGGTTCAAAAACATATCAACTTTGAGAATATCGTCACCGATGACTGTGGCGTCACGGATAATTCGCTGTTCGAGAAGTTCCAATATATCACGACCTTTAGCAATAAAATTATCAGCAGTATTTTTCCGCCGAAGTCATACAATAAGTATATTTGAAAATTAATACAAAATCAATACTGTATTCACGTTTTTTTAACATTATGCGACAATTCTGCATTTTTACCAAATGGATTTAAAAGTGATGAAAAAGAGTTTGTATTATGAATAAACAAAGCCTTTCGAGGTAAATTAAAATAGTAATTAAACATGAAAGGAGAATAAAAATGTCAGCTTGTCTTATTATGCTTACAAATACATATCCCTTTAACGGCGGCGAATATTTCATTGAAAATGAGATTGATATTGTTAGCCGTCATTTTGATAAAATAATGATTTTTGCTCTTGACGCTGACAAAAATGCTCCTTTAACCAGAAGTATTCCGACAAATGCATCGGCAGTGATTACGGGAAAATATTCGAGGAAGCGTGAAAGGGCAGGGGACTTAATCGGTGCAGTGCTTGGTATGTCCTTTTTTGGAAAAAAGGATGGCGAAACGGATATCAGAAAAAAGCTTTTCCGTGAGTATTTTTGTGCGAGAAGCGAGAGGCAGTTTAAGCAGGTGCTGGAAAACATATCCACCGAGGAGCTTAAAGAATACGATGAGGTCATAATTTACAGCTATTGGCTTTTTGTTCCGGCAAGTGTTGCGGTGAAGCTGAAAGAATATCTCCTTAAAATGGGAGTTAAGGTGAAAAAGGCAGTTTCAAGAGCTCATCGTTATGATTTATATGAAGAGGAAAATTCTCTTAAATATCTGCCTGAGAGAGAATATCTTTTAAAAAACCTTGATGCAGTTTTCACCTGTTCAAGGGACGGAGAAAGATATCTTAAAGAAAAATATCCCCCTTTTGCGGAAAAAATATATTATTCCCCCTTGGGTACAAAAGATCACGGCGCAGTAAGTCACAATAAAGCCGATAAGTTTACAATAGTTACTTGTTCTTCATTAAATCCCGTCAAACGTGTATGGCGGGTAGCTGATGCGCTTTCCCTTTACAATGGAGAAAAAGAGATAAAATGGATTCATATAGGCGGTTCTGGGAAGAAGCTCCGAAAACTTGAAAAATATACGGAGAATAAGCTTTCGGGAAAAAATGTAGCCTTTGAATTTAAAGGTCAGATGACTAATTATAAGGTAAATGATTTTTATCTCAGCAATCCGCCTGATTTGTTTTTGAACGTAAGCGAAAGTGAGGGAGTACCTGTTTCAATTATGGAAGCGGCATCCTTAGGTATACCTGTTCTTGCTACTGATTGCGGAGGTACGGGAGAAGTAGTGGAAAATTCAGTTACGGGAAAGCTTATACCGAAAGATTTTTCCCACAGTGAGCTGATAAGCGAAATTAAGAATTTCATGTTCCTTAAGGAAAATGAAATTAAGAGGATGTCCGAGGCGGGACGCAGTATGTGGGCGGAAAAATATAATGCAGAAAAAAATTATTCGGATTTTGCTTTAAAGCTGCTTTCCGATATTTGATTTTAAGCTTACAAAGCAATCATTCTGAAAGGAACGGCAGCTGAAATGAAAAACGGTATTATAAAAATAGACCGGGATATAAAGGAGCTTGTCTTTGAAACGGCATTTCTCCTTCATATGTGCGGATACGCCTTTTATACAATACCCGGCTGGGGAATAGGAATATATTATGTTTTTTATGTCTTTTTTCTGGGAGCGGGTACTTATTACTCTTTTTTAAAAATTCTCAGAACCCGTTCTTTAACGGTCAATTCCCTGACGGTATGGAATCTAATTTTTGTTATTGTGGCGGCTTTGTCGGTTCTTTGGGCTGTGTCTTTGGGAGACACCCTTGATATTGCATTCCGTCTTTTTCAAAATCTGATTACTGCATATCTGCTCACCGACTATGTTACAGACAGCGGCAAAATGCGGCGGATACTCAATCTTACGGTGTTTTCGGTAGTATTTCTTGCAGTTACCATTTTGATTTTTACCCCCGTCTCTCAGTGGTTTGCCGGAGATATTGGAAACTTTTACTATAATCGCAATAGTACCTGCGGCATTGAAATAATCGGAGCAATTATCAGCCTTGTTTTAGCTTTCACGGGAGGAGAAAAAAGGTATTATCTTTACTATTTGTTTCTTTTCTTTATGGTGATACTTTCGAGCTCAAGGCGGGGAATAATAACCCTTGTGGCAGTATCTGTAATGGTTATTCTTATAAGTTCAGGGAGAAAGCATTTTACGAGGAATCTCCTCATCTGTCTTTTCGTACCTGTTGTGGTTATAGCCGCAATTAAAAGTATACCGTTTCTGTCAGATACAATAGGTCAGACCATGAATGATTTGATACAGTATTATTTTTCCGACAGCACTCCTGACGGAAGCGTAGCAAAGCGTGAGCTTTATGTGGCAAAGGGAATTGAAATATTTCTCACAAGACCTTTGACCGGATACGGCGGCGGAGCTTTCATAGAGCTTTTTTCCGAGGATTACGGAACATCCCATTATACCCACAACAATTTTGTAGAGCTTCTTGTAAGCTACGGAATAATCGGTTTTGCGGCATATTACTGGATTTATCCCGTAATTTTATTTAAATCAATTAAAGGATTATTCCATAAGAACGTTTATAAAATACTTTCCTTTACGCTTATAGTGGCAATGCTCATTTCTCATGTGGGAACAGTAGCTTTTTATTCCAAAACTGATCATATTTATCTTACAATTGCGTGGCTTTTGCCGTGGTTTTCATATTTGCAAAATAGTAAAGACCTTAAGAGAAGAAACTGAAAGGGGAATTTTCCTTGGAAAATGAGGTTAAAACAGGAATAGAAATAAATATTTTCCGCTTTTTCAGATTACTTGTGAAAAAGTGGTGGCTCCTTGTGGTATTGGCTGCGGGATTTGCGGCTGCGGGAGCCATAATCGGTGCTGTTTCATATAAGCCTGAGTATACTTCAAAGGTTGTCTTCATTTCCAGCAACAGAAATGAGGGAGAAATCACAGGCAGCGTTTCAAGCGGAGACGTTACGGCATCTTCTACACTTAATTCAACATTCAAATACATTCTTACAAGCGATGAATTCCTTTCGGATGTAATAAGAAAATCTGGTGCAGTCTATTCTGTTAAGGAGCTGCGTTCAAATATTTCCATTGTAGTTCCTGCTGATACCCTTATACTGGAACTGAGCGTTACAACCGGATCGCCTCAGACATCATACAGCATTGCAAGGGCTGTTGAGACAAGCTATGCACCTTATGTTGAAAGTGTAAAGAATACAAATCTGGAAATTTTCAGCGGGGCTGCTGCCGCCTCCGTTCCCGACAGCAATTCGGATGTAGTCATACTCGGCATACTGGGCTTTTTTATAGGTCTTGCCGCCGCAGTGATAATAGTTGTTTTTTCCGATTTATCGAGAGTTACAATACGCTCACAGAGAGACATTCAGCAGGAACTTGGACTTTCAGTTATCGGCAGGGTAGGGCATATCAAAAAGGATAAGCGAAAGGGCAAAAAGAAGAGCCTTCTCATAACCGATCTGTCAACTGGGTTCGGGTTCATAGAATCATATAAGATAATAAGGACGAAAATAGAGATACTGGCAGGTAAAAAGGGATATAAAAGTATTATGATTACAAGCGCCAGTGAAAACGAAGGAAAGACAACCGTGGCGGTAAATCTGGCTATAACCCTTGCACAAAACGGTAAAAAAGTGATCCTTGTTGACGGTGATTTGCGAAAGCCGGCAGTTGCAAAGGCACTTAGCATCGGCACACCTGACAGCCGAAGTATTGCCGATATAATAAGGGGCAGAATATCTGCAAACGAGGCGGTAAGGTTCATTAAAAGATATGGCATTTATGTTTTGGCGTCGGGAATAGCCGATGATAACGCATCGGAGCTTCTTTCAGGAAAGAGGGCGGAAGATCTTTTCAGAAGCCTTAAAGAAAGCTTTGACTATGTAATTATAGATACAGCACCTGTAAATGTTGTAACTGACAGTATAATTGTCGCCAAATACTCCGACAGTGTGCTTTTGGTTGTCCGTGACGATGCAACGCCTGTTTCGCATATTCAGGATGCGGTTTCAGCAATTTCGGACAGCGGAACTCCGATTCTCGGAAGCATTTATAACAATGTGGAAAAAACTTCTTCATCTGCCGGTTACGGCGGATATTCAGGCTACGGTTATGGTAAAAAACAGGGCTATGGATATAATTAAAGCAAAATAAAATCAAAAAGCGCAGAGTAAGCACTCTGCGCTTTTAAACTGTAAATATCAATACATTTCGCTGTCGTCTTCAAAAATAAGATGCTTGATCTCGTCAATAAGACTGTTGATTTTATCAAGCTGTTTCTTTGATCCACTTTCGAGGTTCGGATAATTATCAACCATTCGGTTATGCTTATCATTTTTAGCGTGGTCACGTTTAAAGTAATTTGAAATTGAATTAAGGTTTTCCGTAACCTGATCGTTATACTCGGAAGTAAGCTGCTTGAGGCGTTCACGGCGTTTTGCAGCGTTTTCGGAGGATTCTTCATATTTTGCGGTGATTGCGTCCTTGAGCTTTTTAAGCTTATCCATCATTGCCTTGATATCCATAGCCTTGTGTACTGCATTTGCAAGGTCAAAGACAAAAATAACAAGGATAACCGCAAGAATTATGTAAATGTACTTTGTTGGCATATCAGCAAAAATCTTTTCTCCGATGTTGGGGTGAACGAAATAGATGAAAAGAACCGATGCAATTCCCCAGTACATGGAGTGACGGAAACATATGCGTCCCTGAATGTTGAGCCATTTGTTTGAGTAGTCCCACCAGCGGGCATGGAAAAGCTTTTCCATAATATAGCTTGTGGCAAATTCCACTATGTCGCATACCACAAGACCCACAATAAATACTAAAATGGGATATTCTTTAAGAGGTTCCAGAACAAGAGTCATAACAACGGCTCCCGTACCGTAAATGGGACATATGGGACCTGTAAGGAAGCCTCTGTTAATTATTTTACCTGCTGCAATTGAGCAGTATATTGATTCTACAAGCCAGCCGAGGGCACTGTAAAAGAAAAAGTAAATTGCAACCAAAGCGATTTTCTCAAGCATAATGATACCTCCTGTCAGGCTTTCGGACGTGTGGGAACTATTCCTGTTTCACGGTGAAAGCGCTGTGCCTGTTTTGGCACCATTGAAACAATAAGTTCTTTTGTCGCACAGTATTTATCGCACATGCTTACAACAAATGCTTCTTTCTTCATAGGCGGAGTAGGGGTGAGGGGCCACATATGGCGGCGGATAACTTCTCTTTCAAGATCATTGAGCTTATCCCCGCAGAGCGCTTCAGCATTTTTAAGAGCAAAGCCGGGATGACGGTAACCGTGAAGTCTGTGAGAAGCATCCTTTTCATGCCAGTCATAATAGAAAAGATCGTGGAGAACCGCTCCTCTTGTGGCGGAAACAAAATCCCAGCCCATTTTTTTACAGATAAGATAGCTTAAGTATGCAACGCTTGTTATGTGCTGAAGTCTGTTTATATCCAGATGCTGTTCGTAAAGGGCGAGTCCCTGAACTTCATCTGAAAAATAAATGTCATTTACACAGTCGAAAAATTCCTTTTCTGACTGAGGATTTATTTTATATGAGCGCATATATGCTCTGTCGAATTTTGATATTTTAATCACAACCTTAAAAATATTCTGAAAAGTTTGATTTCATAAAAAATGACATGCGAAAGCATATCCAATATATTATATCATCAATGTTATATATATTACAATATAATAAATGGGCAAATTAATCCTGTTGTTTTCCGTAAAACATATTGAAAATTTCTTTTGCCACAGCGTCTTCGCTGTTTTTTCCTATTGTTTTGTCCGCTATATCACGCACCTCTTTTCTTCCGTTTGAAACAGCGCAGCAGTAATCGGCAGCTTTCATCATGGCTATATCATTTAAATTGTCGCCGAAAGCCACTGTTCTTTCTGCTCCGGTATATTCTTTTACAAATTCCATACCGCCGGGTTTACTTGATTTGTCACTGAAAACTTCAAGATACCAGCAGTCGTAATATGTATCCTCATAAAAAACGGCTGAAACACCGCTGAAATTTGAAATTTCATCAAAGAGCGGTTTGCCCTTTTCATAGCTTACTAAATTTGCGAAATATACTATATTTTTTCCAGTAGCGGATAAAGCGGATATCTTTTGGAATTTCTTATATTTATTTTTTCTTTCCTCATAGAAATTCTGTTGTGCATCGTTAGAAAGAGCTGTATATTCTAGGTCTATGTTTCCATTTGAAAAAGAGAACATAAACGGTGTCTCACGGTGCTTTTCAAAGATTTTTATAACTTCTTCTGCTTTTTCTTCACTTATTGCATTTGCAGAAAGATATTTTTCCTCTGACGGGTCAAATATAAAAACTCCGTTCATAAGGATTACGGGTATATTAAGGTTCAGTGAATCTAAAATTTTGCTTGCTGAAACACGGCTTCGTGCTGTTGCGACAGTGAAAAGAAGTCCGTCATCTATCATTTTATTTATGATTTCTCTTGATTTTGCAGATACTTCACCACGTGGATTCAAAAACGTGCCGTCAAGGTCGGTAATATAGAGAGTTTTCAACTTAAAAGACCTCCAGTTTAAGTTTCTGCATACATAAAAATAATAACATATTTATAAACTAAAAACAATGGTTTAAAATGAATGTAAATAAATTTCAAAAGTAAGTGATAACTACTTGTAAGAAATGGATAAAATTAGTATAATAAGTCTGTATTGTCACAAGACGTTAATTGCTACCTACCGAAAATGAAAGCAGTAAATAAGACGTTTTGAATCTGAAAGAAAGCGGTTATGAAATGTTAGGGAAATATGCAAAGGTCAGGGTAACCCGAGCCATGCATTCTGTCGACCCCGAAAAAGGTTTTAAATACGGGCTAAATTTCGGTGCCGTTGAAGGCATTTCCACAAGCTCGGGCGGAGTAATGATGGCTTATATCATGGGGATTGACCACCCTGTCAAAAGCTTTGACGGAAGAATAATCGGACTTGTACATCACAGATCCGGCGAGGATATTCTCGTTGTTTCTCCCAAAAGCAAAAGATTTATCGTAAACGAAATAGAGCAGGCTATCAGCTTTGCTGAAAAGCCGGGAACATACACTCTCGATTGTCTTTATGAGCGGTCATGCGGAGCGGTTGTGTTTAACGGCAAAGGGGCGGAGAGAACTTTTCTTCTCATCAAAAACAAGCGCAGTGCCCACTGGGGATTTCCTAAGGGACACGTTGAAAAAGGCGAAAGCTTTGAAGAAACTGCCCTGAGAGAAGTTTTTGAAGAAACAGGTCTTAAAGTAAAACTTATTCCTGAATTTGCTTCACGTTCAGATTATACAATTCAGGGAAAGGTTGAAAAGAATGTGACAATTTTCCTTGCCAAAAGCGACACAAGAGATGTTGTTTTACAGGAAGAGGAAATTGAAAATTCAGTATGGCTAAGCTATCCTGAAGCAATGAAGACTCTGAAATTTGAAAACGACAAATCCATTCTCAAAAAGGCTTATGCCTTTATGCAGAAAAAAAGAATTTAAAATTTATTGATGAAAGGTTTAACGAGGTGGTAAAGTGACAGAAACTTTAGTAAATGAATTTATAGGATTTTTCAGCAATACTATACCGGCAGAGCTTACAATATTCATAATTTCTCTTATGCCGATTTTGGAGCTGAGAGGCGGACTTATTGCAGCATCTATACTGGGTGTTCCGCTGCTTCCCGCATTTGCCATTTGCTTTATAGGAAACATTCTGCCCATTCCCTTTATACTTCTTCTCATTAAGCGTATTTTCGAGTTTATGAAAAAGCACAATATCTTAAAAGGCGTTGTGCTCAAGCTTGAAGAGAGAGCTGCAAAGAAGAGTAAGAAAGTGGAAAATAACCTTGTTTTGGGACTTTTGGCTTTTGTTGCCGTACCTCTTCCCGGAACAGGCGGCTGGACAGGAGCTCTTGTAGCTGCACTTATGGATTTACCCATTAAAAAATCATTCCCCGTTATAGCTGCCGGCGTATTTATTGCCGGTATCATAATAGCATCTCTTTCTTACGGACTTCCGGAAGTTATTGCCGGACTGTTTGCATAAGATTAAATTTAGCAAATAATAATAAAAAGCAGGCTGATTATGGTTTAAATAATCAGCCTGTATTTTTTGCTCAAATATCAAGCTTTGTCTTTACAGCAGTTCGCCGTATTTTCTTACATACATTTTCTTCATGAAAGTTGCAAGGAACATATAGCAGGCGATTGTAAGGGCAAGCCATGCAAAATAGACAGGGGGAAGAGGAGCGAGACCTAAAAGATTTCCCAAGGGAGTAAAGGGGATAGCCGTAACAAAGGCGATGCCTGTAAATGTAAGGAGCGTAACGGGCAGTGAAGCACGGCTTTGTACAAAGGGGATTTTAGGTGTTCTTATCATATGAATGACAAGAGTCTGACTCCACATGGATTCAACAAACCAGCCTGCCTGGAATGTTGCAATATACAGTGCCTGAGCGGCGGGATCAGTTAACTGATGGAAAAGCTGACCTCCTGTTACCATGGGGCAGATTACAAAATACATAAGCAGATATGTTGTAATATCAAAAACCGAGCTTGTGGGTCCGATCCACAGCATGAATTTGCTCACAGATGAAGCAGACCATTTACGTGGTTTTTTCAAAAATTCTTTGTCAACGTTATCCCAGGGAATTGCAGTGCAGGAAAGGTCATAGATAAGGTTAAGGAGAATAAGGTGGATTGCAGCCATTGGCAGGAAGGGGAGAAATGCGCTTGCTGCCAGTACGGAAAACATATTTCCAAAGTTAGAGGAAGCGGTCATTTTAATGTATTTAATCATATTGGCATATGTCTTTCTGCCCTCTATGATTCCGTCCTCAAGAACATTCAAATCCTTTTCGAGAAGTATTACATCTGCTGATTCTTTTGCAATATCCACTGCCGTATCAACGGATATACCTACATCGGAGGCTTTCATGGCTGCTGCGTCGTTGATTCCGTCGCCCATGTAGCCTACACTGTGGCCGTTTTGACGGAGAATTCTTACTATCCTTGCCTTCTGCTCTGGGGAGAGCTTTGCAAATACTGTAATTTTTTCAGCTTTCTCGCTAAGTTCTTCATCGGTAAGGTTATCAAGATCTGAGCCGAGAAGTATCTCATTTACTTTAAGTCCAACCTGTTTTGCTATGCTTACCGTTACCTTTTCGTTGTCGCCTGTGAGGATTTTTACATCTACACCGTTATCCTTAAGGGCTTTGATTGCGCTCATGGTAGTGGCTTTAGGGGGATCAAGGAATGCAAGGAAGCCGATAAGCACCATGTCGGATTCATCGTTTACACCGAACTGTCCAACAGGGGCAGGATTTGTTTTTTGTGCTACTGCGATAACACGCATGCCCTTTGCGTTAAGGTCATCTGATTTTCTGGTTATAAATGTACGGGTCTCCTCTGTAAGGGCAACTACTTTGCCGTCAATCTCTGCATAAGAGCAGCATTTGAGCATTTCTTCAACAGCGCCTTTTGTAATAAGCTGTGTTTTGCCGCTGCGGTCTGCAACAACTACGCTCATTCTGCGGCGGTTGAAGTCAAAGGGGATTTCATCCACTTTTGTATATTCTGTTTTCAGTGCGGCGCTGTCAAGGTCTTCCTCATGGGAAATAATTGCAATGTCGATGAGATTTTTAAGACCTGTCTGAAAATAGCTGTTAAGGAAAGCGTGGCGAAGCACTCTTTTATCTTCGTTGCCGTTTATATCAAGATAGTATTCCAAAACTACTTTATCCTGAGTGAGTGTACCTGTTTTATCTGTGCACAGTATGTCAATGGAACCTAAGTTCTGTATGGCGTTAAGATTTTTGATAATTACCTTTTTCTTAGCCATGGTTACAGCGCCTTTGGCAAGATTGGTGGTCACAATCATAGGCAGCATTTCGGGGGTAAGACCCACAGCTACGGATATTGCAAACAAAAGGGCATCCAGCCAGTTTCCCTTGGTAAAGCCGTTTATAAAGAGAACCACCGGAACCATTACGAGCATGAATCTAATAAGTACCCAGGAAACCGCATTGACTCCTTTTTCAAAGGTTGTTTTCGGAGGTTTGACGCTTAAATCTTTTGCCATGGTTCCGAGCATTGTATCGTTGCCAACTGCCACAACTACGGCTTTTGCGCTGCCGCTTATTACATTGCTGCCCATAAAGGCAAGGTTTGAAATCTCTGTAAGAGCTTCCGAACCAGAAGAGACATCGGCCTGTTTTTCAACGGGCTCACTTTCTCCAGTAAGTGCCGACTGACTTACAAATAAATCCTTTGCCGACAAAATACGTACATCGGCGGGAATCATGTCTCCGGCGGAAAGATGAACTATATCGCCTACAACGATGTCATCAATAGAGATTTCCTTTTTTCCTGTTTCCGCCCTTTCAACACAGGCAGTTGTGCAAATCATTTTTGAAAGATTTGCCGCTGCATTTCCGCTTCTTGTTTCCTGAATGAAACGAAGAAGACCTGAAATCATAACCATTGTTGTAATGATTATAACCGTCACATAGTTTTTATCCTCAGGAGCGGCTAAAATTATATCAGTTACAACTGAAACCAGCGCAAGGACAAATAAAATAGCGGTAAAGGGATTTATAAATGCGCCGCAGATTCTTTTGAAAAGCGACTCTTTTTTGCCGTGGGTTACGGTGTTTTTACCGTTTTTCTCTCTTGACTCTTCTACAAAATCCTCTGTAAGACCCTCAGGCAGTGCGTTTAAAAATTTCAGTGCTTCTCTTTCCGCATGGGTAGCGGCAAATATCATTTTTGCTTTTATTTCATCTCTGCGGACAAAATCTGCCGCAATTCTTCTTTTGATTATTTTCTTCATCTTACAGTACCTCCGTTTAATTCTTTTGCTTAAATAAGCTAAAGGAAGTACGGTACAAATCAAAGGGCTTTTATTCCCCAATTGTAAGATGTACGGATAACTCCGCTTCTTTACTTTTCTCTGAATTTCGCCCTTTCGGTTTAATACCATTACTACTTCCTGCGTCCATTATCCGTCACCTCTTTTTTCAAAATGATATCTATGTAATCGCCGCAATGGCGTTGTTTTCTAAAAAAGGACATAAAAAATCCACCGTTTTCAAAGAACGAAAACGATGGTTAATTTCATTTTGCCGCACAAAACCTAAGCCACAGGCAAAGTGCGCCTGAAAGCATATTTTTCGTTAACCATCATTCTCTTTATGAAAATAAAACTTCGGTGATGACCGTTATCCATTCGAGCGCACCTCTCTTTCTTTGCAAAATAAAAACTCCCGTATATTCGGTAAGAACATACGGGAGCATAAACTCTTATATCTTCGTTTGAGCTTTAGCTTTACAGGGCGGTGAAATTGCGTTATGCTGTACCTTGTTTTTCGATACAGCCTGTTCAAACCTTCTCATCGTGTCTCCACGATTCCGCGGCAGCAATCCATATCCCTGTAGGAGCCTCACCTACCGAATACTTTAGGCATTATAGCACCGTGATTTTTTGATGTCAATATTAAAATAAAGAAAATTAGATTTTAAAATGAATTAAGTTTTTCTCTTTTTTACAGCACGGACAGTCAGAACCGTAAGGAGAATGGTCCATATCCATATGCATGAGGAAATGATTATTTGAAAGTTAGATAAATCATAATCAATATGCAGCAACGGCCAAATCAGACCTGAACCTGTTCCTTTTTCAAAATAAAAATCTACAATGGCTGTAAGAATCCAGGCTATAATCAGGCTTGCATGACGTTTAACTTTCAGACATATTATACTTGAAATAAATATAAATACGGTGAAAACAGCACCTAAATATTGAAATATAAGTATTAACGGTATTGATAAAATTCCTGCTCCCAGCAGAACACACCCTATTATTTTCTGGGTGCTCATCTGCTTACTTATAACTACTGTTTCGGGACTGCTTTTTTCTGTACCTTTCATTTCTTTATCAGTGTCATTTTCGGGAAGTTCATCCCTAACAAGCTCATCCATTGTTATGTTAAATAAATCACTGAGCATGATGAGCTTGTCGAGCTCCGGGACACTTGCATCAGTTTCCCATTTTGAAATTGACTGTCTCGACACATTGAGTTTTTCTGCCAAATCTCCCTGTGACATTTTCTGTTTGTTTCTCAGTTCAAAAATCTTTTGTCCGAGTGTCATAAACTCACTCCCTTTCTTTGACCCGATTGTACCAGTAATTTATATCAAAGTCGACCAAGTATCCTTTGAAATATTAGCAACCGGCAGTTGCACATGGCTTTTTATTCGAAAATTCCCCTTACAGTCAGCTGCAAGGGGATAAATTTTATGCTTTAAGTTTACGCTTTAATGCCGAAAAGAGCAGCGGCGTTTTCTTTTCCCGCTCTCAGAACTTCATCTGCGGTGATGCCTCTGATTTCAGCTATCTTTTCCGCCGTAAAAGCTATCAATGAAGAGTCGCACCTTTTGCCTCTGAAGGGAACGGGAGCCATGTAGGGGCAGTCGGTTTCAAGAAGCAATCGGTCGAGGGGAATTCCCTCTGCAACACGTACAGGCTTTTTGGCGTTTTTAAAAGTGACAGCGCCGCCGAGACCTATGTACATTCCCAGTTTCAGTACTTCCTGAGCCATTTCGAGGCTTCCGCTGAAACAATGTACAACGCCTTTTGGACGGTGTTTCTTCAGGAGCTCTAAAATATCTGCGTGGGAGTCTCTGTTATGGACTATAACGGGCAGTGAAAGCTCATTTGCAAGAATCAGCTGCTTTTCAAACCACTCAATCTGTCTTTCACGGGGAGCGCCGTCCTCATAGTGATAGTCGAGGCCGATTTCGCCTATGGCAACGCATTTTTTATGTTTCGCCAGTTCCTTTATTTTGCCGAAAACAGTTTCATCATCTTCAGGGGAGGGGATGTTCTCCGGATGAATACCACTTGCAAAATAGACAAAATCAAACTTTTCAGAAAGAGCTAAAGCTGTTTCGGTGCTTTCAGGAGTGCATCCGCAGTTTATAACGCCGCATACTCCTTTTTCTTTAAGAGATTCAATAAGTTCAAAGCGATCTTCATCGAAAGCTTCGTCGTCATAGTGAGCGTGAGAGTCAAAAATGTATTCCATTTGAAATAATCCTTTTTAAGTTAATCAATAAATGCCGACAGTTTTGCCGGCATTTATACTGTGAATTAAGTTATCTGATTTTTGCTCCGTTGGGCATACCGTCTACAAAGACTACCTTTACATCGTTTTCGTCGCAGTCGGCTGCAAGAATCATTCCGCAGCTTTCAACTCCGCAGAGCTTTGCGGGCTTTAAGTTCGCCACAACCATTACCTTATGACCGATAAGGTCTTCGGGCTTGTACCAGGGGGCAATTCCGGAAGCGACGGTTCTGGGAGTTCCTGTGCCGTCATCAAGGGTTATCTGGAGCAGTTTCTTTGACTTTTTAACAGGGAAGCAGTCTTTGATTTCTGCAACTCTCAAATCAACCTTGCCGAAATCATCAATGGAAATCATCTCAGCAATGCCGGGGATTTCCTTTTTCTCAGGCTCAGGCTTCTTTGTGAGCTTTTCAAGCTCTTCTAGTTCCTTTGCAAGGTCAAGACGGGGGAAGATTATGCTGCCCTTCTTAATCTCTGTGCCTGCGGGAAGAAGTCCCCATGAAGCGGCGTTATCGTAGGAGAAAAGAGCCTTGTCGCATACAAATCTTTCCTGAATTGTATGTGCAGTTGTGGGAAGGAAGGGAACAATAAGAGAAGAGATAATGCGGATGCTTTCGCAGAGATTATACATAACCGCACCAAGTCTTGCTTTCTTAGCTTCATCCTTTGCAAGAGCCCAGGGCATGGTTTCGTCGATATATTTGTTGGTTCTGGAAATAAGCTTCCAGATCTCTGAAAGAGCGTTGGGGAACTGGAGAGTTTCCATCTGCTTTTCGACGTTTTCTCTTACTGCAACAGCAGTTGCTATAAGGTCGTCGTCAAAGTCTCCGGCTTCTCTGTCTTCCGGGAGAACTCCGCCGAAATATTTTCCAACCATTGCCTCGGTTCTTGAAACAAGGTTTCCGAGGTCATTTGCAAGGTCGGAGTTTATGCGGTTAATAAGAGCTTCGTTTGTGAAGTTTCCGTCAGAGCCGAAGGGGATATCTCTTAAAAGGAAATAACGGATAGCGTCAACGCCGTAACGTGAGCAGAGTATGGAGGGGTCAACGACGTTGCCCTTTGATTTACTCATCTTGTCGCCGTTAAAGTTAAGCCAGCCGTGACCGAGAACCTTTTTGGGAAGGGGAAGGTCAAGAGCCATGAGCATTGCAGGCCAGATGATTGTGTGGAAACGTACAATCTCCTTACCTACAAGGTGGATATCGGCAGGCCAGTATTTTTCATAAAGTGATGTGTCATCGGAGCCGTAGCCGAGAGCGGTGATATAGTTTGACAGAGCGTCAACCCAAACATATACCACATGGTTATCGTCAAAATCAACAGGAACGCCCCATTTGAAAGAGGTTCTTGAAACACACAAATCCTCAAGGCCGGGACGGATGAAATTGTTTATCATTTCGTTGCGGCGTGATGCAGGCTCAAGGAACTCAGGATGCTCTTCTAAAAGGTTCAGAATCCTATCCTGATACTTTGAAAGGCGGAAGAAATAAGCCTCTTCGGAAGCAGCTTTTACTTCACGTCCGCAGTCGGGACATTTGCCGTCAACAAGCTGAGTTTCAGTCCAGAAGGATTCGCAGGGAGTGCAGTACATTCCCTTGTACTCGCCTTTGTAGATATCTCCCTTTTCGTAGAGAGCACGGAAAATCTTCTGAACAGCCTTTACGTGATAATCGTCGGTTGTGCGGATGAAACGGTCATAGCTGACGTTCATAAGTGTCCACAGATCTTTGATTCCCGCAACTACCTTGTCGACGTATTCCTTAGGCGTTACGCCGTTTTTCTTTGCAATCTCCTCAATTTTCTGTCCGTGTTCGTCGGTGCCTGTGAGGAACATTACATCGTAACCCTGCATTCGCTTGTATCTGGCGACTGTATCCGCCATTACCGAGCAGTAAGCGTGACCTATATGCAGATTGGCAGACGGATAGTAAATGGGTGTTGTGATGTAAAACTTTTCTTTACTCATCATTTGTTCCTCCTTGTGAAACAGAATATTACAAATTATTCTACCATTATTTAAATTTAAAAACAAGACGGATGGGGTCAATCGTAGGTAGTTTTTGCAAAATAACCTTTGATAATCCATAAAAATAAACCGGCAATACATATGTACTGCCGGTCTTATAAACTTAACCGTTAAATCAGATTAAATTTTAAAGAAGCTTTGCTGCTTCCTTATCAAGGAAGATTACTGCGTCCTCATGGTTCTGAAGCACGGAAGCGGGGCAGGAGGGAGAAACTTCGCCCTTGATCATTGCGTAAGCTGCCTTAGCCTTGCTTTCACCTGTTGCAATAAGAACAATCTTGCGTGCCTTCATAATGCTGCCGATACCCATTGTCATAGCGTAACGGGGCATTGGAACGTCGCCGAAAAATTTCTGGTTGGAAGCAATTGTGCTGTCTGTAAGCTTTACCTTATAGGTATGCTGTGTGAATTCATCGGCAGGCTCATTAAAGCCGATATGACCGTTTGTGCCGATTCCGAGAAGCTGAAGATCAATTCCGCCTGCATTCTCGATTGCTTTTTCATAACGCTCACACTCAGCCTTTTCCTCAGCGTTGCCATCGATGAAGTTTACTTTATTAAGGTCAACGTCAGTACGGGAGAAAAGATTGTCAACCATAAAGGAATAAAAGCTGTTTTTATCGCTTTTGGGGAGGTCGCAGTATTCATCAAGGTTAAAGGTAGTAACATTTTTGAAACTTACGTTTCCTGCTGCATATTCTTTAGCCATATAGTCATATGTAGGTACAGGGGACATACCTGTTGCAAGACCGAGAACTGAATCGGGTTTAGCGTTAACCTGGTCTACAAAAATTTTGCCAACTTCTTCGCCTATCTGAGCGGCGGTATCCAAAACGATTACTTTCATGTTGTGTTCCTCCAAATATTAATCGGTGCTGTGCTCAAGCTCCTTTACATTATAGCATCAAATTATGATTAATAACACCTTTTTTATAAAAAAACAATAAATTCATACTCTTTGCAAAAATCTCTGTGAAAAAATAAACATAAATTTTTATAAATAATAGTAAAATATGGTTTTATTTTATTGTTTTTTAGTCCTTTGCTGTGCTAAAATATAAAACAAATTTATTGCCGAGGAGTGGATATATTATTATGGGAAAACTTGAACAGCTTGATAAAAAAACAGAGGAAAAAGGGTCTGGCGTTGTTACGGTATGGCAGTTTGTAAAATTCACATTTGCAAGCCTTATTGCAATGATTTGTGAATTTGCGATACTCAATATTATGAACCATATAGATGCAATAACAAATCTCAATATGCAGCCCTTCGACTGGTTTGTTTTCCATTATAAGGGAGACGGTGTAGAGGGACTCGGAACAATGATTGCTTTCCTTGTTTCAACAACCGCTGCGCAGATTATCTCCTTCGTTGTAAACAGAAAGAAAACCTTTGGCTCAAATATGAACCTTACTTTCAGCGTAGTTGTGTATTTTGTAGTAATTGTGGCTCTTATCTGCGCTCAGACTTACTTTGCTCCGCAAATAAGCTATCTGCTTCAGAATAATGCAGGAATGAGTTATGACCTTGCTGCCAACATTGCTAAAATGTGTTTCAGCTTCCTTAACTTTGTAATATTGTTCCCATTGGAGAAATTCGTAATTATGCGCAAAGTTGAAAAGAAAGAAGAAGCTGAAGAAAAATAAAATAATCGATGAGCCTGAAATTAAAATTCAGGCTCATTTTTTATTACCAATAAAACCGAAGCTCCTTACAGGGAAGACTGTAAGGAGCTTCTTATAGAGTCTTGAAAGGGGAATTTAGAAAGCTTCCGCTTTGCTGACTGCATTTTTAACAAATTCCAAAACATGGGTTGGATTTTTCTTAATTTCCTTTGCCGGAATTGTAACTACGCTGCGGCAATTTCCGCCTGCAAGGGAAATGCGCTTTCTGAATACTTCAGATGTATGGCGGGAGAAGAATCTGTCCTTAATGAATACACCGATAACTTCTGTTCCGCTGAGATTTGTTGTGTGAAGAAATTCGTTTACAACTGCAGCTGGCATACCTGCCGTAAGAGTTGATGCGATGATTACACTGTCATACTTTGAAAAATCAATGTCGAGTTCCTTAATTCTGACACCCTGTCCGCTTAAAGCGCATGAAAGTTTTTTTGTATATCCGCAGGAATAACGGGGTGAAAGTTCAATAACATCAGTATACTTGCTGTCTGCATTTTCAGCGCAGATTTTTCCTACATGGGAATCTGTACAGTAATAGATGAAAAGCGTTTTCATTTAAAATCTTCCTCACTTTAAATTAGCTTCATATATTTACTTTAAATTTTATTGTTTATCAGGATTGCTTCTTATTCAGAACTTCGTTAAGCCAGTCGAGAACGTCTTCAAACACCTGCTGCTTGTTGAGTTCGTTTAAAATTTCATGTCTGTCGTTTTCGTAAAGCTTAAGGGTAACATCCTTATGACCGGTCTTTTTAAGGTCATGGAAAACCTGTCTTACTCCCTTACCGTATTCTCCAACCGGATCTTCTGTTCCGGAGATGAGAAGCATGGGCAGAATAAACGGAACGTTATTATACCATGAGTGAGTTGAAACACTGCGCAGGATGTCAAACAGATCTCTGTATCCAGCAGCAGTGAAAAGGAATCCGCATTTGGGGTCGGCAATGTAGGCATCTACAACAGATTCATCACGGGTAAGCCAGTCAAAGTCAGTGCGCTTTTCTCCGACTCTTTTATTGTAGCTGCCAAAGGCAATTTTGTTGATAAATTCACTTCTGTGATGAACGCCTTTTCTTGAAGCTACAAATTCTGCGATTTTAACGGCTAAGCCTGCTGCGGGATTGGTTCCGCTTGTTCCGCAGAAAATTGCTCCGTCAATATTCATTCCGAATTTTTCAGTGTAACGTCTTGCAATAAATGAGCCCATACTGTGACCGAAAATGAAAAACGGTTTGTCAGGATATGTGCTGCGTGCAATGTCTGTTAAAAGTTTTACATCGTTTACAAGGTCGTGACGTCCGGTTTTGTCTCCGAAATAACCAAGCTCGCTGTCATTTTTAACAGAGAGGCCGTGACCGAGATGGTCGTTGATAAAAACTGCAAATCCGTTGCTGCTCAGGAATCTTGCAAACTCGTCATATCTTCCGCTGTGTTCAGCCATACCATGGCAGATCTGAACTATACCTTTTATCTGATCCTCATCAGCGGGAGTATATGAGCGGGCATAAATATCGGCAAGTCCTGAAGAGGACGGAAATGTGTATTCGTTAACTGTAATGTTCATAATTTCAAGCTCCTTTCTTAATTTAAATAAACCAAAAGAGCTGGAGCGATGCAGCTCTAAAAAATATCATCGTTGCTACACTAAATTAACATCTTTAATTTACGCAAATATTATAGCATAAGTTTTGAAATTTTGTAACACTTTTGTTACTATTTGAAAGAGTTTTGTAGTAATTGACAAAAAAGGTAAAAAAATGTCTAACAAAAGAACCAAATAAATTCGGATTTTTTTATAATTTATGACGCTTTTATCAAAAACATCGATAAATATTTATTTTGTATATCTATTTAATCATATTATATTCCCGTAAGGTCAAAGTCAGGGATATATTTTGACTGAGCTGAGGAAATTTCCTGAAGAAAACCGTCCTCAAAGCCCATTTCCAGCATTGCGTTTATAACTTTTTCATATTCTCTCTTAGTAATTTTCCTGTTGATTTCGGGAAACTCTTCGGCTCTTGAACAGGGAGTATACTGACACATGAGACTTACAGGTATATTTTTAGGGTAATTTTCCCAAATATACCTTAAAACTTTTATGGACTCGTTTGTATGCTGGGGCAGAATGAGATGTCTTATAATAACTCCTTTGGTGATAAGTCCGCTTTCATCGTACTGTGGAGCACCTGCCTGACGTATCATTTCCTCAATGGCTTTTGATGCAAAATCGAAATAATCCGCCGCTCCGGAGTATTTTGCGGAAACATCACTGCTGACATATTTGAAATCGGGAAGATAGACATCTATAAGTCCTTCAAGAGAGCGGAGGGTTTCCACTCTTTCGTATCCGGAGCTGTTATATACTACGGGAATTGAAGGCTTTTTCTTTTTTAAAACACGTCTTATGGAAGCTGCAAAATGGGTGGGATTTACAAGATTTATATTGTTGGCTCCCATATCTGCAAGTTCGTCAAAGATTTCAGAGAGCCTTTCTTCCGTTACAGGTGTGCCGAAGCCGCCGGTACTGATTTTACTGTTCTGACAAAAAACACAGCCCAGAGAACAGCCGGAGAAAAAAACGGTTCCCGAACCTTTTTCGCCGCTGATGCAGGGTTCTTCCCAAAAATGAAGAGCTGCTCTGGCTAAAATAGGGGAATCAGGCATTTTGCAAAAGCCGTCAGAGTGCTTTTCTTTTTCTCTTTTAACTTTACACATTCTCGGACAAAGGCTGCATTTTTCCATTTTGGTATTCCTTTCAGTATAAACTGGACAAAATAAAATCAAACATAAAATACAGACAGTCTGCTTATGTTTATACAATATAATAGTTGTCATCGACAAATTTTTCAACCTTAAATTGATTTATCATGATTTTTGAGATATAATACCCACCGTCGGATATATTGATTTTACAATAAAAACAAAGCTGCAAAGCGGAGGTGCTTTTATGGTTTTGACCGTTGATATAGGAAATACAAATATAACTTTCGGTGCGTATAAAAATGATGAGCTGATGTTTGTGCTCCGTCTTTCAACAGACAGAAGAAGAACAAGGGATCAGTATGCGGCTGAATTTCATGATCTGCTGCGTCTTAACGGAGTAGAAGGCTCAGATTTTTCGGGAGCTATTATCGGTTCCGTTGTGCCGGAGCTTACAAGAGCCGTCAAAGAGGCAGTGAAATTTGTAACGGGCCGCACACCGTTAATGGTAGGACCCGGAATAAAAACTGGACTTAACATCCGTACCGATGACCCCGGAGAACTGGGAGCTGACCTTGTTGCGGGAGCAGTTGCCGCAATTGAGCTTTTCCCGCTGCCGTGTCTTATTATGGATTTGGGAACTGCCACAAAAATCAGTGTAATAGATGAAAAAGGAGTCTTCAGAGGCTGTACAATCGCCGCAGGAGTAGGTATTTCCGTTGAAGCTCTTGCTGCAAAAACTTCTCAGCTCCCCGGTATCAGTCTTTCGGCTCCTGCTCACACAATCGGTACAAATACAATAGACTGTATGCAGTCCGGTACAGTGTTCGGCACTGCTGCAATGCTTGACGGCATGGCAGACAGAATTGAAGAGGAGCTTAACTGTCCTGTAAAAAGTATAGCTGCAACAGGCGGCTTTGCCGGGGAAATAGTCCGCAACTGCCGAAGAAAAGTAACATATGACGGCGAACTTTTACTCAAAGGATTAAAGATTTTATATGACAGAAATTCTTCAAAATAAGCCTTTAATCCGTGATATTAATTCTCTGTATTTTAGCTTCGCAGTTAAAATAAATTTTCAGATTATACCGCTGTTTTCGTTCATCAGTACGGCGTGAATAAATCACGCCCCGGCGCTGCATCCTTTTTATGGAGCAGCAGCAAGGAGGTAATAATTTATGAAAAGCAAAAAATCAACTAAGAGCGTCCTTACGCTCACTCAGCTGGGAGTGCTTTCTGCACTTATTATCCTTTTGACCTTTGTGCCCAATATCGGATACATCAGCTACGGTGTTCTGAGTATCACGATTATTCACATTCCCGTTATCATCGGCGCAATTGTTATGGGACCTAAATCAGGCGCAATTCTCGGCGCAGTATGGGGAATTTCCTGTATTGTAAAAGCGGTTCTGGCTCCGCCGTCACCTCTTGAGGGTGCTATTTTCTGGAATCCTGCTGTGTCACTTATTCCCCGTGTTCTTGCGGGATTCATAGCAGGCGCAGTTTTTGTCATTGCTGCAAAAGCAGATAAAATCGGAAAAACTGCTCAGACGATTGCCGCTGTTATTGCCGCTCTTCTTGCAGGTGTTGCAGTAACTTCTGCTGTGAGCTTTGCAAAGCAGGCGCAGTGGGCTGGTTTTGCAGTAGCTTTAATAGGAGCAGTTGTATTCGCTCTTATAATTGCGGGATGTCTTTATCTTGTTTTTGCGCCTAAAAAGCAGGATGCAAAAGGCAAAAAGAATAACATACCTGCCGGTATCGCCGCAATTGCAGGCTGTATTACCAATACGATTTTCGTAATGGGAGCTATTTATATTTTCCATGGCGGAGAGTTTGGTCAGGAGCTCGGAATCACCGTTATGTCTTTCGGCGGTTTCCTTAAATATGTCCTTGCAGCGTTTACAATCAATGCAGTTCTTGAAATTGTGGCGGCTGTAATAATCGCTGTTCCCGTGAGCATGGCTCTTAAAAAGGTAAAGACAAGAGTATAATTTTAAGTCAGTTAAACAGAACGAAAACAGTTAAGTATATATTTTTAAAATTCAGGCTTCGTCTTAATGGACGGAGCCTTTTTGCTTGTATCCTGAAAAGGTTACTCAAAATTGACCTCTTTAAAATTACTGAAAATTGTATATTTAACTATGACACTTTTTCTGCTATCATGTATCCATAATGAAAAGAGAGGTGTCAGTTATGAAAAGAATTGTTACAATTCAGGATATTTCATGTCTCGGAAAGTGCTCTATTACGGTTGCTCTTCCAATAATTTCAGCAATGGGTGTTGAGGCAGCTATTATTCCCACTGCCGTTTTGTCCACCCACACAATGTTCAAGGGCTTTACCTGCAAAGATCTTGATGATCAAATTGTCCCCATTACAGACCACTGGAAAAATGAGGGAATCAAGTTTGACGGTATTTATACAGGATATCTTGCATCAGCCCAGCAGATTGCTACTGTCATGTCAGTTATCGATAAGCTTAAGGACGACACCCTTGTAGTTGTCGATCCTGCTATGGCTGATAACGGAAAGCTTTATCCTGCTTTTGACAGCGAGTTTCCCAAGGAGATGGCAAAGCTCTGCGGCAAGGCAGATATAATTCTTCCCAATATCACTGAGGCAAGCTTCCTTACAGGCAGCGAATATAAAACTGAGTATGATGAAAGCTACATTGATGAGCTTCTTAAAAAGCTTGCAGCTCTGGGTAGCAAAAAGGTAGTTCTTAAGGGCGTTGTGCTTGACGGCAAATACGGAGTTATCTGCTATAACTGTGAAACAGGCGAGAGAACCATGTACAGCCATGAGAGAATACCTGTTGGTTACCACGGTACAGGTGACGTATTTTCCTCAACCTTTGTAGGCGCACTTATGAGAGGCAAGAGCATTGAGGATGCCGTAAAGCTTGCCGCTGATTACACAGTTGAGTGCATCAGGATAACCTTTAACAGAGTAGGCAAAGATTTCTACGGCGTTGATTTTGAAACAGCAATGCCCTTCCTTATTGACAGACTCAAATAAAAATATTAAACTTTTAAAAGCTTGATGAAAGGGGAAATTCAATTGACTGATATACAAAAAGAGCTGAAAGAATTTCTTCTTTCAGCGGGAGCTTCAGATGTAGGCTTTGCGGAAATTGACGACGGCGATTTCGGTTCCTGCCGCTGGGGTGTGAGCGTGGTAGTAAAGCTTTCCGATGGTATAATCGACGAAATAGACGGCGCTCCCACACACACTTATTTCAGCCATTACAGAGCGGTCAATGCCCTTATTGATTCGCTGCTTTTAAGAGCGGGAATGTTCCTCGAAAAAAGGGGATACAAATATATTACCGTTGCCGCTTCACAGAGTATAAATAAGGACGGCTGGAATTACTGCGGCCGCTATTCCCATAAAAAGCTTGCTTATCTTTCGGGACTTGGAACAGTGGGAAAAAATTCATTGTTCCTACATAAAGAGTACGGAGCGAGAGTCCGTCTCGGTTCACTTTTTACGGACTGTCCTCTTGAAAGAGAAGTGCCGATTTCGGAAAATATCTGTATCGGATGCAATCTCTGTGCTGATGTCTGTCCGTCAGGAGCCATTAAGGGAAAAGACTGGTATCCCGGAATCGACCGAAGCGAAATCTTCGACCCTGAAAAATGCAGCACTTTTATGAAAAAGGAATTTAAAATGATAGGCAGGGGAGCTGTCTGCGGAATCTGCATGAAAGTATGTCCTGCCGGAAAACTGAAAAGATAGTCACTGAAAAATAACCCCCGCCGGAATTTAATTCGGCGGGGGTTATTGCATTTATTAACTTATTGATTTCAAGTTTACTGAGCAACATTTGCTGAAACATCTTCCTGAGAAGAATTGACGCTTGCATCATTGTTTTTAATGGTAAAAGCTGTCAAAATAACAGAAGATGAAAAACCAAAACGATAATTACCAACATTTTTAATAAGAGAAGTTTTTCCGTTGTAAGATTCTTTAAGATTTACCTTAAGCTCTTTTATAATTACGTCTGCATCATCTTCTGTCAGTTCGGTAAAAGAAAGAATAGAACTTTTTGCGATTTCTGCAAACTCATCTACTGTTGCCTGGCTTATTTCTCCGGCAGAAGTATTGCCGGTTCCTACAAACCAAACTGAACTATCTGTAAATTCCTTTGATTCTTTATCGGCAGAAGCTAAAAGAGTAACTTTTGAGTTTCCGGCAGGTACATCAAAAGAATAACTATAATTAAGTTTTTTGCTGTCGGTGGACTCTGTAATTTTAATATCTTTTTCAGGGATTTTATAGTCTGATGAAATTTCATCAAATTTTTTAAATCCGTCTGTAACCATATTCTTTTCAGCCATGCATCCGAAAAATGTAAGCGTAAGAGTAAGAGCAACAAGTACGCAGATAATTGATTTTATGGCGTGTTTCATTCATAATCACCTCATAAGCATATTCTCACAAATAAATGATAAAGTAATGTAAAACACCTGTCAATGGGCATAATGCCGAATAAAGGCAAAGTATACAAAACATTATGCACAACTAAAGGTGTTAATCAATCTATATGTAGAAAAAAATCAAAAGCTGTTTCAATCTATTGAAATTATCAAGGTTTTGCAATAAAATATACGAGTATTGATAAAAGCTGGGTAGGTGAATGTGCGGTGACCTGTTTTTTGGTTTCTATTATAGGTATAGGGACAGGAGCACAATTTAACAACAGGCACGCTAAAGCGCCCAATCTCAGTGTGTCAAGAAACAACAGGTGAAAAGCAGGCTGCGTTATAATCGCAGCCTTTTTACTTTTGAAAGACCTGGAACACAACAAATTTGAAAGGATGACGAGTGTATGAAAAAAGTAGCTGTAATAATGGGCAGCGACAGTGATTTGCCGGTAGTAGGAAAAGCTATAAAAAAGCTTGCCGAGTTTGGAGTTGAAACAGAGGTTCATGTAATGTCTGCGCACAGAACACCGGTTCAGGCTGCTGAGTTTTCGTCAAAGGCGAGAGAAAACGGATTCGGAGCTATTATAGCTGCGGCAGGAAAAGCTGCACATCTTGCAGGTGTTCTTGCAGCTCATACTACTCTTCCTGTTATCGGAATTCCTGTAAAGTCCTCAACTCTTGACGGACTTGATGCTCTTCTTGCAACAGTTCAGATGCCCTCAGGTATTCCCGTTGCAACAGTTGCCATAGATGGTGCTGAGAATGCTGCAATTCTTGCAGTGCAGATGCTCGCTTTGTCTGACGAGACACTTGCAAAGAAACTTGATGAAATGAAGTCCGATATGGAAAAAGCAGTTATTGCAAAGGATAAGGCTCTTGCAGAAAGCCTTAAGGCTTAAGTTTTATAACTGTTATTTGTTGTTTTATTAAATTGCAAAATCATTTTGGAGGCTGATAGATATGTTTGACAAAATACACGAAGAATGCGGCGTTTTCGGCGTCTACAACAAGGATGATCTCAATGTGGCAAATGAAGCATATTTTGCTCTTTTTGCCCTCCAGCACAGAGGTCAGGTAAGCTGCGGTATTGCAGTAAACAACGACGGAATCATCGACTGTGAAAAAGGCATGGGCATTGTTCCCGATGTTTTTGATGCTGATACACTCAAAAAACTTACAGCAAACGGCAGAGGAGACATCGGTCTCGGTCACGTGCGTTATTCTGCCGGCAAGGATTCTATTCCGATAAACTCTCAGCCTCTTGTTATGCGTTATTCAAAAGGCACACTGGCTATTTCAAATAACGGCAGCCTTGTAAATACTGAAGAAATCAAGCGTGAGCTTCAGACAACAGGCGCTATTTTCCAGACAAACAGCGACGCTGAGCTTATCGGTTATCTTATTGCAAAGGCAAGACTTACTGTTGGCAGCGTTGAAGAGGCTATTTCAGAAGCTATGAACAAGCTTGAGGGTGCATATTCTTTCCTCGTAGTTTCACCCCGCAAGCTTATCGGTGTAAGAGACCCTCACGGTTTCCGTCCCCTTTGCATCGGAAAGAGCGGAAACAGTTATATGCTCGCTTCCGAAACCTGTGCTCTTGACAGCCTTGGAGCTGAGTTCGTCCGTGATGTTGAGCCCGGCGAAATCGTCATCATCGATGAAAACGGCATCCGCAGCATTAAAGACCACTGTGGACAGAAAACTTCACTTTGCATTTTTGAGCACGTTTACTTTGCTCGTCCTGATTCCGTAATCGATGGCGCAAGCGTTCATATGGCACGCCGTATGGCAGGACGTTATCTTGCACAGGAGCATCCTGTTGAGGCTGACGTTGTTATCGGTGTTCCCGATTCAGGTCTTGACGCTGCAATCGGTTATTCTGAGGAATCAGGTATTCCCTTTGCATTCGGTTTCATCAAGAACCGCTATATAGGCAGAACCTTCATTCAGGAAACTCAGGAGCAGAGAGAGAGAAGCGTTCATATTAAGCTCAATCCTCTTTCAGCAGCTGTTAAGGGCAAGAGAGTTGTCATGATAGACGACTCAATCGTAAGAGGTACAACCAGTGCTCACATTGTTGAGCTTCTCAGAAAGGCAGGAGCCACAGAGGTTCACATGCGTATTTCTTCTCCGCCTTTCCTCAATCCCTGCTATTTCGGTACAGATATCAGCTCACGTGAATATCTTATTGCCTGCCGTCTTACTCTTGACGAAATCCGTCAGGAAATCGGCGCTGATTCTCTCGGATATCTTGGCCTCGAAAATCTCCACAAGATTGCAGTAGGTTCAAAGTGCGAGTTCTGTGATGCATGCTTCACAGGCAAATATCCCGTAGAAATCAAGGATTCAATATTTGAAGATAAATTCAGCAAAAAAATAAACGAGTCTAAATAAAAGGGAGGATTCTACAAAAATGGAAAGCTTCAGCAAAAGCTACAAGGAAGCAGGCGTTGACGTAACTGCCGGCTACAAATCAGTAGAGCTTATTAAATCTCATGTTGAAAGAACAAAGATTCCCGGTGTTATGTCCGCAATCGGCGGTTTCGGCGGAATGTTTGCCCCCGATATGACAGGCATTGTAAATCCTGTGCTTGTTTCCGGTACTGACGGAGTAGGAACAAAGCTTAAAGTTGCATTCCTTATGGACAAGCATGATACAGTTGGTATCGACTGCGTTGCCATGTGCGTAAACGATGTTGCATGTTCAGGTGCAAAGCCCCTTTTCTTCCTTGATTATGTTGCAGTAGGAAAGAATATACCTGAAAAGGTTGAGCAGATAGTTAAAGGCGTTGCAGAGGGCTGCGTACAGGCAGGCTGTGCTCTTGTAGGCGGCGAAACCGCTGAGATGCCCGGCTTCTATCCTGTTGATGAATACGACCTTGCAGGTTTCTGCGTAGGTATGGGCGACAGAGATAAGCTTGTTGACGGCAAAAATCTCCGTGCAGGGGATGCCCTTATAGGCGTTGAGTCCTCCGGTCTTCACTCAAACGGATTCTCACTTGTAAGAAAGGTTTTCCGTATAACTGAGGAGCGCCTTAACCTCCACATGAACGATCTCGGCAAAACTCTCGGCGAAGAGCTTCTCACTCCCACAAAGATTTATGTAAAGCCTCTTCTTGAGCTTATGTCAAAAGTTGACGTTCACGCAATTTCACATATTACAGGCGGCGGATTCTATGAGAATATTCCACGTATGATCGAGGGCGATCTCACCGCTGTTATCGAAAAGAGCAAGGTTCCCGTAAAGCCCATTTTCAAGATTATCCAGAACGAGGGTATTCCTGAGAGAGATATGTTCAATACATTCAATATGGGTATCGGTCTTTGCATTGCAGTTGCTCCCGATAAAGCTGATGAGGCTGTAAGAATCCTTGAAAGCTGCGGCGAAAAGGCTCACATTATCGGTGAGATGAAGCAGGGCGAAAAGGGTATTGAGTTATGCTGAAAATAGCTGTGCTTGTTTCCGGCGGAGGAACCAATCTCCAGGCTCTTATTGACGCCGAAAAAGCCGGAAAGATTAAAAACGGAACAATAGTTAAGGTTATTGCAAGCAAGGATGGGGCATATGCCCTTACCCGTGCTGAAAATGCAGGAATAGAAACTGCCGTTGTGGCAAGGAAATCCTTTGAAAATCCCGAGGATTACGACAAGGCTCTCCTTTCTGAACTTGAAAAGTGCGGTGCTGACCTTGTGGTTCTTGCAGGTTTCCTTTCTATTCTCGGCGAAACCGTTATTTCAGAGTATGAAAATAAAATTATAAATATCCATCCGTCACTTATACCGTCATTTTGCGGAAAGGGCTGCTACGGGCTTAAAGTTCACGAAATGGCTCTTGAGAAAGGCGTTAAAGTGACAGGCGCAACGGTTCATTTTGTAAATCTTATTCCCGACGGAGGAGCAATAATTCTCCAGAAGGCAGTTGAAATTAAGAACGGCGATACTCCGGAGGTTTTACAGCGCAGAGTTATGGAAAACGCTGAGTGGGAAATTCTTCCAAAAGCGGTTTCCCTTTTCTGCGAGGGTAAAATAAAAGTTACCGGAAACACAACTGTTGTAGAAGATTAACCTAAAATAAATAATAATTAAAATTAACAGGAGGCAGAGCCATGCAGGTTGCTGATTTGAAAAATTATCTTTCCTCAAACGAATATCCCGGAAGAGGCGTGCTTATAGGAAAAAGTGAGGACGGCAAAAAAGCCGTAATCGTATATTTCATTATGGGCAGAAGCGAAAACAGCCGAAACAGAGTTTTTGTAACAGAGGATGAGGGAATAAGAACTCAGGCATTTGACCCGGCAAAGCTTTCCGATCCCTCACTTATTATTTATTCTCCAGTAAGAGTATTAGGCAGCAAAACAGTTGTGACAAACGGCGATCAGACCGACACTGTTTATGATTTCCTTAAAGAGGGCAAAACCTTTGAGGAAGCTCTCAGAACACGTACATTTGAGCCTGATGAGCCTAACTTCACCCCCAGAATTTCAGGTGAAGCCGATATTGCAAATGGAGAACTTTTCTATAAGCTTTCAATCCTCAAAAGCGCAAACGGAAATCCCGACAGCGTAAGAAGATATTTCTATGAATATACTTCACCTCTCAGCGGCAGGGGACATATTATCCATACATATAAGCATGACGGAAATCCCATTCCCTCCTTTGAAGGTGAGCCCGTAGAGGTTGAGCTTAAAGGCGATATCGACTCACTTACAGAAAAGGTATGGGCAGGACTTAACGAAAACAATAAAGTTTCTCTTTTTGTCCGTTATATCGACATTGAAACCGGCAAGACCGAAACAAGAATTGTAAATAAAAACAAATAATGGAGGAGAAAGAAATGGCAAAAGAGCTTATGCTTAAATACGGCTGCAACCCCAATCAGAAGCCGTCAAAAATTTTTATGAAAGATTCAAGCGAACTGCCTATCGAGGTTCTCAACGGCAGACCCGGTTACATTAACTTTCTCGATGCATTCAACAGTTGGCAGCTTGTAAGAGAGCTTAAAAAGGCTACAGGAATGCCCTCTGCGGCTTCCTTTAAGCACGTAAGCCCCGCAGGCGCTGCAATCGGTGTACCCCTTAGCGATACACTTAAAAAGATTTATTTTGTAGATGACCTTGAGCTTTCACCTCTTGCAACAGCTTACGCAAGAGCAAGAGGAGCTGACAGAATGTCCTCCTACGGCGATTTTATCGCTCTTTCAGAGGTTTGCGACGTTCCCACAGCAAAGCTTATTGCCCGTGAGGTATCAGACGGAATCATTGCTCCCGGCTATGAGGATGAAGCTCTCGAAATCCTCAAGGGTAAGAGAAAGGGCACATATAATATCATAAAGATTGACGAAAACTATACTCCCGCTCCCATTGAGCACAAGGATGTTTTCGGTATCACTTTTGAGCAGGGCAGAAATGAGCTTTCAATAGATGAAGGCCTTCTCGAAAATGTTGTTACAGAGAATAAGAACATCCCCGCAGAAGCAAAGAGAGATCTTCTTATTTCCCTTATCACTCTTAAATATACTCAGTCAAACTCTGTCTGCTATGTAAAGGACGGACAGGCTATCGGCGTAGGTGCGGGACAGCAGTCAAGAGTTCACTGCACACGTCTTGCAGGAAATAAGGCTGATGTATGGTATTTAAGACAGCATCCCAAGACCCTTGGACTTAAATTCAAGGCTGACATCCGCCGTCCCGACAGAGACAACACAATCGACGTTTATGTTTCTGACGACTATATGGATGTTCTTGCTGACGGTGTTTGGGAGAACTTCTTTGATGAGAAGCCCGAACCTCTTACAAAAGAGGAGAAGAAAGAATGGCTTGCTACAATGAGCGGCGTTTCTCTCGGTTCAGATGCATTCTTCCCCTTCGGTGACAATATCGAAAGAGCAAAGAAGAGCGGTGTTGAGTATATTGCACAGCCCGGCGGCTCTATCCGTGACGATAACGTAATCGAAACCTGCAACAAATATTCAATGGCAATGGCGTTTACAGGAATTCGCCTTTTCCATCACTGATAAAAAGGAGGCTATTTACCGTGAAAATACTTATGGTAGGCGGCGGCGGACGTGAACACGCCCTTATCCGCAAGCTTCTTGAAAGCGAAAAGGTAGAAAAAGTATACTGTGCTCCCGGTAACGGAGGAATTTCCTGCGACGCTGAGTGCTTCTCAGTAGGAGCTACTGACATTGACGGCATGGTTTCTCTTGCAAAGGAATTAAAAGTTGACTGCGTTTTTGTAGCTCCTGATGATCCCCTTGCAGCAGGCATGGTTGACGCAATGGAGAAAGAGGGCATAAGAGCTTTCGGCCCCCGTGCAAACGCAGCTATTATTGAAAGCAGTAAGGTTTTTTCAAAGAACCTTATGAAGAAATATTCAATTCCAACTGCCGGATATGAAGTTTTTGAAAACTCAAAAGATGCTCTCAGCTATATCAAAGAGCAGAATAAATATCCCGTTGTAGTCAAAGCCGACGGTCTTGCACTTGGTAAGGGCGTTATTATCGCCCAGAATGAAGCAGAGGCTGAGGATGCCGTTCATACAATTATGGATGACAAGAAATTCGGCGCTTCCGGCAATAAGGTTGTAATTGAAGAGTTCATAACAGGCCCCGAAGTATCCGTACTTGCATTTACAGACGGTAAATGTGTAAAGCCCATGGTTTCTTCAATGGACCACAAGAGAGCTTATGACGGAGATAAAGGCCCCAACACAGGCGGAATGGGCACAATCAGCCCCAACCCCTATTACACTCCCGAAATTGCCGACAGATGCATGAAGGAAATTTTCCTTCCCACAATTGAGGCAATGAACAAAGAGGGAAGAACCTTTAAGGGCTGCCTTTATTTCGGACTTATGCTCACTGCCGACGGTCCCAAGGTAATAGAGTACAATGCACGTTTCGGTGATCCTGAAACTCAGGTTGTACTTCCGAGACTTAAAACTCCTCTTTGCGATATTGTGGATGCTGTAATTGATGAAAATCTCAGCGATCTCGATATCCAGTGGAGCGACGAGGCTTGTGCCTGTGTTGTAATGGCTTCCGGCGGATATCCCGGATCATATCCCAAGGGAATTGAGATCAAAGGTCTCGATTCTGACGGACAGGTTGAGGGAGCATGTGTTTTCCATGCGGGAACAGCTCTTGAAAACGGAGTGTTCAAAACAGCCGGCGGCAGAGTTTTAGGTGTTACAGCATTAGGTTCAGACCTTAAAGAAGCACTAAAAAAAGCCTATGCAGCAGTGAAGAAGATCACTTTTGAGGGCGCACACTATCGTACCGATATCGGTAATAAATAATTCATAAATTGTTAATATAAAAAGCCATCACAAAGATGGCTTTTTAGTTTATAATCATACCATGACGTTAGTGTAGAACTGTAATCAGTTTAACATAGTACGAAAGTGGTGTTTTAATTAATGGAGAAAAAAATGAGCAAAAAGAAAAGGAACGGGATAATCATAGGCAGCATAGCAGGTGTGCTGGTTGTAGTGCTGCTTATACTTATGTTTGTAGTTCCCGATTCCGGTGTAGCGGTTAACCTTGTAGAGGTAAAGCCTCGTGCCATGTCCCAGCATTATAATACAACCGGTGAAATTATTTCAGACGGCGATACTAATTACACAATGTACAGTGGGACAATGGTTAAAACCGTAAACGTAAAAGAAGGGGATACGGTTAAGAAAGGAGATGTCCTTGCTACTTTTGACACTGCCTCAATAGATGCAGAAATTGCAGAAAAGCAGGAGGCTTATTCAAAAGCCAAGGAATCCTACGATGCAGTTGTAAACGGAAAGGTTACTGCTGAGCAGCAGGTAAAAAACTTAAGTTCACAGATTGCGGCTCTTGAAAAGGAGTCAGCACAGCTTCAGAAAGAACTTTCATCAATGGGCGGAACTTTACCGGAGATTCCTAATATCAATATTGATGAAATAATCAAGAAGCTTTCCGAAATGTCACCGGAAGAGCTTCAGGCAGTTTTGACACAGATTCTGGAGTCTCTGCCTACAATTAACGACGGAGCGGAAAAAGTCAGTGAATTTTCTGATAAGCTGAGCAAACTCATTAACTGTGAAACACAGCTTCTTCAGCTTAAAGTTCAGAATGAGCTTTTCAAAACCCAGAGCAATCTCTCTTTTGATGAGATAGTAAAAATAGCTGTTGATACAGCAAAAGCTGATCTTGATAAGAGCATAGCCAAAAAAGAAGTAATCGCAAAAGGCTGGGTAGCTGAAAGCGATGGCCTTGTAACTAAGGTAAGTGTAACTGCCGGTGAGATGTTCGGAAGCGAACAGAGCAGCGGATTTGATATGACATCTCTTCTTTCTATGCTTACAAGCGGTGATATGGAGATGGATATGAATTCCATTCTCTCAATGCTTGGAAGTACAGGATCTGGACAAACCGGAATGGTAGTTGCGGATACTTCAAAGTATGTAGCAACCTTTACTGCAGGAAAATACGATATACTTAAGCTCGAAGTAGGTCAGAAAGCTACTATTACCACCATGGGCGGAACTTTTGATGGTGAGATTATCTATATCAGTCCCACAGCCACTTCAGGTTCATCCGGTTCTCTTGATTTAAGCTCCATTACAAGCGGACTTACAGGTTCAAGTTCTGCCGGATGCCAGGTTAAGGTTTCAATTGAAAATCCCGATGAAAGTGTAATAGAGGGATTCGATGTAGATGTTGACGTTGAAATCGGCGAGACAAAAGAGCAGATTGCAATTCCTGTTGAAGCTCTTATTCCCGATTCAAAAGCCAGCAGCGTATATGTATATAACAGCGAAACCGGAACTGTTTCCGTAAGAGAAATCACTTTCGGTACTACTGATGACACATATTATCAGATTGAATCAGGTCTTGAGGAAGGCGAATTTGTAGTAAAGAATCCTCCCTCAACTCTTACTGACGGAGCAAAGGTTAAAGTAGAGAAAAATTCATAATAAGACGGAGGCAAAACCGTGAATATTAAAGAAAATATAAAAATAGCGGTTTTCAGCATCCGCACTAATATGATGCGCTCACTTCTTACAATGCTCGGAATAATAATCGGTGTAGCGTCGGTTATAGCAATTATAACCGTAGGTACCGGCGGCCGTGACTATATTATCGGTATGATAGAGGATATGGGCGCAAGCGTTGTAAGTATATCTGTAAAAACCAATGTTGCAACTTCCAGTGATTATATTAATTATAATGACATTGAGGCTATAAGGAATCTTGAAAGTGTTGAGTATGTTACTCCTGTTACAATTTCAATGGGAAGTATTGACGCCGAGGGAAACACTGGTATGGGAGCAGCTATTGGATGTGACGCAGATGTAGCTTCGCTACTGAAAACCCCTTGCAAATACGGAAGATATTTCACTCAGGAAGAGTACGATGCGCAGCGTGCAGTTGCTATTATTGATACTATGAGTGCGAAGCAGCTTTTCGGTGAAGAAAACTGTGTGGGTAAATATCTCACTTATACTGTAAGCGGACGTTCTGTTAAGTTCAAAATTATAGGCGTTACCGATGTTGCAGGAAGTTTTGGTATGGATACCGATCAGCTCAGCAGTATGAGTATGATGGGCAGTATGGGCGTTTCCGGCGGAATGATTATGGCTCCCGGCAATGTTGTTTCTTCACTTATGGGAAATAATGATAAATATGAGATGCTTTATATTTCCGCAGTAGATGAAAATCAGCTTGACGCAGTGGGAAATACCGCTTCAAACGTTCTTATGGCTCGCCATAATAACCAAGATCGTGATGTGTATGCCGTTACAAACATGGCGACATATATTGACCTTCTCAATACCGTTATAAGTGTTTTCACAACATTTATTGCAGCGGTCAGTGCAATCTCTCTTTTAGTTGGCGGAATAGGTGTTATGAATATAATGCTTGTTTCCGTAACGGAGAGAACAAGGGAGATAGGTATACGAAAAGCTCTCGGAGCAAAGACTTCAACTATTTCTCTTCAGTTCCTTACTGAATCCGTAATAATCTGTCTCATAGGCGGAATTATAGGAATTATAATCGGAATTGTCGGTGCAAAACTTGTTTCATATATAATGGCAATTCCTCTTCAGATAAGCATAATGTCCATTGTAATAGCAATCGGATTTTCAAGTGCAATCGGAATATTCTTCGGAATGTATCCGGCACGAAAGGCAGCCAAGATGGCTCCTATCGAGGCTCTTCGCAGAGACTGATAAGTTTATATTTACACCGCAGCTTTACGGCTGCGGTGTTTTTATGTTAAAAATATATAATTTGTAAGGATTTTACATTTCGAGTGGTTTTTTCCATGAATTTGTGATAAACTGTTTCTGTACCTAAGAGGGTGCCGATTTCATAAACAAGGAATGATGAAAAATGAAATTAAGCGAGCTTATTTCTAAGCTTGACTATGAAGTAATCAGCGGAAGTACGGATATTGAAATATCCGACGTTATTTATGACACAAGACGTCTTGTGCCGAACAGTGCATTTGTATGCATCAAGGGTGCCAAGCTTGACAGCCACACTCTTGCCGGTGAAGCAGCAGAAAAAGGCGCAATTGCTATTGTTTGCGAAGATGCTGTTGAGGTTCCGGATAATGTTACAGTAATTAAAACTAATGATACAAGAACAGCGCTTGCTGAAATGGCAGCGGCCTATTACGGATATCCTGCCGAAAAGCTTGTTACAATCGGTGTAACAGGATCAAAGGGCAAGACCACAACCACATATATGATAAAAGCTATTCTCGAAAAGGCAGGTTATAAGACAGGCCTTATCGGAAGTATCGGCGCCCTTATCGGAGATGAAAAGAAAAAGACAATCAACACAACTCCCGAATCCTATGAGGTTCAGAGACTGTTTAGGGAAATGTATGACGCAGGCTGTAAATATGTTGTTATGGAAGCTTCCTCACAGGGACTCATGCTTCGCAGAACTGCCGGCTTTGTATTTGATTACGGTATTTTCCTCAATATTTCCCGTGACCATATAAGTCCTTGGGAGCACAAGAGCCTTGAAGAGTATCTCCACTGCAAGAGTCTTCTTTTAAGACAGTGTAAAGTCGGTGTTGTAAACGGCGATGATCCTCAGATTGATAAGGTTCTTGAGGGACATACCTGTGATATTGTAAAGTTTGGTTTTGGCGATTTCAACGACATAGTTGTAGATGGCTTTGAAACAGTTATGAAGCCCGGATACATGGGCGTAAAATACAGCACAAAGGGTAAATATGAGGACGAAATCACCGTAGGTTCTCCCGGTAGATTCAGTATTTATGATTCACTTTCAGCTGCCTGTGTCTGCCATATGTGCGGAATTGATAAGAGCGTTATTTCCACAGCTCTCGAAGAAATTGAGATAAGAGGCAGAGCGGAAAGAGTTAAAATTGATGCTCCCTTTACTGTGCTTCTTGACTTTGCCCATAACGGAATAGGCGTTCAGAACCTTATTTCCGCAGTCAAGGCTTATAATCCCAACCGTATAATCGCTGTTTTCGGTTCTGACGGAAACCGTACAAAAATCCGCAGAGCCGATGCAGGTGAGATACTGGGCAATATGGCTGATTTCACAATTCTCACTTCAAACTGCCCGAGATTTGAAAAGGTCGAGGATATAAACAACGAAATCAAAGTGGGTCTTGACAGAACAACCGGCAAATACACTGAGATTGTTGACCGCAGAACCGCTATTAAGCACGCTATGAAAATGGCTGAAGAGGGAGATATAATTCTTCTTATCGGTAAAGGTCACTGGGATTATGAAGAAATCAACGGCGTAAAGTATCCCTTTGATGAAAGAGTTGTTGTAACAGAGCTCTGGGAAGAGATCAAAAACGAAAAATAAAATAGGTTTATAAAACTTTCACCCGGCAGGAATGAAAATTCCCGCCGGGATTTTTCATTTTCCAAACCTGTTTAATCATCTTAAGCGGCGAGAATAACAGTAAAATTAACCGTTCGTGCGCTGTATGATACCATTCGTGCAGAAATCCGCTTTTAAAAGGGAAAATGATGTATTATCACAGTCGAGAGGAGATGAAAGAATGAAAACTCTTGAAAAAGAAAAAACAAAATACTCTTTCTGCCGAAGTATTAAACATATGCTGGAAATAATGTTTAACGTTAACAGTGAAAATAAAGGAAAACTTGCAGTGACAATTGCTAAAGGAATAATGTCTGTGCTTTTTATTCTCCTTGCTTTGACGTTTGTGCTTAAAATAATAATCGACTGTATTGCAGGCAGGGTAGATATAGGAACTGTGTTTGTCGCATTTTTTGTTTTTGTTACTATGAACGCTGTTTTACAGGTTATGGCATATAAGAACGAAACAAAGAAACTTTAAAATGACCGTTCGTGCGCTATATGATACCATTCGTGCAGAAATTCACTTTTAAAAGAGAAAATAATGTATTATCATAGTCGAGAGGAGATGGAAAATTTGAAAACATCAGAAAAGGAAAAAACAAAATATTCTTTTTATCAGAATATCAAATATCTTTTGAAAATGACTTTCGATGCTAACATTGAAAGCAAAGTTAAACTTATAATGACCTTTGTTTGCGGAATAATACCGGCTGTTTTTACTCCGCTGGCAGCAACATTCATACTTAAAATAATAATCGACTGCATTACAGGTGATGCAGATGCAAAAACTCTGCTTATTTCATTTTTCGCTTTTGCAGCCATGAATATCATTTTTCAGGCTATGTCATACAAAAACGAAATGGAGCTTATGGCTTACTGGGAGAAATGGCGATTTAGCGTTTTAGGCAATATCATCAGGAAAAATCTTTCCGTTAATTATGAAGATATTGAAAGCTATGAAAGCAGAAAAGCGTTTGATAAGGCAGTTGCAAGTATTTATTACGGTGATGTAGGTTTATCAAGGTTTATCTTTAATATTCAGGCAATAATAGTTGCTATTACCGGAATAGCGGCATTTTTTGCACTTGTAGCCCTGGCAGACCCGTTGATTTTAGCTGTATGTATATTCTCGGCAGCAGTCAATTTCATTCTTTGTCTTTTATCGAAAAAAGTATCAATAGAGGAAAGCAGAGAATATTTGATTGCCACCAGAAAAGCAAGATATCTTTCCACGGGAAAGGGCGCTGATTTAAAAGCCGCAAAGGATATGAAGATATTCAATGTTGTAAACTGGTTCACTCCTCTTATAGATATGATTATAGGAGATTATAAAAGGTTTAAGATCAGCACAAATAAAAAGTGTTTTCTTTATGACACGCTTACCTTTGCAGTTTTCCTTGTCCGTGATTTATCGGTTTTTGCAATTCTCATAAGCCTTTATTCAAAAGGCAGACTTACGGCGGGAGATTTTGCCTTTTACTATTCGGTAATAAGCGGAGCAAACTCATGGATTTTTCAGGTTGCTCAGATATGCGGTGAGTTTTATTCAAACCATCTCTATGCCGACGATTACCGCAAATGCGTTGAAAAAGAGGAAGATTTCAGTAATGCAAAGCCGCTTGAAAAGTTCCCTGAAGAGTGCACTGTGGAATTTGACGACGTAAGCTTTTCTTACGACGGTGTTCATGACGCTGTCTCACATCTTTCCTTTAAAATAGGAGCAGGTGAGAAAATTGCCATTGTGGGAGCTAACGGAGCAGGTAAAACGACTACTGTTAAACTTCTCTGCGGGCTTTATTCTCCCACCGGCGGCAGAGTACTTATAAACGGAAAAAATATAAAGGAAATTGCAAAAGAAGACAGATACAGGCTCTTCTCGGCAGTTTTTCAGGATATATTTACTATGCCTTCATCGATTGAAAGTAATATCACAATGACCGAGGATAAAGCGGATGAAGAACTGCTTCAAAAATCCATAAAATTTGCAGGGCTTGAGGAAAAAATAGAGGCTCTTCCTGACGGAGTAAAAACTAAGCTTCATAAGGAAATAAATAAAAACGGTATTGATTTATCGGGAGGCGAAACTCAGAAGCTTCTCTGCGCAAGAGCTATTTATAAACAGTCACCCATTATAATTCTCGATGAACCTACGGCGGCTCTTGACCCAATTGCGGAAAATGAGCTTTATATGAAATATGATGAAATCACCAAGGGTAAAACGTCCTTTTATATTTCCCACCGACTTGCCAGTACAGCTTTCTGTGACAGAATTCTGTTTATGAAAAACGGCTCCATAGTTCAGGAGGGAAGCCACGAACAGCTCATGAAAGATAAAGGCGAATACTTTAAGATGTATTCAATGCAGAGCTATTATTATAACGAGGAACCGGCAGGAGGTGAAAACCTTGAGTAATAAACAGGAAACAAAAAATAATATACGCTTTGCTTTTAAGATTTTTAAGCAGACCGATAAAAAAGTTATCCCCATAATGCTTTTATACTCTTTTACGACATTTTTGCCCCAGCTTTCAGCTATTTATTTTTCTGCTAAAATTACTTCAATGTTTTCCGTGGGAGCACCTGCAAATGACATAATGATGAACGCTGTTTTCCTGGCGGTATCCGTATTTGTTTTTTCTGTTACAAATTCAGCTTTGCAAAAGGAATTCAAAAAACAGATGTCAGTTGTGCAGCTGTCTGAAAATAAAATCCTTACAGAAATTGTTACAGGAAAAGACTATGCACTGCTGGAAGAGCCGGACTTTCAGGCTGCTCTAAAGCGCTGTCAGACAGAAATAATGTGTAGTGGAGGAATTATTTATCATTTTTATGGTTCTCTGCAGTCCATAATAAGCGGAATTTTCGGTCTGGTGTTTTCTGTTATTGCTATTTCACCGGCAATAAAAGGTTTTCTGACATTTGATAATTCATCCTTCATTACTTCTTGGAAATTTGCAGTTATCATACTTGCAGTATTTATACTGTGTGCCGTAATAACAGCTCTTGCGGGAGATCGTGCCTCCAAAAAAAACATAAAAATATGGGAATACTATAACGATATTTTTTCTCGCTTTATGTATTGGTTTGATTTTACAAAGGAGTACAAAAGCGGTAAGGATATAAGAATTTATAACTCCCAGAAAATGGTTTTAGACGAATACAGTGATTTTAAATTAGGAATGGCAGCTCAGAGAAAAGACTCAGACAAAAAGACAATAGTGGAAAACTATACAATGAGAATTATGCAGGCAGTTCTCACGTCGATAATATATGGCTTTATCTGTGTGAAAGCTGTTGGCGGACTTATGAGTGTAGACGATATTGTAAGACTTACAGGAAGTATTCCGATTATTATTGCAAGCGTTACCCAGCTTGGGATGATACCTATGGTGTTAAATTATAATACGGCTACTGCCGGATATATGCGTAAGGTTTATGACTATCCCACTGAGAGAAAAATGGGTACTCTTCCTGTTGAAAAAAGAACGGACTGCGATTATGAAATTGAATTTAAAAACGTCAGCTTTAAATATGCAGGTTCAGATTCCTATGCCCTGAAAGATGTTTCATTTAAATTTAAAATCGGTGAGCACATAGCTTTCGTAGGTCACAACGGTTCGGGAAAAAGTACTTTCATAAAGCTTTTATGCAGGCTTTATGACCCAACTGAGGGAGAAATTACTCTAAACGGCATAGATATAAGAAAATACGATATCAATGAATATATGTCGCTGTTTTCTGTGGTGTTTCAGGATTTTGCCCTTTTCTCAGTTCCTCTTTCGCAGAACGTCACAACTTCAATGGATTATGACAGGGAAAGGCTTTTCTCAAGCCTTGAAAAATCGGGCGCAGACAAATTTGTAAATGAAATGAAAAACAAGGAAAACACTGTTCTCTACAAGGATTTTGACGATGAAGGAGTTGAAATTTCAGGGGGAGAAGCTCAGAAGCTTGCAATTTCTAGAGCCCTTTACAGGGACGCACCCTTTGTAGTTCTCGACGAACCTACTGCCGCTCTTGACCCAATTTCCGAGTTTGAGGTTTACAGCAGATTTAATGAGTTTACAAGCGGCAAAACCGCTATTTATATTTCTCACCGTCTTTCTTCCTGCCGCTTCTGCGATAAGATACTTGTATTTGAAAAAGGCCATATAGTTCAGTTCGGTACTCATGAGCAGCTGCTCAGTGATGAAAACGGAATGTACTCAAAGCTTTGGAATTCTCAGGCTAAATATTATGTTTCTCAGGTGTAATCGGCGAGTATAGATAGCTTAAATCAAAAGTTAAACCCGGCAAAAGAATTAACTCCTTTGCCGGGTTTTATACTGAGTAAGTAAAAAGAAAAGATGACCCGAAAAGGTCATCTTTAAAAAGTTATTTGTTGTTCAGCGCACGCTCAAGCCATATAGAGCCAATATCCATGGCATTGTAAAGACCGATTTTTTCGCTCTTCTTGATGATTCTGTCATGGGGGCGTGCTTCGGGGTCTGTGCTTAAAAGCTGTACGGTAACCTTGTCAGCAATTTCAAGGCCATTAAAGTCTTTAGTGCTGTTAATCTGAAGCATAACTACGAAAGGATCCGCCATATCGCCATAATATATGGTCTTTCCGCTTCTTACCAGAGGTTTGCCCTTATATGTGAGAAACTTCTTTTTGGCTGCCATTTATATCACTCCGCTTTCTGTAAATTTTGTAGACTTTTATTTTACCATAAAATATAACTTATGTCAAAAAAGTCAAAGTTACTGTTTTGTCTCAGCCGGAACAGCCTTTCCGCCCTTGCAGGGAAGGGGATAGGGCCAGTTTTTACATAAGTTTTCATATCTTTTATATGCTGCTGCAACAGAGTCTGTCCATGAAAGATAAATCTTTTCTCCGGCGTTTTTGCCTACTTCCTTAAGTTTGTCCATATCGGAAATCATATCTTCAATAGCTTCGGCGAAATCTACAGCATTTTCTTCTGACAAAAATCCCGTTACGCCTTCTTCAATGCCGTAAGCGGCACTGCTGTTTCTTATGAGAAGCGATGGACATTCGCAGGCAGCAGCCTCTCTTACAACAAGGCCGTGGGAGTCGAATGTAGATGGGAAAAGAAATGCGTCAGCCATAGAATAATAACATCTGAGCTTTTCACGGTCGCTGATTTTTCCAGCGTAAATGCATTTTTCACTGATTCCGGATTTATTTATATATTTCTTTATATCCCTTTCGTCAGTGCCTTTTCCGACCATGACAAATCTGAAATCGAACCCCTTGTCTTTAAGTATTTTAAGAGCATCAACAGTGATTTTAAGATTTTTATACCACATAATGCGTCCGACAAATAAAAATACAGGTATTCCGTCAGGAATTTTAAGCTCTTTTCTCAGTTCATTAACTTTGCTTTCATCGGCTTTTCCTCTGGGAAAATCAACGCCGTTGGGCATGACTATGTATTCTCCCTTATATCCGATTGATTTAAGATTTTCTCCTGCTCCGGGGCTTACTACCCAAACCTCATCCGCAGCTGACATGTTGGTGACAATGAATCGCAGGAAGAAATCCTGAAGAGCCTTGGTTGGAACTCGCTTTCTTATATCATAATCGTATTTTGTGTGATAGGTTGCCACAATGGGAATTTTCTGTCCCTGAGCTATTATCCTGGCAAATTTGCCTGAGGCAATAGGACAGTGAAAGTGCATAAGGTCAAGATTCTTTGACCAGACATATTCCCTTAAACTGTGACGGAAAGGCCAGCCGAATTGATACTGTTCTTTTTTGTTAAACTGAAAAGCGTCGTATCTGAACACCTCATAGGGATAGTTATCCTTAACATGGGGAGCTCTCGGGGTTATAACCATAACATCGCAATGGTTTTTGTGCAGTATATTTGCATAATTGAGAGTAGTTGATGACGTACCGTCTATGGTCGGAGGGAAAGCGTCATTCATTATAGCTACTTTCAGTTTCATCGCCAAACCGCCTTTGCAAAATCATTTAACAATATATTCGTTACACTATATAATACTCCAAATTTCGAATTTAATCAATTGTTTTTGATTTTTGTTATATATTTTTAATTGAAAGTGAAAAAAATAATATTTTTCCTAATATTTTAGTTGCAGTTTTCATTATTTCATTTTATAATAAAAGCGAATTAACAAACGGTTTAAAGTTAATAGTTAATTGACTTTATTAAATCGAAGCTTATTAGAGTAAATTGAAAGAGGTGGAAAAAATGGCTGCAAAATATTCGGTATCTCTTGCGAAAATAATAAAGGATCACGGATTTGAAACCCTTTATTTGCCAACGGAACCAACGGATCTGTACATAACCTGCTGTGATGTAAACAGACCCGGTCTGATTCTTGCCAGCGCAAATGATTATTTTGATCCGGAAAGAATTCAGTTCTTAGGTTTGGCAGAGATGGCGTTTCTTGAAAACCTCAGTCCGGAAAAAAGACTTGAGAGCGTGGAACGGTTTACTTCACAGCGTCCTAGTGCGGTACTTATAACACGAAACCTCAACTGCTTTGATGAGCTTATGAACGGATGTAAGAAGTACGGTGTACCTCTTCTGAGAACAGGTGATACTACTTCGAGCATAATGTCAACGCTTATTGCATATCTGAGCGTGGAACTTGCTCCGAGAATTACACGTCATGGAGTATTGGTTGAAGTATCCGGTGAGGGTGTGCTTATTCTGGGCGACAGCGGAGTAGGTAAAAGCGAAACCGCAGTTGAGCTCATTAAAAGAGGTCATCGTCTTATTGCCGATGATGCAGTTGAAATAAGGCGTGTATCTAATAAAACGTTAGTTGGTTCTGCTCCTGACAATATCCGTCACTTTATGGAGCTTAGAGGAATCGGAATAATCAATGCAAGACGTATTTTCGGTATGGGCGCTGTAAAAATGACCGAAAAGATAGATATGGTTATTCAGCTTGAGCTTTGGGACAGCAATAAGGTATACGACAGAATGGGTATGGAAGATGAGTACTGCTCAATTCTCGACATTGATGTTCCGCAGCTTACAATACCGGTTAAACCCGGAAGGAACTTGGCTGTTATCATTGAAATAGCGGCAATGAACAACAGACAGAAGAAGATGGGATATAATGCTGCCCGTGAACTTCTTCACCGTCTTGGAATGGAAGATATTCAGCCGGAACAGGATGAGCTTCTTGTTTGGCAGAATCTTTGAGTTTCGGGGCATAAAACATTAGGAGGTATGAAGAATGTACAGAGTAGGAATTGATTTAGGCGGAACAAATATAGTTGCCGGAGTTATCAACGACAGCTTTGAAATAATCGGAAGAGGAAAGCTTAAGACAAATGCACCACGTGAGGCAGAACTTATTTTTGATGATATTGCAAAGGCTGTTACCCTTGCAGTTGAAGATGCAGGTCTTAAAATGGAGGATATTGATTCAATCGGAATGGGAGCTCCCGGTACAGTAAATAAAGCTACCGGAATGATCGAGTTCTCGAATAACCTTGATTTCAAAAATCTCCATGCTCAGGAAATGATGGAAGAGCGTCTTCCCGGAAAGAAAATATATATTGATAACGACGCTAACTGTGCAGCTCTTGGCGAAGCTCTTGCAGGTGCAGGCAGAGGCGTTAAAAACTTTGTTGCTATTACTTTAGGTACAGGTGTCGGCAGCGGTGTTGTTATAGACGGTAAGATTTACAACGGTTCAAACTTTGCTGCTGCTGAGTTCGGTCACATGGTAATTGCTCTTGACGGCGAACAGTGCAACTGCGGCAGAAGAGGCTGCTGGGAGAGATATGCTTCTGCAACAGCTCTTATCAATCAGACAAAGCACGCAATGCGTCACAGCTATGACAGTGAGATGTGGCACCTTGTAAATGAAAATATCAACCTTGTTACAGGCAGAACCGCTTTTGAAGGTCTTCGCAAAGGCGATGCAGCTGCAAAAAGAGTTGTTGAACAGTATATTTATTACATAGCATGTGGTATAATAAACGTAATCAACATTCTTCAGCCTGAGATGATCTGCATCGGCGGCGGAATCAGCCACGAGGGCGAAAGCCTTCTCGAGCCCCTGAGAAAGCATGTTGAGAGAGAAAGATACAGTATGTTTGCAAAAACTCAGACTCAGATTTGCCGTGCTCTTTTAGGTAATGATGCAGGCGTTATAGGTGCGGCGCTTCTGGACTGATAAAATTCGGAGGTAATATGAGCAGAGCAGAAAAGATAGAAATTTTCGCCCGTGAAGCAGGATGCAAAGTTTTAACTGATGCACCTATGAGTGAGTATACCACTTTTAAAATCGGGGGCAGCGCCGCTCTGCTGGTCGAGCCGCAAAGTGAAAAAGAGCTTTCCGTTATCCTGGCAAAATGTGCCGAGGAGAACGTAAAGCCGTATATAATCGGAAACGGAAGCAATCTTCTTGTAGATGACTGCGGAATTGATTCTGTGGTTATCAAAATAGGAGACGGACTTTCCGAGGTGCGAATGGTAGACGAAACAACGGTAGAGTGCGGGGCAGGTTTAAGCCTGTCACGGCTCTGCCGTTTTGCCCTTGAAAAAGGGCTCAGCGGTCTTGAGTTTGCTTTCGGTATTCCCGGAAGTGTCGGCGGCGCAGTATTTATGAATGCAGGAGCATACGGCGGCGAGATGAAAGATGTACTTTTCTCATGCCGCTATTTTGAGCAGGACGGAACACCGGGCGAAATCGAAGTTTCACAAATGCGTCTGAGTTACAGAACGAGCATTTACCGTGAAACGGGTTATGTAGTTGCAAGTGCACGTTTTAAGCTTAAAAAAGATGACAAAGAGGCCATAAAGGCGAGAATGGATGATTTCCTTAACAGAAGAAAGTCAAAGCAGCCCCTTGAATTTCCCAGTGCAGGCAGTGTTTTCAAACGTCCTGAGGGAAACTTTGCGGGAGCACTTATTGAGCAGTGCGGACTGAAAGGCGCAAGAGTCGGCGGAGCCGAGGTCAGCGAAAAGCATGCGGGATTTATAATTAATAACACAGGCGCAACAAGTAGTGATGTTTCTGCGCTTATTGAGCTTATACAGAAAAAGGTATTTGAGGAAAAGGGAGTTATGCTTGAACCTGAAGTTATAAAAATTCCCTGAATTGTTGGATGGTGAAAGAGAAATGGATTTGGTAATGATAACCGGTCTTTCGGGAGCAGGAAAAACTCAGGCCTCATCAGCTTTTGAGGATATGGGATATTACTGCGTTGACAATATGCCCCCGAAGCTTATTCCTGATTTTGTGGCAATGATGAAGACAAGGGGAATAAGTGAAAAGTTAGCGGTGGTTACAGATATAAGATCCGGTGAGATGTTTTCAGACCTTGCAGATGAAACGGAACGTCTGAAAAAAGAGGGCTTTAACTGTAAAGTGCTTTTTCTTGAAGCGGATAACAAGGTTTTAAGTGAGAGATACGGAAAGACAGGAAGACTTCATCCACTTATTTTTGAGTGCAAAACACTGGAAAACGCCATTTCCGCTGAACGTGAAAGACTTTTCGGTGTCCGCCGTGTCGCCGATTACATAATTGATTCTTCGGGCATGAAGGACAGAGATTTAAGAGAACGTGTCCGTGAAATGTTTGGCGGAGCGGATAAAAGCAAGCTGGAAGTTCAGTGTGTATCCTTTGGATATAAGTTCGGTATTCCGAGAGACGCATCTCTTGTTGCCGATGTAAGAATGCTTCCCAATCCCTATTATGTATCTTCACTCAGAGAGAAAAACGGATTGGAAAAAGAGGTTTACGACTACGTTATAACAAGCCGTCAGGCAAAGGAGCTTTTGCCGGGTTTTGTTTCATTAGCTGAAACCATGATTAACCTTGCCAAAACTTCCGATATGACAAAAATTGTTATAGCGGTAGGCTGCACAGGCGGACATCACCGCTCAGTAGCTGCTGCTCGTTATCTTGGAAGTTATATTGAAGAAAAATGCGAGGGTGTAACAGTAAGTATTCACCACAGAGATATAGATAAATAATTAAGGTATAAATCCATTATGAGGGAGGCGGAGAGATGTCCTTTTGTTCAGATGTAAAAGATGAAATCTGCACCATAGAAAATGAAAACCCATGCTGTGATAAAAGCGAGGCATACGGACTTGCGCTTTTTGCAAGAGCTTTTTCTCCCTCCCAGATTTCTTTTGTAACAGAAAATGAAGCCGCAGCGGAAAAATATGTTTCTCTTATTTCGAAGGTGTGCGGGGTAGCCCTTAAAATAAACCATTCTCCGTCGGGAAAGATAAGTGTAAACGCCGAAACCGCTGAGGAAAGACAGAAAATCAGAAGTGCATTCGGACACGATAAAAAAGAGCTTAACCTGCGTCTTAACAGGGCTAATATCGAAAACGAATGCTGTCAGGGCGCTTTTTTAAGAGGCGTGTTTCTTGCCTGCGGAGGAGTTACTGATCCTGAAAAGGATTATCACGGCGAATTTGCCGTTCAGCGAATGAACCTTTGCTCGGATTTGGAAGCGTTTTTAAGCGAAGTGCTCTTTGAGCCTAAATCCACTCAGAGAAAAGGCTATAATGTTTTGTACACAAAGGACAGCGAGTCCGTAGAGGATCTGCTTACATTTATGGGAGCTACAAATAGTTCCCTTAAGCTTATGAGTGTAAAGATGCTCAAGGATGTACGCAATAATGTTAACCGAAAGCTGAATTTTGAAACTGCCAATATTTCCCGTACTGTTGCCGCTTCACTTCAGCAGGTAGAGGCAATTGCCAAAATAAGGCGTACAAGAGGCATAGAAAGCCTTCCTGAGGATTTGCAGGAACTTGCCATACTGAGGGAAGAAAATCCTGAAATGAGCCTCAGGGAGCTTGGAGAAAATCTTTCAGTGCCCATTTCAAGGTCGGGAGTCAATCATCGCCTTGAGCGGATAATGGAGTTTGCCCGTTACATTTCCCAAGAGGGAGAGGAGGATGTCTGTGACTGATTTTGTGCATCTTCATCTGCATACGGAATACAGTCTTCTTGACGGCGCATGCCGGATAGAAAAACTCATGGACGCCGCCGAAAAACTGGGACAGAAAAGCATAGCAATAACAGACCACGGCGTCATGTATGGTGCCGTGGATTTTTATAAGGCGGCAAAAAAACACGGAATAAAACCTATAATCGGATGCGAGGTATATGTGGCTGCAAGGGGAATGGACGACAAGGTTCACGCCCTTGACAGCGAGCATAACCACCTTATACTTTTGTGTAAAAACGAAACGGGTTATAAAAATCTTATATATATGGTTTCCGAGGCCTGGACAAGGGGATTTTACGGCAAACCAAGAATAGACCACGAGCTTTTAAAGGAGCACAGCGATGGTCTTATTGCCATGTCCGCCTGTTTGGCAGGTGAGATACCAAGAGCCCTTGTGCGAGGGGACTATGAAAGCGCAAAGAAAACGGCGCAGTGGTATAAGGATGTTTTCGGTGAGGACTATTATATTGAGCTTCAGGATCACGGCATTGCCGACCAGAAGCGTATTATGCCGCAGCTTTTGAAGCTTTCTTCGGAGCTTAATATACCTGTTGCCGCTACAAACGATACCCACTATATTGAACGTGAAGATTCAAAGGTGCAGGAGGTTTTAATCTGCATACAGACAAACCATGTTGTAGGTGAAGCCACCGGCCTTGAATTTGAAAGCGATGAGTTTTATCTTAAAAGCGGAGATGAAATGGCGGAGCTTTTCTCCTATGTGCCGGAAGCTATAGAGAACACCGTTAAAATAGCTGAAAAATGCAATCTGGAATTTGAGTTCGGCAAGACAAAGCTTCCCCATTTTGATGTGCCTGAGGGTCAGAGCCACTTTGACTATTTTAAAAATATGTGCCTTGAGGGATTTAACAGGCTCTATGGAGAAAACGCTCCCAAGGAATACAGGGAAAGGCTCGATTATGAGCTTGGAGTAATCAATCAGATGGGATATGTGGATTACTATCTCATTGTCCGTGATTTTATAGCCTTTGCCAAAAGCAGGGATATACCCGTAGGACCGGGAAGAGGTTCGGGAGCGGGCAGTATAGCCGCTTACTGTGTGGGAATAACGGGCATAGACCCTATGAAATATGATTTGCTTTTTGAGCGTTTTTTAAATCCTGAAAGAGTAAGTATGCCCGATTTTGATATAGACTTTTGCTATGAGCGCCGCAGTGAGGTTATAGATTATGTAATCGAAAAGTACGGCGCAGACCATGTGGCTCAGATTGTAACTTTCGGAACCATGGCGGCGAGAGCGGCAGTAAGAGATGTGGGCAGAGCGCTGGGCTTTTCATATGGCGCTGTGGATTCCGTTGCAAAGCTAATACCCATGCGCCTTAATATGACCATAGAAAAGGCGATGAAAATAACTCCTGAACTCAGGGAGCGATACGAAAAGGAAGATGAGGTAAAGCGTCTTCTCGATATGGCTCTCAAGGTTGAGGGTATGCCCCGCCATGCTTCCACCCATGCGGCAGGAGTTGTAATCACTCATAATCCCGTTTATACTTATGTTCCCCTTGCGAAGAATGATGAGTCTGTTGTAACCCAGTTTACTATGACCACTCTCGAAGAACTGGGACTTCTTAAAATGGACTTTCTCGGACTTCGCACCCTGACGGTTATTCACCATGCTCAGGAAATGATAAGAAAAAAAGATCCCAGTTTCGATATTGAAAAGATTGATTTAGAGGATAAAGAGACCTTTGCCATGTTTTCAAGAGGTCAGACTGAAGGCGTTTTCCAGTTCGAATCCGACGGCATGAAAAATGTGCTCGTGGGTCTGTGTCCTGAGCGGGTGGAGGATCTTATAGCTGTTACCTCACTTTACCGTCCGGGACCTGTTGATTCAATTCCCACCTATATTAGAAACAAAAAGAATCCTGATAAAATAGTATATAAAACGCCACTCCTTAAAAATATTCTCTCCGTAACCTACGGCTGTATGGTGTATCAAGAGCAGGTAATGCAGATTTTCAGAACCCTTGCGGGATATTCCTATGGCCGAGCCGATATAGTACGCCGTGCAATGGCTAAAAAGAAGCACGACGTTATGGAGAAAGAGCGGAATAATTTCATCTACGGCCTTGTAAATGAGGACGGAACAGTGGAATGCGAGGGATGCGTAAAGCGTGGCGTTGATGAAAAAACGGCAAATGAAATTTTTGACGAAATGATTTCCTTTGCTTCCTATGCATTTAATAAATCCCATGCGGCAGCCTATGCAGTGGTAGCTTACCGCACAGCATATTTAAAATGTCATTATCCCGCCGAGTTTATGGCGGCGCTTCTCACAAGCATACTTGATAATTCGGGAAAGGTTGCCGAATATACAGCGGAATGTGCACGCCTTTCCATTAAGGTAATGCCGCCCGATGTAAACGAAAGCGTTGAGAGTTTCGGTGTTACGGATAAAGGTATTGCTTTCGGATTGCTGGCAGTTAAAAATCTCGGCAGAGGCCTTATAAGCCGAATTGTACAGGAGAGGGAAAGCGGCGGAAAATATACTTCCTTTTACTCTTTCTGTAAAAGGATCTACGGTAAGGACTTTAACCGCCGTGCCGTGGAAAGTCTTATAAAATGCGGCGCTCTCGATTCTTTGGGAGCAAACCGCCGTCAGATGCTTTCCACTCTTCCCATGGTAATGGATGACCTCGAATATAATAAGAGAAAAAACATTGACGGTCAGATAGGTCTTTTTGATGTTTCACCGGATTTAGGTGAGGATACAGGCCCTGAACTGCCAAATGTATCTGAAATGCCATATATGGAGCTTTTGCAGATGGAAAAGGAAACCACAGGCCTATATCTTTCCGGTCATCCCATGAGGGATTACGAGGCATTGGGGGAGAGTATCGGCAGTGCTAAAAGCACGCAGCTAATTGAGGCTTCCGAAATGGGTGTATCGAAGTACAAGGATGGCAGCAGGGTGCTGTTTTTGGGAATGATAGCATCAGTTACCAAAAAGACCACAAAGCGTGGGGATTCCATGGCGTTTATAAGTCTTGAGGATGTTTACGGAACTATTGAAGCGGTGGTATTTCCCACGGTTCTTGCAGCCGCTGCGGGAGTGATAAGTGAAAATGCCGTAGTGGTAGCCGAGGGAAGACTCAATCTTCGTGAGGACGAAGAACCGAAAATTATCTGTGATTCAATTAAAAGAGCAGAAGAATACAAAACGGCTTCGGCGGAAAATCAAAATTCATCTCAGAAGAAGAGAAAACGTGGACTTTTTCTCCGCTTTTCCTCGGAAAAATCCCCGAAGTTTTCAAAGGCTGTGAACCTCATTGAAATCTTTGAGGGTATGACTCCTGTGTACTATTATTTTTCCGATACAGAAGAATATCGCTATTCAAAATTACTCACTCAGATAAATGAACCCCTTATAGAGGAACTAGAACGTCTTTTAGGGTCGGAAAATGTAAAAAATCAGGAATAATTTCTCAAAAGATATTGACAAAATTTTGACATGGTGTATTATGTACTTTGAAACTTTTTTAATTATGTGTATAATAATGGTATGAAACAATAAGGAGATGGAAACATGAAAAAAATCGGTGTATTGACCAGCGGCGGTGACGCTCCGGGCATGAACGCTGCAGTTCGTGCTGTTGTAAGAACAGGCTGTGAAAATGGAATGCAGGTTATGGGAATAGAGAGAGGTTACACCGGTCTTATTAACGGCGAAATGTATGAGATGAACCTTAGAACGGTTTCCGATATAATTCATCGTGGCGGAACAATTCTTTATTCTGCACGCTGCCCTGAATTTAAGACTCAGGCAGGTATAGATAAAGCAGCTGAGGCCTGCCGCAGAAATGGTATTGATGGACTCGTTGTAATCGGCGGTGACGGCTCATTCAGAGGAGCAAGAGATCTTTCTCTTTCAGGTATTCCCTGTGTAGGTATCCCCGGTACAATTGATAATGATATCGCATGCAGTGACTATACAATCGGATATGATACAGCCATGAATACAATTATGGAAATGGTTGATAGAATCCGTGATACAACTGAGTCACATGACCGCTGCAGTGTTGTTGAAGTTATGGGTCGTTCAGCAGGTTATCTTGCTCTTAATGCAGGTATCGCAGTTGGAGCTACAACAATACTTATCCCCGAAGTTCCCTTTGATATTGAAAGAGACGTTATTGAAAGAATGCGCCGTACACAGAAAACAGGCAAGAAGCATTTTATCATAATCGTTGCAGAGGGTATCGGCGGAGTTGAGGCTCTTGCAAGAGAGATCGAAGAAAAGACCGGTGTTGAAAGCCGTGCAACAATCCTTGGCCATGTTCAGCGTGGCGGTTCTCCCACTGTTCGTGACAGAGTTGCAGCAAGCGAAATGGGTAACTATGCCGTTAAGCTTCTCCAGAAGGGCATAGGCAACCGTGTTGTAGCAATGCAGAAGGAAAAGGTTGTTGACTTTGATATTTATGAAGCACTCAACATGAAAAAGTCAGTTGACCTTAACCTCTATAAGGTTGCTCACGAAATTTCTATCTGATTTTAAGAAAAGAATAAAGTTAAGATAAAAACGAAACCTCCGGCGAAATTTCGCCGGAGGTTTTTGCATGCATAGATAAAATGTTGTATATTAAACATAAAACATATCAATTATATGAGAAATATATTGAAAAGCAACAAATGTTTCTTTACAAATTAGAAATTCAGATATATAATGCATGCAGAAACAGTTTTAAAATTAATATATATTATATTTGCAATATATTCTTTACTGTATATGGAGGAGATTTCAATGTGCTTTTAATTGCGGTTTTAATAATATGCAATTTTGAAACGGTGCGGCAAAAACATGGGGATGATTAAAATGTTTTTTCAAAGATTTACACAGCTTGATTTCAAAATTTTTAATTGTACACTCCTTAGCTATATACTGATTTGCGGAGCAGCAAGCGGGTATTATCAGCAGATCTTTTGGGGAATGGACAGCCCGGGCGCTCCACCGCTTTTAATGTGGTACTGTATAGCGGTCGCCGGGGGAATATTGCTCCTGATTAAAGAAATCAGGCTTCACCGTGATTATAAGAAATCGATGCTTTTATTTGATGCGGTGTATATTATACCGGTAATGTTTCTGCCGTCTTTACCTGTAAGAAACGATTTTGCTTTGATTTTTATGCTGATATATGCGGCGGCTTTTATTGCTATTTATATAATATATTTCTTTAAAACATTTAAAAAGAAAAACGGATAAAAACTTATTGCTTTTCTGTATTCCATTACATCTAAATAAGTTCCTAAAAATATAATTTGCAGTGCGGTACTGCATAAAGGGGTGAGCTATATGTTTAATGTGATTATTATATTTGTTTCTTCTTTGGTGTTTCTTGCATCGTTTTTCTGGGCGATTGATGCAATTATACATAAGAGGAAATCAAAGATACCAGCTTGTGTAGTATCTGCTATTGCTTTTGCGGTTTGGAGTCTTTATTTTGCGGCGTTTGCATCAACATAAGGTGAAGTTTAATTTACTTTATAAGTAAAAATTAAGCATCAAAAAGAGCTTACCTTTCGGGGTAAGCTCTTTTATTGTGTATATCTTATTCAATTACCAGCACTTTTCAATGCTCTCTCTTATAATCTCAACGTATCTCTGAACCTTTTTAAGGTCGTTGTTTACGGTGTAAACGTCACGCTGTGTAATTTCAAGGTGGCAGCCCTGAGCTGTTTTGAGAGTCTTTTCAATATGCTCTCTGAAACCGTCCTCGTCGAGAGTTTCGCCTACTCCCAAGAAGTTGGGGCTCGGCTTTCTGTGGTAGATTATATCCTTGCCCCTTAATTGGTCTGCCATGAACTCTTCATCACACCAGGGAGAAATTGAAACCTTTTTAAGGTTGTCAAATCTCTTTATGCAGTCCCATACAGCGCTTGTAGGTTCGCAGCAGCCGTAGGAAAGTCTGCCGAAGAGCTTGCCGATTTTTTCGTAGCAGGGGAATATAAACTCTTCAAACATATCGGGGGAAATTCCCACAGTTTCCTGAGAATCCATAAAGCCCCATACGTCAGTTGTAAGTATGCGTCCCTGTTTAGGTTCCTCATCCCAGAAGCACATGGAGCCCTGAGCAAGTCCCTCGAATTCATGGTTCTGAAGAAGGCAGTCGTTATTTTCAAGGAATTTGAAATATTTGATATATTCCTCAGCGATTCTGTCCATCATCTTTTTGAACTCGTCGGGATAATCATACATTGCGAAGAGCATGTTTTCCATTCCCATAAAGTGAACTACCTGCTGTGTGGGAACGGCATAAAGGCTGTTCATTGTAAGCTTAACGGGAAGAATATCTCCGAAAATATCCTCGAGAGCTTTTTTGTGAAGCATAGTGGTCTTTTTGTGGACGGCAATTTTACTGTCCTGCATGAACTTGTCAAAATCATCGTGAATGTCTGAAATAGGATGATTGAACTTATGTCCAAGCTCAGTGCCGTTTTCGTCTGTGAGAACAGATTCCTTTACATTGATTCCGAAAAGCTCAAACTCAGTGAGATAGTTTACCATATAATAAGGCGGTACAACTCTGTCATCATCGAAAAGCTCAAAGTTTACAAAATTCTGAAGCAGATTGTATTCAACCATTCTTGCAAAGGGAGATTTACACTGCATCATAGGATCGATTATTTCTTTTCTGAACGTTCCCACTTCGATGTGGATAACGGGACGTTCACCTTTAAAGGAATTATGTCTTTTCCAAAGCTCTACTCTTTCAAGGTTTTTAGGAGAATTTGCAAGTTCTGCCTGTTTTTTTGCAAGCTCTCTGAGACGTGCCTTTTCTTTAGGCGAACACATAAAAGCACCAAGAATACCCATAGCTACCTCCAAAACAATTTAATTTTTTAAATATTATGACATTTGCAGAAAACACTGTCAATTCGATATCCTATCAATCATCTTTAATTAAAAAAGCAAAAAATTGAATATTCTTGACTTTTGCATCTTGTAAATGCATAATTAAACATATAGATTTACTGTTTTGAGGTGTTCCCATGTTTGATTTGTCCCTTGTGGTGCCGTGCTTTAATGAGGAAGAAAATGTAGATGCCTTTTATGAGGCGGCACGCAGTGTGTTTGATAACTCTGATTATAATTATGAAATTGTCTTTGTAAACGACGGAAGTCGTGATAAAACCTTTTCAAAGCTTCGTATGCTTCACGAAAAAGATCAAAGAGTTGCAGTTGTAAGCTTTTCGAGAAATTTCGGCAAGGAAGCCGCTATGCTGGCAGGACTTAAAAGGTCAAAAGGAAATCTTGTCTGTATAATTGATGCAGATTTGCAGCAGCATCCGTCGGTGGCAAAGGAAATGGCGGACTTTTTGAAAGATAACGATGAGTATGACTGTGTTGTAGCTTATCAGAAAGAGAGAAAAGAATCCAAGTCCATGCAGCGGATAAAGAAGCTTTTCTATAAGATAATAAACCGTGTAAGCGATACGGAATTTGTCACCGGAGCCAGTGATTTCCGCATTTTCCGCAGATGTATGGTCGAAGCCATTGTGGCTATGCCGGAGTATCACCGCTTTTCAAAAGGCATTTTCTCATGGGTCGGATATAACACATATTTCATGCCTTATTCGGCTCTTGAGAGAAATGCAGGGGAGACAAAGTGGAGTTTTAAAAAGCTTCTTAAATACGCAATGGAAGGCTTCATTTCCTTTACGACATTTCCCCTTAAAATAGCTACCTTTCTCGGAATAATTTCATCACTGCTTTCGGTGATATATTTCGGAATAGTAGTAATACAAAAGCTGTTTTTTGGTATAGATGTTCCCGGTTATCCCACTATTATAGGTCTTATACTTTTAATAGGCGGATTGCAGCTTCTCATTCTCGGTATTATCGGAGAGTACCTTGCAAGAATTTATATTCAGAGTAAGAACAGACCTATCTATATTGAAAAGGAAGTAATTTCTTCCGACGATAAAGAAAAAAGTGAATAATATATAATTTTATACATTAAAACCCTCCTTAAATACAAAACGATTTAAGGAGGGTTTTCTCTGTTATTTTTCGATTATTTTTGCTTCAGGTTCTCCGATTTCTTTCATATCAGCTAAAAGAAGTTTTCTGAGTTCTGCCTTTACTTTGGCATATTTTTTGTCCTTGATAAGATTCTTCCTTTCGTGGGGGTCGCTGTTCAGATCATAGAGGAAATCTTCCTTGTAAACAGGCGAGAAAGGCTTGTCTGCATTTTTGGATGTTACGGAATACTTGAAATCCTTTGTGCGGATTGCTCTTCCAATCTGACTTTCGCTTATTTGAAGAAAGACATGATCTCTTTTCTTTTCACCTGTGCCGTCAACAAGCTTTTGAAGGGATTCTCCTCTGAAATGCTTAGGCATTTCAATTCCTGCGCAATCCAGTACTGTCGCCGGTAAATCTATAAGGCTTACAAGGTCATTTATAACTTTTCCGCCCTCAAATCCCGGACCGTGAATTATAAGTGGAACTCTTATGCATCCTTCATGGCATGAGCGTTTATATTCTGAATTTCTTGTTTTGAAGTGCGAACCGTGGTCGGAGGTATATATTATTATCGTATTGTCAAAAATTCCTTTTGCTTTAAGTGCGTCAACGACTTTACCGAGATTCTGGTCTATTCTGTTGCAGCAGCTCAGATAATCAGGATAATGAATCCTCCAGTCACCGAGTGTGCCTTTGAGATCACCTGGTACTTTATAGTTTTTGAAATTCTTTCTTGTGCCGTTGGGACTTTCATATCGTAAATGGTCATTTTGATGATGAGGCTCAATATGAGAGACAAAAAGGAAAAATGGCTTTTCACCACTGGTGGAGTTTATGTAGTCAAGGGCAAAGGAGTTAATGCAGTCTGTACGGTATCCTCTGAAATCCACACGTTCATTTTCTTTATTATAGACATATCCGTCATAACCGTGGGATGTAAATTCCAGAACGTCAGAAGCCATCCAGTAATCTTTGTATCCGCCCCTTCTTTCTTCCGGTACGGCTTTTTTCATAAGTCGGTGTTCTTTATCGGAAGCAAGATGCCATTTGCCAACATATGCGGTTTCATAGCCCGCATCGTTAAGGTATGATGCAATAGTCGGAATGTTAAGAGGTAAAGCGATGTCGTTTCTGTAACATCCAGTTTCTGTTGCATAAACGCCGCTTTGAAGACAGGCTCTTGCCGGTCCGCATACAGGCTGGCAGGTAAAGGCGTATTCAAATTTTGTACCGTCCTGTGCCAAAGAGTCGATTGTCGGGGTAACGCCGAGTTCCTGACCGTAACATCCTACGGTGTCCCAGCGCTGCTGATCGGAAAAATAAAAAATTATATTGGGTTGTTTATCCATTGTTAAAACCTCCGTAAGAGTGCAGACATTTATAATGTCTATAATTTTAACATTAAAAAAGACAAAGTCAAATATTTAGATATCTGTTGATCGGTTTACATAAGGATTATTTTGCCTTTTTCGGCAAAAAGTAGTATAATAATCAAAGCTTATCTAACTATAAAAAAGAAAAAGTGTGTGAAAAGTATGGATAAATATAAAAAACTGCTTTCCAACACCGTGATTTTTGCGGTTGGTACATTCAGTTCTAAACTGCTTGTTTTTGTGATGATGCCCTTTTATACCCGCATTCTTACAGAGGCGGAATACGGAACAGCTGACCTTATAACTCAAACTGGTAATCTGTTGTATCCTCTTGTAACGCTGGGTATAGTCAGTGGCGTGGTTCGCTATGGACTTGATAAATCTTATAAAAAAAGCGATGTTTTTACAATGGGTCTTAAGACCATTTGCTGTGGTCTTGCGGCTCTGCTTATTATAGTTCCGCTTTTTTCCCTGATGAATTTTCTTGACGGATATCTTACGCTGGTTTACATTTTTGTTATGATGTCCTCTCTGAGAGCTTTGTGTTCTCAGTTTGTAAGAGCGAAAGGATATGTTAAGCTTTACGCTTTTGACGGAATACTGAGTACGGCCACAAATGTAACTTTTAATATCCTTTTCTTAGCTGTTTTCAAAATGGGAATTACAGGCTATATTTTGGCAACTGTATGTTCCGATTTCCTTTCGGCAATCTTTTTGTTCCTTAAAGCAAGGCTGTTCAGATTCGTTAAATTTAAAAAAGTGGATAAAGCTACGGCTGTTTCCATGATAAGGTATTCAGTACCGCTTATTCCCAACAATATGTTTTGGTGGATAACAAATGTGTCAGACCGCTATCTTGTCTACTTTATTTCGGGTGCTGCGGAAAACGGATTGTATGCCGCTTCTTATAAAATACCTACGATTATAGTTCTTGTATCCAACATCTTTATGGATGCATGGCAGGTTTCGGCAGTTTCTGATATGTCGCCGAAAGCGAGATCCAGATTTTTTACTAAGGTTTTCCGCAATTACTGTAATCTGATTTTTACAGCTTGTGCCGGCCTTATTCTTTTGGCAAAGCCTCTGACATATATTTTGGTTTCAAAAGATTTCTATGCTTCATGGAAGTTTATTCCCTATCTTATAATGTCTATGGCATTTTCATGTTTTGTTACATTCCTTGGCAGCGTATACATGGTTGAAAGAAAGAGCATACAGTCCTTTCTTACAACTGCACTGGGCGCTGTAATCAATATTGTATTCAATCTTATTCTTATACCGAAGTTTGGAGCCTTAGGCGCAGCTTTTGCTACATTTTTCAGCTACTTTGTGGTATTTATAGTAAGAATTCTGGATACGTCAAGATTTATAAAAATAAAAGTTCAGCTTTCAAGATTTGCTCTTAGCAGTATAATTCTTTTAGCTCAAAGTCTTATCTTGCTCAATGAAGTCAAACTTTGGGTATTGTGGGAAATACTTCTTACTGTATGCATGGTGGTTCTCAACATGGGCGAGATATTCAAAAGAGCAATTATTGTGTTCCGTGAGAAAGAGGCAAAAAAGGAGATAGGTACCAATGAATAAAATTAAAACTTTTCTCAGAAGAGTAAAAAATATGAGCTTTGACCGTATGTGGATGCATGTTAAAGAGATAAGCAAGAAATCCGGCAAAAGTAAGATTCTTATTTTCTGCGATATGCTTTGGTGTGCTTTCCGTTACGGCATAGGATATCTCGATTACAATGTGTTTGGCTTTGCTTATGTTAAGGGTAAAAAGGCAAGAAGCACATATATGACAATGAATCATAATCTTCAGCTCGTAAGAGGAGTAAACGATAAAGCTTATGACTGTAAGTTTACTGATAAAATACAGTTTAATGAAGCTTTCGACGGATTTATCGGAAGAAAATGGGTAGACCTTAGAAAGTGCGGCGAAGAGGGACTCAGAGATTTTATTAAAGGCAAAGAGAATGTATTTGTTAAAGTGACTGATGACTGCGGCGGAAATGGAGTCGAAAAAATAAATCTCAGCGAAAACGAAGATGCCGCTGCTCTTTACAGCCGTCTTATGGAGAAAAAACAGTATCTTGTTGAAGAAAGTCTTGTTCAGCACGAAAAGATGAATCTTCTTAATCCTTCGTCTATTAACACTCTCAGAGTTACAAGCGTACTTTCGAAAGGTGTGCCGCACATTATGTACTGTCTTGTAAGAATGGGCGACGGCACAAAGAATGTTGATAACATTTCAAGCGGCGGAATGTACTGTCCAGTAAACGAGGACGGAGTAATTTATGCTCCGGCTTTCTGCGATAAAACCGGAATGTGCTATGATAAGCACCCTATGACCGGAACCGAATTTGAGGGCTTTGAGATTCCTTTCTATCACGAGGCAATTGAACTTGTCAAAAAAGCGGCTCTTGTAGTTCCTCAGATCAGATATGTAGGCTGGGATGTAGCCATCTGCAAGGACGGACCTGTGCTTATTGAGGGTAATACCATTCCGGGATACGATATGTGCCAGAATCATAATCATATTAAGAATAACGGAGGAATTTTACCGAAGTTCCAGGCTGTTTTCGGAGAAAATCTTTCAGATCTTTCTTAAAAAATTAAAACCGGGCAACCCTAAGCTGCCCGGTTTTAATAATCTGTTTTAGTTTTCTTCTTTGCCCACAAGCCACTCGATAGATACGCCAAGGATTTCCGCAAGAGCTACAAGCTCATAATCGTTTACGCATCTGAGCTGACCTTCAAGCTTTGAAAGGCCAGAGGCGTTTAACTCAATGCCTTTCATCTGTAATTTGGTAAGGAGCTCACGTTGTTTCATATTCTGAGCTTTGCGTGCCTGTTCAACACGGCTGCCAACAATGTTGCGGTCTCCTACCGGCTGCTTTCTTATTCTCATTTTACTCCCTCCACGTAATACACGGAATTTTAGAAGTATTTCAATAGTTATACTAAAAGTATAATTTTTTATATGTATTTACTAATAAAAAACCACTAATAGTACACTATGTATTCATTATATTGTAAAACGGAAAAAAATCAATAAAGCAGATAAAAAAAGGTCGGAAAATGAAAAAATAAGCAGGATATCGATAAAATACAGGTTTAACAAATGTTAATCTTATGATTGATTGAATGTTTTTCAGGTAAAATAAGGAGGTAAAATATGAAATTGTTATCAAAATCAGAGTTTCTTAAGGAAAGCGAAAAAGTGATGTCAGATTATTATGAGCGTCTTAATTCTATTGAGGAATTGGACTTATCTCAGCTTAATTGCGATGAAACGATTCTTGTAGTTATGGATATGGTAAAGGGATTTACAGACGGTGGAAATCTTTACAGCGACAGAATTGAAGGAATAAAAAATGCAGTTGCCGACAATATGAGAAAATGCAGCGAAAAGGGGATTGAAACAATTTGTTTTTGCGACTGCCATACTATGGACAGCGCCGAACTGTCAGCTTTTCCGCCGCACTGTATTACTGGAAGCGGTGAAGAGGAAATTGCAGATGAACTAAAAAATATCTGTTCATATAAAGTAATAGAAAAAAACTCAACCAACGGTTTCATTGAACCAGAGTTTGAAAAATGGCTCAGGGAAAACTCAAAGGTTAAAAATTATATTATATGCGGCGACTGTACGGACATCTGTGTAATGCAGTTTGCCCAGTGTGCAAAAGCGTGGTATAATAGCAGAAATATTCAGTCGAGAATCATCGTCCTTACGGACAGCACCGAAACTTATGATGCGCCGGTTCATGCTGCGAATTTTATGAACGCTTCCGCTCTGATGCATATGGAATGCAGCGGAATAGAACTTTACAGCCGGCTGAAATGATAAAGAAAACCTCAGGGGTGAAAAGAAAATGAGTGATACTATAAAAAGAGAAAATCTTACAATGCTTACGGATTTCTATGAGCTTACAATGGCAAACGGATATTTTGTAAACGGTCTTGCCGATACGGTGGCCTGTTTTGATATGTTTTTCAGACGTGTGCCGGATGACGGCGGATTTGCCATAATGGCAGGAGTTGAACAGCTTGTAGAATATCTTGATAACTTAAAGTTTACCGATGAAGATATTGAGTGCCTGCGCAAAAAGGGATTTGATGAGAAATTCCTTGATTATCTGAGAAACTTTGAGTTTAAATGTGATGTATGGGCAATTCCCGAAGGAACACCTATTTTCCCCGGCGAGCCTATTGTAACTGTTAAGGGCCCCATAATTCAGGCGCAGTTTATTGAGACTATGCTGCTTCTGTGCATAAATCATCAGAGCCTTATTGCAACAAAGGCAAACAGAATAGTCAGAGCCGCACAGGGCAGAGGAGTTATGGAATTCGGTTCAAGACGTGCTCAGGGAGCTCACGGTGCTGTTTACGGCGCAAGAGCTGCTTACATTGCAGGATGTGTCGGTTCCGCCTGTACAATTGCCGAGCGTGATTACGGTGTTCCGGCTCTCGGTACAATGGCTCACAGCTGGGTACAGATGTTTGATTCTGAGCTGGAAGCTTTCTGCGCCTATGCAAGAGAATATCCCGATAACTGTACTTTGCTTGTTGATACCTACAATGTGCTTAAATCAGGTATCCCCAATGCCATAGAAGCATTTAAAAGAGAGGTTCTTCCGAGAGGATACCGTCCCAAGGGAATAAGAATCGACAGTGGCGATATAACTTATCTTTCTAAGAAAGCCAGAAAAATGCTTGACGATGCCGGCTTTGCAGACTGCGCAATCGTAGCGTCCAATTCCCTCGATGAGTACATCATAAGAGATATGCTTATTCAGGGAGCGAAGGTTGATTCCTTTGGTGTAGGTGAAAGACTGGTAACTGCCGCTTCCTCTCCTGTTTTTGGCGGAGTTTATAAGCTTTGCGCTATTGAAAAGGACGGAAAGCTTGTTCCGAAAATCAAGATAAGCGAAAACGTCACAAAGATAACCACACCGTGCTTTAAAAAGGCATGGAGACTTTTCGACCGTGATACAGGCAAAGCGATTGCCGACGTTATAACTCTTTTTGATGAGGTTATCGACGAAAACGAGCCTTATGAGCTATTTGATCCTGACCATATCTGGAAGAGAAAGATGGTTTCAAACTTTGTGGCAAGACCTTTGCTTCATCAGATTTTCAAAGGCGGAAAGTGCGTTTATAAAAAGAAATCCATTGAGGAAATCAGAAATTACTGTTCTGAACAGGTGGATACTCTTTGGGAAGAAGTACTTCGTTTTGAAAATCCCCATAAGTATTACGTGGATATTTCACAAAAGCTCTGGGATGAAAAAAATATCCTCATTTCTCTTGGTGCTGACTGAATTTATAATTAAATAAAATAATTTTAACGCTTGCAGTATATTGCTGCAGGCGTTTTTTCTTTTTGCGACATTTTCAGTCAATACCGCTTAATTAGAAGTATTTATTTTGTGAATTTTTTTCGCATAACCTATTGCCAAGAAATTGGATTAAGGATATAATAAAAACACTAAAGTGGGCTAAAAAGGAGCAAAAAGGACCGTTAAGGGTCAGTGAAAACCGGATTTTACGGATTTAGATTAATTTTAAGGAGGCGGACGGCTATGTTTATGGGTTCATTTGAACATTCCCTTGACCCTAAAAACAGATTATTTGTGCCTGCCGCATTCCGTGAAGAGCTGGGTGACAGCTTTGTTATCTGCCGTGCTCCGGAAAACTGCCTGTTCATTTATTCAAATGCAGGCTGGGAAAAAGTTGTTGCTCCTTTGCATAACGACGGTCCCACTACTCTCGAAGACAGAAGAAGACAGAGAAGAGCATATGCCAATGCCGCTATTGTCACAATCGACGGCAAAGGCAGAATCACCGTTCCCCAGAAGTTTTGCGATCATGCAGGGTTTGATAAAAACGTAGTTCTTATAGGACAGGGAAACCGTATTGAAGTATGGAATGCAGATAAGTGGAACGAGGAGCTCGACTTCTGCGATGAGATGGAAGAAACACCTCTTAGCTATTAAGGAGGACTTAAAATGGAATTCATCCACAAACCCGTCCTCTTTGATGAGGCAATAGATGCACTTAACATAAAACCGGACGGAATATATTTTGACGGCACTTCCGGCGGAGGCGGACATTCGGGAGCCATTGCATCAAGGCTCACTTCCGGACGTCTTATATCCGTCGATCAGGATCCGGATGCCATTGAGATTTTACATGAACGCCTTGGGAAATATCCCTGTGTAACGGTTGTAAAGAGTAATTTCTGTATGATAAAGCAGGTGCTTAGTGAACAAGACGTTTCAGGAGTTGACGGAATACTTCTCGATCTTGGTGTAAGCTCACATCAGCTTGACGAAGGCGAAAGAGGTTTTTCATATAAAAAGGATGCGCCTCTTGATATGAGGATGAGTCAGGAGGGAACAAGCGCAGCCGACCTTGTAAACAATCTTTCCGAGCAGGAGCTCTCTAAAATCATTTTCACCTACGGTGAAGAGAAATTTGCCAAACGCATAGCTGCGGCAATTGTGCGTGAGAGAAAAAATGGCAAAATTGAAACTACCTTGCAGCTTGCGGAGATTGTAAAAAATGCAATACCCGCTGCAACAAGAAGAGAGGGTGGAAATCCTGCAAGAAGAACATTTCAGGCTCTGAGAATTGAGGTAAACGGAGAGCTGGACAAGCTCTCAAAGGCCCTTGATGAGATGGTGGAATGTCTTAATCCCGGAGGAAGAATTGCGGTAATAACCTTTCATTCACTTGAAGACAGGATTGTTAAACAGCGTTTTGCCAAGTGGTGTTCGGGCTGTATATGCCCTCCGGATTTTCCCGTATGTGTATGCGGAAAAAAGCCACTGGGACTTTTGCCCTTTAAGGCTAAAGCACCTACTGAGGAGGAGCTCGAAGTAAATCCCAGAAGCCGCAGCGCAAGACTTCGTGTATTTGAAAAAGCCAGGATGTAAAAAGGGGAAAGTGAGAGAATTTAACCGTAGCTGTTTTCAATGTCAGTGCGAAAACGGCAAAAAGATGCGGACTGTATTATAATTTTTTGGAGGCACAACAGTATGAGTAACAGAAACGCAGCATATGATTTTTCCAGATTTGAGCCACAGCAAGTGCCTCAGAGACCGGGAAACGACAGAAATAATCCACCGAGACCTGTTTTGGTTCCCAAAAAGAAAAAAAGCAGGCAGGAGGAAAGGGAGGAATCCCGTGCCGTTGCGATTAAGACTATACGAGTTCTTTCCGTCACAATAGCCGTGATGCTGTTTGTGGGAACTTACATTTTCGGAAATCTGAAACTTGACGAAATAAATCACGAAATAGTTCAGGTGCAAAGTCAGATAAAAGTTGCCGACAGTGAAAACACAAGGCTTAAAATGCAGCTTAATTCACTGGCTTCCCTCGATAAAGTTGAGGATTACGCCATAAATAAGCTGGGAATGGTAAAGCAGGAAAGCTATCAGGTTGAGTACATAGATCTTGCAATGGATGATAAAGTGGTTTTAGCAAACGGAACAACTCCCGCTGAAACCGGCGAAAACACAGGAATTTTGGATAAGCTTCTGTCATATTTTCGCTGAAATTTAAATAACTATTAGGGGTGAATAAATGTGCCCCATGACCTCCGGTCGTGTTCTGCGAAGTTTAAAGCGGAAATTCGGTCGGAGGTAAAGATGTTTTATGACGGGATAAAACATTTATTGATTCAATGGTTTTTTATTACTGAAAGGATGAAATTTAAATGTCTAAAAGACCTACAAAGCTTATGGGGAACAGAGCGGTAATAGCATTGGTGGTTTTAGTGGCTGCATTTGTTGTAAACATTGCGTGTCTTGTCAGACTTCAGATTTTTGACCCTTTGGGATATAAGGAAAAAGCAGCAGCTCAGCAGATAAGCGATGTAACCGTAAGTGCTTTGCGTGGTACTATATATGACAGCAAAATGAATGTTTTGGCTCAGAGCGCCACTGCGTGGAAAATATATCTTGACCCTTCCAAAATTCCTGATGATCAGCTTGATAAAGTTGTAAACGATCTTTCGTCAATGCTGGAAGTGGATGCAGATAAACTTCGCAAAAACGCTTCAAATAAAAAATCCGGATACTATGTTGTAAAAGAAAAGGTTGAAAACGACGTTAAGGAAAAGATAAACGAATATCGCCTGCAAAATGAAGGATACACTGAGTTTATCGGTATAGAATCAGATACGAAAAGATATTACCCCAATAATAATTTTGCATCTTCGGTTATCGGTTTTACAGCGGCTCAGGATGCAGGAAGAGCGGGTGTTGAGCTTCAGTATGACAGCGAGCTCACGGGAACTCCCGGCAGAACCATTACCGCTGTCAACGCCCTTTCCTTTGAAATGTCAAACGGATTTGAGACTACATATGATGCAAAGCCCGGAACAAATCTTGTTTTGACAATAGATTCTGTTATTCAGCATTATCTTGAAAAGAGCATCACACAGGCTCTTGTTGATAACAAGGCAAAATACGCTTATGGAATTGTAATGGATGTTAAAACCGGCGCTATTCTTGCCATGACCACACAGCCTGACTATAATCTTAATGACCCTTATACCCTTGCGGATAATCAGCTTTTGACTGATATAAATAAAATCGAAGATATAAGCGAGCGTTCGCAGCAGCTTCTGAATGCGCAGTTCTCTCAGTGGAGAAACAGATGTATAAGTGATACCTATGAACCGGGTTCTGTTTTTAAAACCATAACAGCCTCTGCGGGACTCGAAGAAGGTGTGGTATCTCTGGATGAAACCCTTACATGTACCGGATACATCATGCTCGGTGACAGAAGAATCAACTGTCATAACCATGCTGGACACGGAACAGAAAACTTTACTCAGGGACTTATGAACTCATGTAACCCATGGTTCGTAACGGTCGGTCAGCGTCTTGGCGTTGATACCTTTATGAAATATTTTGAGGCATTCGGATTTACCGAGCAGACGGGAATCGATTTGCCGGCAGAATTTCAGCCTGTAAAGGGAGTCCACTATTATGACAAGGAAACCATGACAAACCTCGACCTTGCCAGTGTTTCTTTTGGTCAGTCCTTCCAGGTTTCACCTCTTCAGATGATAACTGCTGTTGCAGCTATAGGTAACGGCGGAAAGCTTATGGAGCCCTATGTAGTTCAGTCAATGACTGACAGCGAGGGTAATACAGTTTGGGAAAAAACTCCCACTGTACGCCGTCAGGTAATCTCTGAAAAGGTAGCCTCACAGGTTGCACAGATGATGGAAGAAGTTGTAAACGGCGGCGGTGGACAGAACGCCTATGTAGCCGGATACCATGTAGCAGGTAAAACAGGTACCAGTGAAAAGCTTACTTCTAGTGAGAAAAAATACATCGCATCTTTCTGCTGCTTTGCTCCGTCCTATGATCCGGAAATCGCAGTTATAATCGTTATCGATGAGCCCAGTGCAGGTAAGATAAACGGTAGTACTATTTCAGCTCCTGTTGCCGGTGAGGTTGTGGAGCAGACACTTAAATATCTCAATGTTGAGCCAAGATATTCCGCAAAAGAGCTTGCCGTTCTCAGCGATACAACACCGGGACTTGTAGGTAAGAGCACTGCTGAGGCAAAGAGCTATGCAGAGAGCAAAGGCTTTAAAGTCAAGGTCGTAGGCAGCGGAAATAAGGTTCTGCGTCAGTCTCCGGAAGAGGGCAGCGTAATTCCCAAGGAGGGTATGGTTGTACTTTATACCGAAGAGGGCGATGCACAGACCGTTAAAGTGCCCAATCTTACAGGACTTACTCTTTCTGAAGCCAATAAAGTTGCGGCAAATGCAGGTCTTAACATAAAAATTGCAGGTAACTTCCTGAACAGCGGTGATATAAAATCCTATAAGCAGAGTATGCAGGAAGGTTCGTCCGTTGCATTGGGTACAACAATAACTGTATATTTCCGTTCCGATACTGCAGGCAACGATCTGGCAGACTGATAGACTGATATTTCGGGAGGTATGCGTAATGCTTTTAAGCAGGCTCCTCGAAAGTACAGGATATAAAGGAAAATTTAAGGACCGTGAAATCTCTTTTATTACCGATAATTCCGAAAACGTTACTTCATCGTCCCTTTTTGTATGTATAAAAGGGGCGAGAGGGGACGGACACCAATACGGCAGAAAAGCCGCAGAAAAAGGCGCTGCGGTTGTTTGTGAGCACAGTATAGGTGTTAAGGATGAAATTATCGTTAAAGATACACGCAGAGCCTATGCGGATTTTTGCGGAGCATTTTTCTCAAATCCTGCAAAAAGGATGAAGCTTATAGGCATTACGGGAACCAACGGAAAAACTACAACCGCCTTTCTTTTAAAGGATATATTTGAAAAAAACGGATATAAATGCGGTCTTGTGGGTACGGTTCAAGATATGGCAGGAGATACCGTTTTTCACAGTGAAAGAACCACTCCTGATTCTTTTGAGCTCAACTGTCTTTTTTCAAAGATGACAGAAAGAGGCTGTGAATACTGTATTATGGAGGTTTCCTCCCAGGCTCTTTCTCAGGGAAGAGTTGACGGCCTCACTTTTGACTGCGCCGTTTTTATAAATCTCACCAAAGACCATTTGGATTACCATAAAACCTTTGAAAATTACTCGGCGGCAAAGAAAAAGCTGTTTTCAATGTGCCGAACTGGCATAATAAATATAGACGATGAAAAAGGTCTTTATATGATCAGTGGGGAAAGCTGCCAAAGCGTTACCTATTCTCTATTCAGTGATACTGCCGACTACACTGCAAAAAACATTGTTCAGTCACCCGGCAGTACAGAATATAAAATAATTCACAAAAACCAAAGAATAAAAGTGCACCTTAGAATACCTGGACTGTTTTCAGTCTATAATTCTTTAGCGGCGATAGTTTGTGCCTGTCAGGAGGGTATTCCCATTGAAAAAGCCGCTGAAGCACTTAAAGACAGCAAAGGAGTCAAGGGGAGAGCTGAGGTGGTTCCCACAAACAGGGATTTCACCGTTATTATCGACTATGCCCATACTCCCGACGGCCTTGAGAATATACTGAAAACCCTTAGAGCTTTTGCCAAAGGGAGAATAATAACAGTGTTCGGCTGCGGCGGAGACAGGGATAAATCAAAGCGTCCTGTAATGGGCGAAATCGCATCAGAGCTTTCCGATTATCTTATTGTTACATCGGATAATCCCAGAAGCGAAAATCCTCAGGAAATTATAAAAGATATACTTAAAGGGTGTAAAAACGCAGAAATAACCGTTGAAACCGTAGAAAACCGCCGTAAAGCCATAGAACGGGCTTTGGCAATCGGGGAAAAAGATGATATAATCTTACTCGCCGGAAAAGGCCATGAGACATATCAGATTCTCGGCGATAAAAAAATACATTTCGACGAAAGAGAAATTGTCTCGGAATATTTAAACAGAGAGGTAATTGAATGATACCGCTAAAATTAAAAGATGTTGCCGCAGCGTGCAGCGCTGAATTTTCAGGCGACGGTGAAAAGAAAATCTATTCTGTATGTACCGACACAAGAAAAATAGAAGAGGGCTGTCTTTTCATAGCTCTCAAAGGTGAGAACTTCGACGGTAACACCTTTGTAGAAGAGGCTCTTTCAAAGGGAGCAGCGGCGGCAGTGAGCAGCCGTGATGTAGATGACGACCGTGTTTTAAAGGTTCAGGATACCTGCAAGGCTCTTTCACTTATTGCGGGAATGTACCGCCGCAGATTTGAAATCCCCGTTATAGCTCTTACGGGAAGCGTAGGCAAAACAACCACAAAAGAAATGGTTCACTGCGTTATCTCTTCAAAATACAAAACACTCAAGAGCCTCGGAAACCTCAACAATCAGATAGGCATGCCAATGACTGTTTTCAGTCTCGATGAAACCTATGAGGCAGCGGTTTTTGAAATGGGTATGGCAGATTTCGGAGAAATTTCAAACCTTTCCCGTGTTGCCGTTCCTACTTTGGGCATACTTACAAATATCGGAGTGTCCCATATGGAGACCCTCGGTTCAAGGGAAAATATACTTAAAGCAAAAATGGAAATCCTTGACGGAATGGAAAATGATGCTCCCGTTATTGTAAATGCCGATGACGAATATCTGAGAGATGCTGATTTTGGAGACCATGAGGTAATCTGGTACGGTATAGAGAGTGAAAAATGCCATATAAAAGCTGAGGATATTACCTCTGACGGAATGTATACTGATTTCACTGCTTATTTTGGCGGAGAAAAACAAAAGGTACATCTTCCGACAATAGGAATACACAATGTCTATAACGCTCTAGCAGCTTTGGCAGCGGGAGTAAAACACGGAATAAGCCTTAGTGAAGGCGCTGTAAGTCTCGAAAAATATGAGCCTTCAGGAATGCGTCAGAGAGTTAAAAAGGCTGGGGATATTACAGTTATTGAGGACTGCTACAACGCAAGTCCCGATTCCATGAAAGCAGCTCTTTCAGCTCTTTCGGCATTTAAGGCAGAGAGAAGAATCGCCGTTCTTGCGGATATGCTGGAGCTTGGCGCAATATCTGAAGAAGCTCACAGAAACGTCGGCAAAATGGCAGTTGATTTTAATATTGATATGCTTTTCACTTTCGGCAAACAGGCAAAGTTTATAGCTGAGGGTGCTGAAAGCTTAAAGAATGTTAAGAGCTTTGAAGACAAACAGGAATTAACCGAAAGCCTTCTCGCCTGTGTTCGTCCCGGGGATTGCATCCTCTTTAAGGGCAGCAGAGGAATGAAGCTTGAGGAAGTAATAAATGCGCTTTATGAAGGGTGGAACAAAAAATGAGCACAACATTATTGGGAATTATTGCGGCTCTCGGAGCATTTACAGTGACAACTGTACTGGGATTTTTTATGATTCCATGGCTGAGAAAGCTTAAATTCGGGCAGACTATTCTTGATATAGGTCCCAAGTGGCACAAGAAAAAACAGGGTATTCCCACTATGGGCGGTATTATGTTTATAATCGGTGTAACGGTTTCTTTTGTAGCCGTATATGTTACCGATTATCTTACAGGCAAAAAGATTTTCCCCGACGGTATGGCAACTGCCGACTATGATAAAATGCGTCTTTGGGGCGGCCTTGCAATGGCTCTTCTCTTTGCCTTTATCGGCTTTATGGATGACTATATCAAAGTTGTCAAAAAGAGAAACCTTGGTCTTACAATTAAGCAGAAGACATTTATGCAGCTTCTTGTTGCAGTGGCTTACACAACAGTTCTCTACTACTCAGGTTCTGCGGTAACATACATCCCCTTTATCGGCAAAGTAGACATGGGCTGGTTCTTCTGGATTTTTGCAATCTGCGTTGTTTACGGCGCAATCAATGCCGTTAACTTTACCGACGGACTTGACGGACTTTGCTCAAGCGTAACCCTTACTGCGGCAGTTTCCTTTATTGTAATGGCGGCTATTCTTAAGTTTACAGGAATGAGCATTCTTGCCGCTGCTCTTGCAGGAGGATGTGCAGGCTTCCTCGTCTGGAACCATTATCCCGCAAAGGTTATTATGGGAGATACGGGCTCCATGTTCCTGGGCGGACTTGTAGTAGCCCTTGCATTTGGCATTAACTGTCCTGTAATTCTTATTCCTGTCGGAATTATTTACATTATCGAAGCTCTTTCAGATGTTATTCAGATCACTTATTTCAAGGCAACTCACGGAAAGCGAATTTTCAAAATGGCTCCTATACATCATCACTTTGAGATGTCAGGCTGGAGCGAAGTGAAAATCGTATCCGTTTTCACAACCATTAACCTTATAGGTGCAGTAATTGGTATTCTCTGCGTTTGGTTTGGTTGATAATTTTTAAGGAGAGGCGACTATGGCGGAAAAAATTAAAGGCTCAGTCAAAAAAGGGAAAAGCGGTCTCGGACTGTTCAATACCGGCGCTGTTGACCTGTATTTCTTAATACTTGTTCTGATTTTGCTGGCGGTGGGTCTTGTTATGCTTTTTTCCGCAAGCTATCCTTACGCTTACTATCATGACGGAGACAGCCTTTTCTATTTCAAAAAGCAGCTGATGTTTGCCGTAACAGGCATAGTCATAATGATGTTTGTCTCAAAGATAAAATACGGCTGGTTTAAGGTGCTTACTTATCCGCTGCTTGCTCTTACAATTGTTTTGCTTGTGGTGGTTCTCTTTCTTCCTTCTCTTCCTGATACACCGGATTTCAAACGTTGGATTTACATTCCGGGTATGGCAGGTTCCCCGACCTTTCAGCCCTCTGAGCTTGCAAAAATAGCCCTTGTTATGTTCTGTGCGGTGAAGATGGAGCAGAACCATAAAAAGCTTGCGGAAAAGCCCTTTGCGTTCTGGCCTTATGCTCTCGTTACACTTATTCTTGCGGGACTCATCTATCTTGAAAACCACGTTTCAGGTACAGTGCTTATTCTCATGATAGGCGTTGTTATGATGTATCTTGGCGGCACAAAAAGATATTGGTTTGTTATCGGAATAGTTGCCGTTGTGGCAGTTGTTGCCCTTGTCATTTTAAAACCGGATATTCTTCCGGAACACGCTCAGGGAAGAATTACACTTTGGCTTGATAAAACAGCAGAGCCTACAGAGGGCCGCTGGCAGACTAACCAGTCACTTTATGCTATTTCATCGGGTGGACTTTTCGGCGTCGGTCTCGGACAGTCAAAGCAAAAGCATCTGTACGTTTCCGAGCCTCAGAACGACTTTATTTTCTCAATCGTATGTGAGGAACTTGGACTTTTCGGAGCATGTATAATAATTATCCTTTTTGTTCTTTTAATTGCACGAGGCGTTGCAATTGCTCTTAAAGCGAAGGACAGATTCGGTTCACTGCTTGTTCTGGGTGTTGTTTTCCATATAGGAATGCAGGTAGCCCTCAATATTGGCGTTGTCACCGATTTCCTGCCCAATACCGGTATTTCACTTCCGTTTTTCAGTTATGGAGGTACGGCTCTTTGGGTACTTTTGGCGGAGCTCGGAATGGTTCTGTCGGTGTCACGATCGTCCAGCATTAAAAAAGTTTAAAATAAAGGCAGGTAGTTAATATGAAGATTTTGTTTGCAACAGGCGGTACGGGAGGACATATAAATCCCGCTCTTGCAGCCGCCGGTGAAATAAAAAAGCAGTTTCCAGATGCTGACATTCTCTTTGTAGGCACAAAGGAAAAAATGGAAGCACGTCTTGTACCTGCTGCGGGATATGCTTTTGAAACCATTGAGATAAGCGGCTTTCAGCGCAAGCTTACCCCTGAGAATATAAAGCGAAATTTAGGCACAGTGGCAAAGCTTTTCAAATCTTCTTCGCAGGCGAAAAAGATTATTGAAAAATTTAAGCCCGATGTAGTTGTAGGTTTCGGCGGATATGTAAGCGGACCGGTTCTGAGAATGGCATCTAAAATGGGTATTCCAATAGCCATTCATGAGCAGAATGCTTTCCCCGGAAAGACCAATAAAATTCTTGCAAAGCGTGCTGATAAGGTTATGCTTACTGTTCCCGAAGCTGAAAAATATCTCGAAAGCAAAAATCCCTGTATAGTAACAGGCCTTCCTGTAAGGGGAGAAATACTCAGTGCAAACCGTGATGAAGCAAGGTTCAGAATGAATCTTGACGATGATAAGCCTCTTGTTCTTTCAATGGGAGGAAGTCTCGGTGCAAAAGCTATCAATGAAGCTGTTGCAGGCATGATTGCAAAGCGCATTTCAAAGCGTGACTGCAAATATCTTCACGCCATGGGTCAGTACGGACTTTGGATGCCCGATGCTCTGCGTGCCCTTGGTGTTGACTGCGACAAAGACCCCGATGTAGAAATCAGGGAATATATAAACGATATGGATGTTTGCCTTGCAGCAGCTGATCTTGTAATATGCCGTGCAGGCGCAAGTTCCCTCAGTGAGCTTGAAGCTCTCGGAAAACCGGCAATACTTATTCCGTCACCCAATGTTGCGGAAAATCATCAGTATCACAACGCAATGGCTCTTGTAAATAAGGGAGCCGCAGTGATAATTGAAGAAAAAGACCTTACTCCCGACAGCCTTTCACAAAAGGTAGACGAGCTTCTTGCAAACAGGGAAGCTTTAAAGGATATCGGAGAAAGGGCAAAGGCTCTTTCAATTGCCGATGCAAATGAGAGAATCTGCGAGGTTATCACCTCTCTTGTAAAGAAATAAACCTGTTTTTCACACAGTCGAGACATACCGCATAGTATAAAATCGGCAGAAAGTTTCGGTATGAAAGGGTGTGTGAGAGCTTGAATGATTTAATAGAAGTCACAGGCGGAAAACGTCTGTGTGGCGAAATATCGGTTCAGGGGGCGAAAAACAGCGTTTTGCCTGTTCTTGCCGCCTGTTATCTTGCAAACGGACAGTGCGCCGTACATAACTGTCCTATGCTCACCGATGTGGACGCCGCTGTAAAAATTCTCCGTTATCTCGGCTGCAAAACAAGCCGACAGGGACATACAGTGTATGTTGATGCGGAAAACGCATACGGTTATGAGATTTCAGATGAGCTTATGCACGAAATGCGTTCCTCGGTAGTTTTTCTCGGAGCCATTCTTGCAAAGACCGGAAAGGCGGAGCTTTCCGCTCCCGGCGGATGCGATATCGGTCTTAGACCCATTGACTTGCATATTTCGGCAATGGAGAAATTCGGCGCAAAAATCAGAGAGGAACACGGACGCCTCTATTTTGACTGTCCGGAAGGACTTAAAGGCACAGAAATAGTTTTATCTTTTCCAAGCGTCGGCGCTACGGAAAATATAATGCTTGCCGCAGTTACGGCAAAGGGAAATACTTCCATAGTCAATGCGGCCTGTGAACCGGAAATAAGCGATCTTGCGGATTTTCTAAACCGCTGCGGAGCAAAAATTCACGGTGCAGGCAGCAATGCAGTTTATATTGAGGGAGTAGAAAAGCTCAGTGCCTGTGAGCACAGAGTGATACCCGACCGCATAGCCGCCGCCACATATATGTGCGCTGCCGCTGTGACAAAGGGTCATATTGTACTTAAAGACATTATTCCAGCCCATATAGGAGCGGTGATTTCAGTACTCAGCGAAAGCGGATGTGATATTGCAATAAGAAATCACAGTATTTCCGTTTCCGCTCCTCCGCTTCTTAAAAAAATGGGAACTGTCCGCACAATGCCGTATCCGGGTTTTCCAACGGATGCCCAGGCTCCGGTTATGGCAGTGGCTTCCCTTTGCAGCGGAACAACCGTATTTACTGAAAACATTTTTGAAAACCGATACAGACATGTGAGTGAGCTCTGCCGTCTGGGTGCAAATATCAAGGTTGAGGGCAGAGTAGCGGTTACAGAGGGAGTAAAGGCTCTGTCAGGAGCTAATGTTACGGCTCCCGATTTAAGAGGCGGCTCTGCTCTCGTTATAGCGGGACTGGGAGCCGTAGGTACAACTAAAATTGACGGTATACATCATATAGACAGAGGATACGAAAACATAACGGAAAATCTTCGTCTGTTAGGAGCAGATATAAAAAGGATAAGGGATTATGAAGAAAGCGAAAGTGAATTCAAAGAGAACATCTCCTCAGGAACCTAAGTCCAGAGATGAAAGACGCCGTGAGTATGCAATGGCAAAGCGGAGAAAGAACCGCATTAAACGCATACTTACAGGACTGTTTTTTTTCATTTTTCTTGCAGCGGTTGCAGTGACTCTCTGCTTTACGGTATTTTTTAAAGTTACAGTGATAACCGTAGAGGGTGAAACTCAGTATTCCGCCGAAGAGATTATAAAAAGCTCTGCCATAAAGCAGGGAGAAAGTCTTTTCGGTTTTTCCGCTCAGGAGGTTTCTTCTTCCATTACCCAGTCTCTTCCCTATATCGGAAAGGCTACGGTAAAGCGCAGCATACCGGATACGGTGACAATTGTTGTTGAAAGCGCTGAGCCCTCCTGTGCAATGAAGACGGATACAGGATATATTCTCCTCGATAAAGATCAGAAGGTTCTCGAAAAGACAGATAAAATTGACTCTTCAATTCCCGTAATTGCTCTTTCAGGAGTTGAAAAAGCCGATGTAGGTTTTCCAATTAAGCTTAAAGATACTCAGGTTATGAGCAGCTTTTCTCTTGTGGTCAGTTCCGCAGAAAAAGCAGGGCTTAATGTAACTTCTTATGATTTAAGTGACTCATCGAATATAAAAATTATATGTGAAAACGGTGAGGTTACTTTGAAGCTCGGAAAGGTGTCGGCAGATACAATAGACAGAAAACTTCTTCTTGCAAGCGAAGCGATTAAAAAGGAGAAAGAAAACGGAAATTCCGTAAAAGGAACATTCGATTTAACATACGACGGAAAAGCATATTTTTCGCCTGAAAATGCGGATGGTTAAAATGATTTATTGGATAAACAACCAAAAAAAATACTAAAAAATATAATATTTCTAATTACAGATGATTGTATTTTTATCGTAGGCATGGTAGTATAATATGGTAAATTTGTATAATTGTCTAAATTAGATAAAAATAGTTAATTCATCAACGGCGGGAGGAAGTTAAATGTCATTTCAGATTGATAACGATTTCGACAGTGTAGTTCAGATAAAAGTAATCGGCGTCGGTGGCGGCGGCGGTAATGCTATAAATAGGATGATCAGAGCTCAGATTCAGGGCGTTGAATTTATTTCGGTTAATACAGATAAGCAGGCTCTTCTTCATTCACAGGCAACTCATAAAATTCAGATAGGTGAAAAAATCACCAAGGGACAGGGCGCAGGTGCAAAGCCTGAGGTTGGCCAGCGTTCCGCTGAAGAGAGCAGAGAGGCTATTACAGATGCTCTTAAGGGCACTGATATGGTCTTTATCACTGCCGGTATGGGCGGCGGCACAGGAACAGGTGCTGCTCCTGTAATCGCTTCAATTGCAAGAGAAATGGGAATACTCACTGTCGGTATTGTTACAAAGCCTTTCGCCTTTGAGGGTAAACGCCGTATGGCTCAGGCTGAAGAGGGTATTGCAAATCTCGCCGAGCAGGTAGACAGCCTTATAATAATCCCCAATGAACGTCTTAAGTATGTTTCAGAGGAAAAAATTACATTTGCCAACGCTTTCGAAGCAGCTGACAATGTACTTCTTCAGGGTGTCCAGAGCGTTTCAGAGCTCATTAAGGTTCCCGGATACATCAACCTTGACTTTGCCGATGTTACTGCCGTTATGCAGAATGCAGGCCACGCTCATATGGGTGTTGGTAAAGCCAGCGGTAAGGATAAGGCAGAACAGGCTGCAAAGCTTGCTATTTCCAGTCCGCTTCTTGAAACCACAATCAATGGTGCAAAGGGTATTATTATTAGCATTAAGTCCTCTGCCGATATCGGTCTTGATGAGGTCGAGACAGCTTGCGGAATTATCACAGACGCAACCAACGAGGATTCAAATGTTATCTTCGGTGTTTCCTTTGACGAGGCTCTCGATGATGAGATGATTATCACTGTTATCGCTACAAGCTTCGGCGATGCAGCAGAGAGAAATGCAGATGTTTCTTCTTCTGATCCCAAGAGTGAAGAGAAGCCTGTCTATGCAGCTGAGGAGAAAAAGACTTACGAAGATTTCAGCAGCTCCAAGAAGAGTTCAGATGATGAAGATTGGTTTTCATCAGACATCGAGAAATTCTTTAAAAAGTAATTCTCAGCCTAATTTTCATTATTAAATAAATTTAAGCCGATACTTTAAAAGTATCGGCTTTTGTTTTTATAAGTCGTCTGCATCCTGTTCGGGAATTTCAAATGGATTCATTGGAACGCCTGTATAGCTGCCGAAAGGATCTGCCGGATTCATTGTGTTTCCGACATTAAATATGGCAGCAGCGTTTCAATACTGAGGATTGTTATGGCTTTTATTTTTAACGCTTCTGTTCTGAGGATCGTTGGTGTTCTGCTTTTCGGGCATGCTCTTTACGTTCTGCATATCGGGTACGTTTTTGTTGTTCTGGGGCTGATTATTGCGTTTTTTGTTATTGTTTTTCATTTTTTAAACGCCTCCTTCGCTTTTATTATTTGTGAACATAATGATGATATTCAAAAAAGATAAAAGCAAAAAATGAGCATAAAGGCAATTACAGGAATAATTTTGTTTCATTTTTTTAAAATAATGATATAATTGTCCTTATAAATTATGTTGAATTTTTAAAATTACGAAAGGTCAGTTTTGTATGATGTTTGAAAAATCGGAAAATCAGCCTCTTTATATTCAGCTTTATGAGTACTATAAACGCAGAATCATAAACGGAGAAATCAAAAGCGGAACAAGACTTCCGTCCATAAGAAAATGTGCGGCGGAGCTTGAAATGAGCAAAACCACCGTTGAAACGGCATATTTTCAGCTGGCGGCGGAAGGATATGTAACTCCAAAAGCTAACAGCGGATTTTATATATCGGATTTAAGCAGCTTTACGCAAAGTATAGCCTCAGCGGACAGAAAAACAGCTTTTGCCGATTTTTCAAATTCAAATAATGGCAGGGCATATGAAATAAAGTATGATTTTGCATCCTCCAGCGTTGACAGAGAGAGCTTTGACTTTGCTCTGTGGCGCAGATATATGAAAAGCGCATTGCGTGACGATGAAAGACTCCTTTCCTACGGTGAACCCCAGGGAGAGTACGATTTGCGTGAGGCGATTGGCGAATACGCTGCCAAAAGCCGTGATACAGTGTGTACTCCCGAACAGGTGGTAATCGGTTCCGGCGTACAGAGTCTTTTATATATTCTCTGTGCCGCAATGGGGGAAAGGGGAAGCAATGCGGCTTTTTCCGGCTTCTATTTTGAAAAGGGAGAAACGGTTTTCCGTGATATGGGCTATAATGTTTTCACTTATCCCGGCAGAGCAGATGTTTCGGAATTTTCGAGAGATAATATTTCAGTAGTATATGTTTCCCCGTCAGGTTTTAATGAAAGAGGAGAGGTGCTCCCGGTACATGACAGATTAAAGCTCATTGAATATGCAGGGGAAAATGATGCCCTGATTGTCGAAGATGATTATGACAGTGAGTTCAGATATTACGGCCGCCCTGTGCCGTCTTTACAGGGACTTGATGCAGGCAGAAATGTTGTATATCTCGGAACCTTTTCAAAGCTTCTTATTCCGTCGCTGCGTGTAAGCTTTATGATATTACCGACTTCCATTATGCCGAAGTACGAAAAAATCAAAAACAGCTATTCCCAGACAGCCTCAAAAGCGGAGCAGATAGCTCTGGGACGCTTTATCCGTGACGGACATCTGAGCAGTCAGATAAGAAAGGTCAGAAAGCTATATATGAATAAAAGCCGAAAGCTGTGCGGTGATGCAGAAAGGATTTTCGGTGAAAAAGCAAAGTGTGAAGTGAGCGAAGGCGGTTTTCTTATAAGGCTGGATGTTAAGAGTGATAGAAATTGCGAAAAGCTTAAAGCAATGGCAGCCGAAAAGGGCGTGGCATTGCGTGCAGTGACCGAAAACGGAGAAAAGGATATTAAAAGCGCAGTACTTTCCTGTTCTCCCATGCCTTCAGAAATGTTTGAGGAAGCTCTGAAAAAGCTTTATGATGCATGGTTCGGCAAATAATACGGAAAGAAACACCATAATTCAGCAAATTGTTAATTGACTTAATATGCGTGGGTGTATTATACTTTACCCTGTAAACATATTTCCTTTTAGAAATTAATGAAAAGAGGCGGCTTATGAAGAGAATAGAGATGAATCCAAACTGGCAGTTTTGTCAGCGTGGCAAAGAGAAATTTCCGGCGCAGGTTCCCGGATGCAATTATAGCGACCTTCTGCGTCTTGGTAAAATAGAAGATCCCTTTGTTGGAGAAAACGAAGCAAAAACCTTGTGGGTGGGAGAAACCGATTGGGATTATTTCGGAACTGTTACCCTTACAAAGGAAGATATCGACAGCGATAAGCTCTTTTTATACTGCAAGCAGCTTGATACCCTTTGTAGCGTGTATTTTAATGACAGCCTTGTAGCTAAAACGGAGAACGTTCATATTTCATACTCTTTTGATATAACAGACCTTGCAAAAGAGGGAGAAAACACTCTCCGCTTTGAGTTTGATGCGCCTATCAGATACATAAAGAATGCAATTGCGGCAGACAAAACTCCTAAAAACAATCAGGGACTTACAGGGCTTACCCATATGAGAAAAGCTCAGTGCCATTTCGGCTGGGACTGGGGCCCTGTTATTCCCATAAGTGGAATTACAGGTGATATCTGCGTAAAGGCATATAACGGAGCTAAAGTAAAAGCTTTCGAAATAGAGCAGAATCATCAGGACGGCAAGGTGGATATTTATACCACTGTTACATCTGAGCATTTCAGCGGAAAAACCGAAATAGAAATAACCGTAAAAGATCCCGACGGAAATGTAATAGATTCAAAGCGTGGAGAAAACGGCGCATTTAAAATGTACTGCACCGTTGAAAATCCGAGACTTTGGTGGACAAACGACCTTTCCGATGAGAAAGAGCAGCCTCTTTATACAGTTGAGGCAAGAGTTTTCTCAGATGGTGTGGAATGTGATTTTGCCTCTAAGAAAATCGGTCTTCGCACTCTTACCCTTGACCGTTCCGAGGATGAGTGGGGAAGCAATTTCTGCTTTGTCCTTAATGGAGTAAAGATTTTTGCCAAGGGCGGAAACTATATTCCCATGGATTCACTTATTACAAGGGTCACTGATGACGATAAATTAAAGCTTATTGAGAACTGCGTAAATGCAAATCTCAATATGATAAGAGTCTGGGGCGGCGGATATTACGAAAGCGATGAGTTCTATTATATGTGCGACCGCTTAGGCGTACTTGTATGGCAGGACTTTATGTTTGCTTGCGCTCCTTATCCTTTCTATAATGAAAAATTCCTTGCAAATGTAAAGAGAGAAATTGAATTTACCGTTAAAAGACTTCGTCATCATGCGAGCCTTGCAATTTGGTGCGGAAATAACGAAATTGAGGCAATGGCTCTTGGATGGAAAGCCTATACAAAGCTTACCAAGTGGACACAAAAGTTCTTCTACGAGATTCTTCCCCCATGGGTAAAGAGCCTCGATGATAAAACTCCTTTCATAAACACTTCACCCATTGGTAGTGAATATATGAAGGGCATGGGCAGCGATAAGGTCGGAGATACTCACCTTTGGCAGGTATGGCACGGACTTATGCCCCTTACTTTCTACCGCAAGCGTATGACACGCTTTTGCAGTGAATTCGGTCTTGAATCCATGCCTTCTATGAAGACAATACGTTATTTCGCAAAGCCCGAAGATTATTCACTGACAGGAAGAGTATTCAACGCTCACCAGAAGAGCCCCAGCGGAAATCAGAAGATGTATTATTACATTGCTTCACGTTACCTTATTCCAAAGGGATTTTCCGATACTCTTTACCTTTCACAGCTTATACAGCAGGAAGGTGTCCGTGATGCAACCGAGCACTGGCGCAGAAACAGAGGACGCTGCAACGGCTCCATTTACTGGCAGCTCAATGACTGCTGGCCTGTATGCTCATGGGCAGGTATAGATTATCTGGGAATGAATAAAGCTGTCCAGTTTGCTTCTAAAAAGTTCAATGCGCCTGTAACAGTTTCTGTTGAGGACAGCAAGGATGAATTTAAGATCTTTGTTATAAACGATACTCTTAAAGCATTTGAGGGTGATGTGCGTTATACACTTATGTCCTTCAGCGGAGAAAAGATCAGTGAGTTTACAACTCCCGTTAACGCAGAGCCTGTTAAAGCCACATTTATTGAAACACTGAAAACAGCGGACCTCACATGGGGACGCAACAAATCAGAACTTGTTCTGGCTGTAAGGCTTGTAAAGGATTCAAAGGTAGTTTCCGAAAGAATACAGCTGTTTGGTGCGGAAAAGGATATTGCGCTTCCGAAATGTAATATCACTGCTGATGCAGTTATCAGCGACGGTACAGCCGAGGTTACTCTTTCATCCGATAAATTTGCAAGAAATGTCCTTGTTGAAAGCGACCTTACCGAGGGCAATTTCAGCGATAACTTTATGGATATCATTCCCGGTGAGGATGTAAAACTTACGGTAAAGGCTAAGGAGGGCGCAACTGCTCAGGAGATTAAAGAAAGCCTTACATATACCACTGTCGGAAATATCGAAAACAACCATTCAAAGCTCTATGGCAAATGGACACAGTTCAGAATAAAGATGATACCCATCAACTTTATTACATGGATTGGTCGTGCCATGGGAATAGACTAAAATTAAAAGCCCGGATTTCTCCGGGCTTTTGCTTTTTTGTTGAGCCTTAAATGTCTGGGTATTGAAATAGGGGGATATTCACTGTAAAATTAGGAGTAAATTAAGTTAAAAAAATTTAGCTTTCAGGAGATTTTATGCATTACGAAAATATAGTAAAAGGCGAGTTTATTTCAAGACCAAACCGATTTATAGCAAATGTACTTATAGATGGGGAAGTTCATAAATGTCATGTGAAGAATACGGGCAGATGTCGTGAGCTGCTTGTACCGGGATGCGAAGTGTGGCTCGAACACAGCAAAAGCGAGAAGAGAAAGACGGAATATTCCCTTATTACCGTAAATAAAGGCGGAAAGCTTATAAATATGGATTCACAGGCTCCCAACAAAGCAGTGGAAGAGTGGCTCCAAAGTGGCGGACTCTTGCCTGACATAAAGCTTTTAAAGCGTGAGCAGAAGTGGGGAGATTCAAGATTTGATTTCTATTTTGAAACGGAAAACGAAAAAGCATATGCTGAGGTAAAAGGTGTTACCCTCGAAGAAAACGGTGTTGTAATGTTTCCCGATGCTCCTACTGAAAGAGGAGTAAAGCACGTTAAAGAGCTTTGTAAGCTAAAGGAAGAGGGATTTTCGGCTTATCTGATATTTGTAATACAGATGAAAGACGTAAAATATTTTACTCCAAATATCAAAACCCATAAAGAGTTTGCCGAGGCTCTTTTTGAAGCTGAGAAATCAGGCGTCAAGATTGTAGCCGCCGACTGTTTTGTTTCTCCCGATACAATGGAAATTCGGGACAGAGTAAAGGTAGTTTTAAAGGGATGAATTTTAAGGGGATAATAGTATGGACGAACTGTTTTTAAGACGGATTGATATAGATTGTTGTGCGATAATGGGACTAAATCAGAAAGACCTTGAAAATCAAGGGATTC
>CATXDC010000011.1 GCA_958366985.1 uncultured Oscillospiraceae bacterium
GCGGTTGTTAAGTTCTCGTCATGACGAGAACTTTTCCGCTAAAGCATTAATAAAAAGGCCGAAGCTTTTGCTTCGGCTTTTTTGTTATTCTGCTGTTGCTGTTTCGGTGCTACCATTTAATGCATCATCAACAGCTGATAAAATTGTTTCTGCCGTGCTCTTAAGACCGCCTAAAAAAGCATCATTAAACGCACTGTCAACCTGGACTTTCCAGCCGTCATCTTCCTTTACAACGGTTATATCAACTTCATTTGTCACTGTACCTACGCTTTCATTTGAAAGGCACTGAATAAACAAAGAGTCAGCCTGATTTCCCTCAGACGATGGCTGTGTAGCACCGAATATAGCGGAAATGCTGTTTTGCAGATTCTGCGAAAAGTAATTTTTCATAACAGCGGTCATATCAACAGATGTAACCTTAGTTTTAACCTTTGCAGTGTTTTCATCAACCTGCTCCGTTGATATGATTTCATAATCAAGCTTTTTCCCGATTTCTTTAAGAACGGCATCTGTATTCGTTACCTGAGCCTTTTCGGTTATAAAAGCCTTTGTTTCTGTCAAATCAACATACTTTTCAGCCTTTTCCAAATCCTGCTCTTTAATTGCATCAAACATGCCCTCAACTGCCGCTTGAGGACTGTTTGCCGAACCACAGGCTGAAAATCCCATAGTCAGCACTAAAGCAGCAAGCACCGCTGCTATAATTTTAGTTGCTCTCTTCATTCCCATACTTCTTCCTTTTCTTATTTATTTTTCCTTTTTCCCAACGATTTGAATTTGTCGATGAGAGGCTGGAATTTTGCAATAATTTTATCGAGCTTTTCATACTCTTCAGCAGCTTTTTTCTCATCTTCATCGAGCTGCTTTTCCATATTATATGTCATGAGATTGGTTCCGCAGTTTTTGCAGACCGGACCCCAGTCAAAAGGAGATATTTTTACTCCGCATTTAGGACATTTTGCCATTCTCACTCACCGGCCTTTCCATCATTTTCTGACTGAACAACAGCAACACGCCTTGCATCAAGGTCATCACGAATTTTCTTTAATTTGTCACCTACCAGATCATATGCCAGATAGGGAATTATTCCGAGAAGTCCGAGAACAGCCGGAATTATGGTGAAGAACGCCCAAATCCATGCCTTTGTTGCATCGGACTGAGGAACATGGTCAACACCCTGTACAATTACGTAGCCCACAAAGCTTGCTCCTAAAAGAGCTGTTCCGATAGATTTCTGAATGGAGCCGGAAAGCTTTCCTACAAAGGTAAGCACTGAAAATGCCATGCCTTCGTTGCGCTTGCCTGTTTTCCACTCCATATAATCGACTGTATCGGCAATCATTTCAGTGGGCACAACCATTCTTATTGCGCTTACTATACCTGTAAGTGCACCCTGAAGTGCCAGAACAGGCGCTATAACCCACATATTTGAAGCAAATTTTATACCAACAAAATATACCGCTATGGGTATTGCGGCAGTATAAAGACTGGTCAGAATCATGATCTGACGGTTATCCCAGCGCTTTTTGAAATATGGAATCATAAGATATGATATGAATCCTACAACGGTTCCCGGTATACCTATAAACAGCGATACCGTGGCTGAACCGAGAACATCTATATAATAGTAAGTGGAGAAAATACCACCTATTCCTCCAAGTGCACCTAAGACGTTTGAAAGGATTATCATAAGAAGCGGCTTGTTTTTAAACAGAAAACGCATGCTGTCGGAAAATTTCGGTTCGTCAGAAAGGCTTACAACTCTTTCCTTTACGAAAATTCCCGCAAGAGAGAAAATCGCCATACCGACAATTGAAACAACCAAGCCCATTATAAAGAACATGGTGTGGAGCGGAACATCAATTTTGCCATCTTTTGCAAGGTCAATAAGCGGAGAAATGACAATTCCGGGAAGTCCGCCTAATATACTTGAAATGAATCTTGCAGAAGTAATTGCCGCAGTACGCTCTTTGGGGTTTGGCGAAATACTTGCAGAAAGTCCCCAGAAAGGAACGTCACCGATTGTATAGAAAAGCTCCCAGATTATGTAAGAGACATACATATAAACTATTCTTTTTATTGAATTAACAGGTTCATCTGCAAGCAGCTCCGGACCTGAAAAAAGCATTACAGTGGCAAGAGCAAGAGGTATAGGCACAATCAAAAGCCAGGGCCTGAGCTTTCCGAATCTTGTTCTTGTACGGTCAATAATAGAGCCCATGAGCGGATCGTTTATTGTATCCCAGATACCTACAACAAATATCATAAAGGATACAGCTTCAGGAGCAATTTTAAAAACGCTTACAAAAAAGTACACAAGCCACGATGACATAAAAGTGTAGCTCATGCACTGTCCGCCGTTTGCAAAACCGTAAATCAGAGTCTCCTTCACTCCTACAAATCTGCGGTTTTGCAGGGTATTTGCATTATCCATAGTAATACCTCCTCAATGGTCCTTACCTTAGATAATATAACACCGGCACTGTAAAACTTCAACATATTTGATAGTTTAACACGACATTTTCTGCATTTTATTCATAAAAATATATAACCTTTTGCACAAATTAACATATAAAAATTGCGTATAAAGAAACAAGTCAAATTTCAATTGTGCAAATCAAACCGAAGTGATCTGATATACTTCTGCCGTCAAATTTTTCCGCTGCTGTAACTCGGCAATTTTCTTCCGAGCTCTTCTCAATTCCTCTCACAAAGAAATGGTCAATATTTCTTTCCGGCATTTCATCCTCGGCATCCAGCTGATGATAGAGGCTCTTCTGCTTTATCTTTGTTTCATCAACATAATATTTCTGTAAATTGGTATTAAACCGTGGATCCCAAGTGCGTATTCCATCATCAGTGGGGACAAGACGTCTGTATCCTTTTTCTGTGAGATAAGTGAGCTCATTCCAGTCAGCTTCAGCGTTAAAATCTCCGCCGACAACTATTGGTGTTTCAGGACTTACCTCAGTTTCAAGCCAGCCGCAAAGCCTTTCGGCCTCTTTGAGCTTTACTTCATTTACTTTAAGCAGTCTTTCTTTCGCTGCGGATATTTCGCTTTTATCAAATTTCCACTTTTTACAAAGTGCATTGAGCTTTTCGAAATTTTCTTCACTTACTTTCGGTGCGGCTATCCAGTGAGTGCAGCAAAGATAAACCTCTTTATCCTCTACTGTAATTTTACCCAGCACGCCCTGAGTAAGATTATCAAAATGGAAAGAAAAATAGTTTCCGCAATATCCCTTTCCGCCTAGATGATGACTTGAACAAAATTGCAGATTAAGATTTTTCTTTGCAAGTATCACATCACCCTCACGGAGATTTACGGGAAAACCCAAACCAAAAGCTCTGACCCCTGCAACACCCATATGTCCGATCCAGTCGTATCCAAGCTCATTTGACATACGCTTTGCATATTTAAACATGGGATTTACTTCGTTGAGAAAAATCACATCGGGGTCAAGATTTTTAATCTCACTGCAAAGGCCCTTATACCGAGTTTCCCTCTCCTGAGGAGTTTCGTATTCTTCAAGTTTTATCAGCCCATTATATCGGAACCCACTCCAAACATTCAAGGTGAAAATCTTTAATTTTGTCATGTCATCCCGCCTTTCATAAACAAAAACGGGACCGTTTTTTACAGTCCCGCAATATTTTATTATACTCAGCCGTTCATCTGGGCGAAGTTCTTCTTGTTGGTCTTATAAAGAACTTTATATGTTTCAAATCCTTTATCGTAGGCTGCCTTGTTTGCCGGGTTTGGCTCAAAGCACTTGCAGGGCTTTACAAGCTTTCCTGCCTGAGAAATGTTATCAATAATTCCAAGTCCTACGGCTACAACAACGGCAGCTCCCACGGAACCTACATTCTGAGGACTGTCAACAGTTTCAACCTTGCGGCCTATGCAGTCGGCAAGAATCTGACTTGTAACGTCGGAAAGAGCTCCGCCGCCCACAAATCTTACAGGATTGGATGTTGAAACCTTTTTATCCTGAGTTTCAAGAAGCCAGCGCATATGATATGCAACGCCCTCAAGCACAGAGCGGATAAGTTCTGTTTTACCTGTATCAAGGCTTATGTTGAAGAACATTCCTCTTGAGTTGGGATCCTCGAAGGGACAGCGGTTACCATGAAGCCAGGGAGTAAATATTACTCCGTTAGAACCTGCCGGAACAGTCTTTATAACATCTGTCATATAGTCATAGAGACTTGTGTAGACAACTTCTGGAGACTCTGCGACGTGAGTCTTTTTAAGATAAATACCGATTTCGTCAAGGGCAAGGTGATCTTTAACCCACTCAAGACATTTACCGGCTGTTTCGAGCTCTGCGAAATAATTGAATTTGCCTTCATCTGCGCCTACAACAGCAGCTATCATGGCGCTTGCGTCAACAACGCTCTTATCAACAACAGTTGACACCCAGCCTGATGTACCTGAATAAATATGTGTATCGCCTACATTTACGGAACCTGCACCGACACCGATAAGTGAAGCATCTCCGCCGCCGCCGAAAACAGCGGTTCCTGGTGCAAGACCGATTTCTGCGGCTGCCTTTTCTGTAACGCCGCCTACTTTATCCGTTGATTTTACTATCTTTGCAAGATGATCTGTATTTACGCCCAGCATTTTGCAGATTTCGGGACTCCAGTCCTCTTTGCCCTTACGTATATCATAGAGAAGGCTTGCAAAAGCTGAATCCTGAGTCATTATAAACTCACCGGTGAGCTTACATATAAGATATTCTTTAACATCCAGCCATTTATAAACACGGCGGAAATTCTCCGGCTCATGAGCCTCTACCCATTTGTACTTCCATACCGGGTCTTTTACGCTTGCCGCAACAGCACCTGTTATTCTAAGAGATTTAAGCAGTTTAAATACGTTTGCCCCTGCAATCTGGAAACCGTGTGCCATGCCTTTCTGAAGTTCTTCACGTGCACGCTGATCCATATAGCTCATAGCTCTTCTCACAGGCTCGCCGTTTTTGTCAACAAGTACAAGTCCCTGCATCTGTGAGCAGAAAGATACACCTTTGATTTCTTCCGGTGCAACTCCTGCTTTCGCAATTACCTCTTTTGTAGTTGAGCACATTGCGCTCCACCACTGTGCAGGATCCTGTTCTGCTCCGCCCTCAGGCAATACAAAGAGCTCATACCCTTCCATTGCGGAAGCGACAATTTTAATCGTATCCGTAATTTCAAAAAGACATGTTTTAACCCCTGTTGTTCCTACGTCGTAAGCCATAACAAGTGTTGGCTTATTCATACACTGTATTCCCCCTGTAACTTTATAGTGTCCGCTGAAACAATCACATTTTACACCGTTTAAACAAACCGAACTCGCAAAATAAATTTATATGTGACCTGTTTCAGCCTCGGACCTGAAATAACCCGCTTTTAATTCATCCGCATTAAGTTTCAAACACCCTGAATAATGCGCTGTTATTTATTTACTTTTTTGAGGCGCAAAGGCCGATTTAATGAATTTAATCATTTCATCCGTAACAAAATCGTCTCTGTCAAATATATCTTCGCCTGCAAAAACCTTGAAACGCTCCGAATAATAATCACAGGCATATGTAAACTGCAAAGACATGAGAAGGTTATCAAGAAGAAAGGCTCCCATTTCAGGACTTAAATCCTTGCGTATCTCTCCTGACTGCTGTCCCTTTCTTATAAGCTCCGCATAAAGCTTTGCCGAAACAGACTCCATATCCCTCGACAGAGAGCTTAGCATTTCAGAACTGCTCTCACCTGTCATGCCGTTATAGAGCTTTAATAAAACATTGTATTCTCTCGAAGTTTTCTGAATGGCTTTTATGACATCACGAAGCTTTAAAAGAATATCCTCATCGGTTCCTGCCACCTCATAGAGTATGGCTTTAAGTTTATCTATACCAACTCTTACAGTTGTAAGATACAGATCCTGCTTCGTATCAAAATATTTATAAAGAGAACCTACGCTTACCTGCGCTTTTTTCGCAATTACATTTATATTTGTTCCCTCAAAACCTCTGTTGGCAAACTCTTCTGTTGCTACATCCAGTATCCTCTGACGCTTTTCAGGGGGAATATTGTCGAAAGTACTTTTATGATAACAGATGGATTCTTCTGATTTCATCGGTAAATCCTCCGGTGATTTAATACTTAATTTTATGGCGAACATTCGCTTTTTACTATAAAAAACACGGTATTATATACCTTAGCACTCAAAATATGAGCGCTCACTCACTTTTATATTGTAATTTTATCACAAAGAATTCCTTTTGCAAATATCAATTCCTACAAATTTTCAAAAATATTCTTATAGTGTTTGACTTAAAAAATTTATATGATATACTAAGGGTGAGCAGAAATTCACCTTACGGGGAGAATTTCAAAACTTATTTTATCGAAACAGGAGGATGTCAGCAAAATGGATAACAGATTTGCAATTACAAATTACCATGACGCAGCAGCTGTTACAAAACAGCTTGATGAGCTTATCAGCAAGCCCATCTACACCATTAAGCCCGACGTACTTGCCAAGTATGAAAAAGAATACTATGACGTTAAGTGCGCAAAATCAAAGGTTATGATCGAAGAGGCTCGTCAGGTTATTCCCGGCGGCGTTCAGCACAACCTTGCTTTCAACTATCCCTTCCCCCTTGTATTTACAAAGGCTTTGGGAGCAAAACTCTATGACATCGATGGCAACGAGTATTATGACTTCCTGCAGGCAGGCGGTCCCACCGTCCTCGGCAGCAACGATCCCGTTGTTCGTGAAAAGGTTATCGAGCTCCTCAATGAGTGCGGTCCTTCAACAGGTCTTTTCCACGAGTATGAGTACAAACTCGCTAAGAAGATTGTTGATTCTTTCGAGTCTGTTGATATGTTCAGAATGCTCGGTTCAGGTACTGAGGCATGTATGGCTGCTGCTCGTGTAGCACGTCTTGCAACAAAGAAAAAGTATATCCTTAAAATGGGCGGAGCTTACCACGGCTGGAGCGATCAGCTCGCTTACGGTATCCGTGCCCCGGGAACAAAGTTCACTCAGGCAAACGGTGTTCCGCTTTACATATTCAGAGATACTCAGGAGTTCTTCCCCAATGACCTGAATGACCTTGAGAGAAAGCTCAAGATCAACCAGTTCAGAGGCGGCACAGCTGCTGTTTTCATCGAGCCTGTCGGTCCTGAAAGCGGTACTCGTCCTCTTGATAAGGACTTCAACAAGAACGTTGAGAAGCTTTGCCGCAAGTACGGCGCTCTCCTCGTATTCGATGAGGTTGTTACAGGTTTCCGTATCGGTATGGCTGGTGCTCAGGGCTACTTCGGAGTTTCTCCTGACCTTACAGTATTCGGTAAAGTTATCGCCGGCGGATATCCCGGAGCAGGCGGACTCGGCGGTAAGAGAGAGTACATGAAGTTCCTCGGCGCAGGTCTTCAGGGCTCCAAGACAAAGAAGGCTCTTGTTGGCGGTACAATGGCTGCTAACCCCCTCAGCTGCGTTGCAGGTTACTACACTCTTGAAGAAATCGAGAAGAGAAACGCTTGCCAGGTTGCAGGTAAAATGGGTGACCGCATCACAGAAGGTCTTCAGAAGCTCATCAAGAAGCATGGTCTTCCCTTCGTTGCATTCAACCAGGGCTCAATCTGCCACCTCGAAACAGTTGGTACAATGCACTTCTCAGTTAACTGGAAGAAACCCTGGACTATCCCCGGAGTTCTTTCAGCAACAAACGAAAGAAAGAAAGAGATGGAGCACATGGGCGCTGCTTACATGGCAGAAGGCCTCGTAACTCTTGCAGGAAGCAGACTTTACACAAGCGCTGCCTACACTGAGGAAATGATCGACGACGCTCTTTCACGTTTCGACAGAGTATTCGAAAACGTTGCTATTAAGGAATAATTCCTTTCAAACAGGCAGGAGGCTTTCCGCCTCTTGCCTATTTTTTAATAAGGAGGTAAATGACGATGGATATAAACAAGGCAAAAGAAATTGTTGTTATGGCAGGCAAAAAGCTTGTTGAGTCAGGTCTTATTGCAAGAACCTGGGGTAACGTCAGCTGCCGTGTAAGTGACACTCAGTTTGTAATCACCCCCAGCGGAAGAGCTTATGAAACCCTTACCCCCGAAGAAATCGTACTTGTAAACATCAGCGATTTAAGCTATGAGGGAGATATCAAACCCTCTTCTGAAAAAGGAATCCACGCTGAGGCTTACAAACACAGACATGATGTCAATTTTGTAATTCACACCCATCAGATAAATGCTTCTATCGTTAGCCCTCTCGGATTTGATATTTTTGATATTTCACCCGAAAGCGCTGAGATAATCGGCGGATATGTTCCCGTTGCTGCATACGGACTTCCCGGAACAGGAAAACTTCGCAAGGGTGTTGTTGCTGCTATTGAACGTGCTCCCGAAAGCAAAGCTGTAATCATGGCTCACCACGGCGCACTTTGCATGGGCAGTGATTATGACAACGCATTTGCAGTTGCATCCGAGCTTGAAAAAGTCTGCATGGATTACATTCTTAAAAAATACGAGCGTGTAACAGGTACTGTTGCAGAATCTTTTGCATCTGTTGGCGAGCTTATCGCATCAAGAAAGTCAAGCGGTCCCGAAGCTCCTGTTCTTACCCCCTATGACAGTGAGCGTGAAGGCGACGAGATGACTCTCTACAATGCAAAGGATGAAAAGCCCGTAGCAAAAATCCGTGTCGGCAGCGGCATGATTCTTGGCGACGGCGAGATGCCTGCTGAGGCGGAAATGCACAGAGCTATCTATTTAAAGCGTAAGGATGTAAACAGCATCGTACATTCAGTTGACAGAGACATCAAAACTGTTTCCACTTTCAACATGACTCTTAAGCCTCTCCTTGACGACTGTGCTCAGATTGCCGGCGCTACTGTAAAAACTGCATTTTTCAGCCCCGACAATGCTGCCGCAGATGCAAAGAAGATAGTAAAGAAAATGCGTTCACGCAGTGCCGTTATGCTTAAAGACAACGGCGCACTTTGCTGCGGTCCGTCAAGATATGACGCTCAGGCTACAGAAATGGTAATGGATAAGGGCTGCAAAACATACCTCGGAGCAGCACTTTTCAATAAAATAAAGCCCATAAATCCCATCGAAACAAGACTTATGCGCTTTATCTACGTAACCAAATATTCTAAAAAAGCCGGTAAGTAAAGCGGTCAGTCTCCGACCGCATTACCCCCTATAAAGAGGACGCTGTAGTATACAGCGTCCTCTCTTTTATTAGTAAAAAGCAGAAGGAGGAAAAATCTTCCTCCTTCTGCTTACTTTTATTTTTGTGGTTTATTTTGATTTCTTCAAAACAGCGCCGTTATAAATCGCCCATGCAGCAGAACCTGCTATAAGCGATAATCCCACTGACATAAATACAGTCGCATCTTCACCCTGTATATCATTGATTGAACCCATGCCTGTAAATCTTACAATACAGACCATGATTCCCAAAAATGTCATGAGCAGATGTGCCGTACCCTGGGGAAGTCTGCCGAGATAAAAGTCATCTGCACCAAACATTCCGAAGAAAGCACAAATTCTCGGGACGGTTTTATCTTTCACATCTGTTTTGACGTTCTTTTCTTCTTTGTCTGTCACCGGATAAAGCTTTGTATGATTTACAAAAAACAGAATTACCAGCTCTCCCCATAAAGGTATCAGTTCAAGCAAACCACTTTTATCGATGGCAAAGTATGTAATGATCATTCCGATTAAAGTAACTGCAACAATAAAAAGCGTAATTTTGTAGCATATATGATTTTTTAAGTTTTTTACAAAAAACGCCAGCAATGCTATTCCGTTAAAAGCTATATAAGCCAGAGCTGCTGCTAAGTGAACTTTACTTTCCCAGCCCCAATCGTTTATGAGCACTACTATAACAGCCATAAAAGGAGCTGCATAAAGGGATACAGTTCCTACCTTGCCTGTGTAGCCGAATTTACTGTAAATCTGAAAGATATTAATAAAAAATGCCGCACTGGTAAGAGTCCCCCATACTATAAATCCATAAGGATAATCGTATCCAATCCATGAAAGTGTGTTTTCAACAGCTGTGGGATTCCTGACAAATCCGAAAAGTATATTATATACCAGCGCCGTAAGCAGTATGGTAAACGATAATTTTCTACTATTTAAAATACTGTCACTATGTATTTGTGCAGTTTCAGCCATGATTCTCTCCCCTTTTCAAAGCCGCATTTTGCTCCATAACAGTTTACCAGATTATTTATACAAACAAAAGACAATTGTCGTAAATTTAATAAAATAGCCATAGTTTGTCGGAATATCTCTTTATTCTGCTGTTCTTCCAGGATGTCTTTTTCAGCATTAAAGGCAGCTGTATAAACAGCTGCCTTTAATTAAAATTTTGTGAGATTTAAAATTATTTCTCTTTTCTCAAAACCGCTCCGTTATAAATTGCCCATGCTGCTGAACCGCCAAGCACCGAAAGTCCCACTGCAAGGAACACAACGGCATTTTCTCCGCTTATATTATTTATAACTCCCATGCCGATAAATCTGTCAACACAAATCATTATTCCCACATATGTCATAAGCAAATGTCCCATACCCTGCGGGAGTCTGCCGAGATAAAAGTCATCTGCGCCGAACATTCCGAGACATGCTGCAAGTTTCGCCGCCTTTTTATTGTCTTTGGCTTTTGGAGCTGTTTCCTTTTTATCAATTACAGGATAAAGCTCTGTGCAATTTATAAGGAATAAAAGCAGTAAAGCTATCCAGATCGGAATAAGCTCCAAAAGTCCGCTTTTGCCGACAGTCAGCAAAACAACCAGCATACTCAAAAGCATAATCGCTACGCCGAAAGTTGTAAGCTTATAGCTGATGTGCTTTTTGAAATTATGAAGGAAGAATAGCAGTAATGCGGCGCCGTTAAGGGCAATAAATCCGATTGCTCCAATCCAGTGCACAACGTGCTCCCAACCCCAGTCGTTGACAAATATAACCGTACACGCCATAAAAGGAGCAGCATAGAGAGCGGCAGTGCCTATTTTTCCCGTATAACCGTATTTGCGGTAAATATGTAAGATGTTTAAAAAGAACGCCGCAGCTGTAAGTCCTCCCCAAACAAGAAAGCCTACGGGATGATCGTATCCAATCCATGAGATTGTATTATCCTCTCCCAGAGGATTTCGCAGACAGCCGAAAATAACATTGAAAATCAGAGCCATAAACAATACAGCAACTAATAATTTTTTGTTATCCAAAAGGCTTCCACTTTGTTTTTGCGGTAATTTTTCCATTTTTAATCCCCCAAACCTGTTAAAATTACATCTTTCAATAATTTTAACAGAAAATTTGGGGGATTAAAAGAGATTTACTATTAAATTAATACCAAAAAAGAAATTATTTTAGACCTTTTCCGGATTTTTTGTTGTTTTTATAGGATTCAAGCTCGGCTCTGCGTATTTCTTCAAGACGCTTTACCTCTTCCATTTCACGGCGCTTCTTTTCATCGGCACGCTCTCTGGCAGCAGAATACTGTCCGGCAATTTCATCGTAATTTTTGTAATCCTCACACTGCTTTACCAGTCTGTACGCATCAAGATATACCATTGCCGCTCTTTCATAGTGAGATTTCTCTCTTATTGCTTTATGTACAGCAGCCTTTCTGGCACGTTTTTCGGCAGCTGTAGTTTCGGGCATAGCATCCGCTGCAACAAGTTTTTCTCTATCGAAGGGGATTATTTCTCCGCCGTTATAATATCTCTTAGCCTTTTTAACGCACTTTCTGCACAGTTTTATAAGCTTTGCGCCTTTTCTGTGCATATGTGGATTCTTGGAAATAAAGCTTTCAATTGCTTCGATTGTTCTGCCGTCGGTAATACCTTTAACTCCGACATCACAAATGACCTTTGCAAGCTCAACTTCCTGCATCATTTCAGCAGAAGCGAATTTATTCATTTCGTTAAGCACGATTTTAGCAGAATTTATCTGAGCATTATGCTGTTTATTAAGGCGGCGTTTCTTACGGATTTCTTTTCTTTCACTGTAAGAAGCACCCTTCGGAACAGTCAGCTCCTTGCCTTCAGGAAGAAGAGGCTCTTCGGCAAGAGCTATGGAGTGATGTATCATTTCTACTGTATCAGCAAGGGCATCATCAGTTATATCTCCGTTTGCATAATCCTCAAACAAAGCTCTGATTTTAAGAACCTTGATTATATCTCCGTGCTTTTGCTCTGTAAGATCATAGAAGAAATACGGTATTACATTAAGGAACGCACCTATTACGGAAGCGATTATAAGCACTTCAATAAGAGGTTCTCTTACTGCGGCATCGTAGAGAACGGAATAATCTTCATGAAGACCCATTCTTTCATAAATAGCAGGCACTACAAAGCCTGTTCCCATGCCGATGACTCCGCCGATAAGTCCGACAGTACTGAACATACCGTCTATTCTCTCGCCGCTTATGTACTGCTGATAGTCTTTCATATCCGCATCTATTGATGGGTTGTAAATATTTGCAAAGGCATTGAAAAATCCGTTGCAATAGGAAAGCACTACCAAAAGTATTATGTTTTTATAAAACGGAAGCAGCAAAAGCAGAAGAACAATATTCATAAGATTGCAGAGAATAAGAAGATTTCGTTTTCCTATTTTCTTTATTATGAATGGAGCAAACATCATGGCAAACAATGCTGAATTGCCTATGATTGTAGTTACCAGTCCGTACTGAGCAAGATCCTCTTTAGGTCTTCCGTACATATATGTCCACTGGATTATAACTCCGGAAGCTCCCTCAAGGAATCCGATCCAACCGGCGCAGTTTTTAATCCAGAAATATTTATTCTTAGCTACCTTTACAATGGCATCAAAAAATCTTACATCGTTAATATGTGACTTTGCCTGGACAATGCGTTCTTTTGAATAATAAAATGCAAAGTATCCGATTATCAGTCCGAAAATACAGAAGGGCGGATAAACATAACGGTAAGTCTGAATACTGTCAAGTCCGCCTGTATAAGCTGCCAAAGCAGGTACAATAAGACCTGTTATACTCGGTGCAAGAGAAAGAATAATATTGGTTACTGAAATAATATTGGTTCTCTCCTGAGTATTGGGTGAAATAACCTGTAAGATATTTGTGTATGAATACTCATAAAATGGTGAGAACAGCTGAATTGCGTTATAGCAAAGAAGTACTGCAACCATTTTCTGCCAATAAAGCATATTGTCATAAGGAAGATAAACAAACAAAATTGAAATCGCTACGGTAGGAATACCCATATAAAGCAGATATGGTCTGAATTTTCCGTATTTGGAATTAGTATTGTCAAGAATATAGGCTCTTAAAGAAGTTATGGCAAATCCTAAAATAGTGGAAATGACCTGTAAAACCTGCAAATCCGTTGGTGCAATGCCTATTGTAGAACCTACAAGAGCGTTTCCTGTGGAAAGCGCTATTGTACCTACAAGGGCAAGGGCAAACTTTACGCCCATTCCGCCGATTCCGTAACCTAAAATATCTTTAATTGGAACATAATTACCGTATGCCGGAGTTTTCCAGTGCAGTCTTGCATCCTGAACAAATCCGGCCAATTTATTTGGCTTAGACATATTTTTCTCCTTCATTAAGTTTTAAAATATTTCCTTAAATACTTTTGCATCTTTGGCAAACTGTCGCACACTGTCGTTCTTAACAAACTCCATTATTGCACAGTGTTCTCCACAGGATACTCCGCTGAGAAGCTTTGAATACTCATTCCAAACCGATCTTCCCTTTTTAAGAGAATATCTTTTGCCCTTTAAATTCCAGTGGAACACATGGACATTTGTTATATAAGGTAAAACAAGGTGCAGGTTCGCAATTTCCTCATCAGCTTTTCTTACGGGCTGCCAGTATGTACCGCAGTTTTCAGCTCCGGTCATTTTAAGAAGCTGGAGACAGGTTTCGGCAGTATCCGTAAGGGTTTTCTTGTGAAACTCAGTAGATACCTTTATTCCGCTTTGTGCAGCTATTTCACATACAGAAGCGAAATTTTCCGCTAAACTTTTCCTTTCGTCCTCTGTTGTTTCAGCTGAGCCCTTATTTCCTGCCCATACTCTTATAGTAGGAGCTTCGAGGGCTGCGGCAGTTTCACATACCTTTTTAAAGTTTTCTGCATCCTCAGCAAGATTAAAATAGCTTCCGTAAGAAAATACCTTTAATCCGGCTTCTCTTGTCATACGGCTTATTTCTTCGGCTCTTTTTAGATCACCCGGTACGGCGTGAACATCTCCGCCCCACTCTATGCCGTCGAGACCGTTTTCCGCAGCAATGGATATAATCTCTTCACAGGTGAGCTTTCTGAACGTTACTGACGTAAGTCCTTTTAAAAACATAAAAATTCTCCTTACACTACGCCATTGTGGCAAGCATTTCTTTTTTTACTTCCCATTTCACTTCTTCACCGTTTTTAAAATTAACCGCCTGTTCTATCATATAATCCGCCATGCGCCAAATTTCATTGCCGCTGCTGCCGGCCATATGTGGTGTGAGAATTATATTCTTTGTAAAGTTAAGAGGGCTGAAAAACTTCGGGGGCTCAGGCATTGTAACATCAAGAAGCGCAAGACGGCCTTTCTCTTTACGCATTGCCCTTACAAGATCCTTTTCCACAACCTGGGCTCCTCTGCCCGTATTTATAAATACCCCTTTGGGCTTCATTCTGTCAAAGCAGTCCTTATTGAGCATACCCTTTGTCTGCTCGTTATTGGCAAGGTGATTGCTTATAACATCGCATGTTTCAAAAAGTGTTTTAAGATCTGTTTTAGTAACTCCAAGCTCTTTAGCTCTTTCATCGGAAAGGAACGGATCAAAAACATATACCTTTACATCGAGGGCTTTCAGCTTTTCTGCCACCATGGAGCCTATCATTCCGGCACCGATAAGACCTACATTAATATCGAAATTTCCGGGCATCCTGGAGAAATTGAGATAGGCAGTTCCCCTTGTCCATGAAGTTATTCTAGCACTTTTGAAAAATCCCTTTGAGGCAAGAGTTATCTGTGCGAAAACATACTCAGCAACAGGAACAGCGTTTGCTGCCCATGCGGAGAAAACACGTACACCGCAGTCGAGAAACTCTTTGGCAAAGCCCTGTACTGAACCTGCTGCATAAAACACGCCTTTAAGATTTGGAAAATATTCCTTTATCTGTTCTTCTGTAAGATGCGGCATTCCCCAGGTTGAAAAAATCACTTCCGCTTTCGAAAGCTCTTTTTTATATTTTTCAAGTTCCTTTGAAGTTACCACTTTTTCAAAAACTTCAAATTCCTTTTTTACTTTTTCAAGTCTTCCGCCGCCGAAGGTCTTTTTTTCAAGCTGGGACGGATCATTGCACAGCAAAACAGCTTTCACGCTTCTCGCTCCTTTTGTTATATGTATTATATATCACTTATATTATTTCTTTCTCTGTATTCACGCCAGAGATTTTCAAACCAGTTATCCCTTTGAGGTATGGGACGGCATGGTTCTTTTTTATGCTCAAAACTCATGGAGTTTTCATTTAAAACAGGATACTGAGTCAAAATAAAATCATTTGCCCCGTCCTTTTCCGGAACAACCTTTCCGCCGAGGATTACGAGACCCGCTCCCTGACTTGCGTTTTCTTTTGCACCGTAAACCATAGCTGACGAAACGGCATACTGAGAAACAAGCATATCAAGATTTTTGAAAAGCTGTCTGATTTCTCTTTTCTCAGTGATTTTATTTTCATCAGTAAAGTTTTTAAGGTACAAGGCAAAAATCTTTTCGCTTTTTTCCATTTCTTCACTTATACGATAAACGGAAAAATATTTGCTCATCAGACTCCGGCAGTTTTCACGGAACTCTTTAAGAGTATTTTTTTCGCCTGCTGCCTTATCTATTATGTTATTCAGCAAGCTGATTTCCTCAGTAAAATCAGCGCCACTGTCAACTTTGCGGTCTGAACGGATAATATGCTCGGCAGCTCGCATTGAACCTACCTGTCCGGAATTCAGTGCGCTTCCGCCGGGACGATAAACTCCAAAAGTACCTGCACATTCTCCGGCACAGTAAATGCCGTCAATATCCGTCTGCCAGTTATAATCAACCTTGGCTCCGCCGTTACAGTGCTGAGAGGAAATTCCTACCTCCAGCATCTCTTTTTCAAGATCTATGCCGTGTTCGAGATACAGTTTAACTGCACCCGGGTTCATGGCATTAAGCCTTTCAATGGGAGTTTTTAGAAGTGCTCCGCTTTTTTGGAGATATTCAAATGCTTCTCTCGGAAGTACGGAAAAATCCTCTCCGTCAAAGCCTGTGGGGTTTCTTCTGAAATCCATGAACACACGGCGATTTTTCTCATATATTTCACGGTACACAAGTATATCCGTTTTTGACGAACCGTCTATTTTGCGCACATCAAAAGGCCACTGATAACCCTTTAAAAATATATTTCTGAGCATTTCTTCGGTATCTTCATACTCAGATGCCATAAAGTCGTATTCGTTGCCCTCTTCGTCAACGGAAACATATTTCGGCAGCACCTGCTGATATGTTCCCGATACATTCCAGCGGAATTTTACAGAGACGAGTCCAAACTGCCACTGGGAAAGATTGGCAAGAGGAATTCCCGAAAGAGTCATAAATCCCAGTGCACCTGTATGGTTTACGGGATAAACCGTATCACGGTATGCGCTTCCCGGTCCTCCTGTGGCAATTATTATACTGCTGCAATGATAAACGGCAAAATAGGGATCATCAGGATTTTCATTATTAAGGCAGATGAGTCCCGCCGCCTTGCCGTCTCTTTTAACTGCAAGCAAAGCCGTACATTTATCATGAATTTCTGTTTTAAGCTCCATTGCACGTTTTTCCAGTGCCTGAGTCATGTATTTTGAAGTATATGGTCCAGCTGAAGAAGCACGGCAGCTTTCATCATGGTCGGTTTTGTATCCGCCATATTCTCCGTATTGGTTACAGGGAAACGGTACGCCCAAAGAAATGAGATTATAAAAGCATCTTGCAGAGCCTGCCGCCTCAGCAAGGGCAGTATCTCCGTTTACGCTTCCTCCTGCAAAGAGTACCTGAGCCATTTTTTCGGCGCTGTCTCCCCCTGTAAGGTCAAGCTTATAATAAGTCTGCTTGTCGCTTCCCGCATTGCGTGACGTTCCCCAAAGACGGTTTTCCGTTACAATGACAATGTTATCATATCCGCCTGCTTTAAGAGTACAGGCGGCATTATATGCCGCCGCTCCGCTGCCTACAATTACGGTATCATATGTATATTCTTTAATCTTAAGCAAAAAATCACAGCCTTCTTATGTGGAATCCTCCGTCTGCGTTAAGGACAGTGCCTGTACCAAAGTCAAGCAGTCCGCTTGCAGCCGCTTTTACACACTTTGCAACATCCTCGGGCACACCCATTCTTTTTATAGGAGTTATGCCGTCCTCTTCAATCATCTTTATGTATTTATCTTTTACACACTCGGTCATATCGGTCATGATAATTCCCGGACGTACTTCAAAAACAGGTATTGAGTATTCGGCAAGTCTATCTGCAAAAAGCTCGGTTACCATTGAAATACCAGCTTTTGAAATACAGTACTCGCCTCTTGAAACAGATGATGTATAAGCGGAAATTGAAGAGATATTTATAATTCTCGGCTGGTAATTCTGGATTTTACCCAGCTTTGAAATCATATAGTTTGCCGCCTTTTGGCACATATAAAATGTACCCTTTAAATTTATATTGATAAGTCTGTCAACACTTTCAGAAGTGGTTTCAAGAATATCAAGACGTTTTTTGCAGGCTACTCCCGCATTGTTTACAATTAGATCTAGTCTGCCGAACTTTTCTTCAATGAAATCGAATGCCTTTTCACGGCTGTCAGGGTCTGAAATATCGCATTTTACATATGTATATTTTTCGCTGTCAAATTCCTTTAAAGTTTCCTCAATGTCGCAAGCCTCTCTGCTTGAAGAAACAACAACATGATATCCGCTTTCTGAAAGAATTTCTGCGCAGCTTTTTCCTATACCCCTTGTTGAACCTGTTACAAAAGCGATAAGTTTATCTGCCATTTTATTTTCCCACCTTAAAATATTCCTTATATAAGGGAGTGTAAACTTCCCTGTCCCTTACAGGACATCCTGCAACGCCGCCGCTGCGCATCATCTGTGTACATTTTCCGCAGGCTATACAGCACTTTTTACGCTCTATGTATCCGTTTTCAAGGTAATCCTCCCAGAACTCAGGATAGGCGAATGTCATTCTTCCGAAACCTGCAAGCTGAACACCGTAATCACGAACCATTGCAGCTGCATAATTAAGTGACTGCTCCATAAGGAACGTTGTTCCGGAAAGCACGAAAGTGATATCGGGAAATGCTTTCTGCATTGCCTTGGTAACAGCGGCAATTCTTGCAACGCCCGTGTAGGGATCTTCAAATTCACATCCATTATAGGGACGGTTTACATTTGGATTTACATAAGGATTGCCTATTGTAATATTTATAAGCTCAACACCAAATCGATTTTTAAGCTGCTCAACAACCCATACAGGCTCTTCCATGTCAAAGTCGAGTCCGCTATCTTTAGAAACACCAAAACCCCATGGATACTCGAATCCCTCATATACTCCGAGACGTGTGGTAAGGAAAACTCCTGTTTCATCGGCAGCTTTCTTTGCGTTTTCAAAACATGAAAAATACAGCCTTGTTCTGTTCTCAAGGCTTCCGCCGTATCTGCCTTCACGGTTTCTTGCCGAAAGAAATTCGCTTATAAGATATCCGTGGCAGCATTTTACATCAACGCCGTCAAATCCGCACTGAGCTGCAAGAAGAGTAGCTTTATAATATTTTTCTCCCAGTGCGTCGCATTCTTCATCGGTTATAAGATGAGAGCCCTCACCCATGGGTCTTGTTTTTTCAAAAATGTCATTATGATAAGCATAGATCGGTTCCGGCTTATCGGTAGGTCTGCTCTGTCTGCCGGAATGGGTAGCCTGCATTATAACAAGAGGCTCCCAGCCGAATTTAAGCTGTGCTGTTTCCTTTATCATGGAAACAAGATTTTTAAATTCTTCAGCTGTTTCTTCATTAAGACAAAGCTGGTGAGGGTTTGCTCTGCCCTCATTGCATACTGCAACCGCTTCAACCCAGATTATACCTGCTCCGCTTTTTGCAAAACGGGTATATCTTCTTTTTGTAAGTTCGCCCGGAGCACCGCTTAATTCTCCGTCAGCTCCCTCCATGGGCTGAAAAACGATTCTGTTTCGCACCGTTTTGGAATAAATCGAAAACGGTGTATTGAGTACCGAACATTCCTCCGCCATAGGAATGTCCTTGAAATCAAGTCCGGTTAATTTAATCTTATCCACATTGCACCTCTGTTTTGATTATTTGTACAAAATAAAGAAAAACCAAATAAAAATTATTGTAATAGTTACGGTATTATGATATAATACTTTCACGCAAAAAAATATATAAAATTTGCTGTTATTTAATAAAATTTTGTTGCAAAGCGGTGTTATTATGCGTAATAATTGCGTAGAAACTGTAAAATTTTCATCAGCTGCAATTGACAATCCTCTTCACTTTCATCACGGCGCTGAAATCCTCTTTGTCGAAAAGGGTGAAATTAAGGTAAAAGTGCGTGACAATACCTTTTATGCCGGAGAGGGTACACTTGTTTTTCTTAACAATCTTGAAGAGCATCAGATTGAAGCGGTATCCTATCCTTATGAAAGATATTATATCATTCTTGAGGACACCGCAGCATTTAAAAATCTTGCAGAACCTGAACTGCTGCTTTATCTGAGAAAAAACTGTTCTCAGAATAACCGTATCGTTCCCTTGGGCGAACACCGTGACAGCGTAAAAAGAATATTTGAAAAAATATTGGATGAATTTAATAATCCCACAGTTTTAAGTGACGAGCTGATAAATATGCTTGTACGAATGATTTTTATAGACATCTACCGCATAAAGAAAGATGAGGTTCCCTCTGCACTTACAGGCAGAATGAGCAGTGTAGTAGATATTCAGAACTATATTGACGAGAACTTCCGTCAGCCTATTAAAATAGGTGATATTGCGGCTATGTTCTATATGGATAAATATTATCTCTCACATATTTTCAAATCCGCAACGGGATATACTGTCAAGGAATTTCTAACTCTTACAAGGCTCAACCATGCCAGAAAGCTGCTTCTTGAAACAAATATGAAAATCAACGAGATTTGTTTTGACAGTGGTTTCAGTGATGTTAACAGCTTTATAGGATATTTTAAGCGTGAGTATAAGTACACACCCGCAGCATATCGCAAAGCTGCAAAACAGGAGAGAGAAAAAGATGGTAAATAATAAAAATTCCGAAGTTTCAAGCAGCTTTTTCGCCTCTTTTCTCAAAAGAAATGCTAAAGGTCATGAGGATGATTTTAACTTCTCCTTTTTTGAAGATTCTCACGGCTTAAACATATTTTCGGTGGAGTGCGTTAACGGAAAAGTTTTTATAAAAGGCGACTGTGTAAATTCACTGGCACAGGGCTTTTATTACTATCTAAAAAAAGCCTGCAATATAAATTATTCATGGTGCGGAAACGATACACTCCTTTTACCTGAAATACTCCCCGCCATGGAAAGAACCGAAAAAACAATCAAACAAAAGTACAGAGCCTATTTTAATTACTGTACTTTCGGATATTCCGCTCCATTTTGGAATTTTGAACGCTGGGAGAAAGAGCTCGATTTCATGGCCATGAACGGCATAAATCTTTTTCCTGCTGCAATAGGCAGCGAAGCCATTTGGTATTACGCTCTCATTGATTTCGGATTTACAAAAGATGAAGCACTTTCGTTTATTTCAGGTCCCGCTTTCTTCCCCTGGCAGATTATGACTAACATCGAAGGAGTCTGTCCCGTTAAAAGCGAGGAATACATTTTATCAAGGCTCGAGCTCGGTAAGAAAATTTTAGAGCGCATGAATGAGCTTAATATTAACCCCATTCAGACCGGCTTCAGCGGATTTGTTCCGAGAGCTTTCAAAGAAAAATTTCCGGAAGCGAAGATTCTTCAAAAAAGTCAGTGGTGCTCCTTTGATGGCACATGTGAAATAGACCCTCTCGACCCGCTGTTTAAAAAATTCGGACTTGCACTTCTCAATAAGCAGGCAGAACTTTTCGGTAAACATCATTTTTATGCCGCAGATCCGTTCCATGAAAGTGCCCCTCCTGTTAAGGGAAAAAAATATCTAAAAGACGTTTCAAAAACAATTCAGGGACTTTTTGAAGAATATGACAAAGACTACATCTGGGTCATGCAGTCATGGTCAATCAACAAAACCATTGCCTGTCAGGTAAAAAAAGAAAAGCTTCTTGTTTTAGACCTTAACGGCAGTGCATACAAAACCAAGAGACGCTTTTGGGGATATCCTTATGTAAGAGGTACTCTCCACAATTTCGGCGGAAGAATAAATCTTCACGGCAATGCTCCGCTTCTTGCCAAAAACAAATTCATCAGCGGATTTACAGGCAAAAACATCTGCGGAACAGGTCTTTTCATGGAGGGAATAAATCAGAACCCCTACTATTATGATCTGGCATTTTCTATGCTCACCGAAGACAAGAGCGTAAATCTTCGTAATTACACAAAAAACTACTGTCTTCGCCGCTATGGGGAAACAAGTCCAATTATGACTGAACTGCTTTTGAACTTCTTTAAAAGCATATATAAAAAAGGCACTGACGGAGTGGAAAAAAGCTCAATGATCTGTGCAAGACCTGCCCTGAACCCTAAAAAATCAGGACCAAATGATGGATTTTCTCTCCACTATGATAACTCCATAATTAAGGAAACCGTTTCGGCAATGATAACTGAGGGAGAAAAACATACTCTTAAAGACGGATTCTATTTCGATTTAATGGACTTTACCCGTCAGTATGCATCAAATCGTCTTAAAGAAGTTTATGAAGATACAATAGATGCTTACACCAAAGGAAATATTGAAGAATACAAAAAGCAGAAAAATCTCTTTTTGCTCATTCTCACAAAGCTGGATGCCCTTCTCCTCACCCGCAAAGAATTCAATCTCTACGCATGGCTTAATCAGGCGGAAAACGTTGCATGTCCCACAGAGATGAAAGACACTTTCATAGCAAACGGAAAGTCACTCATAACTGTCTGGGGTGAACCTGAAAGCGAGCCGAGTATATTTGACTATGCGTGGCGTGAATGGGGCGGACTTATAGGAGAATTCTACCTCCCAAGGTGGAAAATGTTCTTTGATTTTCTCGACAGCGAAACAGAAAAGCCCCTCAAAAAACGTTACTCATTAAAGGATGAAAACAAACTCAAAAGAGTTTATGGACGTGAGGCTTTCAGAGCCGGAGGCATCTATAACAAGATGGCGGACTTTGAAGAAAGCTGGAGAAAAAGCCCACGGTACGGTTCTGCACCTGAGTGTACAAACGAAGATACCCTCACTCTTGCAGGCGAAATTATAGAATTATAACCCAAATTTTCAACAATAAAAAAATCCTGTGTGGAAAACTCCATACAGGATTTTTTGCTTATCTGTTAAGTTTATGAATTTACGTTCTCCTTCTTAAGAATATCTCTTGCCACTACAATACCTGTAACGGAAGCCTGCATAAGACCTCTTGTAATACCCGCTCCGTCACCTATGGCATAGAAATTATCAACAGCGGTTTCAAAGTTCTCGTTTACCTCAACCTTTGAGGAATAGAACTTAACCTCGACACCGTAAAGAAGGGTGTTCTTTGAATAAAGTCCGGGAGCAACTTTATCAAAAGCCTTGAGAGCTTCGATTATGCTGGTAAGATGTCTGTGGGGAAGCACAAAGGAAAGGTCTCCGGGAACGGCAGTTGTAAGAGTTGCTCTTGTTGTTGACTTTTTAAGTCTTGAAGCATCCGTTCTTCTGCCCAAAAGCAGATCGCCCAGACGCTGAACAACTACTCCGCCGCCTGTAAGCATATTACCGAGCTGAGCTATATATCTGCCGTATTCAGTAGGCTGATTAAATGGCTCAGTGAATGCTGTTGAAACAAGCATGGCAAAGTTTGTGTTCTCAGTATGAGAACTCTCATCTGCATAGCTGTGACCGTTTACAACTGCAATACTTTCTTTAAAGTTACCGTTATATCCGGCATTGTAGTGCTCCTCACTTACAATTCCGCCGGGATTCATGCAGAATGTACGAACCTTATTCTCAAATGTATCAGAGTAATAAACAAGCTTTGCTTCATAAAGATGCTTTGTAAGGTGATCCATTACGGAATTAGGAACCTCTACTCTGACTCCGATATCAACTTCATTATTTATTGTGTTTATGCCGTTATCCTTTGCTATATGGGTAAGCCATTCTGCTCCGCCTCTTCCAGGAGCTGCAACAACATATCTTGCACTGACAGTCTCTTCTGTTCCGTTCTTATGTCTGAGGATCGCTCCCGTAACCTGTCCGTTTTCATCAATAACAGGGTCGGCATGAGTCTTTTCCATAAAGGTAAAGCCCGGTATCTTTTCAAGATGATCATACATCGCCTTTAATACTTCATAGGAATACTCTGTTCCCATATGACGAACAGGGCAGCGGACAAGATGAATATTGTGCTTGCTGCACTCATATGCAATTTCGTCCACCTTTTTATCGTTGAGTCCGTGTACTTCTTTCGGTGCACCGAAATCAATATACATATCGTCTGCATATTTTATAAGCTCACGAACTTTATCAAGGGGAAGATAATTTGTTATATTGCCTCCGACTTCCTCAGAAAGTGAAAGTTTGCCATCGGAAAAAGCACCTGCTCCTGCCCAGCCGCTCATGATGTTACAGGGATTGCACCTTACACAGGTGCCGTTTGTTCTTGCGGGGCATTTGCGGTTATAAATGCTTATTCCCTCGTCTACTATAAGTACACGCATTTCAGGGGAAGCGTGTTTGTAAAGCTCAAGGGCTGTGAATATACCGGCAGGACCGGCTCCGATTACAACAACGTCATAGCTTTTCATTTTCTTTCTCCGTTCCGTGCGTAAAAACGCCTTAAAATTTGAAAAATCTTTTAAGGTTTACTTACATAAACCATGTTATTTTATCATGTTTTCACAAATCCCGCAATAGTTGAAAGGATTTTCATGCCATGGTATAATTAATAAAATATGCATTTTCATTTAAAAAATGATAACCGGGAGGAAATTCCTTTTGATCAGAAAAAATGACGACATATGTCTTGATATAACAGCCATGTCCTCTGAAGGCAGCGGAATAGGAAGATATGAGGGAATGGCAATTTTTGTCCCTGCAACTGCAGTAGGTGATAAAATAAAAGCTCATATAATCAAAGTAAAAAAGAACTATGCCATAGGCAAGGTCCTGGAAATAATTGCCCCATCCCCCGACAGAAAAGAATCCGACTGTCCTGTTTTCGGCAAATGTGGAGGATGCTCATACCGACATATTACATACGAAGCTGAATGCAAAATAAAGCAGCAGCGTGTAAAAGATGCAATGGAGCGCCTCGGCGGTGTTACCGCTCCCATAAATCCAATTGCAGCAGACGAAAATTATTTAAGATACAGAAACAAAGCTCAGTATCCCTTTGCATCAGGCAAAGACGGAGAAGTCATTGCAGGTTTTTATGCTCAGAAAAGCCACCGTGTAATTCCCTGCTCCGACTGCAAATTACAGCCTGAGATATTTTCGGAAATACTCGAATCGGTTCTTCGATGGGCAAACAGAAGAAACCTGTCTCCCTATAACGAAGAAACCGGAGAGGGACTTTTAAGACATCTTTATCTCAGAATCAGCGGAGAAAGCGGCGTTGTAATGGTCTGCATAGTCATAAACGGAAAGGAACTTCCTTTCAGCGCAGAGCTTTGCGGTATACTTACAACACGTTTTAAAGAAATTGAAACCATAGTTATTAATATAAATACTGAAAAGACAAATGTCATTCTCGGTGAAGAATGCCGCACCCTTTACGGTCCGGGTTACATAACAGACACCCTCTGTGGACTTTCTTTCCGCCTTTCTCCCCTTTCCTTTTATCAGGTAAACCGTGAGCAGGCGCAGCGTCTTTACAGAAAAGCGGCAGAATATGCTGATCTTAAAGGCAACGAGATACTTTTAGACCTTTACTGCGGAACAGGCACAATAGGTCTTACTATGGCACACATGGCTAAAAAGCTCATAGGTGTCGAGGTTGTTGAACAGGCAGTGCGTGATGCCGAAAAGAACGCCATGGAAAACGGTGCGGACAACAGCGAATTTATATGCGGTGATGCGGCAAAGGCAGCAGCCGAACTTAAAAGACGAGGCATAAAACCTGATGTAATAATCGTTGACCCTCCCAGAAAGGGCTGCGGCGAAGAACTTATAAACACAATAGCCGAAATGTCTCCGGAGCGTGTTGTATATATTTCCTGCGACCCTGCCACTCTCGGCAGAGACTGCAAAACTTTTGGAAGTCTCGGTTATGAAGTTAAGGAATACACGCCATTTGACCTTTTCCCCGGCACAGTTCATGTAGAAACAGCCGCTCTCATAGTGCGCCGTTCTGATGAAGATTAAGCACATATTTTATTTAAAATTATTTGTTATTTAACACATATAACTTTATAAGGAGATGCGTTCTGAAATGTTTGATATAAGAAAATTCAACTGGACGAGAGAGCCTACTGACTGTGTTTTAAAAGATGATTTAATCGAAATAACTACAAAACCATACACAGATTTATGGCAGCGCACCTATTATCATTTCAGAAACGACAATGCGCCTGTACTGCAAATGGAAACATCGGAAAAATATTTTTCCTTTATAGTTAAAACTGAATTTGAAAGCGGTCACCGATTTGACCAGTGCGGAATAGTGATGTATCTTGACAGCGACAACTGGCTTAAAGCTTCCGTTGAATACGAAAACAGCGAATTTCAGCATCTGGGAAGTGTTGTTACGAACCACGGATATTCCGACTGGGCTACAACTGCAATTGATGCGCACAAAAAATCCATGTGGTATCGTTTAAGCCGCAGAGAAGATGATTTCTGCATTGAATGTTCAGAGGACGGGATAAACTTTTCACAAATGAGAATATGCCACATATGGAATGCATTCGATAAAATTTCCTTCGGTGTCTATGCATGCAGTCCTGAAAATTCTTCTTTTAAAGCTACATTTACAAATATGGACATCACTGACTGTAAATGGAAAGCCCATGACGGTCAGCAGCCGGACTGAGATTATACGGAGAAAAATATGAGATTATTTCACGTAAGCGAAGAGAGCGATATAGACGTATTTATTCCCAGAACCCCCACCCGTGATGATCTGAATAAAAGCATAAAACTTGTATGGGCAATTGATGAAAAGAGATTGCCCAATTTTCTTACACCACGAAACTGTCCAAGGGTGGCATATTATGCAGGAGAGAATACAGCTGCATCTGATAGGGACAAATTCTTTTCCTCATCTGCCATTTCCCATGCCATTGTAATCGAAAACCAATGGTTTGAGAAAATGAAAAATACCACCTTGTATTTATATGAATTTGATGAAAAAAATTTTGTATTACAGGACAGCGTTGCCGGTTATTATGTTGCAGAAACTCCTCAAACGCCAAAAACAAAATATGAACTTACCGACCTATTTTCCGAACTTATAAAAAGAAATGTGGAAATAAGACTGGTGGATAATTTATGGGATATTGCCGAGAAAATAGAGAAATCCACTTTAAACTGGTCTTTTTGCAGAATGGATTTTGCAAAACCGCCGCAAAAAATCAACAAAAATTTATAAACTTCAATAACTTTGTATAAACAATATATTTATAAATTAATAAAAACCGGGAGATTCACTGGATTCTCCCGGTTTTTGGTATTTTACATAGTTTTTATACGTATTGACGCATTTAATTGTGTAAATTATAATGAATTTGGGTTGTTAATAACCAAAAGGAGTGATAATATGAAGAGCATTAAATCTTTTGCGGCAAAAATTACTGCTGTACTGCTGGCACTGTCTGTTTGCTTTTCCAGCATGGCATTTACTGCAAGTGCAGCAACAAGTCCGTATCTGTTCTATCTTGTCTATTCTGACCTTCAAATGAACAAGACAAGTGCTGACCAAAGATACGGTGGAAATTCAAACCATGTCAACTCTCAGCAGCTGACAAACGGCGACAGTGCAAGAGGTATAAAAGGAAGCGTTGTATATCTCGCCAAAAATGAGCGTGAAGGCTTCCAGATATATTTCCACGAGCAAACCACCAGCCGTCCCCTGCGTGTTGAAGTAGGCGAATTTAGAAACGAAAAAGGAGAGCTTCTTGAAAGCTCAATTTATAATGAGGCTTATTTCAGACCGTGGGCCAACGGTGATCAGCTTGGTGAAGCCCTTGTTCCATACCGTGGCGAAACAGTGACTACGGTTCTTAATGAAAACAATACTTTTTATGTTGAACTGATTTCCTCAAAGGATCAGACACCCGGCAATTACACCTCCAAAGTGACTCTCTACGACGGAGACAAAGTTCTGGAAGAAAAGCCTATAACGGCAGTTGTCTGGAATTTTGCTCTGCCCGAAAGCCACTATGCAACAGCTCTTATGGGACTTTATAACAGCGCCTCAAGTTACGGCGATACAAAAGGTTTCCTTGCACTTAACGGCGTGCGCTTTACTGACTGGTCAACTATCGTGCCGGAAGATATTCCCCTTGCCGAAAGCATACTTGAAGGCTGGCAGGAAACTATGCTCGAACATGGAATTACTCCATATGAGCTTCCCCGATTTCTGATTGATAACGATGAAAAAGCTGCTGAACTTACAATGGCTGACCCAAGGCGCAAGATGTTCAGCGTACCGCTTTTATCCGGAAACATCTTATCCTCTGAAACCAAAAGTAAAATTTTGCAATATAAAAATGTGGTAAACGGTAATCCCCTTTTGATGGATAAAGCATTTTTCTATGTTGCCGATGAGCCCGGCTGGGGTGAAGGAAGCGATACTTCCGCATTTGACAATCGTGTTGCAGCAATAGAATCTCTTTGGCCCAACAGCCACAAAATGGTTCCGTTTTTCAATTCTGCAAACTATGAAATTATCATGTCAAAGCTTAAAACCAGCACTGATGTTCTGTGTCTTAATCAGGGACTTGTATTCGGTCATGACGGCGCCTTTGATGAATACGCAAACGGAGATTCATGGCATATTAAGTTAAGATATCCAGGTGACATTCAGCTGGGAAGCTTTGAGCTGTGGCGCTGGGGCAAAAGTCCCGCCGGAGTATTCCGCCGTATTTTTTTCTGGCAGTCAGATCTGCTGGGCGATAACGGTATGCTCTATTACAACTGCGGATATGTTCCTCAGACAGCTGACGGACCATATAATATCTGGGAAACATATACAATGCCTTCCAAATCAGGAGTACAGACAGGAAACGGAAACGGCGTACTCCTTTATCCCGGAGCTCCCATCGGAGAAGATCCCACAAAGCCTATCGTTTCCCTTCGTCTTAAACAGATTTCTTCCGGTCTTGACGATAACGACTATCTTTCTCTTGCCCGTGAATTCCTCGGAGAAGACAGTCAGGTACTTAAAAATGCAATCAATAAGGTTTTTGTAAACTACGAAAAATATGGTCTCCAGTACATATTCAGCTCTGAACCTCATGATAATGTTTCAGTGGACTACATAGCATGGGAATGTGCGACAATGAACGCCGCAAGAATCATGCTCGGCAACGCTCTGAGTGAAGCCAACACAGAACATAATTACGGAGAATGGATGCTTGCAGTTGAACCTGACGCTGACCACGACGGTCTTGAAATCAGAACATGCGCAGAATGCGGCACTCAGGAAAGCCGTGCAGCTGTAAGATGCAGCGACGGAGAACACAGCTATACATATACAGACAACGGCGACGGAACCCACACCTGCCAGTGTACTGTATGCGGTTCAAAAATCATCCAGGAACACAGAACAGAAGCTATCCCCGAAGTTGAACCTACCTGTACATCTGAAGGTCTTACAGGCGGAGTACGCTGCAAAGACTGCGGTTTGATTATAGAGCCTCAGAGTACTGTTGATAAAATTCCCCACACACCCGGTGATTGGAACTACGCCTCCAACGGAGTATTTGAAAGAGAATGCAGTGTCTGCCACAATATTATTGATGTACAGACCGTTGAAATCACTCTTTCTGACAACAATATAACTCTCACTAACGGAGATTCGGCACAGCTCACCGCCGAAGTGGCAGATTTTACAAAGATTGTATTTTCTTCCGAAAACAGCGCAATCGCTTCTGTTGATTCCAAGGGAAAAATTACAGCAAAATCTCCCGGAGAAACTGCAATTATTGCCCGTATTGAGGGAACAGATATTGAGAAAGCCTGCAAAGTAACTGTAAACCCCAAAACTTATACTGTTACATGGATTATAGACTCAGCTACACAGACCACCAAAGTCGCTGAAGGGGCATCAATTGTTCCTCCCGAAGTAAAGGATATTCCCGGCTATAAATTCAAGGGATGGTCCCCTAATATACCTGAGAAAATGCCATCGAAAGATTTAACCTTTACTGCCACCTTTGAACCTGTTTCAACAGTTTCAATTGTACCGGTAAACAGTTCTGATGAAAAATCAGGAAATGTGATTTATCATCAGGTTCCATGGTATGAAACCTGGGTAAGCCATTCGGTTGATCTGACTGTTCAAATGGAAGACAACAGCAAAATTGTCAGTGTACAGTGGGTATATGCAAACTGGTCGGCAGAAACTCCAGAAGCAGACATTCTGTATGCAGGCAAGACATCTGCCACAATCAGACCCACCTGGGGCATCGGAGCACGCTCCTGCTGGGTACAGGCAATAGTGACGGATATTTACGGAAATAAAATCACATCTGATCCGGTAAAAGTCCGCTTCTATAACTGGGATTGGCAGAAATAAAGTTTTCTGCTTAAAAGTAAAGTAAAAATATAAATCAATAAATTTTCCCTGCTGTATTTCTCAAAATACGGCAGGGATTTTTTAATAACATTTAAAGTGTAAAATTATTTTCAATATACTCTCTGCAATGTATAATATAATGTATAATATAATAAAACAAAAATTACAGGAGAAAACATTATGCTCTATGTTCCACAAAAAATTAAAGATATAATCGGAAACAGAAAATATACGAAAGACAGCGTTGGAATGTCTGACTCTCAGGTAATTCTCTTTGACGATATGGTTCTCAAAATCCAGCAAAGCAATAATGAAACCGCTAACGAAGTTAATATGTTGAAATGGCTAAATGATATTCTGCCCGTGCCTGAACTCATAGCCAGTGAAATTGAAAATAATACTTCTTTTATTTTGATGTCCAAAATAAAAGGAAAAATGCTTTGTGATAATGCATATGCCGATAAACCCCATGAATTACTGACGCTTTTAGCAGAGGGACTAAATCAGCTCTGGAGCGTTGATATAAAAAACTGTCCTTGTGATAATACACTCAGCTTTAAATTAGCTGCTGCACGTTTCAATGTCGAAAATGGATTGGTTGATATAGAAAACACAGAGCCTGAAACATTCGGAAAAGACGGTTTCAGCAGTCCACCTGAACTACTAGAATGGTTAGAGAAAAACAGACCGGAAGAAGAGCTATCACTTACTCATGGCGATTATTCACTTCAGAACATATTTGCCGAAAATAACAGGATCGGCGGTTTCATTGATTTGGGAAAAGCAGGTATTGCCGATAAATGGCAGGATATTGCTATATGTTACCGAAGTTTAAAGCATGTTTTCAGTAAACATAAAAACAGTCAACTGAATCCAGATATACTTTTTGAAAAACTCGGAATTGAAAAAAATGAGGAAAAATTAAAATACTATATACTCCTTGATGAGTTGTTTTAAAAGTATATGTCTACATTTTTAGATCTTGCATTCAAAGTCTTATCGTCCCATTTAAACTATTACAGCTTTTTTGTGCACAGTATATATGATATAATAAAGCAAAAATGAACACATAAACAGTGACATTGTTAATGAACATTACAGCAAATTACATATAAAGGACAGTGACAAATGGAGCTTCCAATTAAATTCCTTGAAAAAATGCAGAACATACTTGGCGACGAATACGATGCCTTTATTAGAACCTATGAGGAAAACAGAAAAGCCGCACTGCGCATTAACACCCTTAAAGGAAACAGTGAAAAGCTTTTCTCAGTTTTAGACGAAAAACTCTCTCCTGTCCCGTGGACAAGTGACGGATATTTTTATCCTGACACAATGCAGCCGGGCAAAAGTCCTCTCCATGAATCAGGAGCTTATTATATTCAGGAGCCCAGCGCAATGCTTCCCGCAGAGCTTTTGAAGGCTCAGCCGGGAGAATGTATCCTTGACCTTTGTGCCGCTCCGGGAGGAAAGACAACTAAAATTGCCGCTGATATGAAAGGCGAAGGACTGCTTGTGGCAAATGAAATTCATCCCAAAAGAGCCGCCATACTTTCATCCAATGTTGAACGTATGGGCATTAAAAACGCAGTTGTCACAAATGAAAGCTCCGACAGACTCCTTAAAAAATTCCCCGAATTTTTTGACAGGATTTTAGTTGATGCTCCCTGCTCCGGTGAGGGAATGTTCCGAAAAGATGAGGAAGCAAGAGCTCAGTGGAGCGAAGAAAACGTCATTAAATGTGCTGTGCGTCAGAAAGAAATACTAGATAATGCTGCGGCAATGCTCCGCCCCGGCGGAAAACTTGTCTATTCCACCTGCACCTTTTCTCCCGAAGAAAATGAAAAGATGATAATTGACTTTTTAAATGATCATCCGGAATTTTCCGTTGAAAAGACTGATACTCCCCCCTGCATTTCTAACGGAAGACCGGAGCTTGCCGGAAACGATGAAAGAGCAGCGTTCACTTTCCGAATATGGCCTCATCTGACTGAAGGTGAAGGTCACTTTACTGCGGTACTTAAAAAGGATGGCAAAAACGAAAACGTATACCGTCAGAGCAACATTTCACCCTGTCCGAAAGAATATGAAAAGCTGTACAGAGCTTTTGCAGATGAATTTTTAGTAAATCCTCCATTGGGAGAAATTTCAGCTTTCGGAGAAAATCTCTATATTATGCCTCCGTTTCTTCCAAATCTTGACGGAATCAAGGTTCTGCGTTTTGGCCTTCATCTTGGAACAGTCAAGAAAAATCGCTTTGAACCAAGTCACTCTCTTGCAATGGCTTTGAATCCACAGGATGCCGTACAATGTACAGAACTTAGCATCAGCGATAAAGAAATTTTTGCCTATCTCAGAGGTGAAACCATTCCCGCAGGGAATTTAAAGGGCTGGTGTCTTGTTTCAGTCAGCGGATATACCACAGGCTGGGGCAAAGCAGCCGGAGGTATTATAAAAAACCATTATCCAAAGGGACTTAGAAGAAGTCTTTAAACAAGGGGTAAAACAATGAAAAAGGAAAACGAAAAGAAAAAAATTCCAAAAGAAAACCAGTGCCCTTATCATAAAAAATGCGGCGGATGCAGCTTGCAGAATATGGACTATGAAAGACAGCTTAAATTCAAGCAGTCCGTAGTCAACAGACTTTTGGGAGATTTCGGCAAAGTCGGAAAAATTATCGGCATGAAAAATCCCTGTCATTACCGCAACAAAGCACAGGCATCTTTTGTAAATCTTCACGGCAAACTTTATTCAGGTGTTTATCAGTCCGCTACCGGAAAAACCATTCCAGTTCAGGACTGCATGATTCAGGATGAAATATCAAACAGAATAATAGGAGAAATTACTCGCCTTGCAGCAAGCTTCAAGATAAAAGCTTATAATTCCGAAACAGGAACAGGTATACTGCGCCATATACTTATACGAAGGGGCTTTGAAACTAATCAAATCATGGCGGTAATAGTTCTCTATGAGGATAAGCTTAAAAACGAAAAGAGCTTTATTAACGCCATACTAAGTCACTGTCCCGAAATTACAACAATCGTAATAAACATAAGCAAAAGCAAACGCAAACTGGTACTTGGAAGCGAAAGCCGAACCGTTTATGGCAGCGGCACGATAATAGACATTCTCTGCGGAAAAAAGTTTATTATTTCTCCCCGCTCCTTTTATCAGGTAAATCCTGTACAAACTCAGGTGCTTTATGAAACCGCAATTTCCTTTGCAGAACTGACAGGAAGCGAGACGGTAATTGACGCTTACTGCGGAATCGGCACAATAGGCATTTGTACAAGCTCCGGTGCTAAAAGAGTTATCGGAGCCGACTCAAATACAGACGCCATAGCCGACGCCGAAAAAAATGCAAAGCTTAACGATATTTCAAACATTGAATTTTATCCCTGCGATGCGGGAGATTTTATGGAGGACTTTGTCTTTTCAGGCGAAAAGGCTCAGGTGCTGTTCATGGATCCACCCAGAGCCGGCAGCGACAAAAAATTTCTTTCGTCAGCAGTTAAGCTTGCACCTGAAAGAATTGTATATATTTCCTGCAACCCCGAAACCCAGCGGCGTGATTTATTTTACCTTACAAAGAATGGATATAAGGTTAAGAAAATAAAACCTGTTGATATGTTCCCCTTTACAGCTCATACAGAATGTATTACGCTCCTTTGTCGTAAATAATTTTTATAACGGCATAGACCCTAAAGTTAGGATGTGACAGAAATGCTTAGTCCTTTACTGGAAACGGAAAGACTTATTTTAAGAAGATATCAAACAACTGACATAGATATGCAGTATAGTATTCTAAAAGATGAGAGATTGCATAAATATATCAGATTTCCGGATTTATCAAAAGAAGAAGAACTCGAATGCATTAAAAAGTGGATTTCCGACGCAGATACTGATAACCATGAAAAATGGGTTATTGAATTAAAAGAAAACAATACTGCTATCGGGAATATATCTGTAAATAATATCGATGTCAAAAATAATTACTGCAATGTAGGATATGTGATTATGTATGATTATTGGGGCAATGGATTTGCGGCAGAAGCATTGAGAGCTGTTTCAGACTATCTTCTCAGTGAAAGAAATTATTATTTAGTGGAATGCTCCTGCAATGAGCTTAATAGACAGTCCTCTAAAGTAATGGAAAAAGCCGGATTCAAAAAAGACGGATGTATCCCAAGCCGAAGACTAAATAAAGACGGTTCATATTCCGGAGTTCTCTATTACAGCAAAAGACGGGCGTAAAAAGTTGAATTATCATACCAGAAAACGGCAGAAGTCAGAAAATCGACTTCTGCCGTTTTTGTATAATGAGTTAATGGTGCACATTATTTTTCTTAATTGATTAAATTTTTTATTCATAATATTGAAAAGCTCTTTTTATTAGTGTATAATACAAAAATATTACTCCGACGTTTTCCGTCAGATGAGCTTTCACATTATGTGTGAGCCGTGAAAACGGTCGGTTATTTTTAATAAACGGAGGTCGTGCTATGAAAAAAGTATTGAAAATTTTAGGAATCATCTTACTTGTCGTGGTTCTGGTTCTGGGAGGATTTGTCGCTTATCTCAGTATCAGGGAATACAAACCCGACGAAGTTGAAACGATAGATGTCTCCGCTTCAGAAAGCCGTAAAACATTCTCAGGCGATACAGTAAAGCTCATCAGCTTCAACACCGGATACGCTGGTCTTGGTGACAATGCCGATTTCTTTATGGACGGCGGCAAAAAGGTTAAATCTACCGATGAAGATCGTATGAACGAAAACATGAACGAGATTTCCAAGTTCATAACTGACAAAAAAGCTGACTTTTATCTTTTACAGGAAGTAGATCAAAACTCCAGCCGTACATACAGTGTAAATCAGGTAGAAACCTATATGAACAATACAAATCTCTTCGGAACTTTTGCACTGAATTATTCATGTCCCTTTGTACCGTTCCCGTTCCCGCCAATCGGAAAGGTCAACTCAGGTATTTTGACCCTTACTGATTACACAGTTTCATCAGCTGAAAGAGTCAGTCTCCCCTGTCCCTTCAAGTGGCCTGTTTCCGCAGCAAACCTTAAGCGTTGCCTGCTTGTAAACCGTGTTCCAATTGAAGGCAGCGATAAGGAACTTGTTATAGTAAACCTTCACCTTGAAGCCTATGATGACGGTGAAGGAAAAGCAGCACAGACACAGATGCTTTTCTCTGTTTTGCAGAAGGAATATGAAAAGGGTAATTATGTAATCGCAGGCGGCGACTTTAACCAGACTTTCCCCGGCGGAGTAGATGCATACCCGATTAAGAACACAGAAACATGGACACCCGGCACACTGGAAAATACAGTTCTTCCTGCAGGCTGGACCTTTGCATATGACACATCTGTTCCAACCTGCCGTCTTCTCGATAAGCCCTATGATGCTCAGACAAGCCAGCACTATGTTATAGACGGATTCATTCTTTCACCGAACGTTGAAAAGGTAACCGTTGAAACTCAGGATTTAGGCTTCCACGCAGCAGACCATAATCCGGTTTATCTTGAAGTTAAGCTTAAGTAAAATTAAACACCTATAAACCTGAAAGCAGACTTTCATAAATCGAAAGTCTGCTTTTTCTTCTACTCCTCAAAGGATACTTGACACATGCAAACCAATAAAAGTATAATTGATTTCGATAAATACATTTTTACTTTTTTAAATAAACAGGAGAGATTATCGTGAATAAAGGATTAAAAATCTTTAATATTGTATCTGCTGTACTGCTCATACTTTTCGGCGCTTTTTATGCGATTATGAGTTCTGTATACTTCACAACCTCAAACGCTCCTCTGATGATTATAGGTGTTGTTTCCGTGCTGTTTTCCGCAGGTCTCATGCGTTCACAGCTTAAAAGCGACGGTGAAACCACTCAGATAGTTGACGGAGAAAAAATAAGTGTTGAACCGGGAAAATGGTCACCGTTTTTATCCCTCATTGTTTTCTCTGCTCACATTTTCATGCTACCGAACTTAATCATTGCAACAACTGACGCTCCTTTTTACATATACATTTGCTGCTACTGCACAACTGCACTGAGCGCAATATTAATTGTAACTACTCTTATCAAGCAACAAAAAGCCGGCACAGCAAAATCCTTAAAGAAAAGAATAGTTATTATCACAGTTATTACACTGCTGGTTATCGCCGCTTCCGCAGGAAAATTTGCACTTTTTTCGGGCACACAGCAGAATATTGACAATGCAAAAAATGCTGCAAGCTATACTAAAAACCTTTCTCCCACTGAATTATCGGAGGATCTTCCCGCAGCTGAAACAATCCGCAATGAAATAACCTCCGCTCTGAATACAACCGTTTATTATGCCCTCGAAAAAAGAACTGAACAGATAACAGAATCTTCCGGTAAAATTTACACGGAACTTGTGTATTACGTATGGACTCCAGAGGACGTAAATATATCTGAGTACACATACAAACTTTATGAAGACGGAACCGCCAAATTCAAATTTGCCCGTCATATTGAAGGAGCAAATGCAGGCGATTTCGCCAACTCCCCATACTTTACGTGGGAATACAGCGAAAACAGTACACAGGAATAATCGTTCTCACATAGAATTACAATACGCTTGATTATTCATAAAGTTTATGATATGCTTATTATCAATAATCTGAAGGGGTGAAAAAATGCGTAACTTTTCTTGCAAATAATTTTTAAAATGCCGTAATGCTGCTTTGTCAGTATTATTGCGTCTTTTGCAAGAAAGTTATAAATTTAAGCTCTCTCTTATAATGATTTCACGCCTTTTTATATGGGCATAGTATTTTACTATTATGAGCTGCAGAAATTATACTTTCTTGCAGCTCATATTTTTTGCTTTTAAAAGCATTACGGGAGAGATAACTATGTCAATGATAAAAGTAGAAAATCTTACTTTTGCCTATCCGTCAAGCTATGACAATATTTTTGAAAATGTGAGTTTCGTAATTGATACCGATTGGAAACTCGGATTTATAGGCAGAAACGCAAGAGGCAAAACCACATTTTTAAATCTTCTGCTTGGCAAATATGAATATAACGGAAAAATAATATCATCAGTTGAGTTTGATTATTTTCCTTATAAAGTTGCTGACAAAAACATTCTGACAGAAGAAATTCTGCATAATATTGCACCGTGCTGCGAAGAATGGGAAATCATTCGTGAGCTTTCATATCTCGAAGCTGACATTGATATTCTTTACAGACCATTCCGCACCCTTTCAAACGGAGAGCAGACAAAAGCTCTGCTTGCAGCTCTTTTTCTCAATGAAAATCATTTTCTTTTAATTGATGAACCTACAAATCATCTGGATACAAAGGCACGAGAGACAGTGGCGTCCTATTTAAAAAGGAAAAAGGGTTTTATATTGGTTTCCCATGACCGACTTTTTTTGGACAGTTGCGTAGACCATATTTTATCTTTAAACAGAGCAAATATAGAAATACAAAGCGGAAACTTTTCCACATGGATTAAAAATTTTGAAGCACAGCAGGAATCTGAACTGTTAAAAAACGAGCATTTGAAAAAAGATATAAAAAGACTGGAAAAATCCGCCAGACGCTCAGCTGAATGGTCTGATAAAGTGGAAGCAACAAAGTCAGGCGCCTTTGACAAGGGATATATAGGTCACAAAGCGGCGAAAATGATGAAACGGTCTAAAGCCATTGAATTACGACAGCAAAAAAATATTGAGGAGAAATCAAAGCTTTTACAGAATTTTGAAACTGCGGAAACTTTGAAAATTTCTCCACTTATATATCATTCAGAGACTCTTGCAGTATTTTCTGAGGTTTCTGTTATCTACGATGAAAAAATTATAAATAAACCTGTATCATTTACAATACATCGAGGTGACAGAGTTGTACTGGACGGCAGAAACGGAAGCGGAAAAAGCAGTCTGCTGAAACTATTGATGAATGAGCCTATCAAGCATACAGGGAAATTTCAAATAAGCTCCGGCCTCATAGTGTCATATGTTCCTCAGGATACAGGTTCACTTAAAGGTAAATTATCAGACTTTGCACAAAGCAATAATATTGACGAAAGCCTTTTCAAAGCTATTTTACGCAAAATGGACTTTGAACGTATACAGTTTGAAAAGGACATTAAAAATTTTTCACAGGGTCAGAAAAAGAAAGTGCTCATTGCCAAAAGTCTTTGTGAACACGCACATCTGTATATTTGGGACGAACCTCTTAATTTTATTGATATTTACTCTCGTATGCAGATAGAAGAACTCATCAGGGATTTTTCGCCTACCATGCTTTTTGTAGAACATGACGGATTATTCAGAGACACCATTGCTACAAAGAAAATAGAATTAAAAGGCTGAAACAGTAAATTAATCAATAAATAGCCACCTGCACAGTGCACTGATAAACTTTTGTGTAGTTTTCAGTATACAAAAAGCCGATGGATTTTCCGTTAAGAAAATCTCTCGGCTTTTTAAAATCATATTTAATTATAACTGCAAACCTGGATTTGTTTCACAAAAAGCAGGACATTATTTTTCATATAAAATATGCAAATCTCCGTCAACAAATCCAATGCCAACAGCCATGTATTCTTTTAATTTGCTTGCATATTTGCCAGAAGAAAGATATGAGTTCACTAAATCAATAAAAACCCTTTCCATTGATTTCCAATCGCTTTTGCGCTCTATCACAAAAGGATTATCTCTTGTAGCAAATACTTCATCACAAGCCCAATCTTCATTATCCTTATCAAAAGAAAATGTACCGACTAACTCAATAGACCATTTATTATCAGCATCTTCATATAGGTTAAAGTTAATCGCCTTTACCTCACTACTCAATTCGTTCTTTAAAATCGAATTCATCCATACAAAAAAATCCTTGTTGATTTTATCCGAATTCAGCCTATCAAATAATCCCATAGTCACACCTTCACAACTTCCAATTTGTGGTTTTATATTATATCATATTTATATGTATTTTTCTACCTCTTACCTATGTAAAAGCATCATAAGCTTCACACAAATGCCGTAACGGGTTAGAGAATACTTAACTTTTAAGGTAGCTGACGCAATCAATACAGCCTTTGAAATAAATCTCTTGTATCTCTGAGCTGCTGTTTCGGTTTTGCATTTCGGCGCCTCCCAATAGAATAACAAAAAGGAGAGCTTAAGCTCTCCTTTAATTTTTTCTATATTACTTTGTCAAATCGTGAATCCACTTTCCTCTTTTAAATCTTATAAGACACATTATAACTTTGAAAACCTCTTCGGCAGTGGTAAGGATTACAACCTGCTCTATGGTCAATCCCCAAACAGCAGCTCCTAAAAATGCCAGCGGTACACCGATTATCCACATGGAAACAAGCTCAACAGCAAGAGCAAATTTGGCGTCTCCGCCGCCTCTGAATATACCCGTTATACAGGAATTGTTCATTGCTCTTACAGGTGAAACAACGGCGAAAATTATAAAAATAGTAACAGCTGCATTTTTTACATTTTCGGAAACATTGAACAGGGACAAAATCGGGTTTGAAAAAATCAGAATGGAAGCACCCATTAAAAGACCCAAAATAAAGGAAATAACCGCATATCTTTCGGCATATACCTTTGCTTTCGGAATATCTCCTCCGCCTATTTCATGGCCTACCATAACCATTGCCGCATTGGCAATGCTGAAGCAGGCAACCATCATAAGGTTTAGCACTGTGTTGCATATCTGCATAACGGCAATGGCTTCTTTACCTATCTGTCCGTAAGCGGCAGTGTAAAATGTCATTCCAAGACCCCAAAGAGCCTCATTGAGTATAACGGGAAATGCCGATGCCATAATTTTCTTTGAAAAAGTTTTGTCAAATCCAAAGTATTCTTTAAATCCGCCTTTAAGAGCCGATCCCTTTTTAAAGGAGAGAATAAGTATTAATATAATTTCACAGATACGTGCAATAAGCGTACCGAGAGCCGCTCCCTTTACGCCCATTTTCGGTGCTCCGAAATTGCCGAAAATGAATATGTAGTTAAGTCCGGCATTAATAAGCACCGCAATAGCGCTGACCACCATTGGAAGCCTTGCGCTGCCTATACTTCTCAGAGCTCCGGCAAGGAAAAAGGAAATTCCTGTCATTATGTAGCTAAGTGAAACTATCTTTACATAGTCAACTCCCAAGGAAACTACCCTCGCATCATCGGTAAAAAGTCCAAGAATAGGTGACGGAAAAACAAGTGCCGCCAAAGTGAAAATGGCTCCTGTAACAAAAATCAGTGTAAGGCCTATGGCCGATACATTCTTTATGCGCCTTTTATCTCCGCTGCCCCAATACTGTGAAATGAACATACAGCATCCGGCAGTTACACCTATTATAATAAGATTGAACATAAAGAAAAGCTGATTGGCAATTCCCAGTGCGGCGATTTCATCCTCGCCCACCTTGCCTATCATCAAAGTGTCAACCATGTTAAGGGATGACACTATAAAGTTTTGAATCATTATAGGCAGTGCAAGCACAAAGAGCTTATTGAAAAACTGCCTGTCGCCTTTTAAGCTTCCTAAAAACCCTTTCATTTTAAATAACCTGCGATACGGTAATTATTTCATAATTCAAAATATCGACTTGTTAGACCGTATCTTTTCCTTTCTCAAAATTCTCATATAATACAGTGCCTGCATATTTTACAAATATAGCTTTCACATGTCAAGAGTATATACTTTTTATTTTGATTATGGTACAATAACGCCATAAAAACTTTGAAACGACTATCAATGGAGGTGCACAATGAATAATTTTATCAAAGCAGCAATAGGCGCAGGAGCCGCTGCTGCCGCAACAGGTGCAGCAATAGGAATATCAAAACTCAAGAAAAATAATTTCTGCCCAAAATGCTACATAAAAAAGCTTCAGGCAGCTAAAAACTACAATTTGCCTGACAGCGCACTTTATAACAATTCAGCAGCTCTCACTCCCCCTATGGGCTGGTCAAGCTGGAACGCTTTCCGCCAGAATATAGATGAAAATCTTATCTACGATATGGCTCTGGTCATGAAGGAATCCGGACTGCTCGATGCAGGATACAAATACGTAAACCTCGACGACTGCTGGCATTCGTCAATGAGAGATGAAAACGGAAAACTTCAGGGTGACCTTGCAAAATTCCCGTCGGGTATCAAGGCATTGTGTGAAAAGGTAAACTCTCTCGGCTTAAAGCTCGGAATATACACCTCAAACGGAACTTTAACCTGCGAGGATCTCCCTGCAAGTCTCGGCAAAGAGGCAATTGATGCAGACACATTTGCACAGTGGGGAATTGAATTTTTCAAATACGATTTCTGCCATAATGTTCCCATAACAGGAGAGGGACCCGACCTTGACAGAATATATATCGCTCCCGCCGGAAGCTCAGATGAACAGATAATCGAGGCTGAGACAGGCCGTCTTACAGGTACTGCAAGAATAATGAGCAGCTCAAGACTCGAAAGCGGAAAGTATGTAACAGGTCTCGGATACGCAAACGGAGCAGTAGAATTTGACAATGTTGAAGTTCCGCAGGACGGAGAATACACCCTTACTTTAGGAACACGCAAAAACGGTGAGTATGAGAAATTCGCTCAGATTGTCATTAATTCAACAGACAAATATGATATAACTATTCCGCCTACAAAGACCTGGACTCCTGTGGGAAGAGATCAGATCAGGGTAAACCTTAAAAAGGGAAAGAATACAATTAAAATACACAATCCCATAGGCTCAAAAATGGACAGCGCCGCATATCAGTACATGAATATGGGCAAAGAGCTTAAACGTGCCACCAAAGAGTACGCAGAAAAGAACGGAACCGAAGAAAAGCCCATTGTCTATTCAATCTGCGAATGGGGCAAGAATAAGCCTTGGAAATGGGGCAGACAGGCAGGCAACCTTTGGCGCACAACCCCTGATATTATGGCGAACTGGCCTTCAGTAGTTGGAATATATGAAGTCAACGTCCGTCTTGCCGAATATGCAGGCAAGGGCGGTTGGAATGATCCTGATATGCTGGAAGTCGGCAACGGAAAGCTTACCTACGAAGAAAACAAAACCCATTTCACCCTTTGGTGCATGATGGCTTCTCCCCTTATTTTAGGCAATGACCTGAGAAAATTCAGAAATCCCGACGGCACAATCGATAAAGACAATAAAGTCCTTAAAATCCTCACAAACCGTGAGCTTATCGCAATAGATCAGGACGAACTTGGCGTTCAGTGCCGCCGCTATAAAATGGGCGTTGTGGATATTCTTGTAAAGCCCCTCGCTGATAAGAGCTTTGCACTTTGCTTCTTTAATAAGGGAGTAACCCCCGCAAACGCAAAGGCCGATCTTTCCGACATATGCAACCAAAGCTATGTTCAGACTGAAAAAGCAAACAGCTACACAGCCAAAGAGCTTTGGAGCGGCGAGGAACTTACTCTTGGCAATACAATTTCTGCACAGCTTCCGCCAAGAGGAGTAAAAGTTTACCGTGTATACCCCTCAAATAAATAATTCTATAATTTAAAGTTTAAACCGTCCGAGAAAATTCCCGGACGGTTTTTCATATGATATTCTATTTATTGAGCTCGGCTACAAATTCTATGGGCTTAACTGTCATTTCCACCCATGCGGGTCTGAAACCGCTTTTTATGGCATTGCGTGCAGATTTGATATTCGACCATGCACAGCAGTAAAAAGGAACCTTTCCCCTTGCCAGAATCTCTTTTGCAAGACGGCTTGTAACGGCTGACGCTATGCCCTGCCTACGTTCTTCCGGTAAAACATCCACACCTATCTGCCACATGGTTTCGCAGTCCGCTGAACAGCCAGCAAGACCTATAAGCTTATTATCTTTATAGGCTCCGACTCCCAGCACATCAAGATTTTTTCTTTTCTCGCACAGAGCGTTGCTCCACTGGGGTAAATATAAACCTTCAAAATCTTTTTGCTCCAACACTTTAAGCTCATATTCGCAGTGCTGAGAAGAAAGCACGTTTATATCCGGAAGAAAATACTCTGCCATAAAACATACCTGCAAACCATGTTTCATAAATTCTGTATTTAACACCTGCATATTAGGTGTTTCAAAACAATGCTCAGGCTCATATTTGTTTATATAAGCCTCTACAACAGCCTTATATTTCATATCAATGGAAGCGACTATATTGTTTCCGTATGATATTAAATTACAATCTAAAGGCAGCTGGAGATATTTTCTGGCATTTGGATTTTTTACCGATTCCACAATTACATTTTTACTGCTTTTAAAATCCTCAGCCATGCAGTTTGCATCTATGGCTGACTGCCTCATAGCTGTTTCCAGAATTTCACCATTAGTCATACTCACACTTTCACCTCTCTCATTTTTCTCCGTATTTTCTTAAAAGAAAGGGCAAAAGCTTTCTGCTTTCGCCCTAAACGTATATATTTACTTCTCCTGTGCCTCATAAGCTTCCCTTACAGCCTTTGCAAGCTGGTCAGGACAGGAAGTAGGCTTAAAGCCGCAGGTTATACCTGTAAATCTTTTTTCAACGTCGTCTATTTTCATTCCTCTTACAATTGCGCTTATGCCCTTGAGATTTCCGTCACATCCGCCGTGAAACTTTACGCTTTTTATTGTATCGCCCTCAAGCTCTACGTCAATAAATCTTGAACAGGTTCCCTTTGTCTTATATGTATATGTCATATCCTTTTTCTCCTTTTACTTTATTTCAAGAGAAAAAGATACATCAAAAATGAACTTCTGTCAAGTACAATTACTTTCCTGCATCCTCTTCAGGCCTTTCAGTTTCAGGAACTGATGTGCCGTTGTCTTTTTCTTTTTCGGCTTCATAGAAGAATTTTTCTTCACTGCCTATTTTATGTATTCCAAGCTTTGCCCTTATATCCTTTAACAGACCGATAATGTAACATAACATAATAAAAATAACACACGGTGGATAAAAAATCATCGTAGCGCACACAGCATCATTATCCATACGTAAAGAAATCAAAAACCAAATGAAAACCACAACGATCGAACCGAATAAATATTTATATTTCATATTCTCTTATCCTTATATTAGATTTCAGAACATCCTCACTTACAGCCTCACATTACAAGCTTCAAAATGTTTTAAGTATTTATTCTCTCTACCTCCTGCACATGTTAAATTAAAACATTTTTTTATTTGTATTGAATTATATTATATTGATACTGCACATGTCAACGTATTTTAAATTTTACTTTAAATTGACTTACACAGGATAAAATGCTATACTCCTCTGCGGAAAATATATAAAAAGTGAGTATTTCTTATGTTGGAGGTAAAAATAAATGGAAAACAGAGTAGAAAAAGCTGTTGAAAATTTTAAATCCGGCTGCAACTGTTCACAGGCAGTTTTACTGGCTTATGCCGATTTAATAGGTCTTGACGAAAAAACAGCTATGCTTATTTCTTCCGGTCTCGGCGGCGGAGTAGGCAGAATGAGAGAAGTTTGCGGAGCATTCAACGCCGCTGCCATAGTAACTGGTATGAAGGTAGGCAGTCTTGATCCCAACGACAGACAGGCTAAAAAACACACCTATGAAACTGTACAGAAAGTAGCCGAGGAGTTCAAAAAGACAAATCACTCCATTGTCTGCCGTGAGCTTTTAGGTCTTGATAAATCGAAAAAAGAAACAGCTACTCCCGATGTGCGCAACGCCGAATACTATAAAAAGCGTCCCTGCGCTCATATTGTAGCCGATGCTGCAAGAGCGCTGGAAGCAGTCATTTTCAATGAGGAATAATTTGAAAGATTATTCAAATATTGTAAATGAATTGTAAATATGTGTTTTTCTTCCTTGACTAAACAGCGAATAGTGATAATATAAAGTCAGAGATTAAAACATATTCACTTTGGTTTTTACCGAAGGGGAGTAGCTTTTGCGAATAGCAATCATCCGGTCAACAGCCGCTTTTTAGCTGGCCGGACGACCTGCCGTCAAAACATACGCAGGTAGCAAGACCTTTGGCAGGTTACTGCTGAGGGTCTTTTTTGTTTTAACCGAAAAATTGAAAGGGTGCGGAAAATGAAATTCTATCTCGAAGAAGCCGAACAGGTTATGAAAGACCTTGACGCTGTGCCCGAAGGACTTACCTCCGACGAAGCGTCAAAGCGCCTTCAGAAGTACGGCAAAAATGAACTGGCAAAACCCAAGGGCAAATCGCTTATACGCCGATTCCTTGAACAGCTGGCTGACCCAATGATAATAATTCTCCTTGCAGCCGCTGTTGTTTCTGGAATCACTGCCGCTTATGCAAACGAATCCTTTGCTGATGTATTCATCATCCTTTTCGTTGTCATAATCAACGCAGTATTGGGCGTTTATCAGGAGAGCAAAGCTGAAAAGGCAATTGAAGCTCTTCAGCAAATGACTGCCGCCACTTCCAAAGTTCTCCGTGACGGAGAAATAGCTCACGTTAAGAGTGCAGATATGGTTCCCGGCGATGTGGTTCTTCTTGAAGCAGGCGACGCTGTTCCCGCAGACTGCCGAATCATAGAAAGCGCAAGCCTTAAAATTGAGGAAGCCGCTCTTACAGGCGAATCGGTTCCCGCCGGAAAGATAATGGAAAAACTTCTTCCCTCCGACGGTAAGGATGTCCCCTTAGGCGACAGAAAAAATATGGCATACATGGGCAGCACCGTTGTTTACGGACGAGGCAAAGCCGTTGTAACCCGTACAGGTATGGAAACTGAAATGGGCAAGATTGCATCTGCAATCACCAACGCCGAAGACGGTCAGACTCCCTTACAGAAAAAGCTCTCTCAGCTTAGCAAAATTCTCTCTTTCATCGTTCTTGGTATCTGTGTATTTATCTTTATTTTCTCCTTTGTACGTGCGGGAGATTTCTCCTTTACAACAGCAATCAATACATTCATGATAGCTGTCAGCCTTGCAGTTGCCGCAATTCCCGAAGGTCTTGCAACAGTTGTTACAATTGTTCTCTCTATGGGCGTTACAGGCATGTCAAAGCGAAATGCTGTTATCAGAAAGCTCACGGCAGTTGAAACCCTCGGCTGCGCTCAGATAATCTGCTCCGACAAAACCGGTACACTTACTCAGAATAAGATGACCGTTGTTGAGCACTACTCAGCAGACGAAAAGCTCCTTGCAAGAGCAATGGCTCTTTGCACCGACGCAGAAGTACAGCACGACGGCAGCGTAACAGGTGAACCCACCGAAGCCGCTCTTGTAGCCTACGGTCTTTCACTGGGTCTTAATAAAACCGAAATGAAAGAGTCCTCTCCCAGAATCGGAGAAGCACCCTTTGACTCAATGAGAAAAATGATGTCCACCGTTCACTCTGCAGGTGACGGATTTGTACAGTACACAAAGGGCGCACCTGACGTTGTTCTCAGCCGCTGCACAAAATGTCTCGGAGAAAACGGCACAGTCATTGACATGACCGACGAAATAAGAGAAAAGATTGCTTCTCAGAACAAAGCTATGGCAGATAAGGCTCTGCGTGTTCTCGCCGCGGCTTACAGAGAATATACTTCACAGCCTTCGGATTTTGCTCCCGAAGCCTTGGAAAGCAACCTTATCTTTATAGGTCTTACAGGAATGATTGACCCTGTCCGTCCCGAGGTTGTAGCTTCAATTAAAGAATGTAAGGAAGCCGGTATACGTCCCATTATGATAACCGGTGACCACAAGGATACCGCTGTTGCAATAGCTATGGAGCTTGGAATAATAGAAAACGCTTCACAGGCAATTACAGGCTCTGAGCTTTCCGAAATGTCAGATGAAGAATTTGAAAAGCGTGTAGGCGACTTCTCAGTTTATGCCCGTGTTCAACCGGAACACAAAGTAAGAATAGTCAACGCATGGCGCAAAAAGGGCTGTGTAACAGCTATGACCGGTGACGGCGTAAACGATGCACCGTCAATTAAAAGCGCAGATATCGGCATCGGAATGGGCATTACAGGTACTGACGTTACTAAGAACGTTGCGGACATGGTTCTCGCTGACGACAACTTTGCAACAATCGTTGCAGCAGTTGAAGAGGGCAGAAAGATTTACGACAACATCCGTAAATCCATTCAGTTCCTCCTGGCTTCAAACCTCAGTGAGGTTATCTCAATTTTCACAGCCACTCTTTTAGGCTTTACAATACTTGAACCTGTACACATTCTTTGGATTAACCTTATTACCGATACCTTCCCCGCTCTTGCACTGGGTATGGAAAAAGGCGAACCGAACCTTATGAAGCGTAAGCCACGTAATCCCTCAGACGGAATTTTCGCCGGCGGAATGGGCTTCGACGTTGCGTATCAGGGCATACTCGTTTCAATAGTAACCCTTGCAGCTTACTTTATAGGTCACTTTATGGAAGCCGGTGTATGGGAAATCACAAACAGCCCCGACGGTGTAACTATGGCATTCCTTACAATGTCCATGGCTGAGATTTTCCACTCATACAACATGCGCTCAAGAACAGGCTCTATCTTCAAGCTTAAACATCACAATTTCTATATCTTCGGCGCAATGGTAGCTTCACTTCTTCTGACCTCAGCAGTTATCTATATCCCCTTCCTTTCAAATGCGTTCCAGTTCGAGCACATTTCATTTACTGAATATGTTGTATCACTCGCCCTTGCATTCTCAGTGATACCAATTGTTGAAATCGTAAAGGCTATACAGCGTGCCGCTGCAAAAAGACGCAAATAAAATTATATAAGGACAACAAAAAACCGCAGAGCGTTTGCTCTGCGGTTTTTTATTTTGCTTTTTTAATTATGCCTGCTGGGGAGCTCCAACGGGGCAAGCGTCTGCGCAAGCACCGCACTCAATGCAGGTATCAGCATCGATTACATACTTTCCGTCGCCCTCAGAAATAGCCTCTACAGGGCACTCTGCTGCGCAAGCGCCGCAGGAGATGCAATCGTCAGAAATTACATATGCCATTTTAGTTGCCTCCTTATCACCTTTTTCCTTATTGTATCACATGACGGCTAAATTTCAAGGGGATTTTTAATATAAATAATAAATTCCTTTTTAACGGTGCATAATAAATTTGTATATTCTTCCGGAGAAAGGGGTAAAAAAATGAAAAACGGAAAAATAAAGGGAAATGCAAAATGGCTTCTTGCAGGACACGGCTTCGCCTGTGCATTGGCAGTGTTCGCTTACATTTGTGTATGGCTCGCTTTCGGAAACTCTGCAAGAGCGGTGAATCTGATTTTTATGGACACAACAGTGAAAAACACGCTTACATCTGTTGACCCGCTTCTTTACAGTGGACTGCGGCTTTTAGCCTCCTGCGCTGCACTTATTCTTTCCGCATTTGCCATAGGAGCTTTCCGCACGGGTATTGATGCATGGTTCTGGAAGAGGTCAACGAGAGAATATGCGTCCTATGATCTTTTTTTCAAAGGATTTCTGATGTTCGGAAAATCCGCATGGCTTTGGATTTCCCTTAAAATTATAAACACAGCCGCACTTATAGTATTTCTGATTCCAGCAGGAATTTTCAGTTCTGTTTTTTATTACCTTGCAGTAAATGATTTTTCAGTATATACAGTTCTTGCAGCGGCCCTTGCAGCTTTGATATCTGCATTGGGCGGAATTCTTTTCTCATGGACTTATATGCAGAAATTTGCTCTGAGCACTTATTTTATATCTGAAAATCCTCTTATGTCCGCCTGGGGTGCCATTCGTGAAAGTGCAGTATACATGACCGGAAATGAACGCAAGCTTATTATGCACAAAATAAGCTTTCTGCCGTGGCTTTTATCCTGCGTACTGATTCTGCCTGCACTTTATGTACTGCCCTACTACTATCAGAGCTGCGCCTGTTTTGCAAGAGGACTCCTTATGAGCACAAAGCTTAAAAGTGACAGCGCTTTTATTTTAGGAAGTCCCATTCCCGAAAGATAATATGTTGTAACGAAAGAGTATATATTGTATAATCACCTTGCAGAAAAGTTTCAGGCTTTGTGAGGTGCAAAAGGTGACAGATAAAAATATACAGACACAGCAATCGGTTACTGTAATCGTTTCCGATAACATATACAGCAAAGAGGAAAACAACAAATTTTTTGACAGTCTGTTTGCCTGTCAGCTTCCATTAAAAATCATCGTACAGCGCTCCATGCTGGAAAACGGCAACTTTCCTCTTGAATATTTAGAAAGAGAAAACCTTTTACCCCTGCACGGAGACGATTTTGTAAAAGAGGCAAGAAAAATAGCTAAAGGCGAACGAGTATTAGTTTTAAAAAAGCCCTGTATTATCTCTGAAAAAGCTTTTGAAAAAATATTTTCTCTTAGGCTACAAGGAAAGTTTTTTGAACTCACCGCTAAAAAAATTATAGGAAACTCAAAATAAAAAGTTAAGGCGAAATGCATTAAACTGCATTTCGCCTTATTTTATTCACTCTTACTATTTACAATTTCAATTTCGGTAACTCGCCTTGAATCGGTTTTTGTAACAGTTACGGTAAAGTTCTGATATGTAAATGTGTCGCCCAGTTCGGGAATCTTTCCGAGCTGATACATTACCCAGCCGCTTACAGTGACAAAATCATATTCCTCTTCCGGAGTGCAGCCGAAATACTCCATCATATCTTCAAAATTAATTGAGCAATCTATTATAAATCGGTTTTCGCCTACTTTTCGTATCTCTTCCAAAACCTCTTCATGTTCGTCGTAGATTTCTCCTACAAGCTCTTCCAGAATATCCTCTATGGTTATAATACCGACAGTTCCGCCGAACTCATCAACTACCACTGCCATATGTACCTTGGAGCGCTGCATAAGCCTTAAAAGCTTAAAGACAAGCATATTCTCCGAAACATAAATTGTTTCTCGCATAAGGTCGGTGACACGAAGATATTTGTTATCGTGCTTATTGTAAAAATCTTTCTGATATATAACTCCTGTAATGTTATCAAGGGTTTCTTTATAGACGGGTATTCTCGAAAATCCGCTCTCTCTGAATACACGCTCAAGCTCCTCAAGGGAGTCGTCCTCTTCCACAGCCTCAACATCTACACGGGGAGTGAGTATTTCGGAAACCTCAAGGTCACCGAAATCGAGAGCCGACCTTAAAAGCTCGCCCTCATGGCTGTCTATAACTCCGTCCTGCTGAACCTCGTCCACAATGGTTTTAAGCTCTTCTTCAGTAATACCGCTCTTTTTATCTCCGATTTTTGCAAGCTTCATCAAAAGCTTCTTCCACTGAGAAAAAAGGAAGTTTACAGGCTTTAAGCAGATAATCAGCACACGCATAATAGGTGCGGAAAATTTTGAGAAGCTCTCGGGCTTTTCCTTTGCAATGCTTTTGGGAGATATTTCACCGAAAATCAGCACTACAATTGTCATTACGATAGTTGAAATTGTGACTCCGGCATCTCCTAACCATTTTGTAAATATAGCCGTTGCCAAAGAAGCAGAAGCGATATTTACGATATTGTTGCCTATAAGGATAGTCGAAAGAAGATTATCGTAATCTTCAAAAATCTTAAGCGCCAACTTGGCTTTTTTATCGCCGTCAGCAGCCATTTTTTTCATTCTGATTTGATTAAGTGAGGTAAACGCTGTTTCTGTTGCCGAAAAATAGGCGGACAATAATATAAGCACCGCCAAAACTGCAATATACAGTGCACTTTCACTTTCCATTTAAAATAATCACTCCAAATTTATCTTTTTGCACTATGGACAAAAGAGATTTGTCCATTTATATTTCACACTGGTTTTCTTCTTTCCAGATGAGCTTTTCGCCTATTATCTGTGCTTCACAATACTCTTTAAGGAGCTCTGCGGCGGTTTTAGCGGCATTTTCGGCGCTTTCGTGACTTCCGAAAGCATAGATGCACATAAGGATTTCTCTCTCTCCTTCATCTATTTTTGAACGCTGGCTGTCACTTGTGGGATTACCGAAAAAACCTTCACTGTCACGCATTGCGGGGAGATTTTCAACATTCACCGCTTCTCTGCCTATGCCCTGATAGCTTGTTCCCTCTGGAGAAACTGTCAGTTCAAGGGGCGGATTGATACTCGAAACATCAAAGGTGCTTATTGAAAAGCCTGTGGTTATGGAAACAAGATTATTTATATCCACAACGTTATTGATTCTGTAAAGACCTTTGCCTTTTACAACTCTTCTGAGCATTGCCTCAGCTGCATTGCGGTAGCGGTGAGGATCTTTGCCTACGGCTTTATAGCAAAGACGAGTATTTGCGATTTCTTCCTTTTTCATTATTTCATCAAGAGGAAGAGTCTCTTCGATTTTTTCACATTCTCCCGCAATAAGCTCCAGAAGCTTTTCACTGCTCTTTTCTGCCTTTACATTGGCATGGATAAGATATGCAGCAGCCTTTTCATATTTTCTTGTCAGCTCATCTGATATTGTGACTTTAATCATTTTTCATCTTCCTTTTCAGCAAGACGGCAAAGAGCTTCTCTGTCAAGACGGTATACAGTCCAGTCGGACATCGCCTTTGCGCCCATGCTCTTATAAAACTCAATAGAGGGCTTATTCCAGTTAAGACAAACCCAGTCCATTCTTCCGTCGCCACGGCTGTATGCAGCATTTGCAACTGCCATAAACAGGGCTTTGCCTATTCCCTTGCCTCTCATATGGGGATAGACAAAAAGATCTTCAAGATACATATTTGCTCTGCCCAAAAAGGTTGAATAGTTTCTGAAATAAAGGGCAAAGCCTGCGGTTTCGCCGTTATACTCAGCAAGAATTACAGCAGCTTCATTTCGGACAAAAACAGATTCCCTGATATCTTCCTGTGTTGCAGTAACCTCGTCGAGCATTTTTTCGTACTCGGCAATTCCTCTTATAAGATTATATATTGTTCCGGCATCTGACGGCTCTGCGTCACGCAGAACAAGATTTTCTATTTCTGTTTTGTAATTCATAATCATTTACCTCAGCAGCTCATAAATTCAAGAAAATCGGTTGAAAGAGTAAAGAGAGAATTTCTTATGCAGTCCATATCAACGGGCATTTCACGGCGTGTTTTCTCATCAGCAACGGCTATCTTTTTCTTGGTTTGACTGTAATCATATTTGACGGATTTTAATATCCTGTGAGCCTTTTCACAAAGCTCCGGGGACTGTCTTGAAAGATAAAGAAGCTTATTGATGTCCCTTATTCCCTGCCAGAGCTTTTCAAGACGTACAGACATATGAGTCTGTGGATTCTCTGCATCGGGGAGATCGGGATAAACAAGGAAACAGTCACCGGACTCAAAACTTACGTGAGTTGTATCCTCAAGGGGATTTTCTACCCATGCGTCATAAGCCCATCTTAAAAATCCGTTTGCACCGAGGGATGACGCAAAGAAAATTGTCCAGTAGCTTTCTGCCGGCATACTGTATGTAAAGCTGTTGGGGAAATGTCCTACACAGGTATAAACAGTTGTCTTTAAATCGGGATGATCCCCTCTTCTTACGCACAGCTGTTTATAATCACCGATTGCGCCTTTAAGAGGCTCAGAACCTACACTTATACTGTCCATTCTGTCAATAAGCGGGAAGAATTTTGAACCGAAATGATCCATTGCCGCTGCCTTTTTGAAAGCCTTGCCTTCAGAGTTTTTAACGCTGTCAATAAGATCATAGGTCTTTTTCATTCTCGCACGCTCATCAACACCGATATATATCCTCTCGAACCAGCCTTTTTCCTCAGTGTGTTTCATAAGCGCTTTGAGGAACTGACCCCATACCTTCTTGTATTTACGCTTTCCGGGTTTGGGAGATATGGATTTTGTCTTTCCCTTTTTCGCATCTAAATATGTAATTTTATTGCCCCATGGAATAAGGCTGTAACAGACAATCTTATCGGCAATTCCAAGATCTATACAAAAACTTACCCATTTGTCAAAATCGGTAAAATCAAATTCAAAAACATTGCCGGGCTTTTTAGTCCATTTTATCATTGAGGGATATTCGCCATAGGTCTGTCCGTTCCATGGCTCCTCAACGATACTTGCTGTTATGGCGTGTCCGCCCATTTTCTTATAGAGAAGCATATGATCCTTTAAAATTTCAAAATGCTTTTCACTGAACGGTTCAACACCATAATACTGGGCTACACGGTAAGGATACTGCCAAAGCTCTATATCAAAAAGATAATCCTCCGGCTTCGGCATAGTGATAGCCAAAACCTGTACAGAATATGGTATTTCCTGTGTCTCGCCTGAATCGTGATTTTTAACTGCAAGCCTTCCTGTGTATGTGCCTGACTTTACTTCTTCGGGAATGTCGAAATTAATCCAGACACTTTGTACAGAGCCCGCTTTCATGGAAACCGGTTCATCTGACCAGAGCACATCGGGGAAACTCTCTCGGCTTTTGTCATCCTTTTTTCCGTTTCCTACAAAGGCTTTGGTATCCTTTACAAAAACACATTTTGCACAATCGGACGGAAGCTTTTCTCCGTCATTTCGTGTAAACTCAGTCATCTCTATGGAAACAGCGGAAATATCTTTATCAAGGCTCAGTATCACTGCCTGACCGCAGCATCTGTCTCCTCTCCAAGCCCACAGATTGCTGTGTGAATTTGAAGCATTAAGAAGCTCTTCATACTGTTTATCAGTAAAATGAAGATTTGTTGTAACCGCCAAAGCGTTAAAGGTTTTCTGCATCTTTCTCTACCTCTCAGTCTATATTCTCTGCCATCTCTTTAAGCTTTTCTTCCGCAAGCTTTACGTGGTAAAGACCATTGCCGTATTCTCTTACATAATTAAAGAGCTCCTCAGCCTCTTCCTTTTCGCCTTTCCAGAGATGAATGCATGCCATACGATAAGAATTGCACACTGACTGGAGCTTTGTAAACTTTATATTTTCAAAAAATTGCTGTCCTTCCATGGCTCCTACGGGATCTTTTTTTATAAAGGCAATTGCGCTTTCAGCGAATTCTCTCATTGCACTAAAGCCAGCCTTTACATTCACAGGATAATTTTCTGATCTTGAAAGCTCGGAAATCTTTCTCTCAGCCACCTCCAAAGAGGCGCAGTCGCCACGATGGAAATAACAGTTTATGATAAGGTTATAGTAGAGCATAAGCTCCTGGGGAAGAAGCGAATACTCGGGTACTCTCGATGCAAGATATCTGAGCGCCTGAGCTGAATCTCCCATATAGTAAAGGGCCTTTGCGATTTCCAGACGGCAGATTATTTTTCCGTAGTAGCTTTTTGTAAATTTTTCAAACTCACCGTAAAAACCGAGATAATCCTCTGGATTACAGTCCTCATCCAAAAGATTTTTATACTTTGCAAGAACTACACGGCGTATTTTAGTTGACATTATTACACACAAAAAAAGTACGGCTAAAGAAATAAAAATATTTTGAAGATAAAAAGCTGCCACACCCATGGCGCAGACATAAAGCGCACCGAAAAACAGCTGCTTTAAAATATATGCGTTGAGCATTTTCTTGTATTTTTTCTGATCCAATTTATTTCCTCCTGATTAAGAAAGGGGATGTATGAAAAGTCCGCTTAAAAGCTTTGGTTCAAACCATGTGGATTTCGGAGGCATAATCATATTTGCATCGGCAATATCCATAAGCTCTTTAACGGTAACAGGATAAACAGCAAAAGCTGTGCCACCGGTTTTATCGGCACGGATTTTAAGTTCTTCAAGACCTCTTATACCGCCTACAAAGTCAATCCTCTTATCGGTTCTCGGATCTTTTATTCCTAAAACCGGGTCGAGAAGATTTTTCTGAAGAATTGAAACATCAAGGGAATCAACAGGATTTTCCGTGCTGAATGTACCCTCCTTAGCTTTAAGAGAATACCATTCTCCCTCAAGATACATTCCGAAAGTGTGCTGCTCCTGTGGTTTATAGGGCTCGGCACCCTGTTTCTGTATATAAAATTTCTCTTCGATTTCCTTTAAATATTCCTCGGCGGTTTTTCCGTTAAGGTCATGGACAACTCGGTTATAGTCCATTATTGCAAGTTCCTGAGCTGGGAAAGCAACTGCAAGGAAAAAGTTAAATTCCTCTTCCCCTGTATATCCGGGATGCTGTTTTCTTCTCTCAATTCCGACTTTAACGGCAGAAGCACACCTGTGATGTCCGTCGGCAATATAGAGAGCCGGTGTTTTATCAAACACTGCCCTGAGCTTTTCATTTATCTCAGCGTCATCTATAACCCATACTGTCTGCTGAACTCCGGCAGCATCTGCGAAGTCATAAACAGGAGAATGAGTTTCCTGCCAGGATGATATTATTTTTTCTGTTTCTCCGTCAGAAGAATATGTTAAAAATATAGGTCCTGTATTAGCGTTGCAGGTATCAACGTGGCGGATTCTGTCCTCTTCTTTATCGGCTCTTGTAAGCTCATGCTTTTTGATAATTCCGTTTATATAATCATCAATTCCCGCACAGCCTACAAGTCCCGTCTGACTTCTTCCGTCCATTATCTGACGGTAAATATAAAAGCACGGATTTTCATCCTGTATGCAGATTCCGTCCTTTGTAAGCTTTTCGAGATTTTCCTTTGCCTTTAAATAAACTGACTCGTCATAAATATAGGTGCTTTCAGGTAAATCTATTTCAGCCTTATCAACATGAAGAAATGAAAGGGGATTGCCTTTGACAGCCTCTCTCGCCTCTTCACTGCTCATTACATCATAGGGTAATGCAGCCACTTTCTGTGCATATTCATTCTTAGGTCTTACTCCGCAAAAAGGTTTAAATACAGCCATTTCGCCGTTACCTCCTGTATATATAAAACTATTTTATAATAATACCATATTCCCTTATAAAAATAAAGACAAAGTTACGCTTTCAAAGCTCTGTATTCCAAAGGAACACGGACTTAAAAACTTACTCTAAAAATTATATCATTCCTTTGTTGTGCGCATACTTTGCAGCCTCAGATGCAGCTTTACGCAAATTCTCTTCGGCATTATCTTTTATTTCTTCAAAAGGCAGATGTTCTGGGTTTGATGAAAACACCTTTTCTATTCCCATTGCCTTTATTCTTTCATCTGCTGCAAGAACTTCTCCGCACACTGCGATAACAGGAGTTTTGCCACTCAGAGAAGCTACTCCGAAAGGAACCTTACCCTGAGAAGTTTGGCTGTCAAGGCGTCCCTCTCCCGTTATGACAAGGTCGACGTTCTGTGCCCTGTGTGCAAAATCCGTCTTTTCCAGAATTACATCAATTCCCCTTTTTAGCTCAGCACCAAAAACCGCACACAGTCCTGCGCCAAGTCCTCCGGCAGCTCCTGCTCCCTCTGAATTTGAAATATCTTTTCCCGTATAACTGTCAAAGAGTTTTCCTAAATTTCTGAGTCCGTTGTCGAGAAGCTGCACCTCGGATTCATTTGCTCCCTTTTGTGGAGCAAAAACATATGCTGCTCCGTTTTCACCGTAAAGGGGATTTTTAACATCGCAGAGAACTGTTATTTTGCAGTTTTTAACTTTAGGCGCAATGCCTGATAAATCAAAGCTTTTTATTTCGGAAAGATTCCCTGAACAGATACGCTCTATCTCACCTTTTGCAGAATAAAAACGTCCGCCGAGATACTGGATTAATCCGCATCCGCCGTCAGTGGTGGCAGTACCGCCGATACCTAAAATTATATTTTGACATCCTCTTTTTACAGCGTCTGAAATCACCATACCTACGCCGTGAGTTGATGCATAAAGCGGTTTTCTTTCATCAGAAAGATAAAGTCCGCAGGCAGAGGCCGCTTCAATAATGGCGGTATTATCTTTTAAAATTCCGTATTCCGCCCTTATGGGATTACCTAAATGATCGACAATTCGGCATGAAATTTTTTCTCCTGAAAGACTGCTTAAAAAAGCATCTACGGTTCCCTCTCCGCCGTCGGCAACTGGAATAAGTTCTATATCTAATTCGGAAGAAATATTTTTCAGGAATTCCTCTTTAATTATTTTTTCGGCTTCATAGGAAGTAAAAGTCCCTTTAAAGGAATCCGCTGCAATTATAATTTTTTTCATAAAGAATTCCCCTTTCACGGTTTAGCAAAAAACAAAAGGCAAATTTAATTGTCACAGCATTATGATATAACAATATCGCCTTTATAACAAGAACTCTTTATTTTCGCAAAATTTACAGAAAATCCGCAATTTAAAATTTATTTCGCCATTTTAAAATTTTTTTCAAAAAACTCTTGACGTAACAAAACAGGTGTGGTATATTATACAAGCGTTCTTCACAGAACACAATGAAAAACGCTGGTGTAGCTCAGTTGGTAGAGCAGCTGATTTGTAATCAGCAGGTCGGGGGTTCGAGTCCGTCCACCAGCTCCATAATGTGGGAGAGTTCCCGAGCGGCCAAAGGGAACAGACTGTAAATCTGTCGTCACTGACTTCGGTGGTTCGAATCCACCCTCTCCCACCAGATTTAGACTGAATGCTTTGCATTCAGTCTTTTTCTTTATGTTTTTTTATTCAATAACTCTGATACCAAGGCCGACCTCTAAAATATCTCATCTGTGTAAACGGCTGCAAAAGTAACATTGACAGCTCTATGTTTTTTGTTTTATCTTAAAGTTAATTTACTGATTCCAAATTTAAATAAAGTAGTATACAATATTGGAAAATATACTATGGTAAAGCCTGTTTATGTTGACCGTTGACGAGGATATCTGCTCTGCTATTTTGAAAAACATCGAGAAGTAATAGAAAAATTTATATATGAGTGTTAGAATACAGGTATGATAATACACAGCTGCAAAGGAGGATATCTATATGGAGATATTTTGCCTAAATGGTTATCAGAATGAAAAAATACAATTAGAACTTCTTGATGTTTTAGGTTTTCCTGAAGAGATAAGCTATGATGGCGGTTATGGTATTATCTGTCGGCTGTTAATACAAATAGGATGCTACCATATAAATTGTGATAAGCTATATTCAGCAACCGGAGCATTATATAGGTTTTCAGATGAATTAAAAAGTTGTTATGCAAACCTAAACGGAACAGCAAAGTATAAACTTCGCCTTGAAAATGACTTAACATTTGAAATTGAAATGAAAGACTACGGACAAGCTATTGTAACTGGAAGTTTCCAGGAAATGCCAAGCAAAGAAAATATTTTTTCCTTTGAAATGGAAACAGATCAATCGTGTTTCCCCTCAGTTATACAAGGGATTGATGTTCTGAAAGAAAGATATGGAGATGAATTTGGAATTAGAAAATAGCTACTGTGATTTTATTTTAAAAATTCCCATCCGCACAAGGATTTGGAGGTATTCCCGACAAGCAAAAATCTCTTATTCTACTTCAGACGCAAACAAGTGATTTTTACGGAAAAGATGCCCATTTCCTGTGCTTGCTGTGGAACTTTTTACAAAGGGATGGAATGGAAAAGGACTATCTGAACAAGTTGCATTTTGTTTTGAAAGGTGAAAATATTTGAAGACAAAGTTTTATGAAAACAATGTGGTTAGTGCACATCCAAAACTCAAAAAAGAATTACATCAGTTCAAACAGCTTGTTATCAGAAAAATATTGATATCACTGTTTGGAACAGCTTTATTAATAGTGATTTCGATCATTACATGGATTAAGTTAAGTTGGGTACCATCCGTTTGCTTGGTTCCTGTTATATTCACATTGATTTTCAGACTGATTAAAAATTTAAAAGCTTATATAAACTTATACAAATCGCTTTCTGTAAATATTGAAGATTATTTTATGTGGATGGAATTACAACTGAAAAAAGAATATCCAAATAAAAATTCAGACTGTCAAAAAGCCAAAAAAATATTTGATGAGTATTATATAAAACCTGAAAAATCCAAAGAAGTGCATACTAAACTTATCCAAGAGTTAAATATAAAACCCGGACTTCCTGTCACAATCTCCGTATTATGCGGTTTGCTATTCCTTTTTGATTATAATGATACGAGAAATATTATATTCAACGCAAAATACAAGCACGGTGCCGCCGGAAATATGATTTACGATATGTGGATCTTTTATTATGACGGACACTCGGAACTCCCACGTGAAAAAATAGAAAACGACTTTATAGCTTTTTGGACTGACGATAACCTGAAGTTTTAACTTAAGCAAACAACTGGTTCACACAAAACACGAAATTTAATGTTTATCAGAATCTTTGTATTCTATCAGTTTCAAAAATATGGGGATTTTTCTGAGCAGAGAAATAAATAAGACTGCAAATCTGCCGTCACTGACTTCGGTGGTTCGAATCCACCCTCTCCCACCAGATTTAGACTGAATGCTTTGCATTCAGTCTTTTTCTTTTCATGTAACATAGAATCTGTAATTACTTCATGCTATATAAAATAAACGTTAGTATATTCAGTAAAAAAGCGAATTGCTTTTTAAAGCTTAAAAAATTAATATAAAAATAAAAACAACAGTTTGGGCGTGATATTCTTGACAACAAAAATTATTTCTGATATCTCTGATTTTATTTTCGTTTCTGATGAACCCAAAAAAGTTGACGCCATATTTTTGCCCGGTGGTTCACATCCTAACCAACCAGAATATGCAGCTTCGCTTTACCGCAAAGGTTATGCTCAATGGCTGATTGTCTCCGGTGGTATCAGCGTAAAAATGAAGTCATGGCCAGGCGTAAAAGCAAAAATGGGCATTTATAATAAGAAATACAAATCCGACTGTGAATTCTTAACTGATGTTTTAATTAAAAACGGTGTACCCAAATCAGCAATAATCGGCGAAAACAAATCAGGCCATACCCGAGATAATGCATTTTCTCAAGAAAAGTTGTGGACGAAAACAAAATTCAAATCAAAACGGCTATGATAGTCTGCAAAGCTTTTCACGCCCGTCGCTGCCTTATGCTTTATCAGATGGCCTTTCCTGAGGTAGATTTTATAGTTTGTCCGGTGCATTGCTTTAATATCACTAAAGAAAACTGGTATAAAACAGAAGTCGGAGTCAACCGTGTATTGGGTGAACTTGCACGCTGCGGAAATCAGTTTGTAGATGATATAAAAGAGTATCTGAAATATTCAGATTAGTTTTTCAGCAGAAAATATATCATTTTAATTTTTTATTCTGTCTTTAATCCTAAGCAAATTTTCATCCGCTATAAATGCGCATAAAATGTCGGGCAAATCATATACCGTTTCACTAAAATAAGATCAGACAAGGAGGAAATGATATGGACTGGATTGCCGGAATTCAAAATGCGATTGATTATATCGAAGACCATATTACAGAGCAAATAGATTATGAGAAAATCGCTGCTCAAAGTTTTTCATCCAGCTATCATTTTCAGAGGATATTCAGTATTATATGCGGCTTTACAGTAGGTGAATATATCCGTAACCGCAGATTAACCCTTGCAGGAAAAGATTTAGCGTCAGAGCACGGTAAAGTACTGGATATCGCTCTTAAATACGGCTATGAGAGTCCGGACAGCTTTGCCAGAGCATTTCAGAAATTTCATGGAATTCTTCCGTCCGAAGCCCGTGAAAACGGTAAAAAGCTCAAATCATTCTCTCGCCTTGTCCTTAAAATTTCAATGGAAGGCGGTACAATGATGAATTATCGCATAGAAGAAAAACCTGAAATGATTTTAACCGGCTATCATACACATTTCAGCGGTGCCCCTTATGGGAACAAAAGAGAACAGCAAGAGGAACATCTGTTTATCAGTACAAGAGGAAAACAATGGTTTCTGCGTGGTGTATCGAACAATTCCGATCCACACTGCGTAATAACAAACATCACTGATGAAGGATATGACTTTTACTATTGTCATCAGATTCCTCAATGGGAACGTGAAAATCTCTATAATCAGGAAATCACAGGTATAGATTTTATTGAACAGTTTGGATTTAAAAATATAAGAATCCCTAAAAACACATATGTTGTTTTTGAAACAAAGGATATCAAAGATCCTATCTGTGACTATATGAATCTTCTCAATCAAAGAATTGAAATTCTGACACAATGGCTGCCGGAAGCAGGACTTCAGCTTGGAAAAGGTCCGGAACTTTGCATTTATCACTGGATGCCTAAAAATGAAAGGAACGTACAAATCTGGATGCCGGTTGAAAAAATTGTAAAATGAAATAATTTCTTTAAATCGCATCCATAAAACAATTACCGATATCCACTGATTAAAAATCAGACATAGCTAAAACAATTTACGTTTGCATACTTATCCAAACAAACTTACATTTCCCGGCAGGACTTTTGATTTAAAAAAGTCCTGCTTTTTTATAAGAAACTATTGACTCTCATCCTAACATAAGGTTTACACTGTAGCCACAAGGTACCTTACACAACTTTCAGGAGGTGATTTTATGCAGATAGGTGAATTCGCCAAGATATGTCAAACTAAAGTATCCGTACTGCGTCACTACGATAAAAAAGGGATACTCAAGCCTGATTTTACCGATAAATTCACCGGATACCGCTATTACTCAAAAGAACAGATTGAAATTTTCCGCAGAATTTCAGCTCTTAAAAAAGCCGGATTCTCACTGGCACAGATAAAGAAAATTCTCAGTGAATATAAAAGTGACGACGAAATCATAAATCTGTTCGATGCAAAAAAAGCTAACCTCAACGAAAAGCTTTACAATCTTACGGAGGCGAAAAAAATGATGCTGCAATCTCAGCAAAAAACAGATATTGAATTTATCAGCGAAGGTAATAATCTTATTGCCAAAAGCAAACTGCTTCCCTTGAAAAATCTGAAAGCTGTTTATAACTCCATTGATAATACCATTGCCGCCAACGGATATCAGAGAATTTCTGCATATCGTGCAGTTTCACAGCCGAAATCCGACAATGCACAATTAATCTGCGATGTTATAAAATTACAGAATGACAAAATTCCATTAAATGAGGACATAAATATCCCCTTTGAAAGCGATGATTCCATTGTGGGAAAATGGGAAGTAATCGGAGAATTTGCCGTAAAGGAGGAATTTTTCAGCGGCGATTTTATAGCGGAGAAAACTGAACCTAAATACATTTACTTTCTTCCGGACGGAGAAAAATATTGGTGCTACGGCTGGAGTAAAAATAAGCTTTTGATTGACACCGGCACAAGTTCTTCTGTCAACGACTTTACAACGGATTTTTACAACGGAGAACGATATATGTTTGTCAGCCTTAAATCATACAGCTATATTCATGGCGGAAAACCCACTGTATTAGTTCTGCGTCAGGTAAATAACAAAAGTTACAGTGCCGAAAAAATTGCCAAAAGGGATAATATCGACAAACCTTTTATTAACGACGAATCTGCCCTCGGCAAATGGAAGGCCGTTGCCTTCTGCGAAAATGAAGATGAGTTTGATCCGCTTAATCTTTCCCATGATGATTTATATTTTTCCGAAATCGAATTTAAGCCCAGCGGTGAAGTCATAAGCCGATATAACTACGGAAAAGAAATAATAGAATCAAGGAACATGCAGGAATGGACAAAAGGATTTGTGCTCAGAAAATGGAATAGTACAGCCTGTGCATACAAATTTAAAAAAATCAATAATAAGGAGTATCTTATAATCGAATGGAAAAGCGGTAACTACCGCTGGGGAGGATTTGATACCGACTATTATGTATTTGTAAGAGAATAAAACATTTGCCCGGAGTTTTAAAAACCCCGGGCATTATTTGTTATTATTTGTAAGCGGTCAGTTTTAAAAGGATGAATTTATTCTCTTTTCATGCTATACTAAAATTACAGCAAAATCACAATTCATATTTTAGGTTTATTCATGTATTAAATTCTTGGAGGGCTCACTTGATGAATAAAATTATGATTGTTGATGATACGGAAACAATCCGTTATGAACTAGCATCGTTTTTGGAAAGCTGCGGATATGATGTTACCACTATAAGTGAATTTAAAAATGTAGCAAAAGATATTCTTGAAGAAAATCCAGATATGGTTATACTGGACATCAATTTACCGTACGCCGACGGTTATCAGATATGTCGGGAACTGAGAAAGAAATCTGATATTCCAATTTTAATTGTTACAAGCAGGAACAGTGAAGTTGATGAGCTTATGAGTATGAATCTAGGCGCAGATGATTTCATCACGAAACCCTATAACCTGCACATTTTGGAGGCAAGAATTTCTGCAATTCTGCGACGTTCAAAAAGCACCCAATGTCAGGATATGCTTAACTATAAGGGCTTATCGCTGAATCTATCCGGCGGTACTGTTTCCTATGAAGATAAAAGCACCATTCTTACAAGGAACGAACTTAAAATGCTTTCTTTTCTCATTCATAATCAAGGAAAAATTGTTTCAAGAGACGACCTTATGGAATACATGTGGAGTACTGAAGTTTTCATTGACGACAACAGCCTTTCGGTTAATATTACTCGTCTGCGCAAAAAGCTTGAACAAATCGGTTTTCCTGAAACGGTGGAAACCAGACGAGGATTGGGGTATCAGTTACCATGAAATTTAAAGATTATATAAAAGATCGGTTGTCATTTCTTGTAATAAATTTTTGTATTTTTTTCTTTTTATCAGCAATAATGCTTGTAATTAAAATTGAATTTCTCATAGTTTTTATAATGTTTTTTATTTGGTTTACACCGATCATAAGTTATATGTTAATACAGTATTTTCGTGAAAAACAATTTCTCGAGGAACTAACTTCTCTTTCACAAAGTCTTGATAAAAAATATCTCCTTTCGGAAGTAATAGATAAGCCGAATTTTTTAGAGGGGAAAATATATTACAAAGCTTTAAAAGAGACAAATAAAAGTATGCTTGAACAGGTAAACCAATATAAGTCGGCACAAAAAGAATACAAAGAATATGTGGAAACATGGGTTCATGAAATCAAAACTCCGATTGCCTCTGCACGTCTGATCATAGACAACCATAAAAATCAGGTTACGAGGGCAATCAATACCGAACTTACCAGAATAGACGATTATGTCGAACAGGCTCTTTATTATGCTAAGAGCAACACAGCAAACGAAGATTATAAAATAATAAAATGCAGCCTTGAACAACTGACAAAAAAAGTAATCACCCGAAATTCATCCGATTTAATTCGTAAAAACTTTTCAGTTGATATATCAAAAGTCGAAGGATTTATTTACAGTGACCCCAAATGGGTAGAATTCATTTTGAATCAAATAATCGCCAACGCAATAAAGTATTGCAATGAGAATGAGCGAAAACTGAAAATTTTCACAACAGCAGAAAAAAACTGCACTTTCATTTCAGTAGAAGACAATGGCCTCGGTATACCCATACAGGATCAGAGAAAAGTGTTCGATAAAGGCTTTACAGGTGAAAACGGAAGACGCTTCGGTAAATCAACAGGAATAGGCTTGTATCTTTGCAAAAAACTTTGCACTCGCTTAGGAATAGGCATAACGCTTCAATCTGAAACCGGAAAAGGTACAACTGTTAGACTTGCTTTTCCTACAGGCAATTTCAACAATACAACAAACAGCTCCTGCTAAAATGCGGGAGCTTTTCTTTCAAAACTGTAATGTTCATGAAATATAAATCGATAGTACAAAACTGCTGAAACTGATACACTTATGACTGTAAACAAAAGATAAATTTATTAGGAGGTCATTATCATGAAAAAAAGATGTATCGCATTAGTTTTAGCGGTTTTTGTAGTTGCAGGATTAACAGCATTACTTGTAAATTACAAGACCAATGATCTTAACACACCTGTAATATGCATTTCGGTGGACGAAAACGGAAATTGCCAAGGTGCTGCTTCGAAATTTGCAAAAGATACTGATAAAGTAACTTTTGTCTGCCAAAAAAATAAGCCTTTCATAAAAGAAGCCACAATCACATGGTACAGCGACAATAATAATAACACGCCAGTTAAAACCGAAACAGTTGAGGCAAACGATAAAGGATATTTTATTTCATCCTTTTCAAAATCCGAAGGTCTTTCTTCAGGTGATTATCACGCTTATATAGACATTTCTTACACTTTTGGCAGCACAAAATCCGTTGTCAACTTTACAATCGAAAAGTAATTTAGGAGGAAATTATGGATAGAATTCTCAGTGTTGAAAAAATAGAAAAATATTACGGTGGAAAAGACAGTCTGACAAAAGCAATCGATCAGGTCAGTTTTGAAGTACAAAAAGGTGAATTTGTAGGCATAATGGGCCCATCGGGAAGCGGTAAAACCACACTGCTTAACTGCATTTCCACAATTGACACAGTTTCAGCAGGAAGCATATTTATTAATAAACGTGATATCACAAAACTGAACGCTAAAGAACTTGAAAGTTTTCGCAGAGACGAGCTCGGATTTATTTTTCAGGACTTTAATCTTCTTGATACTCTTACCGCATATGAAAATATTGCACTGGCTCTCACAATTCAAAATATTCCCGCTGCAAAAATCCATGAGACTATAAAAAATGCTGCGGAAAAATTAGATATAACAGATGTTTTAAATAAATATCCATACCAGATGTCAGGAGGACAAAAACAGCGTGTAGCTTCCGCTCGTGTTCTCGTAAAAAATCCTTCATTGATTTTAGCTGATGAGCCTACCGGTGCACTGGATTCAAAGTCTTCCAGAATGCTGCTTGAATCTTTTGAGAAAATGAACAGTGAACTTCAGGCCACAATTCTTATGGTTACTCACGATGCCTTTACTGCCAGTTATGCTCAGCGCATACTGTTTATAAAAGACGGAAAAATATTCAACGAAATCATTCGTGGCGACGCTTCAAGAAAAGAATTCTTCAACCAAATAATTGACGTGGTAACTCTGCTCGGAGGTGACACAGCGGATGTTTTATAAGCTCTCAATAAACAATGTCAAAAAAAGTTTCAAGGATTATTCAATCTACTTCTTAACTTTAACTGTAGCTGTGTGCATTTTCTATGTTTTTAACTCTATCGATGCGCAAAAGTATGTTCTTACAGGCAACGCTGTCTCTGAGAGTTTTCTTGCAAACATGGAATTTGTCATGAACCTTCTCTCTGTCTTTGTCACCATCGTACTTGCAGGATTAATCCTTTACGCAAACAATTTTCTCGTTCGCAAACGAAAAAAAGAATTCGGAATCTATATGACTTTAGGTATGGCTAAAGTGAAAATATCCTTTATTCTGCTTCTTGAAACACTTTTTGTGGGAATAGCCGCACTTGTTACCGGTCTTATTTTGGGATTTATTCTTTCACAGGGTATGGCCGTATTTTCCGCTTATCTTTTAAACATAGAGATGGCCGGATTCAAATTAGTTTTTTCTGCTAATGCTTTTTTTAAAACAATTTTTTGCTTTGGACTTGTATTTGTAATTGTGATGTTCTGCAATCTCATTGTTATTTCAAAATGTAAGCTTTCAGATTTACTGTGTGCTTCAAGAAAAAGCCAAAGTATTAAAATTAGCAATCCAAAACTTTTAGCTCTTCTTTTTATCCTTTCAATACTCATTCTGGCTGCTGCCTATGCGTTAGTGCTCTCAGTAGGAATGAACCCTCTTGAACCTATGTTTTTAGTTTCAATTGCCGTTGGTGCAGCCGGTACTTTTCTATTCGTTTACAGTCTTTCCGGTTCATTGCTGTTTTTTATGCGTAGTAAAAAGAACATATATTATAAAAAGCTTAATATTTTCGTTCTTCGTCAGCTTAACAATAAAATCATGACAAACTTCGTGTCTATGGCCATGATAAGTTTTCTGCTTTTTCTGTCAATCAGCATATCTCTGAGTATGTTCACCTATAGAAGCAACCTTGAAAAATCTCTTGAGGGAAATCTCAATTTTGATGCATCGGGAAGCGTTTCTATTTACAACAGCAAAGACAGAGATAAAGATTTAAGAGAACTGATAAACAAAAACAAAAGCGGAATCAGATTGAATGAAAAGACTAAATTTGCAGTCTATGTTCCACGTTCTGTGGATACTTCACTGACTGAAATTCTTGGAGATTCTCTATCTGACAGCCAGAAAGCTAACATTAAAAAATCAATTTATGGCTCTTCCAATATTGCAGGAAATGCAGTCGCCATTAGAATTTCTGATTATAATAACATTCGTCAATTACTGGGACATCCGGATATAACCTTAGCAGACAATGAAGTGCTTATAGTTTCAAACTTCGATGACAAAAACGTTTTGACCAATTATATAAACAGCAAAGGTGCTATAGAAATAGACGAAAAAAACTACACAATAAAAAACGATAAACCCATAGTTGAAAACATTTCAACAGGAAGCACTGTTAGCTATTTTTATATTATTGTGCCGGACACTTTCACTTCATTTATTGAAGGGCCTGAAGAAACATACATTAATTTCATCTGCACAGGCACAGAAACAGAAAAAGCAGATCAGAAAGAAGATTTAGAAAAGCTTCTTAACTATTACAGTTATTTAGGACAAAATTCAAAAGCTGCAACTGAACCCATAGCAATTTACGGAACTACCAACGACCAGTTCAGAATAAATACCTACGGCTCTGCTGCAAGTCTTATTTTTATTGGTATCTACCTTGGTCTCATTTTCCTTATTGCCTCAGTTGCAGTACTGGCCATTCAACAGCTTTCTGAAGCCAGCGACAGTTTGGAACGTTACAGAGCTTTGCAGAAAATAGGTGTACCTGATAAAGCAATAGAACAATCCATTTTTAAGCAAATTCTGGTATACTTTGCCATACCTTTAGGCTTGGCAATTACTGACTCAGTTGTGGGACTGCGGGTATTAGGAGAACGTTTCAATCAGTTTCACCTTAGCATCTTCAGCGGATTTTCATTAATCGCAATTTTGGTTTTCATTTTTGTTTTCTTCGGTTACCTGTATATTACATTTAAAGGGTACAAAAACGTAATCTCAAGAAATTCATAATTTAAAACTCCGACGGATACAACACTTTTAAAGGTTATCCGTCGGAGTTTTTTTAATACTTAGAATTTTTCTTTACATTTAGCAGCATGGAACTTCGGCATTATAAGCTCCGCTTCATAGCCCACTCTTTGAAGGTCTTCTGCTATTTCACTCCACAGATTATAAGCTTTTTGATACTCCCCTGTTTCCTCAAGGCAAAACGCTTTTGAATATTTTGCATCATAACATTTTCCGTCAATTTCTATTGCTTTATCCCAATAACCAAAAGCCTCATCGTATTTATCAAGATTTTTGCAGATGTCTATTGATATCATATTATTTTTCCTTTCAGCTATATCGAGATTATGCGATAAAGGCACTGTCAGGTGGTGAACTGCCAAAAGTTTACATCTAAATGATTGCCCCTTATATGTTCTAAAATCAGGAAATTAACTTAAAACAGGTGGTTTTCACATTCTCAGAATCATGATAAAATGATAAATACAAAGTAGAAAGCGAAAGTTAATGAGGTGAAAACAAATGGATAAAGAAAAAATGAGAAAATTTCATTTGGTGTTTTATGGAATAGCAATTCCCGTTAGTCTATTTGCTTTATATGCATTTATTTTTGTATTTGATAATGGCATCGGATGGCAGATCGCTTTAATAATCATAGGTTTAGGCTGGCTTATATCAGCTATCTCCGGATTTATAGAGAACCTGAAAAAATGAAACTGTTATCACTTATCTGTAGCCGCAAAAAAAGTTTGGAAATATCAATAAAGGAATGATTCACAAATCGGCGTGGAGAATATAACCCAGCGCCACAAATGGGGGATGATTTAATATGTTCAATGAAAAAGAGAGCTTTTTTAGGTATGTAGGAGAACTTGACTCCGAGGTTAAAGCAGAAATAGAACAGACAAGCAAAGAGGCAATAGGAATATTTAAAATCAGCAATCCGGAAAACGGTCAAGAAACCGCAAAAGAAATATATAATATTGTTGAGAATATTCTATCCACAGGCACATTTCCGAGCGAATACGAGAGTATAGATGATGTAGCTGTTGCCCTGGGAGTATTATTTGGACAAGCTCTTTGTACGGGATACGGATGGAGCTGGCAGGAATTTGGCGACAGTAAAGAAGAGGCAACCTTTGGAGTGGTATCTCCACAGAAAAATTTTTGTAATGCACCTATGAATTTTCTTTTCAGAATTTTAAGCGGAGAAAACATTGGTCTGGACGGTCAAAACGATAATACAGTATTGCTGCTTTATAATATGCTGGCAGATATTGACAAAAAGCCGGAGAGCACTAAATATTTTCCGCTTTCATAAAAATATATTTCACCGGAAAGATAGCAACCTTCCCACCGCTAAGTGCCTTAATCACCATTGCTGATTTATAAAGAATGAATCCGTTGAAATTTTCTAGTAATTCCGGTAAAAACCTCCGTTGGCTTTTCATCTCAGCCAACGGAGGTTTTCTTTAGATATCAGAATTTCTCTTTACATTTAGCAGCATGGAGTTTCGGCATTATAAGCTCCGCTTCATAGCCCGCTCTTTGAAGCTCCTCTGTTATTTCACACCACAGGTTGTAAGCTCTTTGATACTCACCTTTTTCTTCAAGGCAAAACGCCTTTGAATATTTTGCATCATAGCATTTTCCGTCTGTTTCTATTGCTTTATCCCAATAACAAAAAGCTTCATCGTATTTATCAAGATTTTTGCAGATATCTCCGGCATAAACATAAAGATCTGCAACATCTTTAAATTTCTCCATAGCTCTTAGAACAGTTTCGTACGCTTTCACTTCATCACCGGAATAGTGATACGCCGAAATAAGCAAAATCCACTCTTCTGCTTTTTCCTTTTGCTTACTGAGTGTTTCTTTTTGCTCTTCGATTGCTTTTTGCATTTTATCGGTTCGTGAAAGCAAAAGCATTTTCTGACGCTTTATGCGGTAGAATAAATCCTCATCCTTTTCTTTGCTCTCTTCCATTGCCGTATCAAATATACGTTCCGCTTTTTCCAGACAATAAAGCATCATTTGCTGATACATAACACCGTAAAGACGCAAATCCTCTGCCGTATATTCATTTGATTTGAGCAGTTTTCCAAATTCATTATCGGCTCTTACAAAATCAGCGGGAGATAAGGTGGATTCAAAAACAGCGGCAAGACGTGCGGCAAAAGAACTGTAAGCCACGGCGTTCTCTCGATATAAATCATCTATTGTCACACCGTAAATTTCCGCTATTTTCGGCAGCATCATTACATCGGGCAAAGTTGAACCATTCTCCCACCTGGAAACAGACTGAGGGCTGACCGAAAGCAGCTGCGCCGCCTGTTCCTGGGTATATTTTCTGGAAATCCGGAATTTCTTTAAATTTTCACCGAGTATATTATTCATATTGTAAACTCCTTTTTCTTTTTAGGAAGCTTCCAAGTTTATTTTATAACATTTAGATTAGCACAGTCCATATCATATTTTAATACAAGACTTGCAGTTTTCGAGATAAATTTTTTAGTCTGAACTGCAATTTTTATCTGCTCATTATGCAAAATACTGTTATTTTTCCCTTTTACAAATCATTTTCATTTGTATTTTGTCAATCGACTTTATCCAACATATTGTGGTATAATACTTAGGCTTGTCATCTCAATATAATTATCCTATTGTTTAAATTACAATATATAAACCGTAAGGAGGAAGTAAATGGATTTTTTCAACTCTGTTCTCGGAAACATTTCCGACTTTATGTACACCTATATCCTGATAATAATGCTCATTGCAGTGGGACTTTATTTTTCTTTCCGCACTAAATTTGTGCAGTTCCGACTGTTTCCTGAAGCAATTAGGGTGCTTTCAGAAAAGAAGAAAGACGGAAAAGATATTTCCTCCTTTCAGGCTCTGATGATTTCAACTGCAAGCCGTGTAGGTACTGGCAATATTGCAGGCGTTGCAACGGCTGTTGCAGCATCAACGGCAATCGGCGGTTACGGCGCAATTTTCTGGATGTGGCTTCTTGCGCTTATCGGCGCCGCTTCCGCTTTCATAGAAAGCACACTTGCTCAGCTTTACAAACATAAAAACGGTGACGAATTTGTAGGCGGTCCTGCTTACTATATTCAGAAGGGACTTAAAAGCCGTAAACTCGGTATCGTTTTTTCAGTTCTTTTAATAGCCTGCTTTGCCTACGGTTTTAACGCTCTTCAGTCATTTAATGCAGGCTCAGCGCTGAAATATTATATTCCAAACTATGAAAGTTCAATCTGGCCTTTTGTTGTAGGCGCAATACTTGCCCTGCTTACAGCTATTACAATTTTCGGCGGCGTTCATCGCATAAGCGGTCTTGTTTCGGCAGTAGTTCCGATTATGGCTTTCATCTATATCGGTCTCGGTCTTTATATCACCTTTACAAACCTTGATGCAGTTCCCGATATGTTCGCTAAAATCTTTAAACAGGCTTTTGACTACAAAGCTGTTTTCGGAGGATTCGCTGGTTCCTGTGTAATGCAGGGAATAAAACGTGGCCTTTATTCAAATGAGGCCGGCATGGGTTCGGCTCCTAATGCCGCAGCTGCTGCGGAAGTTTCACATCCTGTAAAACAGGGTCTTGTACAGATGCTTTCAGTATTTATTGATACAATTCTCATCTGCTCTACAACAGCATTTATGCTTCTTCTCTCAGGAGTTCCAATTGACGAAAACTTAAAGGGCATGGATTTCGTTCAGGCCGCCGTTTACAATCAGGTAGGCTCCTTTGGTCCGCTGTTTATCACAATATCCATTTTCCTCTTTGCATTCAGCTCTCTTGTAGGAAACTACTATTACACCGAATCTAACTTTAAATTTATAAAAGAATCCAAAAAGGGTCTCTTTGTTTTCAGATGCACCTGCATCATCGCAATTTTTGCAGGAGCTCTTCTCGATTTCACAACAGTCTGGACCGTTGCAGATATTCTCATGGGACTTATGGCAATAGTGAATCTCATCGCCATTGTTCTGCTGGGTCGCAAAGCCATTGCAGCTCTCAAAGATTATCAGAAGCAGCGCAAAGACGGAAAAGAACCGGTTTTCATTGCAGAAAACACAAATGTCGGAGATCCGGAAGTCTGGAACAAAGAACACGCCAAAAAGTGGGAAAATTAAACTATATCAAAAAGCGGCTTTTGCCGCTTTTTATTTTGACTTTCGTCAGCATATAAAACATTGACATTAATAGTTATGAGTCTATAATTATTTTCAGATAATACATCACTGGAAGGTGATTTTAATTGCTTACAAAAATAAAAGCTTTTATCTCAAAGGAAGCTGTACTTTGCATTTCGGCGATTCTTACGATAATTTCCGCCTTCTTTGTGCCGCCATCAGCAGAATATTTCAGCTACATAGACTGGCGTGTACTCTGTCTCTTATTCTGTCTTATGGCAGTTACATCGGGACTCGAAAGCTGCGGATTTTTCTCAAGGACAGCTTGTCTCCTCGTTAAAAAAGCACCGAATCTGAGAGTCCTCTCTCTGTTCCTGGTGCTGCTTCCGTTTTTCTCATCCATGATTGTAACAAACGACGTGGCGCTTATTATTTTTGTTCCCCTTGCAATCATGATAGCAGGAAATGTCACAACTCCCGCTAATACCATAAAATTAGTTGTTCTTCAAACTGCCGCCGCTAACCTCGGCAGCATGGCAACGCCCTTAGGAAATCCCCAGAATCTTTTCCTTTACACTAACTATTCCCTTTCTCCCCTCGACTTTTTTAAGGTCGTACTTCCAATAGCTTTTATAAGCCTTATTTTAATTTGTCTTTCGGTACTGCTCATAGGAAACCGAACCACACAAATCGAACTTCCTGTAGGAGCTCCAACTGCCGATAAAAAACGTCAGTATCTGTTTTTCGGACTGCTGATTCTGTCACTCCTCTCCGTTTTCAGAGTGATAAACTACTTTATCCTTCTCGGAATTACAGTTATACTCCTGCTTATTTTCGCAAGAGATATTTTCAAAAAAATTGATTACTGTCTGCTCCTTACATTCGTTTGCTTTTTCATATTTGCAAAGAATATGGGTCACATTGAAATTGTGCGCTCCTTCTGCGAAGAGCTTATGGTAAAATATCCTCTTATTACACCTATTGCTGCAAGTCAGGTTATCAGCAATGTTCCTGCAGCTGTGCTCCTTGCACCGTTTACCGATAACTCTGCCGCTCTTCTTGCAGGCACCAACATCGGCGGTCTCGGAACACCTGTCGCCTCCCTTGCAAGTCTTATCTCTCTTAAGCTCTACATGAAATCTGAAAATGCAGATTCAAAAAAATATCTGCTTTTCTTCACCGCAGTAAATGTAGTTTTTCTTATAATTCTTGTTCTTTTCGCAGAAGTCGTAATGGGCGGTTATTGATATTTTTATATTATTGTGCTAAAATTTAAATAATACACGGGGAGCTTGCACAGGCAGGCTGAGAGGAAGCGGCGCTTCGACCCTTTGACCTGATTTGGATAATGCCAACGCAGGGAAGGTTTCTTTTCTTGATTTTCGGGGGAAGCATCTGCCGCAGATGTTTCCCCTTTTGTATTTTGGAGGTCATTATGTTAAAAAAAGAAAACCTTTTGCTCTATGCAATTACTGATTCATCTGCTTTAGGAGCATTTACCCTTGAAGAAAAAACAGAACTTGCATTAAAGGGCGGAGCGACAATGATTCAGCTTCGTGAAAAACATGCAGATCCTGAAACTTTTTTACAGGATGCAATAAGAATTAAAGAAATCTGCCATAAATACTCTGCGCCCCTCATTATAAATGACAATCCAGAAATTGCATTAAAAGCCGGAGCCGACGGAGTACATCTCGGTCAGGGAGACATGGACATTGCAGAAGCCAAAAAAATGCTGGGAGATAATATGATTATCGGCATCACCGCAAGAACCCCCGAACAGGCTGCCGAAGCAGAGAAAAACGGAGCTGATTATCTCGGCTCAGGCGCTGTTTTCGGCACATCCACAAAAGCGGACGCAAAACCCATGTCAAAGGAAACACTTAAAAAAATCTGTGAAACTGTAAAGATTCCCGTTGTTGCCATAGGAGGCATAAACGAAACAAACGCCCCCCAGCTTAAAGGCACCGGAATAGCAGGACTCGCAGTTGTCTCTGCAATATATTCTTCCGACGAGCCGGAAAAAGCTGCCGCTGAACTTAAAAAAATCGCCTTGGGAGTGACTGAAAATGAAGCTTAAAGGCGCAATTTTTGACGTTGACGGAACACTCTTTGACTCTATGGGAATGTGGGCAACTGCCGCAAGCAGATATTTAAAATCTCAGGGTATCGAACCACCCGAGGGCATTGACAGCAAATTCATTACACTGAGTCTCGCTGAAGGGTCAAAGCTTATAAAAAATGAATTTATGCCCCACCTTACATGGGAACAGATAGCACAGGGAATAAATGATTTAATTGAGGATTTCTATTTTAATTTACATGAAACCAAGCCCGGTGTGCCTGAGCTTTTAAAGGCTCTCAGCGATGCAGGGGTTTCTATGTGCATAGCTACGGCAACGGATAAATATTTAGTCCGAAAAGCTCTCGACAACTGCGGAATACTAAAATACTTCGGAGAAATATTCACCTGTCCCGATTTAGGTGTCGGCAAGGACACGCCCCACATCTACCGTACAGCTTTAGCTTTCTTGGGAACAGAAAGAGAGAATACCCTTATTTTTGAAGATTCTTATTTTGCCACCAAAACCGCTTTTAACGACGGCTTTATAATCGCTGCCGTAGAAGATAAATGGGCAATGAAACACAAAGATGAAATAAAGGCAATTTCAAAATATTACATAACTTCTTATGACGAATGGAGGAAAAACAATCTATGAAAACCGTACTTTCAATTGCAGGCTCTGATTGCAGCGGCGGCGCCGGTATTCAGGCAGATATCAAAACCATTACCGCACACAAACTTTATGCTATGAGTGTTATAACAGCTATGACAGCTCAGAACACAACAGGTGTTTACGGCGTACAGGAGGCAACTCCGGAATTTGTGGCTCAGCAGATTGACTGTGTATTCAACGACATACGTCCCGACGCTGTTAAAATCGGCATGGTGTCAAATGCTGAAATCATTAAGATAATCGCCGCAAAGCTCAAAGAATATAAAGCGGAGAATATTGTTGTTGATCCTGTCATGGTCTCCACAAGCGGAAGCGTTCTTTTAAACGAGAACGCCATGGATGCCCTTAAAAACGAGCTTCTCCCCTTAGGTACGGTTATAACTCCCAATCTTCATGAAGCAGTGGCTCTTTGCGGATATGAAATTAAAAACAGCGAGGATATGCTCAAAGCTGCAAAAGATATTTCAGAAAACATCAGCGGTGCAGTGCTCATTAAAGGAGGTCATCTTGAAGATACAGCAGATGATCTTCTTTATGAAAACAACTGGGCAACCTGGTTCAAGGGTGAAAGAGTGGACAACCCCAACACCCACGGAACAGGCTGCACTCTTTCTTCTGCCATAGCCTGCGGACTTGCAAGAGGATTTTCTGTTGAGGAAAGTGTAAATTGTGCTAAAGGTTATATAACAGGTGCATTAAAAGCGGGCCTTGATTTAGGAAAGGGAAGCGGACCTCTTAACCATATGTACATTCTCTGATTTTCCCTTTAGTTTTTTATTGACTAATTTGCAGTGATGTGCTATTATTCTTAGCAGAGTGAGCGGAAAAGTCTCACGAAGGGGTACACCACCGCGGGTGTAATTCTTCGTGGGGCTTTTCTGCTTTTTTAATGCTTTTATCGGAGGTGTTACAAAGTGGAGATGATTAAAATAACTCTCAGCGGAGAGGAAAAAGATATACCGTCAGGTATATCCATACTTGCGCTTACCGAAACACTCGGTCTTAAAAAAGAGCGTATAGCGGCAGAGCTTAACGGAGAAATTATACCCAAGGCAAACTATGAGAGCACAATTCTCTCTGACGGAGACAGTCTCGAAATAGTAAACTTTGTGGGCGGAGGCTGATTTATTAAATGAAAATCACCTTAAACGGCAAACCCTTTGAAACTCAGGAGAACAGTGTTTTTGCACTGCGAAAATCACTGGGGTTTACTGAAAATAAAACCGTTACAATTAAAAACGGATTTGCTTTAAGTGAAGACTCTCTTATAAAAGACGGTGACAATGTATTTTTTATTGAGAAGGACATACTCCCCGACCGTGATTCCCTTGACGTTATGATGAAAGCAAGGCTTACTCCGGGAGTATACGAAAAAATAAAAAATGCAAAAGTTGCTGTTGCGGGGCTTGGAGGTCTCGGCTCCTCCATAGCAGAGGCTTTGGCACGCACAGGAGTCGGTCATCTTCATCTTATTGATTTTGACACAGTAGAACCGAGCAACCTCAACCGTCAGCGGTACAGGATTTGTCATCTGGGAATGGCTAAATCGGAAGCAACCGCTTTACAGATAAAGGAATATAATCCTTTTATTAGAGTAAAAGCGGAACAAGTACGCATTACCGCCGAAAATGCAGCGGAGATTTTCGCAGAGGATGACATCATCTGTGAAGCCTTTGACTCACCGGAAGCAAAGGCGGAAATGATAAATGCTATTCTCGAAAAATGCCCTCAGAAAAAAATAGTGGCTGCATCAGGCATGGCGGGGCTGGAAAGCTCAAACACAATAGTTACAAAACGCATTATGAAAAACTTTTACCTTTGCGGTGACGGAGTTTCCGCTGCCGAGGAGGGACGAGGTCTTATGGCGCCGAGAGTAGATATCTGCGCCGGACATCAGGCAAATATGGTTCTGCGGCTTATTACAGGCTGCGAAGAACCTTAATCCAAATATAAGGAGTAAAAGAAAATGGACACTTTCAAACTCGGATCACATGAATTTACATCAAGATTTATTTTAGGCTCGGGAAAATATTCCCTTAACCTTATTAAAGCTGCCGTTGAAGAGGCAGGAGCTCAGATTATCACACTGGCTCTGAGAAGAGCAAACCTTGGCGGAGCAGAAAACATTCTTGACTACATCCCTGAGGGAGTTACACTTCTCCCCAACACATCGGGTGCAAGAAATGCTGATGAGGCTGTAAGAATTGCACGCCTTGCAAGAGAAATCGGATGCGGCGATTTTGTAAAAATCGAAGTTATCCACGATTCTAAATATCTTCTCCCCGATAACTATGAGACAATCAAGGCAACGGAAATCCTTGCAAAAGAGGGATTTGTAGTTATGCCCTATATGTATCCCGACCTCAACGCCGCAAGAGATCTTGCAAATGCCGGCGCAGCCTGCATCATGCCCTTAGGTTCACCTATCGGCTCCAACAAAGGCCTTTGCACAAAGGATTTCATCCAGATACTTATTGATGAAATCGACCTTCCCGTTATTGTTGACGCAGGCATCGGCCGTCCCTCACAGGCATGCGAGGCAATGGAAATGGGCGCTGCCGCAGTTATGGCAAACACCGCAATCGCAACTGCCGGCGACATTCCCGCAATGGCAAAGGCATTTAAGCAGGCTATTGAAGCAGGACGCAGCGCATATCTTTCAGGTCTCGGCAGGGTTCTTGACAAAGGCGGCAGTGCTTCCTCTCCCCTTACAGGATTCTTGCAGGACTAATTCTCCCAAGGCTTAAGAAAATCAGAAAGGCAGCGAATTTTATATTATGAGAGAACTTATTGACCATATGAAATATCTGGAGGGAATGGAACAGCTCGACTCAGACATTCTCGACAGAGTTATTTCAGCAATGAACAGCTATGACTACAATAAATACACCGCTGAAGATGTAAAGCGTGCCCTCAGAAATGACCAGTGCTCACCTGAGGATTTTGCAGCGCTTCTTTCACCTGCCGCAGCGCCTTTCCTTGAAGAAATGGCACAGCGTGCACAGCAAGAGACAAGAAAGCACTTCGGCAACACAATTTATATGTTCACACCCCTCTACATTGCAAACTACTGTGAAAACTACTGCATATACTGCGGCTTTAACTGCCACAATAAAATCCACCGTGCAAAGCTCAATGCAGAAGAGATTGAAAAAGAGATGAAGACAATTGCCGATACAGGTCTTCAGGAAATCCTTATTCTCACCGGTGAAAGCCCCAAAATGTCAGATGTTCAGTACATCGGTGAAGCCTGCAAAATTGCAAGAAAATATTTTAAAGTTGTAGGTCTTGAAGTCTATCCCATGAACTCCGACCAGTACGCTTATCTTCACTCATGCGGCGCAGACTTTGTAACGGTTTTCCAGGAGACATATAACTCCGACAAATACGCAACTCTTCACCTTGGCGGAAACAAAAGGATTTTCCCCTATCGTTTCTACGCTCAGGAAAGAGCCATTAAAGGCGGCATCAGAGGCGTAGGCTTTGCAGCTCTCTTAGGTCTCGACGATTTCAGAAAGGATGCATTTGCAACAGGTATGCACGCATATCTTTTACAGAGAAAATATCCTCACGCTGAAATTGCATTCTCCTGCCCTCGTCTTCGTCCCATTATCAACAACGACAAAATAAATCCCAAGGACGTACACGAGCCTCAGCTTCTTCAGATTATCTGCGCTTACAGAATTTTTATGCCCTTTGCTTCAATCACCATTTCAAGCCGTGAAAATGCAAATTTCCGCAACAATATAATCAAAATCGCCGCAACAAAGATTTCCGCAGGCGTTGACGTTGGCATCGGCGGACATTCAGGCGAAGCCAAAGGTGACGAGCAGTTTGAGATCGACGACGGACGTACAGTAAGAGAGATTTATCAGGCTATTAAAGATGCAGGTCTTCAACCTGTTATGAGCGACTACATCTATGTTTGATATAATATCGGTTACAAACAGAAAGCTTTGCAAAGAGGATTTTTTCCTGCGAATTGAGAAAATAGCAAGTTCCGGAGTATCTAAAATAATACTCAGAGAAAAGGATTTATCCCCCCAAGAATATCTGAAACTTGCTAAAGAATGCCGCAGTATCTGTGAAAACACCTCTGCCGAACTTATAGTCCACACTTTCTTCCATGAGCTTTTTGAGGCGGGCTTTGACAAAATCCATATGCCTCTTCCCCTTTTGGAAGAGAACCCGCAAATCAGACAGAAGGCACAGCTTTTAGGAGTTTCGGTTCACTCTAAAGAGCAGGCTGAAAAGGCGCTGGCTTTAGGAGCTGATTATCTTACGGCGGGACATATTTTTGCAACTGACTGCAAAAAGGGAGTACCTCCGAGAGATCTTGATTTCTTAAAAGAAATCTGCGACCTTTCCCCTGTACCCGTTTATGCAATAGGCGGAATAAACAGTGAAAATGCGCCTCTCGCTGCCGAAATGGGAGCTAAGGGCGTGTGCATAATGTCAGGACTCATGGAATGTGAAAATCCTTATGAATATGTAAAAGCTTTTAAAAACACAAAATAAAATGCAGCCTGTAACGGAGATAACACTGTTACAGGCTGTTTTGCTTTTAACATTAAATGTAATTTTAAGCTTATTTAAAACTCACGCTTTTCATAAAACTTAATGGAAATCAGAGCCGATATTACCACCAGAATAACGGAAATGGGAAAGGCAATAAGTCCTGCGCTTAAATTCTCCATAGGAATTGGCTCAGTTGTGGGGGTAAAAAATCCTGATGCATTTTCGGCAATACCGCCGCCAATTGCCGAAATGGCGACAATGGAAATAAGGTACCAGATTCTTCCTTTTTCAACACCCAATTTAAATATGGGCGGAAATGCTATGGCTGTATAAATAAATCCAAAGGATGCAGCTATAACGGCAATTGAAAAGTAAAACTCCAGATCCCAGTTCCCTGCATTGACAATTAAGCTTATAACAAAATATAAAGCGGCAGCGGTAATATTTCCCGCCATTGACAGCACATATTTGCTGAGAACCATATCGCTCCTTTTATAAGGCAGAGCTATACTGAATACATCCCAGCGGCTTCTTTCGTCAAAGGACATAATTGTCATGGGAAACATGGACATAAGAAGCGACGCAAAGAAAGCAAAGAAAAGTGTTCCCGTATTTTCACCGAAAACCGATATTGCTATAAACACAATGGGAGAAATAAGAAGATATCTGCACTGCTTAGCTGCTACATATAAGTCTTTTATAAGTATGCCTTTCATCTTTCACCCGCTCCTTTTACCATAAATACTATTATCTCTTCAAGAGTTGCGCTTTCAGTCTTAATTCCCGAAGCCTTTTCTCTGTCAATTAAAGCCTGAACCGAATATCCGTTTTTACGCACTCCTACTGCTGCATCCTTTATAAATTCAAACTCAGCTTCAGAACAATTGACAATACCGTATCTCTCTGTAAGAGCATCCTTTTCGTCCACAAATACAAGCTTTCCCTCATGGATAAAGGCTATATAGTCGCAGAGCTTTTCGAGGTCACTTAAAATATGTGAAGACATAAGCACTGAATGATCTTCCGCTCTTGTGTAATCATAGAGGATATCCACAATCTCATCACGGACTATTGGGTCAAGTCCTCCTGTGGGCTCGTCAAGGATAAGAAGCTTTGCCTTATGGGAAAGGGCAACTGCCATGGAGAGCTTCATTCTCATTCCTCTTGAGTAATCCTTAAAGGCTCTGTCCAGAGGAAGTGAAAATTTATCTATATAACCAAAGAACTCATTTTCGTCCCAGTTTTCATAGGTGTTCTTCATTATGGAGTTTACCTGCTTTACATTTATGCCGTCGGGGAAATAGGACTGATCAAGTACAACTCCTATATCCTGCTTTGCCTTTAAGAGCTCGGCATTTCCCTCTGCTCCCAAAACAGAAATTGTACCGTCGTATTTTATCATTCCCAGAATTGCTTTTATAAGGGTACTTTTTCCTGCTCCGTTTTCGCCTATAAGTCCCATAATGCATCCGCTGGGAAGGGTAAAATTTATATTATCAAGGGTAAAGCCTTTATATTTCTTTGTTACATTTTTAATCTCAAGTGCATTCAAAATATTATTCCTCCTTTGAAATAATACTCAGCATTTCTAAAAGTTCTTCTCTTTGGATTCCTGCCAAAGCCGCCGTTTCGCAGATTTCCTGCATAAGAGTTTCTATTTTTCTCAAATACTCTTCTCTTATCAGCTCATTATTGCGCTCGGCTACAAAGCAGCCTTTAGCCGCTACCGTATAAATAAAGCCTTCTCTTTCAAGCTCATCGTAAGCCCTTTTGGTAGTTATAACGCTTATGCGTAAATCCTTTGCAAGAGCTCTTATGGACGGAAGAGGCTCCCCGGCCTTAAGTTCACCTGAAACGATAAGTCCTTTTATCTGAGTATATATCTGGTCATAAATAGGTTTTCCTCCGGAATTGCTTATAATTATGTTAATAGCTATCACCTCCGCAGGCTGAGCCTGCACACAATCTGCGCACTTTAGTTTCGGGTAAATTGTTCCCTTTATGCCCGCAACCGAGCCTACTGTAACATTACAGCTTTTACAGCAAGCTAAGCCTGCGCATAATCTGCAAACGTTGCTTTCAGGGAAATTGCCACGTTGCCTCTCACAATTTCATTTTGCTGATTTACATATGCGCCTTTAATTTCCATGTACATGCAGCTGACAGCTACCGGTCCACTGTTCAACTGTTAATATACAGTATATACAGTAATAACAGTATTGTCAACACCTTTCATAAACTTTTTTCTGTTAAATTTTTCCTTTACAAAACATCACCTCAAAACACAAATCGCCTTTGCTTTCTTACTTATATACATATAAAATGAAAAGATTTATTTCTGAAAAAAGTCGATATATAAAAAATTCTAAAAAACCATATCAATATTTGTATATGTTATCAGTGAATTTTTTGTAGAAAAATGATTGAAACCATATAGATTGTGTGATAAAATATTTGTTTAGAAAACACGGACAAGCTCCGTTTTGTACCGTTTTTCGCATACGAGAAATTTTGCACCCATGTATTTAGCTGAGCGCAAAATTTTTTTATGCATTTTTAAGTTGTAACAATTATTTATGTTCTGAAAGGAAAGGTGAAGACTGTGGAAGCTTATTTGGTTCTTGAAGACGGCTCTGTTTATACGGGTACACCGAGAGGTGCGTTCCGTGAGGCCGCCTGCGAAATTGTTTTTAACACCTCCATGTCCGGCTACATTGAGATTTTAAGCGACCCCGCTAATATCGGAAAAGGTGTAGTAATGACATACCCCTTAATCGGAAATTACGGTGTATGCCGTGAGGATTTTGAATCTGACAGACTTCATCCCCAGGCTCTTATTGTACATGAGCTCTGCGATATTCCGTCAAATTTCAGAAGCGAGGCTACTCTCGAAGAAATTCTCAAAGAATACAACATTCCCTGCCTTGCCGATGTTGACACAAGAAGCGTTGTTCAGAAGCTTTGCGAAAAAGGTTCAATGAAAGGTATTGTAACAGACGATATTTCAGATATGAGCCGCCTTATGAAAGCTATGTCCGCTTTTAGCTGTGACTGCAAAGCAGGTACTAAGGAAGTTTATACTGCCGGCGACAATAACACCGGTGCAAAAATTGCATTTATTGACTACGGCACAAAAAAGAGCATTGTTAAAATACTTACTGACAGAAACTGCCGTGTAACAGTTTTCCCCGCTGACACCAAGGCGAAAACTGTTCTCGAAGGCGGATTCGGAGGAATTTTCCTCTCTGACGGCCCCGGAAATCCCGCTGAGTATGAAAGCGAGATAAAGGAAGCTGCAAAGCTTCTTGAAAGCGGAATCCCGATGCTTGCAATCGGACTTGGCTATCAGATCCTCGCTCTTTCTCAGGGTGCAAAGGTCTATAAAATGAAGCAGGGTCACAGAGGAACAAATCATCCTGTACGTTTTGCGGAAAACGGCAGAACATTCATCACCGCTCAGAATCACGGCTACGCTGTTGACGGCGAGTCTCTCCCCGAAAACGCAGAGGTAACCTGCGAAAACGTAAACGATTCCAGCGTTGAGGGACTTTCCTTTGCAGGAAAAACCGTTACAGCCGTTCAGTTCACACCCGATTCAAATAAGGGCGCAAGCGCAACTGTATTTATCTACAACAAATTCATAGAAGAGGCGGAGGGTACGAAAAATGATTGATAAGACCATTAAGAAAGTTCTCGTTATCGGCTCCGGCCCCATCGTTATAGGTCAGGCTGCCGAATTTGACTATGCCGGCACTCAGGCCTGCCGTTCACTTAAAGAAGAGGGCATTGAAGTTGTTCTCGTAAACTCAAACCCCGCTACAATCATGACCGATAAGGACATTGCGGACAAGGTTTACATTGAGCCTCTTACAGTACGCACTCTTGAAAAAATCATCGAGGTTGAAAGACCCGATTCAATTCTCCCCACCCTCGGCGGACAGACAGGTCTTAACCTTGCCATGGAGCTTGAGGAAAAGGGCATTCTTGAAAAGCTCGGCACACGTCTTATAGGTATCTCCGCAAGAGCCATTAAAATGGCTGAGGACAGACAGGAATTCAAGGACACAATGGAAAGCATTGACGAGCCCTGCATTGAATCCCTTGTTGTTGAGACAGTTGAAGATGCCGTTGATTTCAGCGCAAAGATAGGTTATCCCGTAATTGTACGTCCTGCATACACTCTCGGTGGTACAGGCGGCGGAATCGCATACAGCGAAGAAGAGCTTCGTGAAATCGCATCAAACGGTATCCGTCTTTCACGTGTAAATCAGGTTCTTATTGAAAAATGCATTTCCGGCTGGAAAGAAATTGAGTACGAAGTAATGCGTGACTCAAAGGGCAACTGCATAACAATATGCAGCATGGAAAACGTTGACCCTGTTGGTATCCACACAGGTGACTCCATAGTTGTCGCTCCCACTCAGACTCTTTCCGATAAAGAGTGCCAGATGCTCAGAGCCTCCGCTCTCAACATCATCTCAGCTCTCGGAATTCAGGGCGGATGCAACGTTCAGTTTGCTCTCGAGCCTCACTCATTCAAATACGCCGTTATCGAGGTTAACCCCCGTGTTTCCCGTTCATCGGCACTTGCTTCAAAAGCAACAGGATTCCCCATTGCGAGAGTTGCCGCTAAAATTGCTCTTGGTCTCGGTCTTGACGAAATTCCCAACGCTGTTACAGGCAAGACTTTCGCAAGCTTTGAGCCGGCAATCGACTACTGTGTTGTAAAGTTCCCTAAATGGCCTTTCGACAAATTCGTAACAGCTAAACGTGAGCTCGGCACTCAGATGAAGGCAACAGGCGAAGTTATGGCCATTGCTCGCTCCTTTGAGGCTGCAATGCACAAGGCTGTCAACTCCCTTGAGGAAAACAGACAGAGCATACTTGAAGATGAGTTTATTTCGCTCGGCAAAGAAGAGCTCCAAAAGCGCCTTCACAACGCTGACAATGAGCGTTTCTATGTTGTAGCAGCTTCAATTTACTGCGGAATTTCAATTGATACAATTTATGACATCACAAAAATCGATAAGTGGTTCCTCAACGGTATTAAAAACATCGTTGATATGGAAAAGCATCTCATGGAAGGCAAATGCGACCGTGAGACAATGCTCAAAGCTAAAAAGCTTGGTCTTACAGACACAGTTATAGCAAAGAATCTTGGCATTACTGCTGATGCTGTTAAGAATATGCGTGAAATGTGGGGTATTACTCCTGCTTTCTCTCTGGTTGATACCTGCGCCGCAGAGTTTGCCGCACAGACTCCCTACTATTACTCAGATTTCGGAATCAAAAATGAATCCAATCCCGCAACAAACCGCAAAAAGGTTCTTGTTCTTGGTTCAGGTCCTATCAGAATCGGTCAGGGCATTGAGTTCGACTACTGTTCCGTACACTGTGTATGGGCTCTCAAACAGCTCGGCTGTGAGACAATCATCATAAACAACAACCCCGAAACAGTTTCAACTGACTTCGACGTTGCGGACAAGCTCTATTTTGAACCCCTTACCCCCGAATTTGTACGCAATGTTGTTGAGCTCGAAAAGCCCGACGGCGCTATTGTTCAGTTCGGCGGACAGACCGCTATTAAACTTACAAAAGCTCTTACAGAAATGGGCGTAAAAATCTACGGTACAGACGCTGATGACGTTGACGCCGCAGAGGACAGAGAGCGTTTCGACGAAACTCTTGAAAAATGCGCTATTCCACGTCCCAAGGGAAAAACTGTTTTCACCTGCGAAGAGGCTATCGAAGCTGCAAATCAGCTCGGTTATCCCGTACTTGTCCGTCCCAGCTACGTTCTCGGCGGTCAGGGTATGCAGATTGCAGTATGCGATGAGGATATCCGTGAGTTCATGGGAATCATCACAAAGACAGTTAAGGAGCTCGATGAGCACCCCGTACTTGTAGATAAATATCTCATGGGTCAGGAAGTTGAAGTTGACGCTATCTGCGACGGCGAGGAAGTACTCATCCCCGGTATCATGGAGCACATCGACCGTGCAGGTATCCACTCCGGCGACTCAATTTCAGTTTATCCCGCAAACAGAATTTCAAAGTCTGTTCAGGATACAATTGTTGACTATACAAACCGCCTTGCAAAAGCCCTTAATGTTATAGGTATGATGAACATTCAGTTCATCGTAATGGATAACAAGGTTTACATTATCGAGGTAAATCCCCGTTCTTCCAGAACCGTTCCCTATATCAGCAAGGTTACAGGTATTCCCGCAATCGCCCTTGCAACTGAGATTATGCTTGGCGCAAAGCTTAAGGATCTCCCCTACGGCACAGGTCTTTACAGAAACAGCGGATATTACGCTATTAAGATGCCTGTATTCTCCTTTGAGAAAATCAGAGGCGCAGACACAAGCCTTGGTCCGGAGATGAAGTCAACCGGTGAAGTTCTTGGTATTTCCAGAAACTACAATGAGGCTCTTCTCAAAGCATTTGAGGGCGCAGGCGTAAATCTTCCCAAGGACGGAAAGATTATCGTAACTGTCTGCGATAAGGATAAGCCCGAAATCTGCCAGCTGCTCAAGAGATTCAAGGATTCTGAATTCAAGTTCTATGCAACAGAGGGAACAAAGAAACTTCTTGAAGATGAGGGCATAAAGGTTACAGCAGTAAACAAGATTTCTGAGGAATCACCTAACATCCTCGATATGCTTCATAACGGCGAGGTTTCCCTTATCATCAACACTCCCACACACGGACGTGTTAAGAGCCGTGACGGCTTCAAGCTTCGCAGAATTGCAGTTGAGGCAGGCGTAACCTGCATTACATCTCTTGATGCTGCACGCTCACTTATGGAAAGCGCTACAATGGTTGAAAACGATACCGTTACACTTACAAACATTGCAGAGCTTTAATCACAATTAAAATTTCAAATTATAAAAAGCAGGCGCAGAGCTTATACTCTGCGCCTTAGCTTATCAAAGAGGTATTTTATCCGCCAAAGTCAGCTAAACATGTATAAACTGCTTGCTGTCAGTGGATGTATTCCATCCTTTTTAGCTTTTAAAATATATTTAATAAAAACATCTCAATTTTATTTGCAATAATTGACTTTGGAAGTTAAAATATATAGACAGGGTTTTGTCCCCTTTTTGTATTTATTATTTTAGTTAGGAATGAGTTTATGGCTTACCATATCAGTCCCGAGGCTTGGAAGCAAATGTTCCCAATTCCTGCGGATATTGTTGACAATCATATACGCCTTGCAGGCACTTTACAGCTCAAAGTACTGCTGATACTTTTCCGTTACAGTGCAGAAGGAGCAGACGAGGAAAAAATTGCTCAGATACTTAAAACCGCTCCTGCTGATGTAAGGGACGCAATGAACTATTGGGCGGAAAACGGTATACTTCTTGAAGACGGCGCTGCGCCTCAAGTGAAACCGGCTCCCGCACCTCAAAAAAGCGAAACACCAAAGCCGGCTGTACAGCAGAAGGCAAAACCCCAACAAATAAAATCTTCACCGGCCCCTACAACAGTCGTTTCCCCTCTTCCGGAAATAAAACCCGATCTTGAACAGATTGCAAGCCGCTGTGAGGAATGTCCTGAGCTACGCTATCTTTACACAGAGGCTCAGGCAAAGCTGGGACGCACCATCGGCTATGACGGACAGGCTTCACTTTTAATGCTTCACGACCATTATGGCCTTCCCGTAGAAGTAATTCTGATGCTCATAGGCTACTGTGTTTCCATTGACAAAAGGAACATGAACTACATACTTAAAGTTGGAAAAAGCTGGGCGGAAAAGGATATAGATACCCTTGAGAGGGCAGAAAGTGAAATTGAAAAACTTACATCACAGAAAACTCTCTGGGCTAAATTCAAATCCCTTACAGGAATTACAACTCCTCGTCCTACCTCAAAGCAAAGCGAATATTTATATAAATGGAGCGAAGAATGGGGATTTTCCTGCGACATGATATATCTTGCATATGAAGAAATGGTAGATCATACGGAAAAACACACTTTCGCTTACATGGACAGAATTCTTGAAAACTGGAAAAACAACGGTATAACAACTCCACAGCTCCTGATGAAAAACAGACAGGAATGGGAGCAGAACAAAAACGCAAAGAAACAGGCAAAGGATGTACAGCAGAGCAATGCACCGTCCTATAATGTGGATGACTTTATAAAACGTGCCATGCAGGGTGCAGACGGACAGGGAGGCGAAAACAAATGAAATATGATGGCTCCGTTTATGAAAGAGCTGAAAAGGAACTGGCTTTAAGACGCAGCAAAGCGGAAAAAGAACGTGAAATCCACCACAGCGAAGTAGTGGAAAAGTATCCGGAAATAGCTGAGCTTGAGCGTCAGATGGCAGTGTGCGGACTTGAAGCTGCAAAAGCAATAGGCATGAACAAGGATAAAAGCGCTGAATTTATCGAAACGCTTAAAAATCATAATCTTTCCGCACAAAGTCGCAGAGCTCAGATACTCAAAGAAGCCGGATATCCCGACGATTATCTTGAAGTCAAGTATTCCTGCCCCGTATGCGATGATAAAGGTTACATTAACGGCAGAATGTGTCCCTGTTATAAAAATCTCATAAGAACAATCGCTTATGATAAACTCAGCCGCATTTCTCCCCTTACAGTATCCACCTTTGAGGATTTCAGCCTTGACTATTATCCTGAAATCCCCCTTGAAAATGGAGTAGTTCCCCGCAGACTTATGGCAGGAAATTACCGATACTGTAAAAATTATGCCGATAATTTTTCACTTAAATCTCCAAGTCTTATTCTCTATGGTGCAACGGGTCTGGGTAAAACCCATCTTTCCCTTGCCATTGCGGGAGAAGTCATAAGCAAAGGTTTTGGAGTGATTTACGGTTCCGCTCAAAATCTTTTAAATCGCCTTGAAAACGAAAAATTCGGCAGAAGCGGTCAGGACGGAGATACTCTTTCCCTGCTTCTCGAATGTGATTTGCTCATTCTCGACGATTTGGGAGCGGAATTTTCCACTGCCTTTACCCTTTCGGCTATTTACAATATAATCAATTCCCGCATGCTTGCCTCTTTGCCCACAATAATCAGCACAAATCTTGAACCGGGCGAACTGGATAAAAAGTATGACCAGCGTATAGCTTCCCGTATTTTAGGTTCCTTTACTCCGGTCTACTTCTGCGGACGTGATATAAGGCAGCTTAAAATAAAATAAGAAAAGCGAGGAATTTTTCATGGATATAATAAATCAGATTACAAACGAGTTTTCACTCCAGCGCTGGCAGGTTGAAAACACAGTAAAGCTTATAGATGAGGGCAACACCATTCCCTTTATTGCCCGTTACAGAAAGGAACAGCATGGCACTCTTGACGATCAGGTTCTGAGAGAGATTTCAGAAAGACTCGAATATCTTCGCAATCTCGAAAAGAGAAGAGAAGATGTTTTTGCAGCAATTGAGGCTCTTGAAGCCATGACTCCCGAAATAGAAGAGGCTATTAAAAAAGCTGTTACTCTTGCAGAAATTGAGGACATCTACCGTCCCTATAAGCCCAAGAGAAAGACAAGGGCATCAGTTGCAAGAGAAAAGGGACTTGAACCCCTTGCAGATGCCATTTCCTCAGGAGAAACCGACGGAAAATTCCCCATTGACCTTGCAGAAAACTTTGTTGACCCTGAAAAAGGAGTGGAAACTCCTGCGGATGCTTTACAGGGAGCTATGGACATCATCGCTGAAAATATCTCCGACAACGCTGAAATAAGAAAGCGTCTTAGAAATCTCTTCACTGTTGTAGGTACTGTTACAGTAAAAGCCGCCGACCCTGAAAAGGAAAGCGTTTACACCGCTTACTACGATTTCACTCAGCCTGTAAACAAAATGCACGGTCATCAGGTTCTTGCCATTGACCGTGGAGAACGTGAGGGATTTTTGAAGGTAAGCGTTTCAATAGACAGACAAAAGGCAATGAGAGTAATAGAATCCATCACTGCAGTTGACCCCAATTCAACCTGCGTTGACGTTATGACCGATGTTGCAAATGACTCCTACGACAGACTTATTTCACCCTCCGTTGAACGTGAAATAAGAGCGATGCTCACCGAACAGGCTGCAACGGATGCAATTCATGTCTTCGCCTCAAATCTCCGTCCCCTGCTTATGCAGCCTCCCGTAAAGGGAAAGAACGCCATAGGTCTTGACCCCGGATACAGAACAGGCTGTAAGGTAGCCGTTGTTGACGCAACAGGAAAGGTGCTTGATACAGGCGTTGCATACATCACACATTCCGCCGGAGAAAAAGAAAAGGCTAAAAAGCTCATACTTTCATTTATAGAGAAATACAATGTTGAAATAATAGCAATCGGCAACGGAACCGCTTCAAAAGAAACTGAGATATTCACAGCCGACCTTATAAAGCAGGCATCTCATAAAGTTTCGTATATGGTTGTCAGCGAGGCAGGAGCTTCCGTTTACTCTGCTTCAAAGCTTGCAGCGGAAGAATTCCCTGAATACGACGTTTCACTCAGAAGTGCAGTTTCAATTGCAAGAAGACTTCAGGACCCATTAGCTGAGCTTGTTAAAATCGACCCAAAGGCAATCGGTGTAGGACAGTATCAGCACGATATGCCTCAGAAACAGCTTGCAGCTTCCCTTGACGGCGTTGTAGAAGACTGCGTTAACAGCGTAGGCGTTGACCTCAATACAGCTTCCCCCTCACTTCTTTCAAAGGTTGCAGGAATAAATGCAGGTGTTTCAAAGAACATTGTTGCATACAGAGAGGAAAACGGAGCATTTACATCGAGAGCTCAGATTAAAAAGGTACCGAAGCTCGGAGCAAAGGCATTTGAGCAGTGTGCAGGATTCCTGCGTATACCTGAGAGCAAAAATCCCCTTGATGCAACAGCAGTGCACCCGGAGTCCTACAAAGCTGCCGAGCTGCTTCTCACTCTTTGCGGATACACATTGAAGGATGTTGCAGCAGGAAACATTGGTCAGCTCAGAGAGAGAGTTGACTCAATAGGCATTGAAGAAGCTGCAAAGCGTCTGGAAATCGGCGTACCCACTTTGGAGGATATTATAAAAGAGCTTCTGCGTCCCGGCCGTGACCCCCGTGATGAGCTTCCGAAGCCTCTTCTCAGAAGCGATATTATGGACATGAAAGACTTAAAGCCCGGCATGGAACTTAAAGGAACAGTCAGAAACGTTATAGATTTCGGTGCATTTATAGACATCGGAGTTCACCAGGACGGACTCGTACACATTTCACGAATCACTGACAGATTTATTAAGCATCCTTCAGAGGTGCTCACAGTAGGCGACATAGTCACAGTCTGGGTTCTCGACGTAGATACAAAGAGAGGCAGAATTTCTCTTACAATGAAGCAACCCAAAGCCGGTGAGGCCACAGCAGCCAACTGAGTTTGCACCCACGACGCAGCAGCGTGACGCTGCACCCATGTCGCACACCAACTGACGGTGGCAAACTACTGTAGGTGCCTGCGGGCGTAATCATACCCGACATCAACTGGCAGAAAAAACAGCTAATGCCCACAGAAGATATCTCCCCTTACAGTGTAAATAAAAAGCAGGTTTTGGTACATTCCTTATGGATAATACCAAAGCCTGCTTTTGTAATTCAGCTCAAATATTACATTTGATTGCTATGATTCACTTAACATTTTGCTTTTTAATTTTCCCAGCTTATGCAATTAAGTACGCCGCCTTCTTCTGCAATTTCATTGACATTGACAGGAACTATTGTTTTAGCAAATATTTCTTTCGCCATAGCTATTGCCTTCTCATCCATTTGGCAGCCAAATACGGGCAAAAAAATATGCTTGTCAGTTTCTAAAAAATTAATATAGCAGCCTATGGCGCTGTCTTTAGGAGAATAATAATATGGAAAATCCACCACATCAATACCATATTTTTTTAAAGCGGCTTTAATCTTTTGTTCCAATCCGTTTCTTGCAGCAACCCGGTTACCTATAACGATGTTTTCTCTCACAAATCTGACCATACCGTCGGCGTGCCCTGTCATATCACTTTTAAGTGAAGGGATAATGATAATCTGAGCCTGTAAAAACTCCTCTAATTTGCTGATAAGTAAAATGGGATTATACTTCTGATTTTCCTGAAATATCCGATTGCTTATAATAGCTTTTTCTTTGGACGGTGAAAATACGATATTTCCTCCGTCAAGGTTTATGTCAGAATATGTGACAGGCAATGAAAGCTGAGAATTTAGATCCTTTTTATAGCTTGTTTTAAGTTTTGGCATATTCTTAAGGTAGCTCGGTTCATAACGAAATGAAACAAAGCTGCCGGCTTTTATTTTTACAGGCATAAAATCTCTCAGCCAGATGTCTTTTGTGTTATCAATATATTTATATTTTATATTAAATAAATCGAGTGCGGCGAACAATCTGTCCGCCGCAGGCTTATATATAGTACTGGTTTTTAGAATAGAGGAGAAATAAAGCATGAATGGTCAGCCTTTCAGTTTTTTCCAGTCTATTAATCCTTTAGCAAGTTGCTTTAGCCACTCTTCGTTATATTGATCTTTTTTAAGCTGCTGCATTATATAACTCCTAATAATTTCAGTCCTGCTTAGCCCTGCTGTATATGGATATTCTCTAATGTTGTTTATCGGTAATGCTGACAAAACGCAGCTTGCAAAGTCATTTTTCAGGCCTCTTCTGGGCGAAAATACAATTTCATAATTTCTTGGTTCTACTGATTTTAAAATTATATCTCCATAGTATTGACATTTTATTCCCGTTTGACATTCCCTATACTTATCACAATTTTCACACAAACATTGCGAAATTTTGCTTTGTGTTTCCATCTTGCCGTTTATCAAAGCGTTTTTGATGAGAAAGGATAAATAATAATCATTTTTCATAGATAAAACAACATCTATTCCATCCTTTGTCCCATAATGAACATACAATTCGCCAAAATGATTTTTTTGTCTTTCTCTGGCAAGTCTATAAGTACTAGCGTTGCTTTTGTTAGCAGCATGTACTGAGTCATCATGAAATTTATCTTCATGATAATAGTAAGCCTCTACGAGCAATGGTTCAATTGTCAAATCCCCAATTTTAATTACATATTCGTTAACAAGAGCAGCACCAATTTCCTGCAAAATTTGCTCTTGATCTTTTTTATGATCGCCTTCACGCTTTGCTATGTTTTCGAGAGCTTCCACTTTTTCTTTAAGCTTATTTAAATCTGTCATATCTTTAACTCTCCTTTATTCTCGCTTTACTATACAATATAACAAACTAACTTTATTCAATCCCAAATCCGCAGAATAATTGCCGGTCCGGTGTCGGAAATCTCATTATCTCCAATCACAATTTTATATTCCTCATATGGTTCCACCTCAATTTTTTCAACTGCCTCACGCTTTGCCAGTTCTTGAGCAAGCTCTGCTGTCGATACCTTGGATAAATCCACTTGACTCACGATCCTTTCTTTTTTTATAAATTATTTTCATATGGGATATAACCGATTTCTCAAACCTCCCTTCCCAATCTTTCATTTCTCCATTGTATTCTTTTTTTTGCGTATTTACCGTACCATTTAGCAGCTTCTTTATATCGTTTCTCTTCTTCATAATATTGTGCTAAATTCAGCATTCCTGCTTCACAGTCGTTTTCAGCGGATTTCTTAAACCAATAAATCGCCTGTACAATATCCTCCGGTGTGCCTTTACCGTAAAAGTATCTATGCCCTAATCTGTTCTGTGCCTGAGCATCTCCGGATAACGCCGCATCTCTGTCAGCCGCAAATGCATTCTCTTCATCAGTCTCATCAGCATCAACCAGTTCATCTATAAATCGTGCATACTCTTCATCTTCAAAATATCTTTTAAACTGGGCGCTTACTGCATCTCCCTCCGGATCACGATGATTCATAACATAGTCCGTTACGTTTTGGTCTGTGCGTATATACCACTGAACCGCCTGATAATAATTTTTTCTGATTCCTCTTCCTGTTTCATAGCATTTGCCAACTGCATATATTGCATTTGCAAATCCCTGCTTGGCGGATTTTTTATATAAATCAAAAGCTTTTTTGTCCGCATCTTCATTATTAAGCCTCATGTAAAATGATGCCAGCACAAATTGTGCTCTTTTATCATTCTTTTTTACAGCTTTATCCCATATTTTAACGAAAGAATCAAACCGTTTTGAATATTCTGCTTTCATTTTTAATCCTTTCCGAACTTATAAGCTGTTCGGCTTACAAGCTGCAGTATAACACAAAAATTTTTTTGATACAAACTTCAGTTACTTTGTTTCTCCGGACTATTATTCTTATCTAAAATCCGATACTGCGTTTTTCATCAGTGCGAGCAATATCACAATACGGCATATCATCCGCTGTCAGCGTCTGCAATACTTCTTGTGTTACATCTTCATAATTCATCTGCACAATACGATTTGCCTGTTCCATTCTTGCCTGTTCTATTAAATTACGAACATATCTGCCGTTGCCGAAATTCTCAGTCTGGCGTGCCAAATCAAAAGCATCGAATAGTTTAGAGTAAAATCCCTCAGTGAATTTCAGTCCCTGCTTATCAGCTATCAACTTTGCAATAGCTGCAAGCTCTTCAGTATCATAATCCAAAAACGGAACATGAAAGGCAATACGTGAACGCAATCCGGGATTTCGGCTGAGAAATTGCTCCATTTTATCAGGGTATCCGGCAAATATCACTACCATATTTTCTCTGTTGTTTTCCATTTCCTGTACAATTGTGTTAATTGCTTCATCACCATATAATCCGCATTTATCTTCAATAAGGGAGTAGGCTTCATCAATAAAAAGTACACCGCCTTTAGCAAATTTGAATTTCTCTTTGACCATCTGCGCTGTCCAGCCCACATATTTTCCTACCAAATCAGCTCTCCCCACTTCATATAAATCTCCTTTGTCAAGCAAGCCGTTATCACGCATGATTCTCGCAAAAAGTCTTGCAACTGTTGTTTTTGCAGTTCCCGGATTACCTGTAAACACCATATGCATTGCCGGTCTATCATTAGGTATCCCTTTATCTTTATAGAGCTTTTGCACCTTATAATAATTCAGTGCCTTGTAAATAACGGCTTTTGCTTGCGCAAGTCCAATCATTTCATTGAGTTCTTCGACAGCGCTGCCTTTAGGTTTAGCCGCAATAATATTCTCTGTTGGGATTTTCGCTTTCTTATATTGCGGGTATACATAATAAAGCAGCTTGTGATTATACCATTGTGTAAAAATATGCTTTAGCTGAACAGCACGATATAATTGCGTTTTATCTGTAATTTGAGCATATAATCGACTGTCCGGAGTTATGCCATGTTCATCTGCAAGTATTCTTAAGTATTTCTTTGCTCGGTTTCCGCTGACTTTATCCTCTCTTAATTCGACAAGAGGCAAATCAATGAGTTTCTCCAAAAAAGTATCTCGAGCTTTGCTGCATTCCTCAGGAATACAAAATATCGTCAATACACTATTCCTGTATTTTTTGGCAGTTTCACAAAGTTTTTCAATAAGTTCTCCGCCCGGTCTTGCTACATCGCTGTCATCATCATTAATTGGGGTATAATCAACAATAATTGCTCCGCCTTCACAGCTTCTGTAAAAAACATCATAAGAAAAGTCCAGAATGTTACATATTGGTGTAAAATCGATATGACAAAATCGCTTGCTTTGGATTCTCTCATTTGCATAAAGTGATTCCAATAAAATCTTACAAATTTCCTTCCGATTGCTGCAGTCATCACTGCAAACCAAATAATGAACCGGATGTCCCTTTATACCTCTTATAGGACTTTCAGTATAAATACGTTCTATTTCGGGTATTAGTGTTTCTTCAAAAAGCTTTGACTTAGACTTGTTTATCAAAGACTCCTTGGTATCGATTCTGTCAAGTAATTCCTCACTATAGTCCATACGTAATCGGTCAAGATCAAATCTCTTCAATATTTCATCTGTATCACTGACAAAACCTCTTCTACTCGAAAGTGATAAGAAAATTTTAGTTAATTGGAGCGTTGTTTCTTCAACTGATATTTTCCTTATTTTCAGCCCGCTGTTTTTTAAATATTCCTTAAATTCAATCTCAACATCCATTTTAGTCTTGAAAATACCAATAAAGTCCATTGTCTTATTGGAAATACTGGTTCCGAAAAAGTAATGATCCCTACCGCATTGCTGATAATATGCTTCGCTTTTCACGCATAAATCTTCCTCAAATGATTGCAAAAAGTTATTATCACAATTTTGAGGTAATTTTACTTCTTCATCTACCGTAACCCTGATGTTATAAAACTGCATATGCTATCCTCCGTTTCTGTTTTTTACGAGAACAGCATAGCACATATTATAATAAGACCTTATTATATAATTTTATATAGCCTGTTTTTGAGATTTTCGTATATATGCATAATCCTACACATAAATTTCACTGCTATATGCAGCAAATTTACAACAATTTAGCAACCATAAATTCTTATAATTGAACATATAAATCATATTCTCCTTCTAGCGATTAATATGTAAAATTATTAGGTTCTATTAATTTGCAAAAACAAACTGAGAGACTACTTAATCAGGTAGCCTCTCAGTTATTTGCTTTCTATTTAGTTTTTTAACTCAAGCTTCCGCCTTCCAAAGTCCGTGAAGATTGCAGTAAGCATAAGCTGCAACAGCTTTGTCGTTCTCTGTAAGCATGAACTTTACTTCCGGTGCTGCACCTGCTTTTAAAAGCTTGCGCTGGTTGCCCTCATGTGTTTCAAGTGCAATCCACTCAATGAGATGCTCCTCTGTCATGGGATGATCAACGCTTCCAACACGTACAGTGACCTCTGCACCGTTAACAGTAATAACAGGTACATGCTTTTCGGCAGCAGCGTCCACTGAACCGGGTACAAGCTTTTCCATTTTTTCACCGCAGCAAACTACCGGTACACCTTTATTTTCCGCATATGCGATAATGTTTCCGCAATGTCTGCAAATGTAAAATTCCATTTTAACTCTCCTTTCGGACAAAAAGTCCGCTTATTATTTCACCTATATATTATATCCGAAACCATGATTTTTCAACCGTTAAAACGAAAAGTGTGGAAAATTTCTGAGTTTCTCAGTTTATCGCTGCCAGCAAACGGCAATTAATCTCATAGAGCGCTGTTCGGTTTGAATCCCACTTTAATCTTGCTTTTGCTTCTTCATAAGTAAGCCAAATATATTCTGTGTGTTCATGTGACAGCTTTATATCATCCGCACAATTAAAAGCAAAGGTATATTCAGGAATAACATACGTATCTTCAGCCCAGTTACACACATAATGCTTTGAAAAAATATCAGTGGGAATATAACACATCGAAGTCAGCTTCATAATCTTCTCTGCATTGATACCACTTTCTTCAAAAATTTCCCTTTTAGCCGTTTGAATGGGAGTTTCATTATCTTCACCACCGCCTGAAATAAACTGCCATTGGTCAAAATCAGAGCGGTGAAAAACACAATAAAGAGGTAAATTATTCTTTATTACATATGGAATTGCCAAAATCTGAAAAGGGGCTCTCATAAATGTCTCTCCGATAAAATTTATACAGCTACTATTTAATATTTATGGTTTCCAGTGTCTCCCCATTGGCATCAACCTTTTCGAGGGTTATATGTCCGTCCTTTAGAGTGAAAATTCCGCCTATATATGAACTTGGCACTGTCTTTGTATTTCCGCCTTCTTCAATTACCGGAAACCTGACATCAGCATTAGGCTCAGTTACTTTAAATTTATGGGTATGTCCGCACACACTCATATCTATGGTGCCGTTAAAAATATCGATAACCTCGCTTAAATCTGTCTTCAGCGGCTCACGATCAGTGGTAATCGGAACATGAGAAAGATGAACAATATAATCTCCGTTATAATTTTTTGCTTCATTTACGGCATTCTTATAAAAACCGAGCTGCTCACTGCGATAATTCACACCGTCTGACAGCCCGGAAAAACCGTGGTCGTCATCTGATCTGTCCGTTCCGAAATCGCTGACAATAAAAAATGCATTGTTATACTCAAAAGTATAATAAAACTGACCGTCCGGAGTGGGAATATAATCCGTTATGGCGTTCGCACCTTCGCCCATAAGCTCGTGATTACCTCTGGTATATACCACGGGAATTTCTCCACCGCTGAGTTTTGCCATTGAATCTACCAGCATCGTAAGGTCATAGCGATTGCCTGAGAATGACACAAAATCTCCCAGACATACTATAAAGTCAAGTCTGTCAAGATTTTCTTGAGCAGCCTCAGCAGCTCCACCGGGCAATGAATGAATATCGGAAACCGCTAAAAATACAGCGCCTTCCTTTGAAGCCGGTTCTCTGAAAGTAATTGTTTTACCATATGATGTATTGCCGAAGAAGGTATGGTTGCTGACCGTAAGCAGTACTGACTTAACACCGACACGATACTCTGCTCCTTGAAGCTTCTCCTTTGGAATTTCCACTTGGTGGATGTTGGTATGCGCTACCTTTTTGCTGTGCGCTGTCTGCACAAAAGTTTCGGTTTTGCCGTCCTTTGTGACTTCCACAAAGCCTAAGCCATTGCGGTTGGAGATAAATTCTACAGTATATTCATCATCAGTATCAAATACAAATACAACTGCACCTGTTACAAGATAGCACGGAACAGTTGCGCACACAGAAACTGCTAACGCTAAAACAACAAGTGTCAGTGCGGCAATTCTCGCCTTTCGCACCTTTAAAAGCTTGTCAAAATACATAAAGGAGAGCAAAAGTCCGATTCCTAAAAGAATGAACGGCAAAGCCTGCAACAAATTATTAAAGAAATGTGGATAATTAAGTATATTCATAGCTCCCACACCGAAAGATATGAGGAAAAGTATAACTTCCAGCGTCACTGATACAACAGTTACCCATTTGGGGAGCTGTTTTTTCCACATTACAAGAAACAGTGTGAGCAAAACAGGCTGAATAAGTAAAATCGGGAACAGATTAAAAGTCAGATCACCCTTAAAAAAGTACATTGTGTATTTTGCACACCAGACTATAATCATACTAATGACAGAAAGAGCTATTGCCGTGAAATTGAGTTTTTTACTTTTCATATCCATATCTCCTTTAAAATTGGGATTGTGAAAAAGTGAAAGTTAAAAACATTTCCGCCATTAAGGCGCAATGGTTTCATAAAAACACATATACCCCATAGAGAAAAGTTTTCTCAACTGGATTTTATCACGGCAATATCAAAAAATCAATTTATCAACATCAATTTTATGTTGTTTTTTAACTGTTAGAAAAAACATTTCAAGGCAGTCATGACCACCCCTAAGAGGGGTGGCATGACGAGCGGCCTATAAGGCCTTAAC
>CATXDC010000012.1 GCA_958366985.1 uncultured Oscillospiraceae bacterium
TCCGTTATCGCCTCGTCCTTGTCGGTTGAAGCTTGATTATTTTATCACAGCTTCTTACCTTTGTCAAGAACTTTTTTGAAGTTTTTTCGAAGTTTTTTGTTTTCTCTTTACTTCGTTGTCCTCCGTTTTGCGGCGACTTGTACATATTACCACACCGATTTTGCTTTGTCAACACCTTTTTTCATTTTTTCCTAATTTTTTCTTGCACTGCTCTTTTGCTTCTGCTATACTTAAGCTATTCCACTATTTATAGATTAAGAAAGGGGTGCTCGATATGCCTATTAAAATAGATAACGCTTTACCTGCCAAGCATGTCCTTGAGCTTGAAAACGTTTTCGTTATGTCGGAGGACAGAGCTATCGCTCAGGATATCCGCCCCCTTAAAATTATAATCCTTAATCTTATGCCCACTAAAATCGAAACCGAAACTCAGATACTGCGTCTGCTCAGTAACACTCCCCTTCAGGTTGAAGTCGAACTTATGCACACTGCAACTCACAAAGCAAAAAACACATCTGAGGAGCATATGCTTAAATTCTACAAAACCTTTGATGAAGTTAAGTACGAGAAATTCGACGGAATGATTATAACAGGCGCTCCCGTTGAGAATCTCCCCTTTGAACAGGTGGACTACTGGCCGGAACTTTGCGAAATCATGGAATGGAGCAAGACAAACGTCTACTCCACATTCCACATATGCTGGGGAGCTCAGGCTGCACTTTATTATCACTACGGTGTACCCAAACATCCCCTTAAAGAAAAATGCTTTGGCGTATTCCCCCACTGGCCACTTGATTTGAATCATCCGATCATGCGTGGATTCGATGACATATACTATGTACCTCATTCAAGACACACGGAGACAAAGCGCTCAGACATAGCTCTGGTTAAAGACTTGCAGATTCTTTCTTATTCAGATTTAGCCGGCGTTCATTTGATTTCCGACATGGGATGCCGCAACTTTTATGCAACTGGTCATTCTGAATATGACAGAAACACTCTTTCAAATGAATATTTCAGAGATTTACGCCGTGGACTCAATCCCAAGCTTCCCTACAATTATTTTCCGGATAACGATCCCAACAGAGTTCCGCCTATTACATGGCGTCAGACAGGCAACATGCTCTTTTCAAACTGGCTTAACTACTTTGTTTATCAGAAAACGCCATACGATCTGGCTAATCTTTAAAAAACACCTCCCGTTTTGGGAGGTGTTTTGCTTTGCTGTTTGATTTTTTTATCAGCGGTAAGTTTATAATATGAACTGCATGCAAGCGAATTGCTCATTTAGGCAGATACGCTGCCAGTGGCTTTGACAATTTTCGGCTGATAAGCACCACAGCAAGCATTTTGATTATATCTCCCGGAATAAACGGGAACACACAATAGGTCAGCGTCAGCCATAAAGTAGAATGATTTATTACCATGAACCAAGCTGTTCCGAAAGCATAGCAAACAAGAGTTGCCAAAGTCATTGCAAGGTACAGTTTTACCGGTGACTCTTTGAACCGTTTTGCAAAAAGTCCGGTAATAAGAGCGGCAAATATGTATCCGATTATATATCCGCCTGTCTTGCCAAAGAGCACACCTGCTCCGCCGGAAAAATTATTGAACACCGGCACACCTACAAGTCCCAAAAGCACATAGACAATTACACTTAAACTTCCGTATTTTGCACCTAAAAGCACTCCGGCAAGATTTACTGCGAAAAGAGCCAGATTTATCGGTATCATTGGAAGCGGAATTTGTATCTGAGAACAGATACCTATAAATGCCGCAAAAACGGCGGTGGCACAAAGATAATATATTTTCTGTGGTTTTTTAGCCAAGATTGTCACTCCTCATACAAGATTATTAATTCCGGAATTTTTATCGTCTTGACTATTATAACCACCGCTTTCAAGTTTGTCAACTTAAAATTGATTTTAGGTTGACAAAAGAGATAAAGAAAAATCCGCACCCTAATGGTACGGATTTTTTTGAATGTTTTTATTTCAATTAAGTGCACAAGTTTAATGCGATATTATATATACAATTATATAATATATATTCAGCATTAAATTTATACCGTTGCAGGTGAAAGGAATTCATCCTTATGAGTATTATAGTATTCACAGTTTTTAGGAACTATGAAATTAATACCTTTCTCTACCATTTCAAAAGTTGCATCGGTTATTGTTGTGCTTTCACCGTCACAAATCATCGGAATAGGTGTATCACTATGGACTGTTATCTTTTTGCCCTGCTTGAATGTAACAAAATCATCATATTTACCGGTAAGATGATTACCCGATTTATATGCGGCGATAATCGGGAAGAGCTTTAACTTTGAAAGCTTCTTCTCAACTACAATGAAGTCAAGTTTTCCATCGGTAAGGTTTGCATAGGGAGCACTTTTAAATCCGCCGCCGTACCACTGGGCATTTGCAGCAAGACAGAAAATCGAATTTATTGTAAAGGGCTCACCGTCATCAATCTTTACAGTGATTTTTCTTGCTATGTTTCCAAGGAAACAATAAAGTGTTGAGGCAACATATGCCATTTCGCCTGTCATAAAAGGCAATTTATTAAAATCATCCTTTTTAGCGCATATAACGGCGTCAATTCCCACCGAGCAATGGCTGATGCCAACTGTATCTCCCGACTTTACAAGGTCAAATTTTACAGCTGCGCCTTCAACCTGATTTTCTACATTGAGAAGCGTTTCCTTTTCACCAAGCATTTTGGCAAAGTCATTTCCTGAACCAAGCGGAATTATTCCAACCTCAACATTATCAAAGCCATAAGCTCCGTTGATTATCTGAAAGAGAGTGCCGTCTCCTCCGCAGGCGTATACTCTTATCTTTTCGCCGGTCATACACTTGTTATGTACAAATTCACGACCGTCTTTACCTGACGACGGCATATATATCTCAGCATCAATTCCCGATTTTGCAATATATTCCTCAATTTTAGGTTTTATAAATTCAGCTGCCTTTCCTTTTCCGGCATTAGGGTTAATCAAAAAATAGTATTTCATAAAGCTCCTCCTGAATTGTTATCTTCCCCTAAAAGACATAGTCTTAAAATAAATCCTCACCTAAAATCAGAAATACAATCGGGGACTTTTGTATAATAAACCATTTAAATCATTTTGTCAATTTTTTTAATAGAGTTTTTATAAATTTGTCTATTATTTACAATTGCGAATATGCGTACAAATAAGCAATTAAAATAATTTTTTCGGAAAAACAGAATGTAAAAAATGAATTTTCTGAATAAGGGCAAATATAATAACCCAAACCTTAAAAAGAACTTTTTTAAAATTTACTTATATTTTTTATAAATTTTAAATTCGAGCAGGTGTTCCATATAAAAATACAGTCCGGAAAGCTTTTCCCGGACCGCATCTGAAAAAGTATTTACTTAAAATACATATAGAGCTGACATCTGATCATACCGTTATAGAGCTTTCTTCTCTTATCCGCTTTTCTGCCGAAAAATTTCTCAAATTCCTCCAACGGACTTATGGCGCAATAGCTCCAGCCCTTTTTCTGCTGGAACTTTTCACCCATAATTCTGTAAATATCTTCACATTCCTTTATAGTAAGCAATCTCTCTCCATAAGGAGGGTTACAGATTACCGTTCCTCTTTCAGTCTGAGGTTCAAAATCCTTTATATCACGGCAGTTAAGAATTATATTTTTCTCAACTCCTGCACGCTTTGAATTCATCCTTGTAAGACGAAGCGCCTCTTCATCAATATCAGAACCAAATGCAGTAAAATCAGGATTATACTCTATTAAATCCTGTGCCCTATACTGCTCGGTTTCCCAGACAGCTTCATCAATGGCCTCCCACCTTTGTGCGGCAAAGGTTCTGTTAAGTCCCGGAGCAATATTCTGCACAAGCATTGCTCCCTCAATAAGTATTGTACCTGAACCACAGAAGGGATCATAAAGAGTATGATATCCTCTGAGCCTTGAAAGATTTGCCATGGCAGCGGCAAGGGTTTCCTTTATGGGAGCCGCCGACGATGCGGGACGGTATCCTCTTTTATGAAGTCCTATACCTGAAGTATCAAGAAGCAGCAGGGCTTTATCCTTCATAATGGAAAACTGAATCTGATGCACAGGGCCGCTTTCCTCAAACCATGAAACTCCGTACTTTGAACGAAGTCTTTCAACAACTGCTTTTTTCACTATGGACTGACAGTCGCTGACACTGAAAAGCTTTGAGTTAAGGCAGTATCCTTTAACAGGGAAAGTATCCGTCTTTGAAATCCAGTTCTCCCAAGGCAGCGCCTTTGTACCCTCAAAAAGCTCATCAAAACTTCTCGCTTCAAAGGCTCCAAGTACAATCTGTATACGTTCAGAATAGCGGGAACATATATTTGCACGGGCAAGTATATATTCATCACCCTCAAAAAACACTCTTCCGTTTTCTGCCGCTACATTTTCAGCACCCATATTTCGCAGCTCTTCTGCCACAAGTCCTTCAAGTCCCAAAAGACATGGAGCTGACATTTTTATATTCATAATTTCAACATTCCTTTGCTTTATTCATTGATCCGGCTTACTACTGCTACACTTATCGCCAAATCCGCAGTATAGATTTTATCAAAAAAACAGGCGGGGTACAACCCCCGCCCGATTATTAACATTTATTTCTCCGGTTCAAGCAAACCGTAACCGCCGTTTTTACGGCGATAAACTACATTTATATCGCCTGTTTCAGCATTGAGAAACATATAAAACTCATGTCCCAGCATATTCATCTGGAGAATAGCCTCTTCTACATTCTGAGGACGAAGATTGACAGGCTTTGTTCTTACCACATCATACTCAACTTCCTCTGCCACAGGCTCCTCATCTGCATATACCTCAAAGGCTCCCTGGCGAAGCTTTTTCTCAATTCTTGTCTTATTTTTTCTCATTTGTCTTATCAGGGAATCTGCACATCTGTCAAGAGCCTCATTAAGTGTTTCGGCTCTCTCCTCGGCACGGAAGATCATTCCGCTGTTGAAAACGGTAATCTCAACTGACTGGGATGTTTTATCCACGGTGGCGGTTACTTTTGCTTCCGCCTCATCACCGAAAAAGCGTTCAATCTTGCTGAGCTTTTTTTCAACACGCTCTTTAAAGGATTCTCTCGGTGTGCATTTACGTCCGATAACTGTAATCTTCATATTTCCATCCCCTTTAAAACGGTGAAACCTTTTCACCTGATTTAACAGAAACTTTGTTTCTGTGACTATATTGTAGCACATATACACAGAAAAGTATAGATGTAATATGAATAAATTATTGTTTTTATATGATTTTTGAAGCGTGACGTGTTACATGACATCCCACATTTACTGAAACAGGAAGTCCTGCTATATGTGTGGCTCCCGCTTCGATATTCACTGCCAAAGCGGTTGTCTTTCCGCCAAATCCTTGTGGACCGATATTAAGCTCATTAACCTTTTTGAGGATTTTTTCCTCAAGCTCTGCATAAAAAGGATTACTGTTCCTTTCACTTACAGGACGGCAAAGGGCTTTTTTGGCAAGGAATGCGCATCCCTCAAAATTTCCGCCGATACCGACACCCAGCACCATAGGCGGACAGGGATTGCTGCCTGCAAGACGTGCTGTTTCTACAACAAAATTCACAATATCCTCAGCAGAAGCTGCCGGAGTGAGCATTTTAAGACGGCTCATATTTTCGCTGCCGAATCCCTTAGGAGCAGCGGTTATTGATATTTTATCACCCGGCACAATACGGGTATGGATAATAGCCGGAGTGTTATCGCCTGTATTTACTCTTTCAAGTGGATCACCCACCACTGAGCAGCGGAGAAGTCCGTCTACATATCCGCCGTGAACTCCCTTATTTACGGCATCCTCAAAACTTCCGCCGGTTATATGCACATCCTGACCTACCTCGGCAAAAATAACTGCCATGCCTGTATCCTGACAAATGGGCACATCCAGCTCTTTTGCTGCCTTGAGATTTTCACAAAGATCGCACATTATGGATTTTGGAAGAGTTTCCTCCTCACATGAGCAGGACTCTTTAATTTTTTCCGCAAGATCATCGGGGAGAATCTTATTCGCCTTTATACAAAGTTCCTTTACTGTTTCCGAAATCAGAGAAACATCAATTTCCCTCATATTAAACACCTCTGAATTTAAATATCAAAAAAACGGAGTGCAATAACACTCCGTCAAAATTGCTCATTACCGCAAATTACTGTCTGCCTGAAGAGCCACGCCTTGAAAAGCCGCCGTGTTTTGCCTCGGAGGAACGCTTTAAATCAGACATTTTCTCCTCGCTCACCTGCTTAAAACGAGCCATCATATCTTCAAATGACATATTTTCGGTTGAAGCGGATTTTTGTCCCTGCCAGACGTTGGCAGCAGATCTGCCCTGCCTTGAACCGTGACGCTGTCCTCCTCTCGGACGCTCACTGCGTTCAGAACGTTCAGGTTCCTGAGCACGCTTGATTGACAGACTTATTTTTCCGTCATCACCTATACTCATAACCTTTACCTTGACCTCTTGATTTTCACTGAGAAAATCACGAATTTCCTTTACATATGTAGGTGCCACTTCTGAAATGTGCACCATTCCTGTTTTACCCTCGGGCAAACTTACAAATGCTCCGAAATTCGTTAAACCTGTTACCTTGCCTTCCAGGATTGCTCCTACCTCTAACTGCATAAAAAAGCATTAACCTCCAATTTTATCTTCGCTTTCAGCTTCCGAATGAAATATCGTAATAAACTTTCTCGCCGGGCTTTACATAACCCAAACTGTCACGGGCAATACGCTCGATGTACTCATCTTCATTACCGCCTTCAATGACCTTTTCAAGTTCTTCATTCTCAGCAATCTTTTCATTATACTGAGCCTGAACCTGGGCAAGTGTTTCTTTTTTCTCACTTATTTCTATCTGAAGCTGTATCAGCGTAATAGCAAAGTAACCCGCCAAGGCAAATGCACCCAAGGCGAGCAAAAAACTTGTTTTCCTCTTTTTTGTTCTATCTTTATTTTTTCTCATATCTTAAACTTCTTTCGTCTTAAACAAGAAGGTACAGTCTGTTTAATAAATTATACAATATTGCACCCTGATGTTTCAATATAAAATCAGAATTATTTTAAAATTTTTTTCATCCTTTTTTAGCAGTTTTAACTAATTTATCCGATATATTGCCAAAAAGCTTCTTAATCAGCCTGAACGGAAATGTCAGAATCTTTACAAAAAACTTTATCGTCTTCTTAATGCATCCAGTTATAAACCTCGAAAACTTAACCGCAATTCCGCCCAGAGCAAAGTAGTATATAATCCAGCCCGCCGCAATTCCGAAAATTATATACCACCTTACATTTCCCCTGTTTGCCGTGAGAATAAAAACAAAACTCACAAATGTGGCAAGGAGACTGTAAACTATATCAAAAATGAATATACTTTTCTTTTTTGCAGAAAACATCATTCTTAGAAGCCTGAAAATTTCATAAAGTATTCCCAGCAGAAAACCCATTCCGCAGGAAAGCAGAAAAAGCCTCGTCTGCTCAGTTATCGATATTACCGGCATTACCTGAACACCTTACTGAAAAATCCTGAGCTCTTGGGCATTTCGTCCGCATATGTAAGAGATGAAATATTTCCCTCTATAAGCAGCTCTCCCGTTTCAACGCTCAGACGGTTTATATGAAGTTCGCTTCCCCTTACGGTAAGCTCACCTTTATCCGTATAGACAATTACTGTCTGCTCATCAAAACTGTCCACATCGGAAACTCCCGACACGGAAAGTGAACGCCTGTCCTCCAAAATCAGATTGTGGGGCATTGTTACCCCTCCCGCACTTTTTACCTCTGCCATAAATAAAACCTCCTTTGCGTTATATAAAAATATATGCGGCAAAGAAGGTTTTTAGAACTTATATCCGAAATTTATTTTATTATTTTATACATAAGGGGCGCATCGTTTTTTGTTGCGTGTTCCGTAACTGTGAGAACCTCTGCTTTTATTGTTCCCGTTCCCATTGTTATCTCTATTATATCGCCCTCTTTAACATTATATGAAGCTCGTGCAGGCTTTGAATTGACCATAACCTTGCCTGCGTCACAAACTTCATTTGCTATTGTGCGCCTTTTTATTATTCGTGATACTTTAAGATATTTATCGAGTCTCATTTTTATTCCGTACAGCGCAAATTATTCAGCAATACAAAAGCTCGCATCAGCGCTGTTCCTTTCACTGTATTTTTTCTCTTAACAAAAAAGAAAGAGGGGACTTTATAAAAATCCCCTCCACTATGAGTTAAGTTCAATTATTTAACAGCGTCTTTAAGTGCCTTACCTGCTTTGAAAGCGGGAACCTTAGATGCTGCAACTGTCATAGCCTCACCAGTCTTGGGGTTACGGCCCTGTCTCTCAGCACGCTCACGAACCTCGAATGTGCCGAAACCAACAAGCTGTACCTTCTCATTTTTAACAAGAGCGTCAGTTACTGTTGCAAATACGGCTGAAACTGCATTCTCTGCATCTTTCTTTGAAAGTCCTGCCTTCTCAGCAACTGCTGCTACAAACTCTGTTTTGTTCATCTTTAGTGATCCTCCAATTTGTTTGTTTTATATATAAGGCAAATTTAAGCCCTATGTACACTTAACTTATTTTTCTGAAGTCTTTGCCTCATCCCAAAGCTCATCGAGCTTCTCGATGCCTGCCGTTTTCATATCAATTCCCTTTTCGGCGGCAAGAGCTTCTACCTTTGAAAACCTTTCAAGGAATTTATCAGTTGCTCCTGTAAGAGCCTCTTCTGCATCACAGCCGGCAAACCTCGAAATGTTTACCGCAGAAAATAAAACGTCCCCCATTTCTTCAAAAACATGGTCGGTATTCTTTTCTGCCATGGCCTCTTTAAGCTCGCTGACTTCTTCCGTGAGCTTATCGAAAGCTCCGTTTGCATTATCCCAGTCAAATCCGACTTTCGCCGCCTTATGCTGAATCTTCTGGGCACGCATTAATGCCGGAAATTCACGGGGCACTGAAAGCATTGACTGTGTCTGGCTCTTCTGTCCTTTGGTTTTCTTCTTTATATCATCCCAGTTTGAAAGCACTTCATCGGTGGAACTTACCTCCACAGTGCCGAAAACATGGGGGTGACGCTCAATAAGCTTTTTGCAGATTCCGTCCGCTACATCGGACAAAGTGAATCCGCCTTTTTCACGTTCCATTTCAGTATGAAAGACAACCTGAAGAAGAACATCGCCCAGTTCCTCAAGGAGCATGGAGTTATCCTTTTTGTTTATAGCCTCCACAACCTCATAGGTCTCCTCTATGAAATTTTTCTTTATGCTCTCATGGGTCTGCTCTGCATCCCATGGGCATCCGCCGGGGGCACGAAGAAGCTTTACTATTTCTATAAGATCTTCTACACCATAATTCGGCTTGAATTCAAAGTTTTCGACCATTTTCTCGACCTTCATACCTACATGAAAATATTACCTTACTATACTACCCTAAAAGGCCGAATTTTTCAAGTGTTTTTGCAATTTTTTCTCCCTTTGGAAGCATTCGCAGATCCTCTCCGGAAATACCTTTTATGAACAGTAAAAGTGTAAAATAGACGATCACAGCAGCGGCGATACTTATAAAGAGATTTACCGCTGATGGAGTAGAAAGCACATTGCCTAAATTATCAAAGGCCATCTTTGCCGTAAGGGTACTCATACAGGCGCAGAAAAACGGCTTTAAAAATACCGATTTTATATCGGGCATTGCTCCCGTTTCTGCCACAAGACAGGCAAGCTCATAAAAAACCACAATTGTATAATTGAGTATCGAACCAACCGGCGCTCCGTAGATATTTATTTGCGGATTTCCTACCAATATGTAATCTGCCACAATTTTTACCGTTGCTCCCATTAGCAGTGATTTTACAGGCACATCGGTCCTTCCCACCGCCTGAAGCATATGAGTAACAGGAGCCGAAACTGCCATAATGGGAGTGACAAAACCATATGCTGCAAGCATCGGTGCAGCGATTCCAACCATATTTGAAGTTCTCGTTCCGCCGTAAATAAGACTGAGCAAGGGCTCTGCAAGCACCGCCATGGCAAATCCTGCCGGCAAAGCCACAAGCATTACAGTTCTTATAACCGAATTCACCGTTCTGCGTACTGCCCTTTTATTATTCACTGCCCATGCTGCGGAAATTATGGGAATTGCGCTTATGCCAAGGGTCATTGTAACCGTCGGCACAAGGGAACGGAAATCCATAACCGCTCCGTACACTCCGTAAAGATACACGCTTATATCCTTGTCGAGGGTACCGGATGCAGCCAAAGCAGCGCCGTACATTTCCTTAATTACTGCCGTATCCCGCATAACGGCAGAAGCGAGACGATTCTGAACCGCCACATTATCAATAAAATTAGTGATATTCAAAATTACGGAGCCCGTCATTACAGGCATTGAAAAAGCTATCATTTCACGGGCAGTTTCACGGCTCTTCTGCGCAAGAGGAGAATTTATAAGCTCCGTCCTTGTAAAAATGCTGCCCTGAATTTTTTTGTAAATCCACAGATACATCCATCCTGCCACAGTTCCCACACTTACGCCAAGTATTGCAGCTGATGCCGTCCATGGATACAAAAGACTCTGAGCCTGCTGTGAATCAGCCGCCGGGGTTCCAAACACAGCTCCGGTAGCTGCATATTCCCTCATTCCGTATTTCATAACCATATAAGCAAATCCAATACCCAAAGCCATTTTCGCAACTGCTTCAATTACCTGTGATACAGCAGTGGGAACCATATTGCCGAGTCCTTCGTAATAGGCACGGTATGCTGACATGATACAGCAGAAAAACACCGACGGAGCAATTGCTATTATACATTTAAAGGTTTCGGGAGAATGTATCAGCCAAAAGGAATAGGGATAGGCAAGAATCAAAAGCAGGGCTGTACCTCCTATTCCCGTAACGGCAAACATGGAAAGCGCAACCCTAAAAGTCTTTTTCACCTGTTTGTATTTTCCCAGCGCCATATTGCGGGAAACCATTCCCGAAACAGCAATAGGAAGTCCCGCCATTGACACAGCGTAAACAGGAGTAAAAATATTGTAGGCTGCACTGAAATATCCTCTGCCTACCTCCCCGATAAGGGCGGTAAGAGGGATTTTATAGAGCAGCCCTATAACTTTAACAAGTACCGCCGATACAACAAGCACAAAGGCTCCGCTGAGCAGCGACTGTTTTTTTCTTTCTGCCAAAAACAACACTTCCATTCAGTATGAATTGCTGTTTTTTGACATCCTTTTATTTTTCTTCCGGAATTTTCTTATTTAAGCTTTGCGGAACAGTTTGAGCAGAAGTTTGCATTTGCATTGTTCATTTTTCCGCAAACCTTGCACTCTACCTCATTCTTAAGGCTGTTTTCTTCATCGTTAATCTTTTCCAGTGCGCTCGTATAATTATCCACACTTTCAATAAGCAAACTTATTTCTTCTGCATGGTCAACGCCGTTTTTGCAGGTATCATAATAAAGTCTGCCGATATTCTCAAGAGCACGGTTTCTCTTATTTTGAATTTCCGCACTGTTTATAGCCGTAGTCGCCTTTCTGCCCACTGTTGCAGCGGCATTTTTAGCGGTCTGAATAAAATCATCAAATGTACTCATCTTTTAAGCTCCTTTTCTTTATAAAAATTCCCTGAGCAGCGAGCTCTCGGGCACTTTATTTTCATCGAGGCTCTCAAAGAGTCTGAGACGCTCGATTAAATCCCTGCTGATTTCAAAATGTGAATCGCTTTCGGGAAGCTCCCAAAGAATTTCCGACGCCTCTTTGGCAAAAAGACACGGTTCGTATTCATGAATGGAATTTACTGCGATATCACGGTTATTCTCAAAGGGGAAAAGATACTTTTTCTCGCCTTCAACAACCATATCCCAGAGTCTGAAAGTATTTACCGCACCGCTGTTTCGGTGATGATAATCCCTTATAAGCCTGCGGACAAATCTCAAACGCCAGCCGGAGAGAATTTCGTTTCCGCTTTCATCCTCAAATCCTCCGATAATATTTATAAATATTCTCAGGCTCTTCCCTTCGGGAAGCAAATCTGTAATGAGAGGATTCAAAGCGTGGAGTCCCTCAACGATCATTACATCGTAGGATGAATAGTCAACTCTGCGCACTTTATCGCTTCGTGTTCCTATATGGAAATCGAAAAGCGGAAAATCTGATTTACCCTCACTGTACAGCTCTTTAAAGCATTTTTCAAAAAGAGGCAAATCCAGTGCGTGAACCGTTTCGTAATCAGGTGCGCCGTTGGGAAGCAGAGGATAATCTCCTTTAACCCGGTAAAAGTCGTCAAGAGAGACGGTTATACAGCGCTTTCCGTGTTCTTCCAAATCCTGACAAAGCCTTGCGGCAGTTGTGGTTTTGCCGGAAGCGCTGGGTCCTGCAAGAAAAACAGTCTCTGCGCTGTCGGAAATTATTTTTTCGCACACCTTTAAAAGGCTCTCGTCATACTTCTTTTCTGCCCGCTCCACTATTTTTTCGGGAGCATCGGCGACGGCTTTATTTACCTCGGAAACAGAATAAATCACTTTTAAAACCTCCTTTCCGGCGGCTTGTCACTAAGGGATTAATATGTACCGTAAAAGGTTTTTATGCGTTCTTTACGCTTCATTAGCTCATCAAAACGTGAGTTATATTCAAAGGGATATTTATAATTAAAGATTCGCTCTATATATTTCCCACGTGGTTCCTTAAGCTTTGTAACGGCTCCCGCTCCTGCGGCAAATACCGAATGACATTCTTCCATCATATAGATGTTATAAAGTCCCTCAAATCCCTTTTTGCACCAGCCGACGTTTTCGAGATTACCGAGACATCTGCTCTGACGGTACATATAGTAAGGACTGTATTTTTCGGAAAGGACTTTCTGAGCGTCATCGAGCATTGCGGCAACCATACTGCCTGTTTTTACAAGCTCTCCGCCTGTTACTATTTCGGATGAACGCTTTAAGGCAAGGGTATGAACTGTAACTCCCTCAGGGTCAAGTGATGTGACCTTCTCAAGGGTTCTGCCAAAGCCCTCCACAGTATCGTCGGGAAGTCCCGCTATAAGGTCCATATTTATATTGTCAAAGCCGATTTTTCTCGCAAGAGAAAAGGCTTCCTCAGTCTGCGCTCCCGTATGGCATCTGCCGATTTTTTTGAGAACGTGCTCCTCAAAGGTCTGGGGATTTATACTTATTCTGGAAACACCAAGGGCTTTGAGTACCCTTAATTTTTCTTCGGTGATTGTATCGGGTCTGCCTGCCTCTACGGTATACTCCGAAACAGTTGACAGATCAAAGGATTTTTCGATTGTCTCCCCTACCATTTGCAATTGCTCTGGAGAAAGCGTTGTAGGAGTACCTCCCCCGTAATAAACGGTTTCAAGCTTTAAGCCAAGCTCCGACGCTATTTTTCCGAATATGGAAAGCTCTTTACACAGAAGCTCGGTATATTCGGGAATAAGCTTTGCCGCAGCCTTTACGGAATGGGAAACAAAGGAGCAATAGCTGCATCTTGTAGGACAAAAAGGCACGGAAACATAAAGGCTGAAAGATTCAGGCTCAGAACGCTCCATAATCTCCTTTTCCGCCTTTGCAACTGTTGCCGCAAGAAGTGTTTTATCTTCGCTTACAAGGAGAGAATCCATGAAATATTTTTTAGCTTCTTCTGGCCCGTCCTTTTCAATAAGGGAGTTCATAAGCTTTGAGGGTCTTACTCCTGTAAGCAGTCCCCATTTGGGAGTATATCCCGTATACTCCGTAAGAAGAGTATAGAGAAGAGTCGCCATTTTAAGCTCCCGCTCATCATCGGGGGTATCACCAGAAAGAGAAGCTGTAAGGGTTTTATTATAATCCTCAAATTTAAGGGAAACGGTAATAGTATATTCTCCCTTTTCATTTTTCTCTCCCGTATAAACCTGCCAGTCACAGTTTTCACGGAGGACTTTTATATTGTCAAAGGGAAAAAATACCCTGCAAAGATTTTCTGTTTCATAATGGAATTTATGTCCGTCAACAAAAATAATCATCTTGTTCTCCGTAAATTAAAATTTATTTTCCTGAAATTAAAACGTCAAAATGTGTTTTTCAAAATTACTTTATCTTTCTGAGATAACGGTTCTTTACCTTTTCTTCACTGAGAGTGGTGGAACGGTTATGTCCCGGGAAAACCGTATAATCCTCCTCTAAAGCTGCAAGCCTGTGGCAGGAAGCATCCATGTCCTCAGGACTTCCGCCCTCAAGGTCGGTTCTTCCGATTGTACGGCAGAAAAGGGTATCTCCTGAAAACATAACGTCACCGCATATATAGCATACTCCGCCAGGTGTATGTCCCGGAGTGTGCATTACTTTGATTTCAAGGTTTCCTACATTTATTACATCGCCGTCATGGAGAAGGACATCCGCCTTAACTTTTTTCTGCTCACCGTACCCTTCCGGAGGCAAAAGGCTGTACTTTGTGTCTTCAAGGCACTTTGCATCAAGCTCATGTATGGCAACCTTTGCACCGGTCTTTTCCTTTAAGTCGGCAACGCCCATAATGTGGTCAAAATGACCATGTGTCAAAAAGATGTACTCAACTTCCTTTACATCTTCGTTTTCCACAAGAGCGGCAAGTCTTTCATTATATCCGCCTGCATCAAACACTGCCGCTTTTCCTGTAGTTTCATCCACAAGCACATAGCAGTTCGCCTGAAGAGGCCCAATTGGAAGAGTATATATTTTCATTATTTTTTCCACTCCTGAGTATCATAGATTATTGTTACGGGACCGTCGTTTATGAGAGAGACATCCATATCGGCGCCGAAAACACCGTTCTCGACTCTTTCTACTCCCAAATCCCTGAGATTCTGAGTAAACCTTTCATAAAGGCTCACAGCTGTATCTACCGGCGCAGATGCAGTAAATGAGGGACGGTTGCCCTTTCTGCAATCGGCGCACAGTGTAAACTGGGATACTACAAGTATCCCGCCGTTAACATCCATAACAGAGCGATTCATCTTACCCTCTTCATCGCTGAACACACGAAGCTTTGTAAGCTTCTGCGCCATTAAATCCGCCTCTGCCTCGGTATCTCCATCCATTACACCCAAAAGCACAAGATATCCTTTTTCTATACTTCCAGTTACTTCACCATTAACGGTAACGCTGGCTTTTTTAACTCGCTGTATAACTGCTTTCATTTTTACATTCCGGACCTTTCTACGGACAGCATTCCGTTAATTTTACTTATTCTTCCGATTACGGAATTAAGATGCTCAACTCCGTTTACGGTTATTGTCATCAGCAGAGTGCATCTGCCGTCTTTAAGCTCCCTCGTTGTAAGAGAGTGAATCATAACATGCATATTGGCAAGCTGACCCGAAACATCAGCGATAAGTCCCACTCTGTCAATACAGGTAGCAAGAAGTGTAGCTTTAAACTCCTCTTTTACTGTATTGCTCCAGTAAGCAGGAATCCATCTGTCAGGCTCTGCCGCTGCGGCTATATCACGGGGCACATTGGTACAGTTCCTGTTATGAATGGAAACGCCATGTCCTCTCGTTATAAAGCCGATTATTTCATCGCCGGGAAGAGGATTGCAGCACTTTGAAAATTTAACAAGGCAGTTATCAATTCCCTCGACAATTACTCCGTCGCTTCCCTTTTTCTTCTTTTCGGGAACAATCTTAATCTGCGATTCCTCTTTGGCTTTGAGAATCTTATTATATTCCTCTTTAATGTGAGGCATCATTCTGATAACAGAAATTCCACCGTATCCGATTGCAGCATAAAAATCATCAAGAGTTGCGCAGTGCTGTCTTTCTGCAAGCTTTGTAAGGAAAGCCTGAAGCTCCTGGTCGTAAAGACGGATAAAATTACGCTTAAACTCTCTTTCAAGCTCAGCTTTACCCTCAATAATATTCTCCTCACGCTTTTCTTTCTTGAACCATGACCTTATCTTATTCTTAGCTTCACTAGTCTTAACAATTTTAAGCCAGTCTCTGCTTGGTCCCTTGCCCTGCTGTGAAGAGGTAAGCACCTCCACGATTTCGCCGGTCTTGACCTTATAGTCAATGGGCACAATTCTGCCGTCAACTTTTGCGCCTATCATTCTGTTGCCAACAGCTGAATGAATGGCATAGGCAAAATCTATTACAGTTGCACCTGTGGGCAGACTTATAACATCGCCTTTGGGAGTAAAGACGAAAACCTCCTCCGGCACAAGGTCGCTTTTTATTGTACGGACTATTTCTTCAACGTCCTCGGTATCCTTCTGACTTTCCAAAAGCTGACGAATCCATGAAAGACGCTCTTCAAACTTCTGAGTGCCAGAAATACCCAGCTTATATTTCCAGTGAGCTGCGATACCGTACTCAGCAGTATAGTGCATCTCCCATGTTCTTATCTGAACCTCAAAGGGAATACCCTCCTTGCCGATAACCGTTGTATGAAGGGACTGATACATATTAGCTTTTGGAGTTGAAATGTAATCCTTGAATCTTCCCGGAATGGGACGGAACATATCATGGATTATTCCAAGGCAGTTGTAGCAGTCTATAACTGTATCAACAATAATTCTTATAGCGTAGACATCATAAATCTCGTCAAAGTTCTTGTTCTGCATATACATCTTTCTGTATATGCCGTGAATGCTCTTTACTCTGCCGTCAATATGGGCATCCTTGACGGATTTACATACCCGCTCTTCAATTCTTCCCTTAATTTCATCAAGGTAATCCCTGCGGGATTTTCCCCTGACCTCAAGAGACTTTTCTATTTCAGCATATCCCACAGGGTCAAGGTGCTTTATTGCGAGATCCTCAAGCTCTTCCTTAACGGCTCTGATACCGAGTCTATGAGCTATGGGCGCATAAATTTCAAGGGTTTCAAGGGCTTTATCCCTCTGCTTTTGAGGGGGCATAAACTCAAGAGTTCTCATATTGTGGAGTCTGTCCGCAAGCTTTATGATTATTACCCTTATATCCTCAGACATGGCAAGGAGCATCTTTCTCACGTTCTCCGCCTGTACCTCTTCCCTTGTGGAAAGGGGCACTTTACCAAGCTTTGTAACGCCGTCAACAAGGGAGGCAACGGATTTTCCGAATTTTTCCGTTACATCCTCAAGAGTTAAATCTGTATCCTCCACTACATCGTGAAGCAGCGCTGCAATTACCGACTCTTTATCCATTCCCAGTTCTGCTACGATTTTCGCAACTAAAATGGGATGAATAACATAGGGCTGACCTGAACAGCGAAGCTGTCCTTCATGGGCTCTGTCTGCAATTTTAAAAGCTTTGTCTATTTGCTCAACATCTTCGGGAGAAAAAATCGTCACCAGAAGCTGACGCAGATCTTCATAATATTCTTTCGGTGTTTTATCCATTTACCTCACCCCTTTGCAGTGATTTAAGTATTTCGGAATTTGCAAGATCCACTTTTGTGGATGGATCATGTATCTCTATAAAAGAGCCATTCTTTTTAAGTATGCCCATTTCGCAGAGAACTTCTGCGGCAATGGCTGTTTTACAGTAGTTAAGTGAAAATTTTCTGAGTCTCCAGTTTAAAAATTCAATGGGCAGACGCCAGCCGGAATTTGCAATTATGCACTTAAAAACCGCAGCTATATCTTTTCTGACAGGACAGGCTTTTTCCTTTTCCTCATCACTGAGCTCTTCCCCACGCTGCCATTTTTCATAAAGCTCAACACATGAGAAAAACTCTTCCTCATCTTCATCAGACGGTCTTGCTTCTACAAGTCTTACGCTGACTCTTTTTTCTCCTCTGAAAACATTCGCCTCAACGGTAACAGCGAGGTCGATTACATCGCCGGGAATAAATCCGAACTCCTCAGGAGAAACTCCGAACTTCACAGCGGTAATACTGCCGTTTCCTCTGTGAGCGGTAAGTCGCATATGCTTGCCTCCACCCATTCCATCGACCTTATCGACAGTCATTTTGAAAAGTCCAAAAACAGGTTTTGGATTTTCTGCTCCAAAGGGCTCTATGCTCTCTATTACAGGGAGAATCGCAGGAGTTATATATGACGGATTAAGACGGCAGGAAAGCTCCAGCGTCGGGAAAATATCCGAAAAGCGTGATGCATATGTATTTATCCGTTTTTCGAATTCATCTATATTTTCTCTGTTAATGGAAAGACCAGCTGCAAGAGTATGTCCGCCGAATTTTGTAAACAGCTCCGAACAATCAGCAAGGGCATCATAAAGTGAAAAGCCCTCTACGCTTCTGCCCGAACCTTTCGCCTCACCTGTTTCAGGATCAACGCTTATTACAAAGCACGGCTTACCGTACTGACGTGTAATCCTTGCCGCAACTATTCCTATAACTCCGCAGTGCCAGCCCTCGCCTTTTACAACGATGACTCGTGCATACTTTTTTGAAGGATTTTTTTCTATTGTATCGAGAGCCTCTGAAAGTATAGTCTGCTCCGTTCTCTGACGTTCCTCATTGGCAAGGCTGATTTCTCCTGCTAATGTTTCGCTCAGCTCCTCTTCTTCGCTTAAAAGAAGATTAAGTGCTCTGTTTGCACTGCCCATTCTGCCGGCAGCGTTAATTCTCGGTGCTAGAGCAAAGGCAATTGTTGTAGAATCCACTTCTTTGCCGCCGCATCCGGCTGCATTTAAAAGTGCTGCAATACCGGGTCGGGGTGATGTATTTATAAGCTCGAGGCCGTGTTTTACTATCATTCTGTTTTCACCAGTAAGTGGCACAACATCGGCAACAGTGCCAAGGGCAACTATATCGGCATACTCATCTGCCAGTGCCTCCGGTCCTTCATTTTCTAGAGCCGTGGCAAGCTTAAAGGCAACGCCTACGCCTGCAAGACTTTTACATTCTCCACGGCAATCCTCCCTATGAGGATCGACAACCGCAACGGCTTTTGGCAGCACTTCGCCGGGCTGATGGTGGTCAGTTACTACAAGCTCCATTCCGAGCTTCTCAATATACTCCGCCTCTTCTATGGCGCTTACACCGTTATCCACTGTGACAATGAGCTTTACCTCTCTGTCATGAAGCTCCTTTATGACTTCCATATTTAAACCGTAACCGTCCTCTTCACGGTCGGGAATATAGCAGATTACATCCGCTCCCCTTGCCTGCAAATAAGAATAAAGCAGTGCTGTTGCCGTTACTCCATCCGCATCATAATCTCCATACACTGCTATGCGCTCAAAATTATCAATTGCAAGATTTATTCTTTCCGCAGCCTTTTCCATATCGGCATACATAAAGGGATCGGAAAGGATTATATCCGATGAGAAAAACTCCTCAATGGCTTCGGGAGTATCTACTCCCCTCGAAACTGTCAAAAGCGCTGCAAGGGGATCAAGCTCAAAGCGTTCTGCCGCCATTGCCGCTTTTTCCTTGCTGTACTGCGCTATTTTCCATTTGCTCCTTCTCATCAATACACCCCGTTTCATATCTGATTATTTTATCATTTTTTGCTTATTTATTCAATAATTAAGGGCGAAAAATGTTCGTTATAAGTTTTAAGATAAATTTAATAATACAAGCATTTTATTATGCATTGACAACATCACGTGTACTAAGTATTATGGTTATGATGTACAGATGATTTATGATATATTGTAAATATGTTAATATTTAAAAAGGATGGTGATTATTGTTTTGATTGTATTATTTTAGATATATTTACATTTATCTGTATTTGTACTATCAAATATTCTTATGGAATAAAAGGTGATAAGTATGTCAAAATTTAAAAAAGGTATATCTTTATTATTCGCTTTAATCATAATATTAAATTGTATGGTTATGGCAAGTGCCGCTGAGAACGGTAATATAGGCGTTTCAGAAGTACCACCAATAGTAACAGAATCCGGAATTCAGCCTTATGGTACTTCTAAGCCAAGCAGCGGATGGAATTTAGCAACAAAGGGTCGCTATAATTTTAAAGGAAACTCATATGATAAACCTTTGTATTCAAACTATTATATAACCGGTGTCTCTGCGGCTAAGTTATATATAAAAAATCTTCACTCATCAAACCAATTAGAATTTAAATTACTTAAAGTACAGTTTGGGGTTGACTGGTCAGTTTATGACACTGAGGTTACACCACGTGGTGATGTAACCTGTAATATATCAAATTTGGATCCTAATGAAAAATACATTTTAAGATTTGAAGGTCCTTCCGACTTTGAGGGATATATAGAGAAAGCGTAAATTTATGGATGAATATATCATACAGACCATAATACTGATTATTGCTTCAATACTTATTTATGTTTTAGCAAGACGCTCAAAGTTCAAAAAAGACAAAAGTCTTAAAGTAAACTACAAGTATGAGTTTTCAAAGATTTTGTTTATAGTCTATATTGTTGGACTCTTAGGTGTGCTTTTAATACCGAAAGTAAGATTTTATCAAACGCCGAGTCCTCATCTTGAATTTATAACTCTCGAATGGCATTATAACCTTGTACCGTTCAAAACCATTTCAGAACAGATTGGATTTTTAAGCAGCGACAAGGATAAAGTCAGAGATGGACTGTTGAACCTGTTTGTGAACAGCTGCATTTTCATTCCGTTCCCTGCAATTCTTAAATTCGCTTTCCAAAAGCTTAAAACTGTTTACTGTTTTCTTATCCCATTTGCTTCAATTATACTGTGCGAATTTTTACAGTATATCCCCGGCAGAAGATCGGATATCGACGACGTTATACTGAACACTGTGGGTCTTGCAGTCGGATTGATAATTTTGTTACTGGTACAAAACAGAAAGTTTTTTAAAATCCAAAGCGAAGACTAAAATAACCCTCCCGTAATCAGTGAAATACGGGAGGGTTTTCATATACTTATTTAATTTTACTGACTTTGTATTTATCAGCTATAAAGGAATTCTCTTAAAATCTTGGCATTCTCCGCAAAGTCGGGAGCAAACATACTTCTGCCGCCCATACCGATCATGCCGCCATAAGTTCCCTCTGCCGGCAAAGTCATGCGCTCAAACTCAACGCCCAAGAATTCAGGCGCTTCAAGCATAAGCTTTGTGATTTCTCCCTGTGTGAAATTAGTCTGTACCATAGGAAGAATCTGATTGAGAAGCTCATTGAGAGTTGATACGCTTGAACCCTTTAACTTATCGGCACATGCCTGAATAACCGTCTGCTGACGCTTTACTCTCTGCCAGTCACTGTCGATTGAACGGCAACGAGCATAATCAAGTGCAGCCTGTCCATCTAAATGACCAACACCAGCACTATAATTTCTTCCTGGTCTTACATTTAGATATTCTGCCTCAGCTGCAGAAAGATTTACATCAATACCACCAAGAAGATCAACAATACTTTTGACACTGGTGAAATTGACTCTGACAAAGTGCTCAACATCAACCCTGAAGCACTCACGTACTTCTTTCATGACAAGATCTGCTCCTCCGTAACGGAAGCAGTGGGTAAGCCAGTCATACTGTCCTTTATATGGTCCCTCGAGAATCGGAACACCCATACCACGCTCAAGACTTACTAGCTTTGCCGTATTCTCCTTTGTATTGATGCTGAGAAGCATCATACTGTCAGAACGGGCATTATCTGAAAATTCTTTTGTACGCTCATCGGTTCCGAGAAGCAGAACATTGATAACGTTTTTATCCTTATATATTTCACCACTGGGAATACCCTGGGGGTCAACCTGCTCAAGACCTGACAAATCAAGGTCAAGCTGATCCTCATCGCCTTCCTGAATGGTTGCGTATTCTTTTTTACCGTCATCATAGTTGATAAGATTAAGTTTGCCCTTTACAAAAGCAAATCCGCCTATGAGAATTGCAAGAATAATTAAAATAATTACAGCGGCGACTATTTTACCTTTTTTCTTTTTGTTTGCAGCCATTTAAACCACCCTACATAATTCGATTTAAAAATAATAATTTCGCTCTGTTTTGCGTCATTATAACATTACGTTAAAATAATGTCAACTAAGCCCTTTGGTATTTATATATAACATCAAGGCAAAAGCATTGTTAAATTTAAATATATTTTCAGTATTATGGATATATATCCATATCCGATAAATCTCTTATATGTATCCGAAACTTACACATAAAGCAAAACACCGTGTCTTACTTTACAGAAAAGACACGGTGTTTTATTAACATATTATGATTTCAGTATTCTTCCGGAAGAATCTTCTTTCTTACCTGTTTCACGCAGTTTTCCCTGACGTGAGTAATTGCTGTAATGGCTGTAACCATAACCGTAACCATATCCATAACCGTAATTACGGCGTTTTCCTTTTGCGCTGGCATCTCCGTTGAACACATATCCAAGCATATGAATTCCGCTGATGTCAAGAGACTGTATTCCCTCACGTATGCGCTTCATCTTTGTATGATCATAGCGGATAACGTACAAAGCGGAATCAACATACCTTGCCATCATGGATGCATCTGCAAGAAGCTGTGCAGGAGCGGTATCAAGAATAACTATATCAGCCTGCTCCTTGAGGCTTTCAATAACCTTTTCCATATGATGACTTGCAAGAAGCATGGAGTCTGCTTTATCAGATTTGCCGCCGAACAGAACCTTTATGGTATTAGTATCATCAACCTTGATTTCACACAGTTCAGACTCAAGCTTTGCCTTGTTTTTAAGAACAGCAGTAAGTCCCATATGGGTATCCTCATTGCCGAGAACTCCGGCAACAGAGGGATTACGTACATCGCAGTCCACGAGAACTACTTTCTTACCCTGACGTGCAAGTGAAACTGCAAGGTTTGCGGCGATAGTTGTCTTTCCTTCACCGGGAACAGAGCTTGTTACAAGGAGAGTTTTGAGATTTTTCTCATCCATCTCCTTAAGTATACGCATACGAAGACTTCGCATTGATTCCAGATAAAAATCAGGTATACGTTCATTGAGAATACACAGTGGAGCAGAACTGCTGTTTCTGCGCTTTTTGACCTTTACATTAGGCAAACTTGCCAGATGACTGAGATTTATATTCCTTTTAATCTCATTTACGGATTTTACAGTCTTATGCATTATTATAAATACAATAAGAAGCAATGCACTCAGAGCAAGTCCTTCAATAGCGCCCTTTTTGTATGAGCCTCTTATAACGACCTCTTTTTGTTCGTCAGTGGGAACTCCCGTTTCATCAAGAATCTGAAGCTTGGTCTGACCGAAAACAAACTCTCCAACTGTGGGATAATAATCAATTACAGCATGGAGCAGATCGTATGCCATTTGGGGATCGCTTGAGGTTACTGTCATAGTCAGAAGATTGGCGTCCTCTTCCGCTTTTACATTGATTGAACCGGGAAGATAATCGAGTCCCATTGCATCCTTAACAACATCGGAAAGAACTCCGCTTGTAAGAACGTAAGGGAATACAGATGCCATCTGCTGAGCTGACTGGGTATCAAGACTGTTTCCGTTTGCTGTGACAACTGACATTGTCGCCGAAGCTACATACTGGGGAGTATAAGAACGGGTTGTAGAAAAATATGAATAAAGGGTACATCCTACTGTTATTGCTAACATGAAAATCCATAATTTCTTGACACCGTACAGAATATCCGACACTATGTGCATAAGATCTATTTTTTCCGGGTCTGTCTGATTTCTGTTCTCATCCATTTGGTATTTTTCACTCATTGGCTTTTCCTCTATCTTTACCGTATTGTGTATATCTGCCGTAACCGTAGCCGTAACGTCCTGTATACCGTCCGAAAATCTGTGCTGTGAAGTTCTTAAAGGACTGAACTCTGTTAAGCACAACACCTACAACATGGCAGCCTTCTGCACGGAAGTAATCCATTACATCGTTTATATCCTCTGCAAGAATATAGTTCTGACGTACTACCAAAAGCACTTCATCTGCATACCTTGCAAACATTTCCGCATCACCTATGGGACCCGCTGGCGGAGTATCGATAATAATATAATCCACAAGCTTTCTGCATGCGGTTATTAATCTGAACAGCTTCTGAAGACTCTGCGGTTCGAGAATGTCGGCTGTCATTGAATAACTGTTTCGGCCGCCTATAAAGAAAAGTCCGTTTACATCTGTCTTATTGACTATATCCTTAGTATAAACTTCATTGGCAAGGAACTCGCCAAGCTCCTTTTCCTCAGGAGGCTGTATGCCCAAAATAAGGAACTGTGACGGACGACGCAGATCGCCGTCAATAAGCATTACCTTTTTCTGACGCTGTGCAAGACTTATTGCTATATTTGCCGCAACAGTGGATTTGCCTTCGTTTTCGGAAACACTGCTTACAAGAAGCACTTTGCTTCCTCGCTTCTCCATTTTATATTCAAGCCGTGACACAAATTTGCGGTAACTTTCTACAAATCCGAATCCTGCCAAAGGCTGATTTACAAGTATGGCCTTTTTCTGACGCTTAAAAAGTTCCTTTATAGTTTTCGCTTTAGGCTCATAGGGAAGTTCTCCGAGACTTCCTGCATCAAGCTTTGCCTCTATTTCCTCTTCGGTTTTGATGGTTTCACGGAAAAATGAAAGCAGACCGAAAACTCCTGCCAGCAAAACTACTGCCGCAATAAATGCCAGCTTCATAACCCTGCTTGCGTTAAGGGGATTTGAAGGCGACATGGGAATCTGCGGTTTATTCAAAGGTTCCATTACAGCGTTGCCCAGCGAAAAGTAGGAAACTTTGCTGTAATTATCCATAATGGCATGAATTATATCATAAGCATCACGGGGTGACGATGATGTAACTGATAATTCGAGAAGATTTGTATTGGGAATAACGTTGCTCTCTATTGTGGCATTAATTGAATCAACTCCCAGCTCATCACAGAGAATCTTGTTCATTGCCGAGCTTTCGATAACTTTCTGAAAAGTACCTGCCATCTGATTTGCAGAACTTAGATTAGAATATGAACCTGCATCCATACGGCTCGAAACGGCAAAAGTGGCGGAAGTAGTATAATCAGGTGAATATGTAAATCCGACACCCACATAGGCTATTAATGCCGCTGCAATACCTCCCAGAAGGATAACCCACCAGTTAATCAGGATATCGTGCAGCAGTGTGAAAGGTTCAAATTTGTTATTTTCAAGTAAATCGTTAATTTTTGTATCTTTGCTCATTTTTATTCCTCCACCACTACAACCAGCTTAGTGACCGCAGTGCCTCCCGAAGACGATGTATAGCTGTAATCCACTGTATATGTACCGGGAGTATCAAAGTCAACGTGGTTGATAATAGCAATGTCGTCACGGCTGACATTGATCATTCCGTCAGAGAACTTGTATTCCTGATCTCCACGCATTACTCCTATAAGATATCTGTTGAGATTAATAGCCTCTCCGGCTTTCATATAAATAATGTAATCGGAAAGCATGGGATAATATTTCTGACTTTCGCTTGATGAAGAATCAACAATATTGATTTCAAGAGGCACAGAACAGGTATCGCCGGCGCTGTTGCTTACCTGAGCGGTAATTTTATAAAATCCAGGCTCCTGAATATACATGCTGCCATATGAAATGCGTATCTTATTTGCTATATCACCGTCGAGCACATCTTCCACTCTCATGCCCACAGTGGGATCAAGTCTGTCAAGCTCGCTTGCGCTGAAACGAAGCGGAGTGTCAAGATAGATACGAGGAGGTTCATAATCGGTATACTGCAAAGTACGTTTGTATGTAGCGAAATTATTTGCCTTATCAAATACAACATACTCGATTGTACGCTTTCCCTGCTCGGCAAAATGTGAAATAGATGAAACTCGGATTGAATCCGTAAGATCACCGTCAACATCATCATGAGCGGTAAGCCCCTCAAGCAGGACGCTTTCATCGTCCTTTACGCTGACCTTGATACTCTCCTGCGTACACTCAATAACAGGCGGAGTTTCATCCTTATCAAGATTTGACCATACGGTGAAAGCTCCAAACGCAGCAACCGCTGCAACAAATAAAGCTATCACCGCTATACGTATCTTTTTCATTATCTATGCTCCTTACTATGATTGTTCATCAAAGGGAATTTTCTGATACTGTACCGGAGGTTGTCCATGGCACAAGCGGTCAGGATTTGTATAAAATAAATCTTTGATATACTCTTTTGGATAATCCTCACAGAGAAAAGAATAAACATCCGCCATATGAGGCGTTCTGTGAACACAGCTATGGGCATCGCTGGCAACGGCAGTAACAAGGTTATGATTGAGCAGCCGATACGCTGCCTTTTCAGCACCTTTGCCGAACCTTCCCCAAAAACTGCCCTTATTTACCTGAATATGAAATCCTTTCTGCATCCAGCTAAATACAACAGAGGGATTTTCCTGCACAAAAAGGTATCTTTCAGCATGGGCTATAATCGGTGTCATGCCGGTTGCTGCAACCTTTTCTAAAATTGAATCTGCAAACTCTCTTTCCTCAGTGAAATCAAATTCAATAAGAAGGTTTTTTGTGTTGTTTATTCCCACAACTTTTTCTGAACGTATCAGCTCAGACACATTCTCCTGCGCAAATACTTCCATTCCAGGCAAAAGAGTAACCGGAATTCCCTCACGGCGGATTGCCTCCTGTGCCGAATGAAATGAATTCCAGTACAATTCGTCGGCGTAGTTTTCATATACTCCGGTTATATTACAGTGAGGAGTAGCGACAATCTGTGTTGTTCCGCTCCTGTATGCCAAATCTGCCATATCCAAAGTATCATAAATACTCTCAGCCCCATCATCCACTCCCGGAAGAATGTGGCAGTGAATATCAACCATCTGCATTTCCTTTTCCTCATTTGTCCTTTATATTGTATGAATATATATTATAACATAGCTAACAACTCAGTACAACCAAATCCATTATTTTCTTCCACGAAGTTTATACACCAAACTGTAAAAAACAGTTACAACTTTCCTAAAAGGTATTACATTAATCCATACCCGCTCAAAGAAATTCCACCAGAAATCTCCAGGCTCCATCCATTTGCCTTTTCGCCTTACCTTTATTATTATGGCGAAAATCTGTTCCCGCCTTATGGGACCTTCAATTTCTGTCTGAGCATCGCCTACCATATAATATCCATCGGGCTTCACATCATAAATCCTATGCATTACATATTGTCCCGATTCTCTCTGGAAAAATACCATATCTCCTTTTTTCAGTTCCCTTTCAGGAGCCTTGAAAGTGATTAAATCACGGTCGTGAATAAGAAACGGCGACATACTGCTGCCGACTATTCTCATGGATACCGTTTCGCCTTCCTCAACAAGCTGTTTGAGGAGGCCTACATATTCTCTGGTATTTATGGTCTTTTTTTCCATTGTTATCCCTTCCGTTAAAAGTCCATTGCCATACGGCTTGATTCCTCTTCGCTCAAAGGTGTTACATTGGTATTTACAACTCTGTATACACGCTGACAGAGATTGAGAACACTGGGTCTGTGAGTTGTTACAATACAGGTCTTATTTGGATGCTGACGGACTATGTTTTTAAGCACGGTGCGCTCAGTGGTGACATCGAGAGCTGAAGTTGCCTCATCAAGAAGAAGTATGGGTGAATTACGCAGAACAGCTCTTGCAATTGCTATGCGCTGAGCCTGTCCCTCAGAGAGTCCTCTTCCCCTTTCACCGATATTGGTATTAATTGTATCGGGAAGCTTTTCTACAAAATCCCATGCGCAAGCCTCTTTAAGAGCTTCGATGATTTCTTCATCGGTTGCATCCTCTTTGACCATACGCATATTTTCCGCAATAGTTCCGGAAAGGATTGTATTGCCCTGAGGAACATAGGCGAAAAGATGACGTGTTTCTGTATTCATGGGTACTTTTTCTCCGTTTGCAGCTTCCAGCAGCACATCGCCCTCCTGAGGTCTGATAAGGCCTAAAATAAGGCGTATCATAGTGGTTTTACCCTCTCCGGAGGGACCTACAAGAGCGACTATCTCACCGGGTCTTGCAATAAAATCAGAATTTGTTATTACCTGTGTTCCCTCTTTATATGCAAAATTAGTATTCTCCATTTTTACAATAAAACCGTCTTCGGAGAACTCATCCATTTTGCTGCTTTCAGGAATGTGTACTTCTCTCGGAAGCTCTACAAGTTCACGGATACGATGGGCTGAGACAGAGCTATTGAGAAAAGAAGGTATAATCGAAACAACGCTGCTGAACGCACTTGAAAGTTTACTTTTCTGCTGTAAAAACAGAGTCATGGTACCGTACGTAATGCCGTTAGTCCACAGACGGAAAAGACAGTATCCGAAAGCTGCAAACTGTACAATGGAGCCCATTACCGACATAACGATATTTGTTTTAATAGAGAACAAATTATACTTAAGGCTGATGTCCTTGAATTTTTTCTGCCACCAGCGAAGTTTCTTGCTGTAAAGAGGAGCAATACCAAAAGATTTGATAGTGTCGAAATTATAAAAGGTATCGACTTCAAATGCCATTACCTCACTGCTCATTTCACGCATTTTCTTATTATAATCTCTCTGTTTTTTTATAACAAAGCGAGACATAAGGAGCATAAGCGGAGCTGTGCCAAAAGCAAAGAGAGCCATAACCCAGTCATAGTAAAGAATGACGCAGAATGTGGCTACAAAATTATAAATTGCAAGCACAATGGACGGAAGCCAGCTTATGGCATTGCTGCTCACCGTACCGATATCACCATTGAAACGGTTGAGTATATCACCGTTTGAATAGTTATTAAGTGCCAGCCAGTCGGCATCTACGATCTTGTCAAAAATATCCGCCTGTATATCGTTATTGATATCAATGCTGATTTTCGCATTGATTCGGCTGAGAAGGCTTCCAAAAACAAGGCTGAATACAGTACTGCCCACCATGACAGCTATAATTATCCACAGCTTACCCGTATCATGGCCTGTGATTATATCAATAAGATATTTACTTGCAACACTGCTTACAAGTCCCAGTGTAGTACTGAAAATTCCCAGAATAAGATAAAATACAATTACACCTTTGTAACGGGCACTGTATGTAAAAATCCATCTCCAGTCATCTATTATCTCGCCGAAAGTTCCGTCTTTCCAGCGGCGAATAAGAATATCCAGTGATTCAAAGCTTTTACTGTTTTGGGTTTCCTTGTTCTCTTCGTCCATGCTATCCACTCCTGTCTTTCAGCTGTATATATTTTGACTTTTGCATTATTTGTTTATTGTAGCAATAATCGTCATCTTTCGCAACCCCTGACAAATTTTACAGGTATTACTGTAAAGTTATCAGCAAGTCATAAAATCAAAAAGGACACCATATTAGATGTCCTATCAAAATTTGCATTTAGTAATTAAAATGAATTTACATCCAATTTATCAGCCGTAAATTTTTTCTTTCAGACACTCCACAGCTTCGGAAGAAATATCACAAAACAATTCGTATATATCTATATTGTTTATAAGATCCTCGATATTATCCATTGCTTTAAGCTGAAAAGCGCTGTTCCATGTATTTACGGTTATCTGCGGAAGCAGTTCTCGGAAAGCCTGTACTCCGCTTAAAAGCTCACAGCGGTTTTCTTTAGCCTGCCTTAGCATTACAATGGCTTTTACAGGATATTTTTCATTGTTGCATATACCTGAACTTCCGCAAACAGGCCAGCCGCCAACATACCAGACTCCGTTTTCTTTCATAAGCAAACCTCTGTCTCCGTTTACTGTGTGTGAATCTGAAGTATATTTTTCCCACAATCCTGCCTGAGTGGATTTGCCTATTTCTGACGGACCCGAAAACAGTATTGCCTGCCCCTCATGACAGAGAAAAGCAGTATGCAAAATCATATCGCCATTAGCAAACATGTGTTTTTCAAGGCTTAGCATCGCCACAAACACTGTATCCCAGTGAAGCTCGCTGTTTATATCCGCCGAAACCCATAATTTCCATTTATCCTTCGCCGTCTGCAAACTTACAGCATATGGCAGCTCGGTATTCAAAAAATACAAATGACGACATTCCCCTGTGGGAGTACTGAGAACCATAAGATTAATACGCTTTGCAAGAACTCTGTTCTGTTCGTTTTCACCGTACTTATCGGAATATGACTTTATATCATCAGTAAACTCTATTTCGTAATATACTTTTCTATCGTCAGGTTTCGGCTCCGCAATCTCAAACTTACCCATATTTTCGGGTATGGTCATATCATCAGGACGACTTATCTGTATAGCTGTCCTGCCGAAACGATACCATTTAACCATTATATTTCATCCTTCGCAAATTTTCTGAGCATATTTTCAGATATATAAATCATTTCGTTATCAGATGCATTAGAAATAATAACACCGCTTTCGACATTTTGTCAACGGATTTGACAAACATTGGGCAGAAAATCCAAACTATTTCTCAGCTTCATTAAATTGATTTGTCTTATTACCTTTACTATGCTCCTCTTTAAAAAGCCGTAATGTTTCAGCTGCATAACGGCACAGATACTCCGGTACTCCATCATAGCTGCCGGTTTCAAGAAAAGCGCTTGCAACACAGGTGGGACATATAATGCGGAGATTGCAATTTACACATTTAGGATTTAAGCGAAACTCCTTCGTTCTCTGAGAGATTTGCCGCCAAGCTTCTTCAAAACCAACCTCAAAAACAGAAACAGCAGGCTCATCAAAAGTAACGCAGGGTTTCATTTCACCTTTCCAGTTTATAGTAAAACCGCAGTTTCCGGCAAGGCAGGAAACGCAGTCAGGGTAAGTGCTGACTTTTTCGGTTTCTTTTAAAACAGTGTCGATGTATTCTTTTGCCATTTCAGGTGTTCTGTCATAACGCATAATTTCCAAACGCTTAGCTGCCGCCTGTTCCGGTTCAAGGCGTGACTGTTCAGAAATTGGCAAATGGCGTTCTTTAAGAGCCGGAATCATATAGCAGTCAGTCTCAACAAGCATATCCATCTCTTTACCTATGCGGTAAATATCACCGAGCATATCTGCATTTGCACGAGTAACGCTGAAACTTATTTTTGCCGGCACATCCCTTTCTTTAAGGAGTTTCAAAGCATTCATTGTCTTTTCAAATCCACCGGGATAATTGCAAAGATTTTTATATGCATTATCATCTGAACCGTAGAGAGTGATGTTTATGCGGCGGGGCTTGTTTTCAGCAAAAAAATCCGCCCATTCTTCATTTAAAAGTGTACCGTTGGTATTTATTGTAATTATAAAGCCCAGCTTTTTTAAGCCAAGATAAAGCTTTTTGAAATCAGGATAAATAAGTGGTTCACCGCCTGTAAGAAGCAGAAAAAGAGTACCCGCTTTCTGCATTTGCTCAGCAACAGAAAGCCACTCATCAGCCGTGCGAAGTCTTCCCTGTTTTTCCATTTCTTCACGGCTTAGACGCACATAGCATATTTTGCAGTTAAGGTTGCAAAGAGGCAGAAGCTCAAAGCTGCCGTTTATGGGCACGCTTTTTGCGGCGGCATATTTTATCATATTTTTTTCGAGAGTATCTTCGGAAGTGTAGTGATTCATAATCGCTCCTTTGTTATATAAAAAAGAGGCGGGCGTTTAGGCGCCACGCCTCTTTTAAATGCTGATTAAATAAGTACTGAATTATGAGCGGTTGGGGTGAGATGTATCACCAATTTGAACAGTACCAATGTGATGGTAGTTGACAAGTCCAGACCTTGTTAACCAATAAATAGTATCGCCATCATTTGGATGAAAATTTTGAAGATCAACAGTCTCTTTAAAATATTTATCAGTGTAAAGTGTACATTTGTAACCACCATCTGATGTTTCAATCATTTCATCAACATAACCATCACCATCAGTATCACGCAAAACTTGCCGTGAAGGATTACCACAACGAGAAGAATAGTGAATGGCTAAATTGCGAAAGTAATCCCATTCCCAATCCTCAGATTCATTAGTATTACATCCAACATACCAACACTGTGTATCCGCTGCCACAGTTTCGTTTGCCTCAAATTCCTGTACTAAGGTCATCGGCATAACCCATGTTTTTCTTTCCATTTTTTCATTCCTCCATTAATAATCCGTAGCGCATATGGTCTTTTATAAAGCCATATACTCCACGCTCTATTTCCTCACCGGGATCATCATAAATTTTTTTTGCTTCATCAATAGCTTCCTGCGCCGTTTTGGGGGTCTGAAAAAATTTCCACAAAAACACGCAAGTTTCATTGAGAGAAAGCATTGTGTTTTCAAACACACCGGCATCCCCTATGGGAACCAAGACAGCTTCACCGCCAATTTCACGTAAAATAAAATTGGGATTTGCTTTGTATCGCTTATTTTCCGGCATCTGCTGCCCCCTCTCCTTGAATAAATGATTTTCTAACAAGAATATTTTATACTTTATTAATACTGTGTTTATAATACCACTTTTTGAAATTTTGTCAATAGTACTAATAATTTTTAACTATTATATCATAAACATATACAAATTAAACAAATATATAATTCTTATAATCTTATAAATAAATAATATGTAATTTATGTCAATGTTATATTTTTTTAAAAATTACATCCTGCCGAAGATAAAGTTGTGCAGTTTTATTAAAAGAATCGCTAAATTAATGGTGAAAATATATTCATTATCATATAAAGTCAAAAAAGGGTACAACGCATAAGCGTTGTACCCTTTTAACTCAGACTATATTTTCTTTATAAATTTCTTCACATCAAGAAGTATTGAGTAAATACACTATGTGTAAAAAATTTTTATGGAAATATTTATATGTTTTTTATTTTATTATATTCCTCTCTGAGAAGCCGTAATGTTTCTGCTGCGTAGCGGCACATGTACTCCGGCACCCCATCATAACTACCCTCTTCAAGAAGAGCTGAAGCTGCGCAGGTTCTGCAAAGATGACGAAGCTTACACCGTGAACATTTAATATTAAGACGGATTTTGCCGCATTCTTCAACAATATACTGCCATGCTTTTTCAAAACCTACTTCAAATACAGAGGCGGCAGGTTCAGTCATAACAACACAGGGACGCATTTCTCCCTGCCAATTTATTGTAAACGAACAGTTACCTGCACGGCAGGTCATTCCCCTCGGCTCGTATGGATAAGCAGGCGGATTTTCAGCCAGCTCTATGCTTTGGCTTACATACTGTGAAAACAGTTCTTCACCCATTTCACCTCTCAAAGCCTCAACACGCGCAGCGGCTGCGGATTCCGGATCAAGACGTGACTGTTCAGCAAAAGGCTTTCCCCTTTCACGCACAGCAGGCATCATATAGGTATCAACTCTGACTGGTGCGTCATAAAAAACACCTGATTCAAGAATTTTACCTAAATCGGTTCGGTTTGCCTTTGTTAGACTTCCGCCAATTCTGACATCTACTCCCCTATCCCTTAAAAGCTTTATGGCACGAGTAACTTTTTCAAAACCACCGGGATAGTGACACAATTCCTTATATGCTCTTTCATCTGAACCGTAAAGGGTAATGTTTATTCGGCGGGGCTTATTCTCGGCAAAAAAGTCTGCCCACTCTTCATCTAAAAGTGTACCGTTTGTATTGATAGCTATAATCATTCCAAGCTTTTTTAATCCGAGATAGAGCTTTTTGAAATCGGGATAAATAAGGGGTTCTCCTCCTGTAAGAAGCAGAAACAGAGTACCCGCTTTCTGCATGTGTCTGCCTATTTCCAGCCACTCGTCGGCAGTTCGCAGCCTTCCCTGTTTTTCCATTTCCTCTCGGCTTAAACGCACATAGCACATATCGCAGTTCATATTGCACAGGGGCAGCAGCTCAAACACACCGTTTACAGGTGTATGGCTTTTCTGAGCATTATCAAGAAGCACTCGCTCAACAGTGGAAAATTCTTCGTTAAGTTCCATGTTTATTCCTCATTTAATGTATTTCGCTGTTTACGAAAACAGACCGGAAAATTCTTTCCGGTCTGTATATGTTATGTAGAATTATGATTTTTCAGTCTCCCAAGAATCCATATCCAGGTTTTCTGTACAGTGGGTATTGTCATTATTGGGACCACGCCAAACAATAACCGGGGTTGTTTTTGTACCACCAAACCAAGAACTTGTTACATAGTAACCGTCAAGGAAATCATCGGTTGTTTTAGCTTCGTGAGTTGTACCACAGGCATGATATCCGCTAAGATATTTGTCGCCACCCCACCAGTCTGTTTGTAAACCAGGTTTGCCATTTGTTTCAAGATATACACTTCCGCTTTTTCCGCCGCCGGCATCACATTTAAACTTGTAGACTTTATTGATGTCATGACACGCTGCAACATACTCGTTAGCTGCAAACTTCTGTACAATTGTCTGGGGCATAGCCCACGCTGTTCTTTCCATTTTTATTCCTCCCTTAATAATCCATAGCGCAGATATTCGCTTACAAAACTGCAAACACCCTGCTCTATCTCCTCGTCGGAGCCGTCATAAACTTTTTTGGCTTCGGCGATTGCTTCCTGCACAGTTTTGGGAGACTGGAAAACTCTCCACAAGAATGCACAGGTATCATTAAGTGAAAGCATTGTGTTTTCAAACACACCGGCATCACCGAGCGGAACCAACACAGCTTCACCACCGATTTCTCTTAAAAGAAAATTGGAATTAGCTTTGTAACGCTTACCTTCAGGTATATGCTGCAACGCCGCTTCCTCCTTTTTCATATATATTTATAAATAAAAATATATTACATATCTTATAACGAATTAATGATATCACTTTTTTCTATTTTGTCAACAGCTTTAACAATGTTTTGATGTATTTTTTTAAAATAGGTATGCATAAACAAATATTAATAAAAAATTTAATATTTTTTAAACAGTTTCACGTCTATGTTATCCAGATCATGACACTATATTACAACAATATATGGGGCAAAAAAGACTCAAAGCTTATAGCTATAAAAGATAAGACATTAACAAGAGGTGCCTTAATCTATTTAACTTTAAAAAGCAACATAAAATACAATACAGGCTCAACATTTTCAGTCGAACCTGTATTACTCAGCAATACATCAAAAACAATAATACAGATTATTAGAAAATATTGTTTATTGATTATGCTACTATATTACCACTATATTTTTATTTGTCAAGATAATTAATCAGTTTTTATTATATTATTTATACATAGGTATATTAAAACATATCATTTAACTATTCCGTACTCTTTAAGAAGTTCTACTCGCTTATTGCCTATCTTCAAAGACTGTGCAGCATCGTTATTTGACATCGATGAAGTTTCACGTCGATATTTGAGTAGTCTGTCAGTCCAAGCCACTGGAAGAAGATACGGTTTCTTACTTAAATAAGGATAGCGTCCGCTCAAATCCTTTGCCGACGGAAATACAGATTTAATAACTCCGCCTTTAGCCTTTTTACCTTTCTTATCTGCTTCAACGGCTCCCAAAGTTATATTACTACTGTGCTTTCTGCTTAAATCTGAGTCACCGTAAACTCCTGCTTCAAGCAAATCCTCAAGGAGCAGCGCTTCATCTATATCAATACTCATCCATTCATCTGTCAGACATGCCCGCTCCGGATCAAAATCCAAATATTTTATACCTATTTTAAACAACGCCGCTGTAAACTTATCACCCTGTATGCTTATGCATCGTTTCATTACATCATGCCAGTCAATCTCTTTACCGTAAGTTTCGGAAAAAAGTACGATATCGCACACCTGTCGAATTCCAAAACCACTATGGAGAAAATGCTTCATAGCATGGCAAATAAGATAAAACAAATGGTCAGTGTGGCTGAGAGTCATAATACTCTGTCCATCTGCCTGAATTTCAGTAGTATGTGGCCAAACATCCTCAAAATATCTGTTATAATCCCCATATGCATCTGACTGCGGAGGAAAAAGACTCTTGTGAAGCTCTATATAAAGCGGACTGCCTGCCTTTCCATAGGCCACCTCATGTGCCGCAAAAATATCTTTATCCATTTCAGTTACCTGCATACCGAAATCAAGCATCGCCTTATGGCAAACTTCAAACTGCTCAGGCTGTATAAGCAAATCTTCATCGCCGGAAATACGATAATCAGGATTCGGATAAAGTGAACGGCAGACTATTCCCTTAACCACGAGAGGAGTAACTCCCGCATTTCTCAGATGCTCATAAAGACGCAAAAACTGATTTGTCTGCATAGCCTGCATAGAGACATCCCTCACAGCTTTTCTGCTAAAAAATGCCGTCATCTGCAGAGGCATACTTTTCGCAGATTCACAAGAATATACCGCCTCATAAATCATAGGAAGTACATTGTGTATATTCGCAAGCCTAAAAAGAAAATCCCAGTTCTCAACGGTCATTTCATGTGTCCATTCCACTTTTCTATTTCTAAGCGAGGCTTTGAGTCCCTGCAAAAATAAATCATAATTTTTTTCCATTAAAATCCCTATCTTTCATCAGAATGTTTTCTATGCGTCCTATATAAATCACATACAAGCTTTGCAAGCAATAAACCAATCACCGCTCCCAAAACATTATGAATAACGTCATCGGTCTCCACTTCTCCGCACTGCAAAAGCCATTGTCCAAGTTCTACTAAAACACTCAGTAACATTGCAGAAACTGATGTAATCATAAGAAGACCTTTAAAAGAACTTCTAGTATATCTTACAGCATACAAGGATGCGCCAAATGGCATAAACAGCAGCATATTAAATACATTCGTGCGCAAAAATTCCTCATTATTACCTTTAAAATAATTTATCCATGAACTAAAAGGCACTAACGAAAGTTCGCTGCCGCTGCCAATATCTCTGCTCAGTATTGTAACTGCCAAAATAAAAAAAGTTGACAGTAAAAGCATTATAACACTTACAAATGTTTTATCTCTTTCTCTGCAAAATCGCAGCCATAACAGCAGAACCGCAGCTATTGAAACTGCGGTTAATAAAACAAGTAAGATTATTGGCCAAGCGTAAATTGTAATAAGTGTTTGTTTGAAGATATTAATTACCTCCTGTTTTGGAAGAATTGGATAAAATAGGCTCATGCATTATCAAGCCGCTTATTTTCATAAGTGCAAAAGCACTTATGAGAGTAAGCAGAATTACTATTATAGAATCCATCAAAAGACTTCCGGTAATGCCGATAATGCGAAGCGGACCAACTATAAACATATAATGGACAAGATAGATCTCATAACTGATATTGTCAAGAAAATTTACAACTTTATTTTCTCTAAATTTAAAAGACAGAAAAAATAACAGCATAGTTACCGCTATTACACTTTGAGTTATACCAACACATAAAACTGTGTAAAAAGGTGTTTCATCCCACATAACCTTTGTTATCAGTCTAACCAAAACTGCAGCCAAAAATGCCATACAAAGTAAAACTCTCTTGCTGTTACCTTTAATTCTAAGATTTTTGTATCCTAATACATAACCTGATATATATACTGCTATATATATAGTATATATTCCCAGCTGTGTACTTATAAAATATGAACTTACCGCTGCAATCATCCACAATAAAAGCAGTATTATAATGCAATAGCGCATCTCTCTCTTTTTCCACTCATTAAGTAACGGGGTTATTAAATAGCACACAGCCATGACGGTTAAAAACCACAGATGTTCAGCACCGTTTACGTATATTTCCAATCCCTGCAAATCTAAAAACTGAAATATCCAATATTTAACGTCAATTGGCTTTTGTATGATAACATATATTAATAAAAGAAATAACAGAAATATGTAAAAAGGCCAAAGAACCTTCTTCCATCTGTTTATATACCAAGATTTATAACTTTTACCATTAGTATCTAAGACTTTCCCCCCGTACAAGAAACCTGAAATAGCAAAAAATATAAAAACTCCTACATTCAAGAACTGTGCTGTCATTTGTATATATGTATTGTGACTCTCCTGTACAAGATGACAAAGCACGATCATAAACATTGAAATAACTCTTAGATATTGTATACTTAAGTTTTTCATGATTTACCCCACTTAAAATATATTACATAATTTATTATTAAAAGCAAACCACTCGTACAGATGAAGCAAATTTATAAAATATAAGTTCATTTTTGAGCAATATAGACTTTTATCGCCGAAGCAGATTAACAAAACAGTTGTCAGCAGCAAAATCAAAACTGTTTCTTTTTGGAGATGAGATTTTTTAAGGAAACAAGTTCTCTGGGAGAGTATGCAAAAATTAGTAATTTTTAAAAAGCTCAAACAAATATAAATATATCAAATACTTACAGATAAATTTTATATATGATTTTTACTTCTTTTTATTATTTTTGAGTACATCTTTTTTACAGGGCCCATAAATATGTCTTTTTCCCACTGATTCATTTCAAATTTGTACATGAGTAAAGCGTAACACACAGAAAAAATTACAACTCCTATAAAAAATGAAAACCAATTATCTAATTGTATATACTTTACTGTAACTAATCCTAAAATAAGCATTGCACATGGAATGATAGACATTTTTAATATATTTTTCCAGAACAAAGGTATATCTATTCCTGTTACTTTATAATAGTAGATGTTCATGATTATACCTTGTCCAACTATATATGAAACTCCAGAGCAAATCGCTGCACCTATTCCTCCCATATAAGGAACAACAAGATAAGTAGAAATTACATTAAGTATAGCTATTATAAGGTATACAATAGACCTAAACTGATGCTTATTCTGTGCAACAACAATACTTACCCCTGTATTCTGAATTAATGGAACACAAAGTGGAAACAGCGTAAATATTGCAATCCAATATGCATCGGAAAATGTTTCGCCTGCCCACAGGCGAATGAACGCTCTGCCAAACACCGAAAAACCTGAAATTACCAAAGCTACAATTAAATACTGCACCCTTCCTACACGAATAAATAAATCAGTAAATTTCTCTTTTGAGGTGTTTGAAGCAACCATAGTTGTAATTCTAGGAGTCAACACGCCAGAAATTGATGTTGAAAGACTGGAAACCATGTTGTTAAATGTCCCGCCGATATTATAAACAGCTACCGCAGACGAACTTGCGAGCATTCCTAATATCACTTTATCCGTTGACCAAAACAACATGTCTACAATAGTTCCTATAAAAACAAAAACCGAAAATCCCAACATTTCTTTAATGATATGTTTAGGCAGAAAAGAAATCTTAGGTCGAACTTTTAAAACATTTATACAATAAAATATATTAAGCGGCAACATAATAAACTGTATAATTGTACTCGAAACAGCCATACCAACTGAGGCATAACCTAAATATAAAGCTATAAGATTTCCAAGCGGTGCGGCAACCGTCGAAAACATATCCACTAAACGTCTGAAAATGTATTTTTCATGGGACATTATAACAGATGAAAAAACACTTATAGGAAAAGATAGAGCAGAGTTAAATGCCATTATTAAAACCAATATGTGCATTTTATTCATTTCAGAACCTGTCAATCCTTTGTGAAAAATAGGTTCAATATTATTTGCAATAATAACTCCGCAAAGCATAACCACTGCCGCAATAGAGCAATAAAGCATTAAAAAGAAACCAAATGCTTTCTGTTCCTTTTCTCTGTCGCCTGATGCACGATACATTGTAATATATCGTACAATAGTACTGCCAAAGCCAAAACTTAATAATGAAAGATAACTGATCACCGACGATGAAAGAGAATACAGACCATATTCTGCATCGCCCAAAATACTGAGCATGACCGGCGTATAAAAAAATGGAATAAGACTGCTTAATGCCAAATTGATATATGACAGAGCTGCTCCAGCTCTCAATTGATTTAACTGTTTTCTCATATCTAACCTTTCACAAACAATTATTTAAAAAGATTTTTTATTTTTCTCTTAATTTTTAAAATAAAGCCACTGGCAGTTTCTTTTTCAGGTTCGCTGTCAACAACAATACACTGTTTGATTGATTCTAATACCGATAAGTCTTTTAATAAAGAAAAAAACTTTGTTCTTTTCATATTTGGTTGAACCGAAGAAAAAAGGCACTCATTCCAGCAGGCGATCTCCTCAACTGATGACTTTACCACCTTCATATCAACGCTAATCTTTGCAAAAAGCTTTTCTGCTTTATCACTGTGAATAATTACCGCAGAAACTCCATTTTCTTGATATTCACCTGGATGATATTCTTTCATTGCCCAAAAATCTCCGATAGTCATATCGCTGCATCGATTAATTCCTTTAAATTTACATTCAAAGCATGATGGTCTCAAATAAAGGTTCTGAATAAAACCTTTTATATAAAGACTGTCAGAATATTTTTCTTGAATAACTTCGCCATTTTCAAGTGTGTAATCCAGTGTTATATTGGAAATTCCTTTTGATTTATTCCTGAACACAACATTTTTGACTTTTTTGTCATTTGAAATTTCACATAAATAACGTCTCCATACTTCCGGAGATGGTACTCCATGACAAATAAGATCTATACAAAAAAGGGGTTCATAGTCTTTTTTTAAAAAAGACTTTAATCCGGCAACCTGACATGGTGTACCGGAAAAAAGTACCTGCTTTCCTGTTTTTAAAAGCTGTTCTATTTCAGAATAAACAGTTCCTATACGGCTTTGAACATATTTAGTTCCTTTCAGACGAATTAAATCCTGCTCACTGTCAATAATCGTATGCACAACTTCCATTTCCTCATTAAAAGCCGCGCCACAAACGATTCCGCCACAAGAAATAATTTTTCTTGCTATAACAGAAAAAACACCTCCGGAGCTGCTACTCATGAGTTCTTCTGACTTATTTGCATAACAGCCAAAAGATGATTTCACTGAGGAACTATCAGGTCTATTATACGTAGGGCATACCTTCTCGCATTTCCGGCAGTTAATACATTTATCACGCAAAATTACAGGATACCAAAATCCTTCTTCATCAGAACACATATCAATAGCATTAACCGGACATATATTACTGCATGCATAACAGCCACAGCAATCCGTTTTATTTTTAACTATATCCATGTTGTTCCTCCCTTTAATATTTTTCTTAGATCAATTCCATGATTTTGTCTTTTACCTTATAGCACCTTGCAATATATTCAGGCATTATTTTTTCTAAATGCAGACGAATTTTTTCCTGATTAGATTCAAGCCACTTAAAAGCATTTGTCAATATCATTGGATCATCCAAACTTTGAACCGGAATAACGTAATTCTCTTCTTGTTCAAAAAGGTCTTTCGCTATTCCTCTTGCTTTTACAGAATAACCAACCACCAGTGTTGGAACACAAGTCGAATAAGCTGCGATTGTAGCATGGGTACGAGCTCCTACAAACAAACTGCATTTGGAAATAATGTATTTTAATTCAGGTGCAGTATGATCTTCAACTAGGAAAACACGTTCACTGTTGCCGATATCTTCATAAAGCTTATGTAAAACCTTCCTGTCATCATTTGTATCCCAAACCACGTGAGGTATTAATGCAATTGAGTAATCTGTATTCTCAAGAATATACTTTACTAACTCAACATAGTTTTTATAAGCAATTCCATTTTCTTTTTCACAAGTTAGAATATGAGGACTTACATTAATGCCAACTATTTCTTTTTCTGATTTTTCAAAAGGAAAATTGCATACTTGTTTTTTCATACAAAACGCTGGATCTGAGGACAATATTACGTTTACACCAGTTCTTTTTAATGCATCATATGTGATACTTTCTCTTGCAACAGCCAAGTCATATCCTTTTAAATCTTCCAGCATAATATCGTTAATCATAGAAGGCTCAACAGAGCATCCCCACAAAACAGTCTTAGTACCACATTTCCTTATCATTTTATTAATTACACCGAACTCTTCAAATCCAGGATAACAATAATTGTCTCCACCTATGGAAAAACCAATATCTCCAAGACCATATTTTTTTAAAATATGATTTATAGAAATCTTAGTGGCATAGTTTTCATCTTTAAACAGACGAATTTTCAAAGAAGCTGCTATTCTATGAATATTTAGCTTTCCATATGATATTCTTGCATCCTGTAGATTCACAAACTGACCTAAGCCATATTTCTCATCTTCTGCTTTTTTAAAAGAGTAAAGCGCCATCTGTTCGTCCGATAAAATTTCTTTGGTTCCTCTCACGATAGCTTCACAACCATGATTTCCGCTTCCACCATGAGAATATAAAAAAATACTCATATTATCACCTACTATAAATCATAACCCATTTTTCCATTTAATTCTTCAAACATTCGACTCTTTTCTTCTTCGCTTTTTTCATTCCATAATGTATTGTAAGTAGGTCCCTCTTCCATTCTCTTTTTATTTCGCTCAATGTATTCATCAAAAGTACATATTACACGGAACGGATTACCGGCAATTACAACATTATCAGGAACATCTTTTGCCACAACTGTACCGGCTCCTACAATTACTTTATTACCTATTTTGGTATTTGGAAGGACAATTGCTCCATATCCTATAAAAACATCGTCTCCGATATCTACACGTCCAACCTTACTGTAACCAATAAATTTTTTTGTACTGGCATCATGTGCAAGAATTGTTGCGTTTGTTATGGTAACGTTATTTCCTATTGTAACTAAAAAACTATGACAAGATTCTATTCTAGAATTAATGATATCAACATTTTCACCTATTTTTACACCTTTACTGCGCAAATAGTCAAGGCTTGAATAATCAATAGGATGCAGTTTCTCTTTAATTTTTTCAAAAATATTAATCATATATAAAATCACCTTTTAATTATTTAATAAATCCTCAACCTTTTCAATAACTTTATCTTTGGAAAAATTGGCAGGACAAACAGAATTATGCTTTATAAAATTATAAAGACTGGAATCATCAAGGATGTTTATTACTCCCTGTGTCAAAGCTTCCGGTGACTGTTCAACCAAAAGCCCGTTTTCTCCATTTTTAATAAATTCACAAGGTCCTCGTGATTTTGTGATAACACATGGAACTCCCAGAGCCATTGCTTCCAATATAGTAATACCCTGAGACTCAACATATGACGGATGCACATAAAGAAATGCGTACTTTACATACGGATACGGGTTAACTTTGCTGCCCTCAAATATCAGAAAATTACTCAAATTATTCTGTATCGCCAAATCTTGAATATGAGATTTTAAAATACCGTCTCCAACTATATGCCAGCAAAAATCATACCCTTTACTTTTAAGTTCTTTAGCCGCATAAATAATATTTTCAACATGTTTCTCTGGTGAAATACGACAAACTGTTATTATATGAGTCTTTTCTACAGTATAAGGTGATATTGTACCACATTTCTTTTCTAGCAAATCAATGTCAATCATATTTGGAATTACTATTAATTTGTCAGAAATATTCGGAATTTTTTCCTTTAACATATCAGCACAGCTTTGTGAAACTGATACAACGCTATCGCAAACATCTACAATTTCACTGTACTCTTTTACAGGTACATTAAAATCTCCGTAATGCCACCACGTTACTCTTTTTTCAGCATTTACTGCAAATGAAGCAATTTGAGTACAAATTCCGCTTCGGAAACCTACTACGCAATCATAATGTTTATCTGAAGTCAAAAGTTTACGTGCCAATTTGATTCTATCCTGACCAAAAAATTTCATCATTAGAAAAATCAAACGCATGCGCAAAGAGAACCAGTCCTTTTGTCTTATGCAACGCAGCAAGCACGGAATCAGAGGACCATAGGTATTCTTTAAGCAGTGAAAAATAATGTCGACTTGTTCTGGAATTTCATCTTTATAATCCCCAAGTTCTTCTAACAGAAGTAAATCAACTTCAAATTTTTCATAGTTGATATTTCGTAAAATATCAACCAAAGATTTTTCTACACCACCGACATTCAGGTGACCATTAATAAATAAAATTTTCTTTTTCATGACTTTTATCAATCCATTTACAACTTTATTGATAATACTTAATTAGTAAATTTATACACAGCTTATATTTATAACACCACGTAATAATCTTTTGCTTATATGTAATAGGAAGTTTGTTGACATTTAAACCATTAAACATCTCTCTTACCAGTGGTTCACTTAGAATATTATAAATTTTTTCAGCCTTTTCTCTTTTTCCAAAGTTGCTTGCTCCATAAGTGTCACCAATTGCATTATAAACAAACAATAGCAAACATAAATCTATCTGCCTGCTGAAATCAAATTCTGAATCATTACCAAAATATTCTTTGATTTGCTTGTAAAGAAGTTTGTAATCCATCCATTTTTCCGGTGCATACGTATGTGTTGCAGACTGCGGATTCATGCAGTAATGGTAAAAATTCTGACCTTTCATATAATAAAAAGATTCAGCCTGACGCATAAGACAAGCTCCAAACAGTAAATCTTCAGAATACCTCACTCCAACTACATATCGTATATCGCATAACGATTTTTTGTTTCTGAACAAGCAAAGCCAATTTGAAATTGTAGCTGGATATTCGACATTCTCCATCATCAAAAGATGAGGATAATACTCCATTTGCAGCTGAGTTTTATCGTAATATCCAGACCGTATATCGTGGGTATATGTTTGTGAATAAGACTCAAACTCTTTTAAACAATCACACATTACGACATCGCATCCGTACTTTTCAGCTGTTGAGATCATCGAAGCATACATATCCGGCTCAATATAATCATCGCAATCAACAAAAGTTATATACTCACCTGAAGCTACATCCAATCCCGCATTTCTTGCAGCTGATACACCTGAATTTTTCTGATGTATAACCTTTATGCGGCTATCCTTCTCTTTGTATGCATTACAAATTTCTGGACACTTATCAGGAGAACCGTCATCCACTAAAATAACTTCAATATCAGAAAGTGTCTGAGCAAGAACACTATCTACACATCGATGTATATATTTTTCTGTTTTATAAACTGGTATTATAATGCTTACTTTAGGCATATCTCAGTCCTCGCCTTAAATTAAAATGTCAATCCTTTTCAATAATTGTATATATTTTTTCAAGTTCCTCGGTATTGGAATAATCAGTCATAGCACAGTTTTTAGAAAGAAGATTCAACTTTTTTGTATCCTTTAATAATTTGGAAATTGCCTCAGCACATCTTTCGTTATCCAAAGGAACAATAACACCGTCAAAACCATTCTTAAGCTGACTGTTAGCAGTTGCATAATCCGTAATTATAACCGGTTTACAAAGAATCTGTGCCTCACGTACAGCTACACATTTCCCTTCATACCGTGAAGGCTGCACATATACATCACAGTTTATTATGTATGGATATGGATTACTTTTCTTGCCTAAAATTATTACGTGTTCTTCCATACCAGCTTCTTTTATTTTGTTTCTTATCAGCTCTTCATCTCCACCGTAACCCACAAGGAACCACTTAACATTAATCCCTTTGTCTATAATCCTGCGACATATATCCGGCACATTATCAAAGTTCTTGGCAGTCGAAAAACGTCCCACAGATAAAAGCTTTACAGCATCACCATTCATTTCATCACTTACATCTTCCATTTCTGCCTGCTTATGTATAAAATCCGGCGAAATTATATTTTCGACGGGAAGAATTTTGGATTCAAGACCGGGAAACTTTGAAAGAAAGCCTTTGGTACAATCATCGGAAATAGATACAATATGGTCATATTTTGACCACATTTTCTCCTCGGATTTCACATCGATATCAACTGTTGAGTAATCTGTATGAATCCAAGCAATTTTCTTTTTTGCTTTTACTTTTTCAGCTGCAAAATAGTGAGGTGTCAAAAAACTTATAGCAAGATCGTATTCCTTATTGCTTATAATGGGCATCATTTTTACGGTATACTTATGACTATATTCAATGCCTACTCCGTTATCTTTTTTTATATTATGGGATTTTACAAACTTCTTTGCCTTGATTTTAGCAATACTTCTTCCCAGTGCTACACCAAATAACCCCTTTTTCACTATGGAAGTCAATGGGACAGCAAGACCTGTATACTCTTTAATTTCAGGAAGCAAGTTAACTTTTTTTGGAATTAAACCGAAAAGATCGCCTTCATGTCTCATAAGAAAAAGACTTACGTCATATTTTGAATAATCAAAGGATTCAAGAAGTCCCAACAACGCACGTTCCGCTCCACCTATTTCCAGAGCATGTGAAATAATAATTACGGATTTCATTTTTTTAACCACCTGAAACAATCATTTCCAAAAACACGGTGAAATGGTTTTGTAAGCTTACTTCTGAGAATCGTTTTTTTGCTCATCCAGCTTTTTGAATACCAATGGATACTTACCGTATTTGACGTTTTATTAAGAACACCTTTAGGGTCATCATAAGGGTTCATATATTCAATGGGCAGTATCAAAGCATCTCCTATAAGCTGTTTTTCTCCGTTTTTCTTAAGTCCAAACGGCACAAGTGCCTGAGTGTTGAGATTCGGACAAGTTATAGTCGGAAAATTTCCGTTTTCGTCTGCTTCAAGTTTGCTGTATTCTTCTATCATTTTTTCAATGGTAGGATGATGAGCTTCAGCGCCAAACCCGAGGCCTGTGGCAACAAATTCAGGAGTTTCAAAACCGTAAAAAGCGCCATATTCCAAAAGGAAATCCGGATTTCTTACGAGTTCAACATCTGTATCAAAATAAATTCCGCCCTGTTCACCGACAACAATAAGTCGTACCAAATCGCTGAGAAACGCCCACTTCTTGTTATCGTAACAATATTTTATGTATGGATTCTGTTTTACATCAAAATTCTCTTCATTCCATTCAATGATTTCATAATCAGGGCAATATTTTTTCCAACTGGCAATACACTTTTCTACTGCTTTAGGTTTTTCGTTTTCACCAAACCAGCAGTAATGAATTTTTTTAGGTATCATAACTTTGCCTTCCTCTTAATGTAAATTGTCATAACAAATCCAAGCGGCGTACAAAGAACCGTCAACAATTTTTTAGGCGATTGAGATATATACTTGCCGTTTTTAGCTATAAAGCTGCTTGAACAATAATGAATACAATCTATGATCAACCTTTTGACCGATTCAGGGTGTTCCATACATACTTTACGCCAAAAAGCAAACCCTTTAGGGTTTTTAAGGTACTGCCTCCACATTGTATTGCTTGAACCGTCTGCTTGGTAATCAACATTACACAGCACTTTATCTAATACTGCCATTTTATAGGACTGATCAATAAGACGATACTTATATGAAAGCGCAACATATTTTTCTCCTTCAAAAACCGGATAAGGAGGATATTTATTTATTATATCCGTGCGGTAAACCAGTTTTTTATCTCCGCTGCCGCCTGCTGAATAATAACCAATTACCGTTGTTTCCTCAAGCCCGTCAGGGAATCCGCTTCCAATAATATTTCCGTTCATATCAGCATCCAAGCCCATTATTCCAGCGTATCCTTTATCTTTTACTTCTTCCCATTTTTCAAGGATAATTTTTACGGCATTTTCACCCATGCAATCATCTGAGTCAATACATACATTAAGCTCTGTATGTATATTTTCGTATGCGGTATTATGTGCAGTATGCATTCCGCCGTTTTCCTTGTATATGTATTGTATTTCAAATCCGTTATCTTTTTTCTGCCACTGTTTTACAAGTTCAGCTGTATTATCTGTAGAACCATCATCCACAATAAGCCAGATAAAATCCTTACAGTTTTGATTAAGTAAAGACTCATATGTTCTGGTAATAGTATGCTCACGATTATACGCCGGAGTAAAAACAGTTAAAATTATATTACTTTGATTTTTCAATATAAAACTCCTCCAGCCATTTTGAAGTTTCAGAAATATCAAAACCGTGTTCCTTTATTTGCTCACTTGTATCATCTCGAACAGTGTTGACCCTGTTTAAAACATGCCTCGCCCACTCTTCGCAAGAATCAGAAAGACTTTTAATGGTAACTAAATTATCAGTTATAATACATTCATCCGGAATCTTATCAGAAATAACGCAGGGAAGCCCTGATGCTTGCGCCTCTACCATTGTTACGGGAAGTCCTTCAAAAAGTGACGGAAAAACAAAAATGTCCATAGCCTGTAAAAGCCTGTTTACATCTGAACGGACCCCAGTAAAGATAACACTATCATCAAGTTGTAATTGATGAACCTTATTTTTTATATTATTTTTTTCAGCACCATCGCCTACCAGCAAAAGCTTTGCAGTCGGTTTTTCTTTTTTTATCTGCGCAAAAATATCGATCAAAAAATCATGATTTTTCTGACCGCTAAATCTTCCAACATGTCCAACAACAAGCTCATCCGATAAATTAAATTCTTTGCGAACTTCCGCTCTTACTGCTTTTGAAAAAGCATATTGGTTTGTATCAATTGCGTTGTTTAAAATCTGAAATTCTATTTTATTTCCAAATCTATCATGACCTGCAGGATTTGAGCACGCAAAAAAGAAATCTGCAACATTACGAACTCGCTGTGATAAAGCTCTGTACATTATTTCTTTTGCTGAAATATTTCCGTTTGTATTATGACTGTGAGCTATTGTATATTTACCATATTTTTTAGCAGCAGCTAAATAAATCGCAGCCGTACTTCCAATATGCCCGTGAACAATTTGATAATCCGAACCATTTGTTTCGAAAAAATCATCCCACCACTTTCTGTAAGCAAAATAATTCTTTCCTGTAAATTTTGGACAATGGTAAATTCTACCACCCAACTGCTCTATTTCATCATCAAATACAGCACGCTCTGCTGTATGCTCAACAAAATCAAATTGTACTTTATCCCTGTTGATATTCCGATACAAATTCATTACCATTGTTTCTGCGCCGCCACGGTTCATAACTCCAATTACATGCAATATTCGCACCGCACTATCTTGTTCCATCAGTTTATCTCCTCATAATTTCTTTTAAAATCTATTATAAGAGGGTGATGCTTCCAAGCCCGTTCCTCTTCTGGAGGCAATTTCATATAATCACCAAATTTGCATTTTAAATGTTCATCCCAATCTTTAAAACACATAAATTCTCCATCTTCAAATTTTAAAAAAACATATGCATCCAACATATCTGAAGGAAAACAAGTTTTTAACGACGCCATAGTTTCAATTGCTGCCGTATTTAAACTTCTATCATCATTATTCCTTGTTATTTGCTTTAATAATTCACTGCGTAATTTTTTTCTTGAGTTCTTGGAAGTACATTTCAATAAAATAGAAGTTACCATTTTTGAAACCTTACCAGCTCTTGATGGCACAAACTCACGTGTAAAAAGCTGGTAAAGCATACACCTGAATTTAAATAATTTCCTGGCAAATTTTCCATATGGCATTCTGTCAATTGGAAAAACATCCACAAAGATACCTGTATGATACTTTCCTTTTTTATCGTCGCTTTGTAAGAATGTTGTATGATCTTTACGTATTTTGGTAAATGACTGCGTAAACTCAGGATCTATATCTTTGTTCTGTAATATATATCCCTTCGGACTACTTTTCAGCCATTCTTTTATAAATTTATCATACTCGCTGCGCTCCATGCATATATCCAGATCGTCATCCCATGGAATAAATCCCTGATGTCTTACTGCACCTAACAAACTGCCTGCATAAAGAGAATATTTTATATCATTTTCTCTGCAAAAATCATCAATAATTTTTAAAATCTCCAATTGTGTTAATTGAAGCTCTCTAAGCATGGTATCTAATTCGTTCACGTTTACTTCACCTTCAAATCCGCTTTTATTTGTGTAGTAGAAATTTCCGGAGTTCTTGGCAAGTATATCACTTCACATAACTCTTTTAAAAAATCAAATTTACCTTCCCAGTCATCACCCATAACAAATGTATCTACTTTGAACTCCTTAACATCAGATGCCTTTTGTTCCCAACTGGTTTCAGGTATTACCAAATCAACATATCTAATAGCTTCCAATAATTTTTTTCTTTGATCATATGTAAAATAGCATTTTTTCCCTTTTTCTTTCCAGTTGAATTCATCGGTTGACAATGCTACTATCAAATAATCTCCCTGCTCCTTGGCACGGCGCAGAAGATTGATATGTCCATAATGAAGCAGATCAAAAGTTCCGTAAGTAATTACTTTTTTCATACATCTTTCCTCTTAATTTTTAATTTGTATAACCTATATTTCAAAATATAAAACGTTTTTATACAAGTCCCATTGTAATTGTGCTATAAAGATAGAAAACTAAATATGCTCCAACCATAGCAATATTCACAAGCACCTCTGACCTTTTCTCAAACATATTTTTAATAAGCCAAGGAAGTAAAATATAACTATAAAGTGAAAAATAAATAGGAAGTCTTCCAATAAAAATACCGCTCGTGAACATTGATATGATATAAAATCCCATGGACACAATGGACATGTTAACACACAAATTTATTATCGGATCATCTGCATGGCGGACAAATTTGAGACCCACCAATGACATAAGCGCAGGCACGCTGTAAACCAACACTCTCAGTACATTTGTGCCGTCATCCTCCCAGCTCTGCCAGTCAGATACAACATTTTGGTACTGAGTATCAGCTAAAAGAGTATCAAGAATATTTGTAAAACGGTCTATAAACAACACCGCCACAATACTTGCACCGATAAACATCAAAGTCTTTTTGTTCCATGCTTTTCCCTGAGCTATAAAAATAAATGGAATAAGAATCAACGCACTCTGATGGAATAACGAAGCAAACAGTATCCCTATAACTGCCCAAAGGTATTTTTTCTTTACTATCAGTGGGAAACAGGCAAAAGTAATTGCTGCTGCCGTAAACTGACGCATACCATTGAATATCCATGAAATATAGTCAGTGGATGCTATAAAAAGGAAAAAACTAACTATATATGAAATAGAATATTTACGGTAAATCATAAACACCAGCAAACACTGCAATGCAGCTATAATTAATAAATAAAGATTAACACGGTTTCCAATAATGCATTTAATCAATGCTGCGAAAAAATAGAATCCCTTATCTTTAGTTACACCTGCAACATAGGTTCCTAGATCGCCAAAATTAGAAGGCATTTCATTAAAGCTACGCATATACATGTATGTGTCGCCAATGTAACCTCGCCAGCCTGCCCAGATAACGAGAGGGAGCACTGCAAGAATCGCAAAGAACCAATTAAACCGGCGCACTCTTTGACCGTTAACCGTTTCGGTACAGTAAACTACTGATGTTGTTTTTGAGAGGAGTGCCATTGCGGCAATCCACAATAATATCAGGATATAGTTGTTTGAAAGCATATTGTTTCTCCGGAGATTTCGTTATTATATAAGCCCATTGCTTCAAGTGTTTGACGGACAACCATGTTTTTATCAAACAGATTCTCCATACGTTCACGGGCATATTTGCCCATTTCGTCAAGTTCATCTATGGTTTTGTCCATCATGAGTTCCATTTTATCATAAAGGGCATCTGTATCTTTTGGTGCGCACAGATAACCTGTCTTTCCATCTTCAACAGCTTCCCTGCATCCGGGGATATCGCTCGTAATTACAGGACGTCCCATTGCGGAGGCCTCGAGCAGAACATTGCTCATCCCCTCGTGATAAGAAGGCAAAACCACAACGTCTGACATGGCGTAATATGGTCTTGAATCACTTTGGAAGCCGTGGAACACTGCTGTTCCATTGTTTTCCATTTCTTTTACCGCTTCGGCATACTCGTCCTCAAAAAATCCTACAATATCAAGTACAACTCCGTCACCATACTTGGCTTTAAGTCGGCGTACAGCATCAAAAAGCTCATCAATTCCTTTTTCACGCATGATACGTCCTATAAACAAGAAGTGGCGCTTTGTTTCACTCTTTGCGCAATCTTTTTGATGAGGAGTGTATTCATAATGTTCAAGATTCACTCCCGCTCCGTTAAGAATACAAGCTTTGTCTTTATCCATAAGATTACGAGATAAAAATTCCTGTGCATTGACTTCGTTTTCAAAAAATACAACATCTACTTTTCTGAAAGCTATACGATACATAAAACCAACGAGCTGAGCTAACATCTTTTTTTGAAAAGCCGTGCCAAGGCCCTGTACATTTGCGCAATATGGTATTTTCATCGAACTGCACAGCATTCCGACATATATATTAGGTTTAATTGAATATGTAATAACTTTATCTGGTTTTTCTTTTTTTAGAAGCTTTTTATAAAAACGCAAAAGTTTAAGGTCTGTGAATGGATTTATACCACGGCGGTCAAGCTTTGTTTCAACACATTTACATCCCATGAGTTCAAAATCTTCTTCATGTCCTACAAAAGGCATACTGAGAACTACTTCATAGTTTTCAAGAAGCTTTGATATAAGTTCTCTTCTGAATTGATAAAGCATATAAGAATGGTTAGTGCAGATAAGGATCTTTTTCTTTTTTTCTGACTCTTGCTCCATGGCTCCGGTACCGCCTTCAACAACTCCGTCGCTTTTCAGTACAACGGATATAGTCTTGAAAAAGCTGTAAATATCAATTGAAAATCCTACATTCTGAGCATATATGCCATCATATCGAGCCTTTACATCCTCAGGCAGTTCATCTCTGCCCATAACCTGAGCAAGACCTGTTATTCCGGGACGAACAAAATTAGCTCCGTATTTGTCACGCAGAGCCAGTAATTCTGTCTGATTATAAAGAGCCGGTCTCGGACCTATAAGATTCATATCACCTTTAAGGACATTAAACAACTGCGGAAGTTCATCAAGTGATGTCTTTCTGAGAAAACGTCCCGCTTTTGTAATGCATGCATCAGAGTTCTGCAAAAGATGTGTCGGCATATCCTTTGGAGCATCAACATACATTGTACGGAATTTATAAATAGAGAAAAAGCGGTAGGTTCCGTCCGGCTTTGAACGTGCTACTCGCTTTTGAACAAAAAACACCGGGCCTTTGCTGTCAGCAGCTACCCAAAGCGCCAACAGCAAAAACAATGGTGATAATACTATTATTCCAAATAATGAAAAGATGAAGCTTACCACACGCTGAAAAACCATGTAAAACCGCTTAGACATGGTAAATTCAGGATAGTAAAGTTTACTGTCCTCTTTCACATCATATTTCTTCATTATTATTCTCGCCCCACATTTGATATTCAGGTACTATCTCTTTAATACACGAACGGATATCGTCGGTTTCCTCATAAGCCTTATTTACTATTTCCAAAATCTGCTTGCGCATTTTTTCTGCATCGATCTTGCCAAACTGAGCTACAAAGATTCGCTCGTTCTCGGTACGAACAAGGTTCTTTTCATCTATAAGAAGCTCCTCGTAAAGCTTTTCACCCGGACGCAGACCCGTGAACTGGATTTTGATATCCTTGTCCGGAATATGTCCGGAAAGACGTATCATTTTCTTTGCCATATCAAGTATTTTTACAGGCTCACCCATATCGAGAATGAAAAGCTCTCCGCCCTTTGCATAGGCTCCGCACTGGAGCACAAGGTTTACCGCTTCAAGAATTGTCATAAAATAGCGGATAATATCGGGATGAGTTACAGTAACAGGTCCGCCTTCTTTTATCTGCTTATTGAAAAGAGGGATAACGCTGCCGTTACTGCCCAAAACATTGCCGAAACGTACCGCTGCATACTCTGTATCGGAAATCTGGTTAAACACCTGCATGATTATTTCGCATATACGCTTTGAAGCACCCATTACATTGGTCGGACGCACTGCTTTATCCGAAGAAATAAGCACCATTCTCTTTACTTTGAACTGATCCGCAGCCTGAGCAACAATATATGTACCCAAAACATTATTCTTGATTGCCTCATTTGGACTGTCCTCCATAAGGGGAACATGCTTATGAGCCGCCGCATGATAAACGATATCAGGTTTATACTCAGCAAAAATACTGTCTATTCTCTTTCTGTCACGAACAGACGCAATAAGCGTTACAAGATTAAGATCAGGATATTTGCGCTTTAACTCCATTTGAATATTATAGGCGTTGTTTTCGTAAATGTCCACTATAATAAGCTGCCTCGGATTATGAAGCGCTATCTGACGGCAAAGCTCGCTGCCGATTGATCCTCCGCCGCCGGTAACCATAATTACGTTGCCGCTGATATATTCGGCAATTTTATCCATACGCAGCTGTATTGAATCACGTCCCAGCAAGTCCTCAATCTGGACATCCCTGAGCATTGATACAGTAACTTCATTATTTACAAGCTGATATATACTTGGAAGAAGCTGCACCTTACAGGTTGTCTCCTGACAGATTTCAAGCAGCTCGCTTTGCTCTTCGGCTGTAAGTGTAGGTATAGCGATTATAATCTCTTCGACATCATATTTCTTTACCATTGCGGGAATTGCTTTTTTGCCGCCTACAACGGGAATTCCCAAAAGATATGTGCCCCATTTTTCCGAATTATCATCAATAATGCAGGGGACCTTGCGATTAATATGAGGACTGCTTTTCATCTCATGTACAAGCATATATCCCGCAGAACCTGCTCCCACTACCATTGTGACAATCGGATCAGCCTTTTTCCTTGTTGAGCGTTTGAATAAAATGCCAATAAAGCGGAAAGAAAACCTTGAAATTATCATGCATACTGAAAGCAGAAGTACATAAATAAGAATGTAGCTTCTCGGTACATGAAGTCCCATTAATTTCATTCCGCAAAACTGAATAAACGAGGAAACAAATACCGCAATCACTGTATTGCGCAGCTCTATCATGCTGGCAAAACGCCATAGAATTTTATACATCTTGAAGAAAACGTTGACTATGATCGTGCAGACAACGTTTATCCACATATATGTAGACACAGACTGAAGAAATTCAGGATCAATTGCTGTAAAGCTGAAATCAAATCTCAGCCACAAAGCTCCGGCCATACAGCCGATAATCATAATTACATCAAGCAGCATCAGTCCAAAGCTCTTGAAAAAAGCCTCTTTGCTGTGAAACATGTGAGCGACTCGAAATCCCATTAAAACTACCCCTTTTTCACTACTGTAATTCCCATAAATGTACATTCTTTGTGTATCTTAAAGCACTTTGAATATCAAACTATAAATGTAATGATATTTACATCTTATATTACGAATTCATTTATACAAATTCGAGCAAATGTAAGCCCGCAGTCTTTTCATCGGATTCTACAAATTTATAAAAACATTTATATGCAGTGTGCAAGCATCTGTTAGATTACTATACATCATAAATAGTGTATTGGGTCAGGTCAAAAATTGCTTTATCAGAATTTTGGTTCGTACAATAATTTATTGTATACCTATACGAATACTATTTTATATAAGTGTATACCATACACTGTGAAGAAGCAATGCACGTTTGTCACAAAAATTGAAATTTTGTAGATATGGGTATTTTATGTATCATAGTATACTATTTTTTAAATATATTGTTTAATACACCCATAGTTTTACCCATAATTTGCCGCTTATATATTTAAAAAGACGAATATTTCAAGCATTCATTTGCCAATTGAGCAAAATGAACCGGCAATTTGCTTATTTTATTTACACAGTGTGATATTTAAATGTACTTTAAATTATAAAACCTAAGTGACATTTCGTCAAATTGTACAAATAAGCGACTCTTTTTTGCTTTTGGGAATATTACATAATTATCTGTAAAAATATCTAAAAAAATGTAAAAAATAAATAAATTCTTCCGTTTTTGATATTGTTTTTACGGATTTTCGGTGATAAACTCAAATCAAATTAGCTAAAGGGGGATAAATTATGAAGAAGATAAAAGTAGCCGCTGTTTTAATTGCAGGCACAGTTTTGGCAGCGGGTATAACTGCGGCATGTTCGAGGAGCAATTCTGACAGCATTTTAAAAGATGAAATATCAGTTTCCAACGGAAACAGAATTATCCAGGAAAAAGGATTTGTATTACAGGCCTGGCTTCCCTCTGAGAAATCAGGAGAAAAGCAAATTGATTTTGACAGAATTGAAGCTCTCGGCTTTGGTCCTACCTATTATGACGGAAATCTTTTTAACACTCCTATTCACGAAAAAAACGAGGGTATTCTCTGGAGCCTTGCCAAAGCTCCCAATAACGGCAACTCTCTTGAAACATCTCCTGACGGAAAAGAATGGATGAGCGAGGAACAGCTCAAATACGCCGATGACCTTATCAGCGTATGCTTTGGCGATGAGCAGGAATATTCCAAAGAGCAAACTCAGCTTCTCGCCTCATGGTTTGAAGATTTCAGAAGCAGAAACAACAATGTGCTTCTTCATTCAAACCAGTGGGCAGGTCAGTGGAAAGAAAAAGAATATGAGGAATATATGAAAATAGCAAAGCCTGATATCCTCACCTACGACTCCTACTATTTCGATCAGCTCGGTTCCAATAAGGATTACAATGTAGCTTCAATTATTGCGGATGATATAAATGCCATAAGAATACCGGCAATGAAAGGATACGACGGCAGCGGAAGCTCACCAATCCCCTTCGGACAATATCTTTTAGGCTACAAAACAGGTGACAGAGCAGCTGATGTAGGCTGGTATGAGGTTACCGAATCACAGAAAAAATTGGTGGCAAATCTCACTGTTACAATGGGCGGCAAATGGCTAAATCTTTTCAGAATAATTGACAGTCAGCAGTTCCTGTTCTTTGATGAAAACGGCAATCCCACAAGACATTTTGAGGATTACTGCAATATTACAAAAACCATTAACACTCTTTCCCCTCACCTTGTAAACCTCCAGACTGAGGACGTTGAGGTTCTCAGCGGTAAACATAAGCTTGGATTTTTGACACTCAAAAACAAAAAGCCCTCAACGATAAACAGATTCAACGGAAAGAACTCTTTCGGCATAACCGACATTACAGCTGAAAATCTTGGAAGCGAAAACAATTCCCTTCCCGGAGATGTTTACATAGGTTATTTCAGAACTCTTCCCGGAAACGATGAAATGCAGAACAGAAAATATTTCATTGTCTGTAACGCTCTCACATCCGGAAACGGACTTAAACCCGAGGAACAAAAAGGTTCAAGCGCAGAGACAGCTCAGAAAATCACCATCAAAACAGATGTAAATAACAAATCCCTTTACGCTGTAAATAATCAGACAGGTAAAGGAGAAAAGGTAAGTGTTGTAAACGGTGAATACTCCTTTGAGCTCGGCGGCGGAGATTTACAGGTATTCTATTTTGAATAAAATTTCATAAAACGCTAAATCCCCGGACAGGAAAAATTCTGTCCGGGGAAAATTATAATAAAAAGCAATCAGATATTACAGCTTACCTGTTGACAAATTTAAATCAATCAGATATTATGAACATTGTTCAGTTTGAAAGGAGAAAGCCCATGAACACGGTTGTGACATCAAAGGAAGCAATTTTAGAAGTAAGCCGTCAGATAATAGCCGAGGATGGCTGGACTGCCGTCAGCATCAGAAATGTTGCTGGAAAATGCGGTGTTTCCGTAGGCTCAATATACAACTATTTCAGTTCAAAAGGCGATCTTGTGGCACAGACAATAGAAAGTGTATGGCATGATATTTTTCATCTTTATGAGCACGCAGAAGATTTTGACGATTTTATAAAATGCGTCAGGTGGATTTTTGAAAGCGCAGAAAAAGGCGGAGAAAAATATCCGGGCTTTTTTTCACTTCACTCAATGAGCTTTTTAAGCGGAGAGAAATCCCACGGAAAAAAGCTTATGGAACGTTCAAGAAAACACATGAGAAACGGCCTTATGTCTGCTCTGAATAAAGATAGTAATGTACGCACCGATGCTTTCGGCGAAAGCCTTTCAAAAGAACAGTTCATTGATATAATTTTCTCCATGATTGTTTCCGCACTGTTAAAGGAAAATTACAGCTGCGGTGCAATTATTGAAATTATCAAAAGGACAATATATTAATTTCCTCAGACGGGGAAATTTTTTTTGAAGCAAAATGAACATTGTTCAGAAAGGAAAGAAATACAATGAATATAATGAAAGTAAAAAAGAACACCTTACTGCTCATCGCCTGTTTTGTATGGACAGCAGCAGGATTTAATATTCTGCGTATAGGAATTATGGCTTACGCAAGCTATTTATCACTTCTCAACATTATTTTATCTGCGGCTGTATTCGGAATTTTTCAGTACTTCATATTCGGCAGACTTGTCAAAAAGCACACAAAGAGAATAAGCGATTATGAAGAAGAAAAACACTTTTTCCTGAAATTCTTCGATTTAAAATCCTTTATCATTATGGCGTTTATGATGACAGGCGGAATCTATTTAAGGACTTCCGGTTTAGGTCCCGAAAGATTCATTGCTGTTTTTTATTCGGGTCTGGGTGCTTCTCTGCTTCTTGCAGGAATCCTCTTCGGTATAAACTATTTTAAGGCATTGCGCCTTTAATAATAGAAAATTTTTTAAAGGAGAAAATTATGCAGGCTATTGTAGAAACATTATTTGACGCAGCGTATCTCATTACCGTTATAACAATCGGAATTATCATGATTGCCAAAAGCGGAAAAAACAGCCAGTACCGTCTTTTCGGTATTATGGCAATTGTCTTAGGCTCCGGCGACGCATTCCATCTTGTCCCCAGAGCTTACGCTCTTTGCACAACGGGTCTCGAAAACTTTACCGCAGCACTGGGCACAGGTAAATTTATCACCTCAATCACCATGACCGTCTTTTATGTAATTCTCTATTATGTATGGAGAATCCGCTACAAGGTTAAAGGACAAAACGGTGTAACTGCCGCCGTTTATATTCTGTCGGCTCTTCGCATTATTCTCTGCCTCTTCCCACAGAATGAATGGCTCAGCGCTGAAGCTCCCATTTCCTGGGGAATTTACCGCAATATCCCCTTTGCTCTTTTAGGACTTTTAATAATTGTACTGTTCTACAAAAGCGCAAAAGAAAACAATGATAAGCCCTTCAAGTGGATGTGGCTCACAATTGTACTCAGTTTCGGTTTTTACATACCCGTCGTACTCTGGGCTGATGCTATTCCAATGATCGGAATGCTTATGATTCCCAAAACCTGCGCATATGTATGGACAGTTTTAATCGGCTATCAGGCTATGAAAAACAGCAAATAAACATCAAAGCACGGAAAGCTTAAAGCTTTCCGTGCTTTTCTCTTTCTCGTTTTATTTTTTCGGTTTAAGCTCCAATGATGCGGCGTAATGCTTAATATTAAAGCTTTCGGGAGCGATTCTATCAAGCAGCGCTCTGTGTTCTTTTTCCCATTTCTCTGTTTCCTCAGCGGTAAGAGACGCCTCTACTCCACGACAGGCTTTCATTCTTCCGTGCCAGGTTTCTTTGGTAAAAGGAATATCAAACCTGTATTCTTCATGAAATACCGGCTCAAAGCTATCAAGAACACAGTCCGGCACAGTAATAGGATGTACCGTCTCTCCGTTTCCGTTCCACATGGGATTATACTTCAAAATCAGTTTTTCGCTTTCCCCTGCAATTTCATCTTCAAAGGGAAGCCACGACATATAGAGAATCAGCAGTCTGCCGTCCTTTTTAAGCATTCTCACAAGATTCGGCGTGATTTTCTCATGGTCAAAATACCAAAAACACTGACATGAGGTTATTACATCAAAGGTGTTATCGGGAAAATCAATCTTTTCAGCGGGAGTGAGAATATATTCGATATTCTGCCCTGATTCAGAGGACAGCCTCTTTGCCTGCTCTATTTGACCTGCCGATATGTCGCAGCCTGTCCACTTCGCTCCGAAAGAATACATATTCCGTGGCAGAACTCCCGTGCCTGTGCCTAAATCCAAAACTTTTTGACCGGACACGCACAGATTCCTTTCGGCAATCTTTTTATAAAATATTTCCGGGTAAATATCCCTGTACTTTGCATAGTCCGCCGAAGCTTTATCCCAATCAAAAGCCTTGCCGTTATCAATGCGAACATCCCTTATTTCCATTTCATTCACCGTCCTTAACGTGATTTCATACTAAAACCATGCCGCTTTTTCATCTCTGAAAACAGGCGCTTCTCCTTTTTCATATGGGTCATATCTGTTTATATTGCATCCGAATTCCTTTAAACATTCTATTTTATCGTCCTGAGTCCACTGTACAAGAGTCATTCCCTCAAAGGCTTCCACCTTGCCGTTATCCATTTTATTTTCAAAATACCACTGGGTTACCGTTTGATTTTCCTTATGAAAAAATCCAATTACATCCCATTTGAGCACCGCTCCACGTGTATTCCACTCATTAAACCAATGACGTATTTTATCTATACCGTGATATTCGGGTCCCCAGCTTTCTATATACACGGCATCCCCAGAAAAGATTTCCTCAATGCCGGTACAGTCATTTTTAAGCCACATGGAAAACCAGCGGCGTATTTTCTCTTCACGTTCATTCAAGAATCTTCACTCTCCTTTACATAATAAGGGAAAATTACAATTACAGTATACATTATAAGATTTACACACGCAAGACGGGAAAACCGCATTATTTATCTGCTCTGTTAGTTCTTACAGACAAAACAAAAGCCTGCAAATGGGATTAAAGATTAACCCCAAAGCAGGCATTTAATTTATTTTGTTATTTATGTGCCTTAGTATGCGTCTTAGAGGAAAGCTCAGTTAGCCTGACTAAAAGAGGCCGCCGTTATACTTTTTCTGTACTTTAAGTATGTAAATAAATGACAGGACAAAACCGGATAAGGAGACAATTATACCGGCAATTGTACCTGATTCGCTACTTACAGCCAAAGCGATTACAGCACCGATTAAAAAGAACACACCTATACTGATAATTCCCTTGCCCATACCTTTACCGTATCCGTCAAAATCCTTGACATTTTTCTGGTGATAGTCATGAATAAGATCTGTATTTCCACGGAAAATGAGTATACCAACAATAATAAATATTACGGCTATTGCAAAATATATAATAGATAAAATAGGCATAGAAATTCTCCTCCGATATTATTTTTTATCGGTATCACCGTCGGGATGACGCTTTTTAAACCAGACATAACTTAAAATGAAAAGCACGACCGTTGATCCTAATGCACCAACAAGGAGAATCACAGAGAAAACTACCGTTGAAATAAAGGATGTTATAAGGGCAAGTATACCTATAACAACCCACATTATGCCCCCTACACGGTGAGTTTTGTTCCATACATCCGGATCAGCCAGAGTCCACGGAGTTTTTATTCCCATAAAATAGTTATGCTTTATTTTGCCCATCATATTGCCGAGAACTATAAGCATTAAGCTTACACCTATTGATATTATAAGTCCTATGGAAAGTGTGCCGGGTCTTAATGTTTCAGTAAGCATTACACCGTTTACAACAACAAAGAATGCTGTCATGAAAATTGCAAATATATCATAGTATTTCTGGAACTTCACATAGTTCTGCTTTTTCGGATCGATTTTAGGCAGGAACTGAAACATCAGTGCCAAAAGAATAGGCAAGAAGAATAAAAACGCCGCCATGGCTTTGCTGCCGTAGTTATCAACCTGTCCCTGAGCATTCCAGTGAATGGGCACACTTTCAGGCAGATATGAATACGCCGCCAAAAACATAATCGGTGAAATAAACGCAAGAACCCACATTGTTATAATTGATTTTTTACTTTTCATTATTCTCTTCTCCTTTCAGAGCTGCAATCCACTGGGTTATTTCGTCAAGCACTGACATATTGATTTCATAGTAAATGCATTTGCCACGCTTATCATCGGTTATCAGCCCCGCATCCCTCAAAACGGAAAGATGATGGCTTACCGTCGCCCCGGTCATGGAAAAACGTGAAGCTATATCTCCGGCGGTCTTTGCGCCGTCACGGAGAATGTGAAGAATCTCTCTTCGTGTAGGGTCGCTCAGCGCTTTAAAAGTATCCTGAAACCCCATTATAACCGCCTCCTTTTATCATTTAGAATTTCATCTAAATGTATTTTAGCATCGGCTTTATCCACTGTCAACAGTTATTTAGAAAATTATCTAAATGTTTTTTTGCAAAAAGAAAACGGCACATCCTAACGGATGTACCGTAACTTTTCAGATTTTGAATTATAAGAAGAAGAAAAGAAGTGATGCTGCAAGTGTTACAACAAAGAAAACGATTGCAATAGCTTTTGTTGCACGCTCAAGCTTTGCTTCCATCTTGCGGCCCTTTGTCTTACCAAGGAAAGACTCTGCGCCGCCGGCAATAGCACCGGAAAGACCTGCCTGACGTCCCTGCTGAAGAAGAACGACAATGATAATGGCAACTGAAAGTATTATAAGTGCAATGCCTAAAACTATTTCATACCAAGCCATTTTTAAACCTCCGCACAATATATAGAAAACTGTTTTACTAATGAATTTTATCACACCACTTAAGAAAAAGCAAGTTATTTTTATATTTAAATCCCTATTTATAACAAAATTTACCAGTATTTTTTATGCGCACACTGCACAGAATACTATCAGCAGGGAAAACCGAAAAAAATGCGTTTGCCGGCTTCCCCGCTATCCGTTAGTTTCCGGGGAAGCCCGGCTTAACGGTTTTAATATCCCGACGGTAATTTCGTTATTAAGAGAAATTTTTCCGTCGGGATTTCTTTTTGTCTACTAAGCTATATACAAAGGGCTCCTGATGTATTTATCCGCCATGATCTGCCCTTGCAGCGACTATAAATATAGTTTTTTCCATGCTTAAACTATACACATATTTTTATAGACTTTATAAAACCATTATGTTAGAATGAGGTCAAAGACAAAGCTAAATTTGTTGAGGTGACAATAATGAACATGCACCGAAAGAAAATGGTAGCTCCCATTGTGATATCAGTTATTGTGGTACTTTATTATGCTGTTTATTTTGGCCTTTTAATAACAGCGTTAGACGGTATATGGAAGTATGTGTTAGGCATTGTTCCTATTTTACTGTCAGCTGTAATGGTCAAAGTATGCATAGAAAGAATAAAAGAAATAAAGGATGGCGAAGAAGATGATATTAGTAAATACTGATTACATCAGCGGTAAAAAATTAGAAACACTGTCTCTTGTAAAGGGAAGTACAATCCAGTCCAAAAATATCGGAAAAGACATTACACAAAGTTTCAAAACTATAATCGGCGGCGAATTAAAGGCATATAACGAGATGATGAACGATGCCCGTGCACTTGCCACAAAGAGAATGGTCGAAGAAGCTGAGGCATTGGGTGCAGATGCAATAGTAAATATCCGATATGCATCATCAGCCATTATGCAGGGAGCCGCTGAGGTTATCGCATACGGAACTGCCGTTAAATTCATTGATGAATAAAAAACATATTTTAAAACAATAACGCAAGACGGCGTTATGACCTTTAAATAGTCATAACGCCGTCTTATTTGTTATCATCCGATTTTCATGGACTTGGTGTTAGTCCATGAAACCTTAAATAATCTGATTTGCAATTTACAGCTTTAACTGTTCTCCTGCATCCTCTGCGCTTAAAAATGCTCCCAGTGCAGGAAGATTCTTTGTGCGGTAACGGTGTTCCTTGGCAAATTCGCCCTCTACATAATCCCTTACCTCTTCGACTCTCTGTCCCCTTTTGAGGTTCATCACCGCAACGCCTATTGTATCCTTTGTAGTCTTTATGCTTACTGCTCCGGTATTTATAAGCAAGAGTCTGCCTGCTGAAGATTTAAGGATAATATCCTTATCCTCAGAAAGCTGTACCATTGCGGCAATAGGAGCTTTATCGGAATAAGCTTTCAGTAGCTTTTTGCGGTTCGTCTTTGTGGCATAGGAATTAAGAGGCACTTTCGCTGCCTTTCCGTTTTCAAAGACAAAGAGCATATGACCGGAATAATCCTTTGTAACCGCCATGAAAACTGCGTTTTCACCTTCATCCATCTGGAGCTTTGAGGCTACGTAGTCTCCCAGCACACTAGCCTTTGTATCGTCAAAATCAGATGCCTTTGCCTTATAGACCTGACATTTATCCGTAAAGAAAAGCAGCTCGTCGAGATTGCTTCCCTCAACGGTTTTTACTATCTCGTCACCGTCTTTAAGCTTATGCTCGCCGCTCATACGCAGTGACAAAGGAGTAATCTTCTTGAAATATCCGTCCTTTGTAAAGAAAAAGGTTACGGGATAATCGGGGATTTCCTCTATTTCAGGCTCATCCTCAAGATCGGCAGTGTAGCAGATTTCGCTCTTTCTCGGCTGAGAATATTTATCCTCAACGCCCTGAAGCTCTTCGATGATTATTTTCTTTATTCTACTGCGGCTGTTTAAGATATCCTCCATATCGGCAATCTCTTTCTGGAGATCTTCGATATCCGCTGTACGCTTAAGGATATATTCCTTATTGAGATGACGCAGCTTTATTTCCGCTACATACTCCGCCTGTGTTTCGTCGATTCCGAAGCCGATCATCAAATTGGGGACAACTTCGCTTTCCTCATCGGTTCCACGGATTATAGCGATTGCCTTATCAATATCAAGAAGTATCTTTTCAAGACCCTTGAGCAGATGAAGCTTATTCTTCGCCTTTGTAAGGTCAAAGAATGTGCGGCGCTTTACGCACTCGGTACGGAAAGCTATCCACTCGTTTAAAAGCTCCTTGACGCCCAAAACTTTAGGTGTGCCTGAAATAAGGACGTTGAAGTTACAGGAGAAGGTATCTTCGAGAGTGGTCATCTTAAAGAGCTTTGCCATGAGCTTTTCGGCATCCACACCTCTCTTAAGGTCAACGGTTATTTTAAGTCCGTTTCTGTCCGTTTCGTCACGGACATCACTGATTTCCTTTAATGCTCCCGCTTTGACCTTTTCTATCATCTTATCGATAATAGCCTCGACGGTGGTTGTAGGCGGAATTTCAGTAATATCAATACAGTTATTTGATTTATCGTACTGATACTTTGCCCTTACCTTTATTCCGCCTCTGCCTGTCTGATAAATCTTTTCGATTTCTTCACGGTTATAGAGAATCTTACCTCCGCCGGGGAAATCCGGCGCTGCAAGGGTATCGGCTACCTCATGGTCGGGATTTTTAATAAGTGCGATTGTGGTATCGCATATCTCTTTAAGGTTAAAGGGACAGATTGAACTTGCCATACCTACGGCGATACCAGTATTTGCATTTACAAGCACCGACGGGAATGATACCGGCAAAAGAGTCGGCTCCTTCATGGTGCTGTCGTAGTTATCTACAAAATCAACGGTATCCTTATCTATATCCCTGAAAAGCTCGGCGCAGATAGGCGCAAGCTTTGCTTCGGTATATCTCGACGCTGCCCATGCCATATCTCTCGAATAAGCTTTACCGAAGTTACCCTTTGAATCAACATAAGGATGCAGCAAAGCTTCATAGCCCTTTGAAAGACGTACCATTGTATCGTAAATAGCGCTGTCTCCGTGAGGGTTAAGCTGCATTGTACGTCCCACGATATTTGCGGATTTGATTCTTCCGCCGGTTAAAAGTCCCATTTTATACATTGTATAAAGGAGCTTTCTGTGGGAGGGCTTGAAACCGTCGATTTCCGGAATGGCTCGGCTCAAAATAACGCTCATAGCATAGGGCATATAGTTTATTTCAAGGGTTTCGGTTATGGGCTGTTCAACTATTTCACCCGCTCCGATTATATGTCCCTTTACAGGCGGCTCATTCCCTGCCGGCTGCTCGGTCTTTTTTCTTTTTCCTGCCATTTGCTTTTCCCTCCTTTTATCAGCTTACGTCGGTCATATCAATATAAAGATGTCCGCTTTCGGCTATGTGTTCCTTTCTGCCTGCAAGGTTATCGCCTAAAAGCAAATCGAACACCTGCGCCGTTTTCTCAGCTTCCTCAGGCTGTATCTTTATAAGACGTCGTGTTGACGGATTCATAGTTGTAAGACTCATCATATCGGCGTCGTTTTCACCGAGTCCTTTTGAACGCTGGATTGTATATTTGCTGTCACCTATCTGATTTAAAACATCGGTCTTTTCCCTCTCAGTATAGGCAAACCATGTTTCTCCCTTACTGTTGATTTCGTAAAGGGGTGATTCCGCAATATAAACCTTTCCCTCATTTATAAGAGTGGGCATAAGACGGTAAATCATAGTAAGAACAAGGGTTCTTATCTGGAAGCCGTCAACATCGGCATCGGTACAGATTATGATTTTATTCCAGCGGAGATTATCGAGACTGAATGAGGAAAGCTCCTTACTGGATTTGCTCTTTACCTCAACGCCGCATCCCAGCACCTTAATAAGGTCGGTGATAATATCATTTTTGAAGATTTTATCGTATTCGGATTTTAAGCAGTTAAGGATTTTACCTCTTATGGGGATAATCGCCTGGAATGTGGCATCCCTTGCCTGTTTACAGGCGCCGAGAGCTGAGTCACCCTCCACTATGAACAGCTCTCTTTCGTTTATGTCCTTGCTGCGGCAGTCAACAAACTTCTGCACCCTATTTGCAAGGTCATTGGAGCTCTGGAGTGTCTTTTTAAGATTTAATCTTGTACTCTCTGCCTTTATACGGCTTCTCATATTAATAAGTATCTGATCGGCTATTTTCTCAGCTTCAAGTCGGTTTTCGATAAAGTAAACCTCCAGCTGATGACGGAAGAAATCGGTCATAGCTTCCTGAATGAACTTATTATTGATAGCTTTCTTGGTCTGATTTTCATAGGATGTCTGAGTTGAAAGAGATGAAACTACAAGAATCAGACAGTCCTCAATATCCTGGAATGAAATCTTGCTGTCGCTTTTGAGATATTTGCTGTTCTGCTTCAAATATGCGTCAACCTGCGACACAAATGCGCTTCGCACCGCTTTTTCCGGCGCTCCGCCGTATTCCAGCCAGCTTGAGTTATGATAATATTCCTTGAGCCGCTTTTTATTTGAAAAACAAAGGGCGGCGTTTATCTTGACTTTATAATCGGGCTTGTCCTCACGGTCACGTCCTACACGCTCCGTCTGCCAGAACTGTGGTGTCGAAAAGGCATCCTCGCCGGCAAATTCCTTTACATAGTCCATTATGCCGTTTTCATAGATATACTCATAGGTATCAAAGCCCTTTGGTGTTTCATCCTTTAAAATAAAACGCACTCCTGCGTTTACTATGGACTGACGCTTTATTGTCTCCTGATAATATTCAAGGGGAACATCAATATCGGTGAATACGTTAAGGTCGGGCTTCCACCTTATACGTGAGCCTGTATCCTTTTTGGTGTACTCCTCTTTCAGAAGCTTTCCGTCCGGCTCGCCCTGTTTAAACTTCATAACATAGCGGTATCCGTCACGGTGCACCTCTGCTTCCATATACTCTGAAGCGTACTGGGTGGAGCAAAGTCCCAGACCGTTGAGTCCCAATGAAAACTCGTAGCTGCCGCCGTTGTTGGTATCGTATTTACCGCCGGCGTACATCTCGCAGAAAACAAGCTCCCAGTTGTAGCGGTTCTCCTTTTGGTTGAAATCAACCGGGATTCCTCGTCCGAAATCCTGCACCTCTACGGATTTATCCATATATCTTGTCACTATTATTTTATCGCCGAAGCCCTCTCTCGCTTCATCTATGGAGTTCGAGAGAATTTCAAATATTGAGTGCTCACAGCCTTCAAGTCCGTCAGAACCAAAAATAACCGCAGGACGTTTTCTTACCCTGTCGGCGCCTTTCAGACTTGTTATATTGTCATTTCCGTATGACGCTTTTTTCTTTGCCATGGTTTTTATGCCTCCACTGCGTAATGGTAATAATTTACACTAATCGGCGGGAAAATGTCAAGCTTACGCCTTTATGTTACATAATTTGCGGGGTGAATGTGTGCTTAAATATGCTTGCGGAAATTTTTAGTTGCTTGTTTGTGTATTTCAGTGTGCGATTTGGGTGCAGTATCACGCTGCCGCAGGCACTTATACTACGGTGCGCCGTATCTTGGTGTGCGAAATGAATCAGGCTTAGCCTGTGCCACTCATGCCGTGGCGGGGCACTTCCTTTTGCCCATAGCGGCAAAAGGAAGCAAAAACGCATTTGCGGCGGAGTCCCGCCGCCTTGCCAAAACAGAAAGCTTTAATCAGCGCAAAATAAGTTTTCTCCCATACGCCCTCCGACGGCAGCTTGAAAGTTTTATTTTATCACCTGCAAACAGTAAACGCTTTTCTACTGACGAATTCTTTTCCCTTGCCGTCGGTTAGGATGTGCAAGCGTCCACAAATTCACGTCGGCAGTTTGGAGGGTTTTAATCCGTCACCGTCAAAGAGTAAACGCTTTACTACTTTCCATATTCTTTCCTTTGCCGACGTGTGCGATTGTCGGGGAAGTTGGTTTTTTGTGTCTCTTTGGTTTGAATTTTATTTTTATTTACTTACACAAACTTTGACGCAGGAATTTTTAGTTACTGCTTGCAGTTATTTGGTGTGCGACTTGCGTGCAGGCTCAGCCTGCCTGTGCAAAACAATACCGGCACATTCGCCGTGCCGGCATTGTTTTTAACGCTTTGTTTTATTTATCCGTAAACATCTCGATTATTCCCTCATATATCTTTGCGGGATTTTCGAGGAATTTCTTCTTAAGCTTCTCTACCTGAAGTGTATCCCCCACAAAAAGTGTGAGCTTCATAAGCTCTTCATCGGTATCGAGAACCTTAAAAGTAACATTATATCCGTTCTCGGTCTTTTCGGTCTCCACCTTGTTCTCTTTCTCTCGCTGATTTCTTACAAGCAGCTTTATTGTGGAATTTACCGTCTTTTCCCTTACGCTTTTGGGTATATCAAGCTCCAGAAGCTCAGCCGCTCTGCGTCCGCTTTCGGTTATAAACAGGGTTTCTTCCTTTTCTTCAATGTTCCCTGTTTTTATAAGCTCGGAAATGGCGTCGTTTACCATAAAGTAATTGGCTACCTCTTCCTTTTGCAGAACTTCATTTATCTGCGCCTTGGTAAGCCCGGTTTTTACGTTCTTCAGCAGATAGCAAATGAGTATTTTTATCTCTACAATATCTCTGAGTCCGCCGGGCTTGATTCCGCTGTCAAAAATATTATTTTCCATTAATTTCTGCCTCCGTTACGGGAATTATTCTCTGTGCCATTTAACTCCCTCAGCGGTATCCTCGAGAACAATACCCTGTGCTTTAAGCTCATCTCTGATTCTGTCTGCCTCAGCCCAGTTTTTATCCTTACGGGCCTGTGTGCGCTTTTCGATAAGAGCTTCGATTTCAGCATCGATATCCTTTGACTTTCTGTTATAGAGAAGTCCCAATACTCCGCACAGCTCATCATATGCCTTTGATGCATACTCGCAAAGTTCTTTTGATCCGCTGCCGATAACGTTTGTATTGATATTCTTTACAAGCTCAAAAAGTGCGCCCAATGCATCGGCGGTATTGAGATCATCATCCATTGCGGCGATGAATTTATCACGCTTTGCATCGATTTCAGCCTTGATCTCAGCTGCATTTTCAGCCACTGTATCCCCTGCATTCTCCAGAGCAAAGTCAAGGCTCTCACGGCAGTTATAAAGTCTTGCAAGAGATGCTTTGCACTGCTCGATAATATCTGTGCTGTAATTTATAGGGCTGCGATACTGAGAGGAAATCATAAGATATCTGATAGGTTCATAGCCGTATTTCTCAGCAACATCTCTTACTGTGAAGAAATTGCCCAGTGACTTTGACATTTTTACATTGTCAACATTGATATATCCGTTATGCATCCAGTAATTTGCAAAGGGAACGCCGTTGCAGCATTCGCTCTGTGCAATCTCGTTTTCATGGTGAGGGAAAATAAGATCCTGACCGCCGCAGTGAATATCGATAGTCTTGCCCAAATATCTGCGAACCATTGCGGAGCACTCAATGTGCCAGCCGGGACGTCCCTTGCCCCAGGGTGATTCCCAATAGGGCTCGCCGGGTTTTGCCGCTTTCCAGAGAGCGAAGTCCATGGGCTCCTTTTTAAGCTCGCCTACATTGATTCTTGCGCCTGCCTCCAAATCTTCAAGGGGCTGATGTGAAAGCTTGCCGTATTCACTGAACTTTGAGGGGCTGAAATATACGTCACCGTCAACAGCATAAGCATATCCCTTTTCCTCAAGAGTCTTGATGATGTCGATAATCTCGTCGATGTTCTCAGTTGCCTTGGGATGAACGGTAGCCTCACGGATGTTCATTCCCTTTGCATCGGTCCAGAACTCCTTGATATATTTTTCGGAAACCTCTTTAAATGAAATTCCCTCTTCATTTGCTCTTCTGATAATCTTATCGTCAATATCGGTAAAGTTCTGAACAAAATTGACTTTAAGGCCTCTATACTCCATATATCTGCGCATTACGTCAAAAACGCAGAGAGGACGTGCATTACCGATATGGATGAAATTATAAACAGTGGGGCCGCAGGCATAAATTGAAACCTCGCCCTCCTTTATAGTCTTAAGCTCTTCCTTCTGTCTTGTAAGAGTATTAAAGATTTTCATTTTTTTCTTCCTCCAGTTTTGCTATTTCTCTTTCGAGTCTTTCTATTCGCATCTTCATAAGGCACATTTCCTGAGCAACAGGGTCTGGAATATGAACCTGATCGAGGCAGTCAATGCGCTTTCCGTTACGTTTTACCACCCTTGCGGGTACTCCCGTTGCAGTGCTGTTAGGCGGAATTTCTTCCAATACCACTGCTCCTGCGGCGATATTTGTATTATCTCCTACTTTAAAGGGTCCAAGGACCTTGGCTCCGGCGCCGATAAGCACGTTATTGCCGATAGTCGGATGACGCTTTCCGGTATCCTTACCGGTTCCGCCCAGGGTCACGCCCTGATAAATCATTACGTCGTCGCCGATTTCCGTTGTCTCTCCTATGACAACTCCCGTTCCGTGGTCAATAAACAGTCTCCTGCCTATTGTTGCCGCCGGATGTATTTCTATTCCAGTCTTTCTTGCGGCACGCTGGGAAATCCATCTTGCCATGAAAAAGCAGTGATGACGATAAAACCAGTTTGCCCTCCTATGCATCCTTATAGCTTTCAGACCGGGATAGAGAAAAAATATCTCAAGGCTGCTTCTTGCCGCCGGGTCACGTTCCTTAAAGCATTGTATATCCTCTCTGAGCCTTTGAAACAAACTATCCACCTCCATAAAAAAACTCCGTTGCCTTTTAGCAACGGAGGCGAAAAAACGCGGTTCCACTCCTGTTTATAACTCTTACGGCCTTTAACGGTGCCTGCCGCACAGAGATACTCGCCAAAAGCTTTCCCTCTGCGTGCTGACGGGTGCATTTCACCGCCCCGGCATAAGGCGCTTTTCAGCTTCCGCACCCTCTCTTATATGCCGTAAAACGGTTACTTCTCCCGGTAATCGCATTTATCTTTTCCTTAATATTATACTCCAAAGGTGAAAAAATTGCACCTGTTTTTTCTCTTACATTGTAACGTCAATCTGACGGCTGATATCAACAGCATATTTGATGCCGGATATTACAGTGAGAACTGCTGTTATCCAAAGCAGGAAGTTTGAGAAGAATGAAAGATTGAAGCCTGAGGGAAGTATTCCCAAAGTAATGGCTTCACCTGCAACAAGTATTACAACAATAGAAACCATCTGGCTCATTGTCTTTGCCTTGCCCCAGAAGTTTGCGGCAACAACAATTCCCTGTGCAGAAGCGACAAGTCTCAAAGAAGTTACTACAAACTCTCTTGTAAGGACTATCATTACAATCCAGATATTACAGATACCCAGCTGCATGAATCCCAGAAAAGCTGCCGTTGTAAGCATTTTATCAGCAACGGGATCAAGAAGCTTGCCGAAAACGGTAATCTGATTATTTTTTCTCGCAAGCTTACCGTCAATAAAATCAGTTATGGCTGCTACGCTGAAAAACACAAGTCCGAAAAGATAGTTATGGGGAATTGCTTCAATTATAAGCGCCGCAAGAAAAAACGGCGTTAATATCATTCTTAAAACTGTAAGTTTGTTTGGTGTATTCATCTGTTACCCTCCGAATTTTATAAAGCCTCACCTATCAGGTCATAATCTGAAACGTCGAAAATCTTTACCTTTACAAAGTCGCCGTCATTAAGCTCTTCCTTACTGGTAAAGCTGACAGATGCGTCTACATCCGGAGCATCCATATAGGATCTTCCGTAGTAGCTGTCCGTATATCCGTCATATCCCTCTACGAGAACGTCGAGAGTTTTTCCGACACATTCATTATTCTTACATTCAACTATACCATATTGATCCTGCATAATCAACTCTGCACGATGTTTTTTTACATCCTCATCGACCTGATCGGGAAGCTCTGCCGCCTTTGTGCCCTCTTCCGCTGAATAGGCAAAGCAGCCCAGACGCTCAAACTCAATCTCATTTATAAATTCGGCAAGATCTTCAAATTCCTCTTCTCCCTCACCGGGGAAGCCGGTTATAAATGTTGTTCTGATTACAACATCGGGGATTTTTTCCCTTATCTTCTTTATGAGAGCCGTAAGGGATTCTCTGTCCCCGGTTCTGTTCATGGCAGAAAGAATCTTTCCGTTACAGTGCTGGAGGGGCAGATCTATATAATTAAGTATCTTTTCATTTTCAGCAATCGTTTCAAGAAGCTCATCGGTAATGCGGTCGGGATAACAGTAGAGAAGTCTTATCCATACAAGTGATTCAATCTTGCAAAGCTCCTTTAAAAGGTCACAGAGCTTGTTTTCTCCATAGAGATCCTCGCCGTAACGTGTGGTATCCTGTGCGACGACAACAAGTTCTTTAACTCCGTTTTCTGCAAGGGTTTTAGCTTCCTCAACAACACTCTCAATAGTTCTGCTTCTGAAAGGCCCTCTGATTGAGGGAATTGCACAGTAAGTGCAGCAGTTTGAACAGCCCTCGGAGATTTTTATATAAGCAGTATAAGGGGGTGTTGTAAGGATTCTTTCCCCATCAAGGGGAAGCTCCTTCTTGGGAGGATATTCGCTTACCTCTTCCTCCTCAAAAACTCTGTCGAGAATATCGCAGATATCCTTATTGGCGCCGATTCCAACAACAGCGTCAACTTCGGGAATTTCCTTTTTGATTTCGTCACGGTATCTTTCAGCAAGGCATCCTGTAACCACAACGTGCTTTACACTGCCCTCGCCTTTAAGCTCCGTCATTTCAAGAATTGTATCTATTGCCTCCTGCTTTGCATCGGCAATAAATCCGCAGGTGTTGACTATAACCGCATCTGCTTCGTATGCGTCGTCAACAATCTCATACTTATCTGATATTTTGGAAAGCATTATTTCGGCATCCACCTGATTCTTAGGACAGCCCAGTGAAATCATGCCGACCTTTTTCTTTTCTTCGTGATGACTTTTACTCATAATTTAATCCTCGCAATAAAAATCAATATCCTGCGCACATTCGCTCATTGCGCTTCTTATATCGGAATAGCTGTAACCAAGACGAACAAGGGCTGAAAATACTCTTTTTCGGCCCTTTTCATCTGTCAAACTATTATAATACTTTTTTCTTATGAGCGCAACAGCGGACATTTTTTCATCGCCCTGAAGATTCTCAAGAGTACGCTCTATAATATCGCTGTCAATGCCTCGGCGGTAAAGCTGATTCTTTATGCCTTTTTTGCCCATGCCCTTTGACTGCTGATAATATTCAGCCATTTTTATCGCATAGGCTTCATCGTCAATAAGACTCAGCTCCTCTACTCGCTCCATAACACGTGCGGCAACTTCCGGAGAAATTTTTTCGCACAGCTTGCGGTTAAGCTCAGCGGATGAATAGTCCCTCCTTGAAAGCAGATCTATTGCCTTATTCATGCCAAAACGGTAATCGGCACGCTCTTTAAACTCAGCAAACTCTTCATCTGTCAGCTTCATTCCGGACTTCATTCCGCTGGTAAACCAGAACTCGTCATCAGTTGTAAAAACATACTCACCGTCAATGAGAATATGTATTTTTTTACCCTTTCCCTTTTGTGCGGTAAGTATCAAACTCAGTCATCCTCGTCAACGATTATATCAAGCTTTGCCCTTGCTGCTGCTCTGCTTATGGGCTTTGCCTTTGCTGTTTCAGCCTTTGCGCCTGTCTCAGCTGCTTCTGCTGCCGCTGCCTTTCGTGCTGCTACACCTGTTTTATCCACTGTAAAATCATCGGGTTTCATTGCAGCAGTAAGCTTTTCCTTAATCTCCTCCATCATCTCAGGCTTTGAGCGGAGAAGCTCTTTTACATTATCTCTGCCCTGACCAAGACGCATTTCATTATAGGAGAACCATGCGCCGCTCTTATTGATAATATTGTATTTGACTGCAAGGTCGAGAATTTCGCCTTCCTTTGAAATTCCTCTGCCGTACATAATGTCAAACTCTGCATCCTTAAAGGGCGGAGCAACCTTATTTTTAACAATCTTTGCCCTTGTTCTTGAACCTACAAACTCATTGCCGGTTGCTTTGAGCTGTTCGATTTTTCTTACATCAATACGCATTGAAGCGTAGAATTTAAGGGCACGTCCGCCGGTAGTTGTCTCAGGGTTACCGTAGACAACGCCGATCTTTTCACGAAGCTGGTTAATAAAGATTACAAGGCAGTTTGACTTTGCAATAGCGCCTGCAAGCTTTCTGAGAGCCTGTGACATAAGTCTTGCCTGAAGTCCCACATGAGAATCGCCCATATCGCCTTCGATTTCAGCTCTCGGAACAAGTGCTGCAACAGAGTCAACTACAAGCACATCAATAGCTCCTGAACGTGCAAGGGCTTCTGTAATCTCCAAAGCCTGTTCGCCGTTATCGGGCTGGGAAACAAGCAATGACTCAACATCGACGCCCAGATTTGCAGCATAATGAGGATCAAGAGCATGCTCTGCGTCAACGAAAGCTGCCTCTCCGCCAAGCTTCTGCGCCTCTGCCACAACATGGAGGGCAAGTGTTGTTTTACCTGAAGATTCGGGACCGTATATTTCGATAATTCTTCCTCTGGGAAGTCCGCCTATTCCCGTTGCGGCGTCAAGGGCAATTGAACCCGTTGAAATTGCCTCAACGTTCATTGCTTTATTCTGTCCAAGGCGCATTACCGCACCTTTACCGTACTGTTTTTCAATCTGGCTCAGCGCCGTTTCAAGTGCTTTCTTTTTGTCGAGCATATATAATCCTCCAAAGTCTTAAAGTACAAATGTTCGATGATCTGTGTTTTATTATAGACTAATGCAGAAAAAAAATCAACATATTACTGAAAATAATATAGTTTTATTTTATATAGTGGATTTTCGCAGGGTTTAATGGGTTTTTGCTTGATGTAAGGGTGAACCAATGGTAAAATCAAGGAGGAAAAGTACAAAACAGGGATTGAATTTTATCCCGACGGTAAATGAATTAATATGGGAGTTAAGCTTATGTGGAAACATCCGGAAGATAACACTCAGGCGATTATAACTGCTCAAAAGCACATCGAAAGCTGCCACGGTGGAGAAAACTTAATTCTGCCGGAAACAGCTATACTCTTTTACATGCACAGCGGAGAAAAATTTGTAAAGAGCCATTACAGAACAAAACTATTGACAAAATCTTTTCCGAGATTTTTGGATTCCTGCCCTGTTTATCAGATAAAAGGACGCAACATATGTTTTCTTGACGGCGGAAGAGGAGCTCCTCAAGCTGTAGATACTTTGGAAACCCTTGCCACCTTAGGAGTTAAAAACGTAATCACAGTTGGAATGTTTGGTGCATTTTCAGAAGAAATAGAAAGCGGCGACATTGTAATTCCAAATAAAGCATTCGTGGAGGAAGGTACTTCTCTGCATTATTACAGCAATATTGAGTATTCTCAGCCCAGTGAAGAACTTCTCAGAAAAGCCGCAGAGTATATCACAGACAGCAAACTTATCCCAATTGTTTCAACGGACGCTGTTTACAGGCAGACTTTTTTTAAAGAGAAATTGTGGCGTCAAAAAGGCGCAGTTGGTGTTGACATGGAAACCTCTGCCCTGCTGAGTGTCGGAGCTTATCTTAACATAAACATTGTTTCAATCCTTATAGCATCAGATAAACATCCTTTAAATGAAAACGATCGTTCATGGAAATGGACAATGACAAAAGAAAAAAGATATGAGTTTTTCAGAAAGTGCTTAAAATTTGCAGAAAGTATATAATTTAGCAAGATTTAATCAAAAGGAGGCATTAGCTATTATTGATTTCACTCCCCTATGGAAAACAATGAAAGATAAAGGAATTACGCAGTATCAGCTGCTTAAAAGCAGCATTGATAACAAAACACTCGATTCCCTTAAAAAGAATAAAAATATCACGCTTTTAACTATGGAAAAGCTATGCAGGATATTAGACTGCAAACCTAATGATATTGTGAAATTCACTGACTGAAAGGCCGTCATACTGAAAAGCAAACGACGGTCTTTTATTTTTATAAAATTAAAATGAAAATCTGTGCGGTGAATATAATTTTTATTTAAAAATTCTATTATGTCATTTAAATACAGAAAACAGTAAAAATCTGATTTCACATATTTTTTACTCTTTTTCACTATTGTTAATGATATTTTCATAAAAATAATGTATAATGTGTAGGTAAATACAAAATATGCTATACATATTACATACAAGGAGGTAAGAAAATGGCTATTACCGTGAAAGAAGCTTATTTTAATTCTTCAACCGGCACAAATAAAATCCGCTGCCTTATCTGGCAGGACAAAGAACAGATTCCAAAAGCGATTTTCCAGATTGCCCACGGAGTATGCGAACACATTGAACGCTACGACGAATTTGCAAGATTCCTTGCTGAAAAAGGATTCATTGTTTGCGGAAATGATCATCTCGGCCATGGAAAATCAGCCGAAAGCCTCGAAAAGCTCGGCTATACATGCGAACATAACGGCCACATCAGAATGGTGGACGATATGCACATTCTCACTAAGATAATGAAGAAAAAATATCCCGATCTGCCCTATATTCTGTTCGGTCACAGCATGGGTTCATTCTGTGCAAGAAATTATGCGGCTAAATTCGGCGATGAACTCTCCGGCGTTATCTTCTGCGGAACAGGAGATTTCCCGCAGCTTATTTCAGTAGCTGAGGGTCCTGTAAAGGCGCTTACGGAAAACTTCGGTGCAGCTACTCCGGCAACAGCTCTCAGCCACAAATTCAACGTTATTATGAATCGTCAGTTTGCTTCCGGCGGCAGAACCGATTACGACTGGCTGAGCAAAAATCCCGAAAACGTCGAAAAATATATCTGCGATCCCTACTGCGGTTTTGTAATGACTTATTCACTGGCAAGAGACGTACTGATGCTTGCAAGCGAATGCAGCACAGCCCAGTGGCCGGAACAGATTCCCGTAGGACTTCCCATTATGATGATTTCCGGCGCAAGAGATCCGGTAGGCGCAAACGGCAGAGCAATTATAAGCGTATGCGACAAGCTTATGCGTGCCGGTCATAATCCGGAGGTTATACTCTACCCTGACAACAGACATGAAATTCTCAACGAGGATGACAGAGTAAAGATTTTCGGAGATATTTACACATGGCTTACAGATGTTTTAAACGGTGAAGTCCTTTAATTTTTAATCTAAGCTAAACAATGCATTTTGCTTTTGATTTTCTAAAGCAAAATGCATTAATTTCGAAAGAGAGGCTTTATTTATGAATGAAAAAGATAAATTTGCAGAAAAACTTATTTTCCCCATAGGAGGAGAAAACACTGCTTATGCCGATTATTTTGTGGGCAAAAGCTATCTTGATATGCTCTCCACACAGCAGGTTGTTATCGGTAATGTAACTTTCGAGCCCGGATGCCGCAACAACTGGCACATTCACCACGCCAAAAAAGGCGGCGGACAAATTCTTCTTGTCACAGCCGGCAGAGGTTACTATCAGGAATGGGGTAAAGAGCCCAGAGAACTTCATCCCGGTGATGTTGTGAACATTCCGCCGGAGGTAAAGCACTGGCACGGCGCTGCACCGGACTGCTGGTTCTCCCACATTGCAATTGAAGTTCCGGGAGAGGAAACTTCAAATCAGTGGTGCGAGCCCGTAACCGATGAAGAATATGGTAAGCTGAAGTAATTCTTCAAAAACAAAAGAAACATAACAATACACTTCATATATTAAAAATCCGCCCATTGAAAAATCAATGGACGGATTTACTTTTATTTACTGCTGTATATCTGTTAAAACTCCAATGAAAATGGGGAGATTCTGGGATTTATCAATAATCATATATACAAAGGGTCTTTCAAGAAATACTTCCCTTATTTTCGTGGGAGCCGCTGAGGCTCCGCCTTTAATTATAGTTGCCGCTGCGGCCTTTGTGCCCCGCTCATCTACGGTAATAAAGGCTTTGTGAAAGGCGTCGCCTATAAATATATTGCCCATTGAACTCTTTGCCATTTTTGAAAAATCTGCTTCTTTCTCGTCAAAAGCCAGCTTCATACCCATTCCCGAAAGGACATCCTTTAAACTCATATCAAATTCACAGGTAAACTTAGGTATTTTTACACTCACTCTTTCATTTTGGGCACCCTGAAGAATTGCGGAAATTTTTTCTCCCGTAAGACTCGCAACATAATCATTTATATTGACATTCTCATTTGGAAGAAGCGCCGCAAAAGCATATTTTCCGTCTTTATAATCCTTTATAAATCCTGTGGCGCTGTCATCCTCAAGATAAACATCTTCACCTGACGGCATCATCATTACACGGCGCTGTTCACCTGTAACAGAGGTAAATGTACCGTTACTTGCGGCTCCATCTGCATAAGGCTCATCCCATACAGCGTCAAACATCACCGCATTCAATATAAACATCATGTCCTCAGGACTGATTTCATTGGTGATGTTCTTTATCATTCCGTCGGTCTTTTTGGATACCCATGTGTTCATATCCTTTACGGTCTGTGAATCAAAGGGAGCTTTATAAACTTCGGCAGAATAATAATCACGGCATATTTGCAGAAATTCATTTTCTGCCTGTAAACAGTTTTCATCGTCCCGAAGCCAAACGGAATTTGCTATATTCGTTTTATACTCTTTCTCCGACGCAAGAGAATTTACGTAGGAATAAAGATATCCGTTAAGCTCATCCAAAGGTATTGTACTGCTCAGAACCTTTTCTATCTGAGCCTTTGTTTCACCGTTTGCTCCGTTGCCGGTCATAGCTAAAACCAGCTGCACCGATAAAGGAGAAATGAAAACGCTTTCATTCTCTCTTTCCTTTACACAGGCTTTGAAAAGCTCGGCGCAAAACTCCAACTGGGATTTTGTAAATTTACTATCGGCGCTTTTTCCCGAAACTTTATTTGCAGTTAAATCTGCCGTCAGCTCCGAAGCAGTCCATTTGTTGCTGCGCATTTCCCATTCCGGTGCTTCTTCGGTAATAACTATTTCTTTGCCGCAGCCTGCAAAATTAAGCGCCATTATAAGGACAAGTACAAAACTTATAACTGTTAAAACTGATTTTTTCGTTTTCATTTCTGCGCCCTCCTTTATCGATTAATCAGGCTCATAAAGCCCTCAGTTTAATGCCGCACAGAAGCTGTATGATACATCCGATCCTTTAAGCTTTCCGCTGTCCCAGACTCCTGTTACAAGATAAATATATTTGCCTTTCTTAAGGCTGAACTCTCCGTTTGCCGACTTTACTCCCTCAGGTGCCGTATCCGTTTTGCCCCATGCGCTCTCAGGCCAGCAGCGGACTATCACAGAATCCGGCTCAATGGGAAATACTGTTTTTATTTTCTCCGATGAAGCTGTGAATTCTTTCATGTATTTCATGCTCTCAAGGGGATGAAGAGCATCGCAGCAAATACCTGTGGGCTCTTCACTTCCGTCATCAATAATCCAGCAGTATGTTCCTGCATTAACGCTGATGCTCTTTTCTCCGTCATAGATTACCTTTAACTCAGGAGGGGTGGACGGGATATCCTGATCCCAGCCGCTCTCTTCTAAGGGAGCGGCTTTTATTTCCTCGGAAATCGCTTCACAAGCAGTTTCTCCATCCGATCCTTCTATGTCGCTTACACTGACTCCGTTGGCGCTTGCCATAAGAAAATCATCGGACATAAAATTCAAAGGAAATGGATAAAACTTTGTTTCGTCGTAAATTTCTCCGTCCCCAAGCATTTTATTGAAGTCCACTATTTTATAGGTAAGAGCCGTATAGGTTCTTGTTCCGCCGTCCTTATATGCTTGTGAATAAAAGGGAACAACCAATATTATAAACACTATAACTGCTGCAATTATCCATTTTTTCTTTTTCATTTTTCTCAGCCTCCCTGCTCTTTACGGAGCTTTCGTGAGAAGGGACACGATTTCGGAAAACTGCTCATCAGTGAGAAATATGCGGGTGTTTTTTTCATCTGTAAGAATGTCATCTGTAATGGTATAAACCCTTTCGCTGCCGTCGGAAGCAGCAATCGTAATAGTATAACCGCTGTCTTCCTCTTTCTTGCTGGGAGAAGCACCGGCAACTGCATCCTGAGGTTTTCCCGCTAATTTATTATCGGCAGGCTCAGAACTTTCGGTACTGGTTTTTTCAGATTCAGCGCCGGCAATTGAATTTACTATTTTTTCTATAGTCTCCTGATCCTCAATCACATTTGAATATCCGGAGTTTTCACCTTTGCCCTGTATCCTTACAGAAATATATTTTTCGGTGGAAACGGTCTGATTATAAGCATCGGGAGCGCTTTTGCCTCCTCCGAGCTCAATATCAGGAAGCTTAAAAACAGACAAAAATGCTATGCAGATCACAATGGGTACGCAGCTTATTATCATCCTGCGGCGGCGCTTTCGCTGCGTTAATCTCTCTTCACTGCGGCGGAAAATCTCCGCTTTGCGCTGTTCAAAATCTCTCATAACAGCTCCTCACCGTCCTTTCCGAGAATATTGCGAAGCTCTTTCTTCGCCCTGTATAAAAGATTATCAACCTGTTTTCGGCTTTTCTTCATAACCTTTGCGGCTTCCTCATAGGTAAGCTCCTCAAAATAGACAAGGTGTACCGCTGTATGCATCTCTTCCGAAAGCTCACCCAAAGCATCGTTCACTGTGCGTTTAACTTCGTCGGTGAGAACCGATTCCTCAAGGATTTCACGGTCATCGGACATGTTCTCCGCCTCGGAAAGCTCCTCAAAGGTCAGTTTTTTCCTGTGCTTTATGTAATTCAAAGCCCGGCTCCTGCCAAGCATAAAGACATATGTTTTCAGCGTCACCTTGAAATTATACCGTCGGCGATTAACCACCAGATCCGAAAAGGTATCTATGGCTATATCTTCGGCAGCATGGACATCGTGCACATAACGGTCAATAAAGAAAACCAGATTGTCAAACATCTCTTTCATTATCTCGTCAAAGGCACTTTCATCACCATCAAGGAAACGGCGGTAGCTACTTGCGCCGTTATCCATATTACTCCTCCTGACTGATTAATCAAATCGGGTCCCTTCACTTATTATACAACTGAGAATGGGTGAATTCCTTATTATTCCTGCAAAAAAATCTGTTAAAAGCCAAAATGCCCTCTGCGATATAAACGCAAAGGGTATTTTGTTAAATTATGAATTGGCAATTCTCGGCATCCACATGGGCTCCTCTGACATGAGCTTACTCAAAGCACAGCGAAGAAGTTCCGCCTTTTTACTGAGATATTCCTTATTTTCCCAGAGATTTTCTCCCTGTTCACCGTGGCAGAATACAAACATTTTGTTCTCTTCGCCGTCAGCATCAACGGTTATCCTGATCGAGTTTTTCTCATAAACCGTTTCACTTTTGCCTGACTTTTTAAGCTGAGCTTTTAAAAATCTGTAAAGCAGCTCCGTTTTTACCGAAAGATAATCCGCATCATCCCAGAGATTGTTATGCTCGCCGTAATCATTCTTTAAATCATACATCTCGCCGTAACTGCGTCCCTCATGGACAGTTATCTTCCAGTCCTTTTCAACATAACTGCACATATGCATAACATGGGGCTCGTGACGGTTTTCAGTGATAACCCAGTCCCTTTCGCTTTCCTTTTCGCCTGTCCACACCTTGCTTTCATCCTGTCCGGTCATGGTGTTTTCCGGGGAAAATCCGCAAAGAGAAAGAACCGTCGGCGCAATATCCACAAGAGACTGCAAACTCTCACTTCTGACTCCCGCCGGTATATGATTTTTATACTTTACTATCATCGGCACACGCAGCAGATCCTCATAATGGAAAATACATTTATGCCGCAGTCCGTGCTGTCCGAACAGATCTCCGTGATCCGTTGTGAAAATTATTATGGTGTCCTCTTCAAGTCCGAGGGCCTTTAAGTTATCTAAAATCTTGCCGATGTATTTATCCATAAAGGACATCATTCCATAAGCATATGCAAGCTGCCGCTTAAGCTGACTCTTTATGTACAGATGACGCTGCAGTCCGTGTACTCCATAGCCCGTTTCACGGTATTCATCAAATTTGGGACGCTTTTTAAATACTTCCCTGAAATAAGGCGGATTCTTCTCATGCTCACTGAAAGAAAACTCCGGCAGCTCCATATCGGATGGATTGTACATTTTATCCCATGGGGACGGAGCCATCTGCGGATAGTGAGGATCAGGAAAGCTTGCCCAAAGGAAAAATGGCTTGCCCTCCTCTTTATACTCTTTCATCAGCGCATTTGTCCGCTCGGTTATCCATGCGTTATAGTGGTATTTCTCAGGGATTTTCCAGTGTCCCATTGATTTAAGATGCATTTTTCCCGTAGGTCTGAAAAAGTAATCTCGCCAGTTTTTAAGTCCGTTATCCTCCATCCATGCGGCGTAGTGCTGTCCGACCCATAATTCCGCTCCATGGTTGCGAAGCAGCTCCACATGACCGAATCCGTAAAAATCGCCGCTGAAATTACGCCAGAAATCAAGATCGTGCAATGTGGGCGGAGCTTCCAGTGACGGATATTCCTCAGTTGATCTTACAGGCTGGAAATGCGCTTTTCCCACAAGGGCGGTTTCATAACCGTTGTCCTGAAGAAAACGTGATAATGTGGGAGTCGCTTCCGGCAGCTTTGTACCCAGCGACCATGCTCCGTGCTGGGACGGATACATACCGGTAAGTATACTTGACCTTGACGGGGTACAGGTGGGATTCGGACAATATGCCCTGTCAAAAAGCATACCGTCCTCAGCCAGTGAATCAAGATTCGGAGTTTTAAGCTTTGGATTTACTGCGCCAAGCATGGAATAATGCTGCTGGTCAGAGGTTATAAGAAGAATATTAGGTCTTTTCATAAAGCTACACCGCCAAAACTCATGTAATTAATATGATTAATCTGATTAATTATTGTAATATATGGGCAATGTACAGTCAAGGTGTATGGGAAATTGGGGGAGGGTTTGTTTTAAACGCAGGCGCTTATGGTTGTTCCTTACCGCCTCTTCGTGTACGGCTTGGGTGCAGCGTCACGCTGCCGCAGGCACTTATAGTTTAGTGCGCCGTATCTTGGTGTGCGGCGGACACGTCCGCTTGCATTTCGCACACATAAATTGAGCAATGGGAAAATTTAAATGCCTGTGGTTATGGAAAACCTAACCGCAGGCGTTTATAGTAGTTAATTTTTGTGGGTTGGAGTGCGATGTGTTTGCGGATTCAATCCGCCGCAGGCACTTATAGTTGTTTCTTACTGCCACTTCGTGTGCGACATGGATGCAAACTCAGTTTGCCTATATGCTTTTTATGAAAGAGTAAATCTCATTCCACGCCTTTTTGCTCTCCTTTAAAAAGGGAGCAATATACTGGAAGTCATGGAACATCCCCTCGTACTTTGTGAGTGTCACTTTGACTCCCGCTCTCTTTGCTCTCTCATAAAGCATATCACTGTCACTTTCTGAGGTTTCGCAGTCTCCGCACTGAATGAGCATTGGAGGAAAGCCGCTGTAATCCCCAAAGGCCGGCGAAAGATACGGGTCTTTCGGGTCACTGGTTCCGCAATAAGGCGTTTTGCGTCTTATGTATTTTTCGTTTTCCTCAAAGCTCTGATTTTTAGGCAATGAATAAAGAGGATCTGTATAACAGTTTTTGCAGTAGGAGTCGCCGCTTGCAGTTAAATCTATAAAAGGCGAGACAGCCGCAACGGCAGCAGGAAGCTCTTCTCCCCTGTCACGGAGATTAAGGCAAAGAGCCAAAGCCAAATTTGCCCCCATACTGTCACCGACCATAATTATCCTCTTCGATTCAATTCCGCTTTTTATCATACCCTCATAAGCGGAAATACACTCATTGAGCAGTGACGGATGCACCTTTTCCTTACACGCATTATAATCGATGCTGTAAACAGCATAACCTGTTTCGGCATATCTTTGAGCCATCTTTCTATACATAAGATTCATCCCCAACGCCGCTCCTCCGCCATGGATATGGAGAATAATTTTATCTTTACAGCAATTTTTAACGGATAAAATTTCTGTTTTTACTCCGCCGAAAATTTCTGTTTTGTAATCAAAATCTATAGGCGGAGTATAAGGCATATCTTTTATTTTCACATTTCGTGAAAGGGACATATGATTCTTTCTGTAACGGTAAGTGGCAATTCTCAGAACCCCTTTCACCGCTCTTGCTCCAAGGGAAATCATAAGTTTTTAAGCCTCCGGTTCATGTTCTTTACAAGAGGATTCATTATAAATCCAACCAGAACTCCCGATTTAATCAGACAGAAAACCTCGTTCCAGAGTCCGTAAAAGGCAAGCTTATCGTCACAGTGATGGCTCTCCCCGTATTTCTTTCTGTATGTTTCACCAAGGAAAAAGTGCTTTCCGGTGAGATTATAAAACTGAAACAAATCATATTCCCTGTCGGCATACATGGAATTTAAAGGGTCGATGAATCCAGCAAGATTTCCCTTTTTATCTATCATTATATTGGCTATATTGAGATCCCCGTGTATAAGACAAGCTTCCGTTACAGGCTCCGAGAAAATAACATCAAATTTTTCCCATGCGGCATTCATGGTATCCATGATTTTACCCGAAAGCTCTCCCTTATTATAAAGTGCCTGAGCTTCACGGAGAACTGCCTCGGCAAAGGGTTTATAGCAATCAATCCAGTTTTCATAAACAGGATTTAGGGTATCTCCGAAGCGGTCGCTCTTATGACTGTGGATACTGTGAAGCGCCGATGTCACATTCTCGGCAAATTCCATTCGCTTTTTGCGGCTGCTGAGAAAAAACAAAACATCCATACAGGCGTTTCTGCCCTCAAGCATTTCCATGCCGTAACAGTCAACGGGGATTTTATCATCGGCCTGACGGACAAAAAGTACTTTCGGCATCTTTACAGGGGTGCTTTCTCCGAGAAGCTTTAAATCATAAGCCTCTTTTTTCAGCATATCCTTTGCTCTGAGAAACTTTACCACCGCTTTTGTGTTATCCTCAAAAGTAACCTTAAATGCTTTTCCGAATGAGCCGCCGCCAAGATATTTTACTTCTGCCGCTTTCTTTTTAAGTTCCGATTCTGCGGCGGATACCGCATACTTTTTGCCCTCATCATTTGTAAGAGGTATAGGCGTTATTCTTTTGACCTCCATAGTTTGGCTCCTTTTCACTTATTTAGTTATCCATACTATATCAGACTTTTTTAATTTAAAACATTTCCCGGGAATACCTTTTTTCATGAAGTTTGAGTATTTTTTCAAATTCTTTGCCCATTTTTTCTGCTCCTTTATGAGTGGATTTGCCGGTAATTTCAGGTGGATTTTTTGTTTTCTGCTGTCGGTTCAGATTTAACGTTCCCGCAGTTGTGGCATCTGATTTTTACTGATAGTCAGTTGGGAAAATTGGTGCAGCGTCACGCTGCCAGGCTCAGCCTGCTTAAACAAAATGCCTGCGAATAGGTTTTACCTTAAACGCAGGCATTAATCTTTTATTTATGAGAAAATAACATTATGTGGTTTATTATGGCTTAGTGCAGTCTGAACCAATTCGCAGGCACTTATATTTTCTCATTTCTGACACTCGGTGTGCGATTTGAGTGCAGCGTCACGCTGCCGCAGGCACTTGTAGTTATTTTTTACTGTAAGTTCGTGTGCGTCATGTCTGCGGATTTAATCCGTCGCAGGCACTTATATTTTCTCATTTCTGACAGTCAGTGTGCGGATTGGATGCAAACTCAGTTTGCCTTTTCGGCTACGAAATCAACTCTGATATCGTCAAAGCCCGGTGACTTGATTGTGACAACGCCTTTGCCTGTCTGTCCCTTTGTCTTTACCCAGAAAGCTATATCGCCGCCGATAAGTGAAATCTGCTTTGGTCCTATTACTTCAACTGCTCCCCTTACGGAAAGTGTTATTGCATTATTTGCAAATGCAAGGCGGTTTCCGTTCTGGTCAACGGCTGTGATCTGTACCCTTGCAACATCATATGTCTCTTTTTCACAAAGGGTAAGCTTATCTGCATCAACTTTCAGCTTCTCCTTTGTAACGGCTGTCTTGATAACAGTCTTTACAAGCATTCCGTCCTTGTATCCCTCAAAGCGGTAGGAAACCTGCTCGTCGCCCCAGTCGCCTACATACTTTTCAATTATATTCACAAGTCTGCCTATGCCGATTCCGCCGGCAGCCATTCCGACTCCTGCAAGGAGATAGTAAGGAACAGGAATATTGGTTCCCTTTTTGCATCCCTCAATAAGAGCCGGCTTTATGAGCTTAACAGCAGCCTTATTGAGCTTTTCATCCTTTTCGAGAACGTCTCCGATAAAATCATCGGCAAAAATGGGCGGATGAGGAAGATTAGGGAAACGCTTGTGATTGGGGTAAGCTGTGCTTACATATGCTCCGTTTTTATAGAGCTTTACATAATCGCAGTTTGTGAAAACGTAAATCTGACCTTTCATGCTTGCGGGATGCTCACCGATATCCATTGAAGAGGATACCTCCATTACGGTGTGGTCATCCTGCTGTGAAGCATAAACGGAAGCTGCAAGCTTAGGTACACGGAACATATCAGTTACGCCATGATAGCAGATTCTGTCGCCGCTGCCGAAGTCCTTATGTGTATTGTAGTCAGCCATGCACCATCCGATTGCGCCGGAGGTTCTGCCGTTGCCGTATGCCTTATTGAGAACTCTTGCATGACGAAGAGCATGCTCTACTCGTACATCCTCTTTATCAAAGCTCTTTGTGGGATACATATGGCCGTTGTGCTCCGTTACAAGATAGGGAGCTGAGAAGCCTGCGACAATTTCGGGAGGCAGAAGCACTGTTCTCTTACCACTGTGGATGAAATCATTATATGTATATACGTCCTCAAGGAGATGGCTTCTGGGGAAGTTTCTTACACCGCCTGTCTGACGGGTATCGTCAAGGGAATGTGCAAGTGCATTTGTCTGAGTGTAAAGCTCGTCGCAGTCCTGACCCTCGTTGACTCTTACGCCCCAGAGAATTACGCTGGGATGATTTCTGTCACGGATAATCATGCGGCGGATATTTTCAAGGCAGTTTTCACGCCACTCTCCCTCACCGGTAAACTGCCAGCTGGGCATTTCGGTGAAAACAAGAAGTCCGATTTCATCGCAGCGGTTGAGGAAGTGAATGGAATCGGGATAATGTGAGGTTCTTACAAGATTGCAGCCGAGCTTGAATTTAAGCAAATCTGCATCGCTTTCCTGTGCGGATTTGGGCATTGCATAACCAACATAGGGATAGCTCTGATGACGGTTAAGTCCTCTTATCTTGATTTTCTTTCCGTTAAGATAGAATCCGTCTTTGCGGAACTCAGCTTCACGGAATCCGAAACGAACCTCGGTTTCATCCTCGCCGCCGTTAAGTACGATTTTTAATGTATAAAGCTTCGGATTATCTATATCCCACGGAGTTACATTTTCTGCACGCCATTTTGCTTTTATGACTTTGCCCTCAAAGGCGAATTTCTTTGTCTTAACGATTTCTTCGCCGTCCATGAGGAAAAGCTCTATAGTGCCCTTTGTGCTCTCGGAAAAAGTGATATCCGCATCAATGAGTTTATTGGGCATATCGGCATACTTTGTGCGTACAAATACATTTTCAATATAAGTTTCGCTTACTTCTTCCAGCCAAACCTCTCTGTAAATTCCGCCGTAGCAAAGATAGTCCACCACTCTTCCGAAAGGAGGAATCTCAGGACGCTCTGTTGAATCCAGCTCAACGGTAATGAGGTTCTCGCCCTTTACGGCAGTGTTGGTAATATCAAAGGTAAAGGGTGTATATCCGCCCTTATGCTCTCCGATAAACTTTCCGTTAAGATATACCTTTGAATAGTTTGCGGCTCCCTCAAAGTGAAGCAGATATCTTTTTCCCTCTTTGGGCTCAAGGGTAAATGTCTTCTTGTAGCAGCTTACAAACTGATAATCCCTTTCATCAAAATAGTTAAAGGGAAGCTCCTTGTTTGTGTGAGGAATCTGCACCGTCTCAAAGGATGAATAATCATAATCGGGTTTTAAATACTCCTCCTTGAAATCAGGAGAATACTTCCAGTCAAAGTTTAAATGCCATACAGTTCGCATTATTTTGTTTCCTTCCTTTCCTTTACATAGTAAAGTCTTGAGTCGTTGTCAAGCATCAGTCTTGTATCTCTGTTGAACCCGCTCAGAGCATAACACTGTTTGGGTCTGAAGCCCGCATACATAAGTCCTGCGCCGCTTACGGTGAATTCCTCTTTTTCAGTGGGAAGACGGAAACGGTCAACTATAAAGTCATAGACTTTGCCGTCCTCCAAATCAAAGGTGAAAAGAGGTGTTCCGTTAAGCACTTCGCCAAGAGCACGAAGATTGAAGCCCTGAACTCTCGCCTTTAAATCATAAATCTTATCCTCGCTAAGTGAGGCAAATTTAACTATATCCTGTCCCCCATTGGGCTGTAATCTGTTCTGGAAGAATCCGAGAATAGATTCGCTCTTATCCTCTGAAGTTACCTGCCAGCTGAACTTGTTATCCTTGAAGCAATCGCCGATTCTTGTAAATTCACCGAACTGTAAAAGCTTGCGGTGCTCCTTATAGAATGCAATCTGCTTTTTGGCAACAGCTTTTTCAAAGGGTGTAAGATGTGTAACATCCATTTCGTATCCTGTAAGACCGAATGCGGCTACATTGAAGCGATGCTCAAAAGATGAGGGACGCATACATGAAAAGCTCGGTGAACAGGAAACGTGCATTGTCATTACAGACTGGGGATATCCGTATGATGTGCCGCTCTGAATATCGATTCGGTCGAGAGCGTCGGTATTGTCACTTGTCCAGCACTGGGGCATATAGCAGAACATACCTAAATCAAATCTGTTGCCGCCGCTTGAGCAGGACTCGAAAAGAATATTGGGGAATCTGCCTGTCAATACATCGAGTATTTCATAAAGTCCCAAAATATAGCGGTGGAAATACTCGCCGTTATTAAAGTTCTCTGTAAGAGAAAAGACATCGGAAAAATGTCGGTTCATGTCCCACTTGATATACTCGATATTTCCCATTTTGAAAACATCGGTCATGGAATCAATTACATAATCCCTTACATCACGGCGGGTAAGGTCAAGATAATACTGATTTCTTCCCTCACTGGGCTCGTATCTCGAAGTCTGCATTGCCCAATCGGGATGGGCTCTGAAAAGGTCGCTGTCTCGGCTTATCATCTCAGGCTCAACCCAAAGGCCGAACATAAGTCCAAGATCGTTTATCTTTTTGGAAAGTCCCTCTATACCTGAGGGAAGCTTCTTCTTATTTACATACCAGTCGCCCAAAGAACATTTATCGCTGTTTCTCTTGCCGAACCAGCCGTCATCAAGTACAAAGAGCTCCGCTCCGATTTCCTTTCCGGCTTTGGCAATTGAAACAATTTTCTTTTCATTAAAGAAGAAATAAGTTGCCTCCCAGTTATTTACAAGCACAGGACGCTCTTTATACTTCCACTGTCCTCTTACAATGTTCTCCTTAACGAAATGATGCATATTGTGGCTCATGCCGTTAAGTCCCTCAGCACTGTATGTCATCACTGATTCGGGAGCATCAAAGCTGTCACCGGGCTCTATTTCCCAGCGGAATTCAAAGGGATTGATACCGTTCTGAACTCTCAGAATTCCATGAGGTGAAACCTCTGCCTTTGCGATATGGTTTCCTGAATATACAAGGTTAAAGCCATAGCATTCTCCTGTTTCCTCGGTGCAGGAATCCTTTTTGATAATGAAGAAAGGATTGTGTCTGTTGGAGCTGCTGCCTGTAATTGAGCCAACGGAAAATTCGCCCTGGCTGAGCTTTTTCTCATGCTTATAGCGTTCTCTTGCCCATGTTCCGTCAAAGGTTACCATTGTGTAATCGGCAGGAGGCAAATCAATCTGAGCGCTCATGATATTTGTAAGTGTGACTTTTTCCTTACCTGAGTTTACTACTCTTACGCTTCTTGTTATTACATCGGCATCCTCAAATACAGTATAGAAAAGGTTAAGGAAAACGCCGATTGCTTTATCTTCAAGCACTACGGTCAAAGTCTGTGATTCGCCGTAAGATGACGGAAGTCCGTTAAGGGACGGCTTTACGTTTGTCACATCCGCTTTTACAAATTTGAAATCAGTCGTAAAGCATCCGTCGGGAGTTGTCATTGAAATTGCAGGTGAACGGTAGTCGCCTTTGCCGTATGATGAATACTCAAGGGCGATGTGATCAAGTGAGAAAACACCTGTCTCCTTTGAATAGAAGGTGGAGTTACTGTAACCTACTCCATGCTTATCGTATATAAATGAATAGTCCGCACATTCGGGAATCTTTCTTCCGTAATAAAGGGACTCAAGCTGTCCTGACTCCAGCACACGCATAATGTAGCTTGTCCTTTTAGTGGACAGATGAAACACATTGTTTTCTGTTACTTTAATCATAATTTCCTCCGGGCATTGAAAATTTATTTTACATTAAAAAAGGCGTTATTCCACCGCCTTTTTACTTATGCAAAATTCACTAATGAAATTATAGCATTTAAGAAAATGTTGTCAACAAATCCGACTGTTATTGATTGTATATCTAAAGTCATGTAATAACATATCAAATTTTATTTTATGGATTTTGAAATATCTTATAAATTGCGGGCAGGCTGAGCTTATTACTTCTTATCCGTACTTTGAAAAAAGAGTTAGTTTTGCCGCCCATGCTACGGCGGTGCAGGCTGAGCCTGATTTATTTCGCACACCAAGATACGGCGCACCAGAGTATAAGTGCCTGCGGCGGACACGTCCGCTTTCAAGTCGCACGCCAAATGACGGTGAAAAACAGTAATCTACCTGCGGACAAACTTAGATTTAAAGATAAAGGTTAATTGTATGCTTTTCGCAACTTAAAAACCTGTCAGGGTTCATATACTCAGCACATATTCCGAATAATCAGTTTTATATAGCTTTAAATATTCTCCGCTGAATATCTTTTCGCTCCAATCCCTATTTTCAGCATACCATTTTACTGTTTCTTCAAAAGCTTTATCAAAATTATCAAGGGCTTTCCAGCCGATTTCCTTTTGCGCCTTTGTGCTGTCCATGGAGTACCGCAAATCATGCCCCTTTCTGTCCTCCACAAACTCTATAAGCGAATAGGGTTTTCCGAGAATATCGAGAATCTTCTTTACTATGGTGATATTATCAATTTCGCATTTGCAGCCGATATTGTATATTTCACCTGCTCTTCCTCTTTTAACCACTGCTTCAATTCCACGGCAGTGATCCCTGACACTTATCCAGTCACGGACATTGATCCCCTTTCCGTACAAAGGCAGATTCTCATTTTTCAGAGCCTTGTAAATCATCAGCGGTATCAGCTTTTCCGGATACTGATTGGGGCCGTAAGTATTGGCGCCTCTCGAAATACTCACGGGCACCCCATAGGTTCTATAATAAGAAAGGGCAAGCAGATCCGCTGATGCCTTTGAAGCCGAATACACTCCCGACGGAGCAAGCACACTTTTCTCACTGAAAAACTCATCATCTGAATTCAGAGTAAGATCGCCGTAAACCTCATCGGTAGAAACCTGATGAAACCTCTCAACCGGATATTCCCTGCAAGCCTCCAACAGGTTCTGCACTCCCAAAACGTTGGTGGTCATGAATATTTCAGGATACTTTATAGAACGGTCAACATGACTTTCGGCGGCAAAATTTATAACCGTATCAGGTCTTTCACGGCTAAAAATTTCAAAAATCTCACTTTTGTTTAAAATATCAGCCTTATAGAAAACCAAACGGGAATCCTTAATTACATTTTTAAGATTATCAAGATTTCCCGCATAAGTAAGCGAGTCGATACAGATTATTTTTACATCCGATCTGCTCTCCAGAAGATATTTTATAAAATTGCTGCCTATAAATCCCGCCGCTCCTGTCACCATTATCCTTTTCATTTTACATTCAGCTCCAAATTTCAGTTTCTTTTTAAAGTTTATACTATCCCCTTTTAATTGGCAAGGAGCTCTAAGATAAATTAAATCATTAACTGTGTGTAACTATTTCGGATTGAGTATCACACTGCTCATTCATCATGCCTGCTCAATAACTTTAAAAAATTCCTCCGAAGTCTTTCCGTGAGCACGGTTGAATCTTCCCAGCGAATAAAGGCTCGATTCCGAGCGCTTAATATAGTTTACCCTTTCACGGCAGGTAAACACTGCCTTAAAGCCCATAGCTTTAACTATCTCAACAGTTTCATCGCTGAAAGCTCCGAATGGAAACACCATTGTATCCGGCTTTCTGCCTGTATGCTCATAAATAAGATTCTGCTGCTTTTCTATATCCGCTTTTATGGCTGCTTCGTAATGCTGAGAACTTTCTCCCGCTTTTCGCATACATCCCTTTCTGCCCTTTGTATCAGTGTGCATATCATAGGTATGATTCTGAAGCTCCACACGTGGATTTTTGCTCAAAGTTTCTATCTGAGGCCAGCTGAGATGCGAATAATCAAGATGATGATCTTCCACTTTGGTAAACAGATCCGATGCGGAACCTATAACTGCCAGCACTGCCCTCATATCATATTTTTCAAGAAGCGGTACAACAGCTGTTATAAAGCTTTCATATCCGTCGTCAAAGGAAATTATAATGGGCTTTTCCGGTATATCTCCCTTTCCCTCACAATAAGCTATCAGCTGTGCCATGGTTATGGCAGTATATCCCTTTTCTTTGATGTATTTAAAATCCTCTTCAAGCTGCGCTGAGCTTATGGCATACTTGCTCCAAAGCTTCGGATTATCCGTAATCTGATGATACATTACAATAGGAAGCCTTACCTCCGGCTGCGTATTTGTTCCCACAATTCCCGGTGAACCGCCTTCGGACACAAACCCTGCGGTGAATATGGCCGCCAATATCAGAAAAAGACTCAGCAGGACCGCTAAAAATCTGCTTCTAACCACTAATACCATAAAAATCCCTCCGGATAGATTCTATGCCGAAGGGAGTTTTAAAATGAATTTATTCCTCAATGCCGTGAATGAGATTATATGCCTTTTCCGGATTATCGGTTATTATGGCATCCGCTCCACGGCTGTTGAGTTCCATTATCTGCTGTTCATCGTTTATAGTCCAGTACTGCACCGCAACATTAAGACTATGGGCATAATTTATCACCTTTTGCGTGCCCAGATTAATCACAAACTGCTTGTAGGGAATCTGCAATGCGTCATATTTGATAGTCGCAGGGTTCTGCTTGATTCCCAGAAGCGATGAAAAATAAAACTTCACTACCTCCGCTATACTTGCCGACCGAAGCATATCGTCATATTTTTCATCAAAATATCTTGTTATTTCTCCTTTGAATGTGCCCACTATCACTCTATCCAGAATATCCCTCTCTTTGAGTATCCGATAAAGCTCATCTGCCGCTCTGCGTCCGTTATCCCCGCCGTCCTTTATCTCTATGATAAAGCTGTACTTCTTCTCCTGTTTGAGTATATAGTCGAGTACATCCTCAAGACGCACTACCTTTAAATCCTCCGGTATATCGTCCCCTCTGAGTCCACGGTAGGGATATGTACCGTCCGGAGCCTGAAAGTTTTCGCCTAAATTGAGATCCTGAAGCTCGTCAAAATTCTTCTCCGACGGCTTTACTCCTTTTCTTCCGAAAAGTTCCTGTGAATTGCTCGTGCGGTCAAAATTCTTATCATGCAGCAAAATCAGCACGTTATCCTTTGTTATATGCAGATCAAACTCGAAAATATCCGTCTCGAAGGTTTCGCTTTCAACACAGTTTTTGAAAGCCATAAAGGTATTTTCCGGGAAAAGTCCGCCTCCGGAACGATGAGCCGAAACAAGGGCATTTGAGTCAACTATGTACGGATTTGTAGTATTGTAGCTCACCGCCTCCACTGCGCCGCATGTGCCAAACAGCAAAAATGACGACAGCGCCGCAACAACAAGGACCACTGCCAGAACCGACACAATAATTTTTTTCTTTTTCATGTTTTTTCCTCCTGCATTAAAATCATAAATTTGTGAATGCCAAAAGTATCCGCATAGCGAAAAATATCTGCATCCTGTTTTACAGGAACAAAGAACAATATTTTAAGTTTTTATAATTATAGCATTATTTCACATAAATTTCTACATATTAAAGATTTTTATGATTAATTTATCACGTTATTGCATTTTTATATGAATTTTTAAGATTGAAGAAACTGTTCAAATTAACTGAAGAAAAAAATTTTAAAAAATTTGAAGATTCCTATTGCATTTTGTTTCTATCTGTGGTATTATTGTCAACGTTGCAGTGAGCAACATCCGGGTGTGGCGCAGTTGGGAGCGCGCTTGACTGGGGGTCAAGAGGCCGTGAGTTCAAGTCTCGCCACTCGGACC
>CATXDC010000013.1 GCA_958366985.1 uncultured Oscillospiraceae bacterium
AGCGGGCGGTTGTTAAGTTCTCGTCATGACGAGAACTTTTCCGCTAAAGCATTAACAAAAATGCCTGCAATGGATTCACTCCAAAAGCAGGCATCAGCTTTAAAAAATATTAAATTTCCGGTGAGTTTTTTCGTGCTAAGTCTATGGCGGATTAAAAGGAGAATATCCGCCTTATTCTCCGATTCTGAGAACACATAAAATTTTATGTATTCTCTCCCAAACCGAAGCTCACAGACAAAGCCTTATTTACACGAAGCATATCTTCACTGTCAAGGTTTCCCATTTTCTCTTTAAGTCTTCTTTTATCGAGAGTACGAACCTGCTCAAGAAGCACTATGGAATCACGGGCAAGTCCACATTCATCGGCGTGTACCTGAATATGAGTAGGAAGATTTGTCTTATATTTCTGGCTTGTTATAGCCGCAGCTATAACCGTCGGACTGAACTTATTCCCAACGTCGTTCTGAACAATCAGCACCGGACGCAATCCGCCCTGTTCAGAACCCACAACGGGACTTAAATCAGCATAGTATATATCTCCCCTTTTGACTGTCATTTAAAATCACTCTCCGAAGTTATAAGTTTCAGCACTTTTATTTTGTGCAGCTATGGCTCCGGTTAATCAAAAAATTTTAATTTTCGGGGAGAAAACATAAACAAAAAACAGAGCCTGTTTCATTATATGTTTTTTAATCGAAGAGTGATAAAAGCTATTCTTCCTTTACAGCTTTGAAATTTTCAAATTTCAGAGTCAATTTAATTTCAGGTATTTCGAGAACCTCAAAGGCTCCAGATTGAGAATTCTGAACAAGTCGGAATGATCCCGAATTTATTTCTCCTTTATAGACCCACTTATCCCCTTCTTTAGTTACCGTAAAGGATTCGATATCAAGAAGCTTATCGAAAACCGCCAGAGCAGCTTTACCGAAAAATCCTTCGGGAAGCTTGTTGAGATCCGCCGTATAAGAAAGGTTATTATAACTGAGAACACATTTTTCTCCCTGCCATACTGCGGAAAGTCCATTTAAATTTTCGGGAGAAGTAAATGACAGAACACAGTTTCCGAACCCGTGATAGCTCAGATGAGCTCCAATCTCTTCTTTACCGGCAGTGAGCAGAACATCAGTTTCAAACTGCTCCGGAGGCTTTGGCGGATAATCCTTTCCGCCTCCTCCTTTCTGACAGCCTGAAAACAAAATCATTCCGGTAAAAACAGAAAGAAACGTCAATATCAAAATTACCTTTTTTATATCTTTCACCTGCCGCCGTGACGGCAGACTTTGCCGTCATTCAAATTGTGAAAGCAGCAGCGCCAGTTCCTTTGCCATATCGCTGGGAGTCATGCCATGCTTTGAATACCTCTTTGCAGCGGCATCTCCAGCAGCTGAATGGACATATACGGCAGTTACGGCGGCATCAAGGGGACTCATTCCCTGAGCAACGTGGGAAGCGGTTATTCCTGCAAGAAGATCTCCGCTGCCTCCCTTTGCCATACCGTCGTTGCCGGTGCGGTTTATGTATATTTTTCCTCTTCCGTCAGTCACAATGGTATTTGCGCTTTTAAGAACCACTATTACGGAATACTCTCTTGCAAAGCTTTCTGCATATTCATATCTCTTTGCTGAAACATCCTTTACGGTGGTTTTAAGAAGCCTTGACATCTCTCCGGGATGAGGCGTTAAAATCACAGGCGCTGCCGCCTCTTTCAGTATATTTATATTATCTGAAACGGCATTTATTCCATCAGCGTCTATTATTACAGGACAGGATGCATTTTTAATGACCTCATACACAAGTGCATCGGACTTCTCACTTCTGCCAAGGCCGCAGCCGATAAGAATAGCTGTAGCCTTTTTCATGGCTTCCTTGATTTCATCAAAGTCATCTATACTTACACGCTCTCTTTTTTCGTCTCCCAATGGAAGAAGCAGCGGCTCTGTAAGATGAGGAGCTATGGCATTATATGCTCCACCGGGGAATGCTGCGGTAACAAGTCCCGCTCCGGCTCTCACAGCTCCCGTAACCGAAAGCACAGCGGCTCCAGGCATATTTCTGCTTCCGCATATGCACAGCACATGGCCGAAATCATTTTTATGGGAGAGGGTATTTCTCTTTACAAACCTTGCTGAAATTTCATCGGCTCCCTCCCACTGGAGCTTCGGCTCAACACAGTTCATGCTTTCTTCTGATATTCCTATTCGAACTGTTGTAACTCTACCGCAGTATTCAGCTGCCGGCTTCAATACATGAGCCGGTTTAAGACAGGTAATGGCTATTGTTTCGTCGGCCTTTACACAGGCTCCTGCTACAAAACCTGTATCGGTTTCCGCTCCGCTTGGAATATCCACTGAAACTTTATAGCCCTTGCTTTCCGAAACAGCATCAAAAACCTCTGACAAAACAGGATTTGCCTCACCGTAAAATCCTATTCCGAAAACACAGTCCACTACAACATCGGCATCGTAAATTGCGTTGAGAGAATCAGTTTTATCAAATCCGTATTTCAAAACCTTAATATCAAAAGTTTCCAGTCGCTTAAACATCTTAACGGCATCTCCCGCAACAGGCATACCTGATGCCAGCACAATTGTTACCTTAGCTCCGTTCTGATGAAGCTTTCGAGCGATAACAAAGCCATCACCGCCGTTTTTGCCTTTACCGCAGACAACACATACTTTTTTAGATTCAATATTCCCAAACAATTCCTTTGCTCTGTCGTTTATGACCTTAGCACAGGCAGAGCCCGCATTTTCCATAAGGCGCAGAAAATCTATGCCGTTTTCCGCTTCGTATTCTTCAACTTTTCTTATTTCATCAGCTGTAAGTATTATCATATCTGTTCTCCTTCCGTGCTTTCCTTAAATGCTATAACCACCGCTGCGGCAAAAGTATCTGTATGAGTGAGACTTACGTCAAAATTCAAATTGCCTTCCCTGACCTTTTCAGCCGCTTTTCCGGAAAATCTCAAAAGCGGCTTTCCGTTTTCATCATGTATTATATAAATCTCCTTAGGTGAAAATCCCCTGAATCCGCTGCCCATGGCTTTTACAAAAGCTTCCTTTGCGGCAAAAAATGCAGCCAGACTTTCGGCGGAATTTTTCTTTTTTAAGGCATAATCAAGTTCTTCCTGAGCAAAAATTTTACTGAGAAACTTTTCATTCTCGGCAGATTTTTTTATCCTCTCGATTTCCGCCATATCTATTCCTACTTTCACCTCTTCACATCCTTTCACGGTAAAAACGCTGTTATATATATATAGTATTACAATCATGTGGGTCAAATAAGCTTTATTTCCACCACCGCTTTTTAAAGCTGTGTGTTTTCGGCTTTATGTGATAATTATATCATAAGGAAAATCCCCTGAAAAGGTATTGCAAAAAATGGGGCTTCGTGTTATATTTATGAAAGATAACGCTGTGACGAAGAAAAGTAGTTTCTTTATGCGCCGCCAGAGAGAGGTTCCCGTGGCTGAAAGGAATCTTAGGACTGCAAAAGAATACGAAGTTCCCTTCCGAGCGGTGCCGCTCAAGCTTTGGTTGTAGGCGGCAACGGGTTTGTCTCCGTTAAAGGACGCAGAGTGTTTGCTCTTACAAAGCAAAAATCAGGGTGGTACCACGGAGGATATTCCTTCGTCCCTTTTTCGGGACGAAGGTTTTTTATTTTCCGTCCCTAACGAATATTTTATTTATGAGGAAAGGATGTTTTAAGATGAAATCACAGCTTGAGGCAATTCGTGCCGCAGCTACTGAAGAAATTGCAAAGGTTTCTTCAAAAACCGACCTTGACGCCCTTAAAGTAAGATTCCTCGGAAAAAAGGGCGAGCTTACGGCAATTCTTAAACAGATGGGTAAGCTTTCACCTGAGGAGCGTCCCGTAATGGGTCAGCTTGCCAATGAGGTAAGAAGCTTTATCGAAGAAAAAATAGAGGAGCGTTCAGCTGAGATAAAGAAAATCGAAACAGCTCAGAAGCTCAAAGATGAGACAATCGACGTTACAATGCCCGGAAAGGTAAAGCCTCTCGGTCACAAGCATCCCCTTTCAATCGTCCTTGACGAGGTTAAGGAGATATTCATGGGCATGGGCTTTGACGTTGCAACAGGTCCCGAAGTCGAATGGGATTACTATAACTTTGAGGCTCTCAACATCCCCAAGGGACATCCCGCAAGAGATACTCAGGATACTTTCTACATCACAGAGAATATGCTTCTTCGCACTCAGACATCACCTGTTCAGATAAGAGTCATGGAAAATAACCAGCCTCCTATCCGCATTATCGCACCCGGCAGAGTTTACCGCTCCGATGCAGTTGACGCTACACACTCCCCTCTCTTCCATCAGATTGAGGGTCTTGTAGTTGATAAGGGCATCACCATGGGCGACCTTAAAGGAAACCTTGAAGCTTTCGCAAAGAGACTTTACGGTAACGATACAAAAATCCGTCTTCGTCCCCACCACTTCCCCTTCACTGAGCCTTCATGTGAAATCGACGTAAGCTGCTTCCGCTGCGGCGGCAAGGGCTGCCCCATGTGTAAGGGTGAAGGCTGGATCGAAATTCTCGGCGGCGGAATGGTACATCCGAAGGTACTTAAAAACGGCGGCATCGATCCCGAAGTTTACAGCGGATTCGCTTTCGGCGTAGGTCTTGAAAGACTTGTAATGTTCCGCTTCAACATTGACGATATGCGTCTGCTTTACGAGAACGATATGAGATTTCTCGGTCAGTTTTAAGGAGGTAGCAAAATGAATTTATCCAAAAAATGGCTTCTCGATTACGTTGACCTCGATGTAAGCGATAAAGAATTCAGCGACGCTATGACCCTTTCCGGCTCCAAGGTAGAGGGCTATGAGCACGAAGGCGCTGACCTTGACAATATAGTTGTGGGAAAAATTCTTTCCCTTACCCGTCACCCTGATTCCGACCACCTGTGGATCTGCTCAGTAGATGTAGGAGCCGAAGCTCCCCTCCAGATAGTAACAGGCGCTCAGAACCTTAAAGAGGGCGACTATGTTCCCGCCGCTCTCAACAATTCAACTGTTTACGGCGGAAAGAAAATTAAAAGCGGAAAGCTCAGAGGAGTTGAAAGCTGCGGAATGCTCTGCTCTCTGGGCGAACTTGGTCTCACTCTTCACGATTTCCCCTATGCAATTGAGGACGGAATTTTCGTTTTAGGCGATGACTGCGACAGAACTCCCGGCGTAGATATCCATAAGGCAATCGGTCTTGAGGACACCGTTACAGAATTTGAAATCACATCAAACCGTGCAGACTGCCTTTCCGTTATCGGTCTTGCACGTGAAGCAGCCGCAACTTTCGGTAAAACTCTGAATGTCAAAGCTCCCGAAGTAAAACCCGGTCACGGCGATGTAAAGGATATTCTTTCAGTAGAAATCAAGGACAGCGAAAAGTGCTACCGCTACGTTGGCGCAGTTGTTGAGAATGTCCGCATCAAGCCCTCACCCCGCTGGATGAGAGAAAGACTTCGTGCAAGCGGTGTACGTCCTATCAATAACATCGTTGACATCACAAACTACGTCATGCTCGAATACGGTCAGCCCATGCACGCTTTTGACCTTCGTTACCTTAAAGGAAACAGCGTTATTGTACGCTGCGCTGAAGACGGCGAAAAGATCACAACCCTTGACGGTCAGGAACGTGAGCTTCACAACGATATGCTTGTAATTGCCGACAAGGAAGGTCCCGTTGCAGTTGCCGGCGTTATGGGCGGAGAATACAGCGGAATTATGGACGATACAACTACAATCGTTTTCGAGTCCGCAATGTTCAACGGCTTCAGTGTACGTTCAACAGCAAAGCGTCTCGGCATGAGAACAGAAGCTTCCTCACGTTACGAGAAAGAGCTTAACCCCGAAAGCTGCCTTACCTGCCTTAACAGAGCATTGGAGCTTGTACAGCTTCTTGACGCAGGCGACGTTGTAAACGGCGTTGTTGACTGCTTCCCCAAGTCAAAAGAGCTCGTTACTCTTCCCTTTGACTGGCAGTGGGTAAACAATTTCATCGGTATTGATGTTTCAGCTGACGAGCAGAAGAAGATTCTTGAAAACATCGGCTTCACTGTTGAAAACGGAACAATCACAGCTCCCTGGTTCAGAAACGACATTGAGCATATGGCTGATATTTCCGAGGAAATCGCAAGATTCTATGGCTACGGCAATATCCCCAACAGAGCTCTCAGCGGCGAAGCAAACGGAAAGCTCACTCCCGTTCAGCAGCTCCAGCGTCTTGTAAACGAGACAATGCTCGCTTTAGGCGTAACTGAAATTGCCACATTCTCATTTGTAAGCCCCAAAGTTTACGATAAAATCTGCCTTCCTGCAGACAGCGCTCTTCGCAAGTGCGTTGTAATTTCTAATCCTCTCGGTGAGGACACAAGCGTAATGCGTACAACAGCAGTTCCCAGCATTCTCGACGTTCTTGCGAGAAACTATAAGAACCGCAACCCCGAAGCATGGGTATTTGAGCCTGCTACAATCTACATTCCTCAGGGCGAGGACAAACTCCCCGTTGAGGCTCAGAGAATAACAGTTGGTCTTTACGGCGCAGATGCTGATTTCTTCACTCTCAAGGGAATTACAGAGGAACTTCTCAGAAAGTGCGGCGTAAAGGGATACGACGTTGCAGCAGTCAAGGATGACCCCACATTCCATCCCGGACGCACAGCTGAATTCACTGTTAACGGCGAGAGAATTGCAATTTTAGGTGAGATCCATCCCCAGGTTGCTGAAAATTACGGAATCGGCGCAAAGGCATATGTTGCCGACATCGACTTCGATAAGATTTTTGAAATCAGAGATACTGTTCTTCAGTATAAGCCCCTGCCCAAGTTCCCCGCCACAACCCGTGACCTTTCATTTGTCTGCGATAAGGAAATTCCTGTACTGACACTTGAAAAGGCAATCGGAGAAGCTGTCGGAAAGAACCTTGAAAACATTGCTCTCTTTGACGTTTACGAAGGCGAGCAGATTGAAAAGGGCAAAAAGAGCGTTGCTTTCAGCGTGCGTATGCGTTCACCTGAAAAGACCCTCACTGATGAGGAAGCAGATGCAGCAATGAAGCGTGCGGTCAAGGCTCTGGGTAAACTTGGTATATCTCTTCGCTCATAATAAAAATTATTACTGATAATCTATTGTTTTTATCATAAAATAGGTTTATAATGACATCAAGTTTTGAACGGAGGTGGAGTCTTAATGACAGATAAGACAATTCAGTTTTCAATTAAAGATGAACATGAAGAGGAAATGAAAAAAACTCTTCAGTGCGTATATGATGCTCTTAAGGAAAAGGGATACAATCCCGTCAGCCAAATTGTAGGTTACATTTTGTCTGAGGACCCCACATATATTACCACCCATAACAATGCGAGAAATCTTGTAAGAAAGCTTGACAGAGATGAGCTTCTTCAGGCGCTTCTTAAAAATTATCTCGGCATTACGAAATAATAACCCTATAAAAGCACAGCAGCTCCGGCATAACGCCGGAGCTGTTTTTGTCAGTAAAATATTTTAATTATACTAATAGCATTTTTATAGATTACAAGGCATCACGAAGGTATTGAAAGAATTTAAAAACCAAATAGCCAGACAAAAGAGAAGCTACGCAACCAAAAAATAAAGCTAAACCAATTATCTCAAAAGAAGCACATATATACACTGCCGCAAATGATACAACTATAGCAATAATCATCAAAATATTTTTTATAGCATTGTTTAAAGAAACTTTTCTCTGTGTCTCTTGATAATTATATTTTTGAATTTCCAACTCTTCAATCCATTTTCTGCAGATATCTGCACGCTTATCTGCATTTCGCCAACCTGGAATTGATTCGTATAAGCTAAGGGCTTGCTTAGCTAAAGAGATTTTTTTTTGCACAGGTAAAGCTGTCTTTGAACTTTCAATCTTCTGTGCCTTAGAATAAATTTCATCTTTACGTGCTATCTCAGCTCTTTCCAAACATTCCTCAGCCTTTTCATCTGCATCTTTAAAGCCAGATATTTCTTCAAATTTTTCTGCTGCTAATTTTAAATTTTCGCTATCAGCTTTACTCATACTTTTCAAAGCAATATTGTATTTTACTTGAAGAACATCATCTTGCAATTCCTTTTTAAGTGATGCATCACCAAAGCGCATTATTTTCTGATAATTACCGTTTTCTTCAAACACATCATCACATTCATTTAGATTTTCACGTTTATTAACCTTAAACTCTGCCATAAGCTTGCCAAGATAAGCCATAGCATTTTCGGGGTCTTGGTCGAGAACACGTTCACAGTAAGCGTCTGCTTCTCCCCAGCTGCCGTCTTCAAGGTACATAAAAGCACGCTTTAATAACGGCTCTATTTTAGTGTCCGCACCGGTATTTAAAACTACGGTTTCCTTTACAGAAGACTTTGAAGTATCGCTTTCAGTAAGCTTCTTTATCCCTCTTATCAAATCCTGCATAAAGCCTAATTTGCTCATATCCTGTGCCTGCAAATGTGAAAACTCCTCAGGCAAATCGTATGGATCCATATCACGGTAAGCCGGAATAAGTACCTTTTTTGCACCGTTTTTTATAAGCGCCAAATATCTTGACCACTCATTTTTTACCCATACCGCATTGAAATATTCAGCTTTTGTACCTATTACTACCATGACTTTAGCGGAATTAAGTGCGGCAAAAATATAAGGTTCATAGGCTGTGCCAAGCTTATCCTCAAGGGTTATTCTCGAAAAGAATACCTTGAAGCCCTCTTTTGTCAGCTGATGATATAAATCATTGGCAATAACGCTGTCCCTTGTTCTTCTTCCGCTGTTATCGGTTTCCTTATAACAGATAAATACATCAAAAGGCTCTTCTTTCTGCGAAATGGCAAGAATCCCCTTTTGTATTTCATTAATGGCTTTTGCCTCTTCTTCATAAATCGACTTCTGATAGCCGTCAGCATATTTAATGGCTGACTTATAGTTGTCATCATCAAAAATTGAGGTAAACTGTGCTCTGTTTACAGTGGGAACACGTTTATGTGATACAGGATCTTCGACATACTCGATACCATAACGACAAAGCACCAAAGACCAATAAGCTTCGGCGTCAGTATTGTCATCATTGAGAATTTTTTCATAAATTCCCATAGCTTTGTCAAATTCATTATTGCGTCGGAAATGGTTGGCTCTGTCATAAAGATTTGCTCTTTTGTCGTCACCCAGCTTCGGCAAAGTCTGCTTTGTTCCGCAGTATTCGCACACCGCCGTGCTTTGATTTTCATTTATCTCCAGCGTGCCTCCGCACATTTTACATTTGAAAACGGACATTATGTATTACCCTCCTGTACATTTATTATATTCGCTATTTCGTTAATATAGTTAAAACCTTTGTCAATAATAAACTCAAATTTATTATCAGACATTATATACTTTCTAACCTTTATTTTTTTCTTATGATTTGCATTATAATCTCTCAAGGCAATAAGCGCATCCAAATAATGGTCATCAAAATGTGCAAAACATCCAAAATCCACTTGCGTAATATTGACCTTTAAAAATACATTTTTGCGATATGTTTTCCAATGAGAATCATTGAAAAAATCAGCTTTATATATTGCTCTAACTTCTAGTTCTTTATTCCATTTTTTATCCTTTATAAGTAGTGTGCTAAACAAATCATTACAGTTAGATAATCTATTATTTAACTTGCTACTATACACAACTCTCTTCAAAGGACAGGTGGTTTCGCCATAATCTTTTGGAACAGATATTTTAATCGAACAGCCTCTATGTCCATCAGCATAATGTGACCACATCAGCTTTTGATTTCTACTTCTTGATAAACATACTACTTTATAGTCCCCTGGATTATCAATTCCTTTACATTCGTAGGGATCGTTCAGCTTATCCACAGGACATGCAAATATTCCATTATTTAATGTACTATTCAAAAATTCTAAACGTGTGTATTTATATAACGAATCTCTTCTATTCATATTCCTCACTTTAACAACTTACACTTTTTATTTCTATCATTTATAAGAATGACCAATTCTTCAGCTGCGGATCTTACCGCTTCAGCGTTTCCTTCCGCAACAGCTTTTGACAGCAAATCGAACTTCAATGTAATCTGCGACTCAATGCCGGAAAGTGCTTCATCTGACATTGGGTCGCTGTACCTTACAGCCTCGTATACCTTTTTAAGTTCTGCATTTATTTCATCTGTCTTAGCTCTCGCCATAAGGCTTTCGACGTCAACGGTGAGTGACTTTATAAACAATGTTTTTACTTTTATTTTCTTGTCAATTTCCGACACCACATCTGCCGCCGCTTTTGCCTTTACGACGGAAACAGCACTGAAAGCAAGTATGACCAAACATATAATAATACCAACCCAGTTAGGAAGGTTTGGAATAACCATACAGAGAGTGCCAACTATTACAGAAGCTATTGTAGCGGCGTAGCTAATTGTTATAAGAGGCAAACTGTAAAAGAATTTCTGTTTATTTTCTGCCTTAAAAGCAAAATAAGCGCATACGAGCTGACCTGCAAACGCAAGCATTATAAACACATAGCCTGACCAAAAGGCTCCGCCGAATTTATTCATTCCTACCATTTCATTGGGGACAATAAACACTATAAGATTAAAAACGGCTACCAAAACCGCCCAGCATACACCATAATATTTAAACAGATTTTTCATCGTTTACCCCTCCCTTTTAGTTCCGCACTTTGGGCAGAATTTTCCCGGACGTTCGAATTTATATCCGCAGTTCTTACATATTCCGGTATTGGCGACAGAAGCTCCGCACTCTTCGCAGAAAACTGCTCCGGGAGCAAGCTTTGCCCCGCAATTATCACAGAAAGAAGCTGAATTCTGCTGAGGCAGCGGCTGAGTCAAAACTGAATTCATTGTATCATTCATCATTCCGCCGACCATTCCTCCAACCGCTCCGCCAACTCCTGCCATTGTTCCAAAACCTACACCCATATTGGTAAACTCGCCTACGGCCTCGTTCTGTGCAACTTTTTCGGCTACATCAAAACCACGCTCCTGCTGGTATGTATATCCTTCCTGTGCTCTTTTTGTTGCCAAGGCCTGAGATTCGATAACAGTTTTTTGAGCCTCAGTCTGAGCGTATATAATATCCGTTTGCTGGCGAAGTTTTGCCTCTGCTATATCGGCATACTGGCGGAAATAAAGTTCCTTGAATTTTTCGTACTGCCTTTCACCGTCAGGCTTTACTATATTTGTAACAAAAAAGCGCTCAAGGGAAACACCGTAATCTTTAAAATCTTCAACAAGCAGCTTCTTCAGGCAATCGGAAAACACAGTCAGGTTTTCATCAATTTCAAATATATTTATTGCATTGGCTTTCATCACCTGGGCTATATAGGTTTTTACCCTTGTCATTAGAAATGAACGGAAAAATGTAACCAGCTTTTGCTGACTGAGAAAATCTTCAGTACCTACAAGCTTTAACAGCAGTTTGCGGCTGTCCTCCGCACGAAGACTCATTTCACCGCTTGCACCTATGGAAAGCGGAAAACCATAAGTAGGTTCAATATACTGTACCTTACTGTCCGTGCCCCACTTAATAGCCATCTGCTCTGTCTTATTTATGAAATATACTTCACAGTGAAACGGTGTTTTATCTCCTGTTGCACGGTTTAAAATCTTTCCGATTTTTGGAATATTCTGGGTTTCAAGAGTGTAACGACCAGGCCCGAAAAGATCTAAAGCCTGACCGTTCATAAAGAAAATGGCTTCCTGAGTCTCATGAACAATAAGCTGTGTCAAACTGTTAAAATCTTCACTGGGATGCTTCCAAATAAAAGTACTATTATCCCCTTCATACTTAATAATTTCAGCAATTTCCCCCATTTTTTTGCCCTCCATTTTTGACATTTAGTGAATGTCATTATATTTCGGATTATAGCATATGATAATTAAAATGACAAGCACTGAATGTCAAAATAAAGGGGTTTATATATGTTTATAAATAAAACACACGACGGATTCAATAATGTCTGCGGTAAAAACATTGCTTCAATAAGAAAAGAAATGAGAATTTCTCAGAGAAAACTTGCTGATATGCTACAACTGGTAGGTCTGGATGTAGACAAAAATGCAATTCAGCGAATAGAGTGCGATATGCGGTTTGTAACGGATATTGAGCTAATTTCCTTAAAGAGAGTTCTAAATGTAAATTACGAAGATTTACTTAAATGACTTTTTATATTTTAAAAGCTAAGCTTCACGGCTTAGCTTTTATTTTTGCAGTTTTGTGCGACAAATTGTCACATATAAGCATTTTTTATCGTTATTATAGATGAAGCTAGTCTAAATATAAATGATGAGGAGGATTTTTATGAGCTTTAAAGTAAACCCTGAATCCGGAGATAAAAATGCAAAAAACAGCATAGAGAACAAATCAATAAACGAAAAAGCGGAAACAAATTTTCCGTTTTACACTAAAAACTGGTTTATTCTTATTATGCTGTTCTTTTTTGCACCTTTAGGAATCTTTCTTTTATGGCGGCGAAAAAAATGGAGCAAAGCTTTGAAAATTATTTTAACCGCTGTATCACTGTACTGGTTTATGTTTGTGATATTTGTCAATTTTCCTTATGCGCCTGAATCCGGCATTTCAGATACCACCGACAGTTTCATAACTGAGCAGACAGAGAACAATGAAATATACACTGAAAACACACTTTCAGAAACTCAAACGGAAAGTGACACTTCCAAGTTTTATACTGAAACAGAAACCGAAAAAAACAGTGGTTCTGGTTCATCCGGCAATAATATTCAGCATACTGATTCATATACTCCAACTACGACAGAAAAGAGCACTGTACCTGCAACTCATCCTACACCCACAGGAGAAAAGTTTGTTCTCAATACAAATACAAAGGTATATCACAGACCCAACTGCCGTTATGTAGAAAAAATAAAACCCGAAAATTACCTTGCCGCTTCAGAAGTTCCGTCAAATTACAGGCCCTGCAAGGTTTGTAATCCCTAATATTTCCATAAACAACTTGACAAAGAGGGCTTAAGGATATAATATTATTTTGGCGAAATTTGACAAATAAGTATTATTTCGCATGAGAATAATATGAGAGGATTTTTTTATGAAAAAGCTTTTTATATCTTTAGCTGTAATTGCATCCCTACTTGTTTCCACTGCAATGTGTGCCTTTGCTGCCGCTCCCACTAAGGACGGCACTTATGAAGTTTCAATTCAGCTGAGACGTGCCGACAGTGATGAATCATCTGAAGGAAGCTCCTTTTTAAGTCAGACAGCGCTTTTGGAAGTTAAAAACGGAAAAAAGTATTTAACCATGGTTTCTTTAACTTCAGTAATAGGATTTAATCTTTATTATTATACTGACGGTTCTGTTTCTGGGGATACAGCCACAGCCGAAATAGTTAAAAATGTCAAAATCGATGGCTTTACATATCCCAGCGGATACAAGATTCCCGTAAACGGAAACAGTCAGCTTGTGGGAGTTATGATGAAACTTCCTTACACATCGGCAACTATTTCCGGAAGAATATATATTGATTACAATAGCTGCAAACTTGTTCCGGAAACTGAAACATCAGCTCCAACCAATAAACCCGAAACCACCTCCAGCTCCCACTCTGAAAACGACACCATTGTCTATGAATATCCATATGCTTTAAAGAATCCGGGATCTAATCAGAATGCAGACTATGATTACAATTATTCTCCCAATGAGGATTCTGATAAAGAAGCAACATCAAACACATCCTCTGCCGATAAACAAGAGAAAGAAACCAGTGAAACCACAGTTGTGAAAAGCGTAAAGAAAAAGGAAAGCAACACCGGCGTAATTATCGGAGGCGTTATTTTAGGAGCCATACTTCTTGCACTTGTAGGATGGGTAGTAATCTCCAAAGCAAAGGAAAGCAAATGATAATTAAAAACTGACTTACTTTTTGATGCATTATCAAAAGAACCGCAGTAATTAAACTGCGGTTCTTTTTCATATTTTAACTTTTAGCATTAATACCTAAGCGATTCATTATAAAAGTCGGAACATCTTTAATATCAAGATGAAAAACATATGCCACTTCCTGATTTACTATTTTTTCAGCCTCTTCAAGTACGTGCTGATCAGCAAAATGAAGTCGCTTTCCTTTTTTACCAATCTCCACACGTTTTTCATGCAGTTCAGAGATAAGCTTTATTACATTGGCTCGATTGTCAGCATGGAGCACTTTAGAAAATTTCTCCCTCCTTATATTGTCATCATTTACCCAAATTGTATCGCACTCAGGCACAGAGTCCAACACGGTATATATCTCTTCTTCTGAAAGTAGATTTCTGATTCTTCCGTCTCCCTTTTCAACAGGAACAAATATTGTGGACTTGTTTTCGTAAACAGGTCTGAGCACATAGTACTCTTCACCGCCGTTTCCGCCGAAATTTTCTTTTCTTATTTCATCAATTTTGCAAACACCTGTTCCGGCGTGCATTACCATATCTCCGGCAGCATACATCAAAAACATCTCCTTATTTTCCATCCAAAAATAAAAATGCAGCTGTCACAACATCACCTACGTTCTGCCATGAAAACTGCACGTTGCTACAATATTATTTTATCATTACGCAATATTTTTTTCAAATGGACATTTTGAACAAACCTGATCAAAGCGTTCTGCTCTTATGGAGAGAAAAAATGCTGAATTCTACTCTTTCATCATGAACTTAGCCCATGTTCCTTTATACTCGCTAAGGTTATCACGCCAGTAAATAAGCTTATCTATATACTGGGTACATCTCTTTTCCACCGGTTCACGGCAGTTTTCAATTCCGTACTTTCTCACAATTGCAGTAAGCTCATAAATGGGAAGTCCCATTGCGTGTCTTTTTGTATGGACGGTACTGCAAGCCTGACCAACCGCATGACACAAGGCTTCATCTTCCGGCAACTCCATCTCTTTTGCCATACTGTGACAATTGAGTATGGCTCTCTTTGCTTCCGGCATTTTTATCTCTCCTGCAGCCCAGCGCTTTGCTTCTTCAAGGGCCCTGAGAGGACGGTCATCCATGGGATATTTTTCCAAAAGCTCCTTTACACAATCACCGGATAAGTCAAGTGCCCAAAGAACTACCGTTCTTCGGTTCTGAGATTCAAGAAGCATTGAAAGCTCCTGAAGTATGGTGCTTTCCTGAGAAAACAGTATCTGATTTTTTCTTTTTATTTTCGCATTTACCTCGTCGAGCCAGTCCATGTTGAAACCTCCGTTTATCTTATAACTTTTATAATTTTATCACAGGCTCATAAGGGTTTCCACAATTTTAATAAAACAAGCATCAAACATAACCATAGTAAAAAGTTAAAATAAAAATAGAACAGTATACTGAATTAATATCAGCATACTGCTCTAACACTTTGTTTCTGTTATTGAGATGTTTACTTAAAAATATTAAAAAGATTATCAGAGATACATTTGATAATATCCCTTATCGTGCGTATGGACACGTTTTCTGACAACACTCAATTTTTGCACTCACTCTTTTTTAGCTGTGATATTACTTTATGAGCTTATCTGTAACGAACATTTCCACCGCTTATAACCAAAAATCGGACTACAAAACTTTTCTGCAATTAAATGTATCTGCAAAAAGCAACTTCTCCGGTTTATCTTATTTCATAGTCTGAATTTCAGGATAATCTTCAATTGCAAAAATCTTTTCGGCATATGTTTCCCAGTTAGGAAGCGCTTTATATTCTTCAACCAAAATTGACGGAACAAAAATACCGCCAATACTATTTTCAATAGGGGTATTTTCGAACACAGAATTATCAACAAGTTCACATGGATGTTCACTGCGCAATATCAATAGCCACAGCGTTGAACAATTTGCAAAAGCACTAGATCTAATTATTTCAAGATTTGAAAAATCAGCTTTTTCCAAAGCGGTACAATATGAAAACGCTTCATCCATCAACTCAGTAACATTAGGAAAATTAACTTCTGTCAAAGCCTCACAGTGTCGAAAAGCCGCCCCATCTATAAATTCGACATTCGGAGCATTAACTGATGTAAGCTTATTGCAATCACAAAAAGCATATGTACCAATTTTGGTTAAAGCGGAACTTGTAAATTGAGTTATGCTTTTATTAATAATTGTATCCGCTATCTCACTTGCGCTTCCTATAGCAAGGTTTCCTATTTCCTTAGGCATATCAATAGGTGTAATAGATTCACTCTTGCCTGTTTTTGCTCTGATTGCATCCGCAATATTTATTAAGGTTTCACTATTTATTGCAAGCGTACTCAAAACTTCGCCTCCTCTGCCTTAGGTAATGACGAAAGAACATTTTCTACAATTTCTGTTTTATCTTCCTGAGTCCAGTAGTCAACACCTTTTACCGGTGTTTTACCATCCACTCCCGGCTGACCGGATTCCCCTTGCTTTCCTGGTTCTCCGGGATCTCCCTTATCACCTTTTGCTCCAGGAACCCCTTGTTCACCCTGCTTTCCTGTGGAAGGTTTTCCCGTATCGGTTTCACCTATATACCAGTTCCCGTTTTCTCCGATATGAGGTGTTACGATTTTGCCGAGCTGTTCCTCGGCTTTCTTTGCCGAATCCGCTGCCTGCTGCGCTGATCGCTCAGCATTATCGGCGCTGTTCTGAGAAAGAGATATAAGCTGGGCTATAACGTCCTTTTCTTCGGGAGATATTTCAGGCGCTTCAACCTCCAAGCCTTCAAGAACCTGCATTTGCGACAAAGCGGTATTCCATTCCGTCAAAATGGTACCGTCTTCATCTGTTTTTACGGCACAGACAATAAACTTGGTAACACCTCTGTAACGAGTGACAAGCCTTGAAAGATTCCATGAAAAAATCACATAGTTTTCATCAGATGAATACGGTGTCAGATCTGTTACAATGTACTGTCCTTTTTCCTGACGGCTGTTCATAAAATTTATCTTTATCTGCATTCCAGTTAAATCTATTCCGTCAACAATTTTGGGGAACTTGAATTTAATGCTTCTTACATTTTCATCCGATTCAACTCCCGCTATTTCCATAAGCTTAGGAAGAAGCAACCTTCTGTTGCTCTCGCTTTCAAGTAAAACATATGAATCCGTATTTTCAATGTTTATCATTTTTTGCTCCTTTTTCCGTTAAAGCTTTCTTTTGCCATGGTGTTGCACCTAAACAGCTTTGCAGTCAAAACAATTTGCCTATCATTAAAATTTCAGCTTAACTAAAACTGCACTAAGCAAACTGAAAAATAATTTTCGGAATCTTTAAAATCTGATTACTTAACAAACTCGATTTTAAATTTCAATGTTTCTTTTTAAAGATACTATTATGTGACACCTTTCTCGCATAAATGCGAGTTACATGACAAAAAGACGCTCTATCTTTTAAATAAATATGGGGTTAATCCGGCTGACTGATTAATTAAAGTAAAACTTATTTAATATACTTAAAAGTTTCACAGTTTTATTAATTTGTCAACCCTTAAACCATTTCCGTTTTCCGCCTCTTCATTTATTATTTTACTCGCATTTATGCGAGTTGTCAATTGCTCGCAGTAAATAATCGCACTATCTTATTGCATTTTTGCGAGTCAGATGTTACAATCAGTTCATGGAGATGATTAAAATGGAGATTTGCGAAAGAATTAAAAATAGAAGAAAAGAACTAGGGTTATCCGCAGAAGCGGTAGCTGAGAGATTAGGGGTATCACCGGCTACGATATACAGATATGAAAAGAAAGATATAAAAAAATTCCCCAGTGATATTTTGGAACCATTGGCAGAAGTTCTTCACACTACACCAATGTACCTGCTGGGGATAGAAGAAAATTCAGAAAATAAAAATAAATATTTAGTTCCGGTTCTCGGCACTGTCCGTGCCGGACTTCCGATAGAAGCTGTGGAAACTATTATCGACTATGAAGAAATCTCCGAGGATATGGCAAAACAAGGGGAATTTTTTGCCCTGCAAATTAAAGGCGACAGTATGGAACCAAGAATTTGCGAAGGTGATGTCGTAATAGTACGTAAACAATCCGACGTAGACAGCGGAGATACCGCAATAGTACTTGTTAACGGCGAAGAAGCCACGATAAAAAAGATCCAGAAATTTGACGGCGGAATCAATCTTGTTCCCGGCAACCCGTCTTACGATGTGAGAACTTATACTAATGAGCAGATAGAATCGCTTCCGGTTCAAATTTTAGGTAAGGTAGTAGAACTCAGAGGCAAATTCGCCTGATAATAGAAAAGATTACCATTATTTTCTACAATGAAAATAATAGCGAAGTCAAATACAGAGTTCCCGTGTTCTGATATACCAATTAACTTATTTGGTAATAACCGTGTTAATTAGTCAGGATTATTTTCATTGTCCTTTTCACTTGCAGATTCTTTAGATTGTTTCTTAAGCATATCTCTAATTTGCCATTGACCAACCAGAACTACTCCTAATAAAGCGGACAACAAACCAACCTGAATTACTGAATCAACAGGTTGAATGCCAATAATGAAAAAAATTATAAATGCTATAATTTTAAAAACAGTAAACATATTGTTTCTCCTTTTATTGTACAGTGATGGTATATCCATTATCCTCTAAAGTTTTTATTACATCAGCACGCTTATAACTATTTATCCAATGTGATTGCATCGCCGGAAAATAAATAATCTTTTCTCCATCTAAAACAAAATTGTACTGTGGATAATCTTTATAATCATCTATAATTTTATTAAAACAATCTTTTGCATCGCTTTCATTTGCAAATTCCAATTCAGCAGTCATATCAGATAAATAATCTTTATCCATAAAATTATCGTAGAACCAAAAACTTCTTTTTTCAACCACATTATATTCCAGGATACTATGTTCCCTATACGCCTCAACTGGATTATTTTTATTTGTATCGCCGCAACTTGAAAATATAATAACTATGCCGACACACAAAAACATAATTTTCAAACAGTTTAATCTCATCGATATTTCACCCTTCAAAATAACTCAATATATTAATTTTGAAATCAGCAAACGGATCACTATTTATCTTAAAATATAAATCTTCTATTACATATTGATAACTAAATGAGGTGGCGGAAGAATATAGTGCATATAATATTCCATTCCAAACATAGTGACCACCCATAAGCTATAAATAATAGGCATTATAATATGCAGCTTGGAATTTTTGTTTTTTCTGTATCTGCAAATTCCATCCGCCACAATTGTTATACAATATATAAACACGCAAACTGCCACAATTACTTGCGCCGTTATATTGTCCACAGAAATAATCTTGTACATTATCTTAGAAAAAATCACTATGAAAAGTGAAACCAAGAATTCAATATGAAATTTTAGGTCCATTAGTTGCCTCCTATGTAGCCATTTTGAACCGCTTAATAAGATCTTGAATTAGCGTATTTGAGAATTTTAAACATATTTTATATAATTTATTTGATTTTTTTGTATAAAAATCTTTTTTGTCAAATTATATCATTTTAAAATAACTTTGTAAATAACTTTTACAAAAGTAATATTTATATATTTAAAAATTATATTTATAAAAACATATTTGCAACACATAAAATCTTTACTTTGTGTATAATGTAAAAGAAAGTATTATATTTGATAATTAAAGAACAGAACAGTTGTTCTGTTCCGCCAAAAATTAAAAACGGAAAGATAATAACTTCCAAAAGCGATTCGTGGCATGGATACGGTCTTAAAAGTGTACGGCGTTCAGTTGAACATTATAACGGTGATGTAAAATTTCTATATGATGAAGGCAACCAGCTATTTCAGGTTTCTGTTTTTCTGTATCGAATATAAGTTTACTTTTTGCTTTTCAATATGAGCAGTAACAGAAGCAAAAAACTTATATATAACTATAATGTTCCGTCACGAATATTGCTGGCATGGAAGTGACACTTAAGTCACAAGTTGCAATTGGAAAAATCGAAATTAAATTATCCATAGAAATCAAAAAAACTTAAAACAATCAACTGTATATCGCTATATCATGTTTTGATTTTTATTACACTTTCTGTACCTTCATGTTACTTTATTTGTATTAAAATAAGTATAGAAAAATCTAGAATGGCTTTAATATTGTATAAAAACAAACGGAAGAGTTTTAACTCCTCCGTTTGTTTTTTATCAAAAAGTAATATTGAATATATAAGTGTATTGCACTCACATATTTAATGGAAATAAAATTTTAAGAAAAGTACGCTCCGCATAGCTTGCACTGTTAAAACTGAAATAACGTCTACAGCCGTTTCCATCATACAGTTCAAAGTCATTTGGCAGAACTTGTATGATATATCCTAAATTTTGCATAGCCGTATGTAATGAAAGTTCCCATTCAATTCTGTTGGGTACTACATTTTCGGCAATAGCATTGTATAGCCATTCAAACTCCTCATAGTCAAAACCATTTTTCAGGAATGCGGTCCAAAGTACAATTTTTTGTTGAAAGTTAAGCGCCTGTAAAACCTCTTCATGTTTCACATCATCAAACACACTGCCATAGCAAAAGCAGCTATTTTTCGTTGGTATTGCAAAATCTTCTTCCAACAAAAATGACCCGTATTTCCAATCTACAACTGTTGTACCATTTTTCCAATTTGTTGCAGTAAACAATGCAAATAAAATTTCCGACTGTTGCAAGGAAGTGCACTGAATTCTCATACAAAGCGATTCTATTGTATCAACCGGATGACCTGAAAGTGTCTTTTGAACAGCATAAATGTCATCATTATCCTCCTTCAATGTCAGCCATACTGTTTCTTGTGAAGAACCTGAAGTGCCAAAGATATCTATTTTCCACTTTGTACGAAACATTATAAGATATTCTCCAAACATCTGCCAGAAATCTTCTTCCGCAAAAGCGACATCATCGAACCACATGTAAACTGTGTTGGTTTCTGCAAATCCATTACGATATACCAAAGGAACTGTTTGCAGCCATTGACTTATTTGATACAAAAATTCAAACAAACCCTTTGCAGACAAATTTTCTTCATCATTTGAAGATGAAACTTCATTCTGTTTAGCGTTTAAGAAGGAATGCATCTCCATCATATCAAACGCTCTCCTCTCAGTTATACAAGACCCATATTCTGAGCAATTTCAATGTTGACCTTTAACACATTTACAGTCTTTTCTCCGAAAATACCAAGCAGCTTACCCTTTGTATTGTGGTCAATTATTTCACGGATTTTTTCCTCACTAAGACCGGAAGCTTTTACAATTCTCGGAATCTGAATTTCAGCTGATTCAGGTGTGATATGAGGATCAAGACCTGAACCGGACGCAGTCATAAGATCAGTAGGAATGGCATCAATCATTTCTTCTATTTTTTCAGGAGAAACTTTAGCCTTTTCGGCAATAGCGTCTTTACGCATCTGATAAAGTGAAGGAGCACCCACCTTTATGCTCTCAGCCTGTTTGTCATCCAGACCGGCTATCTTAGCAAGATATGCAAGTGCCTCATCAGGATCTTCAGGCACTTCCACAGCTTTCTTTTCAAGGTCGTCAGCTGCCATACCGGACTTTTCCGCTACATAGTAAATCTGTGCAGACAAAAGGTCTGAATCGCCGGGAAGTACATTAATATCAAGACCCAAAGTCTTGGCAACATAATTTGTTATGTCTGTTTCTACACGTCTTACAAGTGCAGGATTTGAAGGGGCGTAGTTATTTGAACCGGAAGCAAGTCCTCCAAATTCCGAACCGTCGCTATAATACTGTTTTCCATCTTCGCCCTCTTTATAGACATTGTAATGGTAAGCAGAAGGACGTCCCCACATAAAGTAATCTTCTGTAAATTCCTGACCTATATATTCCGCACCGACAGTTTTACCATTGACGGTAAGCAGATTTCCCTTTGCCTGGTCAGGGAAGAACAAATATGAAAGTCCTGTAAGCAAGCAAGGGAACAACAATCCGCAAATCAGCATTAATATGACAGTTACAATTACTGCCTGACGTGTGCCGTGCAGTATTTTCTTTGCAGAATTTTTCATAGTAACATGCATCCTTTCTTAAATACCCAAACCAATGAGTTTAAGCAGCGGGCTTATAATCATGTCGATAATCTTGATTCCTATGAATGGAGTGATAACGCCGCCCAAACCATAAATCAACATATTTCTTGCAAGCATTTTGCCTGAGGACATGGGATGATATTTAACACCCTTCATAGCAAGAGGGATCAGGCAAGGAATGATAATAGCATTGAAGATAAGTGCTGAAAGAATAGCACTGTTGGGTGATGCAAGGTTCATGATGTTGAGAACTCCAAGCTGTGGAATTGCTGACATGAACATTGCAGGGATAATTGCGAAATACTTTGCTATATCGTTTGCAATTGAGAACGTTGTAAGGCTTCCTCGTGTAATAAGGAGCTGCTTACCGATTTCAACAACTTCAAGAATCTTTGTGGGGTCTGAATCAAGGTCAACCATATTGGCTGCCTCTTTTGCAGCAGTTGTACCGCTGTTCATTGCAAGACCTACGTTTGCCTGTGCAAGAGCCGGAGCATCGTTTGTACCGTCGCCTGTCATAGCAACAATCTTACCTTCTGCCTGCTCTTTCTTGATAACATCAATCTTATCTTCGGGTTTGCACTCTGCAATAAATCCGTCAACGCCTGCCTCTTTTGCAATTGTAGCTGCTGTAAGAGGATTATCACCTGTGCACATAATTGTTTTGATACCGATTGCACGAAGACGCTCAAAACGTTCAACCATGCCCGGTTTTACTGTGTCTTTAAGGTAGATAACACCAAGGATATTTTTATTCTCACAAACTGTAAGGGGTGTACCGCCGAGGCTTGAAATCTTATCAACTTGTTCGTGAAGATCTGAGGGAATTGAACCGCCCATTGCTTTTACATACTGCTCAATGGCTTCTGCAGCACCTTTACGGATTTTTGTGCCATCAGGAAGGTCAACGCCGCTCATTCTTGTCTGAGCAGTAAACTCAATAAACTTAGAACCAGCAGTCTCTTCACTGTCATCACCTAAACGGTGTGCAAGTTCAAGAGTTGATTTTCCTTCAGGTGTTTCGTCATGAAGACATGTAAGCGCTGCACAGCGGATAAGGTCACTGCGGCTGGCCCCGCCTACAGGGAAGAAATCTGCTGCAAGACGGTTACCATATGTAATAGTTCCTGTCTTATCAAGAATCATTGTATCAACGTCACCGCAAGCCTCAACCGCTTTACCTGACATTGCTATAACATTAAAGCGTGTAACACGGTCCATACCTGCAATACCAATGGCGGAAAGAAGACCGCCGATTGTAGTAGGTATAAGGCAGACAGCCAAAGCTATAAGAGTTGATGTCTGAAGCTGAACGCCTGAATAAATTCCGATAGGATAAAGTGTAACAATAACAATAAGGAAAATTATTGTAAGTGAAACAAGAAGTGTGTTAAGTGCAATCTCGTTTGGAGTCTTTTTACGTGAAGCGCCTTCAACGAGAGCAATCATACGGTCAAGGAAGCTGTTGCCGGGGTCAGAAGTAATCTGAATTTTAAGCCAGTCAGACACTACTGTTGTACCGCCTGTTACCGAACAAAAGTCTCCTCCGGATTCACGTACAACTGGGGCTGATTCACCAGTAATTGCAGATTCATCAACTGAAGCAATACCCTCAATAACCTCACCGTCTCCGGGGATTATTTCACCGGCTGATACCATAACGATATCGCCTTTTTTAAGCTCACTTGAAAGTACAATTTTTTCTGTTCCGTCTTCAAGAAGAAGACGAGCCTTTGTGTCTTTCTGTGTCTTTTTAAGACTTGCAGCCTGTGCCTTACCTCTGCCCTCTGCAACAGACTCTGCAAAGTTTGCAAAAAGAACAGTAATGAAAAGAACAACGCAAACGATTATATTGTAAGCACGGAGATTTGATCCGTTGCTGAAATCCCCGAAAAGTCCCGGGAAAATTGAAAGTACCAGTGTGATGAAGAAACCTATCTCAACAACAAACATAACTGGGTTTTTCATCATATAAGCAGGATTCAATTTTACAAAGGAGCCAATAACAGCCTGACGGAATATTTCCGGAGTAATCAGCTTTTGATTTTTTTTGCTCATAATTTAGATCCTCCTTATGACCAAAGAGTGAGATGCTCTGCAATTGGACCAAGTGCAAGCACAGGGAAAAATGTAAGTGCTGCAAAGATGTAAACAATAAATACAAGGATTACGGCAAAACTCATTGTATCTGTGTGAAGAGTTCCAACTGATTCATTTACAAAACGCTTCTTCATAAGAGAACCTGCGATTGCAAGCTGAATTACAATTGAGAGATAACGTCCAAAGAACATTGCCAAACCCGTTGTTATGTTCCAAAACATTGTATTATCGGCAAGGCCTTCAAAACCTGAACCATTGTTTGCCGCTGAAGAAGCATATTCATAAAGAACCTGTGAAAGTCCGTGGAATCCCGGGTTTGTAATACCCTCAAGACCTGCCTGTGTACCAACCGCCAAAGCAGTAAAAGCAAGGATAAGAAGTGGATGAATAATGATGCAAAGCGCTGTAAGTTTCATCTCACGTCCTTCAATCTTCTTGCCGAGGTATTCAGGTGTACGTCCGATCATAAGTCCGCAGATGAACACTGTAAGAATTGCATACATAATCATGTTCATGAGCCCTACGCCCTTACCACCGAACACAACGTTAAGCATCATGTGAAGCAACGGAATCATACCACCGAGAGGTGTGAGGGTATCATGCATATTGTTAACAGTACCTGTTGTGAAAGAAGTTGTAGTCGTTGTAAACAGTGCCGACTGTGCAACACCAAAGCGTACTTCCTTACCTTCCATACTTCCCATGGACTGACTGAGGCCAACATCTGCAAGGGCTGGGTTACCCTGACTTTCAGCCCAGAAGCATACGCTGAGACCTATAACAAAGAGGATTCCCATAGCTGCAAAGATGCTGCGTCCTTCACGGCCATACATCCAAACTGTTGCACTTTTATGAGTATTTCCTCTTAAGTCACGTGCTTCAGCAGCTGCTGCGTTGTCCTTTGAGGTCACTATATCACGCTTTCTGTCACGAACCATTTTACCGAATGTAATTACGCAGGCTCCCGGCAGAAGCATCATAGAATAAAGCTCTATAAGGTTAGTTAAAATTGTGGGGTTTTCAAACGGAGTAGATGAGTTAGCTCCTCCAAAACCACCGCCGTTTGTACCTAAGTGCTTAATTATTTCAAGTGCAGCAATCGGTCCCATAGTAATAACCTGTTTCGCACCTTCAATAGTATCAACTACAACATTTCCCGAGAAGTTCTGGGGAACGCCCTGCCAAACCAGCAGCAATCCGCCAACAATAGAAAACGGGAGCAGAACTCTTGTGATAATACGAACAAGGTCCGAGAAGAAGTTTCCGACATTATCCTTGGTTTTTCCGGCAAGGCCTCTGATAAAAGCAATACAAGCAGCATAACCGCTGGCCGCTGAGACAAACATCATAAATATAATTACAAGCATCTGTGAGAGATATGAAAGACCTGATTCACCGGAATAATGCTGAAGGTTTGTATTTGTCATAAAGCTGATAATTGTATTAAACGAAAGTGACGGTTCCATACCTTCAATTGAGTTGGGATTGAATAACGGGATACTCTGAATTCGGAGAATTATGTATCCAATCAGAATCATCACGCCGTTTGTACCTATTAAAGCCAAGGCGTACTGTTTCCAGTTCATTCCTTTTTGCGAATTAACTCCACCGATTTTATATATGGCACCATCTATTCTATTAAATACGGGATCTCCAAGTGTACGTTTTCCGGCTGCTATATGATAAACATAAATGCCCACCGGAATCACCATTATCAAATAAATGATAATGGTACATATAATCTGTAACATTATAATTCCTCCTGGCGGTTTTAAAATTTTTCAGGGTGTACCAAAGCATAAACTAAATAACCACCCATTAACGCAACAATCACTCCAAGAACAACCATGTGCTCTCCTCCTTACTCATGCTTATCCACCTGCTTATGACACCAATCAATCAGCAGGAATATAAGACCTAGACAACCTGCCAAAATTGCTATCATTAGAAAATCCATCATAACAATATCCTCCTCTTCGGTTTTACACATGACATTGTAACAGCTTTGCTGTGAAATTTGCGTTAGCGTTTTTTTATGGATATAAAGATTGCGTTAAGATTATTTTTACACACAAAAAAATAACGCCGTCTGTTACTAATAAACAAACAGCGTTATTTTTGTCGTTATTGCCTTATCATACGGTATCCTACGCCGATATGAGTTTGAATATATTTAGGGTCCGATGGATTTTCTTCAATCTTTTTACGTAAAGTAGCCATAAATACCCTCAGCGACGGAGTATCAGAGGCCAAGGCACTGCCCCAAACTTCTTTCAATATATAGTTATGAGTAAGAACCTTTCCTGTATTTTTTGCAAGCACACACAAAAGCTTATACTCTATTGGAGTCAGATGCACTTCTTCGTCTTTCATATATGCACAGCCGGCGGCGTAGTCGATTGTAAGGTCGCCGTTTTTATAAACGCTCGACTGGGTTTGAGCCAGATTCTCTTCCGCATGACTGCGGCGCAGTGCAACACGCAAACGAGCCAGCAGCTCATCAATACTGAACGGTTTTGTAAGATAATCATCCGCTCCGGCATCTAAGGCTTCTACCTTATCCTGATCCTCACTTCTTGCGCTTACTACAATAATAGGCACATTACTCCATCCACGGATTTTTCGGATAATGTCAACTCCGTCCATATCAGGAAGACCTAAATCAAGAATGATTACATCGGCGTTATAGGAAACTGCGTCCAGCAGGGCACCGGCTCCATTTTTCGCTGTATGATACTGATAGTTCTGAGTGTCGAGAGTAGTCCTTATTAAGTTTGTGATAGCAACGTCGTCTTCTACCACAAGAATTTTAGGTTTATACATTGTTTAAATTCACTTCCTCTAAAGGTAATGTAAAGGAAAATACTGAACCGTGGGGAACATTGTCACTGACGGATATTGTTCCGCCGTGAGCCTCTACAATAGATTTGCACAAGCTAAGACCAAGACCAAGTCCCCTTCTGCTGTCCGCCTTTCCGATACCTGCTGTATAGAACATATCAAACAGATGCTTTTTAGATTCATCAGAAATACCGGGGCCGTCATCGACTATCTGAATACATACCATATTATTATCCTGTTTTTTGGCTGAAAGCAAAATGTGGGAACCTTCCGGAGTATACTTTATGGCATTATTCAAAATATTTATTATTACCTGAACAATCAGTCGTACATCCATTTTCGCCATTAAAAGATCATCGTCAAGTTCTACTGATATCTCATGTTCTGATACTTTTCGATCCACATGGGAAATTGCCTCTCTGAAAACATCATCAATTAGTTCTGCATTCATTTGAAGATGCATAGTTCCGTTTTCAATTCTTGTAATGGATAAAAGATTCTCTGTAAGGTTTACAAGCCACATGGAATCGTCATAAATCGAACTATATATCTCCTGCTTTTTGCCTTCATCTAACGAAATACTTTTTTCCATCAAAACTCCGGCATTTCCGCTGATACTGGTAAGCGGTGTTCGAAGATCATGCGAAATTGCACGCAGCAAATTGGAACGAAGACGCTCTCTCTGAGTTTCCATTTCAATTGCTTGCTTTTCGGCTCGCAGTCTGCGGCGTTCCAAAATCAATCCACATTCATTTAGAAGAGAAATCAGCAAATTTTTTTCAAAAACATCAAGCGGCGGATAATATTTTGACGGGATACCAATCACACCCATAACTTCCTGATTTCCTCTGACGGATAAATATAAATTATGAGCATGAGACAACGTGTTAGTGGTTGCGCCTGCATGTTTATTATTTTTTACAACCCAGTCAGCAACACCTATTTCTTCCGGGGACATTGCTCCGATTAATTTATTTGTTTCTGACTGTGGGCAGACCTGAAATGAAAGATCTTCTCCTTTTATCGCCAGTGAATACAAAATAGGACGATCTAAAAGTGCTCTTATCTGTTCCGCTGCAAACGCAATAATTTCATGTTCATCACGTCCCTGTTGCATTTTTTGGCTGCTATTCATCAAAAGTTCCATATAATAGGCTTTTTGAGCAGACTGCCGTGCCTGTTTTTTTACTCGTGTAGCTAAAGTACTTGAAATAATACTTGCCACCATCATAATCAGGAAAGTAACCGGATAATCCGGATCATTAGCCTCCAAAGTAAATCTGGGAACTGTGAAAAAGAAATTAAATGAGATAACACTGAGAAGTGATGCAAGAGCTCCATACAAATGTCCATATGTCCAAATTGCAGTAAGCAATACACCTAAAATATATACGGTAATAATATTTGCCTCTCGAAGTCCGGCAGTATAAAACAAGAAACTTATTGCCGTTGCAGAAATCGTAATCAGCACTGCCTTCAATAAATCAGTCCATCTGAATTTTTGCTCCTCTTTTCGAAGTAAGCTATATTTTTTCTTGTACAGTGGCTGAGTATCCGGAATAATATAAATATCAATATCCCCGGCTAATTTCGTCAGTTTATCAGCTAATGTCTTACTTCGCAAAAATAATGTAGATTTGTGATTTGTTCTTCCTAAAACAATTTTAGTAATACCACTAACCTTGGCATATTCGGCAATTTGTACAGCTGGGTCATCTCCATAAACTGTTGCAATTTGAGCACCTAACTGTTCTGCCAGGCGAAGATTATCCCTTAACCGCTTTAACCCTTCTCCCTTAAGTTCTCTTGTTTCAGGGGTTTCAACAAATAAAGCCGTAAATCCACTGTGAAAAGCCTCCGCCATACGGGCAGCAGTTCGAATAACCTTAGCATTAGAAGGAGAACTTGAAAGACAAATCATAATATGTTCTCCTGCTTTGGCTACTGTTTCATTTCCGCTTTTTTGAGCATTTCGGCTTAACCTATCCGCAGTACGACGTAAGGCAATTTCACGAAGTGCTGCCAAGTTATCTTTTGTGAAAAAATGATTAAGCGCACGAGAAGCTTGATTTTTGCGATATACTTTTCCCGATTGCAACCGTGCAATTAAATCGTCTGGTTCAATGTCAACCAGTTCAACTTGATCTGCAGAATCAAATACATAATCAGGAATGCGTTCGCTGACAGCAACCTGCGTAATAGATGCTACCAAATCATTAAGTGATTCCAGATGCTGAACATTAACAGTTGTGTAAACATCAATACCCGCCCGCAGGAGCTCTTCCACATCCTGATAACGTTTGGCATGACGACATCCTGCCACATTGCTGTGTGCCAATTCGTCCACAAGTACTATTTGCGGCTGACGCTTGAGGGCAGCATCTAAATCAAATTCTTTGAGTAAAATTCCTTTATAATCAACTTCTTTATTGGGAAGCTGCTCTAATCCTTCAAGCAGTGCAAGAGTATCAGGTCTGGTATGCCGTTCAATATATCCAACTACAATATCGATTCCCTGTTTTTTAGCTTGATGTGCAGCTTCAAGCATAGCGTAAGTTTTACCGACACCTGCTGCATAGCCAAAGAAAATTTTCAGGCTTCCCTGTTTTTGATTGCTTGGCTGTACTTTATAAACAGCTTCCATATTCTCCAATGTCGCATCACCCAATCTTTCTATTCTTTTTCATTATACCATATCAAATCTTTTTATGATGTAAAGACGGCGTTTATAGCATTAAGATTGTATTAAGAAAGTAAATCTTAATTCCTTATTAACGGTTATTTGTATCCTCTAACACTATCTTTTCACAATTTATGATATGCTCTGAAACATAAAAGAATTGATGAAGAGGTGTTTGGAATAATGACCAGACAGTTATACGGCATAAATCACTATACTAAAAACAATTTTGTTGACAGCTATACTTTCTTCCCTTTAAAAAACAAACGAATAGAATTTAAGGATAAAATGGGAACTTATTTCAGTTACCATCCCATTGTGTTTTGGGTGGTTACTTTTCTTGGTATTCCCATAGGAATTTTATTAGCCGTTGGACTCGCAACTACAATATTTGGACTGATGCTTTTAGGGATTACATCATTAATATAAGCTTATAATCATTTTATCATAAAATTAATATAATTCTATCACTAAGCGCATTCGATTATAATCGAATGCGCTTTTCGTTATACAAATAAAAAAGCAGCACCCTTTCGGATGCTGCATAAATAACAAGTATTCTGTTATCTCTTGGAGAATTTATTTTCTTTGTGTAAAGGCTTTTTTATCGGTTTTGTGTATTACCTGAGTATTATTATGTGGTTCTCTGTAGGGCTACACTAAAAACTAAAGGAGCGTCAGTGACGCTCCCCACACAAAACCTATGGTTTTTGATTACATTTAGATTATATCATAAAACAGATAAGATTACAATATCAGCTTAATGACATTTAATCGTTCTTGTTTTTGAGCATTTCGATCCCCTCAATGAGCTTTTTGGGGATTGGTATTCCCATAAGTCCGGCATTCTCAATAATTGATATGCTCTCATTGGCAATGAACCCAATTATTACTGCATCCCTCACAAAGGTTGACGGTGTAAGTGCCGAGAGCCGGCACGCTACAAGCACTACAAGAAGAGTTACGCCTTTACGGCAAAGCCCTTTAAATCCTGCTCTGCTTTCAAGAGCACCGCCCTCGGTTTTCGGGCTTTTGTGAAATACGCCTGCCACAATCAGGCCTGTAATATAGTCAATGGACATGAATATTACAAGAGTCGTAAGGGATGCGTCCCAGCCGCCGAAAAGCCAGGCGATACCGCTTCCTAAAACTCCCACAGCAGCACAGAGTAAATCCTTCATAGTGTCACCTCACGTCAGCTGCATTCACAAATCCTGTTACATTTTCACCTATGGGTGTTTTGCCGCATCTGTCCTTTGAGGTTGTGATACGGTATCTTCCATCGATGTTTTCACCGTCATAAAGGTAATAAGTGCCTGTAATGGTATTGGCAGGTGTGGCAGCTGACGCTGAACCGTAAAGCTTTGCACTGATGAGCTTCACCGCCATGCCTTTATAGGGTTTTGAGGGTTCAGGTGCTGTACCGGATGAACCGCTGTCCCCCTCACCGACTAAGGAAGCATCAATGTATCCTGTGACGTTTTCTCCTGTGGGAGTTTTGCCGCATCTGTCTTTTGAGGTGGTAATACGATATCTTCCGCCGATATTCATTCCGTCATACAGATAATATGTACCCGTTACGGTGTTTGCCGGATTTTTTGCTGAAGCCGATCCATAAAGCTTTGCACCTGTAAGCTTTACAGCCATTCCTGCAAAGGGTTTTGTGGGTTCGGGTGTTGGTTCCTGCTCAGAGGGATAAACCTCTTTTCCGTTCCAGTCAAAGACCTTGTAGCTGCCTCCCAGCTGCTTGCAATGGGTTATTGCTCCCTGTAAAATCTCGTAGGCACCTTTCTGATCCATGCATTTTCCATTATTCCAGCCTGTCCCGACACGGTAAAGATTTTTACTTTCGGGTTCAGGATCAGAAGATTCCTTTTTCTTTAATCTGAAATATTCAACAACCGCCTTTGCGATTGCTTCGCCCTCTTTTTTGAGCTCTGCTTCACTGTCAACAATGAGACGATCCGACGCATTATCAAGGAAGGCAAATTCGGAAAGTACAGCAACAACGCCAAGACCTGAAGGTTCACGGAGCATTCCAAAATTATGAGATGATAAGCTGTCAGCTTTTATTCCCCTGCTGTTCTGACCGATTGCTTTATAATACTTTTCGAGAACAGCGGCAAAAGTCTTTGATTTCACATCGCCTTGCCAATAGAAAATCTCGCATCCGTCGCCGCCACCTGCATTGTGTGCAACGGTCACAACTGCATTTGCTCCATTCTTTTTAAGGAGATTAATTCGGTCGGCAATGAGCAGATATTTATCATCTTCTCTCGAAAGGAAAGGTTCACATTCATAGTCTTTAAGATAATCACGGCAATACTTTGACACTTTGAGATTAAGATTTTTCTCAATAAGTCCGCCGTAAGAAGCGCCGCCGTCACTGCCGCCGTGCTCCGGATTTATCATGATTTTAAACATTCGCTTTTTCCTCCTCTTTGTTTTCGGAAAGCGCTGCTTTAGCTTCATTTGCTTTGCGTTTCTGAATAATGAGCTGACTAATAAGAACTGCAAAACCGGTAACGAGAATGCCCTGAAGAATTCCTTTGGTGATCTCTCCAACAGCAAGCTGCCAGTTTGAAAAATTCGCCGTTGCAATGGTGATGAGCAAGGCAAAAAATATACCGATAAGGCAAAGCATCCAAGGTATGCTTGTATCCTTGACTTTTGCGGACTTCTTCATAATTAATCCAATGATAAGAAGCGCAGGAACGAGAATTAAATAATTCTCAAGAATGAATTTAACTAAGTACTGAATTAAAGTTTCCATTTGCTTTTTTCCTCCTAAAAATTAAATTAAGCAGTTCTCTTCCAAATGTAGCAAGTTATATACGGCGGCATATTGTTATGCGGCTCATCTCCTCCCGTTTTGTTCGAGTAAGCTGTAACTGTATACTGCTTTTTATATACAAACGGCGGGTTGTATGTTTCTGAAGAGCCATCAAGACCGCTGTTTCGCACACTCAAATCATGGTTATGTGATGGCATTTCGTCGATTGTAAGTTTGTGTGTTTTTTCTCCTCCTGTTTTTTCCGCTGCGGAAAAGTCGGCATCAAACGAATCAACACCTACAATTGTGCGCCCCTTACCCCACAACTGCCAACTACCGCCGAATAATCCCCCGGGCGGCGCTGTTGATGTGGTGAGGTATAAAGATCCAACCGGATATATCATATCGAGAAGCTGCTCTTTTGTTATAGCGCTCTTCCAGTTGGCTGGCTGCCCTTCTTGTGAAGAATTGTATTCAAACTTTCCTCCACTAAACCTTAAACCGTGCACGCCGACACTTGTATTAACCTGGCTGCCGGTGTGGCCATCGAGCTCCAAGGTGAGAGAGCCTACATCAGTTCCGTCTACTCTATCAGCTGCGGCATTAGCTCTGTCGGCGGCGGCTTCGGCGGCTTCTGTTGCTTGTCCTCCTCTTTCAAGAAGGTCATCTATCAAGTCGCTGTTGTTACCACTCTGAGGAACGTTACCTGCAACTCTGTTCTTGCTTACCTTGACAGGATAATCGAACGTGATAAGGGTTTTGTCATCCTTAGTGAGCTTGATTTGAATGTTTGATGTGCCGACCTCATCGAACATAGTGTCTTTAACATCAATTAATACAGCGTTGTCTGCCGCTGCGGCAATATCGTATTGACAATATCCGGAAGGCTTTTCGACATATACTTTTGCCTCACTACCTTCAGGTATAGTGTAATCAGCGAATATTAATACAATAGGAAGAGCGTTGGTTCCTTGTACATATTCAATGGGATTGGGCAGTACCTGACGGGTTATATAGATATCTCTTGTGATTGCGTTCATGGCTCACCTCCTATTCAACTCTTCTGATTATTCCGCCTTCAACATACACTCTTGCATTATTCTCTGTGAGAAATGTACCGTTGTATACGTTATCTCCGTCTATTTTAAGGTCTCCGTTTATTGAGACGGTTTGATTGTGAGATAGGCATGACAGAAACGGTTTATACGATGTAGGACTGGTTCTAATAATGAGCGAAAAGCCGCTATTTTGAAATGTGGCTTCATATTTATTGGTATCACCTAAATCTTGGGTTGAGCCATCCAAAATTATTTGAGCCGCCTTAATTTCCGTGGAATTCTCATAACCTTCGACAGCATCTGGGAGGTATCTGAGTTTAATGACTGATTGTTCATCGCTCTCTGCCAATATGTTAAGCAAAGCTTTAGTTATAACTAATTCATTTTTATCAAGATCCCAGTAGTTTTTGCCCAGTCTGTCACTGAGAACCCCTGCCACAATGGTATCGGCGATGATACCATTGTAATCGATTGCAAGAGTCCACTCCCAGCCTCTGTTGTCCGGGGTACGCTGACGGGATATGAGTATTCCCTGAGTGCCAATTGCAAGAGCACCAAACATAGGGCTGGTTTCATCGAGATTCTCAAAGAGGATAGCCAATACATCCTGTTTCTTTGCAGCGTTGTACTGAGCACCTAAACGGGTTACTGCTCCATTGATGAAGCCAGCTATCTTATCAGCCATTACAGTACCGTCAGAACGAATTGCACCGTCTATGCGGTTGACTGCGCTTGATACGTCACTGAAATAATCACGCTGGAAGTCTCCAAGAACTACATCGGTTACTTTCTTGCTGAGAGAGTCATATGTAAGCTCAATTACTCGTGCATCTGTAACAATTCCTAAGCGGTTATGTCTGCAATGGATTGTGTCACCGAGGGACACGGTTTCAAGTACCTTGTAGTCCTTGTAATCTTCTGTATCAGAAAGCAGAACCATGTCGGTAGAAATGCTGATTTTAGGTTTATCGAGCCCTAACTCAAACTGCTCTTTGCACTTATCTGTAAGAGCTTTATCGAGTGCTTCTTGGTCGGCGCAGATAATAACGCCGTTTTCAGCGTCATCCTCAGAGGCATCTTCAGCAAGCTTTACGTCTTCAAAGGACATTGTGGCCGTTCTGACTGTTGGGTAACTGTTTACAAGCGAGCTGTCCACATATCCGTTGCCTGAGAGCTTGTGCCCGTTATACGCCTTAGGATATATCCTTGTGACAACCTCTCTTGTGTCAACCGTCTCTGTTAATCCGTCCTGCGGTATGTTCTTGCCATAGCGCAGTTCAACACCGTAATCACCGCCTGCACGGTCATTGATTATGACGCTGTAGTTATCAAAAATGATCTCGCCGCCCCAACGATTAATGAAACTGTTGTCATCATCGCCGTTGATAGCTTCCATAAGGTTTTTGTATTCGTAGTAAGCGGTAGAAGCTTTCTTGATGTTAGAACTGCCTGAATACTTGGCGTTTGGCGCCGTCATGAGGGCAAGGGCTTCTTGTCCGTTCTTGTTGGTTGGTCTGACGTCGGTTAAGAAACAGTCATCCATAGAATCGTAGAATATAGGCTCAAGGACAGCAGATACACCGCTGTCCTTTTTCTCTGTCTGTTTGATTCTGAAAAGCTGTTCGCCGTTAAATGACGGCATTTTAACTACTGCATCCTCGGTTATATACTTCCAGCGCCCGTCTGCATCTATGGGATGTTCGAGCGTTGCTTCCCAGGATCCGTTGAGAATTACATGAACTTCTGCGGATGTTGGCATCAAAGTCATATCACCGTTGCGGGTATAGTTGGTATTAGTGGGATTGTAGATTTGAATCATCATATACACCTCCAATGAGGCACTACCTTGAGACTGAATCCGTTAGTAATGCCTATAGTATTATCTCCGGGATTGAGATATAGGTCTTCGTAATCTCCGATTATTGCCGTATTCTGCATGGTTCCGTCAATGCGGTATGACAGCATTAAGTCTGTATTGATCGTAAGGTTTTCGGTAACAAAAGCTTTAAGGGCTTTGCCGTTGACTGTAAGCGTACAGTCTCCGTTTCCGGTGATAATATAATCCGGGCGGCACAAGTCGAAGGGATTGTATTTAGCTTCTTCCGGAGGCACTGCACGCAAGCCGTTGTCATCATACTGATAACCCTCACAGATAAACTCTGCCGTAAATTCTCCGAAGGCTTTATATTCTCTTGCGGACTCGCTGAGATTTACTTTTTTGACTCTGTAATAAAAACCTTTGCTGTCATCAAAATAAAGCTTCATGTCGTTACGGCTGAGAAGCCAGCGTCGGGCGCTGCGAAATGTTTCTTGCCATTCTTCAGGTTTGCAGACATAGCCGAATATTACGGAGATAGTAATATCTGATACTGTTCCGGGATATTCGTACAGTTCGCCGTCTCTGCCTGGAACTGTGTATACCGTTGAATCAATTACAGGGGCGGGAATTGCGGGACGCTCCTTAACAAGCAGGTTATAGTCCCGCTCCTTTCTACCGTTAAACTGAATTGAATACATTACGCACGCCCCTTTGCTCTTGCCATGGCAAACTGCGACGACGAAAGCCCCTGCTTAGCAGTATTTACAACATAAGCTTTGAACTGTTCGTTACCTATCTGAACCGTGATCTCGTTAAGAAGATTTATGCTTTCTGAAGATACTGCCGATACGCCTGAATTACCTGTTAACGGCTGCACAATAGCTCTGCTTCCGCTAACAGTAAGGAGTTCGGGCCCCGCTTCACCTACTATTGCGCTTCCTTGTGACAGTATTCCGCCTTTGGCGAGGTACGGTATTTTGGGAATAGTGGAGATATTGACGTCCCCGATCAGAGGGAGATTAATGCCATTCACTTTCTCGATAAGATAGTTTATTCCACTAATCACGCCGTTGACGAGTCCTATTACTCCGTTAAGCGGAGCTTTGAGCATAGCTTCCAGCCCTGAAAAAATTCCGCCGAAAATTTCCAAAACTCCTTGCCATACCCTTTCCCAATCTCCGGTAAAAACACCACGTATAAAGTCGATAATTCCATCGAATATCTGTTTTATGGAATCCCATATATTTTTGAAATTAGCAAAAAAAGCATTAAGTACGTCGCCGAGACCGGGACCGAGTATTTTTGTCCAGTCGGTCAAAAAGATGTTTTGCAGAAAATCATCAACCTTTTGCAGAATGGCTTGTATCTCATCTCCTTTAACGGCAATTAAAGCGACAAGGGCAACAATAGCGCCTATAAGAAGCACTATCGGATTAGCAGATAAAAATGATATAGCTGCACTGACTCCTTTGACCGCCAAAGTGATATTGGATATAAGTGACATCAAAGGGCTTATTGAGGCGATAACAAGCAATACGGTACCTATTATGGCGAGAGTGCTTCCGTCAAGGTTTGCAAGCCACGATAAAACATCTGATATTTTTTCAACCAGTTTCTCCATATACGGCAATAGATTTTCTGCCAAGGCAGCGCCTGAAGACATGAAAGCTTGCTGAGCTTTCGCTTTGAGTGTGTCAATACCGTCGTTAAAAGCGTTGGCACCGTCAAGAGCGTCCTGCGATAGAATCAATCCGCTTTTCTCAGCTTCTGCTCCCATTTCCTTAAGTGCGGCACCGCCGTCATCTATGATTCCGGCGAGACTGTCGGCGCTTTTACCGAATAATTGCATTGCTAATATATCCCGCTCGGTTTCATTTGGAATTTTGGATAACGCTTCTATTGATTCATAGAACACGTCGTTTGCATCCCTTATCTGCCCATTGGAATCTACAACTGATACTCCAAGCTTATTCCATGCAGCCGTTACATCTTTGGAAGTCGATACCATATTTTTCTTCATTTTCTTGGCTGCACCTACGATGTCTTCTACTGATACGTCGATTCTGTCAGATGCATATTGCCATTTCTGAATTTCGTCTGTTCCGAAACCCGACTGCTTGGCCAATGTATTGATATCGTCTGCTGCCGCTCCTGCCTTAACTGCCATAGCTCCAAGGCCTGCAGCTGCTCCTCCTGCCGCAGCAGATAACGCTTTTGTTTTGTCGGCTATCTTTTGAGCTCCTTCACTGACTTTATCAGCCGTTGCGCTGATTTTGGCAATTGCAGCATTGCTTTTATCGGCAGCATCTTCCAGCTTTTGCAGCTCCTGTTCTGTAGACACTATTTCCCTTTGCAATGCGTCATACTGCTGCTGAGAAACTTTACCCTCTTCAAACTGTTTCTGTACCTGTTTTTCTGCTTCTTTAAGCGTATCAAGCTTTGTTTTGGTTTCACTCACTGACTGAGCAAGAAGCCTCTGACGCTGTGCGAGAAGCTCGGTATTGGTAGGATCAAGCTTAAGAAGGCGTTCGACGTCTTTGAGCTGTGCCTGAGTGCTGCGGATTTCCTTGTTGGTGCCTGCAAGAGCTTTACTTAATCCGGTAGTGTCACCGCCGATTTGAATAGTTATTCCTTTAATTCTGTCGGCCGTATTTCTCGCCTCCTTTCTTAGAATTTGTCATAGTCTTCCTGGCTGGCTCTGACGGCATATTCCTCATTGTCATTGCCTTTTTCGATCAGCATGTCGTAAATCATTCCCATGGTCATACTGTCGAGTTCCTCTGCCGATAACCCAAGCTCAGCGCAGCGAAGCATGAAAGTCGCTCCTGTTTCCTCACGAACCGTAGGTTTTATTTTTTTTTAGGCTTTGAAGTGGTTTTTTGGTTCAAGCCCCACAGTTCAAGGATTTGCGGAAGGATTTCATAGATAGAGAAAAGCTTAAAATCTTCAAGCCATTCCTCAGGAGTGTCAGGTATAGACGGATCATACTGACGTGCCATGATGTGGGCGACGTTCTCAAATATCTCAAGGTCAAGAATAGACAGCTGTGCATCCTGACGTTCTTCTTTGGTTGCGTTCTCACTGAGCTTTGTAGCTTTGTTATAGGATTTACGCAGCTGATTGAGATCTCTGATAATGTCTCGGCCGACTTTGTGACGATATAAACGAGGAGTCAGAGCCGTAGCCCTGAACCCCACTTTTTTGCCGTCAATTGTAAGAATTTTCTCCATATTAGCCTCCCTGTGTTGTATCCTTAGTCCATACCTGCTTGAACCAATTAGTATAGACTTCGTCTGGGGTTTCTTCGGTTGTTTTTGATTTGACATTGCCGTTAATAAGCGGAGAAGCTGTGATGCTGAGATCTTCTGTATCCGGTTCTTTCTGATTATCCTTGTTTTCACCTTTGATGTTAGGACGGGCAGCTACGCAGTTGTACAATACATGACGAATATGCTTCACATCGCCAAGGAACTCAAACAAGAGAGCGAATCGCTTGCCGTTGTTTTGGTTGTTTTCGGTGAGAACCTTATCGTTGGTCGAAAGCTTGTCGCCGAGATATTTTTCTCTAAAGGTATCCGGTAACTGCACAAATGTTATAGTTCCTTCGTATCCGTTATTGAGTTCTGTGACAATATAGTCACTGGCATCGGCTCTCAGCTTAAATACATCGCCAACAGGAGATAAGTCCATGCTGACGGCTCCGGGTACACGCTCCGGAGTTTCATAAGCTGTCCCAGTGTCAGGGTCATCTGTTGTGAGCACAGCAAGATACACGTTTGTCAGGTCATAATGATATTTGTTTTTTTCTCCAGGCATATTTACACCTCTATTTCGTATGCGATTTGATAGCATTTCTCACTATCAATGTGGTTTTCGGTTTTTTCCCAATGAAAATAAGACAAGGCTTTTTCCACCTTGTCTTCAGCTTCAATGTTTTTATCTTTCGTGTACAGTTCTACCTGTACCTGATTAATTGTAATATACACTCCTGCATCCGCTGAGAAGTTATTGGAATTAAGAGACAGGTAGCATATATACGGCATAGGAGGAACTTTCGTTTCTGGCCATTCTCTGTAAGTTACAGGGTAACCGGTCGCTGCCAGAGTGTTTTTAAGGTCTTCCAATGTCATTTGTTAAGCACCACCTTAAGCCTTCCTCCGAGTTTTTGAATTGCGTTTTGCTCGGCGATTCTTAGATGAGGGATTCCTGTGAATCTTCCACCATTGCGAAGTGCATATCCGTTCTCGAGAAGATGCGTGAGCTGCGGTTTTTTGGCATTATATACAGTGATTCTTATATCATTGCGGCTCTCGTGCTGAACTTTGCTTTTCCAGCCTTTAGCGTATTCGCCCGTCTTTTTCGGAGAGCTGTCACGCAGCTCTGCCACAGTCTGTTTAGCAACATTACGCACCTCTTTTTTGGTGGCTTCGAGAACTTCTTCGCTGTACTCTGAAAGAGCCTGCATTACCGCTTCGGTGAGATTGTCAACTGAATCGGAAACCATTCACACACCCGCCTTTCTTTCGAGATATAACTCTATGGTTTCGTTTCCGCCGAGATAAGTGCGGTATATGCCATACCTTACGCCGTCGAGCTCTGCAATTTGTTCGCCTTGATAATCAGGAGCAAACATTGTTACACGGTATTCGGGTTTAAGACCTGCTCTGCCTGCCTCGAACCATTCAGAGGCGGAAACAGAAGAGACGCCGCAGTAAACTTCTCTTGGCGTCTCTTCGGGTATCTGCTGCCCTATACTGTCAGCTGTATAAGTTACCCCTATCAAGGTAAGTATTTTCGATCTGTCCACAGCATCACTCCCAATCTGTGTAGCCTGATGTGCTCTGAAGCTGCCCTTTTAGCTCTTTGTAGGAAGCCATGAGGCTGTCGTAATCGGATGGATGTTCTTTGCCGAAGTTAGCCTTACAGTAAATCATGACCGCTCTTGTTATAAGAGGGTCATCGCTAATTTCTGTGATTATTCCGACTACATTGAGGTCTCTAAGAGCAAAATCAATGAGATCTTGTAATTCTTCGTCGAATTCCCTCGTTTTTACTCGTACAGCGAGTCTGGCTTTATCAAGGAGCATTTGATGGCACCTTCCTCTTTGATTTACTGCGGGTGGACTTCATCCCCTCTTGAATAGCAGCTGTTTTCTCAAGAGGGGGTGTTATTCCCCCTTTGTAAAAACTGTAAATGCCTTCTTATCGGCTATCTTACCGTCAGCAAAGCACATGGCTCTATATACTGTAGAACCGGAACGGAAGCCGACAGAAGTGTCAGCTGCTACTTCGATTGCTTTGGCAAAATTGAGCTTGTACTCTTTGAAGTCGCCAAAAATAATTGTGTCCGCTTTGCAGTTGTCATCAATAATGACAGGGTAGCCGAAAATATTGAACTTGGCAGGAGCCTGAGGGTCAGCAACCACAACTTTATCGCCGCTATCTGTTTTTATACCAAGAACTGAGCCGAAGAAAACCGCTCTTGTCATGGCAAACTGAGCGTTAGGCGCATACTGTGTGGGCAGTGCCGCCAAGATGCTCAAAAGATCTGCATATGTCATGCCTGCAGCTGTCCATGTGCCGGTGTTAGTAACCTGTCCTGCATGGAGAATACCTGTGGCTTTGTTGCTTCCGTCGCCCTGGAAGATTGCGTTAGCAAGCGCAACCTGAATCTTATTGGCAAGACGTGAAGTAAGCCACTGCTCAAATGCAGGAACTGCCATAGCTGCTACATCTGCCGTAATTTCCACAGTCTTAATGAGCTTATAAGCGGAAAGGCTGATGCTGTCGATAGTGTCCGCACTGTCAGTGGCAGCTGTTCCCATATCCACCCAATTGGCGGCGTTAACGGTTCCTTCGACAGGGAACTGAACGTTTGAGGGAATGTATGTAGTGTCAACTGCTGAAATGATAGGCACAAGCTCAAGGCGGTGAACTATCATGTTCATTGTCTCGGTAGGAATTGCCTTGCTTGCGGTTACAGCTGCTCTCTCTTCTGTTGTAAGGGGTTTGCCCTGAAGCTGTTTGAGCCAGCCGCTTCTGTACTCAGCACTGTCAGGACCCTTAGGCTCAGGTGTGCCGGTTCCGAATTTGCGAATGACTGTACCTTCGCCACTTGCCACCTTTGCTGCGATATCCCTTCTGCGCTGTTCAGCTTCATACTGAGCAATGCGCTCAGAGATTGCGGTTGCCTCTGTGTCGAGAGCGTCAAGGTCTGCGTCAGGAGCTGTAGCCGCTGTTCTGATTTGAGCTGCACGTGAGCGCAGCTCTTCAATTGTCATGTCTTCAATGTTTTTTCTGTTTGGCATTTTAAACCTCCAAAAGTTTTAATTTGATTTTTTTAGCTTTATTAGCCCGCTCAAGTCGCTCCGCTTGGATATACTCGATCACTCCGTCTGCATATCTCCGGGCACTAATTGACGTCATGTCGTTAGCGGGAATGCTAACAGCGCTGACATCATATAGCTTACTGATTTTGGTGATTGTTCTTGTACAGGTTACAAATCGCCTGTCATGATCCTCTGTATATTCTTTTTTGTCCTCTTCTACTTTGAATGCAAAAGACATTTTGTTGGTGTAGCCGCCCTTAATCTCCTGGTAAAGCTGGCGGCCTGCATCGGTGCCGCCGAGATCAGCGGTAACTTTAAGACCGATAGAGTCAACAGAAAGAGAGAGCGTGCCGTTTTTGTTTCGGGCAAATACTCTGCCTTCATGGTCATACTGCATAATAACGTCGCTCATATCGCACTCGGTAAAAGCTGTGGGGTCAATCTGCTCTACAAACTTGCAATATCTGTCTTCGTACAAAGTGTAAGGCTGATTAAAGGTTGTAGCATACCCCTCCACAATCATCTTACTTTCGTCAGTGCCTTCTGCCGCTCTGACTTCCATAACCATTGTGCGGTATTCTCTGCCGTCGGCAAGTCGCCTGAGCTGCTTGTCAGTCAGCTCATTCTTTTGGTTGTTCACTTATTACTTCATCTCCTTTTTTTGTTACTGTACCATCGGGATTCAGTGAATAATATTCTCCACGGATTATGCGCTTTTTACCTTCATCGTTAGGCAGATGAGGCAAATTGAACATTTCCATAACGATGTCAAGATTAAATACGCCTCTGTCTAACATCTCTCTGGCCAAATTGCGTTTCTCGGTTGTACTTAGATATTGCAATCGGTTTGCAGTAAGCATAAGTTCCGATCCGCTTGCTCGCTCCCGCTCCGTGAATAACATTTTTGTAACGACATCTGAAAACTGTATAGAAAAAGGCTCTATTGCGCCTTCATAAAAAGCTGACCAGGCGTCGCCGTAGACTTTGTTTTGAAGCACCTCTTCATTGACACCGAAATAATCAAATACATTTGTCTTTATCTGCGCCATCTGCTTTTCATCCACAACAAAAGGTGAACTTTTGATTTGCTGAATATTACTGTAAGTGTTGGGAAAGAGTAGCATTCCGCCTTCGCTGCTTCCAAAGCTGCTTTTGTTGAACCGCTTTCTCTCTTTTTCTATATCTTCAGGCTTGGCAAAGTTATTCATCTGTGCCATAAAGCGGAATGTAGCTGAATTTTTAACGCCCTCGCCTATGCCCTGATTTTGCAAATTGATTAGCTCCATTGTGGGATTAAGAGCGGCATTATCTTCGCCGAAAAAATCACTGCTATACTGAAACTTCGTCATAATCCCGCATGAGCTTACAGGTATTGCAACGGTATCGGATGACATAAAGCGATATTTAAGCCACGGCTCTGACGAATACTGAACAATCTCACAGGTGGACGGCAATACCGGATATATTCCGTTTGGCTGCCCGAATTCATCATATATGGGTACAATAAATGCAGTGTTCTGAACATCCAGCATTGTGGACAGCCTATAGAGAAACTGTCCCCAGGTCTGGAACTCATTAGGACCAGTTTTAAGTTTTGTTTGGAGCTTCGGCTTTGCACTGCCTTTGATTTCCACGGCAAGTTTGCTTATATGGATTGCTCTTGCATGAATGGCAGCTCTCACAAGCTCTTGCTCATACAGCCTGCCGCCCCATGAGGTAAACACCGGGGTGTATGCGTTGAACGTCTGAAAATAGCCTTCAGGCTCCGGCGGCTTTGGGCTCTTTTTAAAGATTTTGTCGAAAAGGCTCATTGTTTCACTTCCTCTCTGAGAATTTAATTCCCAAGTTCGGCGGAACGTACTCTGCTGTACAAATGGAAGGTATTACAACAACCCCGCTTCCCGCCTGTTCACGGATCTTTTTCTCGATTTCCTCCGCATGCTCTTTTGTGACCATACAGTTAATACGTACAACAAGATCTCCTCGCTTTTCTTCGAGCAGCTGGCACCATCTCATGACCGTTCTGAGGCACTTTTTTGTTGGCTTGGCATTCTTACACCATCCGGTAGCCGCCGGACATACTTCTGTGTACTGACATTTACTCATTTTTTAGCTGTACTCCTATCTCTGAATAATATTTCTGCCTTACTGTCATCGTGTCCAGTAAGGCAGCTGTGCCGTCAATGTGGTCATTGGCTGACAATTTAATAAGCTTGCTTCTCCCGCTCTCTGCTTCGGTTTTAAGGGCAGCGTTGAGCAAGTGAACTTTTAACAAGTCATTATCTCCGATGCAGAAAGCTCCGTCTCTCATGAGTCCCTCCGTCTCTCTGATTACAGGCGTTAAGTTGAAGCCCTGAAAAACGTCGTCCATGTGAAAGCCGTATTGCTTCATATCCTGAACTAAATACTGGCTTGAATATCGGTCATATCCTATTTTCAGTGGATATATTTGATACTGTTCTATAAGCGACTTGAACCAGTCTAAACAATCGTGATAATCGACAAAGTTATCACCGGAAAGCTTCAGAATACCTCTTTGAACATATGCCGCATATGGCAGTCCATCTCGTGCGGTAGCTTCTTCCAGCTTTTCAGCTGGGAGGAAAAACTTTGAAAATACATAAAGTTTATTTTTCTTCTCTATAACTGCACAGCATGATGTAAGGTCGGTAGTCCTTGAAAGGTCAATACCTCCGACGCAGTAGCAGCCTCTGAAGTCTTCGAGGGACAGAGAGCCACCGGAAGCCCGCTCCACGGCATCGGAAGGAAGCCACGCCTGGGAGCTGTTCTGCTTTATGTTGCAATATTTCGTGAGAAACTCCGCTTTTTTGCTGAGGCTTTGCTCAGCGACTGCTATCTCCTCTATGAGATAATCAACAGAAACAGACACACCCAGGTTGGGGTTTGATTTTCTCAGCTCGTTAATGTCATTCCATTTTTGAATGTCGTCTATCATGTAGAGGAATGGCGCAAGGCGACGCTCTTTTGAATCGCCCAGGAGAAAACGGGTAGAACGCTTTATAAGTTCGTCATAAATGCCCTCATTGATATATCCAGATGTAGATATTGACAAAATAAGCGGTTGTTTACGAGCTCCGAGAGCGGATTTCATTACCTCATATTGCTTGAGCCCCTGATCTCCCGGCCATGAGGCTATCTCATCACATATAGTAAGGTGCGGATTGAATCCGTCGGACTTCTTGGCGTTGAACGCTATTTTCTTAACGGAGCTGTTCGTTTCCTCTATGTAATAATCTGATTTACGCTTTTTAATGAGCTGAGCAAGCTCAGGCTCTTTCTGTATAGTCTGCCAAAAGGCGGAATAAACAAGGTCAGCTTGGTCAAGCTTTGGAGCTACGCAAAATACTTTTGCTCCGTATTCACCGTCAAGATAGACGCAGTATGCGATAATAGCAGCAGCAAAGAGCGTTTTGCCGTTTTTACGGGATACAACAATGACGATTTCACGGAATTGCCGTAAACCATCAGCTCCGACGATGCCAAAAATAACCGAAACACAGGCTTTCTGCCACAGTTCCAGTTTCAGCAGGTCATCTCTGCCCTCGCAATGATGACAAAATGTTTCTATGAATTTTATTGCTCTATTCGCTTTCTTGGGGTCAAAGAAAAAGGACTGATCACTCAGCCCTTTGACAATATATTCATAAAAAAGTAAAATCCATCTACCTACGACAACAGTGCCGTCTTTCATTGCCTGATAATAAGCAAAGATGTAATTAACCATCATTCTTCAGCTGCTCAAGCTTACCTCCTTTTTTGCTTGGCGGTGTCAGCTCGTTAAGCTGTTTTATGATAGCCTGATAGTTTTTATCAGTAGAAGTAAAGAGCCGTGCCGATGGTCTTTCCCGCTCATAAGGCTCTGTTTTTTCGGACTGAGAAAAGAGCTCTGTTTCGCCTTTCTCCTGTATATCTTCCCAAAGCTTATTAAGGCGAACACGCAGCCTTGCAGCCTGCACAATAAGTCCCTGAGCTACCGCAAATTCGTTTGGCGGCAAATTCTTGTAAATCCTGGTAAGTCTGCGAATCTCAGACTCTTCCGTAATTTCTTTTGGTTTCTTCGGCATATTCTCGCTCCTTTCTTTTTGGGTAGGGGGTCACGTGCGCCCGGAGAGGAATTTTGTACTCCACCCACCGGTCTCCTGATATGCTTGTATGTTTTCCGAATGGGGGGAGGTCAGAGAGTAACTCTTCCGAACTCATCAACTTTATATCTCTTTTTATTGCCGTGAGCTTTACCGTGACAATCTCGACATAGCAGCTCAAGGTTGTCCCATGATAGTGTAATATTCGGGTCACTAATGTTCTGCGGTGTAAGTGGTGTCTTGTGATGGACTATCTCACCAGGCTTATATATTCCTGCTCTCAGACAATTCTCACACAGCCCTGTCACGCTCTTTATATATGCGCTTCGTGTGTGCTGCCATTGTTTAGATTTATAGAAAGCGGCGGCAAAATCTTTCATACAGCCTCCTTGTAATTGATTGCAAAAAGACATGAAAAAACCGCCGAATGTGTACGGCGGTTAAAAAATGATTTTTAATTTTTAAAAGAAATCTTTGGAAAAGTGTTGATATATAGTGCACTATATGATATAATATAATCACAGTAAAGGAGGTGAGAAAGATTGAAGCTAAGGACTTGATAATGATTGCTCTCGGAATATGGTCAAACATCATAGCAACAATAGCTTTGATACATACCGTTAAGAGCAACAAAAAAACCGCTAAACGAAAGCCGACCAAAGCCAAACGTAAGCGGTAACACTGAGGGAACGGGGTGAGAAATCACCCCAAGTACCTTCACCCTTAGTATAATCTAAAGTCATGAAAAAATCAACTGTATTGTCTATTTGCTTTTGTGCCTGTTGTCTATGTGTGGGACTTCTGACAGAAGGATTTTCGCAACTTCTATTTTTTACAGCTTCCGCAATATGGGCAGTGACGGCTATTGCTTCCGTACTTTTAAGAAAGAGAAAGGAAAAGTGACATGAGCGACGATAAATACACCGCACAAAAAAAGTATCTCGAAAAGCGCAAACAGCTCCGTGTATGGCTTGACGCTGAAAAATATGAAACTTTTAAAGAAGCTGCTGAAAAAAACGGCGCTTCTGTGTACAGCCTTATAAACAACTTTGTAGATGAATATCTCGAAAAAAATAAATAGTTGTGCAAAGTAAAACCCGCTCTGATGATGGAGCGGGTTTTCGACTTGGCGGTCAACTACATCCTTCCCCTTTTTTAAGGTGCCCGAAATGTCCGAATACTTATTCTTCCAATCGTTTAATGTGCTTCTGCTGATTCCTATTTTATATGCAATATCTTCATCGGCTAATCCATCCCTCGCCCACCCTTCTATAAGCAGCAAGTTTTCAGGTTTGAGCCACTTCTGATATTTGCCTTTTGCCACTTTTACCCGCTTCTTAAAATGTTAAAAACTTACGAAATCTGTTAATTGATAACATTTAAATAAATATCTATAATTTCTTAACAGTTTTCCACAAATCAATAAATCAATTTAAGTAATTTTGAATTTATTAATACTTTTAAAGAAGAAATCAGCTACATTTGTGGCAAAAAATAAACATTTTGTAAAATTTACTGTAACCCCTGTGTAGTAATTTGAAAAAATGTGATACAAATTAATTTGTAAACTCTTATATATGCTATGGTGCTACCTGGGCATAACCGAGCCTTTTCAACTCAATTTTAATCCGATTTTTCTATTACAAAGCGAAATTCGATAAAGTGAAAACCGCTCTCGGCTCTGCATAAAGTTTTCAAAAATATTGCACAACATTACAATGACAAGGAGGCAATATGTTAATAAAATTTAATGGCAATCTTATTTTGATCGATTTTTCTAAAGGCAAAACCATTTGTGAAAGTACTTCAGTTTGTTCTTTTGAAAATGAACGTTCTTCAGACAAAAAAACAAGAAAGCCCAAGGGGGCAACCTTGGACCTTCTTGTTTTAGCCGCTATAATTGCGCTTTGCTTTACGGCTTTAGTGATCTTTATCGGTTCCCCAAAAATCTGTCTCGAATTTTTGAAAACCATCCACATTGTTATTGAATATTTATTGTCAATAACGTAAAATGTGAAAAACATAATCACCATTTTATTTTACTATTTTTGGTGAAAAAAAACAATAGGTATATAAGTAATTGTAATGTTTTGCACTATTTAGATGGAAAATCCGCTCCTTGATTGGAGCGGGTTTTCTTCTTTTTATCTCAGATTATATTATAGCAGAAACAAAAGTAACAGAAGTAACAAGTTTATTCATTTGCGTCTTTGATATGCCTATAACATATCATTTTAACGCTGGCTTCTGTATTGTTTCCTCCTACGCTGGCAGCAACCTGACGCCATGGAAGACCATTTACAAAACGAAAGATGAATATCTCTCTTGTGAGGCTGTCATCAATCTCGGTGATATATCTCATAAGGCGGCTGCGCTCATAGATGCATTGCTGCTGTTTCGCTGCTATGATTGCTCTTAGGTCGATAATATCAGCTACGGATGATTCTATCTTATTACCGTAAGTAGTGCTCCTGGGCATACCTGAGAGGTTCGGAGAGGACGGAGAAGCGAGCTTTGCTTCCAGTTCTTCGAGGCGGCGGCGGTCGTTTTCTATTTCACGGTTGAGGTGGTAAAGCTGTGATAATTCTTTAAGGGTCATTTATCCCGCTCCTTTGATTCTCGTTTGTTATACTTCACATATTAATGCAACAGGTAAGAAATCAAGATACACGCAGCCTTTGTCGGCTTTCATTTTCACCTCATATTCTTTAATGTTAGCAGCTGTGATATATTTGCGTCCGAAGCTTTGCTTCATATACTTCCACTCGTGCCACGGAATAACGAAACAGCGGTCTTTGATACTTATCAGGACAAAGCAAAGGGCGCCTAAAGCATAATGCATACTTAGAGCTTCAGCCTGAGCAAGAGTTAACCGCTCCTGCTTCATTGTGTCTGAATCTGTGTGCTTAGCTTCAAATACTATCGCTCTGCCGCCGGCGAGTGTGCCTTTGTAGTCGGGCTGGGCGGCAGCTGTGTATATTGCTGTAAATTTGCCCTGCCTGTCCGCTCCGCTTATGGGACGCATAGGCTCTGGTGTCTTTTCTATGTACGCAAGCTTTCTGCTTTTGTACACTTCGCAGGATGCTTCTATAAGCTTTTCGAAGGCTGCTCCTGATGCACGGGAGCGGGAACCCATGAGCTGTTTTTCAAAAGACGGTAATTTGTTCATCCTTCTGCCACCTCAAAATAGTGCCCTACAAGCTCAGAGGCTTTGTTCTGCAGAGGCTGCTCGGAATTGCGGGTACATATGTAAAGTATCCCTTCCTCTATGTAGTACTTGTCCTTGAAAACCTCCATATTGATTTTAAACGGGATAGGATCTTCCTTTGTGCCTGTGTGGGTTTCGTCTATACGCTCGAAAATGGATTCTGTGCCTTGTCCCGGTATCCAGTTAGGGAGAAACTGCTGTTCGGGTGGTATAGTCTTGTAGAGGTCATCACCATAAGTGAATTTATATCCAGCTTTTTCCGATGTAAACTTAGTGTCTACAAGCTCCTGCCATGTGGGATAGTATGACTTCATGCGCAGTGCGGTGTTGTCATCCACAGATAACGTGTTTATCTGCTGCTTAGCAAATAAGGTGAATACTTCAGATTCAGTGAGAGGACGTTGCCTTTCCTGTTTCTCATATTCCGCTTCCATTCTTTCGAGTTCCTTTATTTCTTCTTCGGTCATATCTCTTGGTATGCCATTAATCACAATTTTCATACTCTGTACCTCCATTAACGTGCATATATTTCGATGGTTCCTGATATTGTCATGTATATCGGATTTGTGACTGATAAGGTTAGTTTATTACACTTACCCACATCTTTTTTTACAGAATATGGGGTTTGTAGATTAACATACGTGTTATAATAACCAGCCTCATTCGTAGAAACAGAGGTAAGTAGATTTTCCCAAAACAATCCATTGTATCTGCTGTGGGTTTTCTGATATTTTGTATCTGAAGCTCCTTGATTTTTCTGTGTGTCGAGTTTGTTTAGAGGAACATCATTTATATTTATCACTATGACACTATTAGTACTTTCGTTTTTATTGATTAATCCAGTAGCAATAAAAAATAATTCTGAAAAATCTAAGCCATCCCATTCCCATTTCGCCGTCTCTCCGTCCATTGTGATGGTTTGGAACAGTTTCCAAGGTTTTGTCTCCTCACTCGGAACCTGTTTAAGCACTTCGCTTATAATTTCCTGTTTATCCGGTTCAGTCCAATAATCAACGCCTTTTACTGGTGTTTTGCCGGGTGTACCCGGTTCGCCTTGCGGTCCTTGAGGTCCTTCCGCACCGTCTGCACCCGCTGGACCTTGTTCGCCCTGCTCACCCTTTGCGCCGGGTTCTCCCTTATCGCCTTTGTCACCTTTATCACCCTTATCGCCTTTCACTCCCTGTAATCCCTGTTCGCCCTGAGGCCCCTGATCTCCTTTGTCTCCTTTAATATTGACCGGCTCAGGATTAGGCAAGTCCTTGTCATTTGTCCAACTTATAACACCTTCAGGAGAAACAGACGGCGTAAATGTCGCTCCGTTCTGACCTATTCCACCGCCTCCGGTAGGATCTTGCCAGTTGTAGTCTTTGTCTGCATCAGATTGTTTTGTAAGCACCTGTCCTTTTGTTCCGCCTATGGGGATTATGTTGAGAACCTTCTCCGCTTCCTCCTGCGCCTGCTGCGCTGACTGTGCAGCATCATCGGCGCTGCTCTTACAAATTGATATAAGCTGAGCTATAATGTCTTTTTCCTCAGGGCTGATTTCGGATTCATCAACTTCAAGTCCTTCAAGAACTCTCATCTGTGCGAGAGCAGTATTCCATTCGGCGGTTATTGTGCCGCTTTCATCCGTTTTTACGGCGCATATCACAAATTTAGTAATGCCTCTGTAACGGGTAACAAGACGAGAAAACGGCCATGTGAAAGTTATGTAATCATCTTCACCTTCCAAAGGCTTCAGGTCAGTTACAACATGCTGTCCTTTTTCCTGACGGCTGTTCATGAAATTTATTCTCAGCTGCATATGAGTGAAATCTGCTCCCACAACAATTTTGGGGAACTTGAATTTTAATCCTCTTACATTTTCATCTGATTCCACCCCGGCTATGCGCTGAGGCTCTGTAAGGGTAAGCTTCCTACTAACGGGATTTAGTGTGCAATATTCTTCCTGCATTAACATTACTCCTTTATTTGTCTTTGTCGTAGTAGTGAATAAGGCTTTCGCCCGTGATCCTCAGTTCACGGGCTATTTCTGTTAATTTTTCATGTTGTTCTCTCAGTCTGCAAAGTTCCCCGCCCTGAGCTTTATGCATTCTGAGTTTTATTTTTGCTGCCTCCCGCAGCAGCACATGGGATTGCCTAAGGTATTCCCTGCCTGTTTCTTCAAGGGTCATAATTCATATACCCGCTCCTTTCCGTCTGTTATTCTTTAATCTCAGCCTCGAGCCATTCTTTACACCATTTTTCAGTGTCCCAATATTCGCCCTGCAAGGCGTCATCAGATACAGAAACAATAAACTCCGCCATTTCGTCAATGGACATTGATGTAATTTTTTCGTAATGGGTCACGGTTCACTCCCTCCCCTCGCTGGTTTTATGTACATTCCGCATTTGTACGGAGCGTTAAGACATTTGATTTCACAATCGTCATAACGTTTGCAGTTATAGCAGCAGGTGTTATTTCTGAGCTTTGAACAGCGGAATATGCTGCACACTTTATCTTCCTTAGGCGGTCTGCTCATTTACCTGTCCTCCTTTTTCTTCTTTTGTCGCCTGTGGCGTAAAGCTCATATTCAAGATGGCGGAGCTGTGAAGCCAGCTCCCTGATTGCTGTGTTATCTTCTGTATAGGCTTTATACTGCGGACACTGAACGTGACAGCCTACAAAACGGCGTGGGCAGTTTTTACAGGGTGAACGCATCGGCATTACTTCCTTTCGATGTTTAAGAATTCGACACTAAATCAAATAGAGTGAAGGTGTTTGCTTTGTCATCTGCTTCTTTTAGATAGCCAACACCGTCACGAAAATACCCGTTGTTAAGCTCTATACCTATGCCGTATCTTCCGTTATCTACTGCAACTTTAGGTACTGTCATAATTCCTCCGAATGGATCTAATACAACATCCCCTTTATTGCTGTAACGGTTAATAATTCGCTCTACTATATCCAGCTGAAGAGGGCAAACGTGCATTTCCTGCTGCCTGCGGCTCTGACTGCTGTTCAGCGTTCTCATGCGAACTATGTCATCCCATACTTCATCACTCCATGAACCCGGAGCTACTACCATAAACGTTGCAGGGAGTTTTCCGTCTTTATCAAGCTCTTTTGCAAGAGAAACGTGCTCTTGGTAGCTGTATACTGTATCACGGCTAAATTCACGATATACTTTTTGGAGATTTGATACAGGCACTTTTAGCAGCTCTTCTTTTGTTAATAAGCGATCACCACTCGACCTCCAAAAGCCATGCGCATCTATCTGCCACTGTGCTCTCGTATATTCTTCTTTTGTTTTCGTCACAGGTGTATCTGCATATGCTTTGGATGTATCGGAGGGCAGCTTGCGAAACAATAAAATGTATTCAGGACAGCCTACACCCATTTTAGTGCCGTCCTTACATTGTTCAGTCCAGCCGAGCCTGTAAGTCTGATTGTTCTCCCGGACAACGTCAGTCACAACGGTAATCATACCGAAATACTGAAAGCCATGCTTCATATAGTGCTCAATGCACATTGCGTGAAATGGTTCCATTGTGGGCATGCCGGTACCGGTGGCATTGCCGAACAATACTCTGTCTTTAACGTGAATGGCCGCTACACGGCCAGGCTTTAAGATTCTCAATAAATTCGGAGTAAGATAATCCATTTGTTTAAAGAATCTTTCTGTATCTTTATTGTGGCCAAAATCGTTGTAGCTGGGTGTGTATTCGTAATGGTTGGAGAACGGGATACTTGTATGTATTAAATCAATGCTGTTGTCTTCCATAATGTCTGTTTCTAAAACACAGTCATTATTTATAGCTTTAAAGCTTTCACCTTCTACTATCACTCTTTTCACTCCTATTGTTCTTGCAAGCTTATCAATCTGTGACGTACCGGCAAGACCGTATTTTTTAACAATTTCACGCATCTTCTCCGAAAGATAGTTATGCTTTTCCCATTTGTCCATGAGAGTGTCGAGAATTGGCTTTTCAGCTTCCGTGTAAATGATGTCTATTATCACTTTTTCAGATTGCAAAAATCTGTATACCCTATGTATGGCCTGAATGAAGTCATTAAACTCATAATCTATCCCGACGAAAATAGCTCTGTGACAATGCTTTTGGAAGTTGCACCCTGAACCGGACAAAGACTTTTTAGTGGCAAATATCTTGATATTGCCGTTTGAAAAGTTTATAACTCTCTGTTCCCGCTCCTCGTAGTCCATAGAGCCGTATATATCTACGGCCGTGGGAATCTGACGTTTAATCTCATACCTTTCAGCCTCAAGGTCATGCCATAAAATAAAGTGAGCATCCGGATCTTCTTCTATTATTTCTTTCGCTTTTGCAACTCTCTTCTGAATTGATACATTTTTCTCTTTCGCTGCATCAGAAAGACTTATTGCTGCCTCCCGTAGGAATTGTATTTGCCCGCTCTTATCGCATGAACTGCAATATTCATCCTGAATTTTGTGAAAACGTACATCCAAAGGCGGCAATGCATAGCCATCATCACCGTATCCTAAATCTGAAGGTAAGTTTATAAACAATGCCCATGTACTCATCCATATCCAAAACTCTTCTTCTCGGTGAGGATAAAGCGTAAGGTTGTTTGCTTTTGTGCTGTCACGCTTAAAGAATCGAGTTAATGCCTGTCCGGTATCCATTACCTCAAGATAACCGGCATAGTGAATAAGCTCTTTATATTTATTGGGTGAAGGCGTGGCCGTTGAAACAAGCTTATATTTAACTCCCTTGAATTTATCGAGAAAAGTTTGGTATGTCTTGCTGCCGAATGAACGGAGAACTGACGCTTCATCAAGGGAAGTTGCTACAAACTCCTTAGGATCTATATCACCGTCACGGACCCGCTCATAATTTGTAATCACTATTGACGTTTGTGCGTTTTTAGCTTCCTCCATATTGGTTACATATTCCGGCGCCGCATCCCACCCAAGAAGATTTACTGCATCATGCTTAAATTCTTGTTTAACGCCTAAAGGACACACGATAAGTGCTTTACCGCCTTCATGTTCAGTAACAATCCGGCAATATTCCAGCTGCTGAGCTGTCTTTCCGAGGCCGAAGCTTTCAAACAGTGCTCTGCGGCCGCCTTTTATTACCCATATAACAGCGTCCCTTTGATGAGGTTTAAGAGCGGGATTTACTTTATCCGCTTCAATGTCGAACCCTGATACAGGTGCAACCTCGATTTTGCTTTTTAAAAAATTTATGTAACTTTCGTTCACGAAATAAGACTCCTATCTGTACATTGCTGTGGTAAAAGTATTCTTATTCTTCAATCTCTCTTCCTCATACGGACATACACATACCAATGCCCGTTGTAGTTATTAAATGAAGCTTCCGCTCCTATGTAAGAATAGCCTTTATGACGCTTCTCCCAGTATTCGCGGTCATAGAGCTTCTTTTCGGCTATTCGGGCTAAACCACGCCTTGTTATCTTGCCGTCACGAGGCTTTTTTACTGTTGGCTGCTTTAAGTTCTTCGACCCGCTCCACCGCCTTTTCCCCTCAGGATCTTTGGTCATATATCTTGCAAGAGCCTGCAAGCCGTTTTCATTAGGCTGCAATCTTCGAGCGTTTGTCCAGTCTCCGTGTCCCCATTTCTGCTCTGCAACATCCCTGTCCATGCCTGACATCACCATATGAATATGCCAGCGGAGAACACCTGTTCTTTTGCTGACTTTTGCTTCAATGACATATATGTACTTCATATCGGGTAATCCGTGAGCTTTACGCCATCGTCTAAGGCGGGAGATGTAGTTTTTAACGTCATTAACTACCTCTTCACGGGTAAATGGCATTTCGTCATCCCTATACGTGAGGTGTACTGCAAGATCACCTTTACCAAAGTTGGTATTGATAAGCCTGTCCAGTTTCTTTTTGGCATTCTTCTCATTGAGATTCTTCTGAGCCTCTCTGCTGAGAGAACCAGCAGGCTTCTTTCTGCCGTCTGAGCAAACAGGAAAGAATTCCACCTCAAGGATTTTGCCTGAGACTATTCTTTTTTCTCTGATTATTTCACGTCACCCCTTTTCATATGCTCCGTTTGTTAATACCTAATACAAGGCCGTCAAAAGGCTTCGAAGCCCTTAAAATATTGACTTTTCGGGGGTGACTGTGCTATAATTAGTTATGGACACGAGTGACCCCAAAAAGTCACGCTTCGAGCCTGTTCGGTTGCCGCCGGGCAGGCTCATTTTTTATGCTGTTTTTCATTCACATTCACTCATTAAAGATAATCTTTCGGGTTTTGCCACGATTACGGAATGCGGCGCTTTAAGGTCCTTGATTTCAGCGGAAACCGTTATCTTTCCTTTGTCGCAACGATAAACAACAGCGTCTACTGTTCCATGGAACTTTTGATTGTAATAGTTTCTGTATGTAACCTTTGCGCCGCTGAGAAGAGCATCTTTCAGATCTTCGGATGTCATACTCACGTCTGCTCCTCCTTTTTAAGATATTCTTTTATTCTGCGCCGGACTCTTGTGTCCAGCGTTTCGATGAAGTTTGTCCAGGCTTCAAGGACATCCGTGAAGAAGCGTTCACGCTCCCCTTCTATGGCGACAATATAACCACCGGGAACAGAAGATAAGCTCATTTCTCTGCAATGATAGAGAACATGGCGCTGAACAGGTTCTTTGCCTTGCGTTTCCATTTCTTCACCTTCCTTTTGATGTGCTTCTTCATGCCGTTCTCAAAAGCAATAAGCACATCTTCGTAGATGATGCCGAGAATGAGCAGCGCACCACCGCCAACGCCTACAACAATAGGAATTATTATTTCAATCAGTGACAACACAGTTATTCCTCCTTACGGTAAGCGATGCATCAAAGTCAATACGCTTGAAGCCTATACTGTCACAGAAGTAGAAGCCGGCAGGAGTCTTTCCGCAGGGCTCTACGAGTTCTACAACGTCACTGACGGACAGCCTGTGCATTCCTCTCGGCCTTGGGTTTTTGCTGTCGTTAAAGTGACGAAACGCACCTTCAAGGGTTCTGCGGTTTTTTAGTTCTCCATCAAATATAAGATCATAGTTTTCAGGGTCTATGCTTCCGCTCATTCGGCTGTATCCCATATACATGGCAAACAGAGCACGTCTGCCGTTAACCTGATAAACTCTGAGTTTCATTTTCTCACCTCATTGCTACGTACACTGCATATGCAAGTATCAGGACTATGGCGGCTGCCAATCCGATTATGAGTACCAGCTTAAAAAGCGCATAGAACGCCATTACCAGCATAGAAGTTTCTATCATTTTTCTTTTCTCCTTTGTATGTAATTGATTGCAAAAGCTTATGTACCTAAATATTCTTCAAACTTTTTTCGGCTGATGTGATATGAATATGTTGATTTATTTTTGACAGCGAAACCAAAAGGCGCCACTCCGCTTTGCAGGGCTACTCGTACAAACTGTTGTGATTTCCCCATTCTTCTTGCCGCTTCAGCTATGCTTACCGAATACGGTGAAACGGTTTCTTCTGCAAGGTCTTCTTCCTTGTCACCGTCGCTGTTAAGCCATTCAACTGTGCAGCCGAGAGTGTCCGCTATAAGCTGCTGTACTCCAGCTCTCGGAGTTGATTTGCCTGAAAGGTATTGACTTACCGACGGAGCACCTTTACCGATCTTGCTTGCCAGCTCCGATTGTGTAATGTGCTGTTCGGTCATAGCTTCTTTTAATCTTTCTGCAAAACTCATATTTCCGCTCCTTTCTGTGTGGTAAAGTGTTGCACGCTTGTTTCCTTTAGGAAACTAAGTCTTTAAAAAAAATTTCACACAGTCTTTCATTGCTTAACTCGAGCACATCGGCGATAGCTGATATCTCTCTTTGATTGAAACTACTCTGTCCTGAAATCTTTGAATACATAGCTTTTTTACTTATTCCTATCTTTTCTGCAAGTTTAGGAATAGAAATGTCGTTTCTGACCATCTCTACTTTCAGCTCTTTGCTATTCATCTTATCACCTCTTTTTGTTTCCTTTAGGATACTTTTATAATACACTCATTTTTTATTCCTGTCAATTCCTTTAAGAAACTTTTTTATTTTTTTCTAAAAAATAGTTGCTTTTTGGAAACTATACATATATAATGGTTGCGTAATAATTTTAAGGCGAGGAGCAATTATGAATATTGGTGAAATAATAAAGCAAAGACGGCAGGAACTCGATCTTACTCTTGAACAAGTAGGGGCTGCTGTAGGTGTAACGAAAAGCACTGTTAAAAAATGGGAAGATGGATATATAGAAAATATGAAAAGAGATAAAATTGCTCTTCTGTCTAAAGTGCTTATGATTTCTCCTGTAACTTTCATCACAGGAGAGCTTACACGATTTTCTAAAAATTCCCTTGAAGATAAACCACATTATCTTGTTCCTGTCCTTGGCACTGTCCGTGCCGGAATACCTATGGAGGCAGTAGAAAATATAATAGATTATGAAGAAATATCAGAAGATATGGCAAGACAAGGCGAATTCTTTGCTTTGCAGATTAAAGGCGACAGCATGGAACCCAAGATCAGCGAGGGGGATGTAGTAATAGTTCGCAAGCAATCTGATGTTGACAGCGGAAATATTGCAATAGTTCTTGTTAACGGTGAAGAAGCAACCATTAAGAAAATACAGAAGTTTGACGGCGGAATTAATCTTATTCCCAGCAATCCTTCCTATGATGTAAGAACTTATACAAATGATCAGATAGAGTCACTCCCTGTTCAGATATTAGGTAAGGTTGTAGAACTCAGAGCTAAGTTTGCTTGATAATATACAGGTGACCGTTATGTACAATAAATTAAAACGTCGTGTTTTCGAGATACTTCAAATAGCAAAAGACGGCGATAGGCTTAGCCGTATTTTTGATTTTTTCATCATTGGTCTTATATTGTTAAACGTTGTTATAGTTATAGCAGAAACGTTTAATCTACCGGAAAGTGTAAAACCGATAATAAATTATATCGATGTAATTTCTGTAATTATATTCACTATTGAATATATTTTGAGAGTATGGACATCCGATTATTTATATGAGGGCATCTCACCGGTCAGAGCGAAAATTAAATATATTTTTTCTTTCATGGCGATTATCGATCTCCTCGCTGTTCTGCCGTTCTATATTCCGTTCTTGATACCGATCGACTTGCGTGTATTAAGAACATTGAGAGTTATTCGTCTGTTGCGACTTTTTAAAGTCAACAGATACACAAGTGCGCTTTCAACAATTGCGGATGTTTTTAAGAAAAAAGCAAGTCAGCTTATTTCTTCCATGATAGTTGTGTCACTGCTCATGATTATTGCATCTGTACTTATGTATAACGTTGAGAATGCAGCACAGCCCGATAAATTTCAGAATGCTTTCTCCGGTCTGTGGTGGGCGGTTGCAACACTTACAACTGTTGGATATGGTGATATATATCCTGTTACGGCAGCAGGAAAAATACTAAGCGCAATAATAGCTTTGCTTGGCATAGGACTTGTAGCCGTTCCGACTGGTATTATTTCAGCCGGCTTCACCGAAAACCTTCAAGAGAAGCAAAAGGAAAAAGAGAAAGAAGAGACTGACGAGAAAAAGTTTTGCCCGTATTGTGGTAAAAAATTGTAACATTTTGTCACATTTCATCTTTTTCAATCGTTATAATAGTTGTGGGTGTGTTTTGTGCATTCGCAAATAATTACAAAAGAGGTCATAAAAATGGGGTTCAGATTTAGAAAGAGCTTTAAAGTGGCTCCGGGAGTGAAGCTTAACTTCAATAAGAAGAGCACCGGAGTAACTTTTGGAGGAAAGGGTTTACACTATACAGTTAACAGTTCCGGGAAAAAGACGGCAAGCGCAGGAATACCGGGAACAGGACTTTACTATACCAAGTCTTCGGGTGGAAGTTCAAAAAAGAAACATAGAAATAGCAAAGATGATAGCTTTATGCAAAAAATTGAGACTATTAAAAACAGTTTTTTAAAAAAGGATAATGATTCCGGAGCAGCTGAAAACACTTATAACAACTTTAATGGCTATGATGCTTCAAAGTATACAAATAATTATGATAGTTTCTCAGGCATGAATTTGCCGCCGCAAAATCCGAACGGTTCGGGCGGTTCTTCTGGGAACAATGTACCCCCTGGCGGATCTAACAATTTTAAAACTCCAAAAGAGAAAAAACCTTTTTATGAGAGATTGTGGTTTGCTATATTAATGCTTTTTGTGTTTGCGCCTGCTGGTGTTTTTCTACTTTGGAAGTACACAAAAGGCTACAAAGCAATTAAAATTATAGTTAGCATAGTGTTCTTGTCATGGTTCCTTCTTTTTAGTTCTGCTTTTATCGCAGCCATTAATGAATTGGATTCTGAAATTCCAAGCGATACACAAGCGTATGAAGATGTGGCAAATGAGAATATACCGACAATTACCGAAACTGAAACTTTAACTGAAACTGAAACTGAGACAGAGACTGAAATACAAACAGAAAAATCAACTCAGCCCACTACTGAAAAGCCTACTAATAAACAGCCCACAACGGAACGTGATAATACACCGGCAGTAAAACCGACAAAACCAGCCGAACCGACTACTACTAAACCTACGCAGGCAGAAATCACATATGTTTTAAACACTAACACAAAAGTTTATCATACCATGAGCTGCCGTCACGTAAAAAACATAAAGCCTGAAAATTATCAGGAATCTAAAACCGTTCCATCTGATTACAAACCTTGTGGAACTTGCCATCCAGGAAGATAAATATAAAAAACGCCCTACCCTGCGCCAACAGGATAGAGCGTCACGACATACCAGAAACAAAGCAAGTCGTAAATAATAATTGATAAAAACCATTTAATTTTATAAAAAGTTATAAAAAGTTATAAAAAAGTGTTGACAACTACTACTTTGGGGCATATTATAATTACTGTAACAGTTGTTACAGATAGTATTTTACCCACAGCAAGTAGTTCTCCCGCCATAAGGGAAGTAACGAAGCTGTGGGTTTTTTATTTTAAGGGTGTGTTATTATGAGAGAGGAAACAAAGCACAGTGATATTGTCAAATTTGAAGTTAAAACCGCAATTTTAATTGACGGAGCATTTTATCGTAAACGAGCCGCTTTTTTAGCAGGCGATAAAACACCACAAGAAAGAGCGGATGAACTTGAGCGCTATTGTCTAAATCATTTACGTGATAAATATGAAAAACGTCGCCTGTATAGGATTTTTTACTATGACTGTCCCCCGATGGAAAAAGGAAAAAATGTTTATCATCCTCTCAGTAAAAAATCAGTGAACATTGGAGAGACAGAGTATGGTAAGTGGATGAGTGAATTTCTTGACGAATTAAGACATCGCCGTAAATTCGCTTTAAGATTAGGAAAGTTAAGTGATATAAACTTAAATTATAATCTAAAACCTGACATAACTAAAAAACTGTTAAACGGCACTATGGCAATAGAAGATTTATCAGAAAAAGATTTTAAGTTGAATCTAGTTCAAAAAGGTGTAGATATGAGAATCGGTGTTGATATATCTTCATTAGCCTTTAAAAAACAAGTTGATCAAATTATACTTATTGCCGGAGACAGTGATTTTGTACCAGCGGCAAAACAAGCAAGAAGAGAGGGCATAGACTTTATTCTCGATCCAATGGAAAACCATATACCGCAGGATTTGTTTGAACATATAGACGGTGTACGAACACAACACTTTGTAAAGAAAAAAATATGCTACTGATCTAATCAACTAAAAACGCCCTACCCTGCGCCAACAGGATAGAGCGTTGTGACAGCCCGAAGGCGGTCAATATCGTGTAAAATAATATTACCATACCTTCGGCTTTAAATCAATAACCGAGGGTATTTTTATGCCCTTTTTAGGAGGAAATCAAATGAAGCTTCCAAATGGGTATGGAGGAATAAGTAAGCTTCCCGGTAATCGTCGCAAACCTTGGAGAGTGCGTAAAACTGACGGTTGGGAAATTGTTGACGGAAAATTAAAGCAGAAATATATAAACATTGGATATTACAAAACACAGGCTGAAGCTTTGCAGGCATTGGCAAGCTATAATACAGATCCGTATGATTTGAGCCTATCATCTACAACGCTTGAAGAAGTATATGAGCGCTGGTCAAATGAAAAATTCGAAGAGATAAGCGATTCTAATATCAAAGGATATAAAGCTTCTTGGAAAATATGCAAGCCCATTAAAGACATGAAGATTATAGATATAAAACTGGATCATCTTCAAAATATAGTCGATACATCAGGCAAAAACACGCCTACTCTGCGAAAGTTGAAAGTCCTGCTGAATGGATTATTTGAATATGCCGTGATTCATGGCATAATTACAAGAGATAGAAATATGGTTGAATATATCAATATCTCCAAGGCGGGAAATCCAAATGCAACGGACCGTAAGCCTTTCAGCACCACAGAGATTAAGAAGCTTTGGGCTGTAGCCGACTCAAACGAATATATAACAGTCATACTTATGCTTATATATACAGGATGCCGCATCGGCGAACTCCTAAACCTTAAAAAAGAAAGTGTCAACCTGCGTGAACGATATTTTGAAATCGCTGAGTCTAAAACGGAGGCAGGAATAAGAACGGTACCGATAGCCTTAAAGGTGTTACCGTTTTTTGAACATTGGATGCAGAAAGAGTGTGAATATCTTATTTGCACCCCTTCTCTAAAGCGGTTTGATTACAAGAATTATTATGATTCATACTGGAAGCCACTTATGCACACACTAAACATGGACGAGCATCGCCCACACGACACTCGACATACTTGTATAAGCCTTCTGACTGCTGCCAAAGTTGATGAACGATTCATACAGAAGATAGTCGGACACAAAGGACAGAATGTTACACGACAGGTTTACACCCATCTTGAGATAGAAGAATTACTAAAAGAGATAGACAAAATATAAGCGGAATTTTTCCGCTTTTTTAAAAATAGATTTGTGTCTTACGTGTGTATTGTGTGTGTATTACGAATAAAAATTTGCACGATTTTAAACAAATGCATAAAAAATAACCCCCGGAAACACAAGGTTTTCGGGGTTTGTGATTTTGAAACTGTTATCTCTTGGAGAACTGGGGAGCACGGCGTGCACCTTTGAGACCGTACTTCTTTCTTTCCTTCATTCTCGGGTCACGAGTAAGGAATCCAGCCTTCTTGAGAGTAGGACGAAGAGCCTCGTCATACTGAAGAAGAGCACGGGAAAGACCGTGACGGATTGCACCAGCCTGGCCTGTAACACCGCCACCGTTTACACGGCAAACAATGTCAAACTTCTCAGTTGTGCCTGTGAGGGCAAGAGGCTGACGAACAATAAGCTTAAGGGTTTCAAGTCCGAAATAATCATCGATATTTCTGTCGTTGATTGTTATGTTACCTGTTCCGGGATAAACACGAACTCTTGCGACAGATTTCTTTCTGCGGCCTGTACCGTAGAAATAGGGATTTGTATCGTACATTTCATCTGCCTCCATTCATTAAAATGCCCACTCTTCGGGCTTCTGGGCTGCCTGAGTGTGCTCAGCGCCCTTGTATACTCTGAGTCTGCGCATTGCGTTGCGGCCGATTGTGTTAGCGGGAAGCATTCCCTTAACTGCCTTCTCAACAGCAAACTCGGGCTTTGTCTTCATAAGAGTACCGTACTTAACCTCTTTGAGGTTACCGATGTATCCGGTGTGACGGTAGTACATTTTCTGCTCTAATTTGTTGCCTGTAAGAACTACCTTCTCAGCGTTGATGATGATAACGGAATCTCCGCAGTCAACGTTGGGAGCAAATGTCGGCTTGTGCTTTCCACGAAGAAGAGCGGCTGCCTGAGCTGCTACGCGGCCAAGGGGCTTATCAGCTGCATCAAGCACATACCATTTACGGGTAACTTCGCCCGCTTTAGGCATATAAGTTGACATAAACTTACCTCCAATATTTCTCATAACTTTTTTCATTGCCCGATTATATTACCACACTGCAAAGCACATGTCAACACTAAATTTTTGATTTTTTAATTTAGATTTTGAATGCTCTCATTTTCTCCTGTTTTCTCCGTTTTTCATATCAAATGCTCGCAAATGAAAAATGAAAAATTTTTAACAGTTTAGACATACGATTTATATTCTTTTGTGTTATTCTATTTTCACGGAAGGGTTGATAATGTATGCAGAAACTGCTGGGCTATGTTCGCTGTGCCCTTGATAAATATAAAATGATAGATGAAGGAGACAGCATTGCGGTAGCTGTTTCCGGCGGAAAAGACAGCGTTGCACTTCTTGCCGCCTTAGGAGCCATAAGAAGGTTTTATCCCATAAAATTTTCTCTTACTGCCATCACCATAGATCCGTGCTTTAACGGACAGGAAACGGATTATTCCCCTATCGAAAAGCTCTGTGAAGAAATGGGAATTCCCTACATAATTAAAAGAACTGAGCTTGGAACTATTATTTTTGAAACAAGAAAAGAGAAAAACCCTTGCAGTTTATGTGCGAGAATGCGAAGAGGACTTCTTCACGATACAGCAAAAGAAGCCGGCTGCAACAAAATAGCCCTTGGTCATCACCTTGATGACGCTGCCGAAACCTTTATGATGAATCTTTTCAGCGGCGGAAGAATATCCTGTTTTTCTCCTGTCTCATATCTTTCAAGAAAAGAGCTCTATATGATACGTCCTCTTGTACTGGCAAGAGAAAGTATAATTTCCTCTGCAGCCGAAATGAATAATCTTCCCGTTGTAAAAAGCCGATGTCCAGCCGACGGCGTTACACACCGTCAGAAAATGAAGGATTTTTTAGTATCAATGGAAAAGGATTATCCCGGTATCCAGGAAAAAATTGTTTCTGCAATGACTCTTGCGGATATAGACCGCTGGGGTGATATAAATCCAGATATAAAAAAATAAAACTGACATTAAGGAGGTCATAACCATGTTTTGTAGAAATTGTCAGGCACATATTGACGACAATTCCCTTTTCTGTATGCACTGCGGAGCTCCGCAAAGAGATCCGGGTACCACACCGCCGCCATACTACAACAACGCACCCGTACAGGAAAAGGTTGATCCTATCAACAAAATAGGCGGATTTATATTGGGACTTTTCACATTCCCAACAGGATTCATTACAGCGATTATTGCTCTGATTTTCTATGTTGTATATAAACCCGAACAGCCTAAAAAGGCCTCGGAAATAGGAAAATGGGCGCTTATAGGAATAGCTGTATCACTTGTGCTTACAGTTATATTCGTAGTTCTCGCTGTAATGTTTTTCACCGGTATTGCTTCGTCAGTGCTTTATGCCGTTGGCGCAATATTATAAAAAGAAACTCAATTTTAAAACCCACAGACGCAAATTTCAATCTGTCTGTGGGTTTATTTTTATGACAATTACTTTTCGTGCTTTGCGATAAGAAATATCTTCTTACTGAATCCGCCACGCTTTGATTTTTTCTCTTCTTTTATTTTCATCACTTCGTCAAAAGAATAACCTCTTGCATCACATATTGCGTAAAGAACCTCGAGAACATCGGCAATCTCTTCTGCATCCCCGCTCTCACAATATTCGTTTACCTCTTCCCTCAGCTTTTTGTCAAGCTCCTGGAGAAATTTCTCATCAGAAAGAATCTCTGTTTCCGGTACATATCCTTCTTTCACAATCATCTCCGGAATTTTGTCACGCACTAATTTATTGTATTCCATAAATATTTCCCTCCTATATAGTAAAAAAGAACCTGATAATTTCAATCAGGTTCTTTTATTTTGGATTTTAGCAAAAAGTAAAATACTTTACTTTCCTACCACAGTTTCACGCTGATAAAAGCTTTCAATGGCCGACCAGGCAGAATTAATTTTCGCTGTGGTTACAAGGATTACATATTCTCCCTTATTGAGGAAAACAGTATTTTCAACTTTATCGTATTCATAGCTGTTAAGCACATCAAATGTTTTGGCTTTCAAATCAAGTCTTTCACTTATAGCCGACATAACCTCATCGCTTTTACTTATATCAGAAAGCTTAAAAACAGCTATTTCATCAGCATCATTTTGTTTCGCACTGGTATAGACCGTTGAATCCTCAATCATTTCGGTTCCGAAACCGAAGTGCGTTATAATCTGCGAAGTATCAAGAGAAACATAGTCATGCATTCCTATTGCTTCTCTAATGGCATCAGCTATTTCTGCGGTATTTTCGGCAACAATTACCTCTTGAGCCTCATTCAAATGAGCCAAACCTATTTTGCCCATAAGTTTACTGCAACTGCCGGATACAAAAAATATACATCCCGCAAGCATCAGCAATGCGGCAAAACAGGCTATTGCAGTTTTTCTGCTCATAGTCTGTCACTCACTCCATAAACGCAAACTTCATGGTAATTATAGCACTATAAGCATAAAAAATCGTTTCAAAACGGTTACAATATAGACAAATTCCGCAGATTTTAGTCCCTTGACTTTGTATCAATTTCTTCTTTGAGAGTTTTAAGGAGCTCCTCAACGGCAACCGCACCTATATCGCCCTTGCCTCTCTTACGAACTGAAACTGTTCCGGCAGCTTCTTCCTTTTCACCGACAATAAGCATATAGGGAACCTTCTGAAGCTGGGCTTCACGGATTTTATAACCGATTTTTTCAGGTCTGTAATCGGCTTCAACTCTAAGACCTCTGTCGAAAAGCTCTTTCTTAACTTTCTCAGCATAGTCGTTGTACTTCTCTGAAACGGGAAGAATACGAACCTGCTCAGGAGCAAGCCACAGGGGGAATGCACCTGCATACTTTTCAATAAGCAAAGCCAGTGTTCTCTCATAGCATCCGATTGAAGTACGATGGATAATATAAGGATTCTTCTTTGTGCCGTCACGGTCAACGTACTCCATACCAAACTTCTCAGCAAGCATCTGGTCAATCTGGATAGTGATAAGGGTATCCTCTTTGCCGTGGACGTTTTTAATCTGGATATCGAGCTTGGGTCCGTAGAATGCAGCCTCACCTACACCGATTGCATAGGGAATCTCAAGGTGGTCAAGGATTCTCTTCATTGCGCCCTGAGCTTCATCCCACTGTTCCTGAGTTCCGATATACTTTTCACGGTCGTCGGGATCCCACTGGGAGAAACGATAGGAAACATCCTCGTAAAGTCCCAATGTCTTAAGCATATAAATTGCAAGCTCAAGGCAGTTTTTAAACTCACCCTCAAGCTGTTCGGGAGTACACATAAGATGTCCTTCGGAAATTGTGAACTGACGTACTCTTATAAGTCCGTGCATCTCACCGGAAGCCTCATTTCTGAAAAGTGTTGAGGTTTCGTTATATCTGAGGGGAAGATCACGGTATGAACGGCTCTTATTGAGATATGCCTGATACTGGAAAGGACAGGTCATGGGACGCAGTGCGAAAACCTCATCGTCCTTTTCTTCATCGCCAAGTACAAACATTCCGTCCTTATAGTGATCCCAGTGTCCTGAGATTTTATAAAGATCGCTCTTTGCCATAAAGGGAGTTTTTGTAAGAAGCCAACCTCTCTTCTGCTCTTCATCCTCAACAAAACGCTGAAGAAGCTGGATGACTCTTGCGCCTTTGGGAAGCATAATGGGAAGTCCCTGACCGATTACCTCAGAAGTTGTGAAAAGCTCAAGCTCTCTGCCAAGCTTATTGTGGTCACGCTTCTTTGCCTCTTCAACAGCTGCAAGATAAGCTTCAAGCTCTGCCTGCTTCGGGAAAGCTGTACCGTAAATACGCTGAAGCATCTTGTTCTTTGAATCGCCTCTCCAATAAGCGCCTGTGCAGCTTGTAAGCTTGAATGCCTTTATCTTTGAAAGGTCCATAAGGTGAGGTCCGGCGCAGAGCTCTGTAAACTCACCCTGTCTGTAAAAGGAAATCGGCTCGCCTTTATCTGCATGCTCTTTGATAAGCTCAACTTTATAAGTCTCGCCCTTTTCTTCCATAAGAGCAATTGCCTCTTCGGGAGAAAGCTCAAATCTTTCAATGGGAGGATTCTCCTTAATTATCTTCTTCATCTCACCCTCGAGCTTTTCGAGAACCTCGGGAGTAAATGCAACATCGGAATCGAAATCATAATAAAAACCATTGTCAACAGCAGGTCCGATTGTAAGCTTTGCCTCAGGATAAAGTCTTTTTACAGCCTGAGCAAGTACATGGGATGCGCTGTGACGGAATGTCTTTTTGCCATCCTCATCATCAAATGTAAGTATAGCTACCTCACAGTCATCTGTAAGCACGGTGCGAAGATCCTTTACCTCACCGTTAATTTTGCAGGCACAAGCTGCCTTATAAAGTCCCATACCGAGACTTTTGGCAACGTCGGCAACAGATACGCCGTTTTCAAACTCACGTACTTCTCCGCCTTTAAGAGTTACCTTAATCATTTTTATTTCACTCCTTAAAAATTAAATATCGTTATCATTGAAAATATGTTATTAAACAAAAAATGCTCCATCCCAAAAAGGGATGAAGCATAAATATACTCCACGGTTCCACCCGAATTGCAACTTTAAAAAAGCTGCCGCTTTTGCGCCCTTTAACGCTGGCTTGCGGCGGAACTTATCGTACCAAAACGCTTCGTACCGCTCTCAGGAGTGGTTGCGGATTCTTTGCAATGCAGACGCTTTCAGCAAAATGCGTCCGCTCTCTGAAAAGCAAACGGTGAATACCGCTCTCTCCCTCAACGAGTTAACATATTTTCGAGATAATATTAGCACCAACTTATCTCCTTGTCAACACCCGTTAAGAGGTTGTTTTTTTACATCTTAATTTCAAAATTATTCCTTTTCTATGCCCCAGCTGTAAGATACGCCGCCGGTATTCTTCGCATAATCGTATTGATAATAAGTTGCAGTAAGCTTTTTGCCGCTTATTGTCACAATGGAATATCCTGCTGTGTTATCGGGGACATCCATAGCCTTCGAAAACCATGATTCCTCATATTCCTCAAATGCTTCCCTGTTCTGGCTGCCTCCTGCTCCTGACATAAGATAGACGGGAGCCTGCGGATTTACATAATATGTCGTATCAAAGCCGCTGCCGCTTTCCGTCTTTGTTTCGCATTTTACCACATTTCTGTTTTCATCCATGGGAGGCGTAAGACAGAAAACATGATCGTGTCCCTGCAGAACAAGGTCAACGCCGTATTCATTGAAAATTTTTCCCAGCTTTTTCTGCTGTGAACGGGCAACTTTGTTCCTGTCCTTATCTGAGCCATACTTGCCGGTTGAATAAAGGGGATTATGAATAGCCACTATTTTCCATGTTTTATCAGTAGAAGCGAGATCCTTCTCAAGCCATTTACGCTGAGAATATCCTACTCCGCTGCTTTCTGAATCGCCTGAGGAAAGCACTACAAAATGAATATCGCCGTAATCAAAGGAATAATACTGTCCGTTTTCAGTGTCCTGCTTCGGAAGATTGACGGTGGTGTGATTATATTCTATATCCGACGCACCGTCCAGATAATCCGACCAGTAGGAGTGATTTCCGCTTGTAAGCATAAGGGGAACCGATGAAACGTAACTCTGAACGTTTCCTATCATCTGACTCCAAAGCTCTTCCTTACCGCCGTACTGCACCATATCTCCTGTATGAAGTATAAAGTCAAGGCTTTTGGTATTGCTGTAAGCGTTATCCATAAGCTTTGCCCATACCTTGCCGTTGTAATCTTCATCCTGAGTGTCGGAAACGTGCATAAATGTAACTGTTTCAGGAGCTTTGCTGCCTGTTTTAAACGTATCTGTATAAAGCTTATCACCGCTGCTATTATATATTGTATAGGTATATTCCGTATCATAATCTAAATTGTAAAAAACAGCTCTGTTTACATATCCTGTATCACACTCATCACAATACGCACTTACTGTCTTTTCATCAGGATTTGATTTTGAATTAAGTTTAACCACAGGATAATCGGCTTTTTCGGTTCTCCATGTAATGCTGTAAGAATTTGTATCGCTGTCGTAAATTGAGAGAATAACGCTTTCAGCCTTCTGAGCAGCTGTTTCCTCTCTTTTAACCGATGTTATTTCAATATCCGTTTTCTCTGTACAGTTTTCAAGAGTATACTGCCCGTCAGTAAGCCAGATGCGCTGCGAATCGACTGTTATGTCTGATATGTATTCTCCGTCAGGTGCATCGGCTTTCAATACTCCCTCTATAACCTGAGCCTGAACATTTCCGTCAACGGTTATCTTAGGTTCACCATCCACACCGGAATTTGCACATGCGCTTGCAGAAAGCACAAGAATCATGCACATAAAAAAGGCCAATATCCGTTTTTTCATTTTATCCCCTCCGAAATTGATTGTTTAAATTAGCGCTCAAATTTCTCTGATGATATTTTATCACATTGTTTAAATATTACAATATGCATGATTGTAATTTTGTACGATTTAACTTTCGACAAATTCTGTTCTGCAAAAATTTATAAACCGCTCCGATTCGACTGTATACTTCAATCTTTATCTATTTTATATATCTTTTTCGTCTGTGAACGTCCTGTGTCATGCAACAGTTACATAACTGACACTTGACATGTCGCTTATATAGTTATAAAATACAATAGATGCTGTGGTATTGTGCTCAAACCACACATTATGATATTTATTTCAGGACTCTTTCTTTGGATGATTTAACTTTTGATTGCGAAAATTAATTTTTAAAAGAAGGAGGTGCTGCTTTACATTGGATACTGTTTATATTATTTTGATTGCGGTCGCTGCCGTTGTGGCAGGCGTTTTGGGATTTGTTCTCGGTCAGATACACAGAAAAAAGGTTGCTGAAGCTGCTATCGGCTCTGCAACAGAAGAGGCTACAAGAATCGTAAACGACGCTATTGCACAGGCCGAGTCTAAGAAAAAAGAAGCCGTTATTGAAGCTAAGGACGAAATACATAAGCTTCGTACAGAAACAGAGCGTGAACTGCGTGAAAGACGCAGTGAAGTAATGCGTCAGGAACGCCGCAACAACCAAAAAGAAGAAACACTTGACAAAAAAGCTGAAAACCTTGAGAAAAAAGAAAATACCCTTGATGAAAAAATCAAGGATGCTGAAAAACAGCTTTCCGAAGTAGAGAGCATCAAAAGAAGTCAATTTGAAATGCTTGAGAAAATCTCAGGCTTCACCAAAGAACAGGCGAAGGAATATTTGCTCAATAATCTTGAAGAAAGTCTTGACCATGAAAAGGCTGTCAAGATTATGGAATACGAGCAGAAGACACGTGACGAGGCTGAAACCCTTGCCCGTGAGGTTATTTCAACAGCAATTCAGCGCTGCGCAGCCGATCATTCGGCAGAGGCCACAGTTTCAGTTGTGGCACTCCCCAGCGACGAGATGAAGGGCCGTATTATCGGCCGTGAGGGAAGAAATATCCGTGCACTTGAAACAAGCACGGGAGTCGATATCATAATCGACGACACACCGGAGGCTATCACTCTTTCAAGCTTTGATCCCGTAAGACGTGAAGTTGCAAGGGTTGCGCTCGAAAAACTTATTGCCGACGGAAGAATTCACCCCGCAAGAATCGAAGAGATGGTTGACAGAGCCCGCCGTGAGGTTGATATGACTATCAAGCAAACCGGTGAACGTGCCGTTATTGATTCCGGCGTAAACTCCGTTCATCCTGAGCTTGTAAAGCTTCTCGGTAAGCTTAAATACCGTACCAGCTACGGTCAGAACGTGCTCAACCACTCCCTTGAAGTATCATATATAGCCGGTCTTATGGCTGCGGAAATAGGCGCAGACGTAAAGCTTGCCAAACGTGCAGGTCTTCTTCACGATATAGGCAAGGCAATCGACCACGAGGTTGACGGTTCCCACGTTGAACTCGGTGTTGAAGCGGCTAAAAAGTACAGGGAAAACGAAGGCGTTATTCACGCAATTCAGGCTCACCACGGAGACGTGGAACCCAAAACAATCGTTGCCTGTCTTGTTCAGGCAGCTGATGCAATATCTGCGGCAAGACCCGGTGCAAGACGAGAAAACGTTCAGAACTACATTAAGCGTCTTGAAATGCTTGAGGAAATCTCCTCCTCCTTTGAGGGTGTTGAGCGTTCCTATGCTATTCAGGCAGGACGTGAAGTTCGCATCATGGTTAAACCCGATATTATTTCGGACGATAAAATGGTTCTTGTTGCCCGTGATATAGTTCAGAAAATCGAAAATGAACTTGAATATCCGGGACAGATTAAGGTTAACATCATAAGAGAAACAAGAGCTACTGATTACGCAAAGTAATTGTTTACAATTTTGAAGCGAGAGGGTATACTTTAATGAGTATACCCTTTTATTTTTATTACGAAAGAGGGGCTTTTATTTGAACATACTTGCAATCGGCGACGTTGTAGGCGACAGAGGATGTGAGTTTTTACGCTCAAAGCTTCCAGGATTTAAAAAGCTCAAAAATATAGACCTTTGCATAGTAAACGGAGAAAATTCCGCTCAGGGAAACGGTATAACCCCTTATTCCGCAAATCATCTTCTCACCAGCGGAGCGGATATTATCACCACCGGCAACCACGTTTACAGACGAAAAGAATTTTATGAATTTATTGATTCCAGCGACTGTATAATAAGACCGGCAAATTTCCCCAGTTTATGTCCCGGCTCCGGTATGGCAATTGCCGACATGGGACGCTGCCATGTGGCAGTTATAAATATTATGGGTACAGTTTATATGGAACCTCTGGGAAATCCCTTTCAGTGTGCCGACAAAATGGTAGAGAAAGCGAAAAATAAAGGCTGCAAAGTTATTATTGTGGACTTTCACGCCGAAGCCACAGCTGAAAAAAGAGCTTTAGGCTTTTATCTTGACGGTAAAGTGTCCGTGGTTTTCGGAACACACACACATGTGCTGACAGCTGATGCCCAGATTCTTCCTGATGGCACAGGATACATCACCGACATCGGTATGACAGGACCCAAGCACTCGGTTTTAGGAGTCACCCCTTCACTGGCAATAGAAAAAATGAAAACCAATATGCCTGTAAGATTTGAAAATCCCGATACGCCCTGCTATATGTGCGGATGCATTTTCAGCATTGACGAAAAAACAGGAAAGACTGTTTGTGTAGAAAGCGTATCTATTGAATAAGGAGTAAACAAATGAAAAAGATTAAATTTTTTGCCGCTATTCTTCTTATAATCGCACTTCTGGCAGGAACCTTTTCAGCCTGTTCGGATGACGATACAGCTCCCACAGGTGAAACAGGAGCAGTTCAAAACGGTGAAAATTCAGGCTCTGCATCTTCATCAAAAGGCGAAATAACCTTTTGCTATTCAAAATCAGATAGCTTAAATCCGTTTTTTGCACAGGGTGTTACAAATCAGATGCTTGCAACACTTTACTGTGATCCCCTTTTCAAAGTGGATAATACCTTTACGGCAAAGGAAGTTATTGCAGAAAACGCTGAAATTAACGATAAGCGTGTTACGGTCACACTTAAAAGCACCCAGTTTTCAGACGGCTCTTCCGTAACTGCATCGGATGTAAAATATTCCTTTGACCTTGCAAAAAAATCTACGGCTTACAGTGCAGCACTTTCTAATGTAACTTCTGCAAGCGTTTCCGGCTCTAAAGTTGTTTTCAATCTTTCAGTCGCTGACAAATACGCTAAAAACGTACTTACATTCCCCATTGTAAAATCGGGAACTGCCGACGACAAAGATTCAAGACCAATCGGCAGCGGAAGATATAAGCTTGACGGAACTGCACAAAATCCGTTTTTCTCAGTAAACACCAAAAACGCTGCGGGAAATTCGGCTCATTTCAAAACCCTTTCTCTTCTTAATCTCCCGGACAGCGACGCCCTTATTAACTCACTCCAGATAGGCAACACCGATTTCATCTTTGATGACCTTAGCACAGGAAGCTATAAGCGCATTAACGCAACAGTCAAAGAGGTAAGCCTTAATAACATGGTATTCCTCGGAGTAAATTCATCAAACGAATTTCTTGCAAACGACGCTATAAGGCAGGCAATTTCAGCGGCAATTGATAGAAACGCAATTGCTACCACTGCATATCAGGGTCACAGCGTTGCATCGGCTCTCCCCTTCCATCCCAGCTGGTCCGAGCTTTCAGCAGCATCTATTGATCCGCTGCCTGATTACGACAAGACAAAAGCTGAAACCATTCTCAAGGATGCCGGAATTACGGAAAAGAATAATAAAAATGTCCTACTTTTCAATAAAAAGCCCATAACTCTCAAACTTATAGTCAACGAAAACAACTCTTTCCGCAATGAAGCTGCAACACTGGTTTCCCAGCAGCTTGAAAAAATCGGCTTTGATGTAACAGTGTCTGTTTTAAGTAACGAAAACTATATCAATGCTATCAAATCAGGTAAATATGACCTTTATTTAGGAGAAATCAAGCTCTCTGACAACATGGATTTAAATCCGCTTCTCAAAAAAGGCGGCTCTGCTTTCTACGGCATCAAAGAAGATAACGCCGCAATTTCCGCATATGAATCCTTCCGTTCATCACAGACTACTCTGGCACAGTTCTGCGACACCTTCTCAACCACTTTACCCTTTATTCCTCTGTGTTTCAGGAACGGTGTCTCAGCTTACAGCAGCGATATTTCTTCAGATGTTATTTCCTATGACTCTGACAAATTTTATAATATTGAACAGTGGAGTTAAGCTCTTGATATTTTGCAAATAACGTAATATAATAGCGATATATGTATCGCTTCCTAAAAAGGAGTGTGAATCTATGGTTAAAATAGAAAATTATCTTGGAACAGTCTGTGTTTCTCAGGATTATTTTTCAACCCTTGTGGGAAATGCCGTCACCACCTGCTTCGGAGTTGCAGGCATGGCAAACGGCAACGCACGTCAGGGAATACGCTCTTTCTTTTTCAGAAACAAAAACTTTATCGACAAAGGCGTGCTTGTTCGCATGAGCGGCAACTCCCTTGTCGTTGACCTGCATATTATCGTAATTTACGGTCTTAATCTTTCCGCTACGGTAAAAAGCATTGTAAACAAAGTGCGCTATACCGTTGAGGAAGCCACAGGTCTTGAAGTTAAAAAGGTCAATGTTTTCATTGACTCTATGAAATCCGAATAACTATTTGAGGTGCTGAATTTGATTACCGGAGCTTTGCTTAAAAGCGCATTTATTTCAGGTGCAAATAACATTAACAACAACCGTCAGGCTGTTGACGAACTTAACATCTTTCCTGTTCCTGACGGAGACACGGGAACCAATATGTCAATGACAATATCTAACGCCGCAAAGGCGCTGGCAGTTATCAGCGACGATGAACCCGTGGGTTCCGTTGCGGATACAGCCGCTTCTGCCCTTCTCAGAGGTGCAAGAGGTAATTCAGGAGTTATACTTTCACTTATTTTCAGAGGCTTTTCAAAGGGTCTTAAAGGACTTCGTGAGGCAGACGGAGCACAAGTTGCCGCCGCTTTGCAAAACGGCGTTGACGCCGCCTATAAAGCTGTTATGAAGCCCACTGAGGGAACTATCCTTACAGTTATAAGATGTGCCGCTCAGGAAGCGCAGAAAGCCGCTGCTGAGGATAACGATCCCATAAAAGTATGGGCAGCAGCTTGCGAGGGAGCACAGGATGCCCTTATGCGTACACCGGAGCAGCTTCCCGTTTTAAAGGCTGCGGGAGTTGTTGATGCAGGCGGTCAGGGTCTTGTACTTATCCTTTTGGGAATGCAGAGCGTCATTGAAGACAACACAGTAATTCCCGGAGAAAATCAGGTTACTGCCGCCGCTTCACAGCCAAAGAGCGTTGTGGCATCTGCAAGCGATGACATAAAATTCGGATATTGCAGTGAATTTATCATAAACAAAAATCCCAGCTGCACGCTTAATCCCCTGAGACTCAGAGCATATCTTGAATCAATCGGCGACTGTGTTGTAGTTGTTGAGGACGATTCAATAATAAAGGTTCACGTACATTCCAATGAACCCGGCAACGTAATTCAGGCCGCTTTAAAATACGGTCCTTTGGTAAATATCAAAATTGATAATATGCGCTATCAGCATCAGAACGCTGCTCTGGGAACAGGCTCATCAGAACCTGTCAAAGTAAAGCCTGTAAAGCCCATAGGCTTTGTAGCCGTTGCTGCGGGAAGCGGTCTTGAGCAGCTTTTCAGAGATTTAGGAGCTGATGCCGTTGTCAGCGGCGGTCAGACCATGAACCCCAGCACTGAGGACATATTAAAGGCAATCGAAACGGTTCCGGCTGAAAGCGTTATCGTATTGCCTAACAATAAAAACATAATAATGGCGGCGGAACAGACCATTCCCCTTTCAGAAAAGAAAGTAAGCGTTCTTCCCACCCGCACAATTCCCCAGGGAATTACCGCCATGCTGAATTTCGATGATACTTCATCTGCCGATGAAAACCTTAACGCTATGGCAAAAGCGGCAGAGAAGGTTTCAACTGGACTTGTCACCTTTGCCGCCCGTGACAGCGAGGTTAACGGACAGCATGTTCAGCAGGGACAGATTCTTGGAATGGAAAACGGAAAAATCACCGTTATTGAAAAGGATTTCGTAACCGCTGCATTTAAAATTACCAAGCGTATGTTTAAGCGCAGTTCGTCCCTTATCACCATTATAAAAGGCGACGGTGTTTCCGATGAGGACACTGATAAGCTTGTACAGCAGCTCAGCGATAAATTTTCTGATGCAGAAGTTTCCGTTATCGACGGCGGTCAGCCCGTCTATTACTTCATAATATCGGTGGAATAATTCACCTTTGGTTTTCGGCGGAATTTAAATGGATTCATCAAAGGCTATCGGCTTTTCAACAGACATAAAATATTTAAAGGGCGTTGGCAGCAAACGTGCCGAGCTTTACCACAAGCTCGGCATAGACACTGTAAGCGCTCTTTTGCATTTTTACCCGAGAGAATACGAGGACTGGAGCCGTACTGTGTCAATTGCAGAAGCTCCCTTTGACGAAAAGTGCTGCATAAAAGCCATTGTCGGTCACGACGCTGTGGAGTATCGGATAAGAAAGGGTATGACCCTTTATAAAACCAGCGTAACCGACGGACAGAGCGTTATGAACATAACCATTTTTAACAATAAATATGCCGCTGCAAGGCTTAAAACAGGCGAAGAGCTGTTGTTCTTCGGAAAGGTAGGCGGCACATTTTTAAGGCATGAAATGAATTCTCCCCTTATAGCAAAGGCTGTTTCCGGAGAAAAAATCCGCCCTATATATCGCCAGACTCAGGGCATTAATTCAGCTCTCACCGAAAAGCTTATGGTGCAGGCAGTAAGCTGCATAAAGGACAATATGCATGACTTTCTGCCTGAGTATATAAGGGAAAAATATTCGCTTCTACCCTACGGCGAAGCTCTTAAAAAGATACATTTCCCCTCTTCCTTTGAGGATGTTGAAAAAGCCCGAAAAAGACTTGTTTTCAATGAGCTTTTCACCTTGCAGCTTGGAATGATACGCCTTAAAGGCAGAAACAGACAGCAGACCTCATGCAGCATTAAAAAGGATTTCTCTGACGAATTTTTCTCACTGCTCCCCTTTTCTCCCACAGGAGCACAAAAGCGTGCAGTAGAGGATTCAGTAAGGGATATGTTTTTATCCGTCCCCATGAGCAGACTTGTCCAGGGCGATGTAGGCTCAGGTAAAACTGCCGTTGCCGCAGCGGTTATATATACGGCGGCAAAAAACTCCCTGCAAAGCTCCATGATGGCTCCGACGGAAATTCTCGCACGTCAGCATTATAAATCCCTTACCGATTTCTTTAAGGGAACAGATGTAAAATGCGGACTTCTCACGGGCTCCATGACAAAAAAGGAAAAGGACGAAATAAAATTAAAACTTGAAAGCGGAGAAATACAGGTTGTTGTAGGCACTCATGCACTTATCCAGTCCGATGTTAAATTTAAAAATTTAGGACTTGTAATCACCGATGAACAGCACCGTTTCGGCGTTGAACAAAGGAGCGCACTGGCGGAAAAGGGAAAGAATCCCCATACCCTTGTCATGTCGGCAACACCAATTCCCCGCACTCTTGCCCTTATTATTTATGGCGACCTTGATATTTCGATTTTAGACGAGCTTCCTCCGGGCAGACAGCCTGTTGAAACCTACTGTGTACAGGGAAAGCTCCATAAAAGAGTATATAATTTCATTAAAAAGCACCTTGACGAAGGACGGCAGGCATATGCTGTGTGTCCCCTTGTTGAAGAGGGTGATACCGACCTTATTTCCGCTGAGGAATACGCTCATAAGCTCGCTGAGGGAGAGTTCAGAGATTACACTGTGGGACTTATCCACGGCAAAATGAAACCCGCTCAGAAAGACGAGGTTATGGAAGCTTTTGCAGCTGGTAAAATACAGCTTTTAGTTGCCACAACGGTTATTGAAGTAGGTGTGGATGTACCCAATGCCGCAGTTATGGTAATTGAAAACGCCGAAAGATTCGGACTTTCCCAGCTTCATCAGCTCAGGGGCAGAATAGGCAGAGGAAAGCATAAATCCACCTGCATACTCATTTCCGATGCACAAAATCCCGACACAAAAGAGCGTCTTAAGGTAATGTGCCAAACCTGCGACGGATTCAAAATAGCCGATGAGGATTTACGTCTGAGAGGTCCCGGCGACTTTTTCGGAAGCCGTCAGCACGGTTTACCCGGCTTAAAGCTTTCCTCAACTTTAACAGATACAAGCTTTCTTGCCGTTACCCGTGATGCTGCTCAGGAAACATGGAAATGGGATCCGCTCCTTGAAAAGCCGGAGCACAGCGGAATAAAAAAGGCTGTGGATGCTCTCTTCAAGTCAGCGGGAGAAAATATATTTAACTGATAAAATTTAAGAAAGGAACAAAGGATTTAATCCTTTGGAAACATAATTATTATGGCAATACCAAACGACCCTGTTATACTTTTAAGTTATATAAACACACAGCTTCGTGATTCTTATTCGTCCCTCGAAGCTTTCTGCGAAGATAAAGGAGCAGATAAGGGAGAAATCTTAGCAAAACTTTCAGCTATCGGATATGAATATAATAAAGAGCTTAACAGCTTTGTATAATAAACTTTATTTCTTTGAGGAGGAACGAAAATGAACCCCAACAGCTTTTGCCCCATTTACGCAGAGGAATATTCAGCTTTGCGAACAAACCCGGACAGAGGCTTCAGAATGGAAGTCTATATGATGCTGGGAAGTCACCACGCTGTTTTCGGCGGTGAAGATAAAGACGCCCTTGATTATCTTAAAGAACAGCGTGAATTTTATCGTGATGACATTTTCCATCTTGCACAGGTATATGTTTACCTTACCGAATACTGCAAAAAGGATCTTGACGAAAAAGCTTTCAGTCAGCTGGAAGAATACCTTATGGAACTCAAAAAAATGGGTATAAGGGCAGTTCTCCGCTTTGCTTATGAAACGGAAATGGACAGAAAGGTAGGTCCCAAAAACCGTATTCTCATTAAGCACACAAAGCAGATTAAAAAGTGGCTCAGCGAGCATAAGGAGCTTGTTTCCGAGACTGTCGCTGTCATTCAGGCAGGAATGGTAGGCGCATGGGGCGAATGGCATTCCTCAAAGCACAGACATAATCCCCAAAAGACCCTGGAAGCTATTTTTGATATGGTTCCAGATTACCTCACTCTGCAAATCCGCACCGAAACGCTTATGAGAAAGAGCAAGGCACTTTTTGCAGATAAACGTGTAGGACATCACGACGATTTCCTTGTAGGCGAATTTTTCAAATGGAGCTATATGGAAAGCAGTCCCGGCAGCGATAAATACAAAGAGCTTATAGAGCGTGCAGCTCATACTTATAACGACGGTGAAATGCCCTGGGGACGTGACAGCACATATAATAAGGGATACATCCACGGAGAAAAAATGCTCTCTATGTGCAACGAGCAGTCACTTTCTTCTCTTAGCCTTACCCACAACTATAAGGAAGCCGGAGGCCCTTACAATATGGAGCGCTGGAGAGGTGAATACATTACCCCTGCAGAGCTTGACGAAATGGGATGCAGTTATAATCCCAACTATTTCCGTGATAAGGAAGGAAACGAATTTGTACGCACTACTTTCGATTTCCTTGCCGACCATTTGGGTTATCAGATAAGTGCTGAGAATTTTGATATTTCAGAAGCCGGAGCATCCATTACTCTTAAAAACTACGGCTTTGCTCTCCCCTATCACCTCGACCGCTTAATTATTGTAACAGATAAAGGTGAAGTTGAGGCAAAGGATTATTCCCCGGAAAAACTCCTTTCAGGTATGGAGAACACATTTACTTTCGGAAAGCTTCCCGAAAATTCCAAAGTTTTAGGTATTAAGCTCTATGAAAGCAGATGTCCCTCTCTTTGCGCCGCCCTCGCCAATGATTTCGATTTTAAAGACGGAATTAACTATTTCAAAAACTGACCATAAAGCAGAAAATCTCCCTGACAGATTAACTGTCAGGGAGATTTGTGTTTTGCTGTTATTTGTACTGAAAGGGGATTTATTTGTATGATTTCTCGTAAATTTCAACGCAGTCGTCAATGGAAAGATCACATCTGTCCATAGTAAACAGTCCGCCCATTGTATACTTTGCGTTCTCTGCAAGAGTTTTGAACTCCTGGGGCTTAATGCCGTAATCTGACATTTTAAGCTCATCAACTCCGCAGTCCTTCTGAAGTTTTTTCAGTGCGGTTAAGAAGTCCTCAGGCTTTGTAGCGTCTTCCATACCCATTACCTGAGCCATCTTTACAAAACGCTCATCGCATACGTGCTCATTGATAAAATGCTCATAATAAGCAAGTGAAATCATAATAAGTCCTGCTCCGTGGGGCAGCTCCTGATGATATGCGCTCATAGCATGCTCAAGGGAATGCTCGCTTGTGCATGAACCTGTGACCATTGAGTATCCGGACATGGTGTTACCGAAAGCAACGTGCTCTCTCGCTTCAATATCCTTACCGTCCTTAACAGCTCTGGGAAGATATTTTGCAACGTTTTCAATAGCTGTAAGAGCTACCATATCGCTTACTAGACTTGCACAGTTTGCAATATATGTTTCTGTACTGTGGAAAAGTGCATCAAAGCCCTGATATGCCGTATATTTCGGAGGAACGGTAGTCATAAGCTCCGGGTCAACAATGGCAAGAACAGGGAAAAGCTCCTCCATACCGCCGAAACCGATTTTTTCCTTTGTCTCGCTGTTTGTAACAACGCCGTACTCATCGACCTCACTGCCGGTACCTGCTGTTGTGGTAATTGCAATAAGAGGAAGAGGCTTATTTACAAGGTCTTTACCCTTACCTGTGCCGCCTACAACATAATCCCAAAGAGTTCCGTCATTAGTAGCCATTGCAGCCATTGCCTTTGACGCATCCATTACACTGCCGCCGCCGAGAGCTACAATAAAATCACAGCCGTTTTCTCTTGCAAAGGCTGCGCCTGCCATTACAGTTGTGTGCAAGGGATTGGGCTCAACCTTATCGAATACGGCAAACTCTGCTCCGGCTAACTTTAACTGCTCCTGAGTGCGGTCAAGATATCCGTTTGCACGGGTTGATTTACCGTTTGAAATTACAATCATCGCTTTTTTGCCGGGCATTTTTTCCTTGCTTAAATCATTAAGCTTTCCGACACCGAACAAAAGCTTTGTAGGTACATACATTTTAAAACTCATTTTAAAAACCTCCCTTTAATTTTCAGGTTCATTTATATTGTACACCCTAAACTTAACTTTACGTCAATAGTCTGTAAAGAAATATTTAAATTTCTATTCTGTGATGCATAGATATTTTCAAAGAATTATTGTAAAGTATGTCATATCTTTAAAAGGATATATGTGGTAAAATATATCTGCTTTGAAGAAAGGGTGGTAGCCATGAAAAGAAAAAAATCAGGTGCAAAAACCAGAAAGCGAAGAAAAGCTTCAAATAAAGAAAAGATAGTTAGAATCATCTGCGCAGTTTTGGCGGTATATTTCGTCTATGTTGCAGCATTTGCATTTTTCCCCTATTTTACTGAGAAAAATGTAAGCGACACATTCCGCACAGATATTGAAAGCTATGATTTCTATTCAGATACTCAAAGTGTTGACAGAGTTGCTCTTGTAGAAGACCCGCTCGTTAGTCTCGGTACAAGAATACGCCTTATAAGTGAAGCTAAAAGTACCCTTGATATATCATACCATTCAATGCATATGGGAGAATCCGCGGACTATTTTCTCGCCTCTATTCTCGAAGCGGCCGAAAGAGGTGTTAAAGTTCGTCTGCTTTTCGATGGCATGTCCAGCGGATTCAGCGGAAAATACAAAGACCTTGCAAAAGCTCTCGGCAGTCATGAAAATATTGAAATCCGCCTCTACAACTCCATGAACCTTTTAAAGCCGTGGACTTTTAACGGAAGAATGCACGACAAATACATTATCATTGACAACAAGTTCCTTCTTTTAGGAGGCAGAAATATCGGCGATCAGTACTTTGGTCCTGAGGGTTATGATAAAAATCTGAGTATAGACCGTGACGTACTTGTCTATAACAGCGCATGGCAGACAGATAATCGTGACAGCGTATTGTTTCAGGTAAAAAATTACATGGAAAACATCTGGAATTGCAAAAGCTCCAAAGATGCGTTTACGGAAAAAGGCAAAAACAGCGACGATGAAAAAGCACGTTTAATCTCAATTATGACAGAGCTCAGAAAAGAGCAGCCCCTCCTGTTTTCACAGCCCCTTAACATAGAGAAAACTACATTCCCGACAAACAAGATAACCTTCTTTGCCAACGACATAAGCATCTATAAAAAGGAACCGAAGGTAGGCTACATAATAAGTCATCTTGTTATGAATGCTGAAGAAAAAGTTTTTCTCCAGTCCCCTTATGTTGTTTTAAGCGACAACATTGAAACTGCTCTCAATGAGATTGGAAAAAAGGGCATAAAGTACGAAATACTCACTAACTCCCTTCAGTCCTCCCCCAATCTCCCAGCTTACTCCCTCTATCTCAACGACAGAGAAAAAATCCTTTCCACCGGCGCTGAAATTTACGAATTCCAGAACAACAACGGAATTCACGCAAAGACATATATAATCGACGACAGAATGTCCATTATAGGCTCTTTCAACATGGATCCCCGAAGTGAATATATTGATACGGAAATCATGCTCGCCATTGACAGTCCGGAGTTTACCGAATATCTCCAAAGTATAGTAAAGCTCTATAAGGATAATTCCCTGGTAGTGGGTTCAGACGGTGAGTACATTCCAGACCCTAATGTTGAAGAATTTGAGGTCAGCAAGGCAAAACGCTTTGCCTTTGAGGTCGGAGGAACTCTTTTAAGTCCTTTCAGGGTTTTAGTGTAAATATATTAATGCAATAAAAACAGCGTCTGCAAAAGCACGAGAAAGCCTTTACAGACGCTGTTCTTTTTATTTTTATTTTTATTTAATCCATAATAATATCGGCGAACTTTGCTTTTACAGCGCCGATTAAATCTTTCGGTGAAAGTTCTACCTGAAAACCTATCTTTCCGCCGCTTACGATTATGGTTTCACGTTCGGAAGCGGTATCACTTATAAAAGTCGGATACAGCTTTTTCATGCCCACAGGAGAGCATCCGCCTCTTATATATCCTGTAACCTTATTGATATCCTTAACGTGTATCATTTCAACGGACTTTTCTCCTGCCGCTTTTGCCGCCTTTTTAAGGCTCAGCTCTTTTTCAACAGGAATTACAAAAACATAGTATCCGCCGCTTTTTCCCACTGTCACAAGGGTTTTGTATACGGCTTCAACATCCTGTCCCAGCTTTTTGGCAACACTTACGCCGTCAATATTTCCGTCATTTTCATAGGTGTACATTTTATAGGGTATCTTGTTCTTTTCAAGAATACGCATTGCGTTGGTTTTTACTTCTGCCATATACTGCGCCTTGCCTTTCTATAAAGTTCATATTTCGGCTTTAAAAAATCCCATATACCTTTTGGTATACGGGATTTTAATAAAAGCCCTGTAATTATTTTACCTCAACTGTCCAGCCAAATTCATCAGGAAGCTTGCCCCACTGAATTCCGGTAAGGTTATCGTAAAGCTTTGCGGAAATTTCGCCGATTTTGCCGTCATTGATAACCATTACATCATCGCCCCAGCGAAGCTCGCCGATGGGAGAAATAACAGCTGCTGTGCCGCTTCCGAAAGCCTCTTTAAGTCTGCCCTCTTCAGCAGCCTTTGCGACTTCTTCAATTGAAAGCTTGCGCTCGCTGACCTTCATGCCCCATGAACGGAGAATGTCGATGCAGGACATACGTGTAACACCTGAAAGGATGCTGCCTCTGAGTTCGGGAGTGATAACCTCGTCGTCGATTACAAAGAATACGTTCATTGTACCGACTTCCTCAATGTACTTGCGCTCAACGCCGTCGAGCCAGAGAACCTGAGTATAGCCTTTCTTTTCAGCCTCAGCCTGAGCCTTAAGAGAAGCAGCATAGTTACCGCCTGTCTTTGTAAAGCCCATTCCACCCTTAACAGCACGGACATATTCATCCTCAACATAAATTTTAACGGGATTAAGTCCCTCGGGATAATATGCGCCGACAGGTGAAAGGATGATTGCAAAAATAAGATGATGAGCAGGATGTACGCCTACATGAGCGTCAACTGCAAAAATGAAAGGTCTGATGTAAAGTGATGTTCCCTCTTCTGTGGGGATCCAGTCTTTATCAACAAGAACAAGCTTTTTAACAGCTTCAATTGCGAATTCCTCATCAATGGGAGGAATGCAAAGACGATCGTTTGAAACGTTAAGTCTTGCCATATTGCGGTCGGGACGGAAAAGAAGGATTCTGCCGTCGTTAGTTCTGTAAGCCTTGAGTCCCTCAAAGACTTCCTGACCGTAGTGGAGACACATAGCTGCCGGATCAAGGGCGATGGGAGCATAGGGAACTATTCTCGGGTCATGCCAGCCCTGTCCCTCATCATAGTTCATAAGGAACATATGGTCTGTGTAATAATTACCGAAGCCAAGCTTGCTTTGATCCTGAGGCTTCTCTTTTGGATTTTTTGTAAGTTCAACTCTGATTTCCTGCATAAATGAACACCTCTGAAAAATTATGCCATATATGGCTTATGCTTTTAATTATATCACCACACATTGTTTTTGCAATAAAAAATTTGAGCCTTGCAGAATATTTTTTCAAATTTTCTCATTTACCGGCGTCTTATTTTATGTTACTATATTCCCCGTAAAATATGGAGCTTAGGAGGAATTTTTTTGAATACTGTTTGGTACGCTCCGGGAGAGGATTATCCCCTTTCAAGAGAGATAAGAGAAGAAGTTTTTGTAAGGGAACAGGAATATCCCATAGAACTGGAATTTGACGAAGCTGATGAGAACTGCTGGCACCTTGTGCTGACTGATAACGAAAAGGCTATTGCAACAGCAAGGCTTCTTAAACTCAGCGAAGGAGTTTTTAAGCCCGGCAGAATAGCGGTATTAAAGGAATACCGTGGCAAAAATATCGGCGCAGAGCTTCTCACTCTGATTATAGAAAAAGCAAAAGAAATGGGAGCAAAAGAGCTGCATATAGGAGCTCAGACTTATGCAGTCGGATTTTACGAAAAATTCGGATTCAAGACAACCGGCGAGGAATATATGGACGAGCACATTCCCCATATTAATATGATTGCTTATCTGTAATATTGCTTTAAAACCTTTTTGTAAAATCTTATATATCCATATACATACGCACCCCAAAAGCATTTGACTTTTGGGGTGCGTATTATTCAAGATGTTTTGCTTATGTATTTTGCTGTAAACATCTGTCTAAAATCTGATCATGATCTAAAGTAACAATATCTTCAACTTCTTCTTTGGAAAGCCCCAAAGTATCCAGTGTCCTCTTGGGACATTCAAACCAGTATGTATCTGTGAGTCTTGCTCCAAAACTGTTTGTTGCCGAATAATCTATCTCAACACTGCCTCCAACTATCACTTCATTTTCATTACCGGATTTTGTTATTTCGTAATGAAAAGTCCTGCCATATGACTCAAAAGAGAGAGGATTCTTTAAACGTGAAACTATGGCGTTTTCAGTTAAAGTAAACATTTCATCCATTATTTCTCTGAAACCTACCCATACTGCCAACTCGTTTACTTGTTTTGTGTTTTCCAGAGTCTTAAGCCATGCAGCAGCTCCCGAATATTTATAATCTTCCAATTCCTTTATTGCAAATTCACGTACCATTTCGTTTATTTCATCAACATATTTGGGGCAACGTTTTCTAAACGAGTTTACTTTTTCTAATAACTCGTTTTCTCCTCCCGCTTTATAAAGACGACTGCGTTCACTTTCTACAAAGTAAACATCTTTTATTTGCTTCAAAAATACACAATCTCCTCCGTCTTCATAAAGAGTGTTCATTTCGTCAACCACTGTTTGATATTGGGCATAAGGAAATATTGTAGTTATACTTAAGGTAATTGCTGCAACAGCTATAACAGCATAAACAGCACTTAAGACTTTTATAGTTTTTTTGTTTAATGAAGCCTGAGAATGTTTATCTAAATCTCGTGCGTAAAAAATACTATAAACAGAAGCAATAACAGGCAAAATTACAATCCATAAATACTGCAATTCAATTATTAACTTAAATACTGCAACTATCATAGATATTGCAAATATTAACTCTGCAATAGAAATAATTAATTTACCTGTTCTGTTTTTAATACATAAAACAACAAGACTTAAGAGTAAAGGAATTAATATAATATAGAAGGCTATATCTGAGAAATATTTGGGCTGATCGGTAAAAACCGAATACAAATTCAGCGAAAACACAAGCGCAGCTGCAATTAAATTAAGTATTACAGGTACAATAGGATTCTTCTTTTTCTTTTGTTTTACCTTTACTTCATAATACATCTGGGGTTGGGTAGATGATTGTACTGCTACATCCTGTTTTGCTCCGCAAACTGAACAAAAAGCTGTTCCCTCAGGCAAAGGCTGACCGCACTGTTTACAGTTCATTTTATTCTCCTCCTAATTTTTAATTAATGTACAAAGTTTTATTACAGCTATTACATCTGTACATAATATATAACAACTTTAAGTTGTTGTCAATAACTAATAAAAGGATTTATATTTAACTCTAAAAAGTTGTTACTCTATTAATGGGTGGTGACATTATGGTACAGAACTTAAAAGCTTTGCGAATCAGAAAAGGTATTAGTCAGCAACAACTTGCCGATGTTATCGGAGTAAGTCAGCAATCTATAAACAAATATGAAAATCACATGATAGAACCCGATATATCTACTTTAATGGCATTAGCTGATTTCTTTAATACTTCCGTTGATTATCTTATAGGACATACAGAAATTGACCATATAATAGAATCCATACAACATTATGATTTAAATAATGACGAAGCATTATTAATAGAAGGATACCGTAAATTAGCACAAGAAGAAAAAGAAAGCATTCAACTAATAATAAAAAATTACAATAAGAAAGCTTGAGGTAAATTTTTCCCCAAGCTTTAATATAAATTTATAATATCCCCAACTATTTCTGACAACAATTAATGTACTCAGATATAGTTTCCTTATAACTAAAGAGCACCTGAAACTTTTTCGTTTCAGGTGCTCATTTTATTTGCAGTATTCCTCAACGTAATTATCTATTGCGCCGGAAATTACTCTTAACGCCTCTTCTCTTCCGCCGGTTTCATCTACCACGGTCTCTTTGCCCTCAAGGGCTTTATATACTGTGAAGAAATGGCACATCTCATCAAATATATGCTTAGGCAGTTCGGAAATATCATTATACTGATTATAAGTTGGGTCATTATAAGGTATTGCGATAATCTTTTCGTCGCTTCTGCCGCCGTCAAGCATCTTTATTAAACCTATGGGATAACATCTTACAAGGGTCAGAGGCTCAAGGGTTTCAGAGCAAAGAAGCAAAATATCCAATGGATCTCCGTCATCGCCTAAGGTTCTCGGTATAAATCCGTAGTTTGCCGGATAGTGAGTAGATGTATAAAGGATTCGGTCAAGAATAATAAGACCTGTTTCCTTATCAAGTTCATACTTTTTCTTGCTTCCCTTTGGAATTTCAATTACCGAAATAAAATCCTCCGGTGAAATTCTTTTGGGACTTATATCATGCCATATGTTGCTCATTTTATTTTTCCTCCCCTATAAATTCAAATCTCTTAAATTTTTTGCCGTCCCTCTCTATTTCCTCATTCCACATAGATGCCGGACGCACCCATAATCCGCCCTCACCGTAGAGAGCTTCATATACCACCATCTCTTCAAGGGTTTCACTGTGCCGTGCAATGCCTATAACACGGTATTCTCCGCCCTTAAAGTGACGATATCTGCCTTTTTTAATTGAGTTCATTTTTCTTTTTCGCCTTTCTCTCCACTTTGCGCTTGTTTCCCTTTTCGTCAACAATATATGTGTTATCAAGACTGGAAACGAGGCTCTGTTTGAATGCCTCAATATACTCCCCTCTGAGAATAGCTCTTTCCTGCTGTTCCTCAGGGGTAAGCTCACGTTCCCTTGAAATGCGTGTAAGTTCACTTATTCTGTCAATTTTTTTCTGATCCATTTTATTTCCTTTCGTTACTGAATTTTTCTGTTTCAGCTTTATAATTAGTTTATCACATCTTACCGTCTTTCTTCAAGTAGTTGTATTTAAGTGAAATTTGTGTTACCTTAAAATCATAAACCGAAAAGAGGAATCAAAATGATTATAAACGTTCCAAAAAACGCTGAATATATACTGAAAGCTCTCCAAAATGAGGGCTTTGAAAGCTATGCCGTAGGAGGCTGCGTAAGAGATTCCATAATGGGAAAAGAGCCTTTTGACTGGGATATTACAACCTCTGCGCTCCCTGAAAAGACAATAGAGATTTTTGAAGCATTAGGGTGCAGAGTGATAAAGACAGGAATAAAACATGGTACTGTTACGGTAATTAAGGATCATGAGTCTTTTGAAGTGACCACTTTCAGAATTGACGGAGAATATACCGATCGCCGCAGACCCGATGAAGTAAGTTTTACGTCAAATCTCGAAGAAGATCTTAAACGCCGTGACTTTACCATAAACGCCATTGTAGCAAACTCTGAAGGCGAAATAAAAGACTTTTTCGGCGGCATAGATGATATTAAAAGAAAAGTTATAAAAGCCATAGGCGATCCTGATAAAAGGCTTAACGAAGATGCTTTAAGAATAATGCGTGCCTTGCGCTTTGCCTCAGTACTTGGATTTGAAATTGACCCTGAGCTTCAAGAAAGCCTCAGAAAAAACAAAGAGCTTTTACATGACATTGCACCGGAACGTATAAACGCAGAATTTTCAAAGCTTATTTGCGGAGAAAATTTTTCACAGGTTCTTTTAAATTTCACAGATATAATCGAGGTGTTTATTCCGGAAATAATTCCCTGCAATGGTTTTGACCAAAGAAATATTCACCATATATATGACGTTTGGGAACACAGCGTAAAAGCGGCTGAAAATATTCCTTCTGACCTCATACTGCGTCTTACCATGCTTTTTCACGACATTGAAAAACCTTCCTGTTTCTTTATGGGAGAAGACAATCAGGGTCACTTTTACGGTCATGCTAAAAAAAGCGCCGAAACCGCCGGAAAAATTCTCCGTCGGTTAAGATATGACAACAAAACCATTAAAGAAGTTACAGAGCTTATTGAACTTCACGATGTGGAAATAGTTCCGGAGAAAAAGCCAGTTCTCAGAAGAATGGGTAAAATGGGCAAAGAAAGCTTTGAAAAACTTATTGCAGTAAAATATGCTGACAATGGAGCTCAGTCCCCTATTGTACTAAACCGCAGAAAAGATTTTCAAAAGATAGAGGAAATAGCCCAAGAGGCTCAAAGAGAAAGCAGCTGTTTCAGCCTTAAAAGCCTCAGTGTAAACGGAAAAGATTTAATCGAAGCAGGTTTTCCGGAAGGCAGAGAAATAGGAAAAATACTGCAATATCTTCTTGAAAGCGTTATTGACGGCAAATGTGAAAATAAGAAAGATGCTCTTTTAAGCTATGCGAAAGAATTCAGGAACTGTTAATTCCATTGTTTACGCAGTAAAAATAAAATGATATAAGGAGATAAAACAATGGATTTTTGCGGAACTCAGACTCTTTTAACCAATAGATGTTATTTACGTAAGCTCACAGCAAAAGATTATATGCAGCTTTATGAAAATGTTTTTTCAGATGAAAAGGTTTCCAGATATATGTCATGGGATATACACAAATCACCTGAGGAAACAAAGAATTATTTAAACCTCTGGCAGAAATATTATAAAGACCAGAGCGAATGTTATTGGGGAATATTTTTATCAAGCAGTGACACCCTTATAGGAACTGTATATCTTTGTCCCGAAAATAAAAACGCAGACTTGGGCTTTTTATCCTACTGCTTAGGTTCAAAATTCTGGAAAAACGGCTACGCCTTTGAAGCCGTCAACGCTGTTTTATCCTATGGTTTTAACACTGTTGGATACCACAACATAAACACATTCTGTGCAAAGAGCAACATCTCTTCATACAAACTTTTAGAGCACTTAGGATTTAAGCTTGATGGATGCCTCAGAAGCCGTGATAAAACCTTTCTTGGTTATGAGGATTGCTACTACTTTTCTATTCTTAAGGAAGAGTTTGTTTCTTAATTTTTATCTGAAATCCTTACAACTCTTTTAACTATCAAAAAGATAACTGTAATAACCGGTTTCATTATTACTATATTATCTAATTTAAAAATAACAAAACACCCACCGTCCCTTTCGAGACGATGGGCGTTTGCTTATTCAAAAAGAAGTAAAATGAAGAAAGCCTATTTAATAATTACTTTCTCTTTTTAGTAATTACCAGAGCT
>CATXDC010000014.1 GCA_958366985.1 uncultured Oscillospiraceae bacterium
CCATCGGAGATTCGAACTCCGGACACCTTGATTAAAAGTCAAGTGCTCTGCCAACTGAGCTAATGGATCAAACTATTTAAGCACCTCAAACAGTGCCTGTATATAATATAATAAAATGCTCTTAAAGTCAATAGGTATTTTCGCTTTTTTTCAATTTTTTTCATATTTTTTTGAAACAGCGAATAAATATATTAAATTACATCCTTTTGACTTTTATAAAGCTAACCGAAATCAGCTTCCATGCTCTGTTATTTCCATGAAAGCTGATTCCTATTTCGCTGTCAGCCGAAATTATTTTTCAATCAATTTTTTGTTGCAGGCCAAAAACGTTGCCCTGTCCTCGGTAATCTGCTTTCCGTGACCGAAATTGTGTCCGCCGTGGTCCGATGTAACTATTATAAGCCAGTTTTCATCTTTATATTCTTCTCTCGATTCAATAAAGCTAAGCTGCTCATAGACGCATCTGTCTAAATCCGTAACAGCCTTTACATAGCGGTAATTTCCGTTTCCGAATTTCGTTGAATGACCGTTATAGTCGGGAGCTTCATATATAGCAAAAACGCATCTTGTACCTGATGTTATATCAGATTTGATTTTCTCATGAAGCTCTTCGTCGTTTTCCACTCTGTTAAAAGTAAGGGGCAGATTATTTATTTTTGCAATCTCTATTTCCCGGGAATAGGTAATTGTAAAATGATCCTGCCATGAAGCGTTAAAGGATGACGGATATCCCTTTTCGGCAAGCTCTCTGAGCACAGTGGAGACATTTTCTCTTATTGGCACATGAAGGATTACTCCGTTTTCCTTTCCCCATGTTCCTGTAAGAATAGAAGACCAGCCCTGAGCAGTGCTTGTTTCCTGATAACCGCCTTTATCTCCGCCTGCATAAGTGAGATAAAGTCCTCCTGCTTCTTTTATTTTCTTTATGCCGCTGTATCTGCTGTCGCTGTTTATGCCGGTTACCTTTTCATCGGCACCCTTTAATATCAGCAGCATACTGTCCGCTCTGGCTCCGTCAAAGCCTATAATAAGAGCTCGGTTTATCTTTTCTCCTCTGGTTTCAAAATGCTTTCTTACAATGTCCGCTGTTACTGTCTGCGGCAGGGAATCAGCATAGCTGTTATCAAAAATACCGCTGTTATCTACATTATTTATGTATTCCTTGTTCTCTTTGGGAGCTTTAATTCTCTTACACAAAAATACCATATTTTTTACCTCTTAAATACAAAAATTATTCTTTATTTTTGCCTTTGTGTGAATTATAATATTTAACATATTCACTTTCAAGAGGTATAGATAAATGAAGACAAATTTCTTAGGATACGAAGACAAGAAAAACCAAAAATTATGTATACTTTGCTGGATAGCCTACGCTTCAACCTACATATGCAGGCTTAACTATTCGGCAGTTATGCCGGAGCTCGAAAAACTTAATGTTTTTCCCGAAAGCCAGATTGCCGCAATTTCCTCAGCATTTTTCATCTGCTACGGACTCGGTCAGATTGTAAGCGGTATGCTCGGCGACCGCATTTCTCCAAGATATATGATCTTCGGCGGACTTGCCATTTCATCCATAAGCAACATCGCAATTTTCATGGTAAATTCCTTTTTCCCGTTCATAACACTCTGGGCAATCAACGGAGCAGTTCAGTCAATGGTATGGACACCCATTCTCAGAACAGCCGGAGATTATTTCAGCCCCTATGAGCGTGAAAGATTCGGAATACACATAGCTTCAACAGTACCATTAGGAACCCTTGCAAGCTACGGAGTAAGCCTTCTCACCCTTCTTGTACTTCCCTGGAAATATGTATTTTTAGTATGCGGCATTATTTCTCTTACCGCTTCCGCCTATTGGTTCATGGGAACAAAGAATATAATAACCGAAAGCGGAAAAGTAGAGCTTACCGAAAATGAATCCAAAGCTCCCAAGCTTTCATATAAGAAGATGATAGGACTTATGGCATCATCGGGAGTGTTTATACTCACAATTTCAATTGTCATTCAGGGAACTCTCAAGGACAGTGTAACCCAGTGGATTCCCACATTTTTCTCACAGCAGTTCAGCACCGGAACGGGAACTTCCCTCGCCCTTACTATGATTCTTCCCATAATCAACGTAACGGGAGCCTATTTTGCACGTTTTGCAAACAAATATCTGCGAAATGAGCTTAAAACCTCAATGCTGTTTTTCGCCATTGCGGCGGCATTCCTTGCAATACTCAATTTCTTCGGCAATAACATAATTCTTTCCCTTATCTGTATGGCGGGAGTTACGAACTGCATGTTCGCAATAAACGTTATGATAATCACCATGGTTCCCCTCCATTTCAGCCGCTACGGATGCGTAAGCACAGTGGGAGGCATACTCAACGCTGTTGCATATATCGGCTGCGGAGCTCTCAATATGGTAGCCGGCTCAATTCTCGAAAAGAGCGGCTCTTCATGGTCTGCGCTGTTTATTATGTGGCTTTCACTTGCAGTTATTGCCGTTATCGTTACAGGTATCGCCGTACTGCCCTGGAATAAGTTTTTAAAGAAAGAATCATAAGATGATTGATTTAAAATTTCTTATCTGATAAAATTAAACCATATAATAAATCCAAGGTGGTGCAGTTTAAAATGTATCCGTTAAAATTAATCCCCGCCGTTAAGGACTATATCTGGGGCGGAACAAAGCTTAAAACAGATTTCGGCATTAAAAGCGATTTGGAAAAAGTCGCCGAAGCATGGACTCTCTCCTGCCACAAGGACGGAGCAAATATCATAGCTAACGGCAGCGACAAGGGCAAAACTCTTGCCGCATGGCTCGAAGAAAAAGGCTTTGAAGTTCTCGGCAGCAAGGGCAAAAATCTTGACAGCTTCCCTGTACTTATAAAGCTTATAGACGCAAAGGACAATCTTTCCGTCCAGGTACACCCTTACGATGAATACGCTCAGAGAGTTGAACACGAACAGGGTAAAACCGAGGCATGGTATGTTATAGACTGTGAAGAGGGTGCGGAGCTTATATACGGCTTTAAGAAAGAAATCTCCTCACAGGAATTTGAAGAGCGCATTATGAACAACACTCTTCTTGATGTTGTAAACAGCGTACCCGTTAAAAAGGGAGATTTATTCTTCATTGAATCGGGCACACTTCACGCCATTGGCAAAGGCATACTTCTTGCAGAAGTACAGCAGAACTCAAACTCTACCTATCGTGTTTACGATTACGGAAGAGTAGGAGCCGACGGAAAGCCCAGAGAGCTTCACATCAAAAAGGCAGTTGACGTTACATCCTGTACTCCCCCAACCCACCCTTACGGAGCAAAGCCCGTTACGGAAAAGGGCAACGGATATGAAGTTACAGAGCTTGTAAACTGCGATATTTTTAAATCTTACAGCGTAAAAATTGACGGAGAATACAGCGATAAAGCTAGTGAAGAATCCTTTGTTTCACTTCTCTCCCTTGACGGAGATTTTGCTTTCAGCTGCGGCGATACAGTTCTTACCCTCAATAAAGGCGAAAGCATTTTCATCCCTGCAAACATGGGTGAATACACCGTAAAAGGAAAAGGAGAAATCCTTAAAGTTACTCTTTAATAAACTAAACAAATCTATATTAAAACAGCCCGAAGAACAATTCTTCGGACTGTTTTAATATTATTTAATTTTATCTTCCGATTGTTTCAACACAAAGGTCGGGTACATCGCTTATAATACCGTCGCATTCCCACTCACTCATAGCTTTCATTCCCTCAGGAAGATTTACACACCAGGGATTTACTATAAGTCCGTTCTTATGGGCGGTTTCGATATACTCATCATCCACATAGAAGCAGAAAGGATGAAGTGCATCTGCACCGATTTTCTTTGCATAGGCAAATGGGTCATCATATACCTTTTCGATAATGGGAGAATCAGGAGAATAAAGAAGACCTGTCTTTACAGATTTATCTATCTCCTTAGCCTCCACAAGCAGCGTATCGTCAAAAGAGGAAATTATAAGCCTGTCGAAAAGTCCGTGCTCCTTGACGGCGTCAATAGTCTTTCTGACTATATCCGTACCTTTCTGCTTGGGACTTTTGATCTCTATATTGATAACTTCAAACTTGTCAGCAATATCGAGGAACTCGTGGAGTGTGGGGATCTGTGTGCCTGCAAACTCCGGTGAAAAATATGAGCCGAAATCAAACTTTTTAAGCTCTTCAAGAGTGTAATCGGAAACAAGTCCTGTGCCGTTTGACATATTATCTATTGCATAGTCATGAACTATTACAAGATGTCCGTCGGCAGTGAGATGCACATCGTTTTCAACACCGTGAGCACCCATTTCTATTGCCTTTAAAAAAGCAGGTATAGTGTTCTGAGGTGCGGCTTTATTGGCGCCTCTGTGGGCAAGAATCTTTGTCATGTTAAAACTCCTTCCGTCCGCTTTATTCGGCTTTTATTATATCGCTTTCCGGTCGGAATGTTAACAGCTTTTTGTATTTTTATTTTAATTTAGACATTATTTTTTCGTATATTTCGATTATTTTAAATCGTGGCTCATATTCGGGGCTTTTTTCAACAAGCTTTACTTCCTTTTCAGTGAGCACACAGTCTATGGAAGTATCTTCACTGGCGGCAGGAAGGCAAAGTGGAGGGAACATTATACACCACCAGTTGTGACCTTCTCCTGTACCAATTACAACTCTCACAGCCATATACTGTCCGGCAGGAAGAGTGAATCCTTCATAGGTTCTCGTTGAAAAATACTCCTCTGAAACGGTAATTTTAACGGGATAATCATATCCGTTTTCGGTTATAACCTTTTTCGCCGCTTCTTCGAGTTTATCTATATTAGGCTCAATTTTAGCCTTGGCTTCATCACGGGTGACGGAACCGTCAAATATTTCATTGCCTGCCTCAAGCACGGCGTCACGAACCTTAAGCTTTAAAGCCTGATCCTCTTCTGAATCGGAATTTGCAATAACATGAAGACGAAGAACGCTTTCTCTTATACCTGTACAAGTTTCGGCAAATGTAGTAACACTGAAAATAAAGGCGATTATAACTGCCATAATAATTGCGATTTCTGCTTTAAGTAATTTCATAAAAAAACACCGTCCTTTTCTTTGACTTGCAAAGATTATGGACGGTTATTTTTTCTTTTATTCACTTTTATTATTTTTCAATTTCGCATCCGTACTCGGCGGGAGTACAAACATGAACGGTGATACCCTTTATTTTCTTTGAAAGTTCCTGAGCACATTTTTCGGCATTCTCGCTGTTTTCAAATATACCGAAAACTGTGGGACCGCTTCCACTCATACAGCAGCCCATTGCGTCATTGTTGCGCATTATCTCCTTAATTGAAACACGCTCATGGACATCCACTGCCTGCTCAAAGACATTACCCAAAGATTTTGCAATGCCATTTAAATCGCCATCCACTACGCTTCTGAACATAGTGTGGGCATCGGGATGACGCAGATTCATGCTGTCAACTGCTGCATAGGCTTCGGCAGTTGAAACTCCCTGCTGAGGTTTTGCAAGAACAAAAAAGCACTGCGGCATATCGGGAAGCTGTGAGAGCACCTGACCTATATCCTGAGCGAGCATTGTTCCGCCCTGAATACAGAAAGGCACATCGGCTCCTACCTTAACGCCAATCTGACAGAGTTTTTTTACAGGGAGATTTTTTTCATAAAGACTGTTTAAAGCTGTGATTACCGCAGCGCCGTCTGCGCTTCCTCCTGCAAGACCTGCCGCATGGGGAATGTTCTTCTCAATTGTAATATGAATGTTTCTGTCCTCTTCACCGCAGAAATCAAAAAACTTTTCCGCCGCTTTATAAGCTATATTTCTTTCATCGGTGGGAATACCATCCTCAGAACAGCTTATAGTGATTCCACCGGAAGTTTTCTTTTCCACAGTTACACGGTCATAAACACTTACAGACTGCATTATCATCCACAAACTGTGATAACCGTTGGGGAGCTTTTCGAGAATATCCAGCATCAAATTGATTTTAGCTGCCGCTTTTACCGTAATCTTCATTTCATCATCCTGTGATACTCAGGTTCACAAAACACGTTAAAGTGAATTTATGACGGTATCTTTCCTTTCGCTTTTATTTTAAAATCCTCAGGAATTTTTATTCAATTGGAATCGGAACAGGTATTCTGCTCTGGAAAAGAGTTATATACTTAAAGCCTGCATCGAGAGCTGTCTGCATTCCGTCGCCGAGATTTTTGCCTATATCCTCAGCTCTATGTGAATCGGAACCGACAGTTATATATTCTCCGCCAAACTCCTTGAAACGCTTTACATAGTCAAGTGTGGGCAGTGTTCTGCCTATCTTCTGTCTGAGTCCCGAAGTGTTTATCTCCAGAGCTTTTCCGCTTTCTGCAAGATTTTTAAGTATTGTATCAATTTTATCGCTGAAACGCTTAAGATCGATTTTATATCCGTGCTCACCCTCAATATAGCGAAGAGGATAAGTGAGATGTGTCAGAACGTCAAATCCGCCCCACTCAGTCATCTCTATAAGTGCATCCAGATAGCGGTCAAAAAGCTCGTTTACATCTCTGTCTTTGTAATCCATGAAGAAAAAGTCCTGCTCATCTCTGAGATTGTGAACGGAGCCTAAAACTATATCGTAATCGTATGTTGAAATGATCTTCTCGGCAAGCTCAGGATTGTATGCCGGCTGACCCAGCTCTATTCCCTCTAAAACAATAAGTCTTCCCATAAATACGGAGCGGGCCTTTGCAACCTCAAAATAAGACTGCATTACGCTTCTGTCATAGTGATCCTTTTCGTAAGAATCAACCTCACAGTGGTCAGTAAAGGCAATTCCCCTTATTCCAGCAAACTCCGCCTGCTCACACATATATATTGTGGAATGTGTTCCGTCGGGAGAATTATCAGTATGGGTATGAAGGTCGATAAGTTTCTTAAATTCCATTTTATCACCACTTAACTTTCTTTCAGATTTTCCGGTTATTGTTAATTGCATCATCTGAATAAAAGAACGTATGCAATATTAATTCCGCTTTTTAACAGCAGGAAACCAAAGCAGAATTTTCAGGGAATACCGACATAAAAATATATGATTTTGACGGAAAAAGTATAAAAAACTTTTTCATAAATTACGTCAAAATACTGCTGTTTATTCACTGAATATTATTGTAACATATTCGGACATTATATAAAAGCAAATGATTTAAGTTTTTTTAGATTTTTTGTGTGCACAAAATGCTATTATATGGTAAAATATTATGAAATATCATCTTGGAGGTGTATATTTTGAAGAATATAATCAGAGTTTCAGGATGCGTTCACAGAATAGCTTCGGGAAACGCTGCACGCTGCGGCGGATATGCTTTAAAGGCAATAAACGATGCGGCTGCAATAGGATCGGATATTATAGTCCTGCCCCGTCTCTCCCTTTGCGGAGCTGCCATAGGAAGTCTCACTTCCAGCAGCATTGTGTGCGATGACTGCGAAAACGCCATTTCCGAAATTGCATCCCAGACAAAGGATACAAACGCCTACATTATAGTTTCTTCACCTATAAAATCAAACGGTAAAATTGTACCGGCAACCACAGTTCTCTATAAAGGAGAAAAACTTGCCGATATTCCCGAAAACTGCGAAGACACTTTGCTTTTCGGGTGCGGCGATTCACTTTTTGCCGTTGTATCCTGCCGTCCCGAGGATATCTTTATCTACGGAACCAAGGCCGTAAATGCCGGAGCGGATATTGTTATCTGCCAGAGCTCAGCTCCTTCCTATGCAGGATATAAGGATGAATGCAGAAAACTTTTTGCAGCATTTTCAAAATCGGCAGGCTGTGCCGCTGTTGTGTGCTGCTCAAATATAGACGAAACAACTTTTCCTGATGTATATACTCCCTTTGCGGGAATTTTTGAATGCGGCAGTGAAATAGCATGGCAGACTCATATTTCCCCTGCATTTTCCGCAAACGGAGATATTGACGGCGATATAATCGCTTCACAGAAAAAAGTTTTCACTGATGAGGTTTATCCCATAGGATTCCACGAACTCAATGAAAAAAACGGACTTCTTCGCAAAGTGGTTCAAAATCCGTTTCTGCCGGAAGAATATATGGATTCCATTTCCGTTACCGCAGAGTACTTTGATCTCCAGGTACGGGGACTTATGGGAAGACTTAAAAATACCGGTATCAAAAAGGCTGTTGTTGGAATTTCCGGAGGACTTGATTCAACTCTTGCGGTGCTTGTGGCTTCCGAAGCTTTTGAGAGACTTGGTCTTCCATCAAAAAACATAATCGGAATAACTATGCCGGGATTCGGCACCACAGGCAGAACCTATGAGAACGCCTTGGCGCTTCTCGACGCTCTGGGAACGGATAAGCGTGAAATTTCAATTAAAAACGCCTGCACAGAGCATCTTGAAAACATCGGTCACGGTCTTAAAACCCACGATGTAACTTATGAAAATGCACAGGCACGTGAAAGAACACAGATTCTTTTTGATGTTGCCAACTGGGAAGGCGCCGTAGTCATAGGAACAGGCGACCTTTCGGAAGCGGCTCTGGGCTGGTGCACTTTCGGAGGAGATCATCTTTCCGGATATAATGTAAATGCTTCAATTACAAAAACCATGGCAAGATGCATTGTAAAATATCTTTCCCAGTCTCCGTCCTTTGCTCAAGCGAGAGGCGTACTGGAAGATATTCTCGACACACCCGTAAGCCCTGAGCTTATCCCCTCAGATAACGGTCAGATAGGACAGAAAACAGAGAACATCCTCGGAGCCTATGAGCTTCACGATTTCTTCATTTACTATTTTGTAAAATATTCACTTGCTCCGTCTAAAATCTTCGACTATGCAAGAAATGCTTTTGAGGATGTTTATTCGGAAGAATATATTTTAAACACCCTTAAAACCTTTATCAAACGCTTTTTCTCAAGTCAGTTTAAGCGTGCCTGCTCTTCGGAGGGATGTCCAAATATCGCCCCCGTAAGCCTTTCTTCAAGCAGGTTTTCCATTCCGTCAGACATGAGCGCCGACTTTATGATTTCGGAGCTTGAGGCATATATATCAGAAAAATAATTTTGGAGGTCATATAATATGCGTGCTGTTATTACTGTTGTCGGCCGTGACAAGGTCGGTATTCTTGCAAAGGTATCTTCTATCTGCGCCGAAAACAATGTTAATGTTATTGAAGTTTCTCAGTCTATTTTACAGGATATGTTCTGCATGATTATGCTTACCGATGTAAGCGAATGCAGCGTTCCCTTTACAGAGTTTGCTGAAAATCTTGCAAAACAGGGTGAGGCTCAGAATCTTTCAATTCGTGCAATGCATGAAGATGTTTTTAACTCAATGCACAGAATTTAAGGAGTAGATTTTCAGATGATAAACACAAGAGATATTTTAGAAACCATTAGCATGATTCAGGAGGAAAACCTCGATATAAGAACAATTACCATGGGTATTTCTCTCCTCGACTGCTGCCACAGCGACATAGACACAGCCTGCACAAGGGTTTATGATAAAATCACCCGCAAAGCAGAAAAGCTTGTCAAAACAGGCGAAGATATTGAAAAGGAATTCGGTATTCCGATTATTCATAAGAGAATATCCGTAACCCCCATTTCAATGATATACGCTTCCTGCGGAGGTGACCCTGTAAAATTTGCCAGAACCCTTGAGAAAGCGTCTCAGGCAGTGGGAGTAAACTTCCTTGGAGGTTATTCTGCCCTTGTACAGAAAGGCTTTGCAGCAGGCGATATAGAGCTTATACGCAGCATTCCTGAAGCTCTTTCAGTTACAGATCACATATGCTCCTCTGTAAACATAGGCTCCACAAAAGCCGGTATCAACATGGATGCAGTAAAGCTTATGGGTGAAATCGTAAAGGAGACAGCAGAAGTTACAGCTGACCGTGACTGCATAGGAGCAGCAAAGCTTGTTGTGTTCTGCAACGCTCCCGATGACAATCCCTTTATGGCAGGCGCATTCCACGGCGCAGGCGAACCTGACTGCGTTATTAACGTAGGCGTTTCAGGTCCCGGCGTTGTCCGTGCGGCTCTCGCTAAAAATCCCGACTGCGACATTACAGGTGTTGCGGATATAATAAAGAAAACCGCTTTCAAAATCACAAGAATGGGTCAGCTTGTTGCTTCTGAAGCTTCTAAGAGACTTGACGTTCCTTTCGGAATTGTTGACCTTTCTCTTGCTCCCACTCCGGCAGTCGGTGACTCAGTGGCTCATATTCTCGAAGAAATGGGTCTCGAACAGTGCGGAACTCACGGAACAACCGCCGCTCTCGCACTTCTCAATGATGCAGTTAAAAAAGGCGGCGTAATGGCTTCTTCCCATGTAGGCGGACTTTCAGGTGCATTTATCCCCGTAACTGAGGATGCCGGCATGATTGACGCTGCAAGAAGCGGATCACTTATAATCGAAAAGCTTGAGGCAATGACAGCAGTCTGCTCCGTCGGTCTTGATATGATCGTAGTACCAGGTGACATCACCCCTGCTACAATTTCCGCAATTATCGCAGACGAAGCCGCTATCGGTATGGTAAACTCCAAGACAACCGCTGTAAGACTTATTCCCGCAATCGGCAAAAAAGTCGGCGAAGAGCTTAATTTCGGCGGTCTTCTCGGCAGCGGTCCCGTTATGGCAATAAACGAAAAATCAAGCGAAAAATTCATTGCAAGAGGCGGACGTATTCCTGCTCCCATTCAGAGCCTTAAAAATTAAAATATGAATAAAATTAAAATTTCAGTCCATACTATTGATTGCAAACCGCAAAATAAGGAGTTGAAATTTTAATGCTTGATAAACTTGCTTTATTACTCGTGATCATAGGAGCCATAAACTGGGGTAGCATCGGTCTTTTCCAGTTTGATATTGTAGGCTGGCTCTTCGGCGGTCAGGGAAGCCTTATCAGCCGTATAATCTTTTCCCTCGTCGCTCTTGCCGGTATCTGGTGCATTTCTCTTCTCTTCCGTGATACCGAAGTGCTCCCGTCAGCAGATCACGATAGATAATTTACCTTTCAAATTAAAATCCCTATGCTGATAGAGGCATAGGGATTTTAATATTTTAAAAGAACATTTAATTTTTAGTGTAATTAAAATTTAATTGTTTTTATCTCTTCTTTGTTGTCATATTTGTTTGCCTTATTTGCATTCCTAATAACTTTACTTCTCTTTTAATCTGAAATCATTAAATTACATAATCAGATATATAAAAACCCCATACCGGCATATACCGGTATGGGGTTAAACTCATTATATTAAGTTTGTCCCTTTAAAGTTAAAACCTAAAAGAGTTTAAATTAGGCATTCTTCTTCTTTCTTGCGATAAGAAGAACAGCGCCAGCTGCAACAGCTGTTGCTACGAAACCAGCGATTGCTACGTCACCAGTGGGAACGTCGCTGCCGCCTTCACCGTCAACAATTCCGTCACCGTCATTGTCACCGGGGATTGTGGTATCGCCATCGCCGTCACCGCTGCCTTCGCCACCATCTTCGGGAACAAGAAGGCTAACGATAAGTGCAATTGCTGAATCGGGATCTGCCTTAGCCATGTCAAGTATGCTTGTAACCATACCTACCATGTTCTCAGGGAGAAGTCCTGCAAGGAGATTATTCACTGTGTTGTAGTTTTCCTCTATCTGAAGAAGACCAAGAACATAGCGAAGAACTGTTACAAGAACATCAGCCTGATCTGCAACAATCTTCTTGCTTGCTACAAAGTTACCGTCAGCATCAACACGCTTGCTTGTGAAGTCTGTAAGAGTACCAAGAGCAGCAACCTTATGAAGGTCGATGTTGCTGAGTACTATATTGATGTTCTCAGGAAGAACCTGAGGAAGCAGACCGTTGATAAGTGCATCAAGATCAAGGTTGTTGAGGAAATCGGTATAAAGTGTTGTAACATCAAATCCTGCCTTGAGGAGGAGTGAGTTTACGGGAGCAATAAGATTTGTTACAAATACAGAGAGATTATCACTGTCAACAAAGTAAGCAATGTTGGGCAGGATCTTTGTAAGACCATCAATGGGAGTAGCTGCTACGCTCTCTACAAGGTCAAGAACAGGATTAAGAATATCGAGGATAAGGTTGTCATGATCTGCGGCAACATCCTTCTTATACTCATCATATGTCTTGATGTCTGTGCAGCCAAGAGCCTCAAGGAGAGGAATGATAGCTGTGTTGTAGCCGTTGCCACCCTTGATAACTACTGAATCAAAGAGAACAAGGTTCTCATCAGTAAGAATGAAGTCAAGGAGACCAGATACAGGACGAAGAACTGCTACAAGAGCATTTGTAAAGCCAGCTCTGTCGCCGTCTGTGAAGCCATAGTCAACAGCTGAGAAGTCAACATCTGCCCATGAATCTGCCTTTTCAAAAGCAGCCTTAGCAGCAGCGAATTCTTTCTCTGTAAGGAGAGAAGCAAGACCCTTAGGTGTTACATCGATTCCGAGAAGATCGAGAACCTGAGCAACTTCAGGACCTGCACCCTCAATTGCACCGTAAGCAGCTTTTACAAGCTCGTTAACGATGTTGTTTGTGTAAAGGTTTGAACTGACCATGCTCTTAAGTCCACCGGGAAGAAGAGATCCGATAAGTGCATCAAGAGTAGGACCAAGCTTTTCAATCTGTGCTTTTGTAAACTGGGTACCATAGTCAACCTTAAGCTTTTCGATAGCAGGAGTATTGTACTCAACATTTACAAGATCATAGTTGGGAACGAAAAGACCAAAGAGGAATGAGATGATTGCATCATTATCCATAGCGAAAACTTTATCAAGGATACCCTTAATGGTTTCGTCTGCACCAACAAGTGAATAGATAAGTTCCTGGTTAGCCTTTACAGTGTCAAGAGCATATCTGAGAACTGTAACAACTACATCAGCACGATAAGCAGCAATCTCGAAGCTCTTGCCGCCGTTTGTGTTGTCAACTGCCTTAAACTCACCGAGAGTTGAAAGAAGCTCGAAGTCGATATCTTTCCATACAAATCCGGGAACCTTAGAAGTAATTGTGCTCTCGAGAAGATCATTAATGCCTTCTGCATCTTTAAGCTGAGGCATCTGCTCAACAAGAAGATCACCAACATTAATTGTCTGCTTCATAATTGCACCAGCATCTATGCCAATGTTAAGCTTCTGAAGAGCCTGGATATGAAGTCCATTTGTGATGATATAACCGATCTCGGGAAGAAGTTCTACAATTTCAGTTACAGGAGCACCGGAAGTAAGTTCATCCACTCTGTCAAGAAGAGGATTGAGAATGTTTCCAAGCATTCCAACTGTAGATTTATCAGCTTTAAATTCATCAACTGATACAGCGTCAGCGCCGAGGTGCTGAAGAAGAGGCAGAACAACATCTGAGTATGCATTACATCCGTTAACTTTAATAGTAACAATGATGTATGTGCCACTGAGATTATCGCCTGTAAGAACAGCTCTTAAAACTGAGTTAAGACCGTTAAGTGCATTACCAAGAGCATCGATAAAGGAAGCTCTGTCAGTTACGCCCCATGTTACGTTATCCCAGTTAACTGTTGACCAATCCTGCTTACCGGCAGCAATAGCTGATTTAGCAGCACTGTACTTGTCATCAATTTTGCTTGCAACGTCTGAGGGATAGACATAGAGGTCAATCTTTTTCAGAGCGTTGAATACAAGTGATGCTAAACTGCCAACACCTTCCATGTTTTTGATTGTATCCACGATTAATGGATAAACAGCCTTTACTACTGCATTAACAGTAGCATCTGTGTAAAGGTTATCACTGATGAGCTTGTTTACAGCCTCATTAAGTGATTTTGAGCCGGGGCTTAAAAGAGAAGCAACTGCTTCGCTCTTGATAACATTGTCAAGAGATGCAAGCACTTCATTTGCCGCTTCTTCAGTTACGCCATCAGGCAGGTCAACTACTCCAGTTTTTTCATCTGCAGCGAAAGCCATTACGCCTACGGAAACAGAAGAGAAAACTAGAACGAGTGCCAGTATTACACTGAGCACTTTGCGGATTGTTTTACTTTTCAATTGTAAAATCCCCTTTCATAATATTTTAACAGGAAGCATTCACTTCAACACTAACCGCAAAATGTGCACACAACCTGTTTATACAGCGAATTATAAACTGTTTCAAGGTGAAAATCAATTAACTAATTGCATAAAAAGCAAAAATTTAATTAGCATTTTCCTACAAAAAAAAATAAGAAACCTATACATTTTGTAAACAAAAAATAAAGCTGTTCCCTTAATTATTAATGAACTAAACGAACAGCCTATTTTTATTGGTAAAATATTACTTTTTGTATTTTTTTTCGTAGCTCTCTATGCCGCCTTTTGCATCATAAAGACGAGCTGCCTCAAGACAAATATCAAGGGAAAGCTCTATGCACTCAGGACTGATATTATCCCATGAATCATGCCTTGTGTGATAATAGGTTTTGGGATTGTGGTTTACACCGCAGAAACCACAAGAGCGTATTCCATACATTGAAAAGCCCTCTGCATCAACTGCTCCGGGATAAAGCTCCGCTCTGGGCATATCAATTCCGCAGTTCAGACCTGCTTCATGAAGCAAATCACCAACAGCTTCGCTGTCTTTAACAGTTCCTGTACATCCCTGAGTATAAACCTGAAGCTGCTCTATTTCTCTCATGGTATCCATTGAAATAAATACCGTTTCAATTTCCTTCAACTCTTTTTGATGACGCTTTGCATAAGCTTTTGCTCCTCTAAGTCCTGCTTCCTCAGAACCGGCAAGAAGGCAGCATACCTCTGTATTTTCAAATCTGAAATCTGCATCGCTCATCTCTTTAAGAACCGCCATAGCTATATAGCAGGCTGTAAGGTTATCATTTGCACCGTCAACAATAACTTTCCAGTTTATGAAAAACAGAATTGCAATCATAAAAGGTATTGTTATTCCTGAAATAATTGCCATAACTTTCCAGAAACCGACAAACATAATCGTATTACCGGCAGCTATAGTAATTGCTGCGGCAGTGTTTACAATAAATATGAAAAACATACCTATTATTGCTCCGCCGATAACAGGTACAAGTGCTGCAAGTTGTCCATGGAGAGAATATGTCCATTCATAAGCAGCATCAGCGTGACCGCCAAAGATTATTCTTCTCTTAACTTCCCCTTTCGGAGCTCTCCTTGCCATAACGTTTCTCGATACACGCTTCGGGAAAAGGAAATCAACAAATGAACGGTACATCATAAATTCAAAAACAAACATCAGGACAGAGACCAAAGTAAGTACGCTGCCTATAATAGGATAAACGATTCCATTTGGTGACATCCAAAACATCACAACCGAAATAAGACTGAATATTCCGGCAATAATAATGAATCCCATAAATGCATGGGGATGAAGTGTGAAATCTTCCATCTCAACACTATCAGAATATTTTTCAAGCTCTTTCTTGAAAAAAGCTTGTGCGTTGCGCTCCGATTCTGTGCCCGGAGCTCTTTCCTTAAAGTTTTCGCAGACGTACTTAATACCGTCAACCATAAACTGTAAGGTTTCTTTTGTGGATTTGGTAACAGACATAATCTTATTCCTCCTAAATAAAAAATAAACCGCATAGCGGAAAATCGCAGAAATATTATACCATTTATCAGATTTTTTTCAATATCATATCAATAAACAATTAGCAAACCGTAAATTTTTGTTTTTGGAATAAAAAATACACGTTTTACCGAATATTTTATCTTAATGTTATAACTTCAGACTAAATACAATGGATCATTAACAGTAAAATTAAATTCAAAATTATAAACCAACATGTCAAAAGCTATAATTTTTTAATTTTTATGTAAAATTTAATATTTAAATTGACCTTAAAGCAAAACAGAGATATAATAAATGCATAAAAATTACGGAGGAATGGTAATGATAAACAGTAAAAATTTACACACCTATTCGCCCAAAGAACGAAATATGTATCTTATGGGTTTGTTCGGTCAAAACATAATATACAATATAATAGGTGCTTCTTTAGCCTACTATTTGCAGTTTACTATACTTATACCGGCAATCGCAGTCAGTACAATCATGGCAATCGCTCGTGTATGGGATGCTTTCAATGACCCGATGATGGGAAGCATAGTTGACCGTACAAGATCAAAATGGGGTAAATGCAGACCTTATCTTCTCTTTGTTCCCATTCCGATTTTTATTGTTACCATGATGTGCTTCATAAATTTCGGATTCTATGACCCAGCAGCAGGAGCTGCCAACGGCCATAATATTCTAGTAGTTGGTTGGGCTGCCTTTGCATACATATTATGGGGCATGGTTTACACAGTTGGCGACATTCCTCTTTGGGGAATAACAGCACTTATGACAGAGGATCAGAACGATAGAACAAAGCTCCTCTCACTTGCAAGAATTGTTGCCGGTATCGGCGCAGGCATTACACTTCTTGCAATACAGCCTCTGGCACTGGCTTTAGGAGAAAAATTCACTCCCGTTTTTGGCAGTGCTCCCGAAGGAGAAAGAATGGGCTTTATTGCGGCTGCACTGCTGTTTGGTGTAGTAGGAACAATTACCTTCCAAATGGCTGGTCTTTTCACAAGAGAACATATTGCTCCTTCCGAGGAAAAATATACTCTGAAAGAGAATTTTGCTTTAATGTGGAAAAATAAACCCTTCCGTCAGATACTTATTTCAGGACTTCTCAGCAGCACAATTCAGCTGCCCATGCTTGTTGCAATGCCAATCGTAACATATTACTATGCAAGTAAGGATCCGATTATGGCTCTTCTCTATATGGTGCTTCTTGGCGGAGGACTCTTCGTTGGTCAATTTGTAGCAATGGGTGCTTCACCATGGCTTACCAAAAAATTCTCAAAGAAAAACCTCTATAATTACTGTCATCTTTTAAGCGCAGTTCCTTTTGTGCTTTTATTTGTTCTCTATCTTTCAGCGCCCACAAAACTTGTGGAACCAATGTATCTTGCCATAAGCTTAGTTCTCTTCGTCATTTGCGGAGGCGCAATAGGTCTTATCTCCGTTCTTCGTTCACTTATGATAGCAGATGCTGTTGACTATGAGGAATATCAGAGCGGCATACGTCCTGATGGTGTTTTCTTCTCAGGTCAGTCCTTTATAACAAAGCTTTCTATGGGTATTGCAACAGTTATAAGCGGTATAGCTTATTCTGCAGTAGGATTTTCGGACGCCCGTGTTCAGGAAGTCAATGCTTTCATAGAAGCCGGCGGAATCCCCAGAGAAAACCCGGAATACGCACCCTATCTTATGATACTCTTCTTCCTCATCTCCATCCCCCCTGCTATCGGTTGTCTTCTTGCAGTAATTCCCACCTGGAAATACGCTCTTGACGATGACGAACATAACAGAATACTTGAAGTACTCAATAAGCGCAGACATGAGAAAGAAGATTCAGAAGATAGCTCCGAGGAATCTGCACAATAATAATACGGAAAAGTTCTAAACATTAAAAGCAGGCCTTTATGACCTGCTTTTTCTTATGTAAATATCAAAAGTTATGTTAAAAAATCTTTTAAAAGTTCAGAAATTAACAGGCAGTTGGCACTTATAAAAATAGCTTTCTTTTTTACCCTTTAAATCTACTCATGGAAGTTCTCTAACGCAAAATTCACTTTCCAATCTTCTTTTAATTCAGAAAGTTGACAACCGATAAGTGATAAGATATACTATGTAATGATAATTAGCATTACACAGTAGTGAAAACAGCATATAATAGTCGGAGGTGGAGCTTTTGAACACAGATTTAAAGTTTTTAAGCAGAAACAGCAAATTTAAAGCTGCTGCATTACTTTGCACGCTGATAGCGTTATTACTTCTTTGCACTGTCAATCAGGAAGAGGAGGAAAGTGAAACCATACCTATTCCTTCCCTGCCTTTGGCAGCATTTGAAGGTGAGTTTCTATATGGAAATATTCCGAAGCCCACTGAAGCTGATGTCTATATATTCATGAACAGCGAGGACGAAAGATATTATCACTATTCTTATCAGTTTGACAATTTCACCATCGAAGAGGCAAAGGATTATGTTGAGTTATTGGAAGAAACAGTAATTCAAAAAAGACTTGCCTATGATATTTACAATGAAGATGGTGATTTTCCGACACTTAATTATTTCGGATGGGGGAATGATAAAACTTCTATTTCTTTTGTCCAAGGCAATAAACGAGGCGGAATGTCAATAAATGTAGAAAAGAGTACATATTGATATTCTTATCAAATTTATTCGCATACCTCAATTTATTATCTGTTGTAAAATAAGCAGTGCAGTCCTTTTGCAGATTGCACTGCTTTTAATATGTCAAAATCGGATATTTAACAAAAGTCTGAGAACATGAAAAAAGGCTCTGCATAAAGCAGAGCCTTAAAATTGTTAAAGAGTAGAATTACTCGTCGATCTCAGTAACAACACCTGAACCAACTGTACGTCCACCTTCACGAATAGCGAAACGAAGTCCCTCTTCAATAGCGATGGGAGTGATAAGTTCAACAGACATTGTAACGTTATCGCCAGGCATGCACATCTCTACGCCTTCGGGAAGAGTGATAACACCTGTAACGTCAGTTGTACGGAAATAGAACTGAGGACGATAGTTGTTGAAGAAAGGTGTATGACGTCCACCTTCGTCCTTATTCAGAACGTAAACCTGACCCTTGAACTTTGTGTGAGGATGGATTGAACCGGGAGCAGCAAGAACCTGTCCACGCTCAATCTCTGTACGCTGGATACCACGAAGAAGAGCACCGATGTTGTCGCCAGCCTCAGCATAGTCGAGGATCTTGCGGAACATCTCGATACCTGTAACAACAGTCTTTCTCTTCTCGTCTGTAAGACCAACGATCTCAACTTCCTCAGAAGTTCTGAGCTGTCCACGCTCAACTCTACCTGTAGCAACTGTACCACGGCCTGTGATTGTGAAAACGTCCTCAACGGGCATAAGGAAGGGAAGGTCTGCCTTACGGTCGGGAGTGGGGATGTAGCTGTCAACAGCAGCCATGAGCTCCCAGATGCAAGCAAGCTCAGGAGCGTTTACATCGTTGCCTGAGTACTCAAGAGCCTTAAGAGCTGAACCCTTGATGATGGGTGTATCATCGCCGGGGAACTCGTACTCGTCAAGAGTCTCACGGATTTCCATCTCAACAAGCTCAAGAAGCTCAGGATCGTCAACCTGATCGCACTTGTTCATGAATACGATGATGTAAGGAACGCCAACCTGACGAGCAAGAAGAAGGTGCTCTTTGGTCTGAGCCATAGGACCATCTGTTGCAGCGATAACAAGGATAGCGCCATCCATCTGAGCAGCACCGGTGATCATGTTCTTGATATAGTCAGCATGGCCGGGGCAGTCAACGTGAGCATAGTGACGAGTCTCTGTCTGATACTCAACGTGAGCTGTGTTGATTGTGATACCACGCTCTCTCTCTTCGGGAGCCTTATCGATGTTTGCATAATCAACGAAGTCAGCCTCGCCCTTCATAGCGAGAGTCTTTGTGATAGCAGCTGTAAGAGTTGTTTTACCGTGGTCAACGTGGCCGATAGTACCAATGTTGACATGGGGTTTGGTTCTGTCAAATTTTTCCTTTGCCATTGGATGTTTCCTCCTTTATTTTCAGCAAAATAATTTGTGTTTTTAACGGCATGCGCCGTAAGGATATTTTAACAATTCTATTGACTAATTGCAATAGATTTTTGATAAATTAATCCTTCTTCATGCGGCTGCTGATAATTTCATCAGCAATTGACTTGGGTACCTCAGTGTAATGGCTGGGCTCCATTGTATACTGTCCACGTCCCTGAGTCTTTGAACGCAGGTCTGTAGCGTATCCAAACATGTTTGAAAGGGGAACCATAGCATTGATCTGAGTAGCACCATTTCTGGGCTCCATACCCTGCATGAGTCCACGACGTGAGTTGATGTCGCCGATAACGTCACCAACGTAGTCGTCGGGAGTGATTACGGAAACCTTCATGATGGGCTCCATAAGTGTGGGAGCTGCCTTCTTCATAGCGTTCTTGAATGCCATTGAACCGGCAATCTTGAATGCCATTTCAGAGGAGTCAACCTCATGGTAAGAACCGTCATAAAGAGTAACCTTAACGTCAACAACGTTGTAGCCTGCAAGAACACCGGAAAGCATTGCGCCCTTGATACCTGCTTCAGCAGGTCCGATGTACTCTTTCGGGATTGCGCCGCCGACGATTTCGTTAACGAACTCATATCCTTTGCCGGGGTTGGGCTCGATACGGATCTTAACATGACCGTACTGACCACGACCACCGGACTGACGTGAATACTTGCAGTCCTCATCAGCAGCTTTGGTGATTGTCTCACGGTAAGCAACCTGAGGTTTACCTACGTTAGCTTCAACTTTGAACTCACGAAGCATTCTGTCAACGATGATTTCAAGGTGAAGCTCACCCATACCTGCGATGATTGTCTGGCCTGTCTCTTCGTCTGTATAAGCCTTGAATGTGGGATCTTCTTCAGCAAGCTTCTGAAGAGCGATACCCATCTTCTCCTGACCAGCCTTGGTCTTGGGCTCGATAGCAACACGGATAACGGGCTCGGGGAACTCCATGGATTCAAGGATTACGGGATACTTGGGATCACAGAGTGTATCACCTGTTGTTGTATTCTTAAGACCAACAGCAGCAGCTATATCACCGGCATAGCAGGTTTCGATGTCCTGACGGTGGTTAGCGTGCATCTGGAGAATACGTCCCATTCTCTCGTTCTGATCCTTAACGGAGTTATAAACAGTGCTTCCGGCGTCAACTGTACCGGAATATACACGGAAGAAGCAGATTTTACCAACATAGGGGTCGGTAGCAATCTTGAATGCGAGAGCTGCAAAAGGCTCTTCGTCGGAAGAATGACGAACCTCGTCCTCTTCTGTCTCGGGATTAATACCAGTGATGTCTGCAACGTCTGTGGGAGCAGGCATGTAATCAACAATAGCGTCAAGGAGCATCTGAACGCCCTTGTTTCTGTAAGAAGTACCGCAGGTAATCGGTACCATGCTGTTAGCGATTGTTGACTTACGGATTGTTGTCTTAATCTCGTCGATTGTGAGCTCTTCGCCCTCGAGGTACTTCATCATGAGGTCCTCGTCCTGCTCTGCAACGTGCTCAAGAAGGTCTGTACGATACTTCTGAGCAAGCTCCATCATATCCTCAGGGATAGGCTCCTTACGAACGTCAAGACCCTTGTCGTCGTAGTAAACCTCAGCTTCCATTGTTACAAGGTCGATGATACCCTTGAAAGTATCCTCTGAACCGATGGGAAGCTGAATCGGAACTGCGTTGCATTTAAGGCGATCCTTAATCATGCTCAGTACATTGTAGAAGTCCGCACCCATGATGTCCATCTTATTGACGTAAATCATACGCGGAACATGATATTTATCAGCCTGACGCCAAACGGTCTCAGACTGAGGCTCAACGCCGCCCTTAGCACACATAACTGTTACAGAGCCGTCGAGAACACGAAGTGAACGCTCAACCTCAACTGTAAAGTCAACGTGGCCGGGAGTGTCGATAATGTTGATTCTATGATCTCTCCAGAAGCAAGTGGTAGCAGCGGAAGTAATTGTAATACCTCTCTCCTGCTCCTGTGCCATCCAGTCCATTGTGGCGGCACCGTCATGGGTCTCACCGATCTTGTGGTTGATACCTGTATAGAACAGGATACGCTCGGTTGTTGTTGTCTTACCGGCGTCGATGTGAGCCATGATACCGATGTTTCTGGTCATAGCTAATGATACCTTTCTTGGCATAAAACCCTCCATCGCCGCTCATGCGGTTTCTTTAAACGCTGCACTTAAAAAAGTGCATACTGATTGAAATATTTCCCTTTTTTTCGCAAAATATCCGCAAAAAAGGAAATTACCATCTGTAATGAGCAAATGCCTTGTTGGCTTCTGCCATCTTGTGTGTATCTTCACGCTTCTTGAATGCGCCGCCTGTGCTGTTGACTGCATCCATGATCTCGGCTGCAAGTCTCTCACGCATTGTTCTCTCTGAACGCTGACGGCTGTAAAGTGTGATCCAACGTAAACCAAGAGTCTGACGTCTCTCAGGACGAACCTCCATGGGTACCTGGTAAGTTGCACCACCTACACGGCGTGCCTTAACCTCAAGTACGGGCATTACGTTTTCCATAGCTGCCTCGAAAACTTCGAGGGGCTCTTTGCCTGTCTTCTCTCTGATGATATCAAAAGCATCATAAACGATCTTCTGGGCAACGCCCTTCTTACCGTCATACATTACGCTGTTGATAAGACGAGTGACAAGCTTTGAATTGTAAAGCGGATCCGGCAAAACATCACGTTTTGCGATCTGGCCTCTTCTTGGCACTTCGCTTCCCTCCTTCATAATAATGATATCATAGGTACTCGAGTGACAAAATTCCCGTGGCGCCAATGATGAGGCGATAATAATATATATTAACCTCAGCATTGGTTGAGCTTTTCGCTCAGCCTGCAAGAAGATTCTGTCGTTTCATTTTCCGGTCTACCGGATTATTTTTTAGCTGCCTTAGGACGCTTTGCACCGTACTTTGAACGGGCCTGCATTCTTCCGTTAACACCCTGGGTATCAAGTGTACCACGGATGATATGGTAACGAACACCGGGAAGGTCCTTAACACGGCCGCCACGGATAAGAACAACGCTGTGCTCCTGAAGGTTGTGTCCTACACCGGGGATATAGGCGGAAACCTCAATATCGTTGGTAAGACGAACTCTGGCAATCTTTCTGAGAGCTGAGTTAGGCTTCTTAGGAGTAGCTGTCTTAACGGCTGTGCAAACACCACGCTTCTGAGGAGAGTCGTTATCTGTAAGAATGTTCTTCTTTGAGTTAAGACCCTTTAAAAGAGCGGGAGCCTTAGCCTTTTTCTCAAGGGATTTTCTTCCGTTGCGAACAAGCTGATTAAAGGTTGGCAAATCTACTGCACCTCCTTGCACTAAAAATATATGTGCAGGGGGCATAAAGCCCCCTTGTCACCGTTTTTTAAGCTGCTATGGGCAAAATATAGAAAATATACCCACACAATTGGTTATTTTAACATAAGTGTTTATGGTTGTCAACACACCAAAACACGGTTTTTGTCATTATTTTTAGGCTTATTCAGCTGCCTCTTCTGCTGTTTTCACAGGATCAATCTCTACCCTGCTGTAGCAGTCCATTCCGGTACCGGAAGGAAGAAGCTTACCGATAATGACGTTTTCTTTAAGTCCGAGCAGCGGATCTGTCTTTCCTTTGATAGCTGCATCTGTAAGAACTCTTGTGGTCTCCTGGAAGGATGCTGCTGAAAGGAAGGAGTCTGTTGCAAGTGAAGCCTTTGTGATACCGAGAAGAACAGGTGTTCCTGTTGCCTCTTTGAGATCCTCGCCGGTCTCCTCTGCTCTCTTTCTGATAGCCTCGTTCTTTGTGATGAACTCGTACTTTTCGACTGTTGATCCGGGAAGCATATCTGTATCGCCGGGCTCTACAACCTTGTACTTCTTCATCATCTGACGGACGATAACCTCAATGTGCTTATCGTTGATATCAACACCCTGCATACGGTAAACACGCTGAACCTCACGGATAAGGTAATCGTGAACAGCATCTGTGCCCTTGATTGCAAGAATGTCGTGGGGGTTAGCTGAACCCTCTGTAAGCACATCGCCCTTATTTACGAATGCGCCGTCACGGATATACTCTTTAAGACGTGCATCATAGGGAATAAGGTAACTTCTCTGATCTCCGTTTTCGTTATCTGTAATGACAACATGGGGATTGCCCTTGATGTCTTCGATTGAAACAACACCGGAAATCTCGGAAAGGATTGCAAGGTGCTTGGGCTTTCTGCCCTCGAAAAGTTCCTCAACACGGGGAAGACCCTGTGTGATATCGGCAGCTGATGTAACACCGCCGGTGTGGAACGTTCTCATTGTAAGCTGTGTACCGGGCTCACCGATTGACTGAGCAGCGATAATACCAACTGCTTCACCGACTGTTACGGGATCACCTGTTGCAAGGTTGGAGCCGTAGCACTTAATACATACGCCATGTTCTGCACGGCATGTAAGAAGTGAACGAATCTTGATTCTCTCAACTCCGCTTGCCACAATGCGCTCTGCATCGGCATCGGTCATCATGCGGTCTTTGCTCATAATGAGCTCGCCTGTCTCTTTATCATAAAGGTCCTCAAGGAGGTAACGTCCCTTAAGACGCTCTGCAAGACCTTCGATAAGCTCTTTGCCGTCACGGATATCGTAAACATCGATACCCTCGTGGCATCCGCAGTCCTCTTCACGGATGATAACATCCTGTGAAACGTCAACAAGACGACGTGTAAGGTAACCGGAGTCAGCGGTACGAAGAGCGGTATCAGCAAGTCCTTTACGTGCACCACGGGAGGAGATGAAGTATTCGAGAACATTAAGTCCTTCACGGTAGTTAGCACGAATGGGAACTTCGATTGTCTTACCTGCTGTATTTGCGATAAGTCCACGCATACCTGCAAGCTGACGAAGCTGTGACTCAGAACCACGGGCACCGGAGTCAACCATCATGTAGATGGGGTTGTAGTGGTCAAGGTTTGCAGTAAGTTCGGAGGAAACTTTCTTTGTGCAGTCTTCCCAAACTTTGATAACGTTTCTTGAACGCTCCTCATTGCTGTATCTACCTTTGAGATAGAAGTGGTTGATCTTATCAACCTCAGCCTCAGCCTGTGCAAGGAATTCCTTCTTCTTGGGCGGGATTGTAGCGTCGCAGACAGCAACGGTAATACCGCTTCGAGTTGAATACTGACAGCCCTGAGCTTTAATCTTATCAAGAACGCCTGCGGTTACGGCTGTGCCGTGAACCTTTATGCACTTGTCAATGATCTTACCAAGCATCTTCTTGCTGACAAGGAAATCAGCTTCGAGCTTGAACATATTTTCAGGCTTGCTGCGGTCAACAAAACCGAGGTCCTGAGGAATGGGATTGTTGAAGATAACACGTCCGAGAGTGGTTTCGATAATCTGTGAAACCTCTACCCCGTCAACTACCTTGCTCATTCTGATCTTTACAAGAGCATGAAGTCCGAGGCTTCCCTCATCGTAAGCCATGATAGCTTCTTCAACGTTTCTGAATGCCTTGCCCTCGCCGGGTTCGCCGGGCTTAATGAGAGTAAGGTAATATGAGCCGAGAACCATATCCTGTGTAGGAACGGCAACGGGCTTTCCGTCTGAAGGCTTGAGAAGGTTGTTGGCAGCAAGCATAAGGAAACGTGCCTCTGCCTGTGCCTCTGCTGAAAGAGGTACGTGAACAGCCATCTGGTCGCCGTCGAAGTCAGCGTTGAAAGCGGTACATACAAGGGGATGAAGCTTAATAGCTCTGCCCTCTACAAGCACCGGCTCGAAAGCCTGAATACCCAGTCTGTGAAGAGTGGGAGCACGGTTGAGCATTACGGGATGGTCTTTGATGACGATTTCGAGAGCGTCCCAGACCTCATTCTTTGCACGCTCAACCATCTTTCTTGCGGATTTGATGTTTCCTGCTGCGCCTGTTTCAACAAGACGCTTCATGACAAAGGGCTTGAACAGCTCCAGAGCCATCTCCTTGGGAAGTCCGCACTGATACATTTTAAGCTCGGGTCCTACAACGATAACGGAACGTCCTGAGTAGTCAACACGCTTACCGAGAAGGTTCTGACGGAAACGTCCCTGCTTACCTTTAAGCATATCGGAAAGAGATTTAAGAGGTCTGTTGTTGGGTCCTGTTACGGGACGGCCTCTTCTGCCGTTATCGATAAGGGCGTCAACTGCCTCCTGAAGCATTCTCTTTTCGTTTCTTACGATAATATCGGGAGCTCCAAGCTCAAGAAGTCTCTTAAGACGGTTATTTCTGTTAATGACCCTTCTGTAAAGGTCGTTAAGGTCAGATGTTGCAAAGCGTCCGCCGTCCAGCTGAACCATGGGACGGATATCGGGCGGAATAACGGGAAGGCAGTCAAGAATCATCCATTCCGGTTTGTTGCCAGACTGTCTGAAGGCCTCTACAACCTCAAGACGCTTTAAGATTCTTACCTTCTTCTGTCCGCTTGCGTTTTCTAGCTCCTCACGAAGCTCTTCTGCAAGGGATTCAACATCTATCTGTGAAAGAAGCTCTTTGATAGCCTCCGCACCCATTCCGGCACGGAAAGAATCCTCATACTTCTCTCTCATATCAGCGTAATCTTTATCGTTGAGAATCTGAAGACGCTGAAGCGGTGTGTCACCGGGATCTGTGACAATGTAAAGGGCAAAATAGAGAACCTTTTCAAGGTCACGGGGAGAAATGTCAAGCATAAGTCCCATACGTGAGGGAATACCCTTGAAGTACCAGATGTGGGAAACAGGAGCTGCAAGCTCAATGTGACCCATTCTCTCACGGCGAACCTTTGCCTTTGTTATTTCAACTCCGCAGCGTTCGCAGACCTTGCCCTTAAAGCGGATACGTTTATACTTTCCGCAGTGGCACTCCCAGTCCTTAGTGGGTCCGAAAATCCTTTCGCAGAAAAGACCGTCCCTTTCAGGCTTGAGTGTGCGGTAGTTTATGGTTTCGGGCTTCTTGACTTCACCGTAAGACCATTCTCTGATCTGTTCAGGTGAAGCAAGACCGATTTTTATTGACTCAAATGTGATGTTTTCCATGTAACCGACCCCTTCTTTCAATTGTTAATTGCGTTTCTTTTCATTAAAAGGTGTCTTCGTCAAATCCGTCGTCACCGAAAAGCTCGTCTTCACTGAATGCTTCAAGAGCTTCGAAATCAACCTCTGTGGGCTCCTCTTCCTCTTCGGGAGCTTCAATGCCGTAGCCATCTGCATCCTCAGCATCGTTTACCTGTGAGAAAGCTGCGTCATCGCTCATAACATAGCCGATGTCGTCGCCGTCAAAGTTTTGCTTAAGGTCAATTTCCTGATCATCCTTATCAAGAACTCTTACGTCAAGACCAAGTGACTGAAGCTCTTTGATAAGAACCTTGAATGACTCGGGAATACCGGGCTTCGGTACGTTCTGACCCTTGACGATTGCCTCGTAGGTCTTTACACGGCCCACAATATCGTCGGACTTAACAGTAAGGATTTCCTGAAGAGTATAGGCAGCGCCGTAAGCTTCAAGAGCCCAAACTTCCATTTCACCGAAACGCTGTCCGCCGAACTGAGCTTTACCACCCAGAGGCTGCTGTGTAACAAGTGAATAGGGTCCTGTTGAACGGGCATGGATTTTATCGTCAACAAGGTGGTGGAGTTTAAGGTAATACATAACACCCACAGTTACGGGGTTATCAAACTGACGTCCTGTACGTCCGTCAATAAGGAATGACTTACCGTCCTCTCTCAGACCAGCCTCACGAAGTGCATCACGGATATCGGACTCATGAGCACCGTCGAAAACGGGAGTCATGATCTTCCAGCCAAGGTGTCTTGCAGCGAAACCAAGGTGAACTTCAAGAACCTGACCGATGTTCATTCGGGACGGAACGCCCAAGGGGTTAAGAACGATATCAAGAGGAGTACCGTCGGGAAGGAAGGGCATATCTTCCTGGGGAAGAATTCTTGAAACAACACCCTTGTTACCGTGACGACCAGCCATCTTGTCACCGACGGAGATTTTACGCTTCTGTGCAATGTAGCAGCGTACGACCTTGTTAACGCCGGGGCTGAGCTCGTCGCTGTTAGCTCTTGTAAAGGTCTCAACCTTAACAACGATACCGTACTCACCGTGAGGAACACGAAGAGATGTATCTCTTACCTCACGTGCCTTTTCACCGAAAATAGCACGGAGAAGTCTTTCTTCTGCTGTAAGCTCAGTTTCTCCCTTGGGAGTTACCTTACCTACAAGGATGTCGCCGGAGCGAACCTCTGCACCAACACGGATGATACCCTCTTCGTCAAGGTCTTTGAGGACATCCTCACCGACGTTGGGAATATCTCTTGTGATTTCCTCTGCGCCGAGTTTTGTATCTCTTGCCTCAATCTCATGCTCTTCGATGTGAATTGAGGTGTAAACGTCTTCACGTACAAGCTTTTCGTTAAGAAGTACGGCGTCCTCGTAGTTGTAGCCTTCCCATGTCATGAAGCCGATAAGGGCATTCTTACCAAGGCTGATTTCACCGTTGCTTGTTGCGGGACCGTCAGCGATAACTTCCTTCTCCTCAACTCTCTGTCCGAGATCAACGATAGGACGCTGGTTTATGCATGTGCCCTGGTTGGAGCGCATAAACTTGAGAAGCTCATAGGAATCAACTTCGCCGTTATCTGTTGTAATTTCAATATTGCTTGCGCTGAGCTTTGTTACTGTACCTGCTCTCTTTGCAAGTACAACAACGCCTGAGTCAACAGCTGCTTTATATTCCATACCGGTTCCGACAATGGGAGACTCGGTTTTAAGAAGCGGCACAGCCTGCCTCTGCATGTTTGAACCCATGAGAGCACGGTTTGCGTCGTCGTTTTCAAGGAAGGGAATCATTGCAGTAGCAACTGAAACAACCATTCTCGGTGAAACGTCCATGTAGTCAGCTCTTGAAGAGTCGATCTCAAGGAACTCGTCACGGTAACGTGTATTTATCTTCTTGCGCATGAATCTGCCGTTTTCATCAAGGGGCTCGTTAGCCTGAGCAACGATGTAATCATCCTCAACGTCGGCTGTCATATAGGTTACTTCATCAAGAACAACGCCGGTTTCCTTATCAACTCTGCGGAAAGGAGCTTCAATGAAGCCGTATTTGTTTATACGTGCAAAAGTTGCAAGGTAGGAGATAAGTCCGATGTTGGGTCCTTCAGGAGTCTCAATGGGACACATGCGTCCGTAGTGGCTGTAATGAACGTCACGAACTTCGAATCCGGCACGGTCTCTTGAAAGACCGCCGGGTCCCAAAGCTGAAAGACGTCTCTTGTGAGTAAGCTCAGCAAGTGGGTTATTCTGATCCATGAACTGTGAAAGGGGTGATGATCCGAAGAACTCTCTTATAGCCGCTACAACAGGTCTTATGTTGATAAGTGCCTGGGGAGTTGCTGTATCGCTCTCCTGTGACTGGAGAGTCATCATTCTCTCTCTTACAACTCTCTCCATACGTGTGAAACCGATTCTGAACTGATTCTGGAGAAGCTCGCCGACAGAACGGATGCGGCGGTTGCCCAGGTGGTCGATATCGTCAACGGTTCCCACGTCGTTTGCAAGACAGTTGAGATAGTTGATTGTAGCAAAGATATCATCAATGATGATGTGCTTCGGAATAAGGTCATCGCAGCGTGCTTTGAGCTCTGCTTTAAGAGCGTCAACATCGCCCTCACACTTTTCGAGAACCTCAGTGAGAACGCTGAAGCGTACCTTCTCGTTGATGCCGATATCCTCGAGCTCTTCCTCTGTGAAGAAAGGAACATACTCGCCGATATCAACCATACCGTTGGAGATGATCTTTACCTCTACGCCTTCAACGTCAACATAAGCGATTGTAACGCCTGCCTGCTCAAGCTCATAGGCTCTCTCTTTGGAGATAACCTCTCCTGCCTCAGCAAGGATTTCGCCTGTTGTGGGGCTTGCAATGGGCTGTGAAAGCTTATGGCCTGCAAGACGCTGTGAAATTGCAAGCTTCTTATTGTATTTATAGCGTCCGACTCTTGAAAGGTCATAACGATGTGCGTCAAAGAACAGTCCGTCAAGGTGTGACTGAGCTGTTTCAAGTGTCGGAGGCTCGCCGGGACGGAGCTTTTTGTAAACTTCAAGAAGAGCCTCTTCCCTGTTCTGAGTTGTATCCTTCTCAAGGGTTGCAAGGATTCTCTCATCTGCTCCGAAGAAATCGGTAATTTCAGAATTTGTACCGAGTCCCAGTGCTCTGATAAACGTTGTGATATGAATTTTTCTGTTCTTATCTATTCTTACATAGAAAATGTCGTTCTGATCTGTCTCGTACTCAAGCCATGCACCACGGTTGGGGATGACAGTTGTGGTAAACATCTTTTTACCGGTCTTGTCATGAGTCATGCCGTAGTATACGCCGGGAGAACGAACAAGCTGTGAAACTATTACACGCTCAGCGCCGTTAATAACGAAAGTACCGCTGTCGGTCATGAGCGGGAAGTCGCCCATGTACACTTCGTTTTGCTTGATTTCGCCGGTTTCCTTATTGAGCAGTCTTGCAGTTACCCTTAAAGGCGCCGCATATGTTGCATCACGCTCTTTGCACTCAGTCACCGTATATTTGGGCTTATCGTCCATGCGGTAATCGATGAAGCTGAGAACCAGATTTCCCGTATAGTCAGTAATCTCATCGATATCTCTGAAAACTTCTTTCAGACCCGTATCGAGGAACCACTGATATGAGTTCTTCTGGATTTCAATAAGGTTGGGCATTTCCATAACCTCATTGATGCGTCCGAAGCTCATGCGGGTATTTTTGCCAAGCTTAACAGGTTTCACATTCACCATAGGCTAATCACTCCGTTCTTTTTATTCGTCCATCAACATGGAAACGTTTTTGTTTTTGAACAAAAAACGATTGCTTTCCAACAAATTCTCCTTGATTTTCGGAGAAGAAAGTGATACAATCCGCTTAAAGAAAAATTCCTTAAGGGTACACACTGCCATTATGATAGGCAGTATAGTATTTTACACCCCTTGTCAACAATTGTCAATAGAAGTGGGCTAAACTTTTTGTCTTTTCTTAATTTTTAATTGAGAAAAGGCATTTTTTATGCTTTTAGATAAAAAAACAGGCTTCGGTGCTGACCGAAACCTGTTTAATAGTATAAATTGTATATAAATTTACTTCGACTTTTTGCCTACTACCTGCTCTTCGGAAGAAAACTTCTTCTTTGCAATAACAAGAGCGGCAATAAGAAGCACAAGTCCGATAGGAAGTCCGAGCCATGCATTTGTAAATCCTGCTATGAGATAGCCTACAAAGCTGCATCCCGCAACAATAAGTGCATAGGGCATCTGGGTTGAAACGTGTTCCAGATGATTGCAGTTAGCTCCCGTAGAAGCAAGGATTGTTGTATCGGAAATGGGAGAAACATGGTCGCCGCAGACTGCACCTGCAAGAATGGATGCAATTGTAAGAACCATCAGCTGGCTGTCAACTCCGCCGAACACTGCCATTGTAATGGGGATAAGGATACCGAATGTGCCCCAGGATGTTCCTGTTGCAAAGGCAAGTCCTAAAGCGATAAGGAAGAATACGCCGGGCATTATATTCATGGGAATGCTGTATGTTTCAACAACATGTCTTACATATCCGCCTGCGTCAAGGTAATCTGCACTGCAAACGCCGCTGAGAGTCCATGCAAGAGAAAGGATTGCAATAGCGGGAACCATTGCTCTGAATCCCTCTATAACGCTGTCTGTGAACTCTTTGTAAGTGATTACTCTGCGTGACATATAAAGAATAAATGTAACAACAAGAGCAAAGAAAGAACCAAGAACAAGTGAAAGTGAAGAATTACAGTTACTGAAAGCTGTAACTATATTTTCACCTTCAAGGATTCCGCCTGTATAAAGCATTGCCATTATACAGAAAACAATAAGAGAAACTATGGGGATTATAAGATCCATAACTTTTCCCTTACCGGTAACCTTGATTGTTTCTCTCTCACTGTTTTCGTTGGTTGTTTCTTTTTCACGGTGGAGAACCTCATATTTTTTCATGGGACCGAAATCAAAATTAAAGGCTATGAGGAAAACGACCATCACAATTGTGAGAAGCGCATAAAGATTAAAAGGTATTGTTCTGAGGAAAAGATTGAATCCGTCAATGGTGCTTCCCTCAGGCAGTGATGAACCGACAGCAGCTGCCCAGCTGGAAATTGGAGCTATAATACATACGGGAGCAGCGGTTGCATCGATTATATAAGCAAGCTTTGCTCTTGAAATTTTATGTCTGTCTGTAACAGGTGACATTACAGTACCGACAGTAAGGCAGTTAAAATAGTCATCAACGAAAATGAGAACGCCTAAACCGGAAGTTGCCGCAAGAGCGCCTCTCTTTGTCTTAATGGCTTTTGATGCCCAGTTACCATATGCTCTTGAAGCGCCTGATTTAGCCATAAGAGCTACCAGTATTCCCAGAAGTACCAGGAAAATTATTATGTTTGCATTTGAGCCGATTTTTTCGCCCATAATGCCAAATGTTGTCTCAACTGTCTTAACAGGATTGAAACCGGTGAAAAACAGTGCGCCTGAAATAATTCCTATAAGCAGAGAAAAATATACTTCCTTTGTTATAAGAGCCAGAGCAATAGCAACAATCGGCGGAATAAGCGACCAAAAGGTACCTACCATTTGTTTTATCCCTCCTGAATAATATTAGGTTTATTGTACTGTTTTTGACAGTATATGTCAATGTTTTTTGTTGGATTTTATATAAACGTGTCTAAAATTATTCAAAATATACCATTCCGACTGCTTTTATCGAGCATTTGCTCTGGGAGCAAAAGTGGTAAAACGGTATTTCAGAAGGATGTGGTTTAAGAATTTATGTGCTGAAGTATCAAAAAAACTCATGTCAAATGATGCCGAATTTTTTCATTTCTTTTTTAAGACAATTTGCTTTCAGTTTGAGGAAAGGATGGGATACTTTGCCCAGACGTGAATACCAGTACATCTCCGAAAACAGCGCATAAAACTCAGTTTTGACATCAGCCTTTTCGCTTACACCGTATCGCTTTTTATATTCTTCGTAAAGCCCCATTGCTCCTCCCGCTCCAGCTTTTAAAGCGAACAGTTCATAATCACGGTCAGCCCACTTGACCATAAATGGGTCTATTAGACCTTTCATGATAAGGGTATTTTTATCGACAATAATATTAGGAGTCCAGAAATCACCGTGGGTGAGCACTGCTTTCTCCGGCTTTTCATCGAATATCTTTTCGTATTTTGCAAAGGCAGTTTCCATTACATCCAGAACCTCTTTGCTTAAAGCCTCTTCTGCACCTTTTGTCTCGGCAAATTTTAAAATATTTTCAGCAAAGGGTTTATAATAGTCATCCCAGCTTTCATAAACAGCTTCCTTGTAGTTTCCGAACGTTTCATTTTCAACGCTCTGAAGCTGACTGAGATTTTCGAGAATAGAGCTTACATAATTTTCACGTTTTTTCTTTCCCTTAAATTTAAACCATATATTATCAGCAGAAACGCCGTCAATATATTCCATGGCAAAAATCCCCAGCTCTTTTTCACCTTCATTATAATATTTTTTAAAAAAATATGGTTTCGGTATCTTGATTCCGGATTTTTCAAGGAGAAATTTTGAACTGTCATATTCCTCCTCCATAAGTTTAGGATACTCCGAAACTTTAACAGCTGCTTTAAATCCGTTTTCGCATTCCGCTGTATATACACTTCCCGATGCACCTTTTCCACAAGGTGAGCACCTTAAGGTTTTTAAATTCATCTCTTCCTTTAAAGCCTGACTAATGTAATCATTTATCATTTTATCCCCTCCTGACGCCTCTGTTTCAGTAAACAAATTATTGAAATGATAACAAAAAAGTATAGCAAAACGGCTTTTAACAATTAGCAAGCCCCATAAGAAAATAATCCCATGTAAATTACGGTACAACCTCAAAAAGGCTGCACCGTTGCTTTTTACGCTTTAAAGCGATAGGAGTTTGGCTTCAAAATCCTATACTCGCCATTCCTGAGGACATTGCTACCACAATGTGTATATCGTTTATTTCTGTTTGGCTTTGTACAACTCAAAACATCAACAAATGATATGCTCACAGATTATTGGTTGAATAAAAGTTCATGTTCTTACTAACTGAAAATCACCGCACTATTTCTAATTCTATGCATTCCCAATCTTCATTTAATATATGATAATATTCTGCTTTATCCAACACCACATCTTTAAATCCTACCGATTTGTAGCAAAAATATGCGGATTCATTATTTTTAAATACTCCAAGAGTTACTTTACTAACCTTCAAAATATCAAAAGCATACTGTAAAGATAACTTCAACATTTCTTTTCCATAGCCCTGCCCACGTTTATTGTCGTCCACAATTACAAATCCGAGCCGAAGTTCTTCTTTAGCCTCATCAGTATACCGCATAATTAAATGTCCCACAACACCGGTTTCATCAAAAGCAGTCATCTCAAAAAAAGAGTCTGAAAACGCAAAATGATCATAATGATCATTTATATCGTCTGCTGTAATAGGAAATTTTTCGTATCTATCCGCACACCATTTTCTGAATGCAACTTCATCTTTTATCCATTTCACAATAAATTCTGCGTCACATTTTTTATATGGTCGTAATCTTAACATAGCTATTTCACCTTTCCTTACGGCAACTTCTAATTTATCTGCTTCAACACAGACAATTATTTAAAATAACTATATCAAAAAGCTTAAGTCTTTTCAACTTTCAAGTTTAAACTTATTCATAATAATAAAAATGGCAAAAAAACTTTTCACAGTTCTTTTACCATTCGTCTTTTAGTAAACCTCATTAATGCCTGATAATTCAGTATATTTAATGTTCTCTAAATCATTTTCTGATCGGACATCAACAAATACAAAATCCGTTTATTGTATTGAAAGATTTTTTCTTACTCTTCGCCCTTTATCCAGTCAAGGGTGAATTTTACAAAGTCTATCTGACGGCACTCCAAATCAGGCTCATACATTGCTCCGATTGTGCCGTCGGGAAGCTGTGCAAGGGTGCTGTAAACAAAGGGGCCTTCCTTAATCTGTCTTGAGTATTTGAATGTTTCTCCTCCGTCCTCAGAAAGGCGCACCACTCCGTTTTCCCTCGCCTTTTTGCTGGCGGGATTAAGGAAAACTACATAAGGCTTATCCATATTTTGCAGAGCAATAACGGACATCTGACAGATGCACTGGGGCAGATTCTCATCATGGTGGAAATTCTCCCAGCTTTCTCCGCCGTTGTAACTATATGCCACCGCAACACTTCTCTTGGAGCTGTGATTACGCATAAAGTATTTTAATACTCCGTCCTTTTGCTCAATGAGCTGGGACTCTGTAAGCATAAACGGCTCAAATGTCCACATATGATTTGCCTTGACCGGACCTATCTTTCTTGTGGTATTGGGAGATTTACCCATATGCCATGTTTTACCCATATCATCACTGTAAATGCAGGTGCATGAAAGAGTGAGCAGCTTTTTATGAGTTCCGTAATAAATAGGACAAACTATTCTTCCCTTATATTTACCCTGTTTTACAACAATTCCCACACCGGGGCCGGGGCCTATAAAGCTCATAAACTTTTTCTTGATACCGAGATTAAGTGACACCGGCTTTGACCATGTAAGTCCCTCGTCGTCACTGTGACAAATCATAAGCCATGCTGTATTTACAATTTTAAATTCTTCACCTATATGTATATTGCAGATAAATTCACCGTTTTTGGATACATTTCCCTTTTCATCAACGGCATATTCGGTTTTCTCATTTGAGTTTTTGTAAAGATATCCGTTTTTGAGAACGTATTTATCCTTGCCTTTTCTTCCGAGGACAATAAGGTTTCCCTCTTTATCCTCACCGGTGGAACACTCACAGTTGAGAATACCAACACCTGACGGAGTGGAACAGTAAAGCATATATATTCGGTTGATTTCTTCAACATAAACCATACACGGATCAATTGCAGCGGAAGAGGTTTCCTTTGATGTACCGTGCTCCTCTACGGCCAATATAAATTCCTGCCATGTTTCACCGCTGTCGGTGCTTCGGCGTATAACCTTGTCTATTCTGTTGGGATTGTCCTGACCTGTAAAATATCTTGCGTCGGCACAGGCGACAACTACTCCGCTTTTTGTAACAACCATTGACGGGATTCTATAATTTTCGGATGGTCCACCCAGTCCCGGTCCGAAAACTGTAAACGGCTTAGAAATACTCATTTTATCCTCCTGATTTAAATAAAATACTCATTATCTTTTCGTCTTGAGAAGTTTTCCTCAAGTCGCTTTGTAACAGCTGAAAAATCCATTTTACGACATGATACGGGACATACATATAAACACTTTGTGCATCTTATGCAGAGCTTTTCATCGGCTTTAAAATTCGTATTGCTGATAGCCCCCACAGGACATGAATCAGCGCATTTGCCGCATTTTATGCAGTTTTCGTCCGGTACAGGAACATTGCCATTCATCTTCCATTCTTTATAAGGAAAATTTCCTTTGACGGTTATTCCCGACAAATCGCCTGTGCGGAGCTTTTCGTTAATTTTCTCAGCAAAGCCTTTCATCTCTTCAATATCCTTTTCATCGGGACGGTCTTTGCCCAGCACCTCGGAATAAACATGAGGTATTACAAGGGCACAGGCTCCTATGCATTTAAAGCCCTGAGACTCTACTTTATCCTTTAACTCTAAAAGTGCGTCATCATAGTCACGGTTTCCGAAACAGGAACATACAACACATGGTGTATCTTCACCGAAAATATTCGAAAACAGTCCCTCAACAGGCGGGATTCTTCCGCCGTATACAGGAGAACCGATTATTACAAAGTCATCGCTTTTAAACTCTGTTTTTTTCTCTCTTTCCTTCAATGAGCAAAGGTCTATTTCTTTAAAATCTCTTCCCAGAAGTTCGCCGAGCTTTCTCATAGCGTTAAGGCTTTTTCCTGTTGGACTGAATGATACTATGTAATTCAAAAAAGTCATCTCCAAAATTCTGTTTATAAAATTTCATTTACAATATAATGAATTATTAGCTGTTGTTTGTCAAGGTTTTAAAACTTCATTTTAACAGGATATTTTTCCATACTTGCCGCTTTGTAAAATATCAAAGCTTTTTTGCAATCACCAGCAAATCCCTGTCCCCTGTGGTCTCCTCTATATAATTCTCAATAAATGACAAAATTTCAAAACCGTTTTCTTTGAGCAAACTCTTTATTCTCTCACCGTCTATGGCGCTGTTATAAAACTTTTCGCCGAACATTTCACTGATAATTTCACCGTCTGTCCTTCCGTGAGTAAAAAGCAGCATACCGCCGCTTTCCATTAATGATGATAAATTTCCATATATATCCTCCTGCCGGTCATGCTCAATATGCCAAAGTGAATCAAAGGCAATTACAGCTGAGAATTTTTTATCAGTATGGAAATTCAGAATGTCTTCTGTAAAAAATTCGGCATTGGGCAATTTCAGGCTTTCAGCTCTTTTTATCATCTCTTCAGAAACATCAACTCCGGTGACAGAAAATCCGTTCTCTACGAGATAAGCCGCAATGGGATAACCGGTTCCGCAGCCTACATCTAAAACACTGCAACCCGGTTCCAGCAACTGAGTAAAATCCACAATGCATTTATTTACTTTTCTCTTGCCGCAAAAATCACTCCATTGATCACAGATTTTATTGTAGGAATCTCTTACATACTTTACCACAGCATACCCCGCCTTGCTATTAAATCATATATTTACTATATCATAACATTTCAGTGTATTCTACCGTAACGGCAAAAAAGAGGACACCCTTTCGGATGTCCTCTTCCAATTTGTACCTTTAGAAATCTACCTCTTCGCCATAGTAGATAGCTGTGAAGAGCTTCTCCATTTCCTCCTGAGTGGGAACTCTGGGGTTGGAGCCTGTGCATGCATCGCCGATTGCATTTTCTGCAATAGCGGAAAGCTTTTCTTTAAACTCTTCCTCAACAATACCGAAATCTTTAAGTGTCTTGGGTATTCCGAGTTTAACATTGTACTCGTCTATTCTGCGGCAAAGAGCCTCTACGCCGTCAAGACCCAGTGCATTTGCAATGTCCTCATAACGCTTTGCGGCGTCCATGACTTTCGCATTATATTTGATAACATAAGGAAGATAAATTGCGTTTGCGCATCCGTGAGGAATATGGCCTGTGCTGAAAGCTGCGCCTGTCTTGTGAGCCATTGAATGAACTATGCCGAGAAGGGCATTTGAGAATGCCATTCCTGCAAGACACTGTGCATAGTGCATCTGCTCTCTGGCTGCCATGCATCCGTCGAATGATGCGGGGAGATACTGCATAACCATCTGAATTGCCTTTATGGCAAGAGGATCGGTAAAGGGTGAATGAACTGTTGATACATAAGCCTCAATTGCGTGGGTAAGAGCATCCATACCTGTGTGAGCAACAAGCTTCGGAGGCATTGTCTCTGCAAGGTCGGGATCTACAATTGCAACATCGGGTGTAATATTAAAGTCGGCAAGAGGATATTTAATACCTTTCTGATAGTCAGTAATAACGGAGAAAGCCGTTACCTCTGTTGCTGTACCTGAGGTTGAGGGTATAGCAAGGAAGCGTGCCTTCTGTCTGAGAGTCGGGAATCCGAAAGGAACACACAAATCCTCAAATTTAACATCGGGATATTCATAGAAAGCCCACATTGCCTTTGCCGCATCAATGGGGGAACCTCCTCCGATTGCAACAATCCAGTCGGGCTCAAACTCTCTCATAACAGCAGCGCCCTTCATTACTGTCTCAACAGACGGATCGGGCTCTACACCTTCAAAAAGTTTGGTTTCTATTCCAGCGGCATTAAGGTTTTCAACTACCTTATCCAAAAATCCGAAACGCTTCATTGAGCCGCCGCCAACAACTACAATTGCTTTCTTGCCGGTAAGATTTTTAAGTTCATCAATTGTACCTTTTCCAAAATAGATATCTCTGGGTAATGTAAAACGAGCCATTGGAATAACCTCCCACTGTTTTAGTAAAATATGTGCAGCAACAACATTTTTATCGTTGCTACGCCATTATTTTAATACAATTCTACCCATAAATCAATATCATTATCGCAATTTCGTTAAACTTTTAACATTTTAAAGTCAGTTAACTTGTACGTATTAATGCACTAAATCATAAATTCATATTTATGTTTATTCTCAAAAAATCATGCTAAATTTGCAAGTTCGGAATATTTTTTGTCCAAAGCTTTTATTTTAGCATTTTTGCTGTAACCCTTTTGTGTATACAGCTTTTTGTATCCGAGGCTGTTGCTTCTACCGGCAACATATACTCTGTTGGAAACTGCTTCTCTGAGAAGTGCATCAAAGGCAGCAGACTCTTCACTGCTCATATCCTTTTGAGCAAACTGATTGAGGAGCTCAACATATTTTGAAAGTTCAAGAAGATTTTCCTTTGCCTTCGTAAGTTCCTTTTCAGCCTTTTTGATTTCCTTTTCAGTATATGTTCCCTCAGAAACCATAATTTTCGCCTTTTCGAGAGCTGCATTATATTTAAGCAAGCTGTACTCGTTATAAATACCGTCGGCAGTATCGATCTGCTCATTAATCAAAGCGGAAAGCTTCTGTGTTGACGCACCTGTTTTCTCCCTTGTAAAAGCGGTGAAGCCGCTTCTTTCCGTACCTGTGAAAACTTTATCCGATTTATCAAGTTTCACGGAAAAATCTACAATTCCGTTGTGCTGTATTGTAAGGGTCAGCGTCTTTGTCTTATCATCCCACTGCTCGTCAACTAAATAAGGACGGTTCTGATACCCTTTGCCGTCGGCGGAATTATTCCACTGTATACTTGGTTTTCCTCCGTTAAGAGTGCCTTTAACAGTAATAACAGTTGTACGCTTTACGCTGTCGTCAGCATTAATTGGACTTCCGTCTTCTCCCAGCACAAGATAATCGCCGCAGATTTCCACCCAGCTTTTCTGCTGCAAAAGCTCATCTGTTATTCCCTCAACCATTTTACGTTTATCGGTGCGGTAATTTGAAAGATAAAAATCGAGGCTGTCTTTCTTTTCGGTAATTATTGCCGAAGTGTGCTCCCCTGCTGAAATAGTTACCTTTTCGGCAGATGAAATAACAGGTGCAAACTCAGCAGATTTTGTTTTCCTCTGATTTTCGGAGTTATTTATGAAATACCATTTATCAGACATACGCTTGAGATAAGTATCGCTATTTGACTTTGTGTAGAACTTATCGTAAAATTCCTGCTTTTCCTCTGTGTTCACAATAGTAACTTTGTTATCCTCAAAAACTTTCAGTTCATCATTGCGAAGATTTTCCGGAAGAAGAGGAATTATTCCATATGTTCCGTTTGCAGGATAGAGATTTGACTCATCATAATTATACTGGAACTCAGGATAATTATCGTATCCCATAACTGCCACGGGAGTATCTCTGAAAACCTCTTCCTTCGAGGGAATAGAGATCTGACCGCTGATTACTCTGTCAAGAAGTGGTGATATTCCGTATTCATATCCGCCCACGGGAACTCCGCCTACGGAAGTCGAGAAATTGGGAGCTTCAGCTTTGAAGCAGGTTCCTCCTGCCGACATTACAAGCATCATGGACTGGACATACATATTTTCCGGGAAATTTACTATCATATCCCACTCGTTATCCACAAGCTCATCATATTCTCCGAAAAGGGATTTTTTATCCCCGTCTACCTGCCAGTGCCACCAGTCGGAAGCGACTCCCCAGTTACCTACAAGTCCTGCAAGCCACAGTCCCTGCATACATGCGTAAGTAGTAGGCTTGCCGAAAGATTCCTTATTCAAAAGACAGATATATTTGCTGTTTTCTTTGAATGTACTGTAAAATGCTTCATTGGTTTCAAACCATTCGAGAATCATACCGCTGTCATAATTCATATTTGTATCTGTCCAGAAGAAAAATGCTCCGTATTTTGCACAAAGCTTTACACAATCAATTATGTACTGGGAATTGTTGCTCTCCACTTCTCCTCGCCAGATTACGGAGTTATATAGCTCCGCTCCGTTAAGGCCGTAAAAATATTCATGCTTTTGTGCAAACCGCTCTTCAAGATAGGCTATGGGAAGCCTTTCTTCAGGTGCAATTTCACCGTTTACATTTTGAATTGCATAGGGTATTTTATTCTCTTCGCATTTATCCGCCGTTTCCTCAAGGAATTTCAGGCTGCCTTCACTGCCCGGTAAAAGCGTATGTCCCGGAATTATCAGCAAAACCGTATATGGCTTCTGATTTTCCGGTATGGATGACCACAGTTCCTCTACAGGTTCATTGCCGTAATAATTCAGAAGATTCAGCGGATGCTTATTATCTATAACTCTTTTAGGTTCTTTTTTACCGTTAAGATTTACAGGTGTAAAATTTTTCATAATCACGCTTTGCTGCTGTGCCGAAATCGGTTTCTCTGCTGCGGGAAACTGTGTGTTTTTAATCAAGGCAACTGCCGCACCTACAATTCCCGATACGGCAACCACAGCTGCAGCTGCAATCAAACAGATTTTCAAAGTTCTTTTTTTCAAAATAATGCCCCCTCTTTAAAAGCATAATATACTCAATTTTGAAGACATTATATCATGTGTACTATAATAAGCAATATTATAAAAGAAATATATGTATTTTCCTCAAAATCTGCTTAAAAAACAACAAAAAAAAGGCAGGCCCCGTAAGGTCCTGCCGGCTAATGCGGCTCCTGCTGTCTGACAGGAAAGCTGAAACCACAACCGCCGACTCTGTGCGACACTCCGGAGAAACATGGATATTTAATCCAGTTTGCTGCTCTTAAAGCGTCAAAAATCAACACCTAACACCAATACGCATCATAAATACATATTGCTTCCCTGTGTCAGCTGCTGCCTCCTTTGATACTGAAGAGGGCTCTACCTGTGGGTTCTAACCAAACCGCTTATTTAACTGTGACTTTAGTTTACATCAAATTTTGATACAAAGAAATATCTCAATCTCTTTTTTTGATGAGATTGAGATATTATATTGAGATTTTTTTATGTTTCTTTAAGCTGATAGCCTCTGCCTCGCTTGAGTTCTATTGAATATCCGGTTCCTGTAAGCTTTTTTCTTAAACTGTAAATGTGATTGTGTACGGTGCTTAAATCATCGCCGCCGTCTATATTCCATACAGCGGAATATATTTCTTCTGCTGAAAGATAATAATCCCTGTTTTTATTAAGAAGCTCCAACACCGCATATTCCTTCGGCTTTAGCATAAGGTCCTTGCCGTTGTAAAAAGCCTGATTTGAAAGACTGTTAAAAGTCAAGCCCTCCGGATTTGTCTCTTCCTGTTCCATATTTCCTCTGCGCATAAGAGCTTGTATTCTCAAAATCAGCTCATCCATAATATACGGCTTTGCAAGATAATCATCGCCGCCGGCTCTGAGCCCTTCTACAATATCTTCCTTTGTGCCCAATGCACTCAGGAACAGAATACGCACTCCGCTTTTGCCCCTGAGCTCCCGGCAATAATCAAGGCTGTTGCCGTCAGGAAGCATTATATCCATTACTACTAAATCAGGCGATGCGTTTTCCACCAGCTCTTTGCCCTTTTTAAGAGTTCTTGCCTCAATGACACTGTATCCCTCAAGTTCAAGCATTATTCTGTTTGCAGATGCAATATCGGGATCATCTTCAATAAGCAATATCAGATTTTTGCTCATTATTATCGCCTCCTTCATATGGCAAAAGAATCGTAGCAACAGCTCCGCCGGATGAAACATTATCTATTCTTATGGTTCCTCCAAAGTTTTCTATAATATCACGGCAGAGTGAAAGGCCTATACCGCTGCTGTTGTCGCCGCTGTAACCTCTCTCGAATATATAAGGCAGCTTTTCACTGGTAATTCCTTCTCCGTTATCCAAAATTGAAATACGTACAGATTTATATACCCGTTCTGCACTTAAAATTATCTTTCCGTCTTGAGTGTGACGGTTTGAATTGGTGATAAGATTATATAAAACCTGAAACAAAGCGTCATCATTGCCTTTGACAAAAAGATTTTCTTCAGGAAAATTAACCAAAATGGTATTGTGATTTTTACTGCAGACAGGAGTACAGAATTTTTCTGTTCTGCTGAAAAGCTCCCTTACATTTACAGTACCTATTATTATTTCATTTTGTCTGTCGCAGGCAGAAGCACTCAGCTGCTCAACAAGAAGCCCCAGTCTCACAGCTTCCTGCTGGATAATATCAAGATTCTGAACCGTTTCGGAAGTAACTGCGTTTTTTTCAATCTGTTTAATGGTAAGTCCTGCATAGCTTCCCATAACAGTAAGGGGAGTTTTAAGCTCATGACCTACATTTGCCATAAAATCCGCCTTCATCTTTGAAAGCTCGGTAAGATTATTTTTCTCCCTTATAATTTCAAGTTCTCTTTTTCTACTCTCCTTAAGCTCGTTTTCTGTTCTCATGAAATTAACTGTAAGAGCTATAGCATTTGCAGAAACAAAAATCAAAACTCCGGCTTCAAGGATATTGGTTTCGCCGTAATTTATGTAAACGATACTATCAAGAAATGCTAAAATTCCAAATACAACTCCACCTATCAGTATAAGCATCTGTTCACTTTTGAGTAAATGTTTTTCTGTAAAATACCATTTTGTAACACTGATAAGTATTGAAAAGATTATTATTGCTCCGCAAAGACTCAAAATGTAAGGCGAAAGAGCCAAAAGCTTTAAATACGTATCAAAAGGAAATACAACACACAAAACTGCGCTTCCTCCTGACAGAATGAACACTGTAAATTTAGAAAACTTTCCCATAGTGTTTTCAAACATCTTATCTAAATACAGCAAAACAAAAAATAAGAAGAGAAAGCTCGCAACACTGTCAAATCTCATTCTGAATTGCCAGCCTGTATCGGGATACAGCATGGCAAATATCTGAGGCGGCGAAAAAAGCTCGCTTGCCGTTAAAGCTCCGCAGGTGCAGGCAAACCATAAAAATCTTCTGTATCTTGTGAAAAATATGTATGTGGCAAAAAATATAAGCATCATCGCAATGACTGCGCCAATAGGCAGTGTGTTTGAAAAAAACATCAGGTTCGTAAGCCCGCTGAGCATCGACGATGTTCCGACATAAAGTCCGCTGAAAGATTCTTTAGTAAGGCGTGTTATATCATTTCTTTGAACAACTATTTCAGTCAGTTCATTTTTAACTGTAAAGCTTGCAAAATTACATCTGGGTTCCTGTGCAAGACTGTTGTTTTTAACAGAATTGGCAGAGCCTGACTGGATCATAAGTTCCCCATCAACCCATATTTTCTGAAAGTTTGAAGTACTGTTTTCATATATTGAAAATACTTTGCCTACAGGCAGCGGCAGCAAAATCCTGTATGTACATACCTTTGTGGCATTATTACCGTCAACATAAACCGGAGAAAGATTCTTTGCCGATTCTCCTTTAAAATCATCAGGAGTATACATTTTTTCGGTTCTAGTTTCCAGCAATTCCCTTTGATTTGTATCCACTGAAAAAACCAGAGAAAAAATTGTAAAAATCAAAACAAATATTATAGTTGTGCCGACAGCAATTTTGCTTCTGGTCACCGCTGAACCTCCTTTAAATTCCCTCTAGTTACTCTTTTACTTCTCAGGTGTGTTTTCACCTTTCGACTTTTTAATAAATTCTTCCGCCTTTTCTGTTTCAGACGGAGTAATTAAACTTACAAAAACATAGACAATCAGCGACATAGCTACTCCGAAAATCACCTGAAGCGCCGATTGCGGTTCCCAGAATGACGGAAGCTGAACACCGAAACCTATAATCAGATTATAAAGGCAATATACAATTCCAACAGCCATTGAAGCTACCGCTCCCTTGCTGTTTCCCCTCTTCCAGAAAAATCCCATTACAAGGGGCACAAACACACCAGTGGTGATAATATCAGAAGCCATCCATGAAATTTCGAGAATGGATCTTATTTTAAGTGAAATGAGAAGCGCAACCGCCGTTACAAAAAGAGTGGCAAATCTCGAAAATTTAAGCTTCTTTTCTTCGCTCTCCTTTTTTCCTACAAGGTCTATTGAAAGAGTCATTGCACCGGTATTGATGAGGGAATCCATTGTAGACATAATAGCCGCAGAAATTCCCACAAATACCAAAGCTCCAAGCACCGGATTCATATACTGCGTTACAATAGCTGTAACTACTCCGCCCTGAGGGAGCTTATCGAAAAGAGTTATTCCCGCCATACCGGTAAACACTACCATAAGATAAAGAGGAATATAAGCAAAGAAACTCATAACGGTCATTTTTCTTGCATCTTTGTCGTTTCTTGCAGCGGAAATTCGCTGCCATACGTTTGCCTGAATAACCCATGCTCCTCCAAAGGTTATCACATAAACCATATACTTCTGTGCTCCTGCGGAAAAACTCATATATCCTGTCTTTCCTGCCTGCTCAGCTGCAAGAGCGATATTGTCAAATCCGCCGGAATTTACCATTGCTACAATAAATACAATGAGAGCGGAAATTGCAAGGAGTACAAACTGAATGATATCCGTAAGCACAACTCCACGGAATCCTCCAAACATGGAATAAATGAGAACTATAGCAGTACCCACCAGTACGGCAACTTCATAGTTCATGCCGAGATATGTACCGAAAAAGCTTCCTATACCCACCATCTGTGATGCTGCGTTAAGAGTCATGAATACAAGAATCATAACCGAAAGAAGCTTTGCTGCAAGAGGAGAATACCTTGCGCTCATCATTTCGCCCTGAGTGAGATACCCTACACGGCGTATACCTTTGGCGCCGAGAATCATGAGAAACGTGGAGAGAAGCACCGGCACGCCATAGTACCAGAACGCTCCCAGTCCGTCACTGTAAGCAAGGTCGGCGGTGGAAATTGCCGAACCCGCTCCCCACCATGAAGCTATAAACGTAATTGAAAGCGCCCAGAAAGGCAGTGTTCTTCCTGCAAAAAAGTAATCCTCAACAGTATGGTTTTTCTTTTCCTTGGTAACCGCTATAAGCAATACAGCAAAATATATAAGAAGTCCCACAAGGGATATAGCTTTCAGCAAAACAAACACCACCCCAAAATAACATGAATAAATATATTTACATAATATTACATCATCAAATAAAATACAAGAACCGTTATTTTCTTATTTGAGAAAAAGAAAATCCGCAGACATAAAATTCTGCGGATTTTTTGTATTCCCTGTGTGCTTTTAACTTAACGCTTTTACAAAATATTTAAGCTTAATAAACACTTAAAATCAATAAATTATTCTTAAAACTGAACTTTTACGAGTCTTCCCGAAAAATCTGCGACAACTATTGCATCTTCAAGAACGATAGGTGTTGAGAGTACAGGAGAGCCTATATTAATTTTTTCTAAAATTTTTCCTGATTTATCGGCAACATATACATAACCGTCGGAAGCTGCAAAAATCAGCTTTCCGTCCTTTTCGACTATGTCGCTTTCAACGGTCTGAGAATCGCCGGAAGTATATGGAGCTGTATAGACAAGTGCTTTACCCACGGGAAGCTCCCATTTTACTTTCTTTTCAGTGAGTGAATAAGCCAGAACTCCCTTTGTGGCTGTGGGGATATATGCCATATCTCCCGAAACAAGAGGCTTTGCACTGGAGGACAAATTATAACCTTCCATTGTGGTTTTATTTGTGATATTTCCTGTTGCCAGATCTACGAGCATTATAGCGTCGTCATCAGCTACTATAAGAGTATTTTCATCTACTACGGCAGGTGTGGAGCTTCTGAAACGAATATCCTCATCCTTGTTTTCCCAAAGCTGCTTTCCTGTGTTCTTATCGAGAGCTACAAGGGCATCCCAGTGTGAGCTTACAATAAGCTTATCCCCTGCAACTACAAATTCAGCAGGAGAAGTTTCTCCTTTGCCTCTGTCATTATCCCAGACAATTTCACCTGTCTCACCGTTTAATGCGGTTACATAGGAAGCATTGCCGGCATATATTACACCGTTATCAGCACAGATTCCCGAACAGGTATTGAGTCCGTTTCCAACGGGAACCTGCTTCTCCCATATAACCTTGCCGTCAGCGGGATTAATGCAGTATACATATCCTTCAGCAGACTGTGTATAGATTTTTTCGTTCTCCATAACCAGTTTGCTCTTAACTGAGTTTTTGGTTTCGGTGAACCAAAGCTGCTTGCCTGTTTTTTCATCCATGCAGTAAATTCCGCATTTTGCAGGATAATCATCATAGCTTGTTGCAGCGTAAACTTTACCGTCATAATACAGCGGATCTGAGAAAACTACGTTTCCGCTCATTTGCTGTGTCCAGACTGCCTTTTCGGCTTCCGGAGTCTTTGTGACATCATAATCATAGTAAATCATGCTGGTGGAAATTTCACCGGCGGCGTTTACATTTAAGAGTCTTGCTCCGCTTACGGACTGATCTATTCCGCCGCAGTCGGGACGTGCTGTGCTTACAGAAAGAACACCGTTCTGCATTTCAACATGATTGTTGTGATAATGACCGTAAATCCATGCAATAAGATTATGCTTTTTAAGGTCAAGGTCTCTTCCACTGAAGCTGATAACATAATCCTCAGAGGGAGATTTTGTATGGTTGAAAATTACAACCTTCATATCGGGATCGATATTTTCAAGGTCGTTTTCCAGCCACTTCCACTTGTCATTTTTATTATATCCTGATTTATAATCTGCCCATCCAAGGAAAGGAGTTACAACATAATGTACGTTGCCTACATTGAAAGAATACCATGTAGGACCGTAAATGCTTTCATAAAGTTCCTCGCCGTATTTGCCCTCAACAAAATCGTGGTTGCCTATTGTGTAATATACGGGCAGTCCCATATTTTCGCTGTTCATATCGGATTTATGGCGTTTGAGTCCCGGCTCATAGCAGATATCACCTGTATGTATAAGGAATGCAGGCTTTTCATCCGCAACGGCCTTCTTTACATAGTTAAGCCAGTCGCCCACTCCGTTTTCTCCGATTTCGGTATCAGAAATCTGAATAAAAGAGTGATCCTCGGCTGCTGTTCTCTCATCCTTTGTGAGAGCAAAATTATATTCCTCAGTATCCTTGGATGCGGAAATATAAAAATTCTCACAGGTGTAGCCTGAGGGGGTAGTAATAGTGATAAAACGTGTTTTTCTGTACCCCTTAAGGGTGAACTGTCCGTTTTCATCAGTCTTTACGACATTTCTTCCGTCAGTAACCATGACTCCGGATACAGGATTTCCCGTATCTGCTTCGGTTACTTTTCCGCTGTAAGGCCCGCCGGTACGGAAAAATAAAAACAGACCTACCGCTGCAGCAATAATCAGTACAACTGCAACTGAAATTACTGCAATTACTTTTTTTGACATAATCATCCCTCCGCTCAGCTCTAAGTTTATTTAGTGGCTGAATAAAATAATATAAACAGTTTAACAAAACGAACGATAAAGTCAATTATTTAAATCAACAAGAAAAAGGGGTGTTTTTTGTACACTGTTTTATTTTGATCGGAGAGAATATTGCTTGGGACTGACGCCTTTATATCTTTTGAAGGTCTTTATAAAATAGCTTAAATCATTGAATCCGCAGTTGAAGGCAGTCTGGGTGACGCCCATATTGCCGCTGAGCATACACTGGCAGGCACATTCTATACGATAGAAATTGACATAATCTATGGGAGTTCTCGAGGTATAAAGCTTAAAGACACTGCAAAGTCTTTTTTCACTAAGTCCCGAAATGGCAGAAAGCTTCTGAAGTGTTATTTCACCGGAGTAATTGTTTTCTATCCACTCGATAATATTACGTACAGCCTCAAGCTCTTCACGGTTTTTGGCGGAAATTCCAAGGGAAACCGTATAGGAACTTTTTAACAGAAGATAAAAAATACTGTAAAGAACACTGTAAGCTAAAAGCTCATAAAAAGGCTCTTCATTTTTCACAGTTTCAAAAAGCAGGTTTACTTTTTCGGATATCCTTTCATCAGTCCCTTCAGGGAAAAAGGTCTTTACAGCAAGGGTCTGCCCTGCAAGGGGAGAAAGATATTTTGCAGAGGCATCGCTCCTGCTTTTTGCCAGCATTGACATATCAAAAACTATACACTCATATACGCAGTTTTGGGGATTTCCGCTGTGGAGGCATCCACAGTTTACAAAAACTATATCGCCTTTTGTAAGAGTATATTCAACTGTATCCACAAGAAGACACAGTTCCCCCTCCAGAACTCTGATAATTTCAAATTCACGGTGCCAGTGAGCGGGCATTAAATACTGGGGATGCGAAAAATTTACAAAATAATACTGGAGCGGAAAGGATGAAGATCCATGTGTTTTTTTCTCGTAATAGTCCGTATAGTTCATTTTTGCCTCCAAAAAGGAAAATCGTTATACTTTTAGGGTCAAATAGCACAAGTATTTTAGCATATCAGCTGATATAATTCAATTATCAATAAAACCGTAAAAAATTTAAGGAGGTTTTTAAATTGGCAAAAAGCAGACTTATAGGTGATTACCCCGTAATCGGAATCAGACCCACAATCGACGGCAGAAGAGGATACCTTAAGGTTCGTGAATCCCTTGAGGAGCAGACAATGAACATGGCTAAAGCCGCCGCAAAACTTTTTGAGGAAAACATCAAGTACTCAAACGGCGAACCTGTAAAGGTAATTATTGCCGATACAACTATCGGCCGTGTTGCAGAGGCAGCAGCCTGCGCTGACAAGTTCAAGAAAGCCGGCGTTGACATCACACTTACAGTTACACCCTGCTGGTGCTACGGCGCTGAAACAATGGACATGGAGCCATCAACAATAAAAGGCGTTTGGGGCTTTAACGGAACTGAGCGTCCCGGCGCAGTTTACCTTGCATCAGTTCTTGCAACTCACGCTCAGAAAGGTCTCCCCGCTTTCGGCATCTACGGTCATGATGTATGCGAGGCTGACGACACTTCAATTCCCGAAGACGTTAAAGAAAAGCTTCTCCGCTTCGGCAGATGCGCAGTTGCAGCAGCTACAATGAGAGGCAAGTCATATCTTCAGATCGGCTCAATCTGCATGGGCATCGGCGGTTCAATTATAGACCCCGCTTTCATCGAAGACTATCTCGGCATGAGAGTTGAGTCCGTTGACGAGGTTGAAATCATCAGAAGAATGGCAAACGGAATCTATGACGAGGCAGAGTTCCAGAAAGCTCTCAAATGGACTAAGGAAAACTGCAAGGAAGGCTTTGACAAGAATCCTCCCGAGGTTCAGAAGACTCCCGAAGAGAAAGAAAAGGACTGGGAGTTTGTTGTTAAGATGATGTGCATCATCAAGGACCTTATGAACGGCAACGAAAATCTTCCCGAGGGCTGTGAGGAAGAGCGTGTAGGTCATAACGCTATCGCAGCAGGTTTCCAGGGTCAGAGACAGTGGACAGACTTCTATCCCAACTGCGACTTTGCAGAGGCACTGCTCAACACATCCTTTGACTGGAACGGAGCAAGAGAACCGTACATCCTTGCAACAGAAAACGATGTTCTCAACGGTCTCGGCATGATGTTCATGAAGCTCCTTACAAACAGAGCTCAGATTTTCGCAGACGTACGTACATACTGGAGCCCCGAAGCTGTTAAAAAGGCAACAGGCTATGACATTGAGGGCGTAGCAAAAGAAGCCGGCGGATTCATCCACCTTATCAACTCCGGCGCTGCCTGCCTTGACGCCTGCGGACAGGCAAAAGATGAAAACGGCAACGGCACAATGAAGCAGTGGTTCGATGTTACAGAGGAAGACCAGAAAGCTATCCTTGACGCTACCACATGGAACTCCGCAGACTTTGGCTATTTCAGAGGCGGCGGATATTCTTCAAGATTCCTTACAGAGGCTGAAATGCCCTGCACAATGATAAGACTTAACCTTGTTAAGGGTCTCGGCCCCGTTGTACAGATTGCAGAGGGCTGGACAATCAAGCTTCCCGACGAGGTATCCGATAAGCTCTGGAAGCGTACAGACTACACATGGCCCTGCACATGGTTCGCTCCCAGAACAACAGGCAAAGGCGCATTCAAGACAGCATACGACGTTATGAACAACTGGGGCGCAAACCACGGCGCAATCAGCTACGGCCACATCGGCGCAGACCTTATCACCCTTTGCTCAATGCTTCGTATCCCCGTTTCAATGCACAACGTTGACGAAGATAAGATCTTCCGTCCCGCCGCATGGAACGCATTCGGCATGGACAAAGAGGGACAGGATTTCAGAGCCTGTGCTGCATACGGCCCCATGTACAAAAAATAAGGTGGACATATGAGTAACACAACAGTTCTTGCAATGGATTTCGGCGCATCAAGCGGCAGAGCCATAGCAGCTACTTTTGACGGAGAAAAGATAACTCTCAAAGAAATACACCGTTTTTCAAATGATCCCGTCATCGTAAATGGCAGCATGTACTGGGATATTTTAAGACTTTTTTTTGAAATAAAGCAAAGTCTTGTCAAGGCAAAAGCTCTCGGTAAAATCGAGAGCATTGCCGTTGACACCTGGGGCGTTGATTTCGGTCTTATTGATGAAAACGGAAATCTCATTGAAAACCCTGTTCACTACCGTGACGAAAGGACAAAGGGCATTTTAGAAGAAGCCGAAAAGCTTTTAAGCCTTGAGAAAGTTTATGACATAACCGGCAATCAGATTATGGAGATAAACTCTCTTTTCCAGCTTCTCGCCCTTAAGAAAACACGTCCTGCCTCTCTCGAAAGAGCCGATAAAGTGATGTTTATCCCAGACCTTCTGAACTTCTTCCTTTCAGGGGAAAAGAAAAGCGAAATGTCAATCGCTTCCACCTCTTCCCTTATGGATGCAAGAACAAAACAGTGGTCAGAGGAAATTCTCGAAAAGGCGGGAATTTCAAAGGATAAGTTTCCCCCCATTGTTCCCAGCGGAACAGTACTGGGCACTCTCAGAGACGATATATGTGAGGAGCTTTCGGTAGACAAGATAAAAGTTGTCACTGCCGCTTCCCATGACACTCAGAGCGCCATGCTTGCCTCCCCTGCAAAGGAAAAGGATTTCATCTTCCTTTCCTGCGGAACATGGTCACTTTTCGGAACTGAGCTTGACGCTCCGGTAATTGATGAAAATTCCAAAACCTGCAATGTTACAAACGAAACGGGAGCAGAGAATAAAACCTCTTTCCTTAAAAACATTATAGGTCTTTGGCTTATTCAGGAGAGCCGCCGTCGCTGGGCAAAAGAGGGCACTGAATACTCTTTCGGAGAACTTGAAGCTCTCGGAGAAAAAGCGGAGCCTTTCGCCTGCTTTATAGACCCCGATGATCCTCTTTTCACTCCCTCAGGAAATATGCCGAAAAGAATCAGGGAATACTGTGAAAAAACAGGCCAGAAAGTTCCCGAAACAGTTGGCGAAATTGTCAGGTGCATAAACGAAAGCCTTGCGATGAAGTACAAGACCGCTTTGCTGGAAATAGAAAAATGCACTGGCAAAAAGTACAATGCAATCCACATTGTAGGCGGAGGCTCACAGAGTGAGCAGCTTTGCCGTTTCACAGCTAACGCCTGCGGCTGCACAGTATATGCTGGCCCTGTTGAAGCCACGGCTTTCGGAAACGCCGCTGTTCAGCTTATAGCCTGCGGAAAAATCGAAAATACCGCCAAGGCAAGGGAGATTATAAGCAGGTCGGAAGAGATCAAAACCTATACTCCCTGTGACACCGAAAAATGGGAAGAGTATTATAAAACTTTCAAAAAAGTCACGGAAAAATAAAAGCAAATTCTAAGGAGAAAACACAATGAAATACTATGAGCTTCGCAAGCAAATTTGCGATGTATGCTACAAAATGTGGCAGCTCGGCTGGGTTGCCGCAAACGACGGAAACGTTTCCGTAAAGCTTGAGGACGGAACATTCCTCGCTACACCCACAGGAATCAGCAAAAGCTTTATCACACCCGAAAAGCTTGTACATATTGACAAGGACGGCAACATCATCGACGCACTCGAAGGATACCGTCCCTCATCTGAGATTAAAATGCATCTTCGCTGCTATGAAGAGCGTGACGATGTAGGAGCTGTTCTCCACGCTCATCCCCCAACCGCAACAGGCTATGCAGTTGCAAACAAGGCGCTGGATGAGTATTCAATGATTGAAACTGTTATCGCTATCGGTTCAATTCCCGTAACACCCTACGGCACACCCTCAACCTATGAGGTTCCCGACAACATCGCACCCTATCTCGGCGAGCACGACGTAGTGCTTTTACAGAACCACGGCGCACTTTCAGTAGGCGCAGACCTTATGACAGCCTACTACCGTATGGAAACCCTTGAGCTTTTTGCAAAGATCAGCCTTAACGCACATCTTCTGGGCGGTGCAAAAGAGATTTCAAGAGAGAACATTGATCGCCTTATTGATATGCGTAAAAACTACGGTGTAACAGGCAGACATCCCGGATACAAAAAGTATCCCAACGGTTCAAACTGATTGAATTGAAATCTGATTATCCTATATGAAAAGACCCGTCTCAGAACAAGCTAAGCTGTTTTGAGGCGGGTTTGTAATATAAACTTACTGATTTTCTTCTTCGTCTATTTCTTTTTCAATTTTCTGCTGACCTTTTTTATGAAGCACATATATGAGAAAAAAGGCTAATGAAATAAATATGGTTGAGGAAATAAAGGAAACTAACAGCACCATAAGAAAATGCATATCAAATATTCCTGTATAGAGCTCTTTGTATGAAGCGTAGTTTTTTATACCGTTTAAAACGGTTACACCAATACTTAAAAGCAAAATCAAAATAACCGATAACAGCTTTCCTCTTTTTGAGGCATCTATAAGCGTATTTCCCTTAATCATACTTCTTACGGCAACATAAAGTATAGACAAAGCAACAATTATAAGTTCCGAAGCATATTCGGTAACAGGCAGATTAAATAAATAAGCTTTTACCATAACTGAAACTATCAAGCCAAAGACAACTACGAGAAAAGCTTCACCAAAAATTTTATTTGTCAGCTGAACTATACGTTCATCTTTGATTTTTTTATTTTTCATGACTGTTCCTCCCAAAACAAATCGTTTAAAGTTTTATTAAGCGCTTTGCATATTTCAATACATAGCTTTAAAGTGGGATTATAATTTCCGGATTCTATTAATCCTATAGTTTGCCGTGTCACGCCAACACGGTTAGCCAAATCTTCCTGACTCATATCACATTCTATTCTTGCGATTTTCAGCTTTTTATTTTTCATATCTTCCCTCCTTGCTGTTCTGATTATATAATATGCCTTGCTAAATGTCAACTATATGTTGCATATTGTTTTATTTATCTTTCAATAAAAAAGCAAAAACTCTGCTGATAAATTTGCCGAATAATAAAATAAAGTGTTAAAAATGGAAATTTCGTATTTTCCATTTGATTTTTACCATACAAAAAAGTAAAATAAACCAGAGTGAAAAAGCAAACTGTTATATGAAAGGCGGTTTTGGAATATGAAAAGAGCTGTTATTACAGGTGGAGCTTCCGGAATAGGACGCCATTTGGCAATAGGCTTTGCAAAAGAAGGCTATGAGGTATTTTCCCTTGATATAATTGATACCTCTTTCTCCCAAAAGAACATTCATTTTTATAAAATGGATTTACGCAGTGAAACTGAGATTCACCAATGCTTTAAAAAGATTACCGAGGAATACGGTGAAATCAGCGTCTTAATAAATAACGGCGCAATAAGCAAATTCAATAAATCTGTTTATGAAATATCAGTAAAAGAATTTGATGACGTACTCACCACTAACCTTAGAGGCGCATTTATATGCTGCAAAGAGTTCATCGCACAAAAGAGGAAGGGCAGCTATGGACGAATAGTAAACATTGCCTCCACAAGATTTCATCAGAATGAAGCAGGATGGGAAGCATACGGAGCGTCAAAGGGCGGCATAGTATCTTTGACAAACTGCATGTGTGTGTCTCTTAGCAATACAGGCATAACGGTAAACGCTATCAGCCCCGGCTGGATTGAGGTTGGCGACTACACCAGCTTAACGGAAAGAGATCATAAGCAGCATCCATCAGGACGTGTTGGAAAGCCTCAGGACATTGTAAATGCCTGCCTTTTCCTGTGCCGTGAAGAAAATGATTTTATTAACGGCGCAAACCTTATTATCGACGGCGGAATGACAAAGAAAATGATTTATGAAGAATGATATAAAATACTTTTAAGTAAAAAAATTGTATCCAAAGAAAAACAAACAGCGCAGAAGCCTTAAATAAAGGTTTCTGCGCTTAATTTTTTACGGATTAATATTGTTAATCTTACTCCGCTGCAATCTGTGTTCCGCCTACGGGTCTTATTGCAAGAACATAGCAGCTTCCCTCACCAAATACGCTTTCAATGCGCTCTTTGTACTCAGAGAGAAGGTCATTGGGAACAAAAGCCTGAATTGTTCCGGCAAATCCGCCGCCGTGTACTCTCCATGCGCCCTTGCCGCTGAGAATCTCTTCACTGATTGCAAGAGCCAATGAAACAGGCTGATCTGTTGGAGCCTTGCAGGTATATACGTTCTGGTTGTACATATATGAAGAACGTCCGCTCTCAATTATGCACTTTTTAAACTCTTCAAAGTCACCTGCTTTAAGGGCTGCAACTTCCTTTTCAACTCTTGCGTTATCACCGTAGAAATGCATTGCACGAAGCACTGCTCTGTCGCCGCAGCTCTTTCTGACCTCGCCGATATTGTCCTTAAACTCTTTTTCGTTTACCTCACGGAGAACATCCTTGCCGAAATACTTTGCAACAGACTCCATTTCCTTACGGACTGCCGCATAGTCATCGGTAAGATCTGAGTGGTTTCCGCCTGTATCCACAATGCAAAGAGAATGTCCGCAGGAACCGAAATCAAAGTCAACCTTTTCGATTACGGGAGCGGAAAGATCTTTGAAATCTATTGTAACAAAACCGCTGACGGAACAAGCCATCTGGTCGAGAAGTCCGCAGGGCTTGCCGAAATACTTATTCTCGGCATACTGTGAAATCTGAGCGATTGTAACGGGATCAATCTTTCCGTCATTGTAAAGATAGTTCATCATGGAGCACAGAAGCACCTCAAATGCAGCAGATGAAGAAAGTCCTGAACCGGAAAGAACCTTTGAAGCTGTTGTTGCATCAAATCCGCCGATGTTGTATCCTCTCTCTTTGAATCCGGCACACACACCTCTGAGAAGAGCAACGCTCTTTCCCTCTTCCTCGCTATGTACTGTAAGGTCGTTTATATCTACAACATCCATAGGATATCCGGCAGATTTAACTCTTACAATTCCATCATCGTTCTTTGAAGCGGCTGCAATTGCATCGAGATTTATTCCCGCTGCAAGAACTTTACCGTGGTTATGGTCAGTATGGTTTCCGCCTACCTCGGAACGTCCGGGTGCGCTGTAAAGTCCGGCTTCTCTGTCACCGAAAAGCTCTATAAAGCTGTCTATTACCGCTGCATAGCGCTCATGCTGTGCTTTGGCATCTGCATCAGTAACATATACCGTTTTAAGACGGCTGTCATATTCTCCATTTAATAAATTTTCCTTAAGAAGGGTTGCTTTTGGCATTTTTAAGTCCTCCGTTTATTATTAATCAGGCTTTATCGCCCGTTTTTTCCTTTTCCTTTGATTTTGAATTTTTTGCTGCTGCATCCAAAGCAAAATTCAGTATCAATGCAGATACAGCAGATATGAGAAGTAAAACAATTATCGGAACAATAAATGACGGTGAAAGGGGGTCATATACATTTCGTCCGATAATGGTGTAAGAAACGATTTTAGGCGAAAATCCGCCAATAGAAATAAAGATATATTCCCAGTACTTAATCCCCATAGAACCGAAAAGGCGGCTTACAGTATTCATAGGTACAAAAGGCACAAGTCGGAATGCAAGCAAAAGAAGCGTATGCGCCGATGCTTTTTTCTCCAGTACCTGACGTGTTCCCTCATATTTATTGAGGAATTTATGAACATTTCCTCCTCCGAAAAACTTGCCTTTAAAATAGGCAATGGACATCTGCAAAGCGACACCGAGCATATTTATCATAAATGCAGAAAAGCCCGGGAACACCATACCTGTCATAAAGCAAAGGGTACTGATAGGCAGAAACGGGAAAAATCCTTTAATGCAGAAAAGAGTCAGGATAACAAGAAGAACTATATTTTTGTTTTCTATGGATGTTACCTTGTTTTCAAAATCTATAAGCCACTCCTGCATACCGGCATACCAGCTTTTAAGGGGCTCTACCTGCAAAAGCGCAAGAAGTACCATAAGCACCGCTGCTGTAATGAGCATTGCCACAGCGGCGATATTTATAACTTTTTTTCTGCTGATTTTTTTCTTCTTCGTCACTGAGCTGCTCCTTCTGTTTTACTATCATTTAATTTTATCCTACTTTTAACATAAGGTCAACAGGTAAGAATAATATTAAACTTAAATTCACTTTAAATTATATGCAGATAATGCCGTAATAAGTAATTTTGCAAAATTAACACTTTGTTAATTTATTTATGCTATAAATCACGTGTAATATGGGAGGTGCTGAAATGGAAAAATACGGCGTTATTTTCAGCGGCGGAGGCGCCAAGGGCGGTTATCAGATAGGAGTATGGAAAGCCCTCAACGAGCTGGGATTTGTCCCTGACGTAGTAACAGGTACATCCGTTGGAGCCCTTAACGGTGCTCTTCTTGCAATGGGCGAATATAAAAAAGCCCTTTCTATCTGGGAAAATATGAGCATGTCAACAGTTTTTGAGCAGTTCGTAAGTGATGAAAATGCCTCCTCCGGCAAGATAGATGACCTTTTTTCACGTGTGCTTAAAGAGGCCATATTCAAACGTGGCGCAGATTACACTCCCCTGCAAAATCTTGTACGCAGCACTCTTGACGAAAAAAAACTCCGCTCAGCAAAAGCTCAGTTTGGACTTGTCACTACTAAATTTTCACCCATAAAAGCGGTAGAGCTTTTTATAGAAGATATACCCGAAGGAATGGCGGCAGATTACATAATTGCAAGCGCAGCATGTTTTCCTGTAATGAAATCATATAAAATCGGAGACTCTGTATTCGTCGATGGAGGATACTCAGACAATATTCCCGTTAAAATGGCTCTCGACAAAGGAGCAACGGAAATAGTGGCGGTCAACATCGGCTCAATGGGAAAAGCTCAGAGCGTTGAAACAGGAAGCGCAGTTGTCCATTATATTCAGAACAAACGTCCTTTCAACAACGGTCAAAGAGGCAGCGTCATGATGTTCGATAAGAACATCTCACTTCAGAACATACAGCTGGGATATCTTGACGGACTCAAGGAATTCGGAAAACTTGACGGATTCTACTATTCATTCCACAAAGGTGAAGCGGAAAAAGCGTTGTTCCTCGAGCCTGTTATGCGAAAAAAATACAGAACCGTATTCAGCGACTTGCCTGCGTCATCAAAGCTGGAAGAAGCCGCTTCGGAAAGCGTAAAAAAGCACCTCGGAGAAAATACGGAATTCCCCCTGGGCATAAACTGCGGAGCTTTGGCCTGCATTGAAGCCGCAGCGGAGATTTTTGAAATAAATCCGAGAATAATTTATACAGTTGATACAATATGCGAAATGGTTGAGGAGCGGTTCTATGAAGCTCTTAACAATCAAAGCTCCGAGGAACTAATAAGCCTTGCCAAAACTCTTGACAGAGGCATCAGCTTTGATCTTATGAAAACTGCCGTTTCGGGACTCGACAAAAAAGCCCTTACAGTATACGCCGCTCAGATACTTATGCACGCTGAAATCAGTCATTTCCACATGCTTCGCCTCTGGATAATAGCGGCGCTTATGCCCGATGTTTTCTGTGCGGCAATGTTCTGCTATGCATATTTACAAATAACAAGCGATTGATTTTTTACATATTTCATAAACAAAGAAAAAAAGCTCGGATTAAAACCGAGCTTTTAATTTTCACTTAATCAGCCAGTATACGTTCAATTCCTGCAGTTACTGCTCTGAACTCGGACACGAGAACTTTAAGATGCTCACGGCCCTCATCTGTAATTGAATAATACTTACGAAGGCGTTTGTTGACAATTTCATTTCTGTCAACTACATAGTTGCCTTCAATCAAGCGGTAAAGTGTAGGATACATTGAACCTTCCTGAAGTGTAAAGTCACCGCCACTGAGTTCACCAAGCTCATGGGCTATCTGGTAACCGTACATTTCTTGCTTTTGGAGCATATGCAGAATCACCATTTCTGCTGCACCCTTCTTTAGATTATCTCTAATTGTCATTTAAACCACCTCTCTATAAGCTTCAATACATTTATATCATATATCTTAGTCAAAGTAAAGAATAAATTGTTAATTTTAAATCATTTGTAGCAATATTTCGAAAATTTCTTGTTAAATTAATTAAATATCTTCTTGCTGCATTCCGACTACTTCTTCTCTTATTTTGTAATTATAGCCGTTATCAGTAAGAATTGATGAATTTATCAGCGCCTCTCCCATGCCCTTTGCCACACAGTTTATGGGATCGTCGGCAACCACCGCATTAATGCCGGTCTTTCTGCGCATTATATCCGCCATACCGTAAAGCATTGCTCCACCGCCGGTAAGTATAATTCCCTGACTGCTTATATCTGCTGCAAGCTCAGGAGGAGTCATTTCAAAGACGGAACGCACCGCTTCATATATTTTCTGAACAGGATAACGCAATGCCCTGAAAGCTTCTCCAGACGAAATTTCAAAGCTCTGAGGCATTCCCGTAAGATAATTCTTACCCTTTGCCGTCATGGCTATTTCAACCTCTCGTGGAACGGCACATCCTACGGTCTTTTTTATAAGTTCAGCGGTCTGTTCACCAATCAGAACGCCCTTTTTATTTCTTACATATCTCATTATGGCTCGGTCAAATTTATTTCCTGCCACTTTAATGGAACTGGAAACAGCAATACTGCCCATTGTTATAACGGCAATATCAGTTGTTCCGCCGCCGATATCAACTACCATTGTTCCAAAGGGATGAGATACATCAAGCCCTGCGCCCACAGCAGCTGCCAAAGGCTCTTCAATAAGACAAGCGCTGCCTGCTCCAGATTTAGTAACAACATCGAGAATTGTTCTCTTTTCAAGATTTGTTACGGTACTGGGCATACATACAATTACATGAGGCTTAAAAATTGAATTTCCGCAAACCTTTTGCAGGAAATATCCAAGCATCTGCTCAGTAACCTCAAAGTCAGATACTACTCCGTCCGACATAGGCTTAATGACCCTTACGGAGCGTGGATTTTTACCTACCATTTTTCCGGCTTCGCTGCCTATTGATATTATTCTTCCGTCATCGCCGCTCTTTGCAACTACCGACGGCTCTGAAAGTACAATACCTTTGCCGGAAACATAAATAATAACAGTAGTTGTACCAAGGTCAATACCTATTCCTTTGCCTACCATCGAGTCACCTCTTTCTATGCCATATTACCCTAAATTGATATGTTACTTTAACTGGTTGTCTTTGTCAATACTACGCTGTGTAATACAGGCGCATACACAGTAAACTTTTTCTGCACCCCAGAGTTTAAGCATCTTTGTACATTCATTAAGTGTATGTCCTGTTGTCTTTATATCATCACAAAGCAAAATTGTTTTGCCTCTTACAAGTTCGGGGTCAATTATGCTGAAAACACCTGCCACGTTTCCCTCTCGCTTTGAAGCATGTGTAAAATGCTGAGGCTCTGTGTCAAAGTCCTTTGAAATCACATCACAAACAGGTATTTTCAATATTTTTCCTATATCTTTTGCAAGAATCATACTTTGATTGTATCCTCTTTCTCTCAGCTTCTTTTTATAAAGAGGAACAGGCACAATCATATGGAAAGTTTTGTCTGGAAAACAAAATTTTATTCTCTGAGCCATACTCTTAGCGAAAAACTCGCCTATAGGTTTTTCTCCACGGAACTTAAATCTCTGAATAGCTTCAGAAACTTCGTTACGGTAATAAAAGGGAGCACAAAGGCCATCGTATTCCCTTGTTTCTCTTTTGCACGAGCATTCCGTAAACGGTAAACCGCACTTATCACAAGCTTTTCCTTTAATGGCCGGCAATATATCAAAACACCTTTTACAGCATTCATTATATGGCAGTATCACCTGACCGCAGAAAGGACATCTTTTAGTAAAAATTATATTGGCTAATATATTTTTCATACCTCATAATCACCTGTGAGAAAGTGGTCAAGAGCTGAAAAACGCTTGGTCTTTTTATCGTTATTCACCATAGCCTCAACCTGTGAGGAAAGTCCCACAAGAACTATGATTTTCTTAGCTCTCGTAACAGCGGTATAAAGCAGATTTCGGTAACTGAGCCTCGGCGGAGCACCGTAAACTGGCATTATAACTGCTTCAAACTCGCTGCCCTGGCTTTTATGTACCGTTATGGCATAAGCAAGCTCCAGCTCAGAAGCACTTTCGACTGAATAAACCGCCTGACGGTCATCAAAATCTATCTCTACATATCCTCCGGCAATATTGATAGTCTTTATAACGCCAATATCGCCGTTAAATATGCCCATACCGCTCTCCCCTGCCTTTTCCCAGGGAATATCGTAATTATTCTTGGTCTGCATGACCTTATCCCCCTCACGGAGGATTCTTCCGCCTGTTTGTAATTCCTCTTTGAATTTCTCAGGAGGATTAAGTCTTTCCTGAAGCATACGGTTAAGATTATTTGTGCCAAGCTCTCCCATTTTAGAAGGACACAAAATCTGTATATCCTCAAAGGGACGGTATCCGTAAGCCTTTGGCAGCCTTTCGGCACATAGCTGTGCAACGGTCTGAGCCGCCGAAACAGGATTTCTGCGTTCCATATAGAAAAAGTCACTGTCAACGCTGTTTAAAACCGGCATTTCACCTTTGACTATTTTATGGGCGTTTGTAACTATCAAACTTTCCATAGCCTGACGGAAAACTTCTTTAAGCTCCACGACAGGAAGCAGTCCTGATTTTATTATATCGTGGAGCACATTGCCTGCTCCGACTGGTGGAAGCTGGTCGGAATCCCCTACCAATACAAGTCGGCAGCCTAAAGGCAGTGCCTCCAAAAGAGCGGAAAACAAGTATATATCCACCATTGAAAGCTCATCCACAATAAGGGCATCCGCCTCAATGGGATTTGTAATATTTCTCGCAAAAGTCTTGCGTTCTCCTTCTTCCCATTTCACTTCAAGAAGCCTGTGTATAGTCTTTGCCTCACGTCCCGTGACCTCGGACATACGCTTTGCCGCTCTTCCCGTAGGAGCCGCCAATACAACGTCCAGACCGTCTTTTTCGTAAAGGCTCAGTATTCCATTGAGGGTTGTAGTTTTACCTGTACCGGGTCCTCCCGTAAGCACAAGTATCCCCCTCTCAATGGCAGTTGCTATTGCAAGGCGCTGTTTTTCGGCAAAGGTTATACCCTTTTCAATTTCTACTTTTGTAATATCCTTTTGTACTCCCGTTTTTCCCGCAGGCGGAAATTTCAAAAGCACATCAAGTCTTCTTGAAATATTCATTTCAGCTCGATAGGCTGAGGGAAGAAACAAAAACTCTCTTTCACCGAGCTTACAGCATACAAGCTCCTTTGATGCCACAAGTCGATCAATTGCGGCCTGTACACTGTCGGGATCTGCCTCCAAAAGCATGGATGACGGCTCAATGAGCTTATCACGAGGAATACAGGTGTGACCGTTATCAAGATTGTGCTTTAGAACATATAAAACACCTGCATCGGTACGGAAAGAGGAATCAACGGGATTTTCAAGCTGTGCGGCAATGTCGTCGGCTCTGTCAAAACTTATCTTTATATCCTCACGGCACAAAATATATGGGTTTTCGTTTATCTTTTCAATGGCGCATACACCCAGCGCACTGAAAACCTTCAAACATTCACTGGCAGTCATCCCGTATCTTTCAAGATATATCATAACTTGTCTGACGGCAAACTGCTTGCGGAACTCTTCGCCTATACTCTTTGCCTTATCACGGCTTATTCCCGGAAGCTCTGCAAGCATTTCGGGAGAGTTTTCAAGTATCTCAAAAGTCTTATCGCCAAAAGCGGAAACTATTTTCTCCGCCGTTGCATGTCTGACTCCCTTTATGACTCCGGAGGAAAGATATTTGAGCATTGCAGAAGATGTGGCAGGCATGCTGCGTTCACACAGCTCTGCACGGAACTGTCTGCCGAAAGAGGGATGAAAATCCCAGTGTCCAGAAACTTTTATCTCTTCACCGGGAGAAAGCTCCGGCATAACACCTACAACGGTAATCAGTTCACCGTCACTGCTCATATCAAAGACAGTAAAGCCGTTTTCCTGACGACGAAAGGTGATATCTTCCACAACTCCGCTGAGCTTTACAATTTCCTGCTCCAACTCTTTCCCTCCTTTGCATAAAATTAAAATTCTTTATAGCTGTACACTAATTTGTTATTATACCATAATTTTCCCAATCAGTCAGCAGCAAGCTACTGATAACACAAAAAATAAACCGCAGCCTTAAAGACTGCGGTTTTAATTTTAAACTTATTTGCAAAGAGCAAGAAGTACGCCTGCCGCAACGGCTGAACCGATAACACCGGCAACGTTGGGTCCCATAGCGTGCATGAGAAGGAAGTTCGAAGGATTCTCTTTCTGACCAACCTTCTGTGAAACACGGGCAGCCATAGGAACAGCTGAAACACCTGCAGAACCGATAAGGGGATTTATCTTTCCGCCTGTTACAAGGTACATAACCTTTCCGAGAAGAACACCACAAGCTGTTGCAAATGCGAAAGCTACAAGTCCGAGGAAGATTATGCGGATTGTCTCCCATGTAAGGAAGTTCTGAGCGTTTGTAGTAGCGCCGACAGAAAGTCCGAGGAAAATAGTTACAATATTCATAAGCTCATTCTGAGCTGTCTTTGAAAGTCTTTCTGTAACTCCGCTTTCACGAAGAAGGTTACCAAACATAAGCATACCAACAAGTGTACCAGCGTCGGGAAGAAGAAGAGTTACAACAACGGTAACAAGAATGGGGAAGAGTATCTTCTCTGTTTTTGAAACAGGACGAAGAGTTCCCATAACAACTGAACGCTCTTTCTTTGTTGTAAGAAGCTTCATAATAGGAGGCTGAATTACCGGAACAAGAGCCATGTAAGAATAAGCTGCAACGGCGATTGAACCAAGAAGCGAAGGAGCAAGAATTGAAGTTACGTAAATTGCAGTAGGACCGTCAGCGCCGCCGATGATAGCAATTGAACCTGCCTGAGCGGGATCAAAGTTAAGAAGAGTAGCGGCAATAAATGTAACGAAGATACCACCCTGTGCAGCAGCACCGAGAAGGAAGCTCTTGGGATTTGCAATAAGGGGAGCAAAGTCGGTCATAGCGCCTATACCCATGAAGATAAGGGGCGGATAAATACCGGCTTTAACGCCGAAGTAAAGTATATCCAAAAGTCCCGCTTTTTCAGCATTGGCACCGTCTGCCAGCAAAAGCTGTGCAAACTCACCAAGTGAATGGTAGGAAACATCAAGGTTTGCAAGAGGAAGGTTTGCAAGAAGCATACCGAAAGCGATAGGAACCATGAGCAAAGGCTCAAATCCACGCTTTATTCCAAGATAAAGCAAAAGGAAAGAAATTCCTATCATAATAAGGTTAAGGTATCCGTCACCTGTGAACAGCGCTGCATAACCTGAACCACGTAAAATCTCAACTATTGTCTGAAAAAAATCAGCTATCAAAGCAGTGCGCCCCCTTTAAAAATAAACTAAAATTAAAACTGTCTTGTGTTTTCCATGATACCGGCAACTGCCCACGGATTTCTTCCGCTGCGTCTCATAACAGGACGCACGCTGCGTATAACACCGTTTTCACCATACTGAGCAAGAGCTGCTGCAATTGCCGCTACAATTTCAGGGGCAACACCGTTTGCCTGAGCTACGGGAGCAGCCGTAGCCTGTACAGCAGGAGCTGCTGCAGGAGCTGCTTTAGCAGCCTTAACCGGTTTTTCTTTTTTCTCCTTACCGTTTCCTCTTGCCATAACTTTACCGAAAATATTAAATATCAGAACAAGTACAATAAGAACAAGAAACACCACGGTAATACCGGTAAATGTAACCAATCCTGCAAAACCCATGTCAGGTTTTGCCTGAGCTAACAGTGCAGTAAAAAGGGTTAAATTCATATAAACACATCCTCCTGTAAATCCAGTTGGGCTAACGCCCGCAATATCGTTTACAATTATATAATAATCCGGCAGCTTTTTCAATTAACAGAGCCTATTAATTTTATTTTTGACGATTTATATAAATATAACCGACTGCCGCCCATTCTATTAGGGGAAAATTTGACAATTATTTAACAGCTTTTACATTTTTTGTTCATGTTTTAAAATTATCTGCTGTAAATTACAGAACAAATTCAAATTCTCAGATAAAAATAATGCAATTTATATTTTGTGCACAATTAACATCAGATATCCTCTTCGGTTTGTGATTTTGACGTAAAAAAAACGCCTTAAAAATTGTAAATTCATAAAAATTAATGTCGCATATGCTTTTTTAGTGTCAAATTTGTTTACATAGTATACTTTTTTTCCTATAATTATTTGTATATATCAAATTTTGATACTTTCCCCAGAAAGGAGCATTATAAATGATTATAAAGACAGAATACACCTGTGGAGATATAGAGTACAAAGCTTCGGGAGCGGAGACCAAACACTTTTCTATTATAAAAAAAGAGAAGGATAACTGTCTCACCCTTAAAATTCTCCCCAACAGAGATATAAAATTCAAAAAATTCCAGCTTATCTTTAATTACGAATACGATGACAACTGCCGTATTTTCGTAAACGGATACCAGTCATGGACGGACAGCCGTGAGTATTTCAAAACCGAACGCATGACTCATCTGCATCCGCTCAGCAAAAAACGGATTATGAAACATCCGATGCATAACGCCGGGGATTATTCATTTAAAAAGTATCCGTCCAAAAGCGGCATATTTTACGGCTGGTCATACGGATATGTCCGCCTTGACGACCACGTAGAGCTGTTTGGCTCAGTTACGGAAAAATGCGGATTTACTTCCATTACATTTGATACAGTAAATAAAAAAGTAGTAATAGAAAAAGATCTCGAGGGTGTAACAGTAAACGAAGGATATAAGGTTATACAGCTTTTCAGAATGAAAGGCACTATGGACGAGGTATTTGACGGATATTTCGACGCTATGAATATACCGAAGCCCAGAGTCTCTCCCAAATGCGGATATACCACATGGTACAACTACTATCCCGATATCAACGAGCAGATAGTCACCGATGACCTTGAGGCTCTTGCCGCAACAGGCGAGAAAATTGATATTTTCCAGATCGATGACGGATATCAGACTGCGGTAGGCGACTGGCTGAGTGTGGATGAAAAGAAATTCCCCTATGGTATGAAGGTCATAGCTGATAAAATCCATTCAAAGAATATGCTTGCGGGACTGTGGCTTGCTCCGTTGGGATGTCAGATTGATTCGGTTGTTGCAAAAGAGCATCCAGACTGGCTCATTAAAGACTCCGACGGAAATCCCGTTAACTGCGGCGGAAACTGGGGCGGATTTTATGCCCTCGACATTTCCGTACCGGAAGCTGCGGCATACATTAAAAACTTTTTCGATGTCATCCTCAACCAGTGGGGCTATGACATGGTAAAGCTCGACTTTCTCTATGCTGCCTGTGTTGTACCGAATAAGGGAAAATCAAGAGGTCAGCTCATGTGCGAAGCCATGAACTTTATACGTGAATGTGTTGGAGACAAGCTCATTCTCGGCTGCGGCGTTCCCCTCGCTCCCGCTTTCGGAAAAGTTGATTTCTGCCGCATAGGTGCAGACGTAGGTCTCAGCTGGAAAACAAATCTCTATGAAAAAATGAAGCACCGTGAGGATGTTTCAACGAAGAATACCATTAACTGTACAATTTTCAGACGTGAATTAAACGGCAGAGCTTTCCTCAACGACCCCGACGTTTTCCTGCTTCGTGATTACAATATTTCCATGAAAGAGGAACAGAGAAAACTTGTAGCTAAAATAAATAAGCTTTTCGGTGGACTGCTGTTTATATCCGATAACACCGACAAGTATTCCGCCGAGCAGTTAGAGAATTTCAAGGAAACAATCACAAAGGACGATATTAAAATTCTTAAAGCCGAATATGTTCTGCCAAAAATAATGGAGATTAAATATTCACTGAACGGTGAAGAGCATCTTTTCCGTTTTAATTCCGATAACGGAAAAATACTTTCCGGTAGAATTTAAGAAATGCTTTAAACAGTTTAAAATCAGCAGTTTTGTTCAGGCTGCTGATTTTTTTACTGGAAATTTGTTACTTTATTTTTGTAATATTATGTAACAAAAACTGATATTAAAAAGTCATATAGATGAAAAAAGAAAAGAGGTGAACAGCCGTGAATCCTGAAACAGAAAAGGAATTTGAAAGAGTATACCGTGAAAACGCACCACTGGTTTACAGGTATTTAATGAGCATCGGCTGTCCCCCTCAGGATGCTGAGGACATCACTCAGGAAACTTTTGTCAAAGCTCTTGTGAACATCGACCGATATCGTGGCGACTGCAAACTTTCCGTATGGCTTAATCAGATTGCCAAAAACACATGGATGACTCACCTTAAAAAGCAAAAACGCATTGCTGATTCCGAGCTTCCGGAAAATGGCTTTGAGGACAGCCACTTATGCGAATGGATTGATGTAATGGAAAATCTCAGTGAACCGTACAGAACCGTTCTAATTAAAAAGCTGTTGGGCGATCTATCTTACAGTGAAATAGCCTCTATATTCGGCAAAAGCGAAAGCTGGGCAAGGGTTACTTTTTACCGTGGAAAAGTCATGATTCAAAAAACACTAAGAGAAGGGAGCAAATAAAATGGAAAAGAATTGTAAAGTTATATCCGACCTTTTGCCGCTGTATCTCGACGAAGCATGCAGTGATGAAAGCAAAAAAATAGTTGAAGAACATCTCAAAGAGTGTGAAGAATGCCGTTTGCTTGCACAGGATATGAAAAAAAGTATCTCCGACAAAAAAATCCCAGCTCAAAATGATGCTCAAGTGCTCAAAAAAACTGCGTGGATAATTAATAAAAGAGCCGTTCTATATGCTTTCAGTGCTCTGCTGATCATTGTATACTGGCTTGGATTTTTCCTGCTGAAATATTTTACTGATATGCATTATTCCCGCTATCTGTCTTATAATTTTTTTGAAATATATGCTCAGGGAATTTGGATTATATTTATTGTAACTTTTTTATGGTTTGTAGTTCTTTTTATCAAAACAGCAAAGCGAAAGCTTTGGAAGAAAAATTTTGCTTTTATCGCTGTGCTTCTATTGCTTTTAACTGTGCAGGTCGGATTTTGGTTTACTCCATCTTCAAAGACAAGTGTGACAATAGTTTCTGAAGTATACGATATACCTGACAGTTCTCATATCGTGATAAAAGTAAATGATACTTATGCAACTTTAGCAACTCCTCCTCTGGTAACTGATTTAGTGAAAACAGACGGTACATGGTATTCGATTTCTTACAAATGTCGTAAAGATAATATAGAGGAAGGCGAACTTATAGATATATACCTATTCAACGTACAGAAAAAAGATATACAAAAAAACGAATAGATCCTAAAAATACAGAGCAGCCCGCATCGGCTGCTCTTTTTATTTGCCAATTCTCTTTTCTCACTAAAATGTCAACCTCAAATATAATGCTAACAGGAACCTTACGCAAAGAGAAAGGAGAATCCCTATGGATATTTTCACTTTAGATAAACTTACTCCGGGAAATTCCGCTCATGTAAAAAATATAAACGCCGATGGAAAGCTAAAACGTCGGCTTTATGATTTAGGCTTTATAAACGGAACCTTGGTAAAAGCTTTGAGAAAAAGCCCCGGAGGAGATCCCCATGCTTATTTTGTAAGAGGTACTGTAATCGCATTAAGGCAGGAAGACGCTGCAAAAATAGAGCTTTTCTCTGGAGGCGAAGAAAATGGGTCTGACTAACGCATCGGTGGGCAAAAGCTGTATACCGAGAGAGCTTTCAATTCGCCTTACGGGACGTGAAAAAATAATAGCTCTCGGCGGAAATCCAAATGTAGGAAAAAGCACATTGTTCAACAACCTCACAGGAATGCGTCAGCACACAGGCAATTGGCCGGGAAAAACCGTTGCAACTGCTTTTGGTTCACATCACTTTAACGGCAAGGATTATATTTTCGTCGATCTCCCCGGCTCTTACTCCCTTATCCCCGCTTCACCGGAAGAGGAAGCGGCGGCGGATTTTATATGCTTCGGAAATGCCGACGCCACAGTTATGGTATGCGACGCAACCAGCCTTGAAAGAAGCCTTAATCCGGCAATACAGGCGGCGGAAATTACAGGAAACGTAATCATCTGCATAAACTTAACTGACGAAGCCGCCAAAAAAGGGATAGAGATCAACTACACAAAATTAGAGTACATTTTGGGAATTAAAGTTATCCCTGTCTGTGCAAGAACAGGTAAAGGCATTGATGAGCTTATGAAAGCCATTGAAGAAATGACCGGTAGCGAAAGGGTTTATCCGCCCTTAAAACTCAAATATCCTCACGACCTTGAAAAAGAAATTGACCACTGTTCTGCTCTGATTGAAAATACAAAACTCAGTCCCCACTGGCTTTCTTTAAAGCTAATTGAAAACTCCTCAGCGGCAGAAAAAATCAAAGAGCAGATTCTCACAGAAGAAGATGAACTTTTAATTGAGAAAACTGAAAAATCATCATCTGCACTGCAGGGAAAAGGCTTTGACAGCGAAAGAATATGTGAAATAAACGCCGAAGCATCCATTAGATTTTCTGAAAAGGCTGCAAATAGCTGCATCAAATACAAAAACAAGCAATATGATAAATTCGACAGAAGAGCCGACAAAATACTTACAGGAAAGCTTACAGGAATACCGGTTATGGTATTGCTTTTGCTTTTCGTCTTCTGGCTTACCATTTATGCTGCCAACTACCCATCTTCGCTTCTTTCGGATTTTCTGTTTTCAATAGGCGAAAAACTCACAAAGGCAATGACCATCGCCGGCGCTCCACAATGGCTGACGGGAATAATCTGCGACGGCGCTTACAGGGTGCTGGCATGGGTAGTATCGGTTATGCTGCCACCAATGGCAATTTTCTTTCCATTATTTACACTTTTGGAGGACTCAGGATATTTGCCGAGAATTGCATTTAATCTCGATAAACCCTTTAAAAAAGCCGGAACCTGCGGAAAACAGGCTCTCACAATGTGTATGGGATTTGGCTGCAACGCCGCAGGAGTTACAGGCTGCCGCATTATTTCATCTCCGAGAGAACGTATAATCGCAACTGTCACCAACGCTTTTGTCCCCTGCAACGGACGCTTCCCCGCTCTCATTGCAATTATAACCATGTTCTTTGCGGGAGCTTCCGCTTTCTGCGGAGCGGCAATGCTAACAGGGGTTATCCTCTTTGGAGTGTTTATGACATTTGCGGTTTCTTATATTCTTTCAAAAACACTCCTTAAAGGAGTACCGTCATTTTTCAGCCTCGAAATGCCGCCGTACAGAAAGCCGCAGATAGGAAAAGTCATTGTCCGTTCCATATTTGACCGCACCCTATTTGTCCTTGCAAGAGCTGCCGCAGTAGCCGCTCCGGCCGGAGTAATAATCTGGCTTACGGCAAATATTCAGATTGACGGCATCAGCCTTTTAAACCACTGTGCCGCTTTTCTCGACCCCTTTGCAGCTCTCTTCGGACTTGACGGAGTTATATTGATTGCTTTTATTTTAGGCTTTCCCGCCAATGAAATAGTAGTGCCAATAATCCTGATGGCATACACATGCTCTGGAACAATAACAGAAATGGGAGATTTAACTTCTCTTCACGCACTTCTTACAGCAAACGGCTGGACGGAAATAACAGCAATATCATTTCTGCTCTTTTCACTTATGCACTGGCCCTGCTCCACTACCCTGCTGACAGTGAAAAAAGAAACAGGCAGCCTTAAATGGACACTGCTTTCCGCTCTTATTCCCACCGCCGCAGGATTTATAATCTGTTTTATATTTGCAAATATTGCAAAACTGTTTGTTTGATAATGTAAAAGAATAAGCCCGGACTTTTTAGTCCGGGCTCATTTGCTTTATATTAAGCTGTTAAAAGAAATTACATAAGGCTTCTGTAAAGCTCTGCGATCTCTTCAACACTTGTGTCACGGGGATTTCCGGGACGGCATGCATCTGCATATGCAGACTCACTCAGGAACTGTACATCCTCATCCTTAACGATCTCTTTAAGGTCTGCGGGGATACCAACATCCATTGAAAGCTGTTTAACAGCGTCGCATGCAGCCTTTCTTGCTTCATCGAGAGTCATTTCATCTACGCCCTCAACGCCCATTGCCTTTGCAATATCTCTGTACTTCTCACCTGTGCAGGGGGCGTTGTACTCCATGATTGTGGGAAGAAGAATTGCATTTGCAACACCGTGAGGAGTATCATAAACAGCGCCGAGGCTGTGTGCCATTGAGTGAACGATACCAAGACCGACGTTTGAGAAGCCCTGACCTGCAATGTACTGAGCGAGAGCCATTCCCTCACGTCCCTCGGGAGTATTGTCAACAGCAGCACGAAGATACTTTGAAATAAGCTCGATAGCCTTGAGATGGAACATATCTGTCATTTCCCAAGCGCCCTTTGTGATGTAGCCCTCAATAGCATGGGTAAGAGCATCCATACCTGTTGCGGCTGTAAGTCCCTTGGGCATAGTTGACATCATATCGGGGTCAACAACTGCTACTTCGGGAATATCGTGAGTATCAACGCAGACAAACTTACGTTTCTTTTCTACGTCTGTGATAACATAGTTTATTGTAACCTCAGCGGCTGTACCGGCTGTGGTGGGTACTGCGATTGTGAAAACAGCGTGATTCTTTGTGGGAGCTACGCCCTCAAGGCTGCGAACATCAGCGAACTCAGGGTTTTCGATTATAATACCGATTGCCTTGGCTGTATCCATTGAGGAACCGCCGCCGATTGCAACGATGCAGTCAGCGCCGCTGTTTTTGAATGCTGCAACGCCTGTCTGTACATTTTCGATTGTGGGATTTGCCTTTATGTCGCTGTAAATTTCATATGCGAAATCAGCTGCATCAAGAAGATCTGTAACCTTTTTTGTAACTCCGAACTTCAGAAGATCGGGGTCGGAGCAGACGAAAGCCTTTTTCATTCCCCTTGAAGTAAGCTCAGGAACAATGTTTTCAATTGCACCTTTGCCGTGATAAGAAATTGTGTTGAGAACAATGCGATTTGCCATAGTATATTCTCTCCTTTAAAATAATATTTTCTTTAAAAGCGCCTCTTTATTTGTATAAAGAATATAAAAAAACTTTGCGCTATGAGTTTATTATATAACTTATCGTGAAGTTTGTCTATAAATTAACAAGTTAATTACTAACAAATATTTGAGCATATTTTTATGAGAAAAATATCAAAAATTAATTTTTCAACAATATAAAAACAAAAAATATACTGATAATTTATTAAAAGAAAAAAGCCGCAGAGAAACGTTTAAAAACGCTCTCTGAGACTTTTTATTATTTTTAGTGAACTGATTATTTAAAGAGATTCTTAAACCAGGCAACAATGCCTGTGTTTTCTTCTGTTTTTTCGGAGGAAGTTGTCTTTGTTTCTTCCTTCGGTGCTGATACTGCGTCGGTCTTATAAGTAAATACAACGGTAGAGGTCATATCTTCAGTGCGCTTTGTAAAAATATCGTATTCGCTTCCGAAAACAAGCCATTCTTTCATTCTGCCTGCAAGGGACTCCGACTGCTCTTTTGAAATAGAACCATTGCCGACATATTTATCCGCCGTATCGAGAATTGCTTCGATCTGCTCTACACTGTCACCGCTTGCAAGTTTTCCGAAAGTCTGAAGAAGCTCTTTGTTATTATTCATAACCGCTAAAATCTCATTGAGCTTTTTAAGGGTCTGAGGGAGATTTTCAACGGATTTTTTAATTTCAGGATCATTCATCTGCTTTGACAGACTTTCAAATATGGGCATTACGTCCTCTAAATCCTGTGCCAAAGCGGTAACACTCGAAATACTCTCAGAAAGTGCTGGAAGCATAGCAAGGAGCTTTTGAAGCGCCGGATCACTTAAAGTATTTGCAAGGGACTCAAGATCCGTATTATTTAAATCGGTGATGAGTTTATCTATCTTTTTGATATTTTCATCGGTCATATATCCGCCTAAAACTTTGAGAAACTTTTCATTGTCATTATAGAGAGCTGATGCTTCGCTTACGGCATTCATAATATTTTCTATTTTATTTGAATCGCCATAAAGCAGGTCAATAATTTTATTTACATCAAGGCCGTTCATGGCAGTTTCGATTTTTTCAATATCAGTAAGTACGTCTTTTACTCCGTCTATGGTATCGGTAAGTCCACCGTTGCCTAAAGTGCCTACTGACGAAAAGGGCATAACTGCAAACATAAGATTGCCGAGCTCAAATTTTTCGGTATATGCGCTTATTGTGTATGTATCCGAATACATGGATTTATCAATAAGGCTTACATCCAGATCGGAAAGACCCAGGCTTTTATCCATTCCCGGAACTCCGGCAAAAAAGACAATCTGCTTTGCTCCGTCACTTATAGCGCTGCCATGGTCAATTGCAATGTTTGTAAAAGTATCCTCAGGCATAATAGTTCCGCCTGCTATAAGCATGGGACAGGTTATTTCATATTCCTTACCCTCAACATTTATTTTCTTCTTAAGGGTATTCTCTGCAGTTATCTGAATTTTTACATTTCCCTTTTTGCCTGCAATTTCCTCAGCAGTCATCTCTTTATCCTCAAGGAAATACTTTATTGTAAACTTTACAGGAGGCTGCTGATCTGTAACTCCGCTGTAATAAAGGTCAGTGGTATCCATATCCCAGTAAAGGTTTCCGTTCTCCTGTATAGGTGATGTAAGGGATTTTACATTCTTTATGTCAGTAAGATTGCTTACATCTGTAACCCTTACCTGAGGGGTGTCTGTATGAAGCCAGTCGGTAACGTTAACTTTATAAACCGTTCCGTCTGCTTTGGCATTTATATAAACAGTTTCATCCTTTTTAACATTTTTTGCCTGCTCGGTATAAGCTTGCTGAACGTACTTTTCACTGCCCAGCTCCTCATTGAGTATGGCATTATCAGTTTTGGTTTCTTTCTTCTGACATCCTGCCGCAGCGGGAACTACAAGAATAACAGCAAGCAGACCGCACAAAGCTTTGATTAATTTATTTTTACGCATCGTTTCGTACCTCACTTTTCATAATTTTACCCTTGCTTTTCTTTTGAGAACTATTTGACCTCCAGCCGAAGGTTGTTTTGTTAATAAGACCTTCGCACAGATAAAGCATGGGAGTAAGGAAAAATACAATTACCAGCATACTGATTACAGAACCTCTTGCCAGAAGTACGCATATGCCTTTTATAAGGGAAATATCGCATATGAGATATACGCCGAAAGTTGCAACAAAGAATACCGACGCACTTTGAAGGATAGACCTCTCTGCTGCGTTTGCGGCATTGAGGATTGCATCCTTTTTCGTTCTTCCCAAATGAAGTTCTTCACGGAATCTTGTTGTAATGAGAATTGCATAGTCCACCGTTGCTCCAAGCTGGACACAGTTTATAACAGTCGGCGAAACAAATGAGACTTCCGTACCCATCAGAGTAGAACAGGCAAGGTTAATCCAGATTGCAAACTCGATTGAAAGCACAAGCAGCACCGGGAGCGAAAAGGATTTAAAGCAAAGGGCGATGAGAATAAATATCGCCACGACGGAAAGTATGCTCGTTACAAGGAAATCCCTGTCAGTAGTAGTTATCAAATCTTTTGTCAAAGCACCCTCGCCTGTTATAAGGGCGTTAGGGTCGTGGGCTTTTACAATTGCGGTCATCTGTTCAATCTGACTATCCAGTTCGTCGGTTGCGGCACTGTATTCGGAGTTAACCATTATCATCTGCTTACCGTCCTGCTTGCAGATTTTAAGGATGTCATCGGGAATAATATCATCGGGAACAGCAGGACCCATAATGGAGTTATAAGCTAAAACAGACGCAATGCCGTCAAGGTTTTCAATTTGTTCCTCCATCTCCATAAGTTCACCGGCGGGGATGGTATCATCAACAATCAAAAACTGAGTGGATGCCATATCAAAATCGTTTTTAAGCTTATTGAGTCCCTGAATTGAAACCAGATCCTGGGGCAACGCTTTATCCATGTTGTAATAAACATCGACGTTTTTCTGGACAAAGTAGGCAGGGATAAGCATAATAACAAAAATCAGGGCAAACACCTTTTTGTGTTTATATACAAACTCATTGGTTCTGTTAAAATGGGGAACAAAATTGCGGTGTCTATATTTATTGATATATTTTTCAAAGAGCAGAATCATGGCGGGAAGTACCAGCACAACCATGAGTATACCAAATACAACGCCCTTTGCCATGACAAAGCCTATATCAAAGCCCAGACGAAGCTGCATGAAGCATAGGGCTACAAAGCCGAAAATCGTTGTAAGTGAGCTTCCTGCAAGAGCTGTGAATGACTTTACAACTGCGCTTGCCATAGCGTCACGGCGATCGTCATAAATCCGTTTTTCCTCTATGTAGCGATCCATTAGGAATATGGAATAGTCCATAGTAACGCCAAGCTGAAGAATTGCCGCTATTGCCTGAGTGATAAAGGAAATTTCGCCCATAAATATATTTGTGCCCATGTTGTAAAGTATCGCCATGCCAAGGGCAACAAGTATTACAAAGGGAAGAATCCATGACTCCATCATAATGGACATGACAATCAGAGCAAGGGCTATTGCAAAGGCTATGTATATGGGAGCCTGACTGTCCGTCAGCTCTTTAATATCCTCGGTAATAGCTGACATACCGCTTATGAAAGTTTTTTCATTGGTTATCTTTTTTATTTCTTTGATTGCCTGCATAGTTTCGTTTGATGAGCCCGAATGATTGAACTGCACAAGCATCATGGTTTTGCTTTCATCGGCAGAATAAAAAATCTGCTTTATTTCGTCCGGGAGAATATCCGCCGGAACCTGTGTTCCCGCAAGATCATCTACCCATATTGCGGAACTTACTCCGTCAATTTTCGAAATTTCATCTTTCAGTGCGGAGGTGTATTTTGCAGGCATATCCTCGACAATGACTATTGCCATGCCTGCGCTGTTAAAAGTTTTATCAAGCACCTGCTCGCCCTGTACAGATCCCAGATCTTCGGGCAGATAGGACAGTATATCATAATTTACACGGGTGCAGATGAATCCCAAAAGTGACGGAATCAAAAGAAGCAGCGCAATTATAAATACTGTTTTTGCATGATAAGTTTCCCACTTTGCTATTTTCTTTATCATATCTTCTGTTATCGGTAGCCATGTACCGTTCCTTTCTTAAGACTGCGGCACATCGCCGTTATTTATACGGTACTGCTCTACGCCGTATATGCTCATAGTAACAATATCGTAAAGATGAGGCTTTACCTCTTCGAGGCTGTAAGGCTTTCCTCTGAGTATTGCATTACAGCAGGATGAAACAATAAGATTAATGTACAAATACATTTTCACCGAAATCTGCTTTTCAGGATACCCTCGGTGTTCAAAGTAATAGAGTATTTTATCGTACAATTCCTTTATAGGTCCCTCTCTGTTTTCGATAACTGCATTTACACAGACATGAACATTTTTATCAATCAGCAGCGTAAGGGTTTTGTTTTTCTCAAGAAAATCCACAAGCAAATCTGTATATCCCCTTATACATCTGCCTAAATCATCATCATTTTTAATTTCCGGAATCTCAGTTTCTAAGCTCATATAATCAGCCGCTTTTTTAAATATCAGCTTCGAAATCAGATCCACCTTATCTTTAAAGTACAGATAAAACGTACCTTTCGCCACACCTGCTTTTTTTACTATATCGTCAATGGACACTCCGCCGATACCCTCTTTTTCAAACAGATCATATGCCGCCGAAATGAGGTTTGAATATTTTTCATTTTTCTTCTGTGTAATCTTATCCATACTGCACCTCTTTTTATCGCATAGCAACTGACCGATAGTCATTTTCTAAACCTGCATTATTTTATCACAAAATGACCGTTAGTCAATCTCTGATTTTAACCTTTTACAAATTTTTAAAATTCTATTCATTTTTTGAATAATAGAGCTTTTAAAGTGGCGTAAAACCAAACAAAAATTATCTTTTCTGATTTATTTTTTTGTAAAAGAAAAAACTGCAATAAATTAATATTGCAGTCATTTTGTAAAATAAATATTTAGTTTTAAACTGTTTATTCTTCAAGCAAATATCTGAGAAGATGCTCTCTGTTTTTGATAAACATTTCTGTGACTTTATAGCTTTCGGTCTGAGTATATTCACAGGGTACAATTTTATCGCCGTCAAAGGAAAGAATCTGCGCTCCGGGAATCCCCAAAAGTATAGGCGAATGACTGGCAATTATAAACTGTGCTCCCTGCTGTGCAAGAGAATGTATCTCACAGAGCACCGAAAGCTGCTTTTGCGGCGAAAGAGCCGCCTCAGGCTCATCGAGAATATAAAATCCATTGGGAGAAAAAGCGCTCATGAGAGAAAAAAAGCTTTCACCGTGGGACTGGGAGTGAAAGGATTTTCCTCCGTAATCCCAATAATATATTTTCTCAGGCTTATCACGGTACTCCTCACTTTTGGTAGCAACATTGTAAAAGCTCTCGGCTCTGAGAAAATAACTGAAAGAAGGTCTTTTTATTCCTTTTGACATTCTGATTGCTTTATAAAGTTCGGAATGGGAATCATAGGTAGAAAAATTATAGTTAAGCGTTCCGCCCTCTGCGCTGAATCCGTATGCAACGGCAATGGCCTCAAGGAGAGTTGATTTTCCCGTACCGTTTTCACCTGCAAAAAAGGTTATATTGCTTTTGAAATCAAGACGTTTTGTACTTTTGAGAATGGGAATATCCCTGAGATAGCTGTCCCGGTCAATAAGACTCATATCTTCTTGTGTCAAGTAGGAACTAAAAAAATTTTGAGATTTTACAAACCGTTCATAGGTGGATGACCACCCGTGAACGGCTTGTAACATTCAGCCTATTAGATTTCTGCATCCTCAAAGATGTCTTTGAACATCCAGACGATTTCGATGCTGTCATGCCCATGAACATAGATAGCGGAGATTAGAGCATGAGCAAGCTCGTATGTAAGTCCTTCGCCTTTCTGGTATTCGCCGAGCACCGCATCAAGCCTTTCATCCGAACAGGGATGTTCAGAGTCAAGCTCTTGCATCCGCTCATGGCCTTGCCGGATTGCTTCTTCATTCTCAGACATCTTCGCATCCGTCTCTGCTTTCCGCTTGAGGTATTCAGCCTTTGTGATGCTGCCGGAAGTGTATTTCTCATACAGCCGGAGCTTCACTGCCTTGAGCTGTTCGTACTGCTTCTGCAAATCGCGGATTGCATCCGCGCATTCTGTGATGGCAGATTTCCTGCGCTTGCTGATCTCATGCTCTTTAACAACTTTCTTTTCGACCAGTGTGAGCATTTGCCCAATCGCTTTGTAAGCGGTGTCCTCAATCCATGCCTCGCTGTATCTTTCACCAACCGGGCACTCCGTATCGCGGTCATGTGTTGAGTAAGTACACTGATAGAAATATCCACCCTCATTTCGGAGCTTTCGCCGGGTAAGGGCGCGTTTACAGTTGCCGCAGCACACAAGACCCTTGAGGGGATAATAGCGCAGATTCCGTTTAGGATTCTTCTCGCCGCCCCGGATGACTGCCTGAGCCAGCTCAAACTCTTCCTTGCTGACAATGGCTTCGTGCATCCCTTCGACGATGATCCATTCCTCTTTCTTTTGAGAAATCGTTTTCCGAGAACCTACGCCGCCGGATTTTCGCTTGTGGCCGACCGTTGCCCCTGTGTAAACATAGCTCGTCAGGATCTTGTAGACCATAGAGGCCGTCCAGCTTATCTTTTCGCTCATGCGGCTATACTTCTTCTTGTCAGGATGTTTGCCTTTGAAATATTGCCCGGGCGTCGGGATATTATCATCGTTCAGACTGAGAGCAATCTGTGAGGTATTCCTGCCTTCAAGGGCTTCATCGAAGACCCTGCGCACGACCTCTGCGGCCTCCGGGTCAAGCTTGAGCTTGTTGCGGATTTCGGGATGAAGCACATAGCCGTAAGGAGCGTAGCCGCCCACATACTTGCCTTGCTTCATCATCTGGATTTTTGCCGTTGTCGTTTTGACAGAAAGATCCTTGCTGTATGCGGCATAGATGATGTTGCGCATGACAACCTCAAGGCCACCGGTTGTTCCCTTGTAATCGTCGCTGTCATAGCCGTCGTTGATGGAGATAAAGCGAACGCCCATGAACGGGAAAGTGCATTCGAGATAATTGCCCGTCTCGATGTAATCACGAGAAAAGCGGGAAAAATCTTTGACGCAGATCAGGTTGATCTCCCCGTGCCGGACTTTCTCCATCATCGCCGAGAACTGAGGACGATGAAAATTTGTCCCGGTATAGCCATCATCCGCGAACTCAAGTCTCGGATATTTGGAAAGCGTCGGATGGTTGTCAAGGTAGCGGTTGATGAGCATACGCTGGTTGCCGATGCTGTCACTCTCGGCCTTGCTTCTGTTTCCGGTATCTTCATCAGCCATAGAGAGGCGGATGTAGATACCGATTGTGTAGTCTTTGTTCATTTACATCGCCTCCTGAACTTCTTTGATACTCTGAATGGTCAGCTCGTAGATGTCACCGTACTTCATGACCAGTTCGACAGCGCCGCCCTCATGGACTTTGATCAATTCAACAGACTCGTCTACTAAATCCTGAGAGAGCTGCGTTGCCGTGCTGACGGATTTCATCAAGGTAATCCACTTGTTATCGACCGACATAGCTTCGTCGAACTTGCTCCGGCGCTGTACTGCCTCATCCAGACGGCGGGACAGGTCAGCGTATTGTTCGTCATAGCTCTTCTTGGCAAAGGAGTATTCCGCTTCATCCAGAAGCCCTTCGGCATAATCCTCGTAGAGGCGTGTCCGCTTCTTAGAAACGCCGTTGAGCCGCAGATTCAGGCTTGTAATGAGGGCATTTTGTTGATCTCGGATGTTTTTCTCGCCCTCGCTGCCCCTGAGCTTATCCAGCAGCTTGTCATAATCAAGCGCTGCCTTGACTTGAAGCTGGATCGCTGCAAGCACATTCGCTTCAAGCGTGTCCTGCCTCGTATAATGGGAAGTACAATGCTCATAGCGCCGACCTACTGAGGTACTGCATTCATAGAAGGCATACCAGCGCTTCCGCTTGTCCTTGTCGATCCGTTTCCGGTGGAAGTACATCTTCTTCCCGCAATCAGCGCAGACGATTTTTCCCTCGAAAAGGTTTACGAGCGTTGCCCGGATTTCCTCGGTTTTCTGCATACTCGTCTGGCGAGCCTCAGAAGCCGCTTGGAGGATGTCCTGCACCTTCTGGAAGTCTTCACGGGAAATAAGCGCTTCGTGCGTGTTCGGGAACACAATCCACTTATCCTTGTCCTTGACATTATGGGATTTGATGCCCTTGTAGATCGCCTTCATGGAGCGGCCAAGGACGGTATCACCCACATAATGCGGATTGCTCAGGATGCCGTACAGCGTTGAACTGTACCAGCCTTTGCAGGAGCAGCCGTCGCCTTTGCGGGTTCCGTTCTGGCGTTTCCGCAGCTCCGTATTTGGCGCACCCAGCCGGTCAAGCTCGTTAAGGATCATCGGGATTGACCAGCCCTCGGTTTTCCACTGGAACATGAGCCGCACATACAGCGCTGTCTCTTCGTCAATAACCATGTTTGTATGGTCTTCATTCCACCGGTAGCCATACGGAAGATTGCGCTTCTGGAAGGTCCCTTGCTCCATCTGTGCTTTCAAAGCGGTGGAGACTTTCCGTGAAATATCCTTCGAGTACAGGGCGTTGATCATGTTTTGCAGCGGGATCATCAGGCTCTCATTTGAGCCGTCCGTATCAAAGTTGTCGTAGTGTTCCTTGATTGCAATAAACCGCAAGCCAATCTGTGGAAAAATGCGCTCAAGGTAGGTTCCGGTTTCGATGTAGTCACGGCCAAAACGGCTGAGATCGCGGACTACAAGGCATTTGATCCTGCCGCTCTTGATGTCAGTCATCAGGCGGTTAAACTCAGGCCTGTCGAAAACCGTCCCCGTCCGTCCGTTATCCACATAGACATCGACGAGAT
>CATXDC010000015.1 GCA_958366985.1 uncultured Oscillospiraceae bacterium
GCGGGCGGTTGTTAAGTTCTCGTCATGACGAGAACTTTTCCGCTAAAGCATTAAATAAAAAGCCGAGAGATCCTATAAAAGAAAATCTCTCGGCTTTATAAAATTACTAAGATAATTTAGGACTTATTGCACCGCTGTTTTGGAAGACAGTCACATTAGGGAATTTATCAACCTCTGTACCTCAATAAAAAATCTTGATAAGTGAAACCCATCGGCGACTGCGTGGTGAATATTCATCGTAAGGGGCATAATATACTTTCCGCTTTCTTTTTCATATTTACCCCAAGTGATCACCGGAGCGAGGAATTTCCCTTCGTCAAAAATGTGCATATCAAAATGGTTGTATCTTACCCATGGCAAACAAGACACATCGAAAAAATTGGGCGGATGGTTTTCTATAAAGCCCCGTCGATCTTTATACGCCTCTTTATCTGCCATAAAGTGAGAATGAAATACAAACAAATCATCAGTAAATGGTGTTACCATCTTCGTAAAGTTTTCATCTGCTTTGTGAAAATCAACATAGGATGGAGAGATGTATTCCCACTTGATTAAATCCCCATTGTTGTCCCAACCATACTTAAATTCATCGTGTGCATTGACAATCTTTGATACTATCCAAATCATCGAGGGGTAAAACTTCAAGCCCTTGCATTTAGAATATTCAAGCAGCTTTGTCACATCAATATCAACTGTCAAGCTCATAACAATGCGCATATTTTCAATGTAACTTTTGAAAAGTTTACCCCTGCTCCAGTTCTCTAAATCAACTTTCGTATAGTTATATTCCATATCTATTTTCCTTTGCATTTTGTTATTATCCTTGAAAATGCAAAGCCACCGGAATAGATTATTTCTTCTCCATACAAGTCTATTCCATTAAGCCTTGCACGGAGTTAAATCAAGTCCAAGTTTCATAAAATCGCCTCCAAATAATCTTTATCCGCTTCACTTGTTTGGAAACGGCAGCAATATCTTTAAAGTAAATTTTCCCTCTGTCTTCGTTGTAGTACAAGTACCGCCATACTTTTCGGCCGTTTTTTTCATATTTGAAATACCAAAGCCGTGAAGAAAATCGTCTGACTTTGTGGTACGGTTATTTATGTGCGCCTCACTTAAACAGTTATTTTCAATAAGAATAGAAACAAAATCCTGCACTTTACCTGCCTTAATAAGTATCACTCGCTGCTCTTCGGGCAGTTTTTCACTGGCTTCAATGGCATTATCTATTCCGTTTCCGAAAAGTGTGCTGATATCAAGCGGTTCTATGAAATCAATACTGCTGAAATCAATGAAAGCAGAAAAGTCAATGTGCTTTTCACGAGCTTTTTCCGATTTGTCCCGAATGATAATATCAAGAAACTTATTTCCTGTATGAATGTAGTTTTCATAGTCTGCAATCTGTGAACGCAGTTCCTGCGCCATTTTGCGTGTTTCATCTGTACCTTGACTGCCCTCCAGCACAAGCAGATGATTTTTCATATCGTGGTAAATAGAGCGTATGCGCTCTTCGTCTTTCAATTTATCCTGATAATAGGCATACTGCTGCTGAAGTTGTGCAATTTGCATCTTGTCTTGCCGCTCCTGCTCTCGGAGATATAAATAATTCTTAATATAAACAAGCAGAATTACAAAAAGCATTGCTACAACAATCGCAGCAAGTTCAATATTCTGATTAAACCATTCAGCCTTACCCTCGTGAAATGCTACAGTTATAGTGTGGACAAGCATTTCAATAATGAAGAAAAAAATTGAAATTGCAAGCAGGCTTTTCTTATCAAGTCCTCCTGAATGTTTTTTCATAAAATAATAAAAGAAAAGCATAAAGACAATTTGCAGCAAAAAATATAAGACATATACCTGAGGTTTCAAAAATTGCCTTCCATCTACCATTAACGTCATTTCACTTAAAATATGAGAGGATATAGTTTCTGCCAGCATATTTGCCGCAATAATATATACTTGTTGTGTCATTATACCTGCGATGATATTGACAGCCGCTTGCTTCGTAACAATTTTGTATGCAAAGAAAGTTAATATCAGCACTACTGGTATTTTAAAGGTAACATCTTCAATAAACCAAGTCCACGTATAAATAGTTATAAAAAACACAGCAGGCGGTATTATATTGCAAAATTTATTTTTAATATTGGGGCAATAAGCCTTTACCGATATAAATATACCGATTGTCTCAAGAAAAGTGCCGACTATATCTAAGATGTGATACAGCCACATTTAATCCACCGCCTTTCCTATGGAGAACGGCAGCAATATCTTCAAAGTGAATTTCCCGTTTATCTTCGTTGTAGTACAAGTACCGTCATATTTTTCAGCCGCTTTTTTCATATTTGAAATACCAAAGCCGTGAAGAAAATCGTCTGACTTTGTGGTACGGTTATTTATGTGCGCCTCACTTAAACAGTTATTTTCAATAAGAATAGAAACAAAATCCTGCACTTTACCTGCCTTAATAAGTATCACTCGCTGCTCTTCGGGCAGTTTTTCACTGGCTTCAATGGCATTATCTATTCCGTTTCCGAAAAGAGTGCTGATGTCAAGCGGTTCTATAAAATCAATACTGCTGAAATCAATAAACGCAGAAAAGTCAATGTGTTTTTCACGAGCCTTTTCCGATTTATCTCTGATAATAATATCGAGAAACCTATTTCCTGTATGGATATAGTTTTCATAGTCTGCAATCTGTGAACGCAGCTCCTGTGCCATTTTGCGTGTTTTGTCTGTACCTTGACTGCCCTCCAGCACAAGCAGATGATTTTTCATATCGTGATAAATAGAGCGTATGCGTTCCTCGTCTTTCAATTTGTCCTGATAGTAGGCATACTGCTGCTGAAGCTGTGCAATTTGCATCTTGTCTTGCTGCTCCCGCTCTCGGAGATAGTAATTATTTTTGAGGTATAGGAACAAAAACATAAATGCTGTAGAAAGCAACACAACAATCAAATCCCATGTTGCATCATATTCACCTATTATAAAAAGCACGGTACTATTGTTATAAAACAGAAATATTACTGCTTCAAACAACAGCACGATCACAAAATCGTTTTTTCGCAATGTATAACGAAAGCTACGTAACCAAAAATGCAAAAGCAATGCTGTAATTATATTTGTAGCTATACAGGTCAAATAGGCAGGTAGTGAAGCAAAAACCATGCCCGAAATATTTACAGTTATGCTATCTGTAAATAATCCGATAACTGTGAGTACAAGTGATTCACAGGTTCCCATAAGCATGAGCCCCATCAATACGGAAGCAATAATATTCCATACGGAGTCTTTATAAAACGCCAATGCAAAAATAGTAATCACTATAATCTGAACGATAATTTTTAAAGTTCCATCAACAATAAACCAAGTCCAAAAATATGCCAAAACCACCAGTAGAACAGGCAAAATCCACTTGCCGTATTTTACTCTAAGTGTACGGCAAAAGCTATTTACAATAACAAAAAGTATCAAGCTTTGCGATATAGTCGCAAGCAAATCAATAAGCCGAAACAGCGTAATCATAGCATATCACCCCAAAAGTCGGCGAGCTTTGCCATAAACTCTTTGCGTTTTGGCTGGCTGATAGGAACACGTTCTCCTGTTGTCAAAACAGCCTCCAAATTTTCAACGCTTTTCACATATGCCAAATTTACTATAAAACTTGCGTGACAGCGTACAAATTGCCGTTGTGTTTCAAGAAGAGAGGAAACCTCCTTCATATTCTTATAGATAACCTGCTCATGATCATCAAAATGTAAAAGCACATTGCGTTTGTATGTTTCAGCGTAACGTAAATTTTTATACAATACCTTATATTTACCGCTATCATTTGCAAAAGCAAGGAAAGGTTCATCTCTGCCTTGATAGCGTGAAAAAAATCGATCAAGTTCCATTTTAAGTCTGCCGTATTTTATAGGCTTCAATAAATAATTTATCGCTCCGTATTCATAGCCTTTCCATACATACTGCGACAAAGAAGTCAAGAAAAACAAGCCCACCGTACTGTCTGTTTTGCGAATCTCCTCCGCAGTTTTCAGACCGTTGAGCTTTTCCATCTTTATATCCATAAAAATCAAGTCAAAGTCAGGCTGATAATCTTCAAGCAGTTCCATTCCATCGTAGAACTCAAAAATACAAAACTCTTTACCTGTATCAGCTGCATACTGATTTAAAAGTTTTTTCAATTCGTTAATAAGTGCGATTTCATCATCGCAAATTGCTATTTTGACCACGAACTCGTTTACCTCCACTATGCGAGTAAGTCTAAAAGGAAAATCAAATTGTTTTACGACCCTAATTATAATAAATAAAATTGATAAAAAAATCAAGAAATAAAGTACTTCCTGTTTCAATTATAACAACCTATACAACAGGAAATTTATAACTCTGTTATAATGTATTATTGAATACACTTATATCTAACTCATATAAAGAAGTCAACGAGAGTAAAACAATATTATTACAAGGGCAAACGCAAGAAGTGCTTACTCTTAGTGGAATAAGAATAAACGGTTGTGTGATGTGTCTTAGATTATTTAATTTTCATTTTCTTAATAGGAGCGTTAGCAACCCTAAAAATCAGTTCGTCAACGCAGTCCGTGTATCTGCCTTCCTGTATCAGTCTGTTTTTCAGATCTACAAGGCTATGTATTACCAACTGTCGTCCGTGGCTATCCAGATATGCGTGGTAGGTCTTATCTCTCATAAGCTTATCCTCCTTACAATCATAGTATAAATTTAATTTCCTCAAAACTCCAATGTGCAAAAACTTGTCCGATTACGCAACATCAGGAACAGCAGCATATATATTGATAATGCGTTTTTCGCCACGCTTAACAACCGCAGGATGCTCGAAAAACTCAAACTGATTGTTTTCTCCGTACCGCAGTACTTTGTCGTTAGTGCAGAAAGTATGTAGCAGGAAGCCGTCAAAATACTGATTTTTCGCATTTGGGGAGATATGGAACATTTCTGATGCTTCTGTGGGTACAGAAGAACTTGCCCACCTTGAAATGATAGGCGCAATAGTTTATCAGCTTACAAGAAACCTTTCAATAGAAGATATAAAAAAAGGCGGATACGACTCATATTTCGTAGACCATACTACGGGTATTTATCCTGCTTCTGCCGGCGGCGTACCCTTCACTGCCTCATATCTCCAGTCAAAAGGCGATGTAATAACCGATCTTCACGAAAACCTCGCTGCGGAACAAAAAGCACGCACCACTTATGACAACATTTTAAGACTCGTTGATGACCCTGATGTACGTGATGCCATCAAGTTCCTGCGTGCAAGAGAAGTTGTACACTATCAGCGCTTCGGTGAAGGATTGAGACTTGCAACAGACAGACTCAACGAAAAGAATTTCTATGCCTTCAATCCCAGCTTCGATAAGTGCCCCAAAAGAAAATCCTGATTATTTTCATCATTAAATATTAATTCTTTCAGCAGTTTATCGCACTTGCGGTAAACTGCTTTTGCTTTTGCTTTTTCATCATATCATTAATGCTAAATTTTACAATAAAATCATATTTCCTCTTTGGAATTTATGGAAATTATGATAAAATTAATCGAGGTGATTGCTATGAATACAAAACTCAAAAAAATTTTTTGTTCACTGCTGTCAGCATCGCTGCTCATTCCCCTTGCGGCCTGTTCAACAGAAAAAGCGGATGTAAGCGATATTTTTGACAGCAATGAAAAGATTTCCTACTGTACTACTTTTAAAGAGCTTTCGGAAAACAGAAAAAACAGCACGTCATCATGGCGTCAAGGAATGATTTCCGGAAATGGCTTACAGGGAGTAATTACAAGCGGCTCTCCCTACAATGATTCACTTATTTTTCAGAATATGCATTTTATAATGCCCAATAAAAATGTACGCTACTGTCCCGATACAGCCGATGAGCTCGAAACGGTAAAACAGAGCATAGTCAAAGGCGAGGACATTGTGGATGATGCCAGCTATGACGACGTATATTATTTTCATCCAGGCGGTGCGCTGAGAATCAAGCAAGATAAAAAGAGCTATTCTGACTACGTAAGATACACCGACTATGAAACAGCTCAGGTTGGCGTAAGATATACCGATAAACTCGGGACCTGGGAGAGAACTACATTCACCTCTCAGGAAGACAATGTTACAATTACAAAAATAGGAAAATCATCACAGTGCAAGAAAGTGAACCTGATTCTTTCAATTGATGATATTTCCGCCTTTGCAAATTACGGCGACGGAAACGAAAAGGATATACTCTACAAAAAAATCGTTTCAGATAACTGCGACACAATAAGCTATATCGCTCACTATCCGAATTATGAAAACAGTGAGCTTAAAAACGGCGGATACGCTACCCTTACATATGTAATCTGCGAAAACGGAACAAAGGAAAAGATAAGCGGCAAGGAGACCGATGACGACCAGTATGCGGCACAGGATAACCCCCAAATTAAAATCACAGATGCCGACAGCGTTTATCTTATAACTGTTTCCGACCGCACTTATGATATGGGTGCCTTCGATGAATTTAAAAATGCATCGGAATATGAGCTTCTCAAAGACCTTACTGAAAGAACTGAAAGTGTTGCTAAAAAATACACTCATGACGGTGTTTTCAGCTATGATGAAGCTCTCAAGGCACATACAGATATATTCACTCCTCAGTTTAACGCCGTCACCCTTTCCCTCGGCAGCGGTGAAAGCGATTTGTCAAACGAGACTCTCATTAAAAACCAAAAGGGAGAAAAATCCATTGACAGCTCCCTTGCACAGAGAGCTTATTACTCCGGACGCTATGCATATCTTTGCTGTTCCGGATATTCCACAAGCCGCCTTTACGGAATGTGGATAGGAGAATGGAATGCAAGCTGGGGAAGCAAATACACAATGGATGCAAACGTAAACCTCCAGACTTCATCAATGAACACTGGCAATATTGCCTCCTCACCTATCGGATATACATATTTTATCCTCCGCCAAGTGCCTGACTGGGAAGAAAACGCCATGGCTACTCACGGATACACCGACGCCTTACAGGCTCCAGTAAACACCGACGGCGACAAGGCTGTTATAACCGAGACCTGTTATCCCTATCCTTTCAGATACTGGAACGCAGGCACAAGCTGGATGCTTCAGCCTCTTTACGAAACCCTTCAGTGCTACGGTGATATCAAGATCCCCTTAAGCGATGAATTTGACCTCGAAAAGCTTAAATCCGTACTTTCTGTAAACGCTGAGGATCTGACAGATGAAGATATTGCAAAAATAAGAGACAAAGGATATTTTGAGCTCCGAAAAGATATCCTGCTTCCTCTTCTTACAAAATCCGCAAACTACTGGGCTCAGATGCTTACTCCCGAATATTACACAGACGCCAACGGAAACATTCACTACGAAAAGGGCAAAACATCCCTTAACGACGGCGAAACCTACTGTATTCTTCCAAGCTATTCGCCCGAAAACAATCCCTCAAACTATCCGAGTCCATCCGATGCAAATACGGCTATTGATATTGCCGCCTGCCGCAACAATTTTGAAATGCTCATATCCGTCATGAAAGACATCGACCCAAATGCTGACACCAGCCGCTGGCAGTCCCTTATGGATAAGCTGCCCCCCTATCTCTACGATGAAACGGGAGCTCTTAAGGAATGGGCATGCAATCAGTTTGAAGAAAACAACGAACATCGTCATTTAAGCCATCTTTACTGCGTATGGCCTTTGTTTGAAACTCAGGATAATCCGGAGCTTACAGCTGCATGCATACAGGCAATAGAAAATCGTGAAAGTGAAAACGAGGCAAGTCACGCTCTTGTTCACCGTTCACTTATTGCCGCAAGACTAAAAAACCGTACAAGCCTTACGGATGCTTTGCTTTCACTTATGAATCACAAAATATACTATAATTCCCTTATGACAAACCATGACTATGACCGTGGCAGCTGCTACTGCACTGATTTTGCAATAGGTTATCTGGGAATTATAAACGAAAGCCTTGTATATTCAAATACAGGAGAAATTGAAGTGCTCCCCGCCTTGCCTGAAAGCGGATTTGAAAAAGGCACAATAACCGGAATAAAAGCACGCACAAGAGCCACTGTTTCATCTCTCCAATGGGATACTCAGGCAAAAACCACTCAGGTGACCGTAAAATCAGATATTGACCAGACAATTGAAATTTCATGCGGACTTTCAGATGAAACTGAGACACTTTCATTTAAAGCAGGAGAAAGTAAAACCGTAGAATTTACGCTTAAATAAATTTAATATTTTCATATTCCATAAGCTGCCTTTTACAGGCAGCTTATTTATTTTAAAGAAAAAATCATTGGAAATTGCGAATACAGAATTACTGTCCCTATTTTTGTAAGTGGATTTACAAAAAAATATTGTAAGTTAATTATATTTGTGATACACTATCCCCATTAACAATATATACATAAAAGGGTGATTGATTTGAGCTTTTTTAGCCGTATTGTCAACAAATTCTGTTCAAAAAAAGGAGCTTATGTTTTTTATGTAATCTCCGCTCTGGCATTTGCTTTTTTGAGCAGCGCCACTTGGACTTATTCATTTATAGCAGACCTTTATCCTTTAGGTGCAAAATTTGTTCCTACAGTTTTAGTTGTATGCGTCTTATCAATGGCGGCGGCACTATCATACATTCTTGCACTAACTTTTGATAAAAATAAGCATGATAAATTTTTCCGTATATTCAATGTTATATATATGATTTTTGCGGTTATATCCGTGATTCTCTTTATCTATACCACCGTGCTTATTTTCGGTATGGATAAAGGCCTTTCCGCAGAAAACTTCAAAAAAGGTTTTGAAGCAATTGTGGGCAAGTTACCGTGGATAGGGCTTGCCGCGACACTTCCTCTCGGTCTGTTTTTCGCAAGCGAACCCAAAAAGGCAGCAAAAGCTATTATTGCAGCTGTACTGATTATTGCATTGGTTGCTGTTCCTACAATTTTCGTTTCAAACAGTGCTGATAAATGGGACGGCGATTCTCTTCCGGAAATTACCCTTAAATCAGAAAATCTCCTTGAGGGAGGCAGCATACTTTACGAAAGCCTTAAAGATGGCGAAAAAGCAGATGCCAAAAATCTTCTCGAAGAAGGCAATGCCTGCTGGACTCCTCAGGATCCTGACCGCTCACCTGCCGAGGGCAGCCAAGATGCAAACAACAGCTATGTTGAAATTAAACTTAAAGAAACTTCCACTTTCAACACTGCAATAATCGAAGAAACAGGAAATCAGGTGCAGTATTTCCGTTTACAGGCGGAAGTTAACGGTGAATGGATAACCATATACGAAAGCGAAAAAATTCAGACCAGCCGCCTTTGCTCCTTTGACAGTGTTACAACGGACAAAATCCGCCTGTCAATAGATCAGTTTAGAAGCAGCGAAACTCCTGCAAAAATAAGATCAATCCGTCTTTACAATGAACCTAAAGTCAACGCTGACGATTTTGAAGTAACCGCATATCAGCGTCTCGACGGTGATGTGCCCACTGAGATACTTGCAAAGGGAGAGGAATATGTAAACAACTATGCACGTTATTATGATGTTTACAGTACGATAATCGTTTTCGGAGCAGTACATTGGAACGAAAACGGTCAGATGGGCTTTGGCGAAGGCGGAGAGGAAAAATTCGCTCAGGAGCTTAATGCACTTAAAGAAATCATCTCCCACCGTTCAAACAAAGATCATCAGGTAAAAATCATTGTAACTGCCCTTGCCGACGGCACATGGGGAGAAGGTCACAACGGCGTAAACGGATACATGGCCCAGTACTGGGAATCAGTTGCCGACCAGATTATAGCTTTCGCCGATAAATATGACCTTGACGGCGTTGACATTGACTGGGAATATCCGCAGACTTCAAGCGACTGGAAAGTATTTGATAGTTTCATAGCACGCCTTGATGATGGTATGCAAAAAATAAATCCCGACGCAATACTCTCAGGAGCTCTTTCTGCATGGAGCCTTGGCATGTCCGAAGAAACACTTAAAAGATTTGACCAGATTCAGTTTATGGCATATGACGGCAACGATATGGACGGATATCAGAGTTCACTCCAGCAGGCACAGGAAGGTCTTCAGGACTTTATTGACAACGGTGCGGATATAAGCAAAATAAATATAGGCATAGCAGCCTATGGACGTCCCGTAAACGGTTCACCTTACTGGGCATCATGGCGCACTTTGGAAGAAGCCACATACTGGAACAACAAATACCATACCGTACATGATGCCGATCAGGTTTACGAGGGCACATTCTGCTCCCCCGCCCTTGCCGGAGATAAAACTGCATATGCCCTTTTCAGCGGTGCAGGCGGAGTTATGGTATTCCGTGTAGCCTGTGATAAAACTATGGATGACCCCAACAGTGTTGCAGTGGGTATTGAAAACGCACTTAAAAGATATACCGTTAACTGGTAATTACAAATCGTAATTTAATAAATACAAACAAAAATTCCCTGTTTTAACATAAAGTCAAAACAGGGAATTTTAATTTTTATATTGAACCAAACAGAGAATGAGCCGGAGAACAAACCGAAATTGCTCTATGCAGATTTTCAACTGAAGCCGTTGTAAATTCACCACCATATTCGCCGTCTACCAGCCAACCAATAGGTCTGTCTGAGGTGAATTTTACTTTATCTGTTTTTATAAGAATTACCCTTTTTCCATCGTATTCATGTTTTTGCAGCTTTCTTATCATTATCGGGATCTGCGTAATTCTGTCTATACTGCTTACAAGCACTATTTCAAAGAATCCATCATCAAGCCAAAAATCATTTTCATCGAGCCTGAATATTCCTCCGACGGATATTGTATTGACCACTGCACCAAAAATATAATCTCCCTCAATAATTCCGCCGTTACACTCAATTTTCATATGTACAGGCTTAATATCACTTACATTTTTTATTCCAGAAAGAATATAAGCCAAATGTCCGATTTCATTTTTTATGCTTTGCTTTGTACTGTAAGACGCTTTTGCACCAAAACCAAAAGATGTGGCACAAAAAAAGTGCCTTCCGTTGATTAAGCCAACATCAACAGGATGAAATGATTCACGCTTTATAAGCGCTATTATCTGTGAAACGCTTCCGTCAATACCCAAAGTTTTTGCAGAATCGTTTGTCGTTCCGTTTGGAAAATATATTAAAGATACATCAGGCTCCGGCATTACACCGTTTATAACCTCGTTTAAGGTTCCATCGCCGCCACAGCTTAAAATATAATCGTATTCTTTATGATGTTTCCTTGCTATGGAAATGGCATCTCCTTTTCCGCCGGTCTCCATAACATCAACATCAAACCCAAAAACAGATATCTGTGTAGCTAATGACTGCGCCTTGATTCTCTTGTTGTTTTTGCCTGAACGTGGATTTGATATTATAAGAATTTTTTTATTCATGTCATTTCCTCAAATTATTTGCAGTTTGTTAATTTCACAATTGGCAATAACGTATTCGGCTCTTTATTCTCAGTTTTTCGCCTCCTTGTAAACAAAAAGCCCTTGTTTAATACCTGCAAATACTTCCCGCACGATATTAAACTATATTTAATAATATGGCTATATTCATTTTATGTCAATACTATTTGATAAATCACTAAAAAATACGTTAATTATCACCAAAGCTATGCTAAATAATTTGTAGAAATTATTTGCCGACTTTTTATGAATATTTATAGTTTTTATAAAAATTTAACTATCTGCAAAAATAATCGGTCAGCATATCACAGAACTCGTCGAGACGTTCTTTTTCTCCCGGATTCATGCTTGGAGAGTCAGCGGGAGTATTTGCCATTTTCTGCATGAGCCCTAAAAGGGAGTCGTAAGAATTATAATAAAGTCGCTCCGCCCGTTCTTCTGAGCATTTGACAGTTCCGTCCTTTATCCCCTTCAAAATCGCCTTTGCAAGAGGAGTTGTTCCTTTACAAAAATCAGATGGCAGATCGTTGCGTATAAGATGAATCATATTGTTTCGGCTCAGATACGCCTCCGCTTCCTGAATAAACAAAAGCTCTTTCCTTGCAACAAAATATTGATCGGCATATGCCTTTAAAACAAGGCGGATTTGCTCAGTTCCCGGAAGTGAGTCGTGCTGGGTACGTGCATAAACCTTTTTGGATTTTTCAACACTCTGTGCCCAAAACAAAAGTGCTGCTTCAAGGACTAAATCTGCCTTTGTATTAAAATAACGGTATACAGATCTTTCGGTTATACCGCCCTGCTTTGCTATGTCAGATACTTTTGTATTTTCAATTCCGTCTACGGAAAAACATTTTAGTGCAGCTTCTACTACTCTCTCTTTATTTTGCTTGCGTACATCCTCAAGAGACAATTGCAAAACCTCCTTTAAATCATTTGCCTATTACAAGCTCAGAACAATAAAGCTATTTTAACGTTATACCTTAAAAATTTCAACATATATCAAAAATACCGCTGTACAAAAATTCATGGTACGGCGGTATGCTGTTATCATATAAAATCGGCTGCTTACTTTGCAATTTCCGTTAAATCTATCTGCCTTGTACAGATTTTATCAAGAAGGGGTCTGTTATGACTTACGGCTATAATTCCAATATCACGCTTCTGAGTTTCTTCAATGAGAAAATTCCAGATCTGACTGCGGCTTATTGGGTCCATCATGGTGGTTATTTCATCTGCCAAAATGAATTTTGTCCTTTCGCCCAATACTCTCGCTATACAAAAACGCTGCATCTCGCCTCCCGAAAGCTCCCCGGGAAAACGCTCCATCCAGTTTTTTTCGATTCCCAGTTTCTCCGCTATTTCCTCTTTAACATTATCTCCCTCGGCAATGGCGTATTTCATGGGAAGTCTCGGATTCAGCGCAAGCTCCGGGTTCTGCCATATAAGCTGAACAGGACAGTATCCCTTATAAGACGACAAGGGCTTTGAATCCAAAAGCACCTCGCCTTTTTCCGGTTTGAGATATCCTGCAATTATTTTGCAGAGAGTTGTCTTTCCGAATCCGCTGGGTGCAAAAATTCCCACTCTCTCACTGGAAGAAAGCGAAAGGGAAAAATTATTTAAAATTTCAGCTCCGCCTTTCTTATACCGAAAGGTCACATCTTTAATTTCAAGCTTCATCTGTTTCTCCTAATCCCCGTAAATGCATCGGACAAATCCTTCCCGCACCTTGCGGTAGGGAATTTTCCGTGAGCATTCATCGGTACATTTTTCGCATCTCGGCGCAAAGGGACAGCCTGACGGCATATTCTCGGGACTTGGCTGAACGCCGCCGATATACTGAAATCCGTTTTGAGGAAGTGCACGCCAAAGCGCCTTTGTGTAAGGATGTCTTAATGTTTCTTCACTTGTAAAATCCGACGCCTTTGCCTGTTCAAGAGTTGTTCCCGCATAGAAAACCGCAATTTTATCGGCAGTTTCGAGAGCCAGTTCAAGGTCATGGGTTATTACAAGAACTGCCGCTCCGTTATCGGCAAGCTCACGAAAATGACCCATTGCCCTTTTTGCAACCTTTAAATCAAGTCCCGGTGTAGGTTCATCGGCAATTACAAGCTTTGGCTCACCTATAAGTGCAGTTGAAATCATTATTCTGCGGTTCATGCCGCCCGAAAGCTCAAAGGGATATAAATCCATAACCTCTTCTTTAAGCTCATAGTTTCTGAAAATTCCCCTGAGCTTTTCTTTGAGACTTTTATCCTTTTTGCCTTTGCATATCTGGGGCCCTATTTTCATAAGGGGATCAAGATATGAAAGACTTTGGGGAACAAGAACTATTTCATTGCCACGAAGTTTCTCAGTTTTCTCCTTGGTAAGCTCTTCTCCAAAATAAGTTATCTTTCCCGAAACTTTGGCATTATATGGAAGCATCCCTAAAACTGCATGGGCAAGAAGGCTTTTGCCCGAACCGCTCGAACCCACTACAGCAACCATTTCTCCGGCATTGACAGTTATATCGAGGTCATTAATTACATCGAGAGTGTATTTCTCCGTGCCCTTTTTATATCTGTCAAAGGATATCTTGAGATTTTCAATTTTAAGAACAGGTTCGCTCCTGTTTATCGTCAGATTTTCTTTAATCATAAGCATCACTTAACTAAAATTTATTTATGAGCTGATGCTGGGTCAGCAAGCTTTCTTGCGCTTTCTCCCACAGCATAAAAGGACACAACCACTATTACCAGCATAATGCCAGGCAAAACTGCAAGCCACCACTGACCTGTGACAAGATATTTCATGGATTCGGAAAGAATTATTCCCACCGCAGGTTGCTCCGACGAAAGACCGAAGCCTAAAAAGGTCACTGCTGATTCATGCATTATAGCGTGTGGGAAAAGAAGTATAAGTCCTACGGAAAACTGAGAGAGAAGATGGGGGAACATATGCTTTGCAGCAATATAAAGTTTTCCTTTGCCCATTTTTTCCGCTATGAGGATATAGGGACTCTCTTTTAACTGCAAAACCTCACCACGTATGACTCTCGCAAGGGACGGCCAATGGGTTAAAGCTATACCGAAAGCCACGCCCTGAAAACCTTTTCCGAAAGCTACGGAAATGAGAATCAAAAGCAGTATATGTGGTATTCCCATCATAAGGTCAATTATAAATGATATAACCGAATCCGCCGCTTTGCCCATAGTGGCGGAAACTACACCCAAAATAAGGGCGATAACTGCGCTTACTGCCGCAGACAAAACTCCAAGTAAAATACTCGTTGATAATCCCTTTAAGGTACGGGAGAGCATATCACGTCCCAGCCAGTCGGTACCAAAGGGATACTGGAGACACGGGGCAAGGTTTTTTCGTGTAAAATCAGTCAACAGAGCTTCTTCGCCGTTTAAAATTCCTCCGATACAGATAGCTATCAGCACAAGGGCGAAAAATACAAGTCCCACAATCATTCGCTGTCTTTTGTTTCCGAAACTCATTTTGCCGCCCCCGTTCTTCTTATTCTCGGGTCAACTATACCGTAAAGTATATTTGCCACGGCATTTCCTCCGAACACAATAAGTGAGCTTATTACGGTAATTGCCATAAGCAAAGGCATATCGCTGCCAAGGCCTGCCGTTACCGCCGCCTGTCCCATACCGGGATAGGAAAACACCTGTTCAATCAAAATTGAGCCGCCGAAAATTTCGCTGATTGACGCAAAGTGAATTGTGATTGCAGGGAGAAGTATATTTCTGAATCCGTGATTCTTAAAAAGCTGCCATCCCTTTTCACCTCTCGCCCTTGCAAACATCATATAATTGCTTTCGGAGATTTCTATCATCTTTTCCCTTGTATGAAGGGCAATATTGGAAACGCCCGTAATACTCAAAGTGAGAGCCGGGAGAAAGGCGTGATAAAGCCTGTCGGCAAATGAGATTTCCGAAGAAGTCATGCCGATTGGAACGCTCAAGCCTACGGGGAAGATTTTAAGCCATACGCCGAAAATCATCAGTACAAGTAATGCCAGCCAAAAGGTGGGTGTTGAAGAAATCAAAAGGCAGTATCCCTTTATTCCCTTATCGATAAAAGTTCCCTTTTTCATTCCTGCAAGTGCTCCCAGTACAAAGCCCAGCACTCCCGATATTACCCATGCTATAACCATGAGCATAAGTGAGTTTTGAAGCTTTTCGCCTAAAACCTGTGAGACAGGTCGGCGGTAGAGAAGCGAAGTTCCCATGTCGCCGGAAACAAAATCCTTAAGCCATGAAAAATACTGCTTTACGGGGGACTCTCCCACGCCCCAGTATTCCTCAATTTTTTCTATCTGCTCCTGACTCATGCTGCCAAGAGCATTTTGTCCCACATTAGCCTGTACAGGGTCAACGGGAGAAGCTTTCATAAGCATAAAGCTCACCGCACTTGCCGCTATAACAAGAAGCACTACACGGCAAATGTACATTATGACTTTTTTACCCATTGACCTGTACTTCATCGGTTTAAATTCCTTTCACTGATAATTTATTTTACTGCCATGACCATTTATCTACATTATTGATTATTGACCAGCCGTGGCCATGGGGGTGAATCTTCTGCTCCGCAACGGTAAGAGAGCCTTTTACAAAGTAAAGATGATCTATATTGCAAAGCCATATCCAGGGAATATCCCCCTGCTGTGTGATACCGGTAGTGCCGTCCCACTGCGCCTTTTGCCAAAGCTCATAGGACTCCTCGAGGGTATCAGCTTCTAAAGCCAAATCCATATAACTGTCTACCTTTTCATTTCCATAGGGCGAATAGGAGGCAAGTCCTATGCCTTTATCCTTTAAGGTATGATAAATATTGTAAAGCTCCATAGGTGTATGGGCTCCCCAGCCCCACATGAGAGGCTCGGACTGCGCTCTGTCATAGGCGGTATCCCAGCCGACACTTTCGGTTTTTACACTTATGCCGATTTCTTTAAGCTGATTTGCAGTATCTTCGGCAAGAGCCTGACGGACAGAATCCCCTGCACTGAACATAAGGGTAAATTCCGCTTTTACACCGTCTTTTTCTCTTATACCGTCTGCTCCCATTTTCCAGCCTGCTTCGTCGAGAAGTCTTTTGGCTTCCTCGGGATTATACTCTACTTCACTTTCACTGTTGTACCACGGCATTTTATCGCATACGCTGTATGCTTTTGTTCCGTATCCGGAAAGGACGTTTTGTATCATCTCGTCACGGTCAATGCCTATATTTATGGCTCTTCTTACATTTACATCTGAGGTGAAATCATTGCCGTAAACTATACCGTCCTTTTCCTGTGCTTTTGTGGTGGGAAGATTAAAGCCTCTGTTATCAACAGTCTTTACTGCCATAAGCTTATAGCCGTCAATCTGACGGTCACTGTAAAGGGCTGCCGTATGGGCAACGTCAACCTTGCCTGCCATAGCGGCGGCAAAAGCGGCGTCCTCTTCCATAAACAGCACTACTACCTTTTTAATCGTTGGCTGTTCGCCGTAATAGTCGGGATTTGCCTCAAATATAACCTGCTGTCCTCTGTCCCACTGCTTCATAATATATCTGCCTGAACCAATAGGATTGCTGCCGTAATTATCGCTGTATGCGTGCTCTGGGACAATTCCCACAACTGCCATTGTATAAGGCCAGATTGAAAAGGGTTTTGTCATAATGAATTTAACTGTGTAATCGTCAACTGCCACAGCCTCTTTAAGCATTGTAAAATCATTGACTGTGCTTTTTTCCTTGCAGTTATTATATGTAAACGCAACGTCCTTTGCAGTGAGAGGTTCGCCGTCCGTAAACTTTACATCCTTTCGGATGTTCACTGTCCACGTTAAACCGTCGTCGCTGACTGTATAATCCGTTGCCAAATCGTTTTCTATTTTAAGGTCGTTTGTGGTACGGGTTAAAGTGCTCTGTATAAGGGGTTCATGAACGTGTTCACCCGCTCCCCAGCCATATGCAGGGTCAAAGCCTGACTCAGGCTCCGAAGTTACAGGCATTGTAACTACAACGCTGTCTTTATCGAGAGCTGGTGAATTTGCATCCTTTTCACTTTTTCCGCAGGCGGAAAAGATTCCCAAAGAAACCGCCATTGCTAAAATAAGACTTACTATTTTCTTTTTCATAAGAATGTTCCTCGATTCTTTTTATTGGTTTCATTCATCTTTAAGGCGAAGCCCGGTTCGCATAAAAACCGAACCGGGCTTCAAAGAGGGATTATCCAAATGCCTTACACAATCAGATTTCTCTTGCGAGACGGAATGCGGCTCTTGTAGCTTCCAGAACCTTTCCGCCTGCGAAGCTGTCACCTATATTAAACATTTCAGGGGCAGTATTTTCACTGAGTGCCTCATAATAAAGAGCATCGTCGGGACGTCCGCCCATTGCAAGAACTACAAGGTCGGCATCCAGGGCTACATCCTGAGTTTCTGCTCCGGGCTTCTTTGCAAGAGGATTGGGGATGTTTTCAGGAAGAAGAGGCTGCCATGTGTTATAGGGATTGGGAACTCCCTTTGAAACATTGCGCTGAATATTGACTTTACTCGGTTCAAAGGATGTGACCTTTGAGCAGTTATAAAGCTCAACGCCAGCTTTTTCCATGTAATGAAGAAGATGTCCTCTGTTGGCGGTACATACGCCCTCCATAAAGTTCGGAAGCATTTCAACAACGCTTACTTTCTTTGAATGCTCATATGTAAGCCAGTATGCTGTTTCACAGCCGACGACTCCGCCGCCTGCAACAACTATTTTTTCAGCGTCGCCCATAAGTTCGGGATTTTCAAGAAGCGCTGTTGCCTGTACATACTTTACCTTATCGAGTCCCGGAATCGGCGGACAGGCATCCTTTGTACCTACTGCAAATACAATGGCGTCATACTTCTGCTCTTTGAGCCACTGATTAGTTGCGGCGGTATTCATGCGAAGAGTAAAGTTCGGATTCTCCTCGGCTTCCTTTACCTGCTGATTAAGCCATGTAAGATAGTTCTTTATATCGAATTTAACAGCCGGGACACTGCCGGAAACAATTCTTCCGCCTATTTTGTCGGACTTTTCAATAAGTTCTACGGTATGGCCTCTGCGAAGAGCCTCTGTTGCGAAAATAACGCCTGCGGGGCCTGCTCCCACTACGCCGATTTTCTTTTTCTTCTCGGCGGGAACAGCAGTTTCGGGAAGGGTATCTTCAAAGCCTGTGCGGGCATTGACAGCACACTGAATGTGTCCGCCCTCAACAAACTCGTTTACGCAGCCTTCCTGACATCCGATACAGGGACAGATATCCTCTACCCTGCCCTCATAAGCCTTATTGCACCATTCGGCATCGGCAAGAAGGGGTCTGCCAAGCATAACCATATCACATTCGCCGTTTCTCAGAGCTGCCTCTGCAACGTCGGGATATCCGAGCTTACCTACTGCAACAACGGGAACTTCAACGCCTGCATTTGAAAGTATCTTTTTATTTGCAAAGTGTTCCTTTACAATCTGGGATACTTTAAGGAAGCAGCCTGCGGGCATTCCTGCGGGAGGATGAGGAAGCCACCAGTTATCATAGCAGCCAAGGTCAACGTCAAAGAGATCGACGCCGGCTTTTACAAGGTTTTCCATATAGTCAAGAGTTTCGGCAATGCTGCGTCCCTTCTTGAACTTCTTAAGTGAGGGAACCTCATCCATGCGGTCACCGTAGGTTTCGTTAAGAGCAAGGGAAAGGTCGATACGATACATAATCGGGTAATTAGGGCCTACACGTTTACGGATTTCCTTGACCATATCAATACCAAAACGCTGCCAGTCGCTGTATTTACCCATTACACGGCGGTTGAAAGCCTTGTTTGTCATCTGCTCAAGGAGATAGCCTTCATGTCCGTGAAGATATACGCCGTCTATAAGGCAGGCTTTAGCGTCAGCGGCAGCCTGACCTGCATTCTTTATAATCTTACCAAGTCTGCGGTCTGAAAGGCGCAGGCAGGGAAGCTCCGGAATGTAGAAATTGCGGTTAAAGGAAGCAGACACAGGGAATTTTGTCTGCTGTACAAGACAGGTTGGAGGTCCTACTCTGCCAAGACCGGGGGTCAGCTGAATAAAGAATCTGCTGCCGTAACCGTGGCACTGCTGGGCAAGGTCACGCCAGCCGGACATAAGTGTACGTGCGGGGCTGATTCTCGGCATCATCACTTTGCCGCCGATTTCCGTAACAGTGGGGTCAACTCCGTCACTTATGGGAACAAGTCCCGAAGTTATAAGTCCAACTCCGCCCTTTGCTCGGGCTACAAAGTAGCGTATCATCTTTTCACCGGGACGGCCAAACTCTTCACCCATCATGAGGTTACCCATGGGAGCCATTACAATACGGTTTTTAATTGTAAGCTTATTCACTCTGATCGGTGAAAAAATGCTCGTATAGGGATAAAGTTCCTTGGTCATTGATGCGGCGTTGCCCGCCTTGTTTTCAATGCCGTTTACGAACCAGTCGCCGTAATGATCGCACAATTCTTTAATAGGTGCATCAATTCGCAGTTCGCTCAAAATAATCTCTCCTTTGTAAGAAAAGGTTTTATCCTCTTCTCCTTACTTTTCCGTGCATTTCTTTCATGCCCTCTACTTCATCACAGACCGCTTTCCATTCGCAGGCTTTGCAGTCCATGGGAAGGTCATCCATAATATGGTCAAGAGCTTTTATTATGTTCTGGGACTTTACCGCAAGAGCATCCAGTTTTTCATAGGGAGCCTCCGGCAAAGTTACAAATATCACTTTTACCGCCTGAACATGTCTGTTCTGCTTATACTTTTCTATAAAGAGATTGCCTATCTGCTCAAAGGTAAGCCCCTTTTTCAGAGCCTTCTTTGAAACACGAACCTGCTCACGGTTTGAAAATGCGGCGGCTCTTATCATGTATCCGTCTGGACACACGTTGTATTTCTTGGTTTCAATCTCCTTTATAATGGCAAAGGCTGCCTGCTCTCCGTTCTTTGCAACATCGTCTGTACGCAGAACGGCTATTCTCGCAAAGCTGCAATCCTCTTTTATTTCGCCAAGGTCGTCCCCATAGACGATTATCTCGTCACGGGGAACGGCCTGTTCATCTTCAGTCAGAAGCAGATAGTTTACGCTGTCCTTTGAAAGAGCTCCCAGCTCATAGGCTGCTTCACTGCCCAGCACAAGCTGATTTTTTCCGCTCTCCTTTGCCGAGCGCTTCTCATTTGCTTCATATGAACGAAACTCAAATGCAGAAAGACATTCATCGGTTTCTTTAATAACCTGATCAAAAAATTTCATTACAGTTTCTCTTCCACTTCTTTTTCATCGTGGTATTTGATGTATTTGTCATAAAGCTTTTCAACAAGCTTCATGTCGGCATTTGTAATGTAAACTATAAATGTAACCGCAAACAGTACCGCAATTACTATCAGAACAATCCAATACCATGCCATAATATCACTCCTGTTCCATACCCTTCTGACGGGCATACTCTGCTGCGCCGAGAGCTCCCATAAGCTGCGGGTCAACGCTTAAATCTACAACCTTTATGCGAAGCACGTTTTCGATTGCTGCTTTAAGTCCTCTGTTCTTAGCGCATCCGCCGGTAAGGGTGATATTATCCTTAGCTCCGGCTTTCTTTGCCATAACAAAGCAGCGCTTTGCAACGGACTGCTGAATACCTGCGGCAATTTCGTCACGTGCCTTACCTTCACCGACAAGTGTGATAACTTCGCTCTCTGCGAAAACGGTGCACTGTGCGGTAATGGGGATAACGTTCTTTGCTGAAAGAGAAAGGTCTGAGAACTCTTCGAGTGTGCACTCGAAAGCCCTTGCCATTGCCTCAAAGAAACGTCCTGTACCTGCGGCGCATTTATCGTTCATTGCAAAGTTGAGAACTGTACCGTCCTTATCGATTGCAATACCCTTAACGTCCTGTCCGCCGATATCGATAATAGCTTTGACGGAGGGATTAACTACATGAACTCCCATTGCATGGCAGGAAATCTCGGAGATATTTTCCTGAGCCTGGGGAACCTTATTGCGTCCGTATCCTGTACCGATAAGATATGCAAGGTCATCAATTGAAGAAAGTCCATCAACTTTTGAAATAGCCTCTTCAAGGGCTTCCTTTGCGCTGATCTCAGAATTTATTCTGCTTCTGAGAGTTACATCGCTTGCTATTTTTCCGTTTTCATCTATAATTACGCATTTTGTGTAGGTTGAACCTACGTCGCATCCGCCGAAATATTTCATTTTATCTTTTCGCTCCTTTACCATGTAAGATCGTCGTCGTAATCTACCAGCGTCGGGTCAAGAGGCTCTGCTCTGAAAACCGTTGTCATATAGCGGTTTACTCTGTCACGCATAGCCTTACGGGATACCGTTCTGGGATCCATAAGGTCGTGCTCAATCCAGATAAGATGGATTCCTCTTTCTCTCGCCTGTTCCTCAAAGAGTCCCTGAAGTCCTGCAAAGTTCTTGCAGGAAACGTGGTTGTACATAAAGACTATGTTTGCGTTGAACTTCTCACACATCTTCCAGCACTCATCGAGAGCGTTGATATATCCGCCGTTTGAGTGGGAACGCATTGTCATACGCTCATAGCCCCTTGCCATATCCACAAGCACCTTTTTCTTGTCGTGCTCATCATAATGGTGATAGGCAAGCATACATTCCATATCCACCAGGGTTTTGATGCCCCAGCAGTTCTGCGCCCAGTAAGTAAAGTTTGAATAATAGTGGGCGGGACATGACCAGACGATTGCACGGTACTTTGCTTTGTTATCGGTTTTTACGGAATGCTCATATCCCTTCTTCATAAGCTTATTGACCTTTGCGTCATATTTGCAGAGCTTCGGGTCAAGGGAGCTTGCAATCTGCATTTCGTATTCACGGTGAAGGGCAAGAGCGGCGCCGCAGATCTGCGGATAATCTGTGCAGTTAACGTCCCATTTTTCTATCATGTAATCTGATTCTTTATTGTAGCGTTTTACGCCCTCAAAGAATGCATCCCAGTCGAATTTTACATTGAACTGCTTTTCAATAAACTCAACACATCCCCAGAGATTCTTTACTGCGTATTCCTGAACCTCAGGCTCATTGAAACGCTGGGGCGGTGTTACCTGATAATTGGGAAGCTTAAAGTAACGGTTACTGTACATTGTGCTTGCAACTGAACCGTCGCAGGGCATTGAGCTTGAAACATATGCCACACCGATTTTCGGATAGTCATCCACAACGCAGCAGCCGGCTTCGGCAGCGGGAAGCGGACATACATCGGAGGCAAGTCCGTAGTGCTCAATTGCGTCTATGTAATAGATATTTGCCTGCTGATCAACTTCACCTACAAGGAAAACCGGTGCCATCTGAATAGTGATTCCCTTAAGTGTGGGGAAACCGTTCATTATCTGTATGGGCATCATTTCGTCAAAGATGACTGTCTTTTCACGAAGCTTCTTTGCCTTTTTGGATTTCGGATTAAGATTCTCATCACGTGCAAGAATATCACGGATCATACCCGCTGAATTCTGCAAAACAGCATAAAACTGCTGATGTGTATATCTGAGCTCATATCCTCTTAAACCGATTGTATGGCGGTCGAGGAATGCCGGCGTTGTAAGATAGGAAACAAGCCATCTGTAACGCTTAAGTCCTTTGAAGAATTGAGGAAGCACAGGGGCAAACTTTGCTCCCAGCATTCCCAAAAGACGCAGCCAGCAGAAATAATCGTACATAGTATCCTTAAAGCCCTTCCACTCACGGCGCTTTGTGCAGCGGTGGTCGGCAGAATACAAATCTCCGAGTCCCTTTCCTGTTTTAGGATTATAAGCCATATTATTTCACCTCCGCAGCTTTTTTGGCTTTGATTTTCTTGATTTCTATACTTTCAACAAAGGCCTGAACTCTCGTTCTGAGCTGTCCGCTTGTTCGGGACATATAAGGTCTGTCAATTGAAAGAGTGGGTATATTGTACTCATTATGCATAATATGGCTTGCAAGGGCACGCTCATATGACCAGTAAGTACAGAACTTAATCTGCTCATAGATAATTCCGTCAGCATGATAATCCCGTGCCAGTTCAGCTGCAAAATCAAGTCTCTTCTGAACCTTATGCTGTGCCGAATGACGTACGCACAGCGTTGTCTGAAGATAGTTGCGGCAAACCTGAGTAAGTACATCCTCTTCGTCATTAAGGACAATCTCCTGTCTGCCCGGGAAGCTTCCATAGCAGAAACGGTCTGCTACTACAAGGGCGCCGCTGTCCTCAATAAGTGAAATAAGCTCGGGATCGTCGATTTCCGAACCTACAACAACAACCTTCGCACGGAAGTTCTTCTTATGATCAGGCTCTCTTGTTTTGAGCTCCTCAAGTGTTTCACGAAGCTTATCCACAATGAGATATTTGGGACAGGTATAACTTGCAAGGGTAAGTATATGGAACTCATATCCTGTTATTGTAGGATTGTCAAGCTTTCTGAAATTGCCGATTTCCGTAATAAGACGACAGATTTCATTGTGCTCCTCAACCGCCTTGCGTATTGCTGCCTCTGAAATATCAACTCCATAATTGTCATGGAGCGGCTTTAAAACCTTTCTTGATACCTGCTCACGAAGATGCATTACGCAGTCCTCATTATCTGAACATGGTGAATCAAGATTGCACCAGAAAAAGCCTTTTTTATCGGGATCCGCAGTTCCTAAAAGCTCCATATTTTCCATACTGCGGTTCATGCACTCGCATACGTCTACGCCTGCCATTGCATCAAGGAATTTATATCCGCCCTCGATTGCACGCTCCAAAAGCGCTCTTGCATATTCACAGGTGGCATTTGACATATAATATGTTGCGATTTCCATAGAGCCTGTTCTGGGGGCTCTGAGTCTTACAGAAAAGCAGTTGTCCAGATTCAAAAGAACCTCCGGCATATGGTAACATGTATAACCTACCGCAAGCTTTCCCTCTGCTTTCGCCTGCTTTACAAGCTCGTTATTGGCTTCTGTAAGAAGATTTTCAAAATAATAGAGATGTTTAAGATCTTTCATGTCACACCTTCTTCCTCGTTACTGTATTTCCATTGCTTTAAGGGCTCTTTGTACGCCCAAAACTATATTTGAATCATCGGGAAGCTCCATTACGCTCTTTCCCTGAACATCACAAAGTGCAAGCTGCGGATCATCCGGAATCTGTGCCAGAACGGGGATTTCACCTGTATCCACAAACTTTGCCACTTCCGGATCATTAAGACGGTTGATAACTGCTCCAACCTTTTTATACATCACAAGCTCGTCGGCAACCTTCTTTATGGACTGAATAACCTGAGTTCCCTTTTTGCTTGGGTCAGTAACCAAAATAAGATGTGTGACGTTTTCCATGACACGACGGTTAACCTGTTCTATACCGGCCTCGCCGTCGATTACCACATAATCAAATTCCCCTGACACCATGCTTATTACCGCTTTAAGGTATGTGTTTATACTGCAGTAGCATCCGGCTGCTTCCGGTCTGCCTACGGCAAGAAAGGCAAATCCGTCTTTCTCAACCATTGCGTCAAAAATTCTGAATTTTGACTCGCCCAACAGCTCAATTGCCTTTTTCTTTGATTTATCACCCTCACCGGATTCGGTAATAGCCTTACGGATATCGTCTATGGTCTCGTTTACCTGCACATCAAGGGCAGTTGCAAGACCTACCGCCGGGTCTGCGTCAATTGCGAGAATTCTTGAACCCGGATGATCCTTTACAAGCTGACGCACTATTGCAGCGGAAATAGACGTTTTTCCTACACCTCCCTTTCCGGCAACGGTAATAATCACATTTTCCATTTTTGATTTCCTCCTTCACCTAAAAGATCCACAGTCTTTAAATGTCAGTCAGACTGACATTTAAAATTACAAAAAAGTCGGTTAGGACATTCTCCAACCGAAAAAATGAACCTTTTATTCTGTACTTTTGTAAGTTTAACCTACATAATGCAGCGAATCGCTTTCGCCGCAGCTCCTCCTCCCCTTTACATTTTATATATAAGCCTATTCTATTGAAGCACAATTTATAAATAAATTCAATCTTTTGAGGAGAAGATGTTAAAATTTTGTCAATGTGTAGATTTTTCGCATCACCTTTTGTGCAGTTTTTAACAGCGAAATACACAAAAATATATAAATAAAATCATCAATTTGTCGAGTGATGCAAAAAACTTTGTACTTTAAAAATATATCACACAATACTTCAAAGATAATTAATCCGACTGCCGCAAATAAAAAAACAAATCCCGAACAGTGGTGAGCTGTCGGGATTTGTTATAGCTTGATGCATTAGATAACAATCAGAACTATCAAAGTGAAGCTAATAGAGAGATGATTTAAATGTATATTCGACTGTTCCGCCGCTCCGCAGTATATCCCCTCCAAGAGCATCTCTTAAAACAAAGTGGTGAGCTGAGTTTCAGAGCCGGAGATCTTATCACTAACGCAGTCAAGAAAGGGTATAAAACATATACCTGAAAAGTATTTACCGCATTGAAATAATATCATATTTACAATCATTTGCAAGTTTCACATGATAAAAGACGTATTTTACAAGATATAATGCTTTGATTTATATTTCCATTTGATATAATATAATAAATACAGTAAAAAGAAGGTGAATATAAATGATTAATATCATAATTTGCGATGACGATATATCTTTCAGCGAAATTGTAGAATACAAAATTAAAAGCTGTATTCAGAATTTTGATTTTGAATTTAACATAACAAAAACAGACAGCCTTGACGAACTGGATAAACTTATACACGAAGATGCCGCAGATATCGCCTTTGTTGACATAATGGTCAACGGAACGAACTCAATTGACTGGTCAATTGAACATCTGCAAAATAAAAACACACAGCTTATATTTATGACAGGGTTTCCCACAGAAGCTTACAATATATCTGAAACAAAACACTGCTATTACATTATAAAACCCAGAATGACTCCCGAACAGCTTACTAAGGCAATCAAAAAAGCTGTTCAGAACCTTTCACAGAAAAATCCAAATCTCACCGTTATAAAGTCGGGCAGCAAAAATTATACAGTTAATTTTCAGGATATTCTCTTTGTGGAAACCTTTGCCAACAACATAACAATACATATTAAAAATCAAGACAGCATTACCATATACGCCACCCTCAAAAGCTTTCTTCAAACTCTTCCCCCATGTTTCCTGCGCTGCCACAAATGCTATGCAATAAACATGAATCACATAACTTCTTACGAACCTCACCAGTTTGTTCTTTTTTCCGGTGACAAAATACCCATACCTCCCAAAAAATATAACAGTGTTATTGAATCCTATAAAAAATATCTGTCATACATCTAAAGGAGAGCACATCATGGAAACAGTTAATCTTACAGACTTCTTTTCGTGGACTGCCCTGCTTCACACCATAAGAGCGATAGTCACCTTTAATATCACAAACGCTACCCTTAAAAGCAAATACAATCCATATATTACCTTTTTTATAATGACGGGAACTTGTGTTTCTTACTCTGCGCTGTTTGTTGGAATATCCACTGCACAAAATGAAGTGCTTGTAATGACTTTCTATTATGTAGTTGCATTTATTGCAATTTGCTTTTTATATAACGGAACAATTTTTGCAAAATTATTTACCACTATATTCAGTCTTTCTGCATACTTAATTTCAAGTTTTTGCGCCACTGTTCTTTTAAAATTGTTTTTTAACTTTGGAATCAGCAATGGTGTTTTAACTACAATGCCTTTTCCTGAATACCTATGCACTTGCCTCTTTGTTTTCTCCTTTTCATTTTTGTTTGTGGCAATTATAAATTTCGTAAAATCCAAAACAAATTCATCGCTTAAATACAAGGCAAAGTATAGCTTTTATTATCTTTTTCCTCTTACGCATATTTTCTCATCAGTACTTATATATCAGGCAATAAAAATTGCCACCCCTGAAGGCTTTTCGCAAATGGCAAAAAAAGACCCCTTTCTTGAAAACGGAATCGTGTTGCTGATTTCCATCTGTCTGATATTTGATTTATTCATAATTTTCATAGTTGACAGGCAATCGAAAACAGAAGAGAAAAACATACAAAATGAAAAAGAGCTTCTTAAAAGTGAGCTGGACTATAATCAAATGCAGCTTCTAAAAAAGGAAAAAAGCGAGTTCAGCAAAGTAAAACACGATCTTATTAATCTTCTCACCACTGCAACGGGATTTATTGAAATGGGAAAAACTGAAAAAGCTCTTGAAATAATCAGAAAAACAAGCAGCAGTTTCAGTGAAATTTCAGGCGTACCGCTATGTGCAAATGAAACGCTCAATACCATTCTTTACATAAAACAGCAAAAGGCTGAAGAAATGGGCGTAACCCTCAAAACAAACGTAAACGAAAACGCATTTTTAAAGCCTGATGACTATGATTTATGCCGCCTGCTTCACAATATCATTGACAATTCCATTAATGCAAGCAGTGCTCTTTCAGAAAACAAGGTTTCGGAAATAACCATAGATATAGATGAAGATTTTCTTTCAATTACAAGTAAAAATCCTTATCCCGAAACCACAAAACGCACCAAGGAAAGAAACGAAGATCACGGTCACGGAATCAATATAATAAAGGACATTGCGAAAAAATATTCCGGCACTTATTCGGCAGAAAAAAGCGACGGAATGTATATTACCGTTACAAAACTAAGAAATATTTCAAAAAGCTGAATGCAATATAGTTTTACAAACATCTAATACAAAAGGAGACGGATACATGGAAATTGTTGACATGACAAATTTCTTTTCATGGGCTTTTATTATTCATCTGGTAAGACCCCTTGTCACTTTTAATATATCAAACACTATTCTTAAAAAGAAACACAAATCATATGTAATATTTTTTACTATGGTTGTCCTTTCACTTGTTTATTCGTTCTTAGGTCTTCAAATAGCCACAAGTGAAAACGAAATACTATTTATGATATGTTATTATGCTTATACCTTTGTTATACTTTGCTTTTTATATGAAGGAACTGTTTTTACAAAGCTGTTTACTACTATATTCAGTCTTGTAGCATACCTGATAGCATCATATTTTTCAAGTTTAATTATGAAATACACTATGAATTCGGATATGAGTGTAGGAATAAAACTAACTATGACAAGAAACGAATTACTCACTGTAAGTCTTTGCATCCTGTCATTTTCATTCGTATTCGTTGCAATCATAAACTTAATAAAAGCAAAAACAAGTCCGTCTCTTAAATACAAAACCAAGTATAGTTTTTATTATATGTTTCCTATTACACATATTTTCTCCGCAGAACTTATATATCAGGCAATAAAAATTGCCACTCCTGAAGGCTTTTCACAGATGGCTAAGAAAGACCCTTTTCTGGAAAGTGGAATCACCATTTTAGTTATTGTATGTTTAATTTTTGATGTATGCATAATTTTCATAGTTGACAGACAATCAAAGACAGAAGAGAAAAACATACAAAATGAAAAAGAGCTTCTTAAAAGTGAGCTCGACTATAATCAAATGCAGCTTCTAAAAAAGGAAAAAAGTGAATTCAGCAAAGTAAAACATGACCTTATTAATCTTCTCACCACAGCAACGGGATTTATTGAAATTGGAAAAACTGAAAAGGCTCTTGAAATAATCAAAAAGACAAGCAGCAGTTTCAGTGAAATTTCAGGCGTACCATTATGTGCAAATGAGACTCTCAATACCATTCTTTACATAAAACAGCAAAAGGCTGAGGAAATGGGCGTAATCCTTAAAACAAACGTAAACGAAAACGCATTTTTAAAGCCTGATGACTATGATTTATGCCGCCTGCTTCACAATATCATTGACAATTCCATTAATGCAAGCAGTGCTCTTTCAGAAAACAAGGTTTCGGAAATAACCATAGATATAGATGAAGATTTTCTTTCAATTACAAGTAAAAATCCTTATCCCGAAACCACAAAACGCACCAAGGAAAGAAACGAAGATCACGGTCACGGAATCAATATAATAAAGGACATTGCGAAAAAATATTCCGGCACTTATTCGGCAGAAAAAAGCGGCGGAATGTATATAACTGTTACAAATCTAAGGAATATCTCAAAAAGCTGAACACAAAAAATCCTCTTTTCTGTTATGAAAAGAGGATTTTTTAAAGCAATATTTAAATTTAAAATTCACTTTTTATTTTGGCTTCCGCACTCGTAAGCGGCTCCTCTTAAAACCTGACATCCGTGGGAAAGAGCAGGCATAATTACCTCAAGACATTCGCAGGCAGCTTTCGGGCTTCCCGGAAGATTTACAATAAGGGTCTGCTTTCTTATTCCTGCCCTTGCTCGTGACAGCATTGCATGAGGCGTAATTTTAAGGCTGTAAGCTCTCATAGCCTCAGCTATTCCCGGAGCTTCACGGTCAATTATATCAAGGGTTGCTTCCGGGGTAACGTCACGGGGTGAAAATCCAGTACCGCCGCAGGTAAAGATAAAATCCGCAGCGTAGTTATCGGCAACATCCGCCATACAGTCGGCAATGGCTCTTCTTTCATCGGGCAGAATCTGACAATCGGTAATTTCGCAGCTGTCACCCACAAACTCCCTTACCGCCTTTTCGCATCCATCTTTCCTTATGCCCGCACTTGCCTTATCACTGGCAACAAGGAGAAACACTCTCGGCAAAGCGTCGGCACGCCAGATTGACTGTCCAGGCTTTAAAGTGCCGCCTCGCAGAATTTTGCAGAAAATTCCCTCTTTGGGCATTACGCATTTTCCCACCTTCTGCTTTATGGCGCAGTCGCTGTGACACTCTTTGCCTATCTGCGTAACCTCCAAAAGGCATGGTCCTGCGCAAAGCTTTGTACCTACGGGAAGAGTGTGAAGAGAAAGTCCACGTGTAGTGAGATTTTCGGCAAAAACTCCGTTTTCCAAGGTCATGCCGCTTTCCTTTTCCATTTTTTCTATGCTCTCCCTTGCAAGGAGACTCAGCTGACGGTGACTACCGTCTCCATGGGCGTCACCCTCAAGCCCCTTTGCGGCAATAAGTCTGCCATCCCTTTGAGGAAGCTTTACAGTCCCTTTTTTATCACTGCTGTTTATGGAAACAATTACTGCCATAAAATCATCCTCCGATTCTGCTCATATCTCGAAGAGGCTTTTCACAGTCCCTCATTGTATATCCCATGGGCTTATTAAAAACCGCTTTTTCTATTCTTTCTGAAAGTATTTTATCATCCCCGCCTAAAAATTCACTGAGGGGAATTTCATCATCACAGCCTAAACAAGGCTTGAGTGTTCCGTCGGAAAGAATACGTATCCTGTTGCAGCTGCCGCAGAAAGGCTCGCTCATAGGGGCGATTATCCCCGCCTTTGTGCTGCCTGAAAAGTAAAACTCTCTTGCAGGTTCACCTGTTTCTTTTCCCGGCATAAGCTCGGGATTTTCTTTTAGTATCTCTTTCATGGTTATACGCATTTCAGGTTTATCGGAAAGCCTGCCAAGGGGCATAAGCTCAATAAATCTTACAGTTACGCCGTATTCCCGGGAAAAACGCAGAAAATCCTTTACCTCACAGTCGTTTATCCCTCTGAGAAGCACGGCATTTATTTTTATGGGATTCATTCCCGCTCTTTTGGCTTCTTCAATTGCCGAAAAAACTTTATTTATGTCTCCCCCTGTCATACTGCGGTAACGGTCAGCATTTAAGGAATCAAGGCTTATATTTATTCTGTGTATCCCCGCCCTGTAAAGTTCCTTTGCACACTGAGAAAGCTTTTGTCCGTTTGTGGTCATTGTAAGCTCCCTGAGATTTTCGAGCTTACCTATACTTTCGGCAATTTCTATAATATCCCTTCGCATAAGGGGCTCTCCGCCTGTAAGACGGATTTTATTAAGTCCCAAATTTACGCACACTCTCGAAAGCTGCAATATTTCTTCGGCTGTAAGCTCTTTTGAATTCGGACATCCTTCCGAACTTCGGCAGTAATCACAGTGCAGCTGACATTTTTCCGTAACCGAAAGGCGCAGATAATTTATTGTTCTTCCAAAGCGGTCAATCATTCTTCTTTTCCTCCGGCCGAACATAGAGTCCCGACCGTCCCCCTGATTTCATCATAAGATAAATTTCGCCTATCTCCATGGCTCTGTCGGCGGCTTTGCACATATCGTAAATCGTAAGAGCTGCTGCCGAAACAGCGGTAAGTGCTTCCATTTCGACTCCTGTTTTAAAGTCGCACTTTGCCGCTGCGATTATTTCAACTGCATCGGGCTCTGCAAAATTAAAATCTATTTCCACAGAACTTAAAGGAACAGTATGACAAAGGGGGATAAGCTCCCCTGTGCGCTTTGCCGCCATTATTCCCGCAATCCGTGCAGCTGAAAGCACATCGCCTTTTTTAACGAGATTTTCTTTAATAAGGCGCAGGGTTTCAGGTTTCATGCGTACAAGTCCGTGGGCTTTCGCCTCACGCCTTGTCACCTCTTTTTCCCCTACATCCACCATATGTACCTGTCCGTTTTCGTTTATATGGGTCAGTTCCATTTGAGCACCTCCCCGGCTTTTTCAGCAGTATATCCGCCCAGAGCTTCCAGACGCTTTTTGAACTCCTCGCTTCTGAGAATATCAATAAACATCTGCGTCTGGGGAAGTTCCCATGCGCTTTTAAGCACTGCAAAATCATAGTTTTCCGTACATACCGGTATAAAATCAAGACTATATAGCTTTGCGGCGGAGAAAATTCCAAGTCCCAAATCTCCCGTTCCTAATGCAATCTGAGCAGCCACGGCTGTATGGGTCATCTCCTCCCTGTTCCAGCCGTTGACACTTTGAGGGGAAATATCGTGTTTTTTGCACAGATAATCAAAAAGTATTCTCGTGCCGCTTCCGCCCTGTCGGTTAACATAACGGTACCCTTTGAGCACATCTGAAAAATCCTTTATGTTAAGCGGATTTCCATGAGCAGTCATAAGACCCTGTATTCTTCCGACTCCTTTTATGAGGATTACCTCATCCTCTCCGAAAAAGCTTTTAAGAGCATTTATATTATAGGTTCCGTCGTCACTTAGCAGATGTATACCGCCCATATGTGCTTCATGACGTTTCAGGGCAAGAAGTCCTCCTGTGCTTCCCACATGGCTTGAGGCAATTTTCGCTCCACGGTCAATCCTCTTTGCCATATCGGCTATTTCGTCAATAAGGGGGTCATGGCTTCCTGTTACAACAAGGGTGTTTTTAAGTTCATCCTTTTCGCACAAAAGCCGCAGGGGAACTTCTTCTCCGCTGTCACAGCCCTCGCTATTCTGGTCTATTTTAATTATTCCGTCGGCCTTTACAAGACTGCTTACAACTCCCGCTCCCCGTTGAAGTGGTGCTGCGGCAAGTCTGCCCTCAACAAATCCAAGACGTGTTCTCACAAGCTCACTGTATTTAAGAGAGCTTACAACAGGACGGCAGAGGGTAGCGGTATCATTAAAATCAAAATTTTTATCCTTTCGTCCGCAAAGCCAGTTTACAGCTGGATAGAAAAACTCCTGAAGGGCAAGCACTGCCGAAACAGGATAACCCGGCACACCCATAACGGGAACTTTGCCCGCCATGGCAAGAATGACAGGTTTGCCCGGTTTCATGGCAACTCCGTGGCAGAGCACCTTTCCCACTTCACTTATACATTTTACACTGTAATCGTCACGTCCTGCGCTGCTGCCTGCACTTAAAAGCACTGCATCACAGTCCTTTACCGCATCCTTTAAGGCAGCGGTAATTTTTTCGGGGACATCGGGCTGAATATCAAATACTTTTGGTATGCATCCCCAGCGTTTTAGCATTGAGGAAAAAATAGTTGTATTAAACTCTATAATTTCACCCGCTTTAGGGTTTTCGCAAGGCGACACAAGCTCGTCACCTGTGGGAATAACCGCTACAACAGGCTTTTTTATAACGTCCACTTCCATAACTCCACCTGCAAGGAGCGCTCCCTGCGCTTCGGGGGTTATCTCGGTAAAGCTCGGCAAAATCATATCTCCGGCGCACAAATCCTCGCCTATCTGACGGATGTGCTGCCAAGGGGAAGCAGGGGCAAAAAGCTTTACGCTTTCCCCCTCCCTTACAATATCCTCTATCATTATAACGGCATCTGCTCCCTCAGGCAGAGGGTCACCTGTATCAACCCACTGAAAGCTTTCCTTATTCAAAACCACAGGGGTTGTTTCACCTGCTCCGAATGTATCGGATGCTTTCACGGCAATACCGTCCATAGCGCTGGCGTGATAATGGGGAGCGCAGATTTTCGCATAAACTCCCCTTGAAGTTATACGTGTGTCTGCATCTACGGTTTTTACCTTTTCTTCGCACAGACTTGGAACAGCTTCCTTAAGGGCGTTTATAAATAACTCCCTTGCTTTATCCACCGGCATATTGTCAAGATATGAAAACGCCATATAATCAAAACCTTTCCGCCAAAATCAAAAAAGTGTAACCTTTACCTTTTCCCCGGCATGTATTCCCTCGCAGTTTCTGCCTATTATTACATATCCGTCCGCTTCGGAAAGCTTTGTAATAAGTCCGCTTTTGCTTCTTACAGGCTCTGCCTTTTCCCCTGAAAGGTGAACGGGGAGAATCAGCTCTCTGCCGTCGTTAGCCGAAACGGACTGGGAAATTTCCGCATAGATATTTTTCTCCCTGCTTTCCCTGCCCTCCAAAATGCACATGGCTTCTTTTCCAAGTATCATAAAGATAAGGCACGCCGCCATGGGATGACCGGGAAGAGCAAGAACGGGTTTACCGAGAACATCGGCGGCAAGGGTAGGTTTACCGGGCTTTACGGCTATGCCGTGCCAAAGGATTTCTCCCTCTTCATTTAAAACCTTTTCTGCAAAATCCCTCGCACCTGCTGAGGTTCCGCCGCTGAAAACTACCATGTCGCAGCTCTGAGCGCCATTTATTACGGCTTCTCTGAGCTTTTCTTCGTCATCGGGGATTATTCCGAAATCCTCAGCAATACCGCCCATTTTTTCTATTAAAGCTTTAAGGGCATGACGGTTTACGTCACGCATCTGTCCGCCCGTAACGGTTTTATCAATTTCTATTATTTCATCGCCTGTGGAAAAAAGGGCGACCTTTACTTTCTTCGTAACCGGCACCGCATACTGACCCATAGCCGCCAAAGTGCCCGTTTCTCCAACGTCAATTACACTTCCGGCTTTCAGTATGTGCTGCCCCTTACGCATGTCGTCTCCGCAAAAGGCTAAATGACTCCCCGGAGCTGCCGGCTTTCTTATACAGACAGTTCCGTCGGGCAAAAGGTCTGTGTGTTCTATCATTACTGCTGCATCGGCTTCTTTCGGAAGAAATCCACCTGTGGGAATTTTCATGCAGCAGTGCTCCTTAATAGGCTCAGAGGGCATTTCACCCATGGTTATTTCTCCCTGAAGATGCAGCAAAGCGGGAATTGCCTCCGACGCTCCGAATGTATCGCAGGCTCTTACGGCATAGCCGTCAACCATTGAACGGTCTGCGGGAGGAATATTTTCTTCGGATATTATATCCTCTGCCAGAACTCTGCCGAAGCTTTCGGAAAGGGGCACGGTTTCACAAAGACAAAGTGCTTTGAATTTATTTCTGAGTATTTCCTCAGCCTCAGACATGGTTATTACCTTGAGCATATTCTATCCTCCAATGGCTCATGTACTCTCGCACTCGTTCGCTTTTGGGATTCATTATAACTTCCTCAGGACTCCCGAACTCGAGGATTTTGCCCTTTTCGAGAAAAACGGCTTTATCCCCAAGGCGCATTGCCTGGGCGGGAGAGTGTGTTGAAAAAATAAGAGTTCCGTTCCACTTACTCAAAGCAGATTCAATGAGATTTTCGCTTTCTATATCGCACGCCGCCGTAGGTTCATCTAAAAGCAGGATTTTTGGCTCTCTCGCAAGGACTCTCGCAAGGGCAAGACGCTGCATTTCCCCTCCGCTTAAAGTTTTTCCCTGAGCTTCCGAAAGAGAAAGCATACCCGTTTCCCTGAGAGCGTTTTCAGCTTTTTCTCTTCTTTTTGACCGTGGCAAATCCCATAAGGCGGATTCGACATTTTTTATAACGGTCATATCAAAGGCGTAGCTTTTCTGGGGAAGATATCCGCAGCCTGAAAGAGAAATTTTCTCCCCGTCGTTTTTGAGAACTCCCGCAAGAATTTTAAGCATTGTACTTTTTCCGCTGCCGTTGGGCCCCATTACCGCAAGGCGTGTTCCCTCTGAAATTTCAAGACAGGGAATTTGCAGAACCGTTCTGCTGCCGTAGGTTTTATGAAGATTTTCAAATCTCACGGTGAGTCCTCCTTTCGAGCCGGCGTGCAAAAATATTTATTACGAAAGCCAAAAAGAGAAGTATCACACCTAAAGCAAGTGCAAAATCAAACCTGCCCATATTTGTTTCAAGCATAATTGCCGTAGTCATTACCCGTGTTTTTCCCTGAACATTTCCGCCTACAAGCTGAACGGCTCCCACCTCTGCAAGAGAACGTCCAAGCCCTGCCATTACAACGCTTACAAGCTGACTGCGGCAGTCCCACAAAAGCATTCTGCGGCTTCTACCAAAGGACATACCCAGCCCTGCGCAGGTTTCAAGAACCGGCTGAGCCTGTTTTTCCAAAACCGCTGCCGCCATACCTGCAATTATGGGGGTTATAAGTACAACCTGAGCTATTACCATAGCTTCAACGGTATAAAGGAGCCTTAGCTGTCCCAAGGGTCCTGAACGTGACAAAAGCAGAAACACCAATAAGCCTGCCACTACGGGCGGCAGGCTCATAAGAGTGCTCGTTATTTGAACAAGGGTGCGCTGTCCGGGAAAACGGCAGCTTCCCATAACTGCACCGAGGGGAAGACCTATAACCGAGGAAATAATGGTGCTGAAAAAAGACATTCTCAGCGTAACCCATATAATTCCCCAAAGCTCCGTATCTCCCGTAAATATAAGCCTCAGTGCTTCGGAAAAATCATGCATTTCCCTCTCCTACAAAAAACAGAGGCTGACCGTATTCTTTGACTCCGTATTCAGCGATAAGCTTTGTCGCCTTTTCGCTCTGCATCCACTTTATAAAGGCATTTGCGCCGTCAATGTTTGTATCAGGCCACTTTTCGGGATTTACGGCGATCATCGAATATGTGTTCTTAAGCTCTTCGCTCTCTTCCATAAGCATTGTAAGGGTATCCTTTTTCTCGTGGGAAAGATATGTTCCCTTATCGGTAAATATGTAGCCCTGCTTCTCACTGGCAACTACAAGGGATGCGCCCATGCCCTGACCAGTTGAAATGTACCATTCCTGTCCTTCGGGTGTAACGCCCGCTTTTTTCCACAGCGCAAGCTCGGCTTTGTGAGTTCCCGAATCGTCGCCTCTGGAAATAAAGGGAGTTTTTCCGTTTTCGGCTATCTTCTTGAAAGCTTCGGTTGCATTTGCGGCATTCTTGACGCCTGCCGGGTCATCTGCGGGACCGACAATTACAAAGTAGTTATACATAAAGGGAATACGTTCTACTCCGTAGCCCTCATTTATAAATTCCTCTTCGCTTGCCTTTGCATGAACAAGAAGACAGTCGGCATCGCCTGTACGTCCTTTTTCAATGGCAGCACCTGTTCCGGCAGAGGTTATCTCAAGCTTATAGCCTGTATCCTTTTCAAAATAAGGCTGCAAATAAGGCAAAAGTCCGCTGTCGTTAACAGAAGTGGTAGTGGAAAGCCTGATTACCTGATTTTCGGGTTTATCCGCTGCCCCGCATGCTGCAAGGGCAAAGAGCATAACAATACATAATATTATAGAAACCGCTTTTTTCATATTACACCTCTCCGTTTATTTTAATCGTTTTTTATTTCACCGCATATACGGCAGTTGGGATCACGGGACACGGGAACTTTTTCCAGTGTGAGACGTACTCCGTCATACAAAAGCATCTCACCGGGAATTGGATTCTTTTCAAGAAGCATCTCTATTGCGGTGTTCGCCATAAGGGAAGCTATAACCGAACTTACCGCTCCGAGAGCCGTTCCGCTCTCCCTTTTCGCCGCAGTATGGGCATAAAAACATTCAAGACACGGCGTCTTTCCGTACTCGATTGCCATAAGGGCGCCGTAAAGCCCCTCAACTCCTCCGTTGATAAGAGGAATATTCCGCTTTGCGCAGACTCTGTTTAGAAGCAGACGTGTGCCGATATTATCGGCCGCTACAATAACCATGTCCTTGCCGTCCACCATGGTTTCAACATTATTGGGTCGTGCATGGTGATGAATCGCTTCAATCTGTATTTCCGGATTGAAACGCCTGAGCCGTACCGCCGCCATATCCGCTTTTCTGAAGCCTATTTCCGCCTGGGTATACAAAAACTGTCGGTTTAAATTTCCCATGGACACATAGTCGCCGTCAACTATTGTCAGATGTCCTATACCCGCTCCCGCAAGAGCATACAGCAGCGGCGCTCCGAGGCCTCCCGCTCCTACAACCAGAATATGTGACTGCGCCAGCTTTTTCTGTCCTTCAGTGCCTATCTGGGGTATATCAATCTGCCGTTCATATCTGTTTTCTATTTCCATTTACGGGCTTCCTCCCTTTTAACCTCCGCCGCAGACAGGAACAAATTCCACAACGCTGTTTTCTCCCACAGCAGTGCGGAAACCCTTCTCACTGCCTGCATTGCAGTGGTCAACAATTATATGGCACCGCTTCGCCTCATGGTACAGCTCTGAACCGTGAGCCTTCTTTATCTTTGAAAGCACCTGGGACACCGTCGCACCCGGATAACTCTCTTCCTTTACTCCCATTTTTGCGGCAAGTTCACCGTAATAACGCACCGTTGCCATGGAATTTATCCCTCCTTTCTGTTAGGAATCGGTATTCCGAGTTTTTTCAGCCTTTTAGCTGTGGGCACACCCTTTGAATCCCAGCCTCTGACCTTATAATAGACGGGAAGCATGGTTTTTAAATCTACTACTGTATCCTTTCGCTTCGGGTCCTGCTGTACTTTCGTAAGACGCTCGGGCAGAGAATCGTCTTCACAGGTAAGACCCTCACGAAGATTATAAAGTCTTTCGGTATTGTATCCCCTTTCGCCTACGGTGACGAATTTACCCATTGTCATAGGTATTCCCGTGGCAAGCTTAATTGATTCACTGTGAGGCATAAGCATCATGTTTACGGGAAGAATCCACGGCATCAGATGCCATACCTTACCGAGAACGGGACGTGCCATAAGCAGCGCCTTTCCGAAAGCACGGCTGACAAAGCTCGCTGAGCCGAATCTGAAAATCAGCGGGGGCACAATCGCCTGCATTGTGAAAAGACAAAAGCCCGCTGCCGAACACGCTTCCATAGCGTTCTGGAAAAATACCGTAAGCTCCGGCTTTCCCTTAGGTGTCTGAGCGTCCATGCTGACGACTCCCACCGACTCCATAAGGGCAAGATATCCGCCGTTAAGGTGACATCCTCCACGGTTGGAAGTGGCATATCCAAGTCCCATGCCCGTGCTTCTCCTCGGCTCATAGGCGGCAAGCTCCAATCCCTTTGAGTGAATTGCAAATTCCTTTCCGCCGTATTTTTCGCTGAGTCTCTTGCTTCCATCAGCAAGTTCTCCCGCTTTGCCACGGCGGTAGGCTATATCGCTGATAACCTTTCTTAAATCCTCAACGCAGCCGAATTTAAGTCCGAAATCAGCCAATCCCTTTTCCTGAAGCTCCATGGCAAAAGCTATTGTGCCGCCAAGGGAAATTGTATCCATTCCCAAAACGTCGGCATCGTAATTTATCTGATTTATCAAATCTATATCGTTGCTGTCAATATTTGAACCGAAAAGACACAGTGTCTCATACTCGGGTCCCTTTACCTCTTTGCCGTCCACTTTGACTCGTCGCTCACAACGTATCGGACAGCTTACACATCCGCCGTTTCTTACAAGCTTCGTCTCAGCAAGTGTCTCTCCGCTTATATCGTGAGCGTGCTCATACTGTCCTTTGCTGAAATTATGAGTCGGAAGAGCGCTAGATGCATTGGCCTTTGAAAGAAGTCCCGCAGAACCGTATCTCGGCAGTCCGTTGCCTGTCATGGGATGCTTTTTAAGTGCATCAACCCACTTTTTCGTATGCTTCGCAAAGCCCTCGGGATTATATTTTTCTATACTCTTTGTGCCGAAAGCTATTATGGCTTTTAAGTTTTTGCTTCCCATTACCGCTCCTGCTCCGCAGCGTCCAGCAACACGCTCACCGCTGGCGGCAAGGGCGTATCTAACAAGATTTTCTCCCGCAGGTCCTATGACAAGTTTACCGTATCTCTTTGGAAGCTTTTCCTGGACTTCTTCCGTATTAAGTCCCGCAAGCTCCGGACATTTCTCAATGCGTATCTCTCCGTCCTCTATTATAATCTTGCTAAGTTCCGAAGCTTTTCCCGTTATAATAAGTCCGTCAAATCCCGCTTTTTTAAGGAGCATTCCGAATGTACCGCCGCAGTTTGAAGAGGCGATACCGCCCGTAAGTACATTTTTAAAGGTCATATTGAAACGTCCCGAACTTGGAGCTCCTGTTCCGTTCATGGGTCCCGTATTTACTATAAGCACCGCTTCCGGGTCGAAACAGTCAAGTCCCGGTTTTGTCAAATCTGTAAGCAGCCTCGCTCCCAAAGACTTTCCTCCCAGATATTTTGAAAAAAGCTCCTGGGAAATGGGATATTTTTCCCACTTTCCCGTTTCAAGATTTATTTTCGCATATACAGGCAGAATCATTTTGATCCACCCTCTTTCATTGTTATTGCTCCCAAGGGACAGGCCTGCTGGCATAGACTGCATCCGACACATTTTTCAGGCTTTACAAGCACTGCAAATACATTCAGATCCCCAGGCTTTGTTGGATATGAAATTTCAATACAGGAGAAACCGCAGGCAACTACGCACATAGAACAGGCGCTGCACCTGGCAGTATCAATTACAGGTTTTTTCCACTTATCCTTTGGAATCTTTTCCGCTGCCGTTCCGTCGGGCTTTTCAATTGCGCCCTTTGCACAGACATTTGCGCATACGCCGCACTCAACACAGCGCTTTTCTTCGATTTTATGCTTTTGCTTTACCGTACCGGTAACTGCCCCCACAGGACAATTGCGTGCACAAAGGGTGCAGCCTATGCATAAATCATTTATGCGGTATGCCATAAACACTCCCTCCCATAAAAACAACTTTTTTATTTAGTATAACTGTTAAGAGTAAAAAAGTCAACGAAATTCCAGCAATGTCAACAAAATAACAAGTAGATAATCTTAAATATTGTTGTAAATTTATATCAAGTTGTTCTGACCTTTTGAATGAAAATTCAAAAGTGTTTTTTCGTGTAAACAAGCGGATATACCACAAATAATCTTTTTTCCAAAAGAATATATTTATTCCGACACCGTTTTTTTCGGTCGAATTTCTAAAGTTTTAAGTATGTTTTCTAAAACTTCACGGGAAATAAACTGATATAATGTGTTATATAACAATAATATAAATTCAATTAATTTACTGTGAATTATGTTAATATAGCATAATTCGCAAGAGAAGGAATGTGATGTCTTTATGAGAAAATCTTTTAAAACCGCACTTAAGGTAATCCTTTCACTGTTTTTAGTGGTGGTACTGGTCGCCCTGTACATACTTGTACCCCGCCACGGAAGCAAAATCGAAAGCGAAGAGTGGAAAGGCAAGGAATCCTATAATCCTCAGGCTGTTCAGACTCTCACAAAAGAAGAGGGTCAGCCCTTTAAAATCCTCATGCTCTCCGATTTACAGCTTGACGTACCTTTTAAAAACAAAGATTATCTTAAAAGCTCAATTGACAAACTCGTCAAGGACAATAATCCCGACCTTATCGTCCTTGCAGGCGATAACGTTGCCGGCGTTCTGATGCATTTCCACATCAAAACCGTTGTTTCAATCATTGACAGCTATGATATTCCGTGGGCTGTTGTTTTCGGCAATCACGACAGAGAATTCGGCAACAATCTCTATTATCAGGCAAAGCAGTTTATGAACGCCGAAAACTGTCTCTTTGAAGTAGGCCCCTCAAATGTTGACGGATTAGGCAACTATGTTGTAAACGTAACAGAAAGCGGTCATACCGTTTATTCACTGTTCATGATAGATTCTCAGCGTGAAATAGTCACCGATACAGATAAATATTTCGACAATATACACGAAAATCAGATACAGTGGTATAAGGATAATGTTGACGCAATAAGCGAAATTGAATGTCATCAAGTTCCCTCAATGGCATTTTTCCACATTCCCGTTCCAGAATACAAAACAGCGTACGACCTTGCCGAAAGCGGCAGCGATGAAGCAAAGATCCTTTACGGTGTGAGAAACGAAGGCGAATGTGTTCCGAGAGATAACTCAGGATTCTTTGATGTATTCAGAGAAAACGGCGGAACTCATATGTTTGCTGCACATGACCACGGAAACAATTACTCCGTTGAATATAAGGATGTAGTTCTCACCTACGGCACAAAGACAGGTGATTACAGCGGTCACAGAGAGGATCAGATGGGCGGTACTTTAATAACAATAAACAATGATTACTCTGTGACAATTGATCAGATAATAATTCCCCTTTCATAAAATTAAATTGTTCTAAATCTGTCACGACCACCTGTAAAATGGGCGGTGACGAACATTCTATTAAACATTAAAAAGCCAGCGTCATTTAGGCGCTGGCTTTTACTTTGTTAAGGCATATGGTGGTATGATTACTCACTATCATCTAAAAGGGCTAAATGCTCTTTTTCTGCTTAAGCTGTATTATATATTTGTTATTTTATTTTTCTTTTGCACACTTGTGTGAACACTTAAAGAATCAACACAAAAAATCCCGCAGATGACATATACACCTGCGGGATTTTTGTTATCTAAATTGTATTCAATTTAATCCAAATCAAATAAATCAGATATTTACAAAAACAACACTTATTCAGCTTTTTCCTCTACAATGTGTTCAATTGATACTTTATAATTATCCGCTGCATTTCCTATTGTAATAAGAGTTCCGCCGTATTCCTCTGCATTGTTCCAGGGAGCCGGTGAAGGACCTGTTTTAAGACCGTAAGTCATTGTCATGCCATCGTATGTAATCGAAGCATCGTTCTCATGGTCATGGCCAAAGAAGAAGTATTTTGTTGAGCCAAGTTCCTTGCAAAGGTCAAAGAAGCCTGAATCCACAGGAGCCGCTCCGGGAAGATAAGCACAACTGCCAAATCCATATTCTTCAGGTACAACGTATCTTCCAGTTGCCTCATCCTTAACGGCAAGTTCCTCAATAGCGGTTCTTGTCTGAGGAAGTGCAAAATGAGTAAATACCATAGAAGGAACCGTCTTGCCCTCATGCTCGGCAATTCCTTTTACGTTCCACTCGTACCAAGCCATTTGCTCATATCCCATATAAATTTCTTTTTTACCGATATCTTCACCGTAATTATAATATCTTCCGTTATCCATCATGAACAGTGACTGGATTACTTTTCCGTTCTCAGTAATATTTACGACATAGTTGCCTACACCATAAAGATTTGAAGGACCTTTCTCAAAAAGACAATATTCAGCTTCCTCATATCTATCACCCTGCCAGTTAAGAGTAGCTTTACCCTCAGCATCATGATTTCCAAACACCGTTGCCCATGGTATCTTATGTTCCTCAAAACACTTTATTACCTGTCTTGTCAAGAAGTTTGTTGTAAGACCAGATACATTATCACCTGTAAGCACAATAAGATCGGGGGATGTCTTTTCAATAAGAGCATCTACTTCTTCCAATGCTTTCTTATTATCGGAAAGATTTGCCCAAAGCTGCAGATCTGTAAGCTGAAGAATCTTAAATTCTTCATCGGGATTTTTTTCAACGGTCTGAATTGAGTTTATATCAAACTCATCACTTGCTGCCCAAACCTGTACATGCTTTTTTCCAAAAAGCGGGAAACACAGAATAAAGGCGATTACCAAAACCAAAGCTAAAAATCCTGATATTACGCCAATAGCGATTTTCTTTTTCTTTGCTTTTGTCATTGTCCGTTCTCCTATCTCTTTCTTAGTAATTCGCACATAAACAGTGCTATGTTAAGTGCTTTTACTATAACATATGCATAAACCATCAGTCAATTATAAATCCAATCAAAAAAAGCTGGTTTTTAGAAATTCTGCCAAAATAGGAAAATAATTAGAAAAATCCATCGTATTATTACAGCAGAATAAAACGCAGCGGCTTTTTTGATTTTTATGGAATATTAAATTGACAAACATAGTACATTTATGACATAATTTAGCGTGAAAGGATGGGTAATTATGATAATTTTGTACTCAATTTTAATTCTGTTAGCTGTTTTTATCCTGATAGCCCTTATTCGGGCAATTTTTTTCAAAGCACCTCCGGTAAAAAAAGAGGAATTCCCCGAAGAAAAGGTAAACGAAAAGAGAGCTGCAGATAATCTCAGCGAAGCTATTAAAATCAAAACAGTTTCACACGAGGATGAAAGTCTTACTGACTGGAACGAATTTGAACGCTTCCATGCTTTTTTAAGAAAAGCTTATCCCAAAGTACACAGCACAATGGAAATCACCAAAATATCAAAAGCAAGCCTGCTCTTTAAATGGCAGGGTACTGATGATTCACTTGATCCAATTGCATTTTTGGCTCATCAGGACGTTGTTCCCGTAAGCGAAGGAACTTATGACGACTGGACTCATCCTGCCTTTGAGGGCTATAACGACGGTGAGTTCGTATGGGGCAGAGGCGCACTGGATATGAAAAATCATCTTATCTGTCTTATGGAAAGTGCCGAAACCCTTCTTGAAGAAGGATATCAGCCTGTAAGGACAATATATTTCTGCCTCGGTCACAACGAGGAAGTTGTTTCCGGCGGAAACAACGGAGCCAAGGAGCTGGCAAAAGAACTCGAAAGGCGTGGCGTTCACCTTGATAGTGTTATCGATGAAGGCGGAGCTATGCTTTCAGCAAAAGTAAAAGGACTCCTTGACGCAAATCTTGCCGGTGTAGGCGTTGCAGAAAAGGGATATGTAGATTTCAAAATCTCCGTTAAGGCTAAGGGTGGACATTCTTCACAGCCTCCGGAACATACTGCACTGGGTATTTTATCAAAAAAGGTTATTAACCTTGAAAAGCATCAGTTTAAAGGCAAGATACTTCCCTTCGTATATAATCTCTTCACAAGCATAGGAAAACGTACTGCATACATAGGCAGAGTAGTTTTTTGCAACCTCTGGCTTTTAAAGCCGCTGCTTCTTAAAATCATGACAAAATTCCCGCCTGCTGCATCCCTTGTGCGTACCACCACAGCAGTTACAATGGCAAACGGCTCTCCCGCCGCCAATGTTCTTCCCCAAAAGGCAAGTGTTACTGTCAATTTCCGCATCATGCCCGGTGAAACAATTGAAGACGTAAAAAAGCATATTGAAAAATATATGGGCGGCGACGATGTTGAGATTGAATTTATAAAGGGAAAGGAACCCAGTCTTGTCTCCCCCACCGACACAAGAGCTTTTGAAACCATAAGCCGTCTTGCAGTTGCCATTGATGAAAAGAATATTGTTGCTCCTTATCTTGTCATGGGCGGAACAGACGCATATAACTATGAAAATGTATGTGAAAACATCTACCGTTTTGCTCCCTTTACAATTGATACTGCTTTACTTCTTACAACACATTCCACAAATGAAAGAATCCCCATTGCACAGCTCAAGCAGGGAATAACCTTCTTTAAACGATATATGAGAATTATGAGTGGAAAGTAGGAGAAAGTATGGATTTTAAAGAAAGTGGATTTATGTACATCCTTGGCGGAATTGTAGTTTTATTTGTCATTGCCCAGTCCCTCTTTTTCCTTATAAGAGCATGGAAACAGGGAAAAAAAATCGGACTTTCCGTTGAAGCAATGCGTTCCGCTGTTACTCAATCGGCACTTTTCAGCATCGCTCCGGCTATCTCAATAGTAGCAACTGTCCTCACCCTTTCCGGAGCTTTGGGAATTGTTCTCCCATGGATAAGACTCACAGTTATAGGCGCTATCTCCTATGAGGTTCCCGCCGCAGAATCTGCGATTGAGGCTCTCGGCTATACCGGAGGACTTGCAACAGAAATAGATTCTCCTTTGGGATTTTCCGCTGCTGCATGGGTTATGACTCTCGGCTCTATAATGCCTTTGGTAATTATTCCATTTGCTCTTAAGAAGGTACAAAAGGGCATCGGAAAAGCGGTAAACAAAAACGCTGCATGGGCTGACGTTATGAGTGCAGCCGCATTTATCGGTCTTATCTGTGCATTTGTGGGCAGAGCAATTGTAGGTCAGGGAGACAAAGCTGTACTCGGCGACGGAGCAGGTATTCTTTCAATAACTGCCCTTGTTGTTTCAATGGTCGTAATGCTTTTGTTTATGCAGATACAGAAGAAAAAGGAAATCAAGTGGCTTCAGTCCCTTGCAATGCCGTTTTCCATGTTCATTGCCATGGGCGTTGTAATGCTTTTGGCTCAGGTACTTCCCACAGACATAGCATGGCTCGAATGGAGGGGTTAAAATGGATAAATATAACGACCGAACTCACTTTTACGGCAGATTCTGGGTCATCACCGCACTATTCATGTTTATTATGATTCCCATGTCAATAAGCATATACTACAATGCTTTCCCCTCGGCAACGGTAGTTTTAAAGGGTCTTGCTCCCATAGCACTGCTATTTTACCCTACGGCTGTTATTGAGGTTATGACCTATACTCCTCTTTTAGGTTCAGGAGCCACATACATAAGCTTTATTACCGGTAATATTAACAACTTAAAGCTTCCCTGTGTCCTCTCCGCTCTTGATACGGCAAACGTAAGAGCTAACAGCGATGAGGGAGAAATCCTTTCAACAATTGCTGCCGCAACCTCTTCCATTGTAACAACTCTTGTTGTAGCGGCTGGAGTACTCCTTTTCAGCCCCGTTCTCCCCTATATCACTGACCCTGATTCTCCTTTTGCCCCAGCATTCAGTCAGGTGGTTCCTGCACTGTTCGGCGCTTTAGGTATGAGCTATTTTGCAAAGCACTATAAACTTACTGTTATTCCTCTTGCGGCAATATGCCTTATACTTATGTTCAAAGGAGATCTTTCGGTAGGTGTACTTATTCCCGTAGGAGTTGTAGTTTCTATGCTCTCAGCTCATCTAATGTATAAAAAAGGAATTGTAAAATAAGTTACCTATAAATTTGAACCATCCCAAAATTAAACTCCTCTATGGTTATATACCTGCCATAGAGGAGTTTTTGTTGAAAGTCATTTTTAATGTTATACACTACATAAAAAGAGCTGTCCTTTAGGCCAGCTCTTTAAAATTACTGCAAATCTTTTAGACGACGTTATAAATTTGCCCATATTTAATTTTCTGAACGGTTCTTTCTGTAACTCATGTAGCTTTCAAGAATCATTACCGCAGATACTGCATCAACGATATTCTTTCTCTTTTTGCCACGGACATTGACCGTACTCAAAGCGTTATGAGCCGCAACGGTTGTGAGCCTTTCATCCCAGAGCGCTGTTTCAATTCCGCTTTTTTCGGCAATCAGCTTTGAAAAGCCCTCGCACTTTTCAGCTCTCGCTCCTAAAGTGCCATCCATATTTTTTGGATAACCCACTACTATGAGCTTAGCTCCACGCTTTTTAGCTTCAGAAACTACCTCATCCGCAGCCTTTTCCTCATCGGTTTCAAATATGACACCCGCAGGAGAGGCAAGCATTTCAAGAGCATCGCAAACGGCAAGTCCCGTTCTCGAATCCCCGTAATCAACAGATAATATTACCATATCCGCTGCCTCACCAGGGCTGAACCTTTCCGACTATTTCGGAAACGCTTTCAATGCCGTTTTTATCGAGATATTCATTGAGTCCGTCGATTATCTTAACAGGCGCATAAGCGTCGGAGAACATTGCCGTTCCAACCTGAATGGCGCTTGCTCCTGCCAACATCATTTCGACTGCATCCTGCCACTTTGCAATTCCGCCCATGCCGATTACGGGAATCTTTACACGGTTCGCAACCTGCCAGACCATTCTCACTGCAACGGGGAAAACAGCAGGGCCTGACATTCCGCCCACATTATTGTGGAGAATGGGACGGCGTGAATTTATATCAATTCTCATACCGGTAAGGGTATTTATAAGTGAAACTGCATCCGCTCCGGCAGCTTCAGCCGCCGCTGCGATTTCCGCAATATCGGTGACATTGGGTGTAAGCTTTACTATAAGAGGCTGTTTGCAGACCTTTTTAACCATAGATGTTATGGATTCAACACTGGCGCAGGATGTGCCGAAAGAAGCTCCGCCCTCTTTGACGTTGGGACAGGAGATATTGAGCTCTACCATATCAACAGAAGTGTCTGCAAGTCTTTCAACTGCCTTGCAGTATTCATCGGGAGTACTTCCCGCAATGTTTGCAATAACTACTGTTCCCTGCTCACTGAGCCACGGAAGCTCATCTTTAACAAAGCTTTCGACGCCGGGATTCTGAAGTCCCACGCTGTTTAAAATTCCGCTGGGAGTTTCGGCAATTCTCACAGGTGGATTTCCGAAACGAGGATTTAAAGTTGTACCCTTGCAGGAAATTCCGCCGAGCTTTGAAATGGGATAAAACTCATTGTATTCTCTTCCGAAACCGTATGTTCCGGAAGCTGTGATGACGGGGTTTTTGAGCTCAACGCCCGCTATATTAACTCTTAAATCAGCCATTCCACACTACCTCCCTCGAATCAAAAACAGGTCCGTTTTTGCATACATGACGGTAGTGTTCGCCGTCCTTTTCCTTTGTCTTGCAGGCACATACAAGGCAGGCTCCGATTCCGCAGCCCATTCTCTCTTCAAGAGATACAAAGCAGGGAATACCCTTTGCCTCAGCCATTGCCGCAACGTTTTTAAGCATTGGTCCTGGTCCGCAGGCGAATACTGCATCACAGGGCTTTTCGAGGCGCTCTTTTAAGATATCCGTTACAAAGCCGTGATGACCGTAGCTTCCGTCATCAGTGGTGACAAACACGTTTTCACAAACCGTCTTGAAATCGTCCTCTAAAATAAGAGCGGATTTACTGCGAAATCCTAAAATTGCATCAGCTTTTTTGCCGTAAACTTTGCTTGTCTCCAAAAGTGGAGGAACACCGATTCCGCCGCCTACAAAGACAACGTTTTCATATTTTTCATCAGTGGGGAAGCCGTTGCCAAGAGGGCCGAGGACATTTATAATATCCCCTTCCTTTCTCTCGGAAAGCCATAATGTTCCCTCGCCTCTCACTTCAAAGACAATGCGAAGTGTACCCTTATTTTTATCTATTCCGCAAAGGGATATGGGACGGCGCAGAGTTTTGCCGTCACAGAGAATATTTACAAACTGTCCCGCCTTTGCCCTTTCGGCAATTTCCGGGGCTTCAATTGTAAAATCAAAAGCTGTACTGTTAAGCTTATTGATAGTTAAAATTTTGAAATCATCCTGGATATATTTCATCTTTACCTCCGGGAAATTTATTTTTTAAGAGCGGGAATAAAAGAGGTTATATCGTCCCTCATTCTGATTGCCTCACGGCGTGAAGCAGCTGCATAATCCTTTTCGTCGCAGTTTTCTTCCTTTTTGTATGCGCACATAATTGAACGTGAAGCGTTTACTATTGCGCCGATTCCGTTTTCATCAAATGCACCTGCAAGGTTTGCAGCGGAACCGCCCTGTGCACCGTATCCGGGAACAAGGAAGAATGTATGGGGAAGAGCTTTTCTAAGCTCTGTAAGCTGGTCGGGATATGTTGCGCCTACAACTGCGCCGACACCTGAATAGCCTGTTTCTCCCATAAGCTCCTCTCCCCAGCTTTCACAGAGAGCGCCCATTTCCCTGTAAAGAGTGGGGCTGTCGCCGATAGGCTTATCCTGAAGCTCTCCAGAGGAAGGATTTGATGTTTTAACAAGAACGAAGATTCCCTTATCCTTTTCACGGCAGATATTGAGAAGAGGCTTAATGCCGTCGCTGCCAAGGTATCCGTTTACGGTAAGGGCATCGGCTCCGAAAGGCTCAAAGGTCTTATCGTTAACCTTGACTTCACCAAGATGAGCTGCCGCATAGGCTTCCATAGTTGTGCCGATATCGTTTCTCTTACCGTCAGTTATAACGTACATTCCCTTTTCTTTTGCATAGGCGATTGTATCATAAAGTGCTTTAACGCCCTGCCAGCCGTACATTTCATAATATGCACACTGGGGCTTTACTGCGGGAACTATATCGCAGAGTTCATCAATAAGTCCTTTGTTGAAAAGGAGAAGAGCATGTGCCGCTCCTTCAAGAGTTTCGCCGTACTTTGTGAAGGCTTCCTCTTTGATGTAAAACGGAATATAGTCAAGCTTCGGGTCGAGACCCGCAACGGTAGGGTTACCGGTTTCTTTAATTTTGGCAATAAGTCTGTCAAGTGACATTTTTCTTCCTCCTCGTTATTTATCCTCGTAAACCACTTTGCCTCGGCAGACGGTATACTTTACCTTGCCGCAGAGCTCAGTGTTTTTAAACGGTGTGTTTTTAGATTTTCCGTGAAGCTTTTCGGGATCAACTGTCCATTTTTCCTCATCGCTGAAAATGGCTATATCAGCCGGCTTTCCCTCGGCCAAAACTCCTGCTCTGATCTTAAGAATACGTGCGGGATTTGCGCTCATAAGCTCAATGAGTCTCGGCAAGGTAATATAACCCGGCTTTACAAGATAGGTTATTCCCGCTGCCAGAGAGGTTTCAAGTCCGATTGAACCGTTGGGAGCAGATACAAAATCTGCCTTTTCCTCAGGAGTATGAGGTGCGTGGTCAGTGGCGATTGCATCAATTGTACCGTCGCATATTCCCTCAATTACAGCGTTTACATCAGCCTGTGTTCTCAGAGGCGGATTCATTCTGTAATCGGCATCCATATTCATGACGATTTCATCAGTAAGTGTAAAGTAATGGGGACAGGTTTCACAGGTTACCTTTGCTCCCATTTTCTTTGCGCTTCTTATAAGCTCCACAGATTTTTCGGTGCTTACATGGCAGATATGAACAGCGGTATCAGAAGAAAATGCAAGAGCTATCTCTCTCGCTGTTCCGGCATCCTCAGCAGCTCCGGGTATTCCCTTTACGTCAAGGAGTATGCTGGAAGCACCCTCATTGATTTTTCCTCCTGCTGCAAGGCTCATATCCTCACAGTGGGCAAGTACTGGAACTCTGAGTCCGTAGGCGTTTATAAGTGCGTCATACATAAGCTTTCCTGTGGCAACAGGTACGCCGTCATCTGAAAAAGCGGCGGCTCCTGCCTCTTTAAGAGCCTGCATATCCGTAAGCTCTTTGCCTGAAAGTCCCTTAGTGATCGCCGCTACGGGCAAAACTCTCGCATCTGCCTTTTCGGCTTTTTCGAGAATATATTTTACTGTTTCGCAAGAGTCAACACTGGGCGATGTATTGGGCATTGCCGCAACTGTTGTAACTCCTCCGGCAGCCGCAGCACGGCAGCCGGTTATTATATCTTCCTTATGAGTTTGACCGGGGTCACGCAGGTGAACATGCATATCTACAAGTCCGGCACTTGCGTAAAGACCTTTGCCGTCAATTACTCTTTCGGCTTCTTCCTCTATACAGGCGTCAATACGCTTTATTATTCCGCCGTCAATGAGAATATCCTTTAAGGACTCGTCAGCCTTACCGTTCTCTATTATTCGGACATTTTTAATAAGCAGTTCAGCCATAACGTTACCTCCGATATATTTTTATTATTCAGCCACAGCTGTGGTTTCCTCTGTGGGAGCTGCATCTGCACCATGAAGCTTGCAGGTGTCGGGAAGAGAGTTTTTATTGTACCATCCGGTTTTGGTGCTGGGACAAGCATCTGTTGCAATAAGACCTGATTCCGTACAGTATTTCATCTGTACTACATTTTCACTCTTGGGGAAATCTTTTGAAGGCAGACCTTCATGGATTTCGTTCATTACCTTCTTGAATATATTACCCGACGGGTTGCCGTATACACCTAAGATTTCCTTCTGAGCATCGTATCCGTACCATACCGCACTGATGTAGTAAGGTGTTCCGCCTATAAACCATCTATCATGGTCATCAGTTGTAGTACCGCTCTTTGCCATTGTAGGATAGCCGCTGATACCGTATGCCTTTGTTGTACCCTGGGGGTCAGTGATAACAGTCTGAAGCATTTCGCACATTATGTTTGCTGTTTCCTGGGAAATAGCACGTTCTGATGTGGATTCGTTTTTAAGAATTGTCTGCTCGCCTTTGCTGTCAGTGACTTTATAGTAGCAGTAAGGCTCATAGTAAAGTCCTCCGTTACCGAATGCTGCATAGGCCGCAGTCATTTCCAGTACGCTTACACCGTTGTACATACCGCCCATTGCAAGAGGTGAATAGTTCTTATCCTCTTTTTCGTTAAGAGAGGTTATATGGAATCTGTCCTGAAGGAAAGCGTAGGAACGCTCAAAACCGAGATAATCCTTAAGAATACGCACGGGAACGGTATTAAGTGAACGTGCAAGAGCGTTCTGAGCAGTTACATTTTCTCCGCTGCCTGAACCGCCGCCGAAGTTATAGGGCATTTTCTCACCGTTATTGTAGATCTGTGCGTCAGGAATCATTGTTGACCAGTTTATCATTCCGTACTCAATGGAAGGCGAATATATACTCAAGGGCTTAATTGATGAACCAGGTGAACGTAAAGTATCGGTAGCACGGTTAAGACAACGGTTTCCGCTCTTTTCACCTGCTTCACCTGCCATTCCCACTACTCGTCCTGCATAGTCCATTATAACCATTGCTGACTGTGCAGCAGGATGCGCTTCAGTATCCTCTTCTTTTTTGAAAGTCTCTCTGTTTTCGTATACTCTTGTTACAACCTTCTGAACATCGGGATCAACGGCACAGTAAATTCTAAGTCCGCCGTAAAACACCATATCAACAGCCTTTTTCTTACTGTATCCGCACTGGGTCTGAAGATCTTCGATAACTGAATCAATTACATATTCCGTATAGAAATCATATTTGCTTTCATCGGGCTTCTGCTTGTTCTTCATTTCCTCGCTGGGAACATAATCGGGGTCATTTGTAAACACAAGGTCATATGCAACTGCTTCGTCATATTCTTCCTTTGTTATTTTACCCTGACTGAGAAGCTCACCGAGGCAGTATTCCTGACGCTCTTTGTTATTTTCAGGATTTATAAGGGGATTATACTTTGTGGGAGCATTAGTGATTGCCAGAAGACTTGCACATTCGGCAAGGTTTAGATCGTCAACGTTCTTACCGAAATATTTTTCGGCAGCGGTCTGAACGCCATAGCAGTTTTCACCAAGATAAATGGTGTTGAGATAAGCCTCAGCTATTTCGGTTTTCTCGTAATGCTTTTCGAGATTGAGAGCATAAGTAATTTCATTGAATTTACGTACAAGTGTTACGTCATCTTCACCGGTAAGGTTTTTTATAAGCTGCTGTGTTATTGTGGAACCACCCTGTACGCTAAGTTTCGGAATGAATTTTGACAGGAGTGATCTTACAGCTGAAGATGCTGTTCTGAACCAGTCAACACCCTCATGACTTTCAAAACGCTTGTCCTCCATAGCGATAACAGTCTCGTACATGTAGGGTCCCATGTCCTTTAAATCGACCCAGATTCTGTTTTCCGCATTGTTGAGACGGCAATACTCGTAAGGATTGTTATCCTTATCGTATGCATAGATAATTGTAGTCTGATTCTGATTGTTCTTGTAAGCATCAAGATCAAGCGCTGCTTCTCCGTTAGTAAATGAAATAACATAAGCTATCATGGAAGCGGCAACGACACACAAAGTGATAACCAAAACCAGCAAAACAGCTATAACAGCCTGCCATTTTGCGGAATGCTTAACCACTGTGTCCTTAATATTTTTTTTACCTGAGCTATTTGAACCGGAGCTTTTCTTTTTTTCAAATGGAGTTTTTACTTTCACAGTTAATAAAGTCCTCCCTTTCAATTATGAATAAATATCTACTCCCTTTATAGGGATATTGATTAAAGTCTGCAATATTATATCACATTTTCGCACAAAAGTTTAGAGGTTTATAAAATTATTCCTTTTTTGCAGGATAAATCTGCATATTAAAGGCAAAAAAGACAAAAATATGATTAATAAAAGGAAGGAATGTGAAAAATGAACAACATCAAAAAGCTTTTATTTACTATCGGAGCTTCTGCTGTTCTTGTGGCAGTTATTTCATCATCTTCTTTAGGTTCAGATTATCCCAAAAGCGAAAACAATACAAGTCAGATAAAGAGCGTCACCGAAAACACAAAAACCCCCGCATATATAATAGGTATATATAACGGGTATGTGGCAGTGTATAAATACGGCAGCGACGAACCCTTCAAAATAACAGACGTACCTGTGAATTCTCTTACCCAGGGAGATATACTACTTCTTACAAAAGGCATTGAAGCGGCCGATGACAGGGAACTTCAAAAAAAACTTGAAGATTACTCATAATAAAAATAAACAAAAATTTTCTTTCTTTTTAAACATCTTGACGCTTTGATTGTAAAACGGTATAATATACGCATTAATTGTCACATATCATATGAAGTGTGGTGCAACATTAAAAATGAAAACTTATAATACCTTTGTTTTCACTTCGCAGCCGGAGTGGGACAAAGTACCTGTCGCCTCAATAGACAGCTTTCACTGGGAAAAGGAAACTTTTGTACGTCCACGTTCTTATGCAAAGCTTTGTGCTGTTGAAGGCAAAGGCTTTTATGCAAGACTGTGGTCCTTTGAAAAGGATGTTCGTGCCGTTTTCGAAAACAGGGATGAACCGGTATACAGGGACAGCTGTCTTGAATTTTTTATGTGTCCCTTTGAAAACAGTACGGTGCCGTACATCAATTTTGAAATGAACTCGAAAGGCGTCATTCTTTCTGAATTTGGTGCAGGAAGAGGCAAAGAACGGACAAGGCTCGTTGCATTATCTGAAGAAATTCCTGAAGTTTCGGTATTCACCATTAATGAAAATGGAGAAACCGCATGGGGTGTTTCCCTTTTTGTAAGCGAAAAACTTATGTCCGATATCACAAAGACTGATTTCAAAATCAAACCTATGACTTTAAGAGGCAATTTCTACAAATGCGGAGATGATACACCAATTCCTCATTTCGGTGCTTTTTCGCCTGTAGGTCCGGTAGAAAAAGGCTTCCACAATCCAGAAATGTTTGGTGAGCTTGTTTTCAATTATCCCTGTGAGGATTAATTAATATTAAATGTAAGAAAATCAAAAATTAAAATTTACCGAAAGGTGTGTAAGTTTTGACAAAACCTAATTTTGACATTGAAGAGATAAGAGAACATTTTAACTTTGAGGGAGATTACACCGGATTTTACCCGATACATAACGGGCATATCAACAACACATATGTCCTTGAATTTGAAAACGGTGAAAATGTAAAATCATATCTCCTTCAGCAGATTAACACCAATGTTTTTGCAAATCCCGAAAAGCTTATGGAGAATGTTGTCGGCGTTACAGAGTATCTCCATAAAATCATTGTCGAAAACGGCGGAGATCCCGACAGAGAAACTCTGAACGTAATTAAAACAAGAGATGGAAAGCCCTTTTTTGTTTCAAAGGATAACAGATACTGGAGATGCTACAATTTCATCACTGACGCATATACATGTCAGACAATAGAAAACCCCGTAGTATTTTATAACTCTGCAGTTGCTTTTGGTAATTTCCAGCGTCTTTTAGCTGATTATCCTGCTGACAGCCTTCATGAAACTATCCCAAATTTCCACAACACTGTTTCAAGATACTCAGATCTTATGGCAGCTGTTGAAAAAAATGCGTCTGGCAGACTCGATAATGTAAAAGAAGAAGTTCAGTTTGCAATAGATCGTGAAAAAGATACTCATGTTGTAGTTGATCTCATTAATGAGGGCAAACTTCCCATGAGAGTTACACATAACGACACTAAATTAAACAACGTCATGTTTGATAATCAGACAGATAAAGGCATCTGCGTTATCGACCTCGATACAGTTATGCCTGGTTCATCACTTTATGACTTTGGCGACAGCATCCGTTTTGGAGCCAACCATGCAGCAGAGGATGAAAAGGATTTAAGCCTTGTCTATCTCGACCTTAATCTTTTTGAGCAGTATTGCAGAGGATATCTTGAGTCAGCAGGCAAAAGCCTCACAAAGACCGAGATTGAATATCTCCCCTTTTCTGCAAAGCTTATGACTTTTGAATGCGGAATGAGATTCCTCGGAGATTATCTTAACGGAGACACATATTTTAAAATTGCATACCCTGAACACAACCTTGACAGATGCCATACTCAGTTTGCCCTGGTCGCTGATATCGAAAAGAAATTTGATGAAATGAAAGCAATTGTTTCACGCATTTGCAGCGAGCTCGGAATTGAAAAATAAAAAGCTTAAAATAGCAGCATCGGTTATTGCATCTGTTCTTATTCTGGTATCAGTGGTGTTTGCAGTGTTCACTCTCTCCGAAAAGAAAGCTCTCAAACAGGCAAAACTCGCCCAGCTTAATCTCCCTCAAGGATTCACAGTCACCGCCCATGCAGGCGCATTGAATACAGAACCCAACTCCATGGATTCTATATTGAAATCTCTTGAATTTATCGGAGACGGAGTTATAGAAGTAGATGTTCGGTTTACTTCTTCCGGAAAACCAGTTCTCAGCCATAATGAAGTCAAAAGCGACGGAAACGAATATGTTTCCCTTGAAGAATTTTTCAGCACATTGAAAGAATATCCCGCAAAAGTCAACCTTGATCTTAAGGAATTTTCAAATCTGCCTGTAATACAGGAACTTGCTGAAAAATATGAGGTAATGGATCAGGTTTTCTTCACAGGAGTTTTTGAAGAAGAAGCTCAAAATGTTAAAACTTCATGCCCGGATATCCCCTATTATCTCAATGTGTATCCCAATCCTTTAAGAATTAAAAATGATTCTTATCTGGAGTCTATCGCCAAAACAATTACAGATTGCGGAGCAATCGGCATTAATATCAATTACCGTCTTGTATCCGAAGAGATGATAACTAAAATGCACGAGAAAAATCTTTTCGTTTCCCTTTGGACAGTTGACAATGAAGATGATATGTATATAGCCCTTGCTGAAGCTCCCGATAATATCACCACCCGCAATCCGGATATTCTTAAAAATATTATCGAAAAGCAGTCTAACAAGTAAAATGATTTTAATCCTCACTGGTTTAAAAACAGTGAGGATTTTTTCATAAGTTTTTATTTCATAACATAAATATTTAAGGACGTCTGAGGCAAAGCCTCAGACGTCCTTTTTACAGATTTTTAGTTCTGTTTATCGGGAAATAACATCGATAATGTTATTTCTGCCAGTCATAGTTGTAGAAACGTACCTTTACAGGATCTGATGTGACCTTATTACCATATACGTCTTCAACAGTGACCTGAATCCAAGCTGAACGTGCGCCAACGCCGTTTGTAGCTCTGATAAGAGCACTCATACCGTCTGCAGCAGCTTCAATAGTAGCTTCCTGCTTATCTGTTGACCAGTTAGCATATTCCCAAGTGATATTCTTGACTTTAGCACCTTCATTGATGCTTAAACCAAGAGCAGCGGGAGTGCTGTTCCATTTTTTAGTCCACGGAACCTTCTGATATACAGTCTGACCAACAGGTGCGCCGTTCTGAGTGATTGTTACGCTTTCGATCTTACCGCCGAGCTCAAGAGTATTGAGAGCATCGATAAGAGTCTGAGCGGCTTCATTTACTTCTGCCTGAGTTGCAAGTTCTTTGCCAGCTACATACTGAGCTGTTGCAAGAGCATTAATATACTCATCGCTGAGAAGCGCCTCATCAACGGGAGCTTCCTCTGCTCTTCTGAGAGCATCATTAAGCACAGTCTTGTCAGCACGTACACGTACAACACAGCTTACTGTAAGTCCGCCGTCTGCTGTAGTTGCCTTGATTTCAGCATCTCCGGGGCCGACAGCCTTTACAACACCGTTTTCAACAGTTGCAACGCCTGCATTGGATGTTGTCCATGTAGCATTCTTATTCTTAACTGTTACGGGTTTGAAACTAAGGCTGAGTGTAAAGCTTTCGCCCTCTTTAAGAGAAGCAGAAGTCTGGCTGATGGATACATCAGTTACACGACCCTGGAAGAAAGCAGCAACACGATCGAAGAAGTCGATCAAGCCTGATGTGCCAATACCATTACCATTAATAAGACCAAATGAAAGGAAGTCAAGAACTTCGTCCGCTGTCTTTGCAATCTCTACAAGTACGGGGTTACCGCTGTTGTAAAGAGAATTGAATACAGCGCTCCATCTCTCATTGAAATCTCCAATAATTGTAACAGCGCCGTCACCTGTCACATACATAGTTTTGTAAATGACATAAACAGCATTCATAATCTTATCCACGCCATTGTTTTCGTGGTAAGTCTCAGCGAAAGCATAAAGAATCTTCTTAAGGTTTTCTTTATTTGCGTCGCTCATATTGACATAACTGTCAACCAAAGTGATAACCGCATCAAGGTTATCTTCGTAGAAGATAAGTTCAACTACGTTTCTCATAAGAACCGTAACCAGATCAGCACGGTCAGCATCAGTAAGCTTATAAGCAACCTTGCCTGACTTTGACTGATATTCAGTTACATTACCAACAGCAAGCACGCTGAGGTCTGAAAGGAACGGTATCTTAAGATTGAGCTTCTGTCCGTTTACTTCGAGATCTGCCACAAGATCAACAAGAATCTGCTGAACATTGAGGTTGAGCTCAAAGCTCAAATCATAGATAGGACGAGCTGTGTCAAGCATTACAAATACTGACTGAAGTGCGTTTTCAACGCAAATCTGCAGGTTTCCGTTATTGATGAAATAGAATGCATTGGGAAGAATATCCATAACCTTATTGATAGGATCTGCATAGATTTCATCTACAAGATTAAGGATAGGATCGATGATAGCGCTGATCATCTGATCGTAATTGCCTGACTTAGCAAGCTCTGCATACTCTGCAGCGCTCATGATATCTTCATCAGCACATCCGAGATTCTCAAGAATCGGAATAATACCGTTCTGATATCCGGGATAGCTCTTCATTGTAACTGCACCAAGAACTGTAAGATCAGCTTCACCGGACATAAGTGTTGCCATGATGGGAGCAAAGGGGCTGAGAGCCTCTTTAAGAGCAGCCTTAAATGTTGCGGTATCGCCGGGAATTACGCCCCAGTCCTTATCCTCTGTAACATCGTCCCAGATGCTAAGATCAACACCTACAAGACCGAGAACAGGATCGAGATCCATTCCGAGACTGTCAAGCTGTTCCTTAACCATGAGGATAACACTGTTGATGGTTTCGTTTGTATAGAACTCATCAGCAATGTAGCTGCGGATAAGTCCGCTGAGATCAGGCATATTGGAACCGCCAAGGATCTTCATCATATCGTTGACAAAATCTGTAGTATTGTCTGCGATAAACTGAGCCTGCTCTTTTGTCCAATCTGCACTGTAAGTTACAGTATTGATGGGCTGTCCGATCTCTTCTTCGCTGTTATGAGTGTAATTAAGTTCCTTAGAAGCATATTCCTGAGGAACAAAGAGCTCTGTTAAAGCGCAGATAACATTATCTGAGTTAAGTCCTATGCCATTGATGATTTTGAGAATATCTTCGCTGAGAACGATTTCAGAACCTGTAAGCTTACCGATAAGGGCAGTTACGGAATTGAGGAAATCGTTATCACCAAGCATGGGAAGAACATAGCGGAGAACCGCAAGAAGAGTATCAGCCTTATCAGTTACAAGCTGATAGCGTGTGCCACCAGTACGTCCGCTTGCAACACCTGCGACCATCTGTCCGTGGCTTGCAAGAACTGACTGATTGATTGTGGGAAGTACGAGGTTAGTTCCGGGTGCTACCATACCAAGAACCATGGGTATAAGCTTGTTTACATCGCTGAGAACTGAAAGATCGAGATCAGGAGCGGCAAACTTTACTACACCGTAAAGTGACGGATCTGTAATTCCAGCTGTACTGATAATATCAACATTAACAAGACCGCCTAAAGCTGTTGCCTTAGCTGTCAATTTTGTTGACTTAAGTACTGATGTAATCATGTCGTGGTCGAAGACATATGCAATCTTCGGAAGAATATCGGTAATACTTGAAATAGGTGCATCTGCAACAGTTTCAACATAATCAAGAATAGGATCAAGTATAGCCTTGATCATCTGATCTGCTGTTGTGTAACTGTTAAATGTTTCAGTAGAAACTACGCCGTTGCACTCTAAAAGCTCAAGAAGAGGAAGAATAGCGTTGTTATAGAGATCCATATGACCTACTACAACATCAGCAGTTGCTATTGATACCTTTAAGCTACCCTTGTAATCAGAATTTCCAAAAGCAGCTTTAAGTACAGGAGAAAATCCGTTAAGAACCTGACCTATAGCTTTAACAAAACTATCCTTATCATGTACGCCCCAATCAAGTTTGGAGGTGTCAAGATTATTCCAGTCTGTTCCAGCTGCATTAAGTGCATCTCTTACAGCTGCATACTCATCGCCTGTTATTACAGTTGAAAGAGTATTGGGATAGAGCATAAGATGAAGGTTATCCTTAGCCTGATTAAGAATATCCTGACCTGTGATAGTTGTTACAACTGCATCAATTGGAGGAATATTCTTAATTGTATCAACAAGCATCGGATAGATGCTTGTAAGAACTGTGTTAACCATCTCATTTGTATAGAGATTGTCACTTACAGCGTTCTTGATAAGGTCAGAAATTGTACCTTCAATTCCGAGAACGGGACCGAGATCCTCATTCTTCATAAGAGAATCAAGTTTTGATATAACAGTATCAAGCTTATCATGGGTTACCTTATAAACTTCGTCGGATGTTCTTGCAACGTCACCCGCCATGGGATCACGCTCAGGATATTCCATCTCAGTTTTATAATAATGATCAAAGGGATTTGCATTATATTCCTCAAGTGAGGTGAGCATAAATTCATAATGCTCATAATCAGATCTCAGTTCTTCAGAAACATATTCGGTATCCTTAATGGTATCCCAAATAACAGTTTCTACACCACCCATTGCTTCTTCAACAATGTTGTGGTTAAGAAGATTAACTTCAGTGTACTTGTCATAACTGTCAGCAATTTCACTTATCTGGTCTGCTAAGCGATCAGCAAGTACTGTATAAACAGATACTACAGCACCATTAACCTGTTCATACTTAGTGCCAAACAGCTTTGCAACAGTCTCTTCACCATATTTTGCCTTAAGATCATTAAGCTTTGAGTTAGCTTCAGTAAATTTAACTGTAAGCTGCTCTGTGGGAAGAGAAGAAACATCCTCTCTTATAAGCTCATTGAAATACTTAAAGCTTTCATAGATTTCATCAGCTAAAGCTTTATCTTCGGGCTTTTCAGAAATCTTAGCATATATGTTATCAAGGAATGTATGGATATATGCTGTGCCCTCTTCACCGAAAACACGTGCAATAGCAGCTGCAGTGCATTTTTCGATAAGCTCAAGGTTAGCTGAAACCTCAAGATACACGTTGATAACATCAAGATTATTATATTCGTCAAGAGGAACTGGGAAACCGCTTATTTTAGCATCAATTTCTGCCTTTAATGCGGTAATTTCGATAACTTCCTTTTCCTCATTGACAGAAGCAATATAAGCGGCAATTGCCTCTGCTGTAAGACCATACTTTGTGAGAGCTGCGTTTCTTGACTCTTCATTGCAAGCATTGAAGTTTTCAAAAAGATCAGTCATCTCATTGAGAACTGTTTTCAGATCTGCAAGCTCCATTTCAGCAGGCTTGCTGTACTTGTCCATAATATCCTTCATTGCACCTGCATACTCGTCGGCAAGCTTGTTGTCACGAGTATTTTCTGTTGCAATAACGAAGTTCTGGATAGCATCCTTATCAAAGAAATGATTGATTATTGTGTCGCTTCCCCAAAGATCACCAAGCGCATCAATAGCTGCACGGTTATTCTTTGCAAGCTCAACAAGTTCATCAGATGTCATTGATTCAAGATCTGTTGCAAGAAGTTTATCTGTGAAGTAATTTGCAAATTCCTTGAGAGCAGCAGGAATTTCTGTCTCAGGATTTGTTTCAGTACGGGTCCAGCTCTGAAGCACAATATTGCGCCAATAGTTTGCAAAGCTTCCGCCGCCCTGTCCGTCATGGAACCAGTCATATGTAACTGAAGTGTACAGTGTATCAGGGATATCTTCAACACTGCTGTACTGCATCAAAACGTTTGTAATATCACGTTTGATTTCAAATACATAATCACGCTTATTGGGAACGCTCGGTTTGGTCCAACCTGTAGCTTCTCCTCTACCATTTTGATATGCTGTAAAAGCATCCAAAGCAGCGTTGGCTACAGAAAGATCATCACCAGTAACGCCTTTTTCCTGAAGTGTTGCAAGCACTGCATTTTTTACACCTAAAAGTGTATATTTATCATCACGCTGACCTGTCTGTGTGTGATTAGGTGCAATGCTTGTGGCAACTGTCCAAAATGCCTCTGCTGCCTTTTCGATGTCACCTGTAGGATCTTCCATTGTTACACGGAATTCCGTATGACCGTCTTTATCGGAACCAGTCTGTACTGCTGAACCGGGCCAAGCTGCATTTTTAACACCGTCGGCTTGAAGAGATTCAATAAGAACCTGCCATGGATCTTCAGCCGCAAAAGCTACAAAGCCGGCACTGACGCTCATTATGACCATAACAACAGCCATAAATACGCTCAGCACTCTTTTAGAAGTCTTCATTTCAATACCTCTCTTCATTTTATAATATGCATCACCATGCTTTCCGGCTTTAAATCTGAATCGCTCCTCTTTCAAATTTAAAAGCCATTATTTTATTTTTGTCTTCTACCACGCTCCCTCCTTCTGCGTGTTTTTTCGGAATACAAGCAGCGCCGCTAATGCTGCGCCGCTGACAGCATTTATATACTTTTAAATATATCTTTACTGTATCCTTCCAAATTATAACAAATTTATAAACGGAATTCAATGTATAAATTGTCAATATTATCAATAATTTTTGGTTAATAATCCACTTTATATGACTTGTATATAATATTTATATAGATTACATATATAAACGTAAAATTTTTAATAATTTTTCTTTCGTGCCGTTAATTTAGAAATTCTGCTATTTTTAAACAAAAAAATAAACCTGCAGAGCAAATCCACAGATTTATTTTTATAAATATTATTAAACTTCCGAAAATCTTGTAGCTATACTGCTTAGCCTGAAATCTACAGGATCCTGCTTTCTCGTGCTTCGGTAAATACTCATTATAAGACCAATGGCAATGTATATACAAAGATTAGATGAACCGCCGGCGCTGAAAAACGGAAGGGTAATTCCGATAACCGGGAAAATTCTGATACACATACTTATATTTATTATTGCCTGGCTTCCTATCATGGCAGCAGTTCCGCAGCACATGAGATAGGCTTTGTTATCTCCAGACTGCTTACCAACGTAAATTATTCTCATAATAATTGCAAAAAGTAAAAGCAGTACAAGAATTATTCCGATAAGACCCAGCTCTTCACCTATGGAAGCTAAAATCATATCATTCTGACCTTCTGGAACGGCACCGTTTTGCGTGTATTCACCGTTAAACAATCCCTTTCCGAACACTCCGCCGGATCCCATGGCATTAAGTGCCTGATTTTGCTGATAGGCTTCTTCAAGGGCGTAATGCTCGGGGTAAAAAATTGCCAACACACGATTTTTCTGATACTGATTGAATATCTTTGCCTTATCACCAAGCACCCAGAGTATCGGAATAGCCACAGCCATAAGTCCCGCTCCTGCGGCAAAATATCCCCAGTGCATACCGGCAACAAGAAGCATTGCCATACATATAAGCAGGAAAACCAGAGCCGAACCGGCATCACCTGTTTTCATAACAAGACCGAAAGGAATAAGTGCATGGACTGCAAGTAATGCTATATTTTTGAAGGAATTAAGGTTTTCCTTTACCAAATCAAGATGTACTGCAAAAGTGATTATATAACCTATTTTTACAAGCTCTGACGGCTGAAAGTAAAATACTTTTAAATCAAGCCATACTCTGGAATCAGGACGCTCCAGCGGAGCAACACCAAACAAAAAGACCAAAAACATCAGTCCAATGCAGACTATACCAACTAAAGGCCACAGCCTTGCAATAAATTCATAATCTATAAAGGATATGATAATACAAAGCACAACACCTATCGCAACAGCGAGAACCATAGTTTTCATGTCATCAGGGATTAGCTCACCGTCAGTTAAAGTGTGTTTAGTTACACTGTAAACCATCAATATTCCAAAAGCTGAAGCTAAAAGAGATAAAATAAACAAGAGCTTATCCGTACCCTTAAAGGCATTTTTCAAAACACCGCTTCGGTTTCTCAAAAATAATCACCACCGACTAAAATTTTCTGCTTTTCATTATATCCTTAATCCACTTTTTGTTCAAGTAAAAATACTTTAACCAATTGTTAAAATGTGATATAATAACCAAAGCCAACACAGAATATTAAAAGAGATTATTAACCCCATCTCTGAAAGGTATAGATTTAATGAAAAAATTTGTTTCAAACAGCGCTGCCGAAACTGAGAAAATCGGCGCAGAATTTGCGAAGACATTAAACAGCGGCAAAGTTGTCGCCTTTTACGGTGATTTAGGAGCCGGCAAAACTGCATTTATAAGAGGTATGGCAAATGGATTCGGACTCGATGCCGAGGTAAGCAGTCCCACCTTTGCCATTGTACACGAATACGGCGGATCTCCCCTGTTTTGTCACTTCGACATGTACAGGGTTGACTCCTGGGAGGATTTATATTCAAGCGGATTTTTCGATTATATTGATATGGGTGCAATTCTTGCTGTGGAATGGAGCGAAAACATAGAAAACGCACTTCCTGAGGATACAATAAGAATTGAAATAACGAAAACCGATGATGAAAATCAGAGAATAATAACCATAACGGAGTAATACAGGAGATAGAAAATGAAAATTCTTGCAATTGACAGTTCAGCGGGTGCGGCAAGCGTTGCCGTAACCGAGGACAAAAAAATACTCAGCGAATGTTATATTAATAAGGGACTCACCCACAGTCAGACTCTTATACCCATGGTTGACTTTGCCCTTAAAAACGCCGGCATGAAGACACAGGACATCGACGTTTTCGCCATAACAAACGGTCCCGGTTCATTTACGGGAGTGAGAATAGGCGTTGCGGCAATAAAGGGACTTGCCATGGGAGCGGATAAACCCTGCTTTGGAGTTTCCACCCTTGAAGCAATGGCAAATTCCCTGAGACTTTGGGATGACTTTACAATTTGCTGCGTAATGGATGCAAGATGCAGTCAGTTTTACACGGCAACCTTTTACTGTGAAAACGGCAATCTTACCCGTTTCACACCTGACAGGGCTATTTCCTCCGCTGAGCTTATAGAGGAGCTTAAAGAAACAGACGGAAAAATAGTCATTGCAGGAGACGGCGCAGAGCTTTTATATAATAGTATAAAAGACATTATTCCCGAAGCTGTTTTGGCGCCCGAAAATTTAAAATGGCAAAGAGCCTATGGAGCAGCTGTTTCAGCTGCTGAAAATAAAGAAAGTTTTGTCCCAGGAGAAAAGCTGGAGGTATCATATCTACGTCTTCCCCAGGCAGAACGTGAACTAAAAAAGAAAAAGGAGAATTTAAAATGATAGCACTTGGTTCAGATCACGGCGGATTCGAGCTTAAAGAGGCAATTAAAAAGCATCTTGAGGAAAAAGGCATTGAGTATAAGGACTTCGGAACCTATTCACCGGAATCAGTTGATTATGCAGTTATCGCTGCAAAAACAGCAAGAAGCATTACTTCCGGCGAATGTGAAAGAGGCATTCTCTGCTGCGGTACAGGAATAGGTATTTCCATGGCGGCAAACAAGGTTAAAGGCATCAGAGCCGCCTGCTGCTCAGACTATTTCAGCGCAAAATATACAAGACTTCACAATGATGCAAACATCCTTTGCATGGGCGGAAGAGTTGTAGGAGCGGGACTTGCCCTTGAGCTTGTAGACGTTTTCCTTGAAACTGAGTTTGAAGGCGGACGTCATCAGCGCAGAATCGACCAGATTACAGCAATCGAAAACGGCGAGCTTTAATAGAGGTGATTTTTTGCTTAATATAGGAGCACATCTTTCTTCATCCAAAGGCTTTCTCCATATGGGCAAAGAGGCTGTTTCAATAGGCGGAAACACCTTTCAGTTTTTTACAAGAAATCCCAGAGGCGGAAAGGCTAAGGATATAGACCCTGCCGATGCAAAAGCTCTAAATGATTTTATGGCTGAAAAGGGATTTGCAAAAATCCTTGCCCATGCCCCATATACACTTAATCCCTGCGCAAAGGATGAAAAAATCCTAGAATTTGCTCTTATGGCAATGGATGACGACTTAAAGCGCATGGAATATGTTCCGGGAAACTACTATAATTTTCATCCGGGCAGTCATGTGGGACAGGGTGCTGAAACAGGTATTGAGAAAATTGCAGAGCTTCTCAATAAAATTCTCAAAGAGGAACAGACAACCACGGTACTTCTCGAAACCATGTCGGGTAAGGGAAGCGAAGTGGGCAAAAGCTTTGAAGAAATACGGGCAATAATTGACCGCACCGAGCTTTCCGACAAACTGGGCGTATGTCTTGACACCTGTCATGTATACTCTGCCGGATACGATATAGTAAATAATCTTGACGGAGTGCTGGAAGAATTTGACAGAGTAATCGGTCTCCAGCGACTTAAAGCCATACACCTTAATGACAGCATGATGCCCTTTGCCTCAAATAAGGACAGACACGAAAAAATCGGTAAGGGCACGATAGGTCTTGAAGCCATTTCAAGATTTATCTGTCACGATGCTTTAAAGGATATCCCCATGTTTCTTGAAACTCCCAATGAACTGAGCGGATACAAAGAGGAGATTGCACTGCTCAGGGGAATACGTGGAGAAAACTGATTTCAGGAGGCTTCAAAATGGATGATGTAGGAAACATTATAATGATAATTGCCATTATAATAGCTGTCATCGCAGTAATAGGGGCAGCTATAAGGTATGTTTATTTCTACAAGAAAGAACATTTTGAATGTCCTCACTGTGGAAACGAATTTAAACCAAAGGTTCTCAATATGATATTTTCCGTAAACGCAGTGGAAGGCAAAATCATCACCTGCCCCAAATGCGGTGAAAAAGAGTATATGGAACCGAAAAAAGATAAATAATTTAATCTCATTTAAAAGCTCAGTATGCTGGTCTGAAGGCATACTGAGCTTTTATTTTTCTTAATGAGTTTCTCATTCAGCACAATATACTAAAATTTAACATATTTTTCGTTTTGACAGTAAATGTTTTATATGATACAATCAAAATATGGAAACTAAAATTAAAATTTTAGTTTCCATATGAAGCTTTGTATGCGTATTACATACTATTTATTTCTTTTATCCGGGAGGTAAGATATTGGAGCAAAAAATCATCGACTCTGCAATCAAGCTGATTCAGCAGTACGGAATCAAATTTACTCTTGATGACATTGCCGCAGATGCAAAAATCAGCAAGAAAACTATATACAAATTTTTCGGCAGCAAAGAGTCACTTATAAACGGAGTAATAGACTATATCTTTGCCGACATTCACGCCCAACACAAAGCCATTTTAAATGAGGATATACCGAACATAGAAAAGCTTATAAAGATAGTAAGCGTATATCCTCAGGTTATACATTTTGATTCAATAAAGCTTGATAAGCTCATTGAACTGCACCCTGACATTTACAAAAGAATAGATAATCAGTTCCACAACAACTGGGATTTAACACTCAGCCTTTATGATAAATGTGTCAATGAAGGCAGTATAAAACCCATTGACCGTGAATATTTCAGGCTCATCCTGCTGGGAATTTTTGACCAGGCCATTCATTTGGAAGAACACGAAAAAGCTACAACGGAATGTATTAAAGCCGTGATATACGGCTTTGCAAAATAGAAAGCGAGGAATTAAATTAAAATGAAAGAGTCAAAAAAGCTCTACTGGAGAAACACCTCCGGACTTACATTGGCATCTTTCGGACACTGTATTTTCATCAGCCTGACCTCCATGGCTCTGCCTATGTTCTTTACTGATGTTATGTACATTGCCCCTGCCAGCGTATCCCTGATTTTTCTTATTACAAGAGTTTGGGATGCAATCAATGACCCCATTATGGGAACAATCGTTGACAGAACACGAACAAAATGGGGTAAATGCAGACCCTATCTTTTCTATTCATCATTCCCCCTGCTGATTTTTACAATTCTTATGTTTTCCCCTATCACAATGCCTACCGAAGGCGGAAAATTTGCATATGCCCTCATTACATATGTGCTGTTTATAACCTCATTTACAATGGTAGATATTCCCCTTGCTGGACTCAAGCCCCTGCTTTACACCGAACCCGATGACAGAAACAAGGCCATGTCTTTCAGCTCCACATTCGGCTCTTTGGGTTCACTCCTTGCCGTTGACTTATTCTTCATTTTAGTAGTTCTCTTCGGCGGTGGAAACGATAAAAAGGGATACTTCATTACTGTAGTTGTTTTGGCTCTGCTTGCTTTCGTAACTCTTCAAAGCGGATTTTTCACTACAAAAGAGGTTGTTCCGGTATCTCCCAAAAAAGTCCCCTTTAAAAAGACTCTTTTGGCTGTTCTTAAAAACAAGCATCTTCTTATTGTAATAGCCGTTCAGATTTGCAGTATAGGAATAAGCGCATACGGTATAATGCTTCCATATTTCTCAAAATGGAATCTTGCCAACAGTTTTTCTTTCGGAAAATTCAGCGTCGAGTCCATTTTAATTCCCGCTCTTTCAACGGCAACAGGTGTTGTTTACATGATTGCCGTTATGATAACACCTTATATCTTAAAGCTTGGCAGCAAGAAAAAGATGTTTATTATCATGTCTGTAATGGGATTTGTATTTAACGTTATTTCCTTTTTCTGCGGTTATGAGAATATGATTCTGTTTATATGCATCCGTGTTCTCGCCCATATTCCTCCCACAATTACAGCTACCATTGCCAGCTATATGATTATGGACTGTCTTGACTACGCCGAATATGAAACCGGTGAAAGAACAGAAGGATCAACTTTTGCGGTAAACAACCTCATAATGAAAATAGGTAATGCCGTATTCAGCTCAATGGTCATGCTTATACTTGGTCTTGTCGGATATAATGCCGCTTTGAACGAACCGGCACTGCGTATGGGTGAGCACATGATGCACAACTACCCCGAAATGCTTGGTGGTATTTTTGCATTGATGACAGGCGCACCTGCCATAGGATGTCTTTTACAGATTATACCCATGGCATTCTACAAGCTCAGCGACAAAAAGGTTGAAGATATGGTTGCAGAGCTTAAAGTACGCAGAGCGGCTTCTCAAGAGGCTCAGAAAGCTTAAGATTGGAGTGATAAATTTGAAAAAAGTCATAAGCTTATCTTTTGTTTTGATTATTCTTACTGTGTTTTCAGCTTTAACATTCTCATCCTGCGGTAAAAAAAGCTACGGCGATGTACTCAGCAGTATGGATGAGCTTAAAACGAAAATGACAGAGGAAAATCTCGATTTCAAATATCCGTCCTATCTCGGAGAGGGAGAAAAGGACGCTGAGCGTCAGTTTGTAACTGTAAAGGAATCCTCAACTGATAAATATTACGGATATAAAATTTATCAGTTCGGTTCACCCTTTTACGTCAGCGTTACAGCTTTCAGCGGAGAAAGCGATAAAATGCTCAGCGATGAACCCTCACGAACTGCTTTTCATAATGAGATTGAATCCGAAAACGGAAAAATTTCCATTTACAGCGGAAAAGGTCATAAGGATGCACTTTATCTGATAGGCTGCATCAATATTTCAGGGAACCACTACGAAATACGCATAACGTCAGATGAGACAATGGAAAATAACGAATACGTTCACGCAATATATGAAAACAATGAATATTACCAGCAGGCTCTTGACATTATGGTAAAAGTTGCAGACTCAATGAAGTGACAAAAACCTCCGACACATAAAAATGTGTCGGAGGTTCTCTTTTCATCTTTATTCTAAAATCTCATTTATGAATTTCACTATTTCATTCATACATTTTTTGTACACTGGCAGAAAATAAAGTATCTGAAAATCGTGTATGAAAGCGGCGTCCTTTCTGCCGTAGAAAATGGTTCTGTGATAAACTCCGCTGGTTTCGAGAACCTTATCCATGGCGACGCTCTCCTCAAACAATCCGTCGTCGTAGGAATCCGTTACAAAGGACGGCGGGAAATCTCCCGTTATATGAAGCAAGGGCGAAACCTCGACCCATTCCCCCGTCTTTGCAAGATCACGCAGAGAGTGGATATTGAGAAGTCCCTTTATATATTTGCCTATTGCCGGAACTCTGACTTTCACTGCCGATTTTATATCGTATGCGCCGCAAAGAAGCACCAAGGCGGATATTTTGATATTCTTAAGCCTCGGCGCATATCCGCTCTCCTGAGCGTATGCCTCATTTGTGCAAAGGCATCCGAGAGTTGCCGAAAGATGCGCTCCTGCGGAATCGCCTCCCACAATAAGCTTTGAAGTATCTGCACCGTATTTTTCTCCGTTTTCCACAACCCAGTTAACAGCCGAAATAATATCCTCTATCTGAGCAGGATAACGGTGCTCAGGAGCAAGTCGGTAATCAATATTAAAAACCACAAAGCCTTTCTGCGCAATACAGCGGCAGTAGTGATGGAAAAAGGTCTTGTCAACGGTACTCCATCCACCGCCGTGAATATACACGAATGCAGGCAGCGCCTTATTTATCGCCTCAGGACGGTGTATGTCAAGAAAATGCCACTTTTCTCCGTCTTCATCATATGGAATATCTATAATATCCCTTACTCCTCTGATTTTCGGCGCCGGCTTCATAAGCATTGACCAGCGAAAATCAGTGCGCACTCTTTTAATTTTTAAACTTAAATCGTTTCCTGCCCCCATACATATCCCCTTTAATTTTAAGATGAAGATTTTACATGATTCTTTATGGCTTCAAAGCTCTCTTTGCTTATTACATGCTCTATTTTGCAGGCGTCAGCAGCGGCAGTTTCAGGATCAACTCCCAAAAACACAAGCCATTTTGTAAGAAGCGTATGCTTTTCATAAACATTTTCCGCTATCTCTCTGCCCTTGTCAGTAAGAGTTATTTTTCCCTCAGCGGACATATTAATATAACCGTTTTCTCTTAAATTTTTCATTGCAACACTTACGCTGGGCTTGCTGAAATTAAGCTGAGCGGCAATATCCACTGAACGTACAGAGGGATTTTTAAGCCCTAAAACAAGTATAGCTTCAAGATAATTTTCTGCAGATTCCTGTATTTTCAAAATTATCACATCCATAATTTTTGTTATAAACATAATAACACAAGGCAGATATAAAATCAATTTTTAAAAACTTCAAAAAACATATTGACAATTAAGTTAGTTGATGCTAACATTATAGCAGTTAGAGAAAACTAACACGTTTCTTTTTGAAAGAAGGAGGTAGTTTTGATGCCTTTGACATTGGCAAATTCCGGCGAAATTCAAAAAATAAAACGCATAGGCGGCAGCAATGAAATTAAAAAACATCTGGGCGCTCTGGGCTTTACGGTCGGCGAAGAAATAAGCGTTATATCCCAAAACACAGGCAATGTTATTGTGAGTGTTAAGGATACACGTATCGCCATAAGTAAAGAAATGGCAAACAGAATTATGGTGTAAGGAGAGGATAATCACAATGGAAACCTTAAACAAAATCAAATGCGGAAAAACCGTGACCGTACTCAAAATAACCGGTCAGGGAGCCGTTAAAAGGCGCATTATGGATATGGGCATTACCAAGGGTACAACTGTTTATGTAAGAAAAACCGCTCCCCTGGGAGATCCTGTAGAAATAACAGTCAGAGGATACGAACTGTCACTGCGAAAAGCGGATGCACAGATGATTGAAGTTGAGTAATTGCCGTGTAATTTTTATTTTTGTATATAGGTTAGTTTATACTAACTGAAGGAGGAAAATTTATGCCAATTAAAATAGCCCTTGCCGGAAATCCGAACAGCGGCAAGACAACGCTCTTTAACGCTCTCACCGGTTCCAATCAGTTTGTGGGAAACTGGCCGGGAGTAACCGTTGAGAAAAAAGAGGGACGCCTTAAAGGTCATAAGGATGTAACAATAACAGACCTGCCGGGTATCTATTCCCTTTCCCCCTACACTCTCGAAGAGGTAGTGGCGAGGAATTATCTTTTGGAAGAGCATCCCGATGTAATTTTAAACATAGTTGACGGAACAAACCTTGAAAGAAATCTTTACCTTACAACTCAGCTTTGTGAAACGGGTATACCTGTTGTAATCGCCGTAAACATGATGGATACAGTACATAAAAACGGCGGATTTGTAGATACTCAGAAGCTTGCAAAGGCAACTGGATGCACTGTTTTTGAGATATCCGCACTTAAAGGCACGGGTATCAAAGAGGCGGCACAGGGCGCTGTCAGAGCTGCCGGACAGGAATTTAAATTCGCAGAGGAATTCAGCGATGACACAGAAAAAGTTTTATCACAGCTTCAAACTCTCCTTGCAGATGATATTCCCGAAAGCGAAAAGAGATTCTTTGCCATAAAAGCTTTCGAGAGAGATGAAAAATTTTCAGATAAAGTAAAATCCCACGAAGAAGCCGAAAAGCTCATAAATTCCTTTGAAGAGCAAAAGGATGACGACAGCGAAAGCATAATAGTAAACGAAAGATACGAGCTTATTGCAAAAATGCTAAAGGGTGTCACAGAAAAGAGAAAGTCGGGTCAGCTGACTTTATCGGATAAAATCGACCGAATCGTAACAAACCGCTTTTTATCCCTGCCCATTTTCGCCTTGGTCATGACCCTTGTTTACTACGTCTCAATTACTACCGTAGGTGACTGGGTTACGCACTTTACCAATGATATGCTTTTTGGTGACGGCTGGCATCTCTTCGGCTCTTCAATTTTTGTTCCCGGAATTCCCGATGCAGTGGGAGGATTTCTTGAAGGAATAGGTGTTTCCCCATGGCTTCAGGGACTGATTACAGACGGTATTGTGGGCGGAGTAGGCGCAGTTCTCGGCTTTGTGCCCCAGATGTTTGTCCTCTTCTTCTTTCTTGCCATACTTGAAAGCTGCGGCTACATGGCGAGAATTGCGTTTATTATGGACCGCATTTTCAGAAAATTCGGTCTTTCAGGAAAATCATTTATCCCCATGCTTATCGGTACAGGCTGCGGCGTTCCCGGAATAATGGCCTCAAGGACAATCGAAAATGACCGTGACCGCAAAATGACCGTTATGACTACAACCTTTATCCCATGCAGCGCAAAGCTTCCAATTATCGCTCTCATTGCCGGCGCATTATTTGCAGACAGCTGGTGGGTCGCTCCCAGTGCCTATTTCATTGGCATTGCGGCAATTATCATCTCGGGAATCATGCTTAAAAAATCAAAGCTCTTTGCCGGAGATCCCGCTCCCTTTGTTATGGAACTTCCCGCCTATCATCTGCCCACCCCTTCAAACGTACTCAGAAGCATGTGGGAAAGAGGCTGGTCATTTATTAAAAAAGCCGGAACCATTATTCTCCTTTCATCTGTTTTTATCTGGTTCACTTCAAACTTCGGATTTACAGAAAACGGCTTCGGCATGGTTGAAGACCTCAATGACGGACTTCTTGCAAATATCGGTTCCGCTTTCGCATGGATATTCGCTCCCCTTGGCTGGGGCAACTGGCAGTCGGCTGTGGCTGCTATTATGGGACTGGTGGCAAAGGAAAACGTTGTATCCACATTCGGAATACTCTACGGCTTTGCAGAGGTTTCTGAAAACGGTCAGGAATTCTGGAGTGTTTTCGCACAGAACTTTTCCGCCGTTTCCGCTTACTCGTTCCTGGTGTTCAATCTCCTGTGCGCCCCCTGCTTTGCCGCAATGGGAGCCATTAAAAGAGAGATGAACAGCGGAAAATGGACAGCTATCGCTTTAGGATATCAGACTATTTTTGCCTACGGAATTTCCCTTTGCATATACCAGTTCGGCTCACTGTTCACAGGCAGCGGCTTCTCAATAGGCACAGCTTTCGCCATAATAGTTTTAGCCGCAATTATTTATTTCCTTTTCAGAAAGCCTGTAAAGGCAAACAGCAAACTGAGGTGATTTTATGATTGAATTTTTATCGCTCCACGCAGCGGACATAATCATTTCGCTGATTGTATTAGCTGCCGTTACAGCGGCAGGATTGAAAATTTACAAAGACCGAAAAAAGGGCGCCTGTACAGGCTGTTCAGGCTGCTGCTCGAAAAATTCACATGGCTGCTGCGGCTGTTCCAAAAAGACTCAATAAAGCTTATAACCTCCTCACCTTTTTATATCAGGCTCTCTGTGCTTTTGTGCAGGGGGTCTGAATCTTTATATATCCGCACAACACAATAAAAGTAGCAGTAAAAAATCCGGCATAAAGCCGGATTTAAAATTAAAATATAATAGCTGAAAATAAAAAAGCCGCTTATTTCGGCAGCTAAAAAACTCAAAATAAAGTTAAAAGCGGTCTGCATAATGCAAACCGCTTTTGTGGTGATCCATCGGAGATTCGAACTCCGGACACCTTGATTAAAAGTCAAGTGCTCTGCCAAC
>CATXDC010000016.1 GCA_958366985.1 uncultured Oscillospiraceae bacterium
TAAGGCCTTATAGGCCGCTCGTCATGCCACCCCTCTTAGGGGTGGTCATGACTAAATATTGCGGTATCAATCTTAGTTTTTGCGTTATACATTGAAGTTTGCCTAAGGCTTTGTAAAATTCATTTATGAGGATAAGTGATGTTGTGGCGATTTGTAATTTGTTATGACGGAATCTTAGTTTTATTAATCTGTGTTTTAAGTTTGGAGATAATATGGTATCGCTCACAGAAGAGTTAAAACCGTGATGGATAACTTTTATAGAAGGGTGAATGCCGTTGTCATGGCTACTTATTGTAATGATTTGACTTTCAAAACTGTAAGTGTATTGAAAAACTGCTTTTGCTATAATTTATTTGCATTCAAAACAAGAAATGGTCAGAAAAAAGAGCAATTTTTAATATATCATGACAGGTTTTATCCAATTTTAAAATGCAAAAATATAATTTTAAAGGAATGAGTTTTATGAATGTACTGGTAACTATTGATGCCAATTATGCAGATGCGCTTATTGCAATGCTGAAAACCCTTGTTTCTTCTAATCGAGAAGAGTTTGATATTTACATTGCCCACAGTTCATTGACTTGTGAAGACATAAATTATATTAAAAACAGCGTTGCTTGCAGAAGAATAATACTACATCCTATAAAAATTAATTCGGAGCTTTTTAACAACGCTTACTTTGCAAAACGTATTTCAAAAGAAACATATTATAGATTACTGCCATTTGAGTATCTTCCTCCGGAGGTAGACAGAATTTTATATCTTGACCCGGATATTGCCGTAATTAATTCTATAAAGAATATTTATAACATTGATTTTGGAGATATGATTTTTGCAGGTGCCGGACATACATACGGTATTATAAAAACACTCAATCGTATGCGTCTTAATCTTGGTGTACATGGTGATTATATAAACGCCGGTGTACTTATGATTAATGTTGATAATATGCGCAAATATATTACTGCTGAAAAAATTTTTAATTATATTTCTAAAAAAGGTAAACGTCTCTTTTTAGCAGACCAAGATGTAATAAATGGTCTTTTCAAGGATAAAATTATTTCTTTAGATCCTTGTTATTACAATCTCGATGAGGCCACTTACAAAAAAAGAAATTTGAATCTTCAATGGGTAAAACACAATGCTGTATTTATTCATTATAACGGAAAAAACAAACCATGGAACCCGGATTATCAAGGGGTACTTAATGTATTCTGGCATGAACGGGAACAAGTGCAAATTGCTGTTACAAGATTAGAGGCGGCGGTATAATGAACCGGTTACTGAAATTTAAAGAAATCTCAAAAAGACAATTTGTTTTTATCGGACTATCCGCAATTTTTATTATCTGTTGCTTTTTGACGGCATATTTTGCGTTTGGCAAAGAGATTCTCAGCATAATCAGCAACCAACAAACTTTCAAAATGTGGCTTGATGGATTTACCATTCCTGCAAATGCCGTGTTTGTTTTTATTCGTTCATTTCAGACGATTGTAAAGATAATTCCTGCTGAGCCTCTTGAAATCGGGTCCGGTTATATATGGGGTACTTTTGGAGGCTTTTTCTACTGTATGCTGGGAACGGAAATAGGTTCACTTCTGATTTTACTGTTGACAAAAGTATTCGGGGTGAAATTTGTTAAGGTTTTTGTTGACATTGAGAAAATCAATCAGTGGAATTTTATAAGAAATTCTAAAAGTAAATATTTGCTGCTGTTTTTTATTTATCTTATACCGGGCACACCAAAAGATATCATAACTTATTTTATAGGACTCACAGATACTAAAATTATGCCATTTCTTTTTATCACCGGCATAGCCAGAATTCCTGCTATAGTGTCTTCAACCTATTGCGGAAGTAAACTTATAGATAATAACTACACTCTGTTTATTTCTGTTTTTGCCGTTATAACACTTGTTTCCGCATTGGGTACTTATTGGGGAATGAAATATATGAGAAAGCTTGCAAAAAGCAGAAGCTGCGTATGATAATACATTCAAAAACACACATAAACTGAAAGCTCGTTTTTTCAATAAAACGGGCTTCTTTTTTGCTTATATTTGTAAAAATTGCGGTGTAGATGTTAGATTTTACGTTTCTTATTGTTCTTTAAATTATGTAACGTAATATAGGGTTTGTAAGCACAACGCTGAATTTATTAGGAGGAATGACTATGACAATCTTAAATGCATCTCATTTAAAAAAAAACTACGGTAAGGACGAGAGTTTAGTTAAGGCACTGGATGATGTAAATGTTTCCGTAGAAAACGGGCAGTTCGTTGCTATTATCGGAACATCGGGAAGCGGAAAATCCACACTGCTTAATATGCTTGGGGGATTGGACACTCCTACATCAGGAAGTGTTCAAGTAGAAAGCCAAAGCATCGAAAAAATGAGCGAAGAACAGCTTACAGTATTTCGCAGAAGACGAATTGGATTTATATTTCAGAATTACAATCTGATTCCATATCTCACCGCATACGAAAATATTGTATTACCTGTTAGACTGGATGGTAAAACAGAAGATAAAAAATTCTTAAAAGAAATCACCCATTTTCTTGAATTGGACGAAAAGCTTGCTAACTATCCAAGTCATCTTTCGGGCGGTCAGCAGCAACGTGTAGCAATCGCAAGAGCATTAATTTCTAAGCCTGCTATCATCCTTGCCGATGAGCCTACAGGAAATCTCGACAGCCGTACCAGTGATAAAGTAATTGATCTTTTAAAAATGACAAGCAAAAAATTCCATCAAACCATTGTTATGATTACTCACAACCCTGAAATTGCAGAAAAGGCTGATGTGCGTATTCGCATTGAAGATGGAAAGATCAAGGCATAAGGGGGCGATACAATGAGTAGTAAGAAAATAAGTACAAAAATGATTGCACAGATGTCAAGGCAGAGCTTAAAATCAAGTCGTATTCGAAACGTCTTTGTGATGATTACTATTGTTTTAGCGTCCAGTCTGCTAATGGCAATTCTGATGTATGCTGTCGGTGAACGAGAAGCCAATCAAAGGCAGCTTTCTCACGCACAGGAAGTTGGATACTATAACCTTACTGACGCTCAGGTGGAAACTCTTAAAAACGATGATCGAATTGCTTATCAAATTCAGGTAAAAACAGGTATATCCTCCGAGATGGACGGCTTTGAAATAATTCCTTACTATGTCAGTGAGATGTCAGACAAAATTAAAATTGGTGAACTGGAAAGCGGCGCACTTCCACAACAGGAAAACGAAATTGCAGTGCAGGGAGCAATGCTGCAAAAAATGGGTATTGCTCCCAATATCGGCAGTCAGGTGACGCTGAACTTTTATGACGGTAATACAGAAACCTTTACGGTTACAGGCATTTTGAAAGGTGGAGAAAATGCAAAACAGTTTGCTGTATTTTTCTCACAGAGTTATGCTGAAACCGGCAGTCAGTTAAAGGATTCCCCGTATGAGGTTTATGCAAAGCTGTACGGTGCAACTAATATGCACCCTGAAGATTGCAAGGAAGCAATGTATCTAATCGGCAGCGACGCAGGCATCGAAAGGCAATATGTAAGTCCCTCAAAAGCCTTCCTTGATTCTTTATCTTTTAATTCACAGAATATTTTAGTTTACAGTTTAGTAGGTGTGGTTATCCTGCTTGCTTGCATTTTGGTTATTTACGGTGTGTTTTATCTGTCGGTTATTGGTAAGATACATCAGTTCGGACAGCTTCGTACTATCGGTATGACAAAAAAACAGATGAAAAATCTGGTATCAAAGGAAGGCCGCAGCCTGTTCCTATATGCCTCTCCCATTGGTATACTGCTTGGCGGCGTAGCAGGTTACTTTATCATTCCGTCCGGCTTTAGCATTATCAACACTTTGATGGTAGCGCTCTGTGTTTTTGTAATTGTATATATCATCACAATGATTTCCGTACACAAGCCCGCTAAACTGGCGTCTGCGGTATCTCCTATGGAAGCAATGCGTTATGTAGCACAGGATGATATGAAAAGAACCTCAAACAAAAAAATGTGCCGAAATCTGACACCCTTTGGATTAGGTATAATGAACTTTTCAAAAAACAAGAAAAAGGCAGTTATTACAATGCTTTCCCTTGCACTCGGCGGTATTCTCTTTATGACGGCAGCTACTTATATGTCTTCTTTTGATAAAACAAATTATTCAAGACAGGGCAATTTTGCAAATGCCGAATTTGACATTTCTTATTCAGACGCTGCTTTGGATGTAAATGAATATGGAATGAGTGGTTTGCAGGCTAAAACTCCTCTTGATGAGGCAATGATACAGGAAATACTGTCGATTGATGGTGTAAAAGGTGTAGAAGAATTAAAGAATTTCGGTATCATTTTTGATTTTCCAAAACAAGATGAATACGATAATGATGATATGGTTTACCCTTTAAGTGAAGAAGAAGTAAAGAATATAGGAAAATATATTGAAGAAGGCTCTGCCGATTACGACAAATTGATGTCAGGCGACTATGTATTAGTAGCAGACAATACGAATGTAAAGGAAATCTACGGATGGCAGTATGAAGTAGGAGATGTTCTGACTTTCCATTATTATGACGGAAAACAGATGGCAGAGAGAAAAGTTACGGTTCTTGGATTGTTAAATGACCAATACACAAGAGATAACAAAAACCTTGTGGGATGGTTTTTAATGCCGGAGCAGGCTATTTTAAGTTTTGTTTCTTATGATACTTTGAATGCTAATTTGCTTGTATCAACTGTACCTGAAAAGGAAGCCGCTGTTGGCGAAGCTTTGAATCAAATGATAGCCGAAAGAACAGAGTTAGATATGGAAACACTTGCTGATAGAAAAACAGCAGATGAGCAGTCGGTGAATACTATTTTCGGAACAATCAGCGGACTTGCTATTTTCATTATGTTGTTCAGCATTCTGAGTATGATGAATACCCTTATTACAAATATTGTTACAAGAAAACAGGAACTGGCAATGCTTGAGTCTATAGGTATGGCAAAAGGACAAATGCGTAAAATGCTCTTAGGAGAAAGTTTGATTTTAGTTATTGCAACTGTTGGAGTGACAATGACAATAGGTACTCTATGCGGCTATGCGCTGAGCAAAACGCTCTACAATTTAGGAGCTTATTATATGGCGTTTAAGTTCCCGTTTGTCTTTGCTCTTGCTTATGCAGCTGTGTTAATTGCAGTGCCGCTTATCATTACTCTTGTATCTATGAAAAGTTTTTCAAAGGAGGCTCTTGTAGAACGACTTAGAGGGGCGGAGTGCTGATGTACGAGTATATAATTACGATTACCGGAGATTATGATATTCTTGTACTTTCACCTCAAATGGTAGCTCAGTTAATTGAAAAGGTAAAAGATTCAGATACGAAAAAAATGGTAATCCCTGCGGAAGAAATTATTCCGCAGGGATATGCTGAATATCTTCTGCACGTTTTAGAAGCAAATCCGCAAATTTGTCAATCAAATAATCGTGCGGATAACATTTATGAGTTGATTACCAATCAAATAGAAAAGTTAAAAGTCAATCAGCACCAGTGCTTTGATAAAGTTAATTACTCCAATAGGAAAAAACCGGTAAAGTTTATGCTGAGTACAAATGAGAATTTTTATGTGTTGGTTAAGCAAGAAAAATCAAGTTTCCTCTATTCTTACAAAGACTTAGATGGTGAAAATAGTAAAGTTACTTTAATTTATCAGCGTTCGTCAAATGATATATGATATAATTAAGAACGAATTGTGTGGAAACAGAATTGATACTTTGCCCTGTTTGCGGCAGTAAAAGCAAAAACAAATTCAGATAGGATACAGTTTTGACAAACTATCCTTTCTACTCTCCGAAATGTAAACAGGATACTTTAATCAATGCTAAAGAGTTATCGCTTACAGAAAAGATGAAACTGTGATGGATAACTTTCAGAGAAGTATGAATGCTGTTGTCATGGCTACTTATTGTAATGATTCGACTTTCAAAACTGTAAGTGTATTCGAAAACTGCCTTTGCTATAATTTATTTGTAATCCAAAACAAGAAATGGTCAGAAAAAGGAGCGATTTTTAATGGAACACATTTTAAATTTGGAGCAAGTAAAAAAATACTATGGCAGCAATACCGGTAACATTACAAAAGCAGTAGACGGTATTTCTATGTATGTAGACAAAGGCGAATTTGTAGCAATTATGGGTGCAAGTGGTTCTGGAAAGACGACCCTCTTAAATTGCATTTCTACAATCGATACAGTAACCAGCGGACATATTATAGTAAATAATCAGGATATTACCACAATTAAGGATAAAGATTTTGCGGATTTCAGACGTGAGAATTTAGGCTTTATTTTTCAAGACTTCAACCTTTTGGATACATTGACGATTGAAGAAAATATTTCTTTATCATCAGTTATCAATAAAAAGAACCCTGCCGACATTGAAAAAGGCGTTCAGGCAATCGCTGATAAGTTAGGTATTCGGGATATTTTATCAAAATTTCCTTATGAGGTTTCCGGAGGACAAAAACAGCGCTGCGCTTGTGCGAGAGCCTTAATCAATGAACCTAAATTGATTTTAGCTGATGAACCGACGGGAGCTTTGGATTCAAAATCTTCCAGATTGTTGCTTGAAACCATGTCTGATATCAACAAGAAAATGCAGGCTACAATTCTAATGGTGACACATGACCCATTCAGTGCGTCTTTCTGTGAACGTATTCTGTTTTTGAAAGACGGAAAAATATTCAATGAGATTTTCAGAGGAGAAAAAAGCAGAAAGGATTTCTTCAATGAAATATTGGATATATTGACCTTGCTCGGAGGTGAAATGGGAAATGTTAGGTAAATTAGCGCTTAGAAATACAAAACGAAGCATAAAAGATTATTTGGTTTATCTAATAACCATTACAATTTCATTCTCACTGATACTTGCTTTTAATCTGATAGCAAGTTCTGAGGAAGTAGTAAAACTATCCTCCGGTATGGACACGTTTAAAAACGTTTTGACTTTTGTCAATGTTGTCATTATATTTGTTGTATGTTTTTTGATTAACTATACGACAAGGTTTATGTTTGAAAAACGAAGCAAAGAATTAGGCACTTATATGCTTCTTGGAATCAAGAAGAAAGAAATTGCTCGTTTGCTTGTACTTGAAAATATTTTATTAGGTTTTCTGGCATTTGTATTGTCTATTCCTCTTGGCTTTTTGTTCAGTCAGTTCGTGTCATTGGTTATTGTAAAAATGATGGGCATTCCGGAAGTCATTTTTATCTCCTTAAACCTTGTTTCGATAGGATTGCTCGCAATTTACTTTTTTGTAATTTATATTCTGATTTTGCTTAATCTTTTAATAAGAATAAGAAAAATGACGGTACATGATTTTCTTTATTTCGATAAACAGAATGAAAAGAAAATGTTCCGCAGTAATAAAAAGAGAAATATTATCTTTGTTGTAAGTGCTATTATGGGAATTGTTTCACTTATCCTATGGAATTCACGTTGCAGCTTTGAAAAATTTAACGACCCATCAACCATGACATATTTGATGATCAGCATGGTTTTGATAATCGTCAGCATTTATGGAGTATCTGCAACTTGTGCGGATATGATGCTGTCCGTTCTGTTGAAAAGCAAAAAGATGAAATATAAAAAAGATAATCTTTTTGTTACAAGAACTTTTGCTTCAAAGGCAAGAACGATGAGCTTTACATTCGGAACTCTTTCTTTATTGATATTGTTATCCTTGTTATGCCTAAACTTTTCAAGTATCAATAAAGGCATATATAGAACCAGCATAGAATTGACTGCGCCTTTTGATGTAGATATATTTGACCATAAACAGCCTTTTGAGGATTTTAATGAGTATATTCAAGTTATAGACGAAGATTATACAATAAAAGAATCCCTTGAATTTAATGTTTATAAAGAGCCGAATCATCAAATGCAAAATTACTATGACGTGGAGTTTTATGACTTTGATCCGGTTATGAAGCTAAGCGATTATAATAAATTATTGAAGCTGAGAAATATGGATACAATTGAGTTAAAGGATAACGAATATTATCTTGTTACCAGCAGTCAATTATTATATAAAGTTGAAAATAACGATGATATAAAAACTCTTAAGTTTTCAAATCGGGACTTATATTTAAAAGGAATCGATACAAAATCTTTCTGGTATAACATGACTAATACAGGCAGATTTATGATTATTGTGCCCGATGAATATGTGCAGGGGTTAGAAATATCGGAAGAACATTTGATTGTTGATACAGCAGAAGAAACCACTTCTAAATTGGAAGAAAAGATAAGAAATGATTTAAAACATTTATTAGTGGTAACGGATGAAGATGGAAGAAGCTATGATGAGTATTACAGAGTGAATGTCAGAGGTACTGCTATCGAACAGCAAAATTCTATGACAGCAATGATTGCAAGCATTGCTTTGTATATTGCCTTTATACTGATTTCTGCTGTCGGAACAATTCTCGCAGTACAGTCACTGAGCGACGCCACCAAATATAAATATCGTTATCAGACCCTTAGACGATTGGGAGTAAATGATAAATCATTATTTAAAACTATCAGAAAGCAATTATTGATTCTGTTTGGTGTACCGGTTATCTATTCTATTATTGCGAGTTTCTGCATGCTGAGTTCAATAAATAATGTTTATCAAGTTCTTTTGGAAAGTCAATATACTTATTTGTTTTATTTTATTGGCGGATTAGCCATTTTCTGCTTTATCTATGGTATTTACTGGCTTGCAACTTATATTGGATTTAAGCGAAATATCAATGAGGAGAGTTAGAGTTTCTAACTCTCCTTGTATGAGTTTATTATAGTAAATTAAGGGGGTGCTGAAATGAAGATAGGGATTGTTGAGGATGATGAAGTCACTCGTCTGGAGCTTTCAAAATTGCTAAACACAAATGGATATGAAACTCTCCTATTGACTGATTTTGAAAATCTGACAGAAGAATTAAGTAAATATTCTGTTGAATTGGTTCTGCTTGATATTAACTTGCCGTATGAAAATGGTTATGAAGTATGCAGAAAAATAAAACAAATCATGTCAGTGCCGATTATATTTGTAACAAGCAGAGATACGAATGCTGATGAATTAAAAAGCATTCAGGTCGGTGGAATTGACTTTATTACAAAACCCTATGACACTCTTATTCTTCTTGAGAAGATTAAACGTGCTTTACAGTTGTCAAATCCAAATAATTTCCGTGAACTCGTGAAAAAGGATTGCACCCTTGATTTGCATTTATCTATTTTGAAGTATCAAGATAAAAGCATTGAACTTACAAGAAACGAATTTCGCATTTTGTATTATTTCTTTATGAATGATGATAAAGTCATAAGCAAAGAGGAACTTCTGGAAAAACTGTGGAACGATAAATATTATTTGGACGAAAATGTATTACTTGTTAATATGACCCGTCTAAAAAAGAAAATGAAAGAAATCGGTATAGTTCATTTACTGGAAAATGTGCGGGGAAAGGGTTGGAAACTGTGAGCTTTTTTGCATTTTTAGAAGAAAAAATAATGGAATTGTTGTTTCAGTTGTTCTTCCTTGCTTTGGTTGCGTTTTTATTGATTTTCTATGGTGTAGATATAATCTTTGTTGTTTTGCTGGCTGCTCTTTTTATAAGCATACAAGGAATTTTTCAATGGTGTTTGTATTTAAAAAAGCGTAAAATTTCAAAGCATATTGTTGATTTAACGGACGGACTGGAGGAAAGTTACTATATCGCTGATGTCTTGCCGAAACCAAAGGAATTTCAAAATGAAGCTTACTACTATGCGCTGAAAAAAGCATGTAAAGCAATGAATGATGAAATCAGTAAAGTAACAGAGGAAAAGCAAGAATATCAAGAGTATATAGAAAGTTTCGCACACGAAATCAAAATTCCCATTGGTGCTTTGTCTTTGACTTTTGATAATACACAAAATTATGTACTCAAAAAAGAGACAGATAAAATCTTTCAGCTTGTGGAACAGATGCTATATTATGCAAGAAGTGAAAATACAGAAAAAGATTATTTCGTAAAACAGTTAAATTTAGATGATGTGATGCACAGCGTTATTCTGAAATTCCGTCATTCTCTTATGGAAAGTAAAGTAACTATAGATATACATGACGTGGATAATACAGTTTATACAGATGAAAAATGGCTGACTTTTATTCTATCTCAAATAGTACAAAATTCAATTAAATATTTTAATAAGCAGGAAAATAAGTTAACGGTATCTAGTCAAGATAATGGCACAAATATTTTGCTTATGGTTGAAGATAACGGCTGCGGAATAAAGGAGTCCGATCTACCCAGAGTATTTGAAAAAGGCTTTACTGGTTCAAATAGAAATAAAGCAAACTCAACAGGTATGGGGTTATATCTATCTAAAAAGTTATGTGATAGATTGAATCTGAAATTAGAGATTGTTTCAAAAGAGAATGAATATACAAAAGCGATAATTATATTTCCAAAAGGAACAGTACACAATTTATGACCGATATGAAATGGAATAAAATTGTACCAATACGTGATATATGCATATGTCTTTTAGGTGAAGAAATATCAAGAATATTAAAGGTATAAAAACAAGCTTATTTTAAATAGAGCAAGGTGATTTTATGTCTGAAAAGTGGATACTATGTCCTGTCTGTGGAGGTAAAACAAGGTTACAGATACGAGGAGATACAGAGTTAAAAAACTTTCCTCTCTACTGCCCAAAATGCAAACGAGAAACTTTGATTAACGCTAAAGAATTGCATATAACCGTCATCAAAAAGGCAGACATGCAAGCAATAAATTCAGCAGAAAAAATATTCAAATAACCTATTGACTCTAACGCAGCGTTATAGTTTAGAATGATATTGCACGGAAGGGGTGATAAATATGCGAACAGTAAAAGAAGTCAGCAAACTCACAGGTGTTAGCGTGCGCACACTACACTATTATGATGCTATTGGTCTTTTGAAGCCTACAAAAGTAACCGAGGCAGGCTATCGAATGTATGACGATGCAGCCCTTAGCCGTTTGCAAAACATTCTATTGTTTCGTGAATTACAGTTTTCTCTGAAGGAAATTAAGGTGATTCTTGATAGTCCTAATTTTAATCAAGAAGAAGCGATAGCACAACAAATTAGACTGTTAGAATTACAATATAAGCATATAGGTGAACTTATTTCCTTCGCCCGTGAAATGCAGAGTAAAGGAGTAAGGACAATGAATTTTGAAGTTTTTGACATGAATGATATTGAGCAGTACAAGGCAGAAGTTAAGGCAAAGTGGGGAAACTCTAAAGCATATCAAGAGTATGAAAAAAGAGCTGCTTTTCACAATGAGCATAACTATGATAAATTTGCCGATGAGATGATGTCCCTGTTCACTGAGTTCGGAAAGATGAAGCAATTACCCACTACTGATAAAGCTGTTCAAGAAAAAGTAGCCGTTTTGCAATCCTATATAAATGAAAATTTTTATACTTGCAACAATGAGATTTTAAAAGGCTTAGGCGAGATCTATGTATGCGATGAGCGTTTTAAGAAAAACATTGACCGTTTTGGCGGCGAAGGAACAGCAGAATTTGTAAGACAGGCAATTTTAGTTTATTGTGACAAGTAAATCCTCAATATGAATACCAAATGGATATTATGTGCAGTCTGCGGAACAAAACAAGGTTGCAAATGCGGTCAGATACAGAGTTAAAACTTTACCCTCTACTGTCCGAAATGCAAGCACGAAACCCTGATAAATGCAAAGGAATTACATATAACCGTCATCAAAGAGCCAGACGCAAAGACGCAGAGCCGATGAACTTGTGAGCTATATCACAGATCAGCGGCTTTAATTTTTAGTTTGCGCTCGGATTTGCTAATGAGGGTGTCGTAATTTCTTGTTTTAATCCTCTCTTGACAAAGCAGTAACAAGTTACTATAATGGTGAGTGGGAACTTATTACCGCTTATAGGAGGAATGCCAAATGAAATCAGAGGAAATCTTTGCAAACTATAACTGCGATACAGCGCATAGAGTACAAGCAATATTTTCAAGTATCTTTGTTATGCAAAATCGTATGCAGACAGCAGGTGAAAAACTGCAAACACAAATATCTATGAAGCAGTGGCTGTTGCTTGCAATGGCTGAGAGTTGTCCGGAGCCACGCACATTAACAAATGTGGGCAATTTGATGGGATGTTCAAGACAGAACATAAAAAAACTGGCATTGGCACTTGAAAAGAAAGGCTTCATTCGCTTGCTGTTAGGAAGTAATAATTCTGTTTGTATTGAACTAACTGATAAAGTTCAAAAGTATTCAGAAGAAGTTAGTACACGGCATCTGCAATCGCTGAAACTGTTATTTGAAGATTTTTCGGAAGATGAAATAGAAACGCTGTTTCGACTTTACATGAAGCTATATGTAGGTATAGAACGGGTTGAAAGGTATGCGGAGGAAATTGGCAAATGAGGAAGGCGATGAAAAGTAGAATGCTTATCGCAGTTGGAGTATTATTTATTTTGATTGGTACGCTCTTGATATGGTTTAACATCTCCTATTCACATGTCAAAAAGCAGTTCCAAAATGATGTATCCTTACTTATAGAAAATAATGGGTTATCTGATAGAAATGAAGTATTTAAAGAAAAGGATTTTTCACATTTGCCGACTGCAATTCAAAAGTACGTAGTGAATTGTGGTTATATTGGAAAGCCTAAAATGTCTTATCTGAAAATGGAATATCATAATGTTGATTTTTCACAGGGACGTAGTGGTCCTACACTAAAAATCGACTACACACAATATAACTTTGTGAATGAGCCTTGCAGAATTGCACTTATTGACAGCAGTATGTTTGGTATTCCGTTTGAGGGTTACGACTACTATCAAAACGGAACAGGCGGTATGAAAGGTATAATTGCAAAAGCAATCACTCTTTTCGACCAAACAGGAGAAGATATGGATAAGGCTTGTCTTGTCACTTTTCTTGCGGAAAGTTTGTTTGCCCCGACCATTCTGTTACAGGACTATATTACCTTTGAGGAAATCAGCGATTTTGAGGTACAAGCAACAATCAGCTACAAAGGACAAAAGGTATGTGGTATTTTTACTTTTAATGAACAATATGAAATGATTTCTTTTACCACAAATGACAGAGCCGGAGTGAATACAGACGGCACAGTGGAATATATACCGTGGTCTGCACTTTGTGGTGATTACGCTGTTACGGAAAATGGCATTAAATATCCTACGAAGTTTCAAGCTGTTTGGAATTATTCTGATGGAGATTTTACTTACTTTGATGGTATAATTAATGAGGTATCTTATGGATATGAGAAATAGAACAGACCGGGTATTCTGCCCTGTCTGTGGAGGTAAAACAAAGTTACAGATACGGGAAGATAAAGAGTTAAAAACTATCCTCTCTACTATCCGAAATGCAAACAGGAAACTTTAATTAACGCCAAAGAGTTACATATAACTGTCATTAAAGAGCAGATGCAAAGACGCAGAGCCGATGAATTTGTGAATTGCCACACAGATCATTGGCTCTTTTAATTATTTATCATATCGGCTTAAATTTTAAGTCAAAGTTATTGCTTCTTCTGTCCATAAGTTTACCGCCTATTCCCTGAAAATCTTATATTTTGCAGAGATATGATTTCTTATGGAACGAAGACTAATCTCTTATAACAAGATATTTAATCTCCTGTTACGAGAGGCTTGAACTCGTATTGCATAGTTGATATTGTTCATTCAAGCGGCTATAATATTTAAAGCTTTGGAAGGATAATATGTTGAGTATATGATCGCACAGGAAGCTGCCGAAAAATGGGAAGTATCACTTATATGGGTACAACAGCTATATAAGGAAAAACGTATTAACGGAGTTATAAATGTAAATCATGTATGGTTTATCCCGAAAGAAGCTAAAAACTACTGATGTAAGATTTAAGAATGGATTGGGGCAATTATGAAAAAAATATTGATTATAGATGATGATTTAGATATAGGGAATGTACTTGAGGAAATCCTGACAACCGAAGGATATTCTGTTTCCCGTGCATACTCAGGAACGGAAGCTGTATTGTTGCTATCCCAGTTGAGACCAGACCTTATTCTGCTTGATTTAATGTTGCCGGGGCTAAGTGGCGAAGAAGTATTGACGCACATCAAAGGTATTCCTGTAATTGTTATGAGTGCAAAAGCTGATATTGATAACAAAGTGGAACTATTGCTTGGCGGCGCTGTTGACTATGTTACTAAACCTTTTAATACAAAAGAGCTATTGGCTCGAATTGCGGTACATCTTCGTACTTTTGATACACTTGGAAAATCGGAAGTATTGTCTTTTGAAGAAATTAGCCTTGACACAAATACTCATATTGTAAGTATAAAAGGCGAGGAAATCAAATTAACAAGGACAGAATATGCTATTCTTAAAATCCTATTACAAAATCAGACACAAGTTGTTGCGAAATCGCAGCTTCTTGACCGTATAAGCGAAGAAACGCCAGACTGTACCGAGAGTTCATTAAAGACACATATAAGTAATTTACGCAAAAAACTTCGTGATGCAGGAGGGAAAGATTATATTGAAGCGATTTGGGGGATTGGTTTCAAGTTGAAAACAGAATAAAATCTCAACCATTTCTTAACTATTTTCTTAACTGTTTTCTTAACTGTTTATTGATAGACTGTCAGTACCAAATAAAAGGAGGTAAAACTATGGAGTATGTTCTGAAAACAAATGCTTTGAGTAAAACATATAAGAACTTTAAAGCATTGAATGGACTTACTATGAACGTTCCGAAAGGATCAATCTATGGTTTTGTCGGTAAAAATGGTGCTGGCAAAACGACTTTAATTCGTTTGATATGTGGGCTTCAGGAGCCTACCTCTGGTGATTATTCTTTATACGGAGTAAAAAATACAGAGAAAACAATCTTGAAATCACGCAGGAGAATGGGTGCGGTTGTGGAAACCCCCTCAATCTATATGGATTTAACAGCCGTTGATAACCTGAAAGAACAGTATAGAATTCTCGGCTTGCCTTCTTATGACGATATTCCAAATCTTCTCAAGTTAGTAGGTCTTGAAAATACAGGGAATAAAAAAGCTAAAAACTTTTCTCTTGGTATGCGGCAACGTTTGGGAATTGCAATTGCTCTTGCAGGCGACCCGGATTTTTTGGTGCTTGACGAACCTATTAATGGCCTTGACCCTCAAGGAATTATCGAAATGCGTGAGTTGATTTTGAAACTAAACCGTGAACATCAAATTACTGTACTGATCTCGAGCCATATTCTTGATGAGCTTTCAAGATTGGCTACACATTATGGATTTATTGACAAAGGACAAATGGTGAAAGAGATAAGTGCACAAGACCTTGAGAACGCATGCCGCAAATGTGTGCGTATAGAAGTTTCTGACATTAAAGCACTTTCTACCACTCTTGATGATATGAAAGTTGAATATAATATCATTTCAGACAATACAGCTGATGTTTTCGCAAAGCTCAGCATTTCCAAGTTGGTTCACGAATTGGAAAAAGTTAATTGCGAGATTATTTCCATGCATGAGCGTGATGAAAGTCTAGAAAGTTATTATGTTAATCTGGTGGGAGGTGTAACACATGAATAAACTGTTATCAGCGAATTTTTCTCGCATTAAAAAAGATAAAATATTCTGGATAGGTATAGCTTTCATGCTGTGTATGGGAATTTTTAGCAATATATTATATTATACACAAAACATCCAGTATCCAGAATATCAGATTACCTTAGATAATGGTTTCTTTACTCCTGCAATGTTTATAGGCATAATTGCTTCTGTGTTCTGTAGCTTGTTTGTCGGCACAGAATACAGCGACGGCACTATTCGAAACAAAATATCAGTAGGTCACTCAAGAACCGTAATTTATCTTTCAAACTTAATAGTATGTATTACTGCATGTGTTTTAATGTGCTTGATATTTGCGGTTGTTTATACCACAATAGGATATTTCCATCTCGGTTGGTTTAAGGCAGATCTTAAAACAATTTTTATCTTCCTTATTGTTATGCTGATGATAGTAGTATCAAATTGTGCAATATTTACCTTTATTTCAATGCTTAGTCAAAATAAGGCGATTTCCGCAGTTGCATGTATTCTTCTTGCTTTTGGAATGCTTTTTTTAGGAACATATATAAGTACAACGCTTAGCGAACCAAAGACATATGAATCCACATATGTAAACGAAGAGGGACAGATTGTAACTAGTGAAGCAGAACCAAATCCCAATTATGTAGGCGGGATGAAACGTAAAGTTTATGAATTTATAAATGATTTTCTCCCGGGCGGACAGGCTATTCAAACAGCGAATCTGTCAGCTAAGCGCCCCGAAATATGTATTTTGTATTCTTCAGTAATACTTTTAGTAACCACCAGTGCAGGAGCTTTAATTTTTAAGAAAGAAGATTTAAAATAGGGGAATTATTATGGAGTTTTGGTTATTAGTCGTTATCGGAATTTTGATTATTATCATCATTATCTTATCAATAAAAATCCTTCTTATGCGGAAAACTGCACGAGAAATTGAAACTGCATTTTCCGAACGACTAATGACCGATACCAATATACTCATTGATATATCTTCCCAAGATAAAACTATGCGTAAATTGGCGGAACGCTTAAATATAGAGCTTCGCAAACTTCGAAAGGAAAGACACCGATTTAATCATGGCGATTTAGAACTCAAAGAAGCTGTTACTAACATTTCTCACGATTTGCGAACACCTATTACAGCGATAAGCGGATATTTAGATTTGCTTGACAGAGAAGAAAAAAGCGATTCTGTAAATCGTTATATTGAAATCATAAAAAATCGTATTGAAGCGATGAAACAACTGACAGAGGAGTTGTTTCAATATTCCATTGTTATCTCTGCCGAGTACGATTTACCAATGGATAGTTTATCAATCAACAATGTGCTAGAAGAAAGCATTTTAGAGTTCTACGGAGTTTTACAACAGAAAAAGATAACTCCTAATATTTGTATTACAGAAAATAAAATAGTTAGGAAAGTTAACCGTATAGCTTTGTCCCGTATTTTCTCAAATCTTATAAGCAACGCAATTAAATACAGCGATGGTGACTTGGAAATATGTTTAACGGATACGGGTAAAATAATTTTTTCTAATTCTGTTTCTGACTTAACTGATATGGAAGTAGAAAGACTTTTTGACCGTTTCTACACGGTTGAAAATGCACGGAAATCGACAGGACTCGGATTGTCTATTTCAAGGATATTGATTGATAAAATGAATGGCGAAATATCTGCCCAATACAAAAACGGCAGATTGAGTATTTGTGTTCAGCTTCCTGAAAACTAAAATGAATTGAGAGGGGAGAATTTGATAGCTGCAGAATGGATATTATGTCCTGTTTGCGGTAAAGGTTACAGATACGGGGAGATACCGAGTTAAAAAACTTTCCTCGCTACTGCCCGAAATGCAAGCAGGAAACCTTGATGAATGCAAGGGAATTACATATAACCGTCATCAAAGAGCCAGACGCAAAGACGCAGAGCCGACGATTTGTGAGTCAACTCACAGATCGTCGGCTCTTTTTAATTATTTATCATATCGGCTTAAATTTAAAGTCAAAGATATTGCTTCTTTTGTCCACAAGCTCACCACCTATTCTCTGAATATCTTGATTTTGTATTTTATGATATGATTTCTTAAACAACTATGTTAAATATCTTATAATAGGATACTTAATACCCTAATATAAGATATTTTACTTTGGTAGCATAGAGTAGCATTGTTGATTCAAGCATAAAGTTGTGATACACTAAAGAAAAATGGTGAAAACACTTGGTGGTGAGAATATATGTGTACGAATAAGAAAAGGAAAAACGATGCTTTGCTCCTTGCAAAGCCAGTAAATTAAGCGACATTTGCAAGGAGTATTATATAGTCGCTAAGTGAATAATCTGGCTTTGCTGCTTGACTTTATCAATCAAGGAGGAAGCCTGTATGAAATATATTAATGCAAATGCAATTCTCCCTGATATGTTGGTCGAGGAACTGCAAAAGTATGTTCAAGCAGGATATATCTATATCCCTGCTAAAGACGAACAGCATAAGTCTTGGGGTGAATTGTCTGGGTATCGAAAGAAACTTGAAAAACGCAACGCAAGTATTGTTATGGAGTATCAAAATGGTGTTTCTATGGCGGAGCTTGCTGACCGATATTTTCTTTCGGTATCCGCTATACGAAAAATTATATATAAGAAATAATTTTGAGAGAGCTGCTGAATAAGTAGCTCTCTTTTTATACTAAATGAAGCTGTATTGTTTAGTGAATTGAATAGCGCTCTGGAGATTGATAAAATTGTAATGTATAGAACGAGGAGGAGTGCAAAATGCCTATTTCAAATAAGATTTATCCAAGAACAGGAGATACACAAACCGTGTACTTAAAAAATGTGATTACAAATCCCAACATAGAAATTGGGGATTACACAATGTATAACGATTTTGTTAATGACCCAAAAGACTTTGAGCAAAACAATGTTTTGTATCATTACCCGATAAATCATGATAAGTTGATTATCGGAAAATTTTGCTCCATTGCTTGCGGTGTTAAGTTTCTGTTTAACAGTGCAAACCATTCTATGTCGTCACTTTCAACGTATCCATTTCCTTTGTTTTTTGAAGAATGGGGACTTGATAAAAAAGACGTTACTAAGTCGTGGGACAATAAAGGTGATATTATTATTGGCAATGATGTTTGGATAGGATACGAAGCTGTTATTTTTGCAGGCGTTACGATTGGCGATGGAGCGATTATTGGTACTCGTGCTGTAGTTACTAAAGATGTTCCGCCTTATACTGTTGTTGGCGGCGTCCCTGCAAAGCCGATAAAAAAACGCTTTGATGACAAAACAATAGATATATTGCTTGATGTTCAATGGTGGAATTGGTCAGATGAAAAGATTGCTCAAAACCTCGATGCTATTCAATTAGGCTGTGTCGAACGTATTATGGAGGTTTAGTTATGTGTACGAGATTTGTTTATAATGGAAACGATACTATCGTTGGATTTAACTTTGACATCGACCTTTCCGTTTGGACTCATAAGGTTATCGAAGAAAAAAACAGATTTTATATTGGTATAAAAATGCCTGATGGTAATTATCATTCTTTTCACGGAGTGAATAAAAACGGTAATGTCGGTACCCTTCTTTATGTAAATGGAAATGAAAAAGGAAAATATAGTAATACCTCAAAGTGTCACACTATTTCAGATTTGACAGAAAGTTTTATTAAAGGTGTAATTACTCTTGATGACGCATTAAATATCGTACAAAATAACAGGATTGTATATGCTCCAGATGCTACTATGCAGGCTATGTTATCAGATAAAAATGGGCGTGTACTGATAATAGAGCCTGGCTTGGGTTTCAGATTGGAGCACGCCAAATATTCGCTCATAACCAACTATTCCGTATTAAGTCCAGAAATAACAAAGCCTTATATTGTATCTGGCGATGATAGATTTGAAAGAGCCGACGAACTTCTTAAAAGTTGTAATGATAGTTTTTCCGTTGGTGAAGCATTTCAGATATTAAAATCTGTAAAACAAGAGGGGTTATGGGCGACAAGAGTTTCTTTTGTATATTCGGTTAACGAAAATAAGGTATACTATGTTCAAAACAATGATTTTGAGCATATTTCAAAACACCAATTTATTAATAGCCAAGATTTTGCTCTAAGTTCAAAGAAAAAAGCTAAAGACCAAGAAGGATAGTATGAAAAAAGAAAAGGATACTTTGCTCTGTTTGTGGTAATAAAACCCGTGACAGACTCAGAGTGGATAAAGTTTTGAAAAAATATTTCCTCTGCTGTCTGAAATACAAACAGGAAAGTTTGATTGATGTAAAGGAACTACACATAACCGTCATCAAAGAACCAGATGCACAGACGCAGAGCCGATGAACTTGTGAGGTAACTCACAGCTCATCGGCACTTTGAAATTTAAAATATATACTTTACTGCTATGTCTGCAAATAATTGCTATGATGTTTGCTTGTCATCGATAGAATTGAAAGTTCATATGGTCGTTATTGAAATTAGTCATCCCAGATATTATAATAAAACTTGACATAAGATGTCAGGGTTTATATGTTATTTTATCTATAACGGAGGATGATTAAATGCAGGAAAGCAGACTATTCAGAATTGTCTACTATTTGCTTGATAAAGGACGAGCGACTGCTCCTGAATTAGCAGAACATTTTGAAGTATCTGTTAGAACAATATATCGAGATATAGATACATTAAGTGGAGCTGGTATACCCATATATGCGGAAACAGGCAGAAATGGCGGCATTTACTTGATGAAGGGGTTTGTTTTAGATAAAGCTGTGCTATCCGATGAAGAAAAACAAGAAATTCTTTTAGCAATGCAAAGCCTGAGCATTGCTCAAAACAATGATGAAATAATAAGAAAACTCTCTGCAATATTTAATCTCAATACAGATAATTGGCTTGAAATTGATTTTTCAAGATGGGGTACGCCGCATAGTGATAACAAAAAATTTGAGCAATTAAAATCTGCTGTTATCCATCAAAAATGCGTTAAAATTGCTTATGCAAGCTCTTATGAGGAAATTACGGAAAGAATTATACAACCGCTAAAACTTCTGTATAAGTCTATGTCGTGGTATTTGAAAGCATATTGTACGCTGAAACAAGATTATAGGATTTTCAAGTTGACTCGAATTATGAATATAGAAGTTTTATCTGAAGTTTTTTCTAATAAGGAGTTTCCTGAATTAGAGATGACTTCAAAGCCAGTCTATAAAAAAATCGTATTAAGATTTCCAAAGGAAGTTGCTTACAGAGTTTATGATGAGTTTGATATAACACAAGTCGAAATACAAACAAATGGAGATTTAATTGTTTCGACTCAAATGCCTGAAGATGCTTGGCTGATTGGGTACTTGTTAACTTTTGGAACACAAGTTGATATTATCGAACCAATGTACTTAAAAGATGTCTTAGCAGAACAGGCAAAAAAAATATATGAAAAAAATAAACCTTGACACAAGGTGTCAACATTATTGTGATACTCTTATGATAGACTATTGTTATTTGGAGGAAAGAAAAGATTATGGGTAGACCATCATCAAAAATAGATTTAATAAACGCAGCAACAGCAAACTACGAAAAAATGAATACCTTGATTTCAGGATTAACAGAGAATGAATTATCGACACCTTTTGATTTTTCCAACGATGTAAAGAAAAAAGAAGCGCATTGGAAAAGAGATAAAAATTTAAGAGATATTTTAATTCATCTTTATGAATGGCATCAGTTATTACTTAATTGGGTGCAATCAAATAGAGGGGGTAATAATACTACCTTTATTCCTGCACCATATAATTGGAAAACCTATGGTGAAATGAATGTTGAGTTTTGGAATAAACATCAAAAAACAACTTTGGAAGAAGCAAAAAGTATGCTTCAAAAATCACACAGCGAAGTTATGCAGCTAATGGAACACTTTTCAAATGAAGAACTGTTTTCTAAAGGCGTATATAAATGGGGTGGCGGAAGTACTTTGGGGTCATATTTTATTAGTGTTACAGCAAGTCATTATGACTGGGCTATGAAAAAACTAAAAGCACACAGGAAAAATTGTACTGCTAAATAGCGAATTGGAAAGGAACAATAATATGCACTATGTGACCGCAAAAGGTATCTTGTCAGCAAAAAATGGAATGAATTTATATCGTGGTTGCTCTCACGGGTGCATCTATTGTGACTCCAGAAGTAACTGTTACCATATGGAACACGATTTTGAGGATATTGAAATTAAAGAGAATGCTATTCCTCTCTTAGAAAATGCTCTTAAACGAAAACGGAAAAAATGTATGATAGGGACAGGCTCTATGACCGACCCTTACATTCCATTAGAATTGGAAATCGGATATGTTAGAAAGGCGCTTTCGTTAATATATGAATATGGTTGCGGTTTTACAGTAATAACCAAGTCAAACCGTATAATGCGTGATATAGACCTGTTAAAGAAGATAAATGAAAAAACAAAGTGTGTCGTTCAAATGACCCTAACGACCTATGATGAAGAAGTATGTAGAAAAATTGAGCCAAATGTCAGCACAACAGCCGAACGCTTTGAAGTTTTGAAACAGATGCGAGATGCAGGAATACCTACTGTTGTGTGGATGACTCCAATTTTGCCATTTATCAATGATACGGAAGAAAACATCTCTGGCATTTTGGATATGTGTATTGAAGCAAAGGTATATGGCATTATTTGTTTTGGAATGGGTCTGACACTTCGTGAAGGGAACAGAGAATACTTTTATAAACAATTAGACCGTTTATACCCACGATTAAAGGAAAAATACATTGAACGATACGGAAATCAATATATAATTGCCAGTCCGAACAATACAAATTTAATGCACTTGTTTCATAAAAAGTGCGAACAGTATGGAATAGTCCATAACAACGAGCAGATTTTTAACTATTTGCGTACTTTTGAGGAGAAAGATATAGGTAAGCAACTTAGCCTTTGGGATTTGGAAACGAGATAAATATATTTTTGAGAAAGTGAGGTTAAATAGATGGCTTTTGATTTTAAGAAAGAATACAAGGAGCTTTATATGCCAAAGAGCAAACCAGAAATTGTGATTGTTCCAACGGCAAATTATATAGCGGTACGGGGACAAGGTAACCCAAATGAAGATGGTGGAGATTATCAGAAAGCAATAGCTGTGCTATACGCAGTCGCATATACATTGAAAATGAGCTATAAGACTGAGCATAAAATAGAGGGGTTTTATGAGTATGTTGTTCCCCCTCTTGAAGGATTTTGGTGGCAGAATAGTTGCCATAGCATAGATTATGCAAATAAAGATACCTTTAATTGGATTTCCGTTATTCGTCTGCCTGATTTTGTTACAAAAAAAGATTTTGATTGGGCGGTTGAAACAGCAACAAAAAAGAAAAAGTTAGATTGTTCCCCTGCGGAGTTTCTAACAATCGAGGAGGGGTTATGTGTGCAGATTATGCACATCGGGTCGTTTGATAATGAGCCTGCGACCGTTGCTGTTATGGATAAGTTTATAAACGAGAACGGATATATCAATGATATAAGCGATACTCGGCTACATCACGAAATTTATATGTCTGACGCACGAAAGGTTGCCCCTGAAAAGTGGAAAACCATCATAAGGCATCCGATTAGAAAAAGAAATAATTGAAGCAAATGGTGAAAATATGGTAAAAACAGCAGAATGGGTACTATGCCCCGTTTGTGGCAGCAAAACAAGGTTACAGATACGGGAAGATACAAAGTTAAAGAATTTTCCCCTCTACTGTCCGAAATGTAAACAGGAAACTTTAATTAGCGTCAAAGAGTTACAAATAACTGTCATCAAAGAGCCAGACGCAAAGACGCAGAGCCGATGAATTTGTGAGCTATCTCACAGATCATCGGCTCTTTATATTTTGTATTGAAATTAAATTGACTATATGGGCAAACATATTTCGACTTCAAGTCCACCATATTTGCTATGTCTTATTTCTACTGTTCCTTTGTGAGCAGCAGCGATTTGTTTAACAATAAGTAATCCTAAGCCGTGGCATTGCTCTGATGTATTTTCATCACAGACCATATAGTGAGGGGAATTATTCAGTTTGTCGATTTGTTCGTCCGTAGCTCCGACCCCGTTATCTGAAACAACAATATTGCAGTTTCTGTTGCACTCTTTAACAGCGACATAAATAATGCAGCCATCTGCATTATGATTTATGCTGTTTTGTATCAAATTACTGACGGCTCTTTTTATCAAATCTTTATCTGCATTTATTATAAGTGTATTTAAGTTGCTATCGGTGAGCCACTCAATAGGATATTTACCGCCAATATCCAAATTGATGAAATCTACCACTACTTGCCGAACAGCAGAAATAACATTAACCTGCTCAATATGAGTTGGCTGCATATTATATTCTAACTTTGAGGCAAGGTTAAGGTCGTTTATAAGGTTTTTCATTCGTTGGCTCTGCTTAACGATAACCGCAGCTTTTTGCCGATCTTCCTCTGGTAATTGTTTGTTGCTTTCCAATTGACTTGCATATCCCATTACCATTGAAAGAGGTGTACGTATATCGTGTGATACTCCTGCAATCCAATTAGCTCTTGCTGTTTCTTTTTTCTTAATTTGATAATTTTGACTTTGCAATACTTCAGAAGTTCGATTGATGTTTGCAGATATTTCTGAGAGTACACCTTTTTCTTTAAGTGCAACGGGCTGTCCTGTGGGCAACGCTTGAATGCCGTCTGTAATAGGTTTTACAGACTTGAGCAATTTAGCGTTCGCTGCAATATAAATAAGAAAAATAATTAGAATATTTAAAGCTAAAACAATGAGAACTGTTTTGGGTAAGTTGGCAATAAATTGATAATCCCAACTCGGCCACATATGTTTCCAATAGCTATCTTTGGGATAGCCAAGAATCATCAGTCCGTTTTCACTTTCTCCCGTAAAAGTCGGGTATCCGTCAATATATCCACGGGTGAGATTAGCTATATCGGAAACAGTATATTCCAAAGGGACTGTATCAGGAAGATTGTCCGAGTGCCAGACACATTCTCCTGTTTCGTTATCAATGTAAACAGCCCATGCGTTTTGAGCATTCAGTTCTTCAATCATTTTATCAGGCATCATATAGCCTTGTTCTGATTCTTCAATACTTTCGGCGGCTTGTTCTGCTGTTTCCCACGGATAGCCGTTCGGTGCTTGTGTGGCAGCTATGATTGCCAAGATGATGAAATTTGTAATAAGTATTAAAAACGAACCTAACATTAAAATGCCTACAAAGCGTTTAATTAACTTTGGTATGCTTTTCATATTATTTGTCCTCCACGATAAGCTTATATCCTAATCCCTTAATCGTTATCAGAGAAACGGGCTGTGAAGGGCTGATTTCAATTTTTTCACGAATGCGACGAATGTGCGCCATTAGAGAATTTTCATACCCATATGGATTGTCACCCCAAGCAGCTTCACATAAAGCGTCAATTGTAACAATTCGTCCTGCATTTCGGTATAATGCGGCCAGTATATCGTGTTCCTTTGCCGTGAGAGCAATATGTTCTCCGTTTTTAATAACTTCAGCACGGTCAAAATCTATCTCGCTGCCCGATAATTTAACAATTGGATTTTCGCCCTTGTAGCTTCTGCGAAGAATTGCGTTTACACGATAGATAAGCTCTTTTGGTAAGAACGGTTTAACAATATAATCGTCAGCTCCGAGTCCAAAGCCACGGAATTTGTCATCGTCCTCTCCACGAGCGGTCAAAAACAAAACAGGATAGTCAGACTTGTTTTTTAATTGTTTCATAAGGTCAAAACCATCACCATCAGGCAGCATTACATCAAGAATTGCAAGCTCTGGCTGAAATGTCTCTGATGTACTAAGTGCTTCTTTAACCGTTTTTGCTGTTTTGAGATTGCAAAATCCCTCATCTGCAAAAATAGAAGAAACCATATCTAAAAGCTCCTGCTCATCATCGACGAGCAAAATGCGTTTTTGCTTTAAAAAGTCAAAACTCATTTTATTGCCTCCTTGTTGTTTATCATTATAGCATACAAATACGCCTTTTTATAAAGTGCGAACAAAAAGTAAGGTAAATGTAAGGTAGGGAGAAGGTTGGCACAAGGTTTGCAAGTTAGAATAAACTTGCAATGAAGAGAAAGGAGCAAAATATTATGAATATCATTGAAACTCAAAATTTGACAAAATCTTACGCTGATTTTACAGCCGTATCAAATGTGAATCTGCATATTCCAAAAGGATCTGTATATGGATTCCTAGGCCCGAACGGAGCAGGAAAATCCACTACAATGAAAATGTTTTTGGGACTTACAAAACCTACAAGCGGCTCGTTTACCATTGATGGGAAAACGTATCCTGAAGCGAGGGTTGAAATTTTAAAAGAAGTTGGATCATTTATTGAAGCCCCTGCTTTTTACGGTAATTTAAGCGGTGAAGAAAACTTGGAAATTATCCGTAAGATATTGGGAATGCCAAAGTCTGCCGTTTCCGAAGCACTTGAAATAGTAGGGCTTACGCAGTTCAAAAAGCGACTTGCAAAAAAATATTCTCTTGGTATGAAACAGAGATTAGGACTTGCAAGCGCTTTAATTGGAAAACCGCCAATTTTGATTTTGGACGAGCCGACAAATGGACTTGACCCTGTCGGTATTCACGAGATAAGAACGCTTATTCGTTCTCTGCCTGAAAAGTTTGACTGTACGGTTTTAGTATCGTCGCATCTGCTGTCAGAAGTTGAACTGATGGCGGACACTATCGGAATTTTAAATCACGGTCACCTGTTATTTGAAGGAACACTTGAACAGCTTAGAAACGGTGCTGCCGCACAAGGATATCCTACTGACAATTTGGAAGATACATTCCTTGCTTTGATTGACGCCGATAATCGCCAGAGAGGAGTGGCGAAATGAGTTTATCTTTGGAATGTAAGAAAGCGAAAAGAACGGGATTTACCCCTGCGTTTTTATGCGGAGGTGTTTTGGCGGGGGCTGTTCCGATTATCAATATGGCTGTCCGTTCCGAAATATATATCGGACAGCCAACATCGCCGATGCAAATACTGATGGGAGCAAATTGGCAAATGATTGCAATGCTTAATATCCTGCTTATTGTTGCAGGAAGCTGTCTGTTGTATCATACAGAGTTTGCCGATAATGCAATGCAAAAAATGAAGTCATTGCCTATCCGAGAAAGCACTATTTTTTTAGGTAAGTTTATCTTAACTTCTCTAATGTGTGTTGTTGTACTTGCAATAGAAGCAGCTTCCATTACATTTTGCGTTTCACATTGGTTTGAATTAGGAAACAATTTCTTGTTGGAATTGGGTAAGAACTTTGGTTATTCATTCTTGCTGATGCTACCGTGTGTGCTGCTATCTCTGTTGATTTCATCGGCTTGTAAAAATATGTGGGTATCTCTGGGAATTGGCGTTGTATGCGTGTTTACCGCAACAATGCTGCCAACGGATAACTTCGTTCTTTCTCTTTTCCCCTTTGCCACTCCATTTCAAGTCTTTGTGAATACGGAAATGGCACAGGCAATGCACTATGTTTATGCGGCGATTATTGAAGTCGTTGTTATCGGTATTGCAGAGTTTGTATTTATAAAGGTTAGGAGGTTGTTTGAATGAGTTTTTTATCTCTCGTCGGCGTTGAGTTCAAGAAAATAAAACGCTCAAAGATATTCCTCATATTGTTTGCTGCAACGGTTATTCTTTGGATACCGTCAATCCTCAATGCTGAAATGAATTTTAATATGCAAGCCGAGGGGATTTCTCCAGAAAACAATTTTTTCATTCAGGGCTTTATGGGAATGGCTTGGTTTATGTTTCCTGCAAGTATGGTAGTCGGTACTGTTCTTTTAAGCCAAACAGAAAGAACAAATAAGGGTATCTTAAAAATGCTTGCTTTGCCTATCAGCACGGTAAAACTTTGTTTGGCAAAATTTGTCGTGTTGCTTGCTTTAGCCGCATCGCAGATTTTGATGATGGTTGGAATGTACTACATTAGTGCTGCCATCGTAACAGGGACGCAGGATTACAATTTTATTTTGTCCCCGCTATTCGTTTTTAAAGAGGTTGGTTTTATAGCCGTTTTGACCATACCAATGTTGGCGTTTTTCTGGTTGCTTGCAGTATGTATTCAAACTCCGATTTTTTCCATCGGCATCGGATTAGCTTCCATTGTGCCGTCAGTTCTGATGATTAACACAAAAGCGTGGTTTGCGTACCCAATGTCGTATCCGTTTTTCGTTATCACTTCAGAATACGGAAAACTTGCAACAAACCTCACAACTTCACAAGTAGAGTTTTTCCCGTGGATACCTGTAGCAATCGCCATCACCATTGTTTGTTTGTGCATTTCCTGTTTCCGTTTTGGGCAGGCAGAAAGGAGATAAAACTATTATGAAAAATAAGATTTTGACCGCTATCAGTACCATTATGCTTTTTGTCCCGTGGACTATCCTACCTTTACGAGCTTTTGATTGGGCATTGGAGTCGCCTGTTGCAGAAATTATGATTTCTTGCTATGCAGCATTTATGATATTCAGTGGAATTTTTACCATTGTTTCTTATGTGAAAGCTAAAGTACAGAACAACCTGATGAAAGTTGATTTGGTGGTAAATAGTCTTTATGCCATATTTGGTGTATGCGCTTTCATTTTGATGGCTGTTACGAAATTTTCTTAAACGGGGAGATTTGAAATGAAAAAGATAAAATCACTTGTTGCCTTATTTTTGGCAGTTTGCATGATACTTTGTTTTGTAGGCTGTAGCTCTAATCACGATGAAGGAAATTTGAAAGACAATCTGGTTGACGGATTCAATAATTGGTTGGAGTCATTCAGCAAACACGCCGTTACAAAAGATGAAAACCTTCAAGGTGAAAGGGAAAATGACATTGACCAATATACAGGTAGTTACACAGCTTCGTATGATGGATTTAACGGTGAGGAGTTTATTTTCGGCGGTACAGCTTTAGAAAGGTATAACGGAAGTAATTTGGAAGTAACTTATTCGCTAAAAATTACATCTGGAAAAGCTACCCTCTATTGGTTGAGTGCGGGAGAAGAACATATCATTTGCAAAGAAAGTGCAGACGACACTTATAAATTCAAACTCAGCTCAGGAGATAACTATATTGTGCTCAGAGGTGATAATTTCAACGGAAATCTCGAATTAACAGTTAAAGATGTGCAGAATTAAGAAAGCAAAGACATATTTTCGGTATGCAGTATTGGGTATCAGCTTGGCCATTATGTGTTTGTTGCTGATACCCGTAGGCATACTTGCAACACTAATCTATTTAATTTGGTCTATTACAGACCGCATTATTTATTGGTGTGAAAAAGGAGAAAAATATGAATTATAGTGAATGGGCGTTCCACGATGTGGAGCCAATCTATTTGCAACTCATTCAAAAAATCGAGTATGCAATTTTGAGCAAACAGCTTTCTGCGGGAGAAAAACTGCCCTCTGTTCATGAAATGGCAAAATTGTTACATGTTAGTTCCAACAACGTAATGAAGGCATATAAGCTTGTCAATAATTCCGGGTTGACTACGTCTGATACAAATGGACATTACTATGTAATTTCAAACATGCAATATATCTTCCAGCAGCGAGAGGAAACAGCCAAAATGCTATGTTGTTCATATCTCAGAAATATGCAGAGTTTGGTTTTTTCTAAAAATGAAGCAAACGAATTTTTAATTCACTATTCAAATTCGCTGAAAGAGTCGGATGCATAGAATTTCTAACATGTAATAGCTTAAACAAGCCCACCAAATAAAAAAACGGTGTTTTGAGTGGGCTGTTTTGTCACGCTCAGACAAAAATTGACCCTCTAAACCCGTTTTCAGGTTTGGAGGGATTTTTATGTGTTGGTCTGAAATGACCACACTGCTGCTTGTTAGAAGCAGCAACTACATATAAGGTTTCACCGGTTAACGAGGATAGCCTGTTAAAAAAATCCGTGTGTATTCGTGGCAGCTTTATATCCAACAAGTAGATATTATATCTCTATATCATAGAATTGAATATTCCTATGTCCGCTTAGATTACAAAATCTTTGCGGATTTTTGTGCCTATTTTTGTTGGAACGCAGGACAAGCCCGTATCTGGCGTTGGTTGTCGTTCGCCGCCCTATCAATCTGAACTTTTCAAATTTCAGATTGATAGGAGGAACAGACAATGGATGGAAAACATCCAAATCGTAAAAAAGACAAGTACAATCCATACACCTTGATTATATCAGACGGACATTATTACCTCTCCTTTAAGGATAGTCGAGGTGAATTGCAGACCATTGAGATTGATGAGGTGCTGTATGGGTTGTTTAACCGTTTTGAGCTTGAAGATATATCACATCTCAATAAGCTAAGCAGGCATATTGAACACTCTGAACTGACTGATGCATCTTTAAATGACCGTGCATTCTGCAAACCAGAAAGCGTTGAGGAAGAAGTATCAAGGAATATAGAATACGAGCTGTTACATAAGGCAATAGCAAAATTGCCCGAAGTACAGCGGCGTAGACTGTTACTGTACTTTTTCGGTGAAATGACCTATGAGCAGATTGCAGCCTTAGAGGGCTGTACGAAAAGAGCAGTCAAGTTTAGTGTCGATATTGCTATTGAGAAGCTGAAAAAAGATTTTGGAATATTTTAAAATTCACACTACACCAATCCTTTTTCAGTGAGCAAACAGGTGATGGGGTATCAAAACCCTTTCACCTGTTTTCCTTTGTGTGGCGAAAACAGGATTGTTCCTTGACAACCGAATAATCATTCGCCAAATACTTTCTCTTTGTGCTTGCAATAAGCATTAGCGTGTCGAGAGGTACGCCAAGACCTGCCGCAAGGCAGAGAGCGATAACTACCTACTCAAAATATCGGGCAGCTCCCGATTTCGCAGTAATCCACAAAGAGGATAATGATACTCCCGTCCAGTCACAGTCCGAGCGTGATAAAACCGTCGCAGGCAATGAGGGCGGCTCTGGCAGACCGTCAGTTGGGGTGGAACTCCCGTGGTGTCAGTTCGCTGCTGACCGTTTGGCGACTTCCCTGCGTGAAACGCACTTGCATCTTCGGGGTGTCGAGGACAAATAGAGATGCTTCTATCATAAAGCCAAATGCAAGGTGGTCTATGGAAACAGAGAATTGTTTATGCTCTCCCGACCTTAAAAACTTCCTTGTGTTTGGCTGACTACATAGGCGGAACTTATCTGCCTAAATCCAGATAGGAGGTTAAACATAGTGGATAGAACAATTAAGCGTGGCGACATTTACTACGCAGATTTAAATCCTGTTATCGGCTCAGAGCAAGGAGGAACACGACCAGTACTTGTCATCTCCAATGATATAGGCAACAAGCATAGTCCTACAGTCATTATTGCCGCCATTACGAGCCGAGTACTTACAAAGAAGAAATTACCTACACACTTTTATTTAGGCGAAGTTGAGGGGCTTCCTGCGAATTCTATTATTCTATTTGAGCAGCTGCGCACGATTGATAAGAGACGACTGAAAGAGCATATCGGAATAATTGACAGCCAACAAATTATTGGAGCTGACAAGTCACTTTTAATTAGTCTGGGACTTGATAAGAAGGACTGACCCTCTCGGTATACGGTACAAGCAATGGTTCATATATTGAGAACGAGGGAGGTGCTGACAGCTGAAACATAGAGAGTTTTTATATGTTGGCGATCCCGTCCCACAATTAAACGAACGGGAACACGCAAAGTTTTTATTGAATGTTCAGAAGTCAATCCTTTTTTCACTTGAAAAAAGGAATTTACTTACGGGATCTCAGCGTGAACGCTGTTTGACTATACTCGAAAATCAATACATGCAAAGTCAAAAGAATGAACGCCGAGCTTGATTGCTTGGCGTTTTTACATATTAAAGTGTTAGAATTAAAGATTTACACATTCGACACCTCTCAGTAATTTTTCTATAATAAAGTACGGTAAACGGAGTTTGCTGAGAAAGGAGTTTTTCTATGAACAAGTATGAGCGCTTAAACGAAGAGCGGAAGATGATAGATACCCGAAAGCGTGTAGCTGCGTATTGCCGGGTTTCCACAGATAATGAAGACCAAGCAAATTCATTTGAAAGTCAACAGCGATATTTCAAACAGTATATTGAGCGTAATCCGGATTGGGAACTGTATGAGATTTTTGCCGATGAAGGAATCTCTGGTACAAACACAAAAAAGCGCAAAGAATTTAACCGAATGATAGCCTGCGCTAAGAATGGCGATTTTGACTTGATTATTACGAAAGAGATTTCCCGTTTTGCGAGAAATACTCTCGATAGTATATATTACACCCGTGACCTCAAAAAACACGGTGTCGGTGTTATCTTTATGAACGACAATATCAACACTTTAGACGGCGATGCGGAGCTTCGACTTGCGATAATGTCCTCGATTGCACAGGAAGAAAGCCGCAAGACTTCTGAACGTGTAAAATGGGGACAAAAAAGGCAAATGGAGCAAGGCGTTGTGTTCGGCAGAAGTATGCTCGGTTACGATGTTGAAAACGGTAAAATGACTATCAATGAAGAAGGAGCAAAGATTGTACGCCTTATCTTTCAAAAGTTCGTGAATGAGGGCAAAGGAACGCACGTCATCGCCCGTGAGCTTTGTGAAGAAGGTATCAGACCTATGCGTGTTAAGAACTGGCAGAACACAGTCATTCTCCGTATTATTCGCAATGAAAAATACTGCGGTGATTTGGTTCAGAAAAAAACCTATACGCCGGATTTCCTCTCCCACGAAAAGAAATATAATCGAGGTCAAGAGGAATTTATAATTATCAAAGATCATCACGAACCTATTATATCACGTGAGTTGTTTGAAGAAGCAAACCGCATTTTAGATGAGCGTTCTCTTTCACAAGAAGGTAAGGCGAAGTACAGCAATCGCTATCCGTTCTCTGGTAAAATCAAATGCGGATGCTGCGGCTCAAGCTATGTGGCAAGGTATAAAACAAGAAAAGACGGTAGCTGCTATAAGGCTTGGAGATGCAATGAAGCCGCCAAGCACGGCAGTCCTCACGTTGATAATGCGGGAAACCAAGTCGGCTGCACAGGTGTAAGTATTCGCAATGAAGATGCGACACATATTATGTTCCTTGTAACAAAGGAATTGAAACTCAAGCAGACGAAAATCATAAAAAATCTCATTTCCATTATTCAATCTATTATCTCTATGGACACCGCAGGAACGGATGTCGAAAAACTGAAAGCGAAAATCCAAACTACCCAGGATAAACGTACAAAGCTCATTGATATTTATATGTCTGGAGATATAACCAAAGAAGAATTTAGTGCGGCACGGTCAAAATGTGATAATGAAATCAAGGAGCTTCAATCAGTTATCGACAGCTTCGACAAACAGCAAACTATGATTAGGCAGCAACAGGAGCTTGTTCAGGAAATCAGCGATGCCATAAATGAGATTGTCGACGGCGTGGAATACGATGACGAGTTCTATAAGCACATATTAGATAAGATGGTGGTCAACGATAAGGATAACATTGATGTATATTTAAACTTACTTCCTATTAAATGGAGCTATACGGTTGCAAAAGCGTCAAAAAAAGCGTTAGCCCCTGAAAGGAACATTTCCGCCTCTTCTGTTCCTATATCCGTAAGCAGTCCCTTAAGCTCGGCGTAAGGCATTGAAAAGCGCTGACTGAGATATCTCAGGGAAGCACCCAGCTCTCCGTCGGGACCGCCGTACTGGGTCATGATTATTTTTGCATAAACAGGATTGGGCGTTTTAATGTTTACAGGGTACTGAAGCTTTTTCTCATAATTCCACATTTAGTTTGCACCTCCAACGTTTTCCCAGGGCCACGGGTCTTTGAGCCATGAGGAACCGTCGCTCTGCTCAGAGGATAAAGGTCCGTACTGGCTTTCATATTCTTCTGTAAGAGCCCGTGCTTCATTTGTATATTTTTTAAATTTTTTTACCGCTTCGGGACAGTCAGGATGAGTGTTGAGAAAAATGTGCAGTTCCCATGCAGCGAACTGAGCGATGCTCAGCTTTTTCAAAAGTGCTTCTCTGTCAGTCATATACCGCATCCTCCTTCACCCAAGAAAGGTTTGTCCAGACAGGGGAAGAGTGTTCCCTTTTTAAAGCCTTCCTGTGATGAATAAGGCTGAGAAAACTGCTGGAAAGGTATATATGCCATTGCGGGAACAGGATTTTTCGGCAGCGGAGAAGTAGGTCTGTAACTTTCTTCACAGTTGTCGTCACTGTCGGCGCTATTGAGTCCCGAAAAATAGGGATTAAAGAAATTATCAAAGTTTTCCATGGTTTCAACTCCTTTTGTACATTTGGGCAAGTCCCTTTTATATAGTATGAAAAAGAGTAAATTTGGTGAGTCAAAGGAATAAGACAGCGGAATACTTTATGAAATATGATTTTATTACTGTTTAAAGCAAAAACTTTAAAAATATACTTGATTTTTTCAGGACAATAAATTATAATATAGAGCGTCGCTTGACTGAAAGCATATGGAGAGTTGTCCGAGCTGGTCGAAGGAGCACGATTGGAAATCGTGTAAGTCGCTAAAACGGCTTCGAGGGTTCGAATCCCTTGCTCTCCGCCACACCTGCGGTGAGCATTTGCGCACCGCAGTTTTTCTTTTTTACAGCAAAGATGCCCACATTTGCAATGGACAGCTATTTTGTCAACATTTCTCGCCAGACTGAGTCTGGAGGCAATTTGCGTTTTGGACTCAGTTTTTATTTTGCTTTTTGCTTGTGTTTATAGCGGGTATCTGTTTTGTCAACGCTTCCCATAGTAAAAGCCGCAATCTTATTTAAAGATTGCGGCTTTTTGATATTATTTATATACATGACTCAGTTAAAACGGTATAATAAAAAAGAAATAATATAAAGGAGATGGTTTTTTGCTGTTTCATATGTTCAAGAGTCAGGAAGAAAGAAGAAATTTTGGCGGATCTAATTTTATAGAAATTCAGCACTGCAAATTGCCTGAAAGCACAAAACTCGAAAAAATCATTTCTGTAAAAGAAGTTTCTCATTGGGAAAATGATTCTCTTTATGTTTCCGGCGATGATATGAATTTGTTCTATGAGCGATATAAAGACATTATTACCGGAGGAGTTTACAACAACTGTAAAAGCGGCAATATGGATTTATATGGAATAAATTTCTATTCACGGGAAAAAGCAGATCTTATTATGAATCGCATAGAGAAAGAAAAGCCGCAGGAATATGAAATTTTGCTCAGGTGGCTTAAATCCGGAACAGATTATATAGGATTCTATGTTTTGGGTGTGTAAATAAAAGGTATCATTTTGTTTAACGCTCAATCTTATTTTTATAACCATTAAAATAAAAGCATCTGTTATCGGCCATTGCGGTCATTAGCAGATGCTTTATTATGTTGAAAAAATATTGGCTATATGGCGGAATGGCTGTGGATGTGATTGTCGTTAAAATCGTGGCTGTGTTTGTGGTTTTCATGGTCAGCGTCGTGAGTGTGTATGTGACTGTGGGTGTGTTCATGGGGATGAGTGTGAACTATATTTCCGTGGCTGTGCTCGTGGCAGTGAATATGTGTGTGCATATGGGTATGCTGAAGCTCGATTGTATCTTTTACAATAAGTACGGTTCCGGCAATCATAATTAAAAGTGCGATGTAAAACTGTAGTGACGGCTGTTCGCCTATTAATATCATGCTGAATATTACTCCCAAAAAGGGCACTATTGAATAATATGCGCTTGTTTTGGCTGCACCCAAATCTTTCTGAGCCATTATGTAAAAATTGATACTTAATCCGTAAGAGACAAATCCAAGTATCATAATGGCGGCAATTAAGCTAAGAGCAGGTATTTTTTCTCCTATAATTGAGGCGATAATAAGACTTCCGATTCCCGAGAAGCAACCCTTTATTGCCACTATTTCTTCAGAGCTTTTGCTGCTTATCATTTTAGTGCAGTTGTTTTCAAATCCCCAGCATGTACAGGCTGCAAGTATAAGGATAGAGCCTTCGTTGAATGTGAAAGCTCCGGATTTGCTGTCAAGGCTAAGTATGACGCTTGCAGTTGTTACAAGAATAATAGCAGTCCAGAGTTTTTTTGAAATGAATTCTTTAAAGATAATAAGAGCAATCAGACTTGTGGCTACAATTTCAAAATTGTTTAAAAGCGATGCGTTGGAAGATGTTGTTCTCGAAACGCCAAGCATTAAAAGAATCGGTGCAGCGATATCGAGAATTACCATAGCGAAAACATAGGGGAAATCTTTGCGTGTAAGAGGTTCCTTTTTGTCGCTTTTTCCTGTGACTTTTTTAAAGCCAAATATATGACCATACCTGTTCCGGCTCCCAGATATAAAAATGCTGCCAGCATGGTAGGTTCTGACTTTGTAAGCAGAAGCTTTGAAAGAGGTATATTAACTGCGTAGAAAACTGCTGCAAGTATTGCGAAAACCTTGGCTTTCACGTTTTTGCCTCCTTAAATTTGAGCTGCAATCGGATATAAAACGCTCTCGATAGAATATATCGGGAGCGTTTTTGAATATGTGCGATTATTTGTTTTCGTTTCGTTTGCTAAGAAGATTTTTCCTGAGTCTGTCGGCATCCTTTCTGACAAAGAACATGGGGATAAAGGCAATAAGTGCAATGACAGAGGAAGCAAGGAAAATTTCAAAGGGCGGCTTTGCAGCTACAGGATCAAGGGGATTAAAGGAATTGATGCCTATGGCAAGGGTAATGATGGGTCCAATAATCATGGGAACCATAACCGTAAAGCACATTCTGACGCCCTGGAAACGACCTTCTGTGCCTTTTGGAATGTAGTCCTGAAAAGTGCTGTTAAGTGCACCTATCATGGAAAGCATACCGCCGAGCATCATAATTCCGCCGATGTAGAGCAGGGGAAGATATACCGAAGAGGGCATAAACTTCATAAGATAGATGATAAATGTACCGGCTACGATTATGAATAAAATGGGCAGGAAAAAGCTCTTTCTGCCGAACTTGTCAAAAAGGATTCCTAAAACTGCTGTGACGGCCGAAGAGCCGATAATGACTATGGCTAAGGGGATAAGATAATCGGTGATTCCGAGAGTTTTAACTACGAAATTAATGAGATATGACATAAATACCTGCTGAGATATTCCTATCAGGCAGTAGCAGGCGAGGGTGACATAGAGCATCTTGTTTTCTCTGATGATGTTTTTTCTGAATCCGTAGAAAGTGGACTTGAGATAATCCGAGCTTTGAGTTTTTGTAATTTTTGCAGAATCTTTAAGAAGGAACAGTGAAAGAATACCTGCAATAATTGGGATGATACCGAGAATGTAGAAAAATCCGTTATAATTGCCTTTATCAAAAGTGAACATGGCTATTACGAGAGTTACAACCATTGCAAACACCGAAAGGATCGACAGAATGGTGTTCATTTTACCACGGTTTGAAACATCGGTTACGTCGGTTACCCAGGCGTTGAAAGCAGCGTCGTTAGCGGTTGAACCGGCAACGGTCATAATGCAGTCAAAAATTACAAGGATAGCTACAACTGCTGCGCCTTTTTCCGGGGAAAAGTCAGTGGGTACAGCCGAAAACATAATAATTGTCAGACCCCAGAGTATGTAGCCGATTGAAATGAAGGGTTTTCTTTTGCCGCTTTTATCGCATAGACCTCCGGCAAAAATTGTAGTGACAGTGGCGGTTATGGCTGAGAAGATAACCATAAGAGTTGTGGCAATGTAGTAGAGGTTTCCGTATTTTGAGGTGTCCTCAAAAATATTCTGAGCAAAGGTGGCAAAATACATATTTTCGACCATCCATGCAATCTGTCCTACCAAACCGAAAAGTATTCCATTAAACCAGATTTTTCCGCCGAGCTTTGTGGATTTGACGGCGGAGGATAAAGCTTTATCTGAAGCCATAGCTTAGCCTCCCAAATATATTTTCTTATAACAAAAATACCATAATGATGATAAATATTCAAGTTAAAATGTTTATTTTGCCGTAAATCCATTAAAAATACCGCAGCAAATTTATTCTGCTGCGGCTTTTTTAATGCTTATGAGTATTAATATCTTTGACTTGCACAAAAGACGCTTATAGTATTGCGAACGAGTTTTTATTTTCTTCTATATTTTTTTCGGTCATCGCTTATTACCATACAGCCATGCCGACATTTCCAATTGTTGTTTTCGTCTCTGCAAATACCCAACAATTCGCACTGTCTGCAAAATTGCGGTACATTTTCTAAAAAATAAGGATCTTCATCATCAGAAAACAACTTTTCAAATACATTACTGAGAAACTTTCCTAACTTAAAATATCCCATTATAAAAACCTCTCTTCAGATATGATTTCTATCATTATACATCTGAAGATTAATATTGTAAACCTTAAGATGCTTATAAATTAACCTAAAAAGCCATATACTAAAACCATAGGATAGGTGGTGAGTATATGAAAACAGAGGCTTTGAAAGAAATTGGTATACGCATTGTCGAACGGCGAAAAGAATTGAAATTAACCCAAGAGCAAATTGCAGAACGTATGAATGTATCTATCCAAATGATTTCCAACATCGAGAGAGGAAATAAGGCTATAAAAATTGACAATCTCTTAAAGTTGTGTAATATACTCAAAACAAGCACTGATTATATATTGACGGGCAAACGTACAGATGATGATTTCAATACTTTAACAAATAAGATTTCACAGTTAACAGATTCTGATTATAAAATGATAGAAATGTTAGTAGATTACCGTTTGAATGATAAAAAATAAGAAGGTATGAGGAGTTTTTTTACTTTTCTCATACCTTAAAATAAATTGAATGAAACAAGACATCTGTTTTTAACAGATGTCTTGTTTTTATTGTCTAAACATCTGCCGAAAATTCATCTGATGCATTTCGGTGATACTTATTTTATTATAATGGCAGTAGGACCGTCAGCCCCTGAGATAATAACAACATCGCCTGTACCATGACCTTTTCTGAGTTTACAGCGGCTGAAAAACAGAGTGATAAGAGATGCGGCAATCAATCCTAAAACAAGAAAACGCAGAAATATTTTCAAAAAAACACTTCCTTTAAAAAATAAGGGCGCGCTGAAATCAGCACACCCTTTATGACTTTTAAAGTTGATTATTTACCGAAGTATCTGTTGAGAAGTCCCTCGAAAGCCTTGCCGTGACGAGCCTCGTCTCTTGCCATCTCATGAACTGTATCATGGATAGCGTCAAGGTTAGCAGCCTTAGCACGCTTTGCAAGGTCAAACTTACCTGCCGTTGCGCCGTTTTCAGCTTCAACTCTCATCTCAAGGTTCTTCTTTGTGCTGTCTGTTACAACCTCACCGAGAAGCTCAGCGAATTTAGCAGCATGCTCTGCCTCTTCGTAAGCAGCCTTTTCCCAGTAGAGACCGATTTCGGGATAACCTTCTCTGTGAGCAACTCTTGCCATTGCAAGGTACATACCAACCTCTGTGCACTCGCCTGTGAAGTTAGCTCTGAGATCCTCAAGGATATCCTCTGAAACGCCCTGTGCAACGCCTACAACGTGCTCAGCAGCCCAGCTTCTGCCTTCCTTCTGCTCAACAAACTTTGAAGCGGGAGCATTGCACTGGGGGCACTTTTCGGGAGCCTCAGTTCCTTCGTAAACATAACCACATACACTGCAAACAAACTTTTTCATATTTTATAACCTCCGTTGATTTAATTGATAACGATTATCGTTATCAAAATTATACACTATAATTTCCGTTTGTCAATACCTTTTTAAATTAAATTCATAATTAAAAGAATTAAAATTATATGGAAGACTGATTCGGCAGGTAAACCTATCATAAATTTTGGATGTTTTGTTTTATGGCGGATAATCTTCATTGTAATGAACATAGGAAGAGAAGCGCCCAAAAGACCTGTTATCATCAGATGATGTTCGCTTATTCTTCTTTTTTCTTTTACAGCACGTTTTTTATCGGAAACAGTTATGGCAATTCCATATATCGAAATCAATATATAATATATAATGAAAATAAAAATTCCGATGGTGAAAGGTTCAAACATTGTTTTCTTCCTTTTTCAGTGCTTCAAGATTATTAAAGACCTCAAAATCTCCGGCTTTGATTCTTTCAGCTTCGCTGTCTGTAAGTATAAAAGTGCTGTTGCAGCCGGGGCAAAGTGCAAAATAATTTGTACCGAATTTTCCTACCGGGAAAGCTAAAATAAGGGCGCTGTCATAATTTTCAAAAATATGCATATTGGTTGATTGCAGGCACTTTGGACAAACTACGTTTTCCGCTACATAAAATGTTTTAAGTCTGCTTGTAAAGTCAAGTAAGTGTGACATAGAAACACCTCCGCCTATAATCCTATTATTAAGGTCTTAATATGTCAAGGGAAAAGGAGTTTTTTATGAAAAGAATTTATTCTGTCATGACATTATTGTTTGTACTTGTGTTCATCGCATCAGCCTGTACACCGCAGAAAGGTTATGATGACACTACTGTAAAAGGCACTGATGAGAGCATTTTTGAGGCGGTTTCTGAAAAAGATGTTTCAAAGGATGAAAAAGAGCTTATAGGAGTTTGGTGTAATTATTATGAGCTTTCAATGAAGGAAAGCAAGGGAGGAACGGCTGAACAGTTCCGTGAAAAGGTTCGTGAGATGTTTACAGTATCACAAAAGGCGGGAATCAATACTGTATTTGTGCAGGTACGGCCTTTCTGCGATGCTTTTTATAAATCAGAACTTTTCCCTTGGAGCGAATACATCACCGGTGAGCAGGGGAAAGATCCGGGATATGATCCCCTTGAAATCATGACACAGGAGGCAAGAAAGCTTAATCTTCAAATCCATGGGTGGATAAATCCATATCGGGTGTCATATAAAAACGATATAAATACTCTCAGTGAAAATAATCCCGCGAGAAAAATGTATAAGGAAGACCCAGATAGCGTTTATGTTTCAGACAGCGGAATATTTTTAAATCCTGCAAACGAAAAGGCAAAAAAACTTGTTATAGACGGAGTAAAAGAGCTTTTAAATTATGATATTGACGGAATACATATGGACGATTATTTTTATCCGGGCAATGATGAAAAAATAGATAAAAAGGACTATGAAGAATATAAAAAGTCAGGGGGAAATCTTACATTGGCGCAGTGGCGGCGCAATCAGGTAAGCGCTTTGGTGGGAATGATTTATTCCCAGATTAAAAGCGAAAATTCAGATATGGTTTTCGGAATAAGTCCAATGGGAGACATCGAAAAGAACTATAACAGTATATATGCAGATTTAGAGCTTTGGTGTACAAAGGGCGGATATGTTGATTATGTTATGCCGCAGCTTTATTATGGATTTGAAAATGAAACACTTCCCTTTGAAAAAACTGCAAAGGACTGGAAGGACCTTGTTTCAAAGGGAGGAAAGGTAAAACTTTACGCAGGGCTGGCACTATATAAATGCGGACTTGAAGATAAGTATGCTGGAGGGGAAAGTGATAAAAAAGATACCGGACGTTATGAATGGATTAATCATAATGATATTATAAGCCGGCAGGTAAATATGGTCAGGGAACTGAATTACAGCGGGGTGGTATTTTATTCTTATAAGAGTATTGCGAATACGGCAAATGATGAGCATATGAGTGAGGAAATTGAAAAAATAATTGGCATATTGTAAAAAAAAGAAGTTAAAAATTCTACATATAGGTCGGTGAAAATATGATATAATACCCATAGTACATTTTTCGCAAATAATATAGTGGAATTGTGCTTGTAACGCCTGTTAAAGCAATATGTTTTATCGGATGGGTGTGGTATATGAAAAACAGTAGTTTTGGTCTTAGAACCAGAGTTTTTGTTTCCAATGCAATAATTTTATGCCTGTGTGCATTTTTAGCAGTTGGTTTTGTAGGCTTTGCAATTTATGGTTTTATGTTTACATATACAGGTGATAAAATCAATAAAAACTATGAAACCGGGTTAGGTTTTCTCACTGTTTATCAGCTTCAGATGTATGTAAACAGAATTCAGGATGATCTGCTTCAGGGAGATCCATCTGAAACAATAAACGATCCGAAAATAAGGAGCCTTATCAGCGGATTAGGTGAGAAGGATGCAGGTATTGCTGTTTTTGAAAACAATGACTTAATATATGCTAACGGTAATTTTAACGAAGATAATGCAAAGAAGATAGCAGACCAGTATGGGATTTTCAGTAAAAATTCATCAGAATTTTATACTGGTGCAACGGGGAGCGTGTTATTTAGCTGTCGTTCCATTCCGGGCGGAGGATATTTAAGGATACTGTACTGTGCCGATAAGCTTAATAATATTATCGGTGAGACCAATGAAGGTATGCTTAATGAAATATTTGATTTTACTGTAAGTATACTTGTGCCGGTATCTATTGCAGCTCTGCTTATTATACTTATCACTAATCTTATGTTGTCTTATGCTATGTCAAGGGATCTGGTAAATCCTATATATAAACTCAGTACTGCTACAAAGCGTATAACCGACGGTGATCTTGATTACAGTATAGATTACCGAGGAGATAACGAGATCGGAGCACTGTGCGAAGATTTCGACAGAATGAGAATACAGCTTAAGGAATCAAAGCGTATTCAAAAAGTTTATGAGGAAAACAGAAGAGAGCTTATAGCCGGAATTTCACATGACTTAGGTTCACCTCTTACTCTCATAAAGGGATACGTGTCAGGATTGCTTGACGGAATAGCGGATACACCTGCAAAAAAAGAAAAATATCTTAAGACTATTCTTGATACCGCCTGTGATATGGATAAGCTTGTAGATGAGCTTTTCCTTCTTTCAAAGCTTGAAACTGATAATTTCATATTCGACTTTACTCAGATAGATGTTTCAAAGTATTTTACTAATAAAGCGAAAGATCTTCCAATGTTTACAGGGGATGCTAAAATAGAATTTACTTATGAAAACTCATGTCCTGAGGGTACATATGTAATGGTGGACAAGCTTCAAATTACAAGAGTTATAAAAAATATAGTACAGAATTCCGTTAAATATAATACAAACCCAAATCCTAAAATTAGGGTTGCACTTAGGCGTAACGGAAAATTTGTAGATTTTTCAGTTTCCGATAACGGACCGGGTGTTGCACCGGAGGATTTAGAGAAAATCTTTGAAAGCTTTTACCGTACCGATAAGGCAAGAAGCAATTCTTCAAAGAGCGGCAGCGGTTTAGGTTTGGCAATAGCCAAGAGAATAGTGCTCGGTCACAATGGAAACATTAAGGCAGAGCTAAATGAAAGCGGCGGATTAACCATAGTTATTAGTTTGCCGATACATGATTTTACCGAGGAGGCCAATTAAATTGGAAAGAAAAATACTCATAATAGAGGATGATATCGCAATAGCAGAGCTTGAGCGAGATTATCTTGAAGCAAGCGATTTTACCGTTGATATTGTATCTGATGGTGCAAGCGGTCTTGAAGCAGCATTAAATTCAAATTATAGTCTTGTGCTGATTGACCTCATGCTTCCTGGAATGGACGGTTTTGAAATTTGCAGAAAACTAAGAAATGCAAAGGATATACCAATTCTCATTGTTTCTGCAAGAAAAGATGATGTTGATAAAATCAGAGCTTTTGGTCTGGGAAGCGATGATTACGTAGTTAAGCCTTTTAGCCCATCAGAGCTTGTTGCAAGAGTTAAGGCTCATATTCAGCGCTATGAAGCTCTTGTTTCCAACGAAAATAAAGGCAGTGAAGTTCTCAAAATAGGAGATATGTTAATCGACCACGGAGCACGAAGAGTTACAGTAAGCGGAAAAGAGATAAGTCTTACAAATAAGGAATTTGATCTGCTTTATTTCCTTGCCTCAAAGCCAAATATTGTGTTTACAAAGGAAGAGCTTTTCAGCAAAATCTGGGGATATGACTCAATGGGAGAAACTTCTACCATTACCGTTCATATAAATAGAATCAGAGATAAGATTGGCGATATAAACGGTGATCCCAAATATATTGAAACAGTTTGGGGAACAGGTTACAGGTTTAATATTCCGCAGTAAATAATACATATATATAGTAGTATGCAAATGTTTTTCATTTACACTGAATAGAACTATCGAAATATTTAAAGTAAAAAACGGCTTCCTTTTAACACAAGGGAGCCGTTAATGCGTTATAATGTACCGTGAATTGAAATATAAGTAATGGAACAGGAAATGTATTTGTTCACGTATATGTAGTTCGGCTTTTAAATGATGTTTAAAGTAATTTACATAGCAGGTGTTAAGGTCTGATCTTTTTGTGTTGTTTTATGATTTTAAACTATTAATTATATCAACAAACTCTAGTTTATAAATATTTTTTATAAATATATTATTGTATTTTATAGTAATTCTTCAAATATTGTGAATGAAGTTTGAACTAAAATTTTTCTTTTTTTTAATAATTTATATGTTGAAATTTTAACGATGGTTTATTATACTATCATCTGTAAGTCATAAGACAAATTTGAAAGGAGAAAATTTGACATGAAAGCTTATTTCAAGAAAATAGCAGCACTTACTGCTGCTGCACTTCTCGTTCTTTCCATGGCAGCTTGTGGTGGAAATGACGACACTGAATCAACAGCACCTGTTGATGATACCAATTCAGTTGTAGAGAACATTCCCGCTGATGACACAAACACATCTGATGAGGGAACAAGCGGTGAGAGCGATACTGCTGCTTCTGAGGATACTTCCGATACTGCTAAGAGCGAAGAGACAAAAGGTTCTCAGACATCCTCAAATGATGTTTCTAAATGGAGTACTGCACAGGTTGTTGAATATTACAACAAAGCAGCTAATAAGGTTAAGACAGATAAACCTGCTCTTACAAAAACATTCAGCCAGACAGTTGGTAAAATCAGTGTTGGCATAGAGGCTGTTGATAAGTTAGCATCAGAACTTTCTAGTCAGCTTGTTCCGAAGCCCGAAACAACAAAGCATGCTAAGGGTTCAGATCTTACAAATGTTTTCCCGGTTTCCGGAAAATCATATGGCAGCAAACTTACCGCATCCGATGTTTCTTCTGCAAAGATCAAGGATAATGGTTCAACATATACAATTACAATAGTAATTAAAACTGAAACATTTACTGGTAAAGTTGATGTAGCTTCTACATCACATGGTAAGGCTATGACTTTCCTTACTCCTAACGATATTCTTACTCAGGTTGAGAATATTAGTGCGATCAGTTTTAAGTCATTCAAGAGCACAAATACTGGTAGCACAATTACCTGCACAGTTGACAAGTCAACTGGTGCTATTAAAGAAGCTACATATTCAGACAATGTAGATCTTCTTCTTTCAGTTAAGGCACTTGGCGTAATCAATGTTGATAATGCTAAGATTAACATTAAAACAACTGAGAAGTTTGTAATGGCATAAATTTTGTATGTTTATAAAAAGCCTTCCTTTGGGAAGGCTTTTTATTTGTAGTGTACAGATTAACCAATAGATAAAATATAAGCAATAGTTTATTATATGGGCAAGTATATTAGAAAGGTGAATTTAATGACTGATGCTTTAAAGATATTTACCCTTAGCAATGATACTAAAATTCCGTCAATAGGTTTCGGCACATGGCTTATTGAAAACGGAGAATCCGCTGTAAAAGTTGTTTCAGAAGCGCTAGAATGCGGATATCGTCACATTGATACCGCAGCAGCTTACGGCAATGAGGAGAGCGTAGGTAAGGCTGTAAGAGAAAGCGGAATTGACCGCAGTGAGATTTTTGTAACAAGTAAGGTGTGGAATACGGAAAGGGGATATGACAAAGCCCTTGCCGCTTTTGATAAGACTATGGAAAAGCTGGGACTCGATTATCTCGATTTATACCTTGTTCACTGGCCCTGTAATATTGGCAGCAGAGAAGAGTGGTCAAAGGTCAACAGTGAAACCTGGCGTGCCCTCGAAAAGCTGTATGAGGAAAAAAGAGTAAAAGAGATCGGTGTAAGCAATTTTAAAGTTCATCATCTTGAAGAACTTCTTACAAACTGCACAATTGCGCCTATGGTAAATCAGATAGAGTTTCATCCGGGATTTATGCAGAAAGAGATACTCGATTGCTGCCGAAAAAATAATATACTCACAGAAGCATGGAGTCCCCTCGGAAGAGGCAGAATGGCAAAAAGTGAGCTTCTTCAGGAGCTTTCGGAGAAATACGGAAAATCCATAGCTCAGATATGTATTCGCTGGTGTCTACAAAACGGAGTTCTGCCCCTTCCCAAAACAGTTACCGAGTCGAGAATGGCGGAGAATGCGAATGTATTTGATTTTGAAATTTCAGCGGAAGATATGAATAGAATTAGCTCCATGGAGCAGTTCGGTTGGTCAGGACATGACCCGGACACATTTGAATAAACAAATTTATGGGTAAAATTATCACCGCAACCGATAATTGCATAATAGTTGCTTGAATAAATCAGCGCTTTTGCTACAATGAACGCAAGAGGTGATAATATGACATTAGGTGAAAAACTTAAAAAGTACAGATCGGGCAAAGGCTTGTCGCAGGAAAAGGTAGCGGAGCTTTTGGATGTTAGCAGACAGGCGGTAACCAAATGGGAAAATAATCAGACAACGCCGTCAGTTGATAATCTTATTGCTCTTTCATCCCTTTATGATGTGCCTTTGGAGGAGCTTGCAGGAACGAAAAATAAAACCTCTCCTAAAGAAAACATAATACTGCGTACTAATCTTACTTTGATTGCCATTATCCTTCAGGCTGCTGCCCTTAACGCTTGTGTTCAGCCTGTTTCCATAGAGGGAAAAGAGTATGTTTCAGTTTTCATGTTTATAAAACTGATTTTCCTTTTCCTGTTTTCAGCCTGGATGGCATGGAATCTACGTTATGAAAAAGATAAAGAGCAGCTTAGAAAAAATACGAAAATTGAGCTTCTTTATTGTACTGTTATGGCAGCAGTTGCACTTTTTGTATTTTACAGTAAACTGTACTTTGTCGGCAGTCTGATATTTATTGCAGTGTGTCTGCTTTATATTTTTGTAATCAATCCAAAATATATGAACAGAACTTTGGTAAAGAGAAAATCCAGGAAAAAGCAATGAAATTAAAGCTTTAAAATGTAAACTTACTTAGTGCCGCTTTAAAGGTAATCCGCCTTAAGCGGCATTTCTTATTGGAAAACTTTCTTTAAATTTCACCCCTTTTTCTTATTTTCATATAATGCTTTATAAGGCGGTGATTTTGTATGAAAGGATTCGGAAAAAGACGAAAAACAGGTGTCTTGCTGATTTTTACAGCTGTTTTGCTGCTGATTTCTTTCGTGTTTTTTGAAATAAGACTTGTACCCCTTGTGCGTAATTCAGCTAAAATCGCATCCGTAAACCTTGCTGAAACAGCTATAAATGAAGCTGTGCAGGAGGTGCTAAGTGAAGAGGGGGTAACATATGAAAAGATTGCAAATATTACATATAATTCTCAGGGGGAAATAACCTCTCTGTCCATAGACCCGGTAAAAATCAATACCCTTAAAAGTAAAATTTCCCTGCGTATTGCGGAAAAAATCTCGGGCATAGACAATGAAGAAATAGAGCTTCCCTTGGGAACTATTTTAGGAATGGAGCTTTTTGCAGGGAGAGGGCCGACTCTGAAATTTTATACCTCTCTTTCAGGAAACGCCATTACGGATTTTTCAAGTAAATTTGAATCGGCGGGGATAAATCAGACACGTCATCAGATAATGATAGAAGTGACGTCGGATATTCATATAATTTCTTCAAAGGGAAGTGCCGGAAAGATTACGGTGACAACCTCTGTCTGTGCTGCTGAAACCCTTATAGTGGGAGAAGTGCCGTCTGTTTATGCCGGTATTGATTCGGGCGGCACAATCACTCAAAAATAAAATCATCTGTTTTGTCACTCTTTAAATGATTGCGAAACTCAGGCGGTTATACTATAATAAATAAAATGATTTTTTAATGATGAGCCGTAACAATCGGCTGAAAGAGGTAAAAAATGTCAGAGGATATAAGAAAGAAAATAGCGGAGCTTACCGATGTTATAAATTATCACAGCAACCGTTATTATAATATGGATGAACCGGAAATAGAGGATTATGAGTACGACAGGCTTATGCGTGAGCTTATGGCGTTGGAAGAGCAGTATCCTATGTATGCCGATTCCAATTCTCCCACAAAAAGGGTTGGAGGAAAATCCAGCGAGATGTTTGCGCCCGTTGTTCATACAGTTCGTATGGAGAGCTTACAGGACGCATTCAGCCATGAAGAGGTAGAGGACTTCGATAAAAGGGTACGTGATGTAAACAGCGGCGTAAAGTATGTTGTAGAGCCGAAAATAGATGGACTTTCGGTGTCCCTTGAATATGAAAACGGAGTTTTCGTCCGTGGTTCCACCCGTGGCGACGGAAATACGGGAGAGGATATAACAGCCAATCTCAAAACCATAAAATCGATCCCCTTACGCCTTAAAGAGAACCTTGAATTTATCGAGGTAAGAGGCGAAGTGTATATGCCGAGGAGCGTATTTCTGGAGCTTGTTGAAAAGCAGGAGCTTAATGAAGAAAAGCCCTTTAAGAATCCACGAAATGCAGCGGCAGGCTCACTGAGACAGAAAAATCCCAAGATAACCGCTGAGCGAAATCTGGCGATTTTCATTTTTAACATTCAGCAGATAAGGGGCAAAGAGCTACATTCCCATAAGGAGTCCCTTGATTATCTTAAAACTCTTGGTTTTACAACTGTACCATTTTATTATCAGTGCGATACAATATCTGAAGCTCTCCAAAAAATAGAGGATATAGGCAATAACAGAGGCGAACTGCCCTTTGATATTGACGGAGCCGTTGTGAAGGTAGATAATTTTTCACAGCGTGAAGCTATGGGTAGCACGGCAAAGTTCCCCAAATGGGCAGTTGCCTATAAATATCCGCCGGAGGAAAAGGAGACAAAGCTCCTTGATATCGAAATAAACGTCGGCAGAACGGGTGTGCTTACTCCTACGGGCATCTTTGAGCCTGTAACTCTTGCAGGAACCAGTGTAAGCCGTGCGACTCTCCATAATCAGGATTTTATTTCGGAAAAAGATATCCGAATAGGCGATACGGTTATAATCAGAAAAGCCGGAGAGATCATTCCCGAAGTGCTTTCAGTAAAGGAGCACGGAGAGGATACAGTGCCCTATGAGATGCCGGAAATCTGTCCTTCCTGCGGAGCAAAGGTATTCAGAGAAGAGGGAGAAGCGGCGATAAGATGCACAAATCCCGAATGTCCCGCACAGCTTCTGAGAGTGCTTATTCATTTCTGCTCAAGAGATGCCATGGATATAGAGGGCTTAGGTCCTGCTATACTTGGCCTCTTTGTTGAAAAGGGAATAATCAGAACTCCCAACGATATTTATTCCATAACAAAGGAAGAGATTTCGGAGCTTGAGGGTCTTGGTGAAAAATCAGCTGATAACATTTTGGGAGCAATTGAAAAATCAAAGAGTAACGATTTGTCAAAGCTGATTTTTGCCCTTGGAATACGCCATATAGGCCAGAAAGCAGGAAAGCTTCTTGCCGCTAAGTTCGGAGATATGGATACACTTATGGCAGCTTCTGCCGAAGAGATAAGCTACATTGACGGATTCGGAGAGATAATGGCTCAGAGCGTTTTCAATTTCTTCTCTCTTCCCCAGAGCCGTGAGCTTATTGACTCCCTTAAAGAGAGCGGAGTCAATATGAAGTCCGAAAACGTGCAGAAAGGAAATATCTTTGAGGGCAAAACCTTTGTCCTTACAGGAACTCTTCCAACTCTTAAAAGATCAGAAGCGGCAAAGATAATTGAATCCTTAGGCGGTAAGGCGTCATCCTCTGTCTCGAAGAAAACCGATTATGTTTTGGCAGGCGAGGATGCCGGAAGCAAGCTTAGAAAGGCAAATGAGCTTGGCATAACCATAATAACCGAAGAAGAATTTCTCAAAATGACTGAAAGTGAAAATTTATAAATTTCATATAATTCGGTGATTAAAAGGTAAAAAGCACAGGCACTGCTCCAAATGAGCAGTGCCTGTGCTTTTGTTATTTAATAAGTTAAATGAATATAAGCTGTGATAAGATTTTATTCCAGACCTTTAAAAGACTCCTGCATATCTTCAATTGCTTCTACAAGTCCGCCAAGTAAAGCGTTTACAAATGCCTCATCGGATTCGACTTTCCATTCATTCTTATCATTTTTGACAACTTTGATGTCAACCTCGTTAGTTACAGTTCCGATATCTGACTTTGATACACATTCTTCCAATATTTCATTCATTTTTGCATTTTGTTCTTCTTCTGTAATCTCAGGATATGTGAAAACACTAGCCATTGAGTATTCAAATGCTTTAGCAAAAAATTCTCCCATAACAGACTTCATATCAGTTGTGGTTATTTTTGTCTTAACAATAACAGTATTATTGTCTGTCTTTTCTGATGAAATGATTTCATAACTTAAATTTTTTAATACTGTGTTGGTTATCACTTCTGAATCCTTTGTCATATCTGATTCTCCGGCAGAGGTGATATCTTCAACATTTACATATTTTTGAGCTTCTTCAAAATTGGAGCTTTTTAAAGCTTCAAACATTCCGTTAACAGCACTTTCTGCTTTCTGTACTTCGCCGCATCCTGTAAGAGAGAACATAAGCACGAAAGCCAATATAACAGCAGTTAAAACTTTAATCTTTTTCATTTTTCTTTCCCCTTATCCTACAATATTAAATATGTATGGTTTTATATCTTCTTCCCAGTTATCAGAACTTCCCTCAATAAGCAAGGTAAATGCACCTTCTTTAATTGCTGGGAATGCTATTATTCCTTCAGTTGAATTTCCTACCAATAAGTCAGTTTGTATTTCAGGGTAATCAGCATCCCAGTTGCTCTGTTCTTCATATTGCTTGCCGTTCTGAGTAAGTTTTGCATTAAAACTATATACGTTAAAATTGTCAGAGCCGTGATTTTCAACCTTGATGTATACTCTTGTTTCGTTTTCAGCAAGTTCTACTTTTTGAACTGTTACAGAATATCCCAGCTGAGTCTGCGTTTTATTAACCTCAATTGTTTTTTTGGTGGGGGAGGCTGCCTCCTGATAGCTCAGAATGGAATATTCTTTTGCTATAACGGTTGGAGCGGTAATTTCACCTCCAAGGATATTTGTGCCTGTAACAGGTTCGCCAACATTACCTATTACCTTAATATAATCGCCAACATCAACTTTAAAATCTTTGTCCGCAATATATACAACAGTATTGTTTTCTGAATTTTCGTAATCCGCAAACATCTGAATACAGATACCATCGTCAGTATATTCCGGGGCTGTGAATACTTTTCCTATAATTTCAACGCAATGATTTTTTAAATTTTCCGGATTTGAAAACAGACTTTTTATTTCGTCACCGCTCATGGGAACTATAACATCATTTTTATATGTACCGATTTCCATTTGTCCGTTTTCCCAGGTGGTTTTTCCTTCGCCCTCAAAATGACCGTTTTTGAATTCACCTTCATAAGTCCATTCCTGACCGTCAGAGTTTTTAGTGGTAAATTTGCCTTGACCGTTTGGAACTCCATCAGTCATATCTCCGGAATAAGTACCGGTTCTTTCTCCGAAAGACAGATTTAAAGTGATTTCGTTTCCGCCGCAGCTTGCTAGTGATAAAGTCAAAATGCAAATCAGCAGTAAGGACAAAACCTTTTTTGACATTTTTAAATTTTCCCTCCTAAGCTTTAGTTGTTGCAGATTTGTATTTTTCGCCTCCTCCTAATATGAAGTATATAGGTAAACAAATCAAAAACATATAAGTTTGTTGTACACTTAAAAATTACTTATATGATTGATTATAATGATATGGTAGATAAAGTATATGTTGAATTTAATATGTAAATTTTTATTCTATTCAGCTAAAAGTATAATATATATTAAAGTTATTTTATCATAATAAAAGAGAATAGTCTATATAATTTTACCAGTTTTATTGTATAAAAATATAAAATTTATTAGAAAAAGCACAATTTGTTTGGAAAATGGTAAATCTAACAAATGTATGGAAGATTTGTTTTCCGTATTCGAAATATAAAAATAAAACCTCCCGAATTGTATAACGGCAAGGTTTTAATAACTCATTACCGAAAGCAACGGGAGGTTTTAATAAGTTCTGTATGTTAGATAAAATTAAGCAAGAATCTCGTGCTTGAGCTCATAACCCTTTCTGTCAAGGAACTTGTAAATTCTGTCAGCGGGGTTAAGAAGTGAGCTTACGGACATATCGTGGTTAAGTGTGTCGATGATGTAAGCGATATACTTTGACATATCAACTTCAACATACCAGTCTCTTGAAAGAAGCTCAGGTGTTCTGTAAACAAGGTTTGTAGTAAATACCTTGTCAATAAGACCTTCTTCATAAGCCTTGTCAAATGAAGCAAGACCTTCGCAGAAAAGACCGAAGCAGGAGCAGACAAAAATTCTTCTTGCCTTGAGCTCTTTAAGCTTCTTAGCAACTTCAATCATTGATTCGCCTGAGGAAATCATATCGTCAACAACGATAATATCTTTTCCCTCAACGTTTGTGCCGAGGAACTCATGAGCTACAATGGGGTTTCTGCCGTTTACAACTCTTGAATAGTCACGGCGCTTGTAGAACATACCAAGGTCGATTCCGAGAACGGTTGAATAATAGATACATCTGCCCATACCGCCCTCGTCGGGGGAAACAACCATAAGGTTATCCTTGTCAATTTTGAAATCTTCAACATTGTTGACAAGAGCCTTAATCATCTGATAAACAGGCTGAACATTTTCAAAGCCTTTAAGGGGGATTGCATTCTGGACTCTGGGATCGTGAGCGTCGAAAGTGATGATGTTGTCAACGCCCATCATGTTGCAAAGCTCCTGAAGAGCGAGTGCGCAGTCAAGAGACTCTCTTGCGGAACGCTTGTGCTGTCTGCCTTCATAAAGCATGGGCATGATAACAGTAATTCTGTGAGCTTTACCGCCGATAGCAGCAATAACTCTCTTAAGGTTAGCGAAGTGAGCGTCAGGGCTTACAGGAACTTCCTGACCATACATTTTATAGGTGCAGCCGTAATTGAAAACATCAACAACAATGTAAATATCAAAACCTCTTACAGACTGATTGATAACAGCCTTTGCTTCACCTGTACCGAATCTGGGGAAAGAAGCGTTGATGAGATAGGAATCACGCTCATAACCTGCGAAAGCGATATTTTCCTTGTGCTCGCTCTCTCTCTTTGAGCGCCAGTCAACAATGTACTTGTCAATTTTTGCCGCAAGTTCTTCGCATCCCGGAACCGCAATAATACCGAGGCGACCGTAGGGAATGGTCTGGAAATCATTTGTAATGTCCGGCATAATAACAAATCCTCCTAAACGAATTATACTTCACATATATTTTACAATATTTTTGCTTTCATTTAAATAGTAAAAACAGAATATCGGGTTAGAATTAGCTGTAAGAATAAAGGCGCCTTTTGTAACTTTTGCTTAAATTTCGGCATAAAGTGACGTGGTAATAGTTTTTTGGAATAATTGTGGTGATATTATTAAAAGCCGAAAAAATTCCGTATAATATTTTAAGTGGGGCAGTTCAGACTGTAAAATTTAGCAGATTAATATTCCACTTGAAAACGTGATTTCAATGCAGTATAATACAGATAGAAAATTACTAGGAGGTATATAACTATGCAGATAGATAAAACAACCACAATCGGTGATATTCTTGATATGAACAGAGAAACAGCAACATTTTTCCTCAATATGGGAATGCATTGTCTTGGATGCCCTGCATCAAGGGGAGAGACAGTGGAGCAGGCCTGCATGGTGCACGGCGTTGATGCAGACGAGCTTGTAAAGAACATCAACGAGTTTCTTGCGTCAAAATAAAAAGGGAAAGTGTGCCGCCCATTTTTGGGCGGCTGATTTTTTTAGGTAGAGTTTATGAAAAACACATCAGTAACATTGCGTCCGAGACTTAAAGGGGCGGCGGATTTTGTACGTAAGGGAAGCAGCGCCGCCGATATAGGAACGGATCACGGATATCTTGCGGCGTATCTTGTGACTGAGGGCATATGTCCCTTTGTGACTGCGGCGGATATCGGTGAAGGTCCCCTTAATAATGCACGGGAAACCCTCAGGGAACTTGGAATAGAAAAAAAAGTAAAGCTTGTCCTTTCAGACGGACTTAAAAATATAGAGCCTTTGTCAGCTGAGGATATAGTAATCGCCGGCATGGGCGGAACGCTCATAGCGGGAATTCTATCCCGATGTGGCTGGATTAAAAATAAGGGAATACGTCTTATTTTGCAGCCCATGAGCCACGCCGAGGACGTAAGGGAATATCTTTATACAAACGGATTTTCTGTTATTGAAGAAAAGTGTGTCTGCGATACGGGCAGGGATTACTGTATAATCTGCGCCGAATATACGGGAGAGAATACGGAAAACATAGCAGGACTTAAATACATAGGCAAGCTTTCGGAATGTAAAAATGATGTTGCCGATAGAATAATTTCCCGCACAAAGGGTCATCTTGAAAGAAGACTGGAAGCTCTTAAAGAGGCAGGCAGAAATTTTGAAGAGCAGGCTGAGATAACCGAAAGTCTTAAATTTTTCTATGAAAAGAATCTGTAAAGGAGCGAAAACCATGACGAAGATAAAAGAAGTTCTTGAATATTTAAATGAGCTTTATCCTCTTGATACAAAAGAGCCGTGGGACAACTGCGGACTTCTGGTAGGTGGCGAGGATAATATGGTTGAAAAAATCATGCTCACACTTGATGTTACAAAAGAGGTTGTGGAGCAGGCGGAGAATGCAGGCGCCGATCTTATAGTGAGCCATCACCCCGTGATTTTCCATCCAATTAAAGCCCTTAAAGCAGGTACGGCTGTCTTTAATCTTGCCTGTGCTGATATCGGAGTAATCTCCGTACACACTCCTCTTGACGGAGCAAACGGGGGAGTCAGCGAACAGCTTGCAAAGACGATAGGTCTTAAAAATATTGCCCACAGTGAATTTTCACCGATGATTGTAACAGGTGAGATTGCCGAAACAGACGTTAAAAAGTTTGCAAAGAAGCTTAAATCTGCTTTAGGCGGCAGTGTTCAGTATTCCGCTTTTGAAAGAGAAATCAAAACTGTGGCTGTGTGCTCCGGAGCAGGTGGATCACTTCTTATGGAGCTTCCCGCAGGTTATGCGGACGCTTATGTCACAGGCGAAGCTGCACACCATAATTTTATTGACTGCGAAGAGCAGGGAACGGCTCTTTTCGTCTGCGGACATTTTGAAACGGAGAATATTATTCTCGATGAGCTCCTAAAGGTTCTTTCTGAGAAATTCCCCGATATTGAAATAGAAAAGTCTCAGCAGAAGAATCCGAGACTTTCAATCTGATAAAACCGAAAGGAAAAACAGTTAATGGCACTTGACGGCATTTTCCTGCACTATCTGTGCAGTGAAATAAACAAAAAAATGAGGGGAGCAAAGGTGGATAAAGTCTTTCAGCCCTCAAAGGAGGAACTTGTTTTTCTCCTGAGAAGCAGAGAGGGAAACGCAAGACTTTATATTTCATCAAGGGCAAACAGTCCCAGAGTAAATTTCACCCAGAACGCTCCTGATAATCCGGCAAATCCTCCGATGCTCTGTATGCTTCTTAGAAAAAAACTCTGCGGATGCACCTTTGAGGGGATAAGCCAGTATGAAAACGACAGAGTTGCGTTTTTGAAGTTCACAGGTACTGATGAGCTGGGTGACCCGGCGGAGTATACCCTGTGCGTTGAGATAATGGCAAAGCACAGCAATATAATTCTTGTGGATAAAAAGGGAGTCATTATAGATTCCGTTAAACGTGTTGATTCCTCAAAATCCTCTTACCGAGTTGTGCTGCCGGGAGAAAAATATATTCTCCCTCCTAAGCAGAATAAGCTGATGCTTAAAGGTGAGAACGTAAGTAAAATAATCATCCTTTTAAAATCTTCCGATAAAATTCTTTCAAAATCTCTTCTTAATACAGTGCAGGGACTTTCTCCTCTTTCAGCCCGTGAGATAGCTTTCGAGGTGCTCGGTAATTGCGATGTTTCCTGCGCCATTATGAGCGGTGAAGAATGGCTGAATCTTGAAGCTTTGCTTCAAAATATGGCTGAGAAAATTGCAAAGGGAGAGAGCTGTCCGCAGGTTGTGTTCGGTGAGGACTCAAAGCCACGTGATTTTTCCTTTATGCCCCTTAATCAGTATAAGGGAATGAAAATTAAGGAGTATGGCTCATGTTCCGAGCTTCTGGACTTTTTCTATACGGAAAAGGACAGAGCGGAGAGAATACATCAGCGTGCGCAGGATTTGTTCAGGCTTCTTAGCAATACCATTGAAAGAGTCAGCCGCAGAATAAATATGCAGACAGCGGAGCTTAACGAAAGCGAAGACAGGGAAAAGCTGCGTATTTATGCGGAGCTTATAAGTGCGAATCAGTATAGACTGGGGAAGGGTGCACAGTTTTACGACGTTGAAAACTATTATGATGACAATAAGCCTGTGAGAATACCTTGCAGTCCCGCCCTTTCTCCCATTCAGAATTCGCAGAAATATTTCAAGGAATATAAAAAGGCCTTTGTGGCAGAGAAAAAACTCACGGAGCTTATTGCCGAGGGTAAGCAGGAGCTTCAGTATGTCCAGTCACTTATGGATATTTTGAGCAGATGCTCAGGGGAAGCAGACCTTTCCGCACTGCGTGAAGAGCTTATACAGGCTGGGTACATAAAGCTGAGAAGTACCAGCGGAAGAAAGGCGAGAAAGGAAAAGCCCCTTGCACCGATGCGCTTTGTGACCGATACAGGAAAGACGGTTTTCGTCGGCAGAAACAACCTGCAAAACGATAAGCTTACCCTTAAAACGGCTGCAAAAAACGATATGTGGTTTCACCTTAAAAATGCCCCCGGTTCCCATGTTATACTTGAAACAAAGGGAGAAGAGCCGGAGAATATAGACATTTTTCAGGCGGCTACACTTGCCTCATGGTTCAGCAGTGCGAGGGAAAGTTCAAAAACGGAGATAGACTATACTCAGGTAAAAAATGTTAAAAAGCCATCAGGCTCAAAACCGGGAATGGTTATATACGACCATTACAATACGATTATAGTTGACCCTGATTCGGAAACAGTCAAAAAGCTTTCAAAGCAGTAAATACCCAAACTTAAAAGCCGATGCAGTTTTTTGCATCGGCTTTATCTTATATATCTGTGTTTTCAAAAAAGTAACTGAGTGTGTCTACAAGAAGCTTTTCGTCATATAGCTTTTGTATTTCCTCTTTGCTGAGCCATTTTGACTGCTCTACCTCTTTTGTTTCAGCTTTATCCAAATGTGCTTCACCGTCATACTCGAAACACCATACGTCCAGTATATCGTTAAATTTTCTTCTTCCCATGGCTTTTCGTACTTTTGAGAAAATGAGATTGCCTTTGTCAGGGGATAAGTCAATTCCGACTTCTTCCTTCACTTCTCTTAATGCGCCCTGTAAGCTGTTTTCTCCCTTTAAAACGGAACCGCCTACGGTTTCCCACATAAGGGGACAGGTGGGTCTGTCTGCCGAACGCTGAGAAATAAGGTATTGACCTTTGCTGTTTTTAATCCAGACGTGAACAACTATATGAAATAAATTTTCAGGCAGCTCTTCGCCTCTTACATGGCTTTTACCCGTTAAAATTCTGTCCTCGGTGTATAAATCCCACAGTTCCATTTTAAAGCCTCCCTTTTACTTGGTTCAGCTATTATCTCACAAAAATACAGTTTCTACAAGAAGAAAAGCAAAAGAAAAAAGTCCGGATTGTAACCGGACTTTAAATTAAATATATTGCAGCAAATTACAGCTTTCTTGTAACTGTTTTATATCCCATTATCTTGCAGCCTTTCATTGCGTCGAGAACCTTTTTGGTGTTCTCCTTGGGCACTGAAACAATGGTGCAGGATTCGAGTATTTCAATTCTGCCGAAAGCCTTTCCGGGAAGTCCTGATTCTCCTGCAACAGCTCCTAAAATGTGAGCGGCGCTGACTCTGTGCTTTTTGCCCACATTTATGCTGATTTTATCCATTCCGCTTTCGTCAGCGTGTTCACGGCGTGGAGCACGTGCTGCGCTTCTTGTGTTCTGCTTTCTTCTGTCACCCTGCTGAGAACGTCCACGGCGGTCACGGTCGGAATCGCTTCTGCGGTTCATTGTAAGACGGATTTTCTTTCCCTCTTCCTCAAATGCAATATCATCGTGTTTGCTGTGAGTGTTGTAGCTGCCTGTTTCAATAAGCTTCTTTATAAGTGCGCCGCAGATTTCAACAGAGGAATAGCTTCCGAAAAGGGAGTCGAGAATTTCATTGAATTCTTCAAGACCACCTTCTTCGATTGTCTTACTGATTTCTTCCGTAAGCTTTACATTTAAAACGTCGCTGAGTTCATCGCTTGTGGGTATGCGCATAAGATGAATTTTTGACTTTGTGTATCTCTCAATGTCGTGAAGCTCATAAATCTGCCTGCGTCCGCATACAAAGGTGTAAGCGGTTCCCTGCTTGCCGATTCGTCCCGTACGTCCTATTCTGTGTACATAGTATTCGAGGTCTTGAGGAATGTCGTAGTTGAATACCGCTTCAACATCGTCAACATCAATGCCTCTTGCGGCAACGTCTGTGGCGATGAGAATACTTATATTTCCCTTACGGTAGCCGTTCATTATTCTGGTGCGGTCGTTCTGCTTCATGTCGCCGTGAAGTCCGCCTACGCAGTAACCCATTGCGCTGAGCTCTTCTGCAAGATCGCCGACCTGCTTTTTAGTGTTACAGAAAACTATGGAGCGGGAGGGATTGTATCTGTCAAGAAGTCTGCTAAGAGCCTCGGTTTTCTTACCGGCGGGAATTTCGTAGTAATACTGGTCGATGTTGGGAACAGTGATTTCTTCCCTTGTGATTTTTACTATTTCCGGATCATGCTGATAGAGCTTTGTAATTTCCATTATTTCGTCGCTCATAGTGGCGGAGAAGAGAATGGTCTGTCTTTCTTCTGGAACGTCCTTGAGGATTGTCTCAATATCCTCTCTGAATCCCATGCTGAGCATTTCGTCGGCCTCATCGAGAATGACCATTTTAAGGTGAGAGAAAGAAATTGTCTTTCTGCGCATATGGTCCATAACTCTGCCGGGAGTACCAACTATAATCTGTGCTCCGCCTTTAAGCGCCTCAAACTGTCTTTCAATAGGCTGACCGCCGTAAATGGGAACGGTCTTTATAAAGCGTTTGTATTTTGTAAGCTTTTTGATTTCATCGCATGCCTGAATTGCAAGCTCTCTTGTAGGACAGAGAATGAGAATCTGAGTGGCTTTTTTAAGAGCCTTGTCGATAATTTCAATGGCGGGAATACTGAAAGCCGCTGTCTTTCCTGTACCTGTATGGGAGTGGCCTATAACGTCCTTGCCGCTGAGTATAAGGGGGATGCTCTCTGCCTGAATACCTGTGGCTTCTTCAAATCCAATATCGCTGATGGCGTGTTTTATCTCTTCTGAAATTGGCATTTCGGAAAACTGTTTAATAATCATAAGTTCCTCTTTTCAAAAATTTATCCTGGTTATTATACTACAAAAAAGTGTAATCTTTAAAAGAAAAATGGTTCTAAATAAAAAAACGGCAACTTTGCCAATAATAAAAGGGGATGCGGCGCTAATAATGTAACAATCAATAGTGAAAAAAGGGGCTCGATTGTGACCAAATGTTATTTTATATGTAACATAATTGTGAACTTTTAAAAAACCACTTGATTTTTAAGGTGAAAGTGTCTAAAATATGTTTTAGCACTCAAGGAGTTAGAGTGCTAAACTTAACTGGTACATAATTTCAAGGAGGAATTTAATATGACTATTAAACCGCTTGCAGACAGAGTTGTTGTTAAAGCCGTTGAGATGGAAGAGACAACAAAGAGTGGAATCATTCTTGCCGCTTCCGCACAGGAGAAGCCCCAGGTTGCCGAGGTTGTTGCAGTAGGACCCGGAGGAATGGTAGACGGCAAAGAAGTTGAGATGTATGTTAAGGTAGGCGACAAGGTTATAACAAGCAAGTACTCCGGAACCGAAGTAAAACTTGATAAAGAAGAATATACAATTGTCCGCCAGGGCGACATTCTTGCAGTTGTAGAATAATTAACTTTCTTTTGGAGGTAATGACTTATGGCTAAACAGATTATTTACGGTGAGGAAGCCCGCAAGGCTCTTCAGAAGGGTATCGACAAGCTTAGCGATACCGTTAAAATTACACTTGGACCCAAGGGCAGAAACGTTGTTCTTGATAAAAAATACGGCGCACCCCTTATCACAAACGACGGTGTTTCCATTGCAAAGGAAATCGAGCTTGAAGATCCCTTTGAGAACATGGGTGCACAGCTTGTAAAGGAAGTTGCTACAAAGACAAATGATGTAGCAGGTGACGGTACAACAACCGCAACACTTCTTGCACAGGCACTTGTACGTGAGGGACTTAAAAACGTTGCAGCCGGCGCAAATCCCATGGAAGTAAAGAACGGCATTAAGAAGGCTGTTGAAACAGCAGTTGAGGCTCTTAAGGCTAACTCCACACCCGTTAAGGGCACACAGGATATCGCTCACGCAGCAACAGTTTCTTCTGCTGATGAGTACATCGGCCAGCTTATCGCTGAGGCTATGGAAAAGGTTACAGCAGACGGCGTAATCACAGTTGAGGAGTCAAGAACAGCTGAAACATCCGTTGATGTTGTTGAGGGTATGCAGTTTGACCGTGGTTATGTATCACCCTACATGGCAACAGATATGGATAAGATGGAAGCAGTTATCGATGATGCATATCTTCTTATCACAGACAAGAAGATTTCAAATATTCAGGAAATTCTTCCCCTCCTTGAGCAGATAGTTCAGGCAGGCAAGAAGCTTGTTATCGTAGCTGAGGACGTTGAGGGTGAGGCTCTTGCAACACTCCTTGTCAACAGACTCAGAGGCACATTCACCTGCGTAGCAGTCAAGGCTCCCGGCTTTGGCGACAGACGTAAGGAAATGCTTCGTGATATCGCTATCCTTACAGGCGGTGAGGTTATCACTTCAGACCTTGGCCTTGAGCTTAAGGATACAACAATTGATCAGCTCGGAAGCGCACGTCAGGTAAAGGTAACAAAGGAAAATACAATTATCGTTGACGGTATGGGCGATCCCGCTGCTATTAAGGCAAGAATCAACCAGATCAAGGCTCAGATTGAGGAGTCCACTTCAGAGTTCGACCGTGAAAAGCTTCAGGAGCGTCTTGCAAAGCTTTCCGGCGGTGTTGCAGTTCTCAGAGTCGGCGCAGCAACAGAGACTGAGATGAAAGAGAAGAAGCTCCGCATTGAGGATGCTCTTGCAGCAACAAAGGCAGCTGTTGAAGAGGGTCTCGTAGCAGGCGGCGGTGTTGCACTTGTAAACGTTATCCCCGCAGTTGAGAAGCTTCTTGATACAGATAACCTCGATGAAAAGACAGGCGTTAAGATTGTTCTTAAAGCTCTTGAAGAGCCCATGCGTCAGATTGCCGCAAACGCAGGTCTTGAGGGTTCAGTAATTGTTGACGCTGTCAAGAAGTCAGGCAAGGTTGGCTACGGCTTCGACTTTGCTAAGAGCAATTACATTGATATGCTTGATGCAGGTATCGTTGACCCCACTAAGGTTACACGTTCAGCTCTTCAGAACGCAGCATCAGTAGCAGCAATGGTTCTTACAACAGAGTCACTTGTAACAGATAAGCCCGACCCCGCAGCAGATGCAGCAGCAAAAGCAGCTATGGCATCACAGGGCGGCGGAATGTATTAATTAAAACACTTAAACTGACTGTCGGTTTGTTTATCAGAGCCGGATACTGTAAAAGGTATCCGGCTTTTTTCTGTGTAAGATATATAATGTGGTAAAACAGAATTTGTGCAATGTAAATGAATGTACAAAAAATCCGTAAAATAGATTGACTTTTTAATCAAAATATGTAAAAATTAACTCCGTTAATAAATGACGGGCGAGTTAATCGCTCGTTTTAAATTTTTATTGAGGAGAAGATGTTTTATGAGCATTGTGCAAAAACGTATTTTAATTGCAGTGCTGTCTGTCGTTGCGGTTTTACTTATAGCCGGTATAGCCGCTCTGATTATTTTACTTCCTGCAAAGGGAGAGGTTTCAAATGAATTCTGGCTTTCAACGGACACATACAATCTTGAAGATACCCAGGTGATTCAGAAAGAGCCTGGTAAGGATTTCAAGATTCTCAATCTTGCCGATATTCAGTACAGCGATGTATATGATATCGGAAAGAGATCTTATACCGAGGAGACTATAAAGACTCTTATCGAGCAGGAAAAGCCAGATCTTATTCTTATGACTGGTGACCAGACATGGACTGTAACACAGCGTTCATCCATTAAGTCTTTAATCAAATTCATGGATTCCTTTAAAATTCCGTGGGCACCTGTTTTCGGCAACCATGACGGAGAGGGCAACGCAGACAAAAACTGGCTTGCAGATAGATATGAGGAGTCTGAGTATTGCCTTTTCAAAAAGGGACCCAATAATATAGGCGGTGTCGGCAACTACATAATCAATATTATGGAAGGCGACAAGATTGTGGAGTCCATTATCATGATGGACTCAGGTGCTGGACGCACTTATCCGGAGGAGAGCGAGCACTTTATGTACAGCGATGCTCTTAAGAATGACTATGAGGGAGAAGAGGCATCAAAGAATTACAAGGAATATAAGCTCAATGATGATGGAACACGTCAGCAGGCTCAGTACGGAACAGGCTATGAATTTATATCAGAATCACAGATAGCTTGGTATAAATGGGCAGTTGAGGGTGCAGCGAAGATAAACGGAGGAACAGCTCCGGAATCAACAGCAGTATTCCATATAGCTCTTCCAGAATATCACGAGGCGTATCTCCAGTGGCTTGACAGCGGCTTTGATCCCAATATGGGCTTCGGAGAAATGCGTGAACAAGTATGCTGTCCCCTTATAAATTCAGGACTTTTCGATGTTATGAAAGAGCTTGGCAGCACAAAGAACGTGCTTGTAGGTCATGACCATGTTAATACATTTTCAGTGATGTATGAAGGAATAAGACTTACATACGGCCTTAAAACAGGCGATCGCTGTTACGTTGATTCCGATCTCAACGGCGGAACCGTTCTTACACTTACAGACAATGGAATCACAAACGTTGAACATAAGTTTGTAGAAGTTAAAGACTAAAATTACAAGGCGAGCGCCGGACTTCTAAAGTCCGGCGTTATTTTTATACCTGTATTTGCAAATAAAGTAAAAATTTGATAAAATATAATGTCAATTTTATTATAAGAAGAATTGGAGATTGATTGAGATGTCAGGAAAGCTGATTGTAATAGAAGGACTTGATGGAAGCGGAAAGAGCACACAGATGCAGTGCCTTACTAAAAAGCTGGATGCTGTGGGTGCTGCTTATAAAAGAATAAAGCTGCCGAATTATTCCAGCCCCTCCTGTTCTCTTGTCAATATGTATTTGAAAGGTGAGTTTGGCAAAAAGGCCGACGATGTAAATGCATACGCCGCATCTTCCTTTTATGCCGTTGACCGCTTTGCAAGCTTCAAGCAGGTTTGGGGAGAGGATTATTTAAACGGAAGCGTAATTCTTGCAGATCGCTACGCTACTTCAAATGCGGTTCATCAAATGGTAAAGCTTCCTGAGGAGCAGTGGGATGAATATCTCTCGTGGCTCCAGGATTATGAATATGTAAAAATGGGAATACCAAAACCGACAGCTGTAATTTTTCTTGATATGCCGATAGAAGTTTCACAGAAGCTAATGTCTGAGAGATATAACGGTGACGAAAAGAAAAAAGATGTCCATGAAGCCGATACGGAATATTTGAGAAAGTGCCGAAAGGCAGCTTTTTATGCGGCGGATAAGCTTTCATGGAATGTTATAAACTGCACTGAGGGAGAAAGGGTAAAGAGTATAGAGGAAATTGCGGACGAAATATTTGAAGTTGTAAAAAAGGAGATACTGTAAAATATGCTTGAATTCAGAAATCCGGTATTAGAGGACAAGCTTTGGGCAGGTAAGATTTTAAAATCATCATCTTTTTATGGATGTGAATATACTTTCGGCAATATAATGATGTGGCATGAGGTCTACAAAAACAAAATTGCACGGTTTGAGGATTTTCTTGTAACCTGTTCTCATGGAGATCAGATTATGTTTGCCTTTCCGGCAGGAGATGGAGATCTCAAAAAGATCATTTCTGAAATGGAAAACTATGCTGCTTCTTTAGGACAGAAGCTTAAAATATTCGGAGTTACTGAAAAGTCCATGGACGCTCTCGAAAAACTTTTCCCGGGGAAATTTACCTTTACCATGCATAGAGGAAGCTGTGATTATATTTATCTTACGGAAAAGCTCGCTCAGTTAAAGGGCAAGAAATTCCACGGAAAGCGCAATCATATTGCAGCCTTTGAAAAGGCTTTTCCCCAGTGGAAGTATCACGAAATAGATAAATCCAACATCGATCTTTGCATCGATATGAACAGACGCTGGGAGAAGGAGAATTTGGAGCGCAACCCCAGAGATCTTTCAAATGAGCAAAAGGCTATATCCATTGCTTTTGAAAACTTTTTTGATTTGGGATTGGTTGGAGGTTTTATCACCGCCAATGACAGCGTAGTGGCATATACAATAGGAGAAGAAATAAACAGCGAAGTTTTCTGCACCCATATTGAAAAAGCATTCGGAGATGTCAGGGGAGCTTATCCTATTATCAACAGAGAATTTGCCAAAAATACAATCTGCTCATATAAATATGTAAACCGTGAAGAGGATTTAGGCGAAGAGGGACTGCGAAAGGCAAAGCTTTCTTATCAGCCTGATATTCTTCTTGAAAAATATACTGCGGAGGTGCAGTGATTTTGATAAGGTTTGCAGCTGAAAAAGATATACCGGGATTAAAAGAAATCTGGCATATAAGCTTTGGTGACAGCAAAGAATATATAGATATGTTTATGGAGCATCAGTTTAAAAACGCTCTGACTGTCGTATATGAAGAGGATAGCAAAATTCTTTCCATGTTTTTCCTTTTCAGATGTGATTTCAGTATAAGGGGAAAAAATCACCCGTCTTTTTATCTTTATGCTGCTGCAACCTTGCCTCAGTATAGAGGCAAAGGGATTATGGGAAAAATGCTGGAGTTTTCAAAATCATATGCCGCAGAAAGGAATTTTGATTTTATAATACTTTCTCCGGCAGAAAAAAGCCTTTATGATTATTACGAGCGATTCGGATTCAAAGGGTGCTTTAAATCACAAAAAATCACTTTGAATTTAAAGAGTGAAGATGAATATGCGGCGAATTTTTCCGAAAACGATTTTGAAAAAATGGTCACTTTGCGAAATGCGGCAGTTAAAAAGTCTGACGGAGTTTTATGGGATGAAAAATATTTCCGGTATGCCGTGTATGAAAATGATTATACGAGCGGAAAAACCGTAAGTACAAAAGAATGCTATGGTATTTATTTTAAAGAAGATGACCATATTATTTTTAAAGAGCTAATAGGAGAAAACGTGGAGATAGCTCTTGATTTCGCTTTAAGTATATGTAAAGAGGAAAATGCAAACATTGCACAGATAAATGTTCCCGTAAATTGTGAATGTACAGAAATTTCAGAAAATTATGCTTTAATTGATACCGGTATGGCAGTACCCTTAAACTCCGAGGCTCAAAAAGCTTTGGAAAATTCAGATAAAAACGCCTATTTAGGTCTTACATTAGGTTAAAGGAGAGTTAATTATGATTTATGTTTTACTCGCTGACGGATTTGAAGAGATTGAAGCACTTGCGACAGTAGATTTTCTTCGCAGAGCTGAGCTTCCTGTAACAATGGCAGGAGTCAACGGCCTTGAGGCTATCGGTTCTCATTCCATAACCGTTGCCTGCGACTGCTTGGCAGAGGAAATCGAAAATATCGGTAAGGATGATGCAGTTGTTCTTCCCGGAGGAATGCCCGGTACACTTAATCTTGAAAGATCTCAGACTGTGCAGAATTTAATTGATGAGGCTAATGATGAGGGCAGACTTCTCTGCGCAATCTGTGCTGCGCCGTCAATACTCGGTCATAAGGGACTTTTGGATGGTAAAGAGGCCATTTGTTTCCCCGGCTTTGAAAGCGAACTTTACGGAGCAGAAATTTCCCGTTCAAAGGTATGCCGTGACGGAAAGATAATCACTGCCGCAGGAGCGGGAGTTGCGATTGATTTCGGTATGGAAATCGCCGCAGAATACGTGGGCAGAGATACTGCTGCAAAAATAAAGGAGTCACTTCAATGCATGTAAGCGGCAGCGATATCCGACCTTTAAAGAAGAAACTGCGCAGTGAGATAAAGGAGAGGCGACAGGCTCTTGATATTTCAGAGCGTGAAAAACGTGATGCAAAAATATGCGAGCGGCTTCGGCACCTTTGGATTTACCGTGAAAGCAGCGTTATATTCACCTATGTTTCTTTGGATCAGGAGGCTGATACAAAGAAATTTATCGAATTGGCGCTGAGGGATGGTAAAAAGGTAGCAGTGCCACGGTGCATATACGGCACAAGAAATATGGAGTTTTGTCTTATAAATTCTTTGGATGATTTGGAAGAAGGTGCTTTCGGAGTACTGGAACCAAAGACATCCTGCGAGGTTTATACTGATTATTCCGACGGATTCTGTATAGTTCCGGCTTTGGCATTTGACCGCAAAGGCTACCGTCTTGGGTACGGAAAAGGATATTATGACAGATTTCTTGTGAATTTTTGTGGAAAAACTGCGGGAATATGTTATAATGAATTTATTGTACCTGAGCTTCCCAGAGGAAAGTATGATGAATCTGTTGATTTAATAGTTACCGAAAAAAGGGTAATTTCTACACGCCAGGAGGTTTTGCCATGAGCGACGAAAATAAAAAACAGGACGAAAAAGAGTACAGCGATTTGCTGAACAATTACAGCGGAGAATATTTGAAGGAACATAAGGATGAGAATGCTGAAGAAATTCCGGCAAACAGACAGGAAAAGGTTAAGAACTTTTCTCTGAATTTCGATGCTGATACAGAAATTCCAGACGAAGCTGAACCGGTTTCACACGATAAGGGAATTTACTTTGCTGCGTATGCTCCAAAAGAAAAAAATCAGGAGCAGCCGCCTAAAAAGCCCGTTGAAAAGAAAAAGAAGCCGAGTTCTTTTAAAGAGACGCTTCGTTCATATTATCGTGTTCTCAAGAAGAATACCGTGGCATACACTGCAACATATATTGGCTTAATACTTATTGCTGCAACGCTTCTTTCAATTTATTCACTCTCATGTTTTAATGACATATTTGCCATAAGAAATTCAAATGAAATGGTCACTATAACAGTGCCTGAAAATGCAACAACCGGTGACGTTATAGATGTTTTACATGATGAGGGACTTATTAAACATACTGTTTTTTGCAAAGTTTATGCATTTTTTATGGGATATGAAAATGAATATCTTAATGGTATTCATCAGGTAAATGCGAAAATGGGTCTTGAGGGAATGCTGCTTGCCACTAAAGAGGAAAAGGCAGGAGCTGAAACTGTCAATGTAACTTTCCCGGAGGGCTGGACAATTTCCCAGATTGCCCAAAGACTTGAAGAATATGAGGTGTGCAGTGCCGATTTATTCCTTAAGACGCTTGATGAGACGCAGTTTAACTATGAGTTTTTAAAGACTCCTATGGAAAGCACTGACAGATACAGAAAATTTGAAGGTTATCTCTTCCCGGCACAGTATAATTTCTATGTAGGCGAAGCTCCTTCCAGTGTTGTCAAGAAGTTTTTTGATGCTTTCCAGGAAAATGTAATGACAGATGAAAATGTTGCAAGAGCAAAAGAACTCGGTCTTACTATGGACGAAGTGCTTACAATTGCTTCGATTATCCAGCGTGAGGCAGCTAATACCGAGCAGATGTATCAGGTGTCTTCCGTCATTCATAACAGACTTAATTCAAACAGTTTCCCGCACCTTGGATGTGAGGCTGTTGACATATATTATCAGAGAGAAATTCTTCCCAATGAAAGTACTGCACGTGCTGATGAACTGTTTAACGGATACAGCGCTTATGGTACTGAGGGAATTCCCAACGGCCCCATATGCAGCCCAGGATTAGCGGCAATAGATGCTGCCCTGAATCCAGTAAAGTCTGATTACTATTTCTTCTGCCATGATTCAAAAGGAAAAATTTATTTGGCAAGAAATGAATCTGAGCACAATGTAAATCTGAAAAAGATTTATTCCGGACAGACAGACGAATAATTTGCCGTGGAAGGATTAAAGAAAAATGGCAACAAATTTTGAGAATTTTGTAAAACCCGAGGTTCTTGCGCCGGCGGGAGATATGGAAAGACTTCAGGCAGCTCTGAGTTTCGGAGCGGATGCCGTATATGCCGGAGGAACAGCTTTCGGTATGCGTGCATCGCCTAAGAATTTCGGTGAGGATGCGCTTAAAAGTGCAGTTGCAGCAGCCCATAAGGCAGGGGCGAAGTTTTATCTTACATGCAATACTTTGCCGAGAAACGGGGAATTTGGAAAGCTCCCTGAGTTTCTGGAATTTGCAGAGGACTGCTCAGTAGACGCCTTTATAATTGCCGATATGGGTGTATTGCAGTACGCAAAGAAGTATGCCCCTAAAACCGAAGTGCATATTTCCACTCAGGCAGGAATAGTCAATTATGAAACGGCAAATTTCTTTTATAATTTAGGTGCAAAAAGGGTAGTAACAGCACGTGAGCTTTCCATTGATGAAATTTCTGAAATCCGTGCAAAGACAAGTCCTGACCTTGATATAGAATGTTTCGTACACGGAGCAATGTGCGTTTCCTTTTCAGGCAGATGCCTTTTATCAAACTATTTTATAGGCAGAGATGCAAACCGTGGCGAATGTGCCCAGCCCTGCCGATGGAAATACAATCTTGTTGAGGAAAAGCGTCCCGGCAGATTCTTCCCCATTGATGAAGATGAAACAGGAACATATATACTCAACTCTCAGGATATGTGCATGATAGAGCATATTCCGGAGCTCGTTTCCGCAGGAATTACAAGCTTTAAAATTGAGGGCAGAGCAAAATCTGCTTATTATACGGCCGTTGCTACAAATGCGTACAGATGCGCCGTTGACGAGTTTATGAAAAATCCCTCAGCGGATTTTAAACCCTCACCATGGATTGTTGAGGAAATGGAAAAAATGAGTCACCGTCAGTATTGTACGGGCTTTTATTTTAACAGTCCCCATGAAAATGCAAATGTCTATAATGAGGGAGTTTATGTAAGAAACTGGGATGTTATAGCCATTGCAAAGGAATGGAAAGACGGTATTCTCACAGTTTCACAGAGAAATAAATTTTATGCCGGCGATACCCTTGAGGTATTGCAAAAGGGAAAAGCTCCTTTTTCAATTAAAGCCGACGAGATATTCAATAAAGATTTTGAACCTATTGAGGATGCCCCGCACCCCATGATGGATGTGCTTATAAAATGTCCCACCGAGATTGAGGCGGGTTCAATTCTCAGAATGGTAAGAGAGTAATATGGATAAGAACTTTTTGCTCGATTTATGCAAAAGAATAAACCTTGGCAAAGAAGAAACCCAGAGTGTTATCAGCACCTTGAATCTTGAATTTGCCAAAGTTGCCGCAGTTGTAAAAAAATGCAGTATGCTGCCTATAAATGCTGTTTTGCATTCAGCTTCCGAGCATGAACGCAATTACCGGCAGGGAGCGGCTCTGTGTTTGGCGTGCGTTATCGCCTGCTGTGAGCGGACATACGGTATTTACAGGGAAAAAGGCATACCCGATGAAGTTTTTTACGACACCATGAGCGACATCACTATATGGGCGGAAAATTTCAAGAAAAAGTTCGGATATCCCGGTTTTGGTGCAGTGGACTGGATTTGTCATCATCTTAATGCAACTCTTTTCAGACTCGGCAGACTTCAGTTTCAATTGTACCGGACAAGATTTCCCGATTATACCGAAAGAACTCATATAAGAGAAGCTCCCATAAAGCAGGGAAAACGCTGTCTTTATGTTCACATTCCGCAGGGTGAAAAACTTGATTATGAGGAATGTGTAGATTCTTTCAGAAGGTCAAAAGAGTTTTTCAGAGAATTTTTTCCGAACTATAAATACTGCGGATATATCTGTGAATCGTGGCTTTTGTATCCGGGAAACAGAGCGGTTTTGCCTCCTGAATCCAATATAATGAAATTCCAGTCTCTGTGGAATATTGTTTCATGGGATATTGACCAGTCTCAGGCTATTGAGCGGATATTTCATCCTAAATGTATAGGTGATATTGAGTTTTATCCTGAGGATACTTCACTGCGCCGTGCGGCAAAGAAATGGCTGCTGTCAGGTAATGTTCTTGGAATCGGTTTCGGAATGATCAAAGCCGATGATGAAGGGAAAGAAGAAATGTCTTTCCAGCAAAAAGCCGTACAAAAAACAGTAAATAAAATACTCAGCTTAAAACAGCTTAAAAAGAATGAGCTGCCGGAATAATTCCGGCGGCTTTATTTTAATGCTTTAGCGGAAAAGTTCTCGTCATGACGAGAACTTAACAACCGCCCG
>CATXDC010000017.1 GCA_958366985.1 uncultured Oscillospiraceae bacterium
AGCTCTGGTAATTACTAAAAAGAGAAAGTAATTATTAAATAGGCTTTCTTCATTTCACTTCTTTCACATATAAAACCGCTAAGCGAGACGCCTGTCATCCCTCTTTACCTTTGGATGGCGGGTGTTTCGCTTTTTTGATGTGTTTTTAAAATTATCTGTAAAAATGTGAAGAAAACTATTGATTTTTTGTTTTGTATAAGGTATTATTCAATTGTACCAAATTAAAACCGAATATCGGCTTGTTTCAGAGGTTGAGAGTAAAGCTAAATTCCCCAAAGACTGGGGTGTTTTTGCTTTGCTCTTTTTTATTTTGAAAAGGGAGTGGGAAAATGGTAGATGTAGCAGTTATCGGCTGCGGAGTTATCGGCGCAGCGGTGGCTATGGAGCTTGCAAAACGTCAAGTTTCCGTTGTAGTCCTTGAAAAGAACAATGATGTTGCAATGGGTACTACAAAAGCCAACAGCGCAATTCTTCACGCAGGCTATGACCCGGAACCGGGCACGCTTATGGCAAGACTCAATGTAAGAGGTGTAGAGCTTGCAAAGGAGATTTGTGAAAATCTCGATGTTCACAGAAAGCAGATAGGCAGTCTTGTACTTGCCTTTACCGATGAGGAAGTACCTCATGTTGAAAAGCTTTATGAAAACGCAAAGGCAAATGGTGTTCCCGGAGCAAAGATCATAAGCGGTGAAGAGGTAGCAAAAATGGAGCCTAACCTTTCTCCCGTAAAATGCGCTCTTTATGCTCCTTCAGCTGCGATTGTAAATCCCTGGGAATTTGCAATTGCAATGGCAGAAAACGCAGTGGAAAACGGAGCCGAGGTAAGACTTAACAGCCCCGTTACCGCAATAGAGAAAACCGCAAACGGCTGGCTTTTAAAAACTCCCTCAGGAGATGTTGAGGCAAAATATGTTGTCAATGCAGCGGGAGTAAGTGCAGGAGAAGTTCATGAAATGGTTGCAGAAGAGAACTTCAAGACAATTCCCTGTCGTGGAGAATATTACCTCCTTGATAAAACCGAGGGTACAAGAGTAAATCACGTTATTTTCCAGTGTCCCTCAAAGGTAGGTAAAGGTGTTCTTGTTTCTCCCACAGTTCACGGAAATCTTATCGTAGGTCCTAACGCTGAGGATGTTGATTCCGTAGCCAATACAGCAGCAGGCCTTGCCTTTGTTGCTGAAATGGCTAAAAAGAGCGTTCCCTCAATTAATTTCAGAGAAAATATAAGAAACTTTGCCGGTGTACGTGCAAATACCGACCAGTCAGATTTTGTAATAGAAATGGCAGCTGACGGATTCCTCGATCTTGCAGGAATGAAGAGTCCCGGACTTTCAGCGGCTGCGGCTGTCGGTGAAGAGGCAGTGAAGCTTCTTGAGGAAGCAGGACTTTCAGCTCCTAAAAAGGAAAATCCCGTTACAAAGCGTCATAAGGTCAGATTCAAGGAGCTTTCAGCTGAGGAAAAGGCTGAGCTTGTAAAGAAGAATCCCGCATACGGCAGAGTTATCTGCCGCTGTGAAACCATAACAGAAGGCGAAATTATAGATGCCTGTCATGAGATTATTCCTCCCTGCAGCATTGACGGAGTAAAACGCCGTGCAGGCAGCGGAATGGGCAGATGTCAGGGTGGTTTCTGCGGACCGAGAGTTCTCGAAATTCTTGCAAGGGAGCTTAAAAAGGATCCCGAAGAGATAATGCAGGACGGCGCAGGCACAGTAATTCTTACAGGCAGAACAAAAGAGGGAGGCGAGAGATGATGAACGAACAGCTTTATGATGTAGCAGTTATCGGCGGAGGCCCCGCAGGTCTTGCGGCAGCTTTAAAGGCAAGGGAAAACGGAGCTGAAAAGGTTCTCATTCTCGAGCGTGACAAAGAGGCCGGAGGTATACTCAATCAGTGTATACATAACGGCTTCGGACTTCATTATTTTAAGGAAGAGCTCACAGGTCCCGAATATGCGGGCAGATTTGTGGCACAGCTTGAGGGCAGCGGCATTGAGCTTTGGCTTGATACAATGGTTCTCGACCTCAATGCTGAAACTCATGAAATCCATGCAGTAAGCGGAAAATACGGCTACTGTCTTATAAAGGCAAAGGCAATTGTCTTGGCAATGGGCTGCCGTGAGCGTACAAGAGGCGCAATCGGTATTCCCGGAACACGTCCCGCCGGCGTATTTACAGCAGGTACTGCTCAGAGATACGTTAATATGGAAGGCTATATGGTGGGCAAAAAGGTGCTCATCTTAGGTTCCGGTGATATCGGACTTATTATGGCAAGAAGAATGACCCTTGAGGGAGCAAAGGTTCTTGCCTGCGTTGAGGTAATGCCCTATTCCGGCGGACTTAACAGAAATATTGTACAGTGCCTTCAGGACTATAATATACCGCTCTATCTTTCTCATACAATTATCGACATTCAGGGTAAGGACAGAGTTGAAAAGGCAATAGTTGCAAAGGTTGACGAAAACAGAAGACCTATTCCTGGTACGGAAATGGAGTTTGACTGTGATACCATTCTTCTTTCAGTAGGACTTATCCCTGAAAATGAGCTTACAAGAGGAGCGGGCATTACAATTGACCGCCGCACAAACGGAGCAATTGTATTTGAGAACATGGAAACTCAGGCAGAGGGAATTTTTGCCTGCGGAAACGTTGTTCATGTCCATGACCTTGTTGACTATGTTACAGCTGAAAGCTCCCGTGCAGGAGCAGCTGCTGCTGAGTATGCCTGCGGTAAGCGTAGAGGCGGCAGAATTATAGAAGTTTCAAACGGCGACGGAGTAGGATATACCGTTCCTCAGAGAATTCGTGTTGAAGCTGTGGAAAAGTCTGCCGAACTTTTCTTCCGTGTACGCAATGTCTATAGCGGAGATCTTCGTATAGTGGTAAAGGACGGCGACAAGACAGTAGCTTCCTATAAGCGAGAGCATCTTGCCCCCGGTGAAATGGAGCATATCACTCTTCCCAAGGTAATCCTCGATAAGGTACAGGGAGATATTACAGTAAGCGTTGAGGAGGCTAAGTGATGAAAGAGTTAATTTGCATTGTATGTCCCAAGGGATGTCACCTCAAGGTTGATGAAGAAAACGGATATGCCGTTACAGGCAACACCTGCCTTAAAGGTGAGGAATACGGTAAAAACGAGCTGCTTAATCCCATGAGAGTTGTTACAAGTACCGTAAAAGCAGAGGGCGGAGCTTATCCCAGATGCAGTGTCAAAACTGCTGGTTCCATACCCAAAGGAAAGATTTTTGAGGTAATGGAAGCTCTCAATTCAGTGACACTTAAAGCGCCTGTAAAAACAGGTGATATAGTGATAAAGGACGTCTGCGGCACAGGTGTGGACGTTGTGGCAACCAGAAATCTGTAATTAGAAGCTAATAGAGATAAAATAAGAAAAACCGTCCGAAAGGACGGTTTTTTCTTTTATAAAATGTAAATTTATATATTCGTTGTTTGCCGTGGGTTCGTGTGCGTATTAACAGTAAGAAAAAACTATAAGCACTTGCGACGGACAAATTTGCTTTGATAACTTTATCCATAAACTAAGGACTGCGAAATTTCGCAGTCCTTTCATCTATATTCACACGGAATTTATACGGTTTTTATCCTTATGTTTTGCATGCACTTTCTACTATTTCTTTTGCACGGTTCAAAAAAGCGTATGGAACAAAGAAACGGACACTTTCAACCATGGGTCCGGGAATTGCTGCTTTGCAGCCGTCCTTTACACAATGCGTTTCGTAAGGAATGTTTTCTGTTTTCAAAGCATCTTTGAGTATTCCGCTGTAAACGTTGCCTTTTTCAGTAAGAAAGCAAAGGTCATCGTCCTTGACATTGCGCAAATCATCTTTTTCGCAGAAATCGCATTTGCCACTGTCAAAAAGAAGTTTGCAGTTTTCGCAGTAATACATAAAAATTCTCCTTTCAAAGCCGTCCGATTCCGCATGAAAAATCAGCATTTCAGCGCTTTTCCAAAGTGGAGAAAGGGAATTCAATAAGCGATTCCGGCATAATGAACTTTACAAAGCTGACAGGAATATTATCGCCTTTTTCGTAAATCCACCTTGTAAGCTCGATAACACTTGTGTTATTTCCAAGAGGCAAATTTTTAATTTCGTGTTCGTCAGCTTCACGTATATAAATAGTCTGTTGGATTTTATCAATTTTAATATCGCTTTCCAAAATGGCATGGGCGAACGAGGAAGAGGAATCAATGCTTTTTACAATGTTGTAGAGTTTATCCACAAAAAAGCTGTCCTCAATTGCAACGGCTAAGTTGTCGGCATATCTGAGCCTTTTGATGTGATGAACCCAAAAGTCATCTGCCCAAAGATTAAGTTCTTTCTCATTGGCAGGACAGGGCTCATTTTTTACTATGATGCTGTCGCTTTTGATTCCCATTCGGTCAAGGAAATATGTAAGGGAAATAAGAGGCTCAAAACCGGCGGTGCGGCTCATAGGCGAAACAAATGTGCCGATACCTCTGCGCTTTATTATTCTTCCCTCATATTCGAGGTCGCTCAGAGCTGCTCTTATAGTGGCTCTTCCTACGCCGTAGATTTCCATAAGCTCCTTTTCTGTGGGAAGCTGGGAATCCGGCAAAAATTTCTCTGCGGCAATCTCCTTTAATATGTTTTCTTTAACCTGTACATAAAGGGGAATGGGGCTGTTCTTGTTTACCATTTTTATTCCTCCTCTGATATATCTTAAATATATCCGAATGAATATATAGATGTACGAACATATAAAATGCATATTGAACAAAAATTTTCAATTGTCCGCAAATGTTCTGTTGACAAAAGTATACAAAATTGTTAGACTGATGTCAAGATGTACGGACAACTAAGGAAAATTTTTTATCATTCAGTGAATATTTTTTTGAAACGGTGTGATGAAATTCATGGCAGAAAGAATAGAAAAGGTTCAGAAAGCCCTTATCCGTAAGGGCTTTAAAGAAGTTTATGCCAGACAGTGGCGTCAGTCTGTCATTCTCGAGGGAGAGATGGATGACTGGAAGCAAATTGTAAAAGCGGGAAAAGCTGCGGCTAAGTTCGGATACAAGGGTGTTGTAAACGAAATTAAGCTTAAGGGATATACCGCTCCGCCTCTGAGAGTTCCTGATGTTCAGGACGGAGCTCTTGAGGGCAAACGTCCCGACGTTATGATAATCGGCGGCGGCGTCACAGGCTGTGCAATTGCAAGAGAACTTACAAAGTATAATCTCACAATTCTCCTTGCGGATAAGGAAAGCGACGTTGCTATGCACGCTTCTTCCCGAAACGACGGAATGATACATCCGGGCATTGCCTCTCATCCGGGTACTCTCAGGGGAGAGATGAACGTTAAGGGCAATGCAATGTACACCCAGCTTTGTAAGGAACTTGATATTCCCTTTAAGCGTTACGGAAATCTGATTCTTTATTCCGACCACGTTTTCGGTGTGGCAGGTGAACCAGTTCTTGCCGAAAGAGCCAGAAAACTTGGCATAGAGGGCGGAAAGATTTCTAGGGAATACCTTCATCAGATAGAGCCCAATATTACCGATAAAGCTCTTGGTGCTTTTATATATCCGTCCTCAGGTGTGCTTTCGCCTTATAAGCTCACCGTTGCGTTAGCAGAAAATGCAGTGGAAAATGGCGCAGAGGTTTCACTCAATACCGTAGTAACAGGTATGGAGATTGACGACAACGAAATCTGCAAGGTGTTTACAAACAGAGGTACTGTTTATCCGAGACTTGTTATAAACGCTGCGGGAACCTTTGCCGATAAGATCGCTGAAATGGCAGGGGATAAATTCTTCTCTATCCATCCGAGAAAAGGCGAACTTGTAATTCTTGATAAGAAAAAAGGTCATCTCGTAACACGTTCAATGGGTCTTGTAGGCCTTGATCAGGCTTTCTCCGATACCAAGGGCGGCGGAGTTATGAGAACCATTGACGGAAACGTACTTGTAGGACCCGATGCATATGAGATTCCCGAAAGAGAGGATTTCAGCACTCACAGGGATCATATAGATGCAATCTGCAAAAAGCATCTGCCTCTTATCAAGGGATTTTCACAGAGCGATGTAATTACATATTTTGCAGGCGTTCGTGCTCCTACTTATGAGGAAGAATTTATCATTGAGCGTTCCGACTATGTGCCGAACCTTGTCCATGCAGCGGGCATACAGTCACCGGGTCTTGCTTCCGCTCCTGCTGTTGCGGAGCGAATTGCCGAGATTACCGTCAATGCTCTTAAACCTTATGTTGATATACATAAAAACCCGAAATTTAATCCTTACAGAAGAAGAGTTCCCCATATGTCAGCTCTTTCCTTTGAGGAAAAACAGAAGGTTATCAAGGAAAATCCCGATTACGGCGTAATTATCTGCCGCTGCGAGGAAATAAGCAAGGGCGAAATTATAGATGCAATCCATTCACCTATTCCCGCAACTTCAATCGATGCCCTTAAACGCCGTGTAAGACCGGGTATGGGCAGATGTCAGGGCGGATTCTGTTCACCCCTTGTGACAAAGATAATCTGCGACGAAACGGGCATGACTCCCGATATGGTTACAAAGAGCGGAGGAAATTCTCAGCTTGTCCTTGAAAAAACTCATAAGGGAGGCGATGCGAAATGATGCATTATGATGTCTGTGTTTTAGGCGGAGGCCCTGCGGGACTTGCCGCTGCCATTTCCGCCGCCGACAATGGCGCAAAAACTCTGATAATAGAGCGTGAAGCAAAACTCGGCGGAATATTGAAGCAGTGTATCCATGACGGATTTGGTATAGTCCGCTTTGGTGAAAGACTTACAGGCCCCGAATATGCGGGAAGATTTATAAAAGAGATGGTAAAGCGTGATATAGATTATATTACAAACGCCTTTGCCACCGATGCAAAGCGTCTTCCCGACGGAACATTTTCCTTTGAGGTTCAGAGCGCACAGGGCGTTCTCAATATCACCTGCAACGCCGTTGTCCTCGCCTGCGGATGCAGAGAGAGAACATCACGTCAGGTATTTATCCACGGCGACAGACCTGCGGGAATATTCAATGCAGGAACAGCCCAGTACTTTGTAAATATCTTAGGCTATATGCCTACAAAACGCTGTGTTATTTTGGGCAGCGGCGATATCGGAATGATTATGGCACGAAGACTCACCCTTGAGGGAGCCGAAGTTGAGGGCGTTTATGAAATAAAGGACACCCCGGCAGGTCTTGCAAGAAATGTCGCCCAGTGTCTTGATGATTATAATATACCTCTTCATCTTTCAACTACCGTTACAAGGGTAATAGGTGAAAAGAGAGTTGAAGCGGTTGAGGTTGCACAGGTTGACGAGCACATGAATCCCATTGAGGGAACAGAGCGTATAATCCCTTGTGATGCCCTTATTCTTTCCGTAGGACTCATTCCGGAAAATGAGATTGCCGAAAAATTAGGCGTAGAGCTTGACCCGGCTACAAAGGGAGCCTACGTTGACCAGAAGCTTATGACAAGCGTACCGGGAGTATTCTCCTGCGGCAATGCTCTTCATGTTAATGACCTTGTGGACTACGTTTCACAAAGCGGAGATATAGCGGGAAAATTTGCCGCAAAATATAAGCCGGAAAAGAGATACAGGGTAAAAATTGATTATCCGAAAAATGAATTTTCGTATGTTGTACCTCAGTATTACGATCTTATGGAGCAGGGCGAACTGACTCTTTATTTCAGAGTTCGCAAGGACTGCGCCAATAAGACAGTGTTTATAGAGAACGACGAAAAGGTTATCAAGAAGAAAAAATATCAGCGTATGCTGCCCTCCGAAATGGAAACCCTTACGGTGAAGCCTGAAAACGGCAGATTCGGAGAGATAAGTCTCAGAATGGAGTGATTGCCGTGATAAGAGAGCTTACATGTATAGTTTGTCCCAACGGATGCCGGCTTACGGTAACCGATGAGGGCGGAGAGCTTACTGTTTCGGGAGCTACCTGTAAGAGGGGAGATGCTTTTGGAAAGTCGGAGGTTTTAAATCCCACAAGGAGTATAACTTCCACTGTCGCTACAAAGTTTAAGGATTTTCCCTTGCTTCCCGTTAAGACTTTGGGAGAAATACCGAAAGATAAGATTTTTGAAGCTATGAAAGTGATAAATTCCGTCAAGGTGACAAAGAGATTAAAAACCGGGGACGTTATAGTAGATGATTTCTTCGGCGCAAAGCTTGTTGCAACAACGGATATGGCAAGACTGCCGAAAGAAGTAAGGCTTAAGGATGTGGAATAAATTTTAATCCGTAAAGTTTTTTCGGGAAACCCCTTGATAGGGTTTCCCACGATAAAAAAGTCCACCGGACTTTTTTATCTCCCTTCCTGATCTTTTGAAAGGAAAGGGATTTCGCCGTTTGCGAACGGCGAGAATGGGCGTTGCCCCTTCACCCCACCGCCTTTTAAAAAAGGCGGGCGAAAACTTCAATGTCCGTTGTGTGCAGATTTTCTCTATTTTGAAGGAACTAAGTACGACTTAAAAGCGGATTTAATCCGCAAGGCGGGCGAAAACTTTAATGTTATCTATTTGAAATTTTTAAATCAACATAAACCAAATTCACCTAAACAAACAGGAGGTATTGAAATGTCATTATTCAATAAGAAAAAGCCCGAGGACTTTTATCCCGATTGGTACCATGAGGAAGCCCCCAAGGATTCATACCGTTCCATTCTCAAATGGGGCAGCCCCACAGAGTTCAAGGCTCCCAACAGAAAGCTTTATAAGCTTATGAAAGAGACCTTTGACATGACCGATGATGATTTCAAGGTAAAGCAGGAAATGGGACTTGAAAAAGTCGATTTCGATATGCCCGGTAAACTCGACGAAAAGCATATTGCAAAGTTCCGTGAAATTCTCGGCGAAGAGAACGTCAAGACAGATAATTACACCCGCCTTTCCGTTGCCTATGGTAAGACAATGGTTGACCTTATGCGTCTTAGAAAGCATATCGTTGAGAATCTTCCCGATGTTGTACTTTATCCCGGATGCCGTGAGGACATCATTAAAATCGTAGAATATTGTAATGAGGAGAAAATCCCCGTATATGTTTACGGCGGCGGTTCCTCCGTTACAAGAGGCGTTGAGCCTGTATGCGGCGGCGTAACTCTCGATATGCGTCCTCGTTTCAATAAGGTTATAAAGTTCAGTGAGCGCAATCAGACAATCACTGTTGAAGCCGGTATGAGCGGCCCGAAGCTTGAGGAAATCCTCAATAATGCTGTTTCACTTTTCGGCGCAAAGAGAGCCTATACCTGCGGACACTTCCCCCAGAGCTTTGAGTATTCCTCAGTAGGCGGCTGGGCTGTCACAAGAGGCGCAGGCCAGAACTCTACATATTACGGAAAAATTGAAGATATAGTAATCAGTCAGGAGTATGTAACTCCCGTGGGCATCATCAAGAGCGACGAGTGTCCCAGAAATGCAACAGGTCCTTCAATTGACCAGATTATGATGGGCAGTGAAGGAACATTTGGTATCCTTACCCATGTAACCCTTCGTTTCTTTAAGTATATGCCGGAGAACCGCTGCCGCTTCAGCTTTGTTTTCAAGGACTGGGACAGCGGCGTAAATGCAGTGCGTGAAATCATGCAGGGTGAATTTGGTTTCCCGTCAGCTTTCCGTCTTTCAGACCCCGAAGAGACCTCAGTGGGCTTCCGTCTTTACGGTGTTTCCGATACGCCCATTGATTCCCTCCTTAAGCTCAGAGGCTATGAGGACGGAAAGAGGGTTCTCCTTTTAGGCTTTACTGAGGGTGAAAAGGCATTCAGTAAAAACGTATTCCGTCAGATTTGGAAAATCTGCCACAACTACGGCGCAATGTACACAACAGGCCTTGTAACAAAGGGCTGGGAGAAAGGCCGCTTCAACGATCCCTATCTCCGTGAGGATATGGGCGACTACGGTCTTATGCTCGATACCCTTGAGTGCTCCGTAAACTGGGATAACTTCATGGAGGTTTACGAGAATGTACGCCGCTACTGCAAGAGCCGTCCCAATACAATCTGCATGACTCATATGTCACATTTCTATCCTCAGGGCGCAAACCTCTACTTCATCTTTGAGGCAAAGATGAACGATATTCAGGAGTACCTTGACTATCAGTACGGCATCATGGATAACATCCAGAAGTACGGCGCATCAATGAGCCACCACCATGGTATCGGCAAGATGACAGCTCCCTGGCTTGAAGCTCAGATAGGCCATAACGAAATGGAAGTTTACCGTGCCCTTAAGCGTCACTTTGACCCCAACAATATTATGAATCCCGGCGGAACATTGGGTCTTGATCTGCCCGAGGATAAGCGCAGAGATTTCATTACAAAGAAATAATCTATAATTTGCACCCCTTAAAATCAGTTTGCAGTGCCATAGGCAAACTGACAGTTTGACAAAACCGCCTGAGATAAGGTTCATCCTCATCTCAGGCGGTTTGCTTTTATATATTTATTCTTTAACCGATGACATAATTGAAAGAGCTTTGGCGAGAGCTTCAACAGGCGGCATATCTTCGCTTGATTTTACCGAAATATATGGCTTTTTGCCTGCTCCAACCAGTATGCGGCCTTTCATCTCCTTACCGAGAACGGACACTTTTTTCATGTCGATGTTTTCGGAATACAAAAGCACGCAGTCGCCTTTCTGACCTATTTCATAGATGCCCTGTGAAATAGCCGTGTTCCTCAAAAGGGCAACTCTTATAAGTCCCTCCACACATGGCGGCGGATCTCCGTAACGGTCTATAAATTCGTCCACAACGTCGTCGGCATCGTCGGGATTTCTTATATCCGCAATGCGGCGGTATGCCGCAAGACGCTGGGGAACGCTTTCGATATAATCGTCGGGGATGTGAGCCTGAATCTGAATGTCGATAAGGCATTCCTGTTCCGGCTCTTTATCGGAAACTTCTCCCTTTTCTTCGCTGACGGCACGGGCAAGCATTTTAAGATATAAATCATATCCCACAGCTTCCATGTGTCCGTGCTGCTGCGCTCCCAAAATGTTGCCTGCTCCTCTTATTTCAAGGTCACGCATGGCAATCTTGAATCCTGAGCCGAATTCCGTATACTCTCTTATTGCCGTAAGACGTCTTGTGGCAACGTCGGAGAGCTCCTTGCCTCTTGTGAAAGTGAGATATGCACTGGCACGCCTTGCGGAGCGTCCCACACGTCCTCTTATCTGATGAAGCTGTGCAAGACCAAGGCGGTCGGCGTTTTCAACTATCAGTGTGTTGGCGTTTGGTACGTCCACTCCTGTTTCTATAATCGTAGTGCAGACAAGTATATCTATTTCTCCCTCGAGGAGATTTTTCCAGACAGTGCTGAGAGTTTCCTCCGTCATCTTGCCGTGAGCTATGCCTATTCTCGCTTCAGGAAGAAGCTCCTGTATTTTAGCCGCTGTTCGCTCAATAGTATCAACTCTGTTATGAAGATAATAAGCCTGACCGCCTCTTCTGAGCTCCTTTTCCAGAGCCTGGGCGATTATTCCCATATCATGCTCAATAACATAGGTCTGTACGGGATGTCTGTCCTGTGGAGCTTCTTCAAGCATGGACATATCCCTTATACCAGACATTGCCATATTGAGGGTACGGGGGATAGGTGTTGCGGAAAGGGTGAGAACGTCAACGTTGGGGAAACGCTCTTTGAGCTTTTCTTTCTGTGCAACTCCGAAACGCTGTTCCTCGTCAACGATTACAAGACCTAAATCTTTAAACTCAACATCCTTTGAAATAAGGCGGTGAGTTCCAACAATCATATCTATGCTGCCACGTTTAAGTCCCTTTATAATCTGCTCCTGCTGCTTGGCGGTGCGGAAACGTGAAATCATCTCTACTTCAACGGGGAATCCCTCAAAACGTTTGATGATTGTCTGATAGTGCTGGAAAGCCAAAACCGTTGTGGGTACGAGCATGGCGCACTGTTTTCCCTCGGCGATGCATTTAAATGCGGCTCTCAGCGCAACCTCGGTTTTGCCGAAACCAACGTCACCGCAGAGAAGTCTGTCCATGGGACATTTTTTCTCCATGTCGTGCTTTATCTCGTATATGCTGCGAAGCTGATCGTCAGTTTCATCGTATGCAAAGCGGCGCTCAAAGTCATTTTGCATATCGGTGTCAGGCATAAAGGCGTAGCCGGGAGCGTTCTGTCTTGCGGCGTAAAGCTTTATAAGCTCCTTTGCCATATCCTTGACTGCGCTTCTGACTCTGGTACGTGTCTTTTTCCACTCCTGAGTGCCCAGCTTGTTTATCTTTACGGCTCTGCCCTCTTCGCCGGGGCCTACATATTTTGAAACAAGGTCAAGCTGAGTTACGGGAACAAAGAGAACATCCTCTTTGGCGTATTTTATTTTGATATAGTCCTTTGTAACTCCGCCCACTTCCAGCTTTGTTATGCCGTCAAAAATACCTATTCCGTGTACGGAGTGGACTATATAATCTCCTCTGTGAAGTTCGTCGAGGCTGTTAAATCCCTCTTTTGAGCGCTTTTTGCGGCTTATCTGCTTGGGCTTTAATAGGGAAGCTCTGCCCCTACTGATGAGCATGAATTTTTCCGCAGGGTATTCGAGTCCTCCGCTGAGTCCTCCGCTTAATACGTTTACGCTCTTTTTAAGGAAAGATGACGGATATTCGCTGTATGCTGCGGCAGGAATGCCGTCCTCCGAAAGCATTTCGCACAAAGCCTGAGCGGCTTTTTCCGTACCTGCCATAACCGCAACGCACCATCCGCTTTGGAGAGCCGGAACAATATCCTCCTTTAAAAGGGAATAATCTCCGCCCCATGGGGCCAGGGTGCGACCATCCATGTTTATAAGAGTTTTAATGGGGGTATCAAAACTTCCCCTTGCAAAAGTGTCAAGATATATAGCTCCACGCTGTTCGTATTCGTCTTTCATTTCCGCCCATGTAAGAGCGAAACGGTCAAGACCACGGCAAAGTTCTCCGCTTTCGAGAAAGTCCTTTATATCTTCCAAAAGCAGAGTCTGTGCGGCGTTTCCTCTCTCCTTGACCTTAGCTGTATCGCTTACAAAAAGCAAAGCGTCATCGGCATAACTTAGCACCGTGGATGAGGTTTCATATATAAGGGGAATATATTTATCCGTTGAAGCAGGTTTTAATCCGCTGCGGAGCATTTCTGCATCCCTGTTTAAAGCCTGCCTTGCCTTTACCGCTTTGCCTCTGAGAGAAGCGGCGAGCTTTTCTATTTTTTCTGCGAGTTTAAGTCCGTCTCCTGTGAGCACTTCAACGGAGGGGGTTATTTTTATTTTATCGACGTTTTCAGTTCTGCGCTGGGATACTATTTCAAAATATCCCATTGTGTCTATGCTGTCTCCCCAGAATTCAGCTCTTATGGGATTCGGAGCATCCGGGGGATAAAAGTCCAGTATTCCGCCTCTTACGGCAAACTGTCCTGAACCCTCAACCATTTCACAGGGTGAGTATCCGGCATTTACAAGGATTTCCCTTGCATTTTCAATGGAGATATCCATGCCCTGTTCAATGACAAAGGAGCGGGAAAGGAGCACGTCCGGGGGGATTGTAAACTGCATGGCTGCCTCTATGGAGCACACAACAGCTTTGTAATCTCCCTCGAGCATTCTGCCTAAAACTCCCAGACGCAGGTGCTCATATTCCCTTGACTGACCGGCAGTTGAGCTCAGGGAAAAATCCCTTGCCGGATAAAGGAGGGTATCCTCCGAAGCGAAAAGGGTGTTTAAGTCTTCTTTAATTTTAACTGCTTCTCCCTCGTCGCCGGTGATGATAATTGCTCTTGCCTCGCTCTCTTCGCAAAGTGAGTGGATAAGATGCACTTTGTTAAGATAGGAAAGACCCGTGACTCCGGCAGGCAGCATGTTTTTTTCACTTGCCCTGAGAAGTGAGGCAAAGCCGGCGTTTGAAGCCAGCATACCTGAAAAACATGACATGGCAAAATCTCCTTTTATCTTTACGTTTTACACATACTTTTTAAAATTAAGCTGCTCTTTACTGCAAATATAGCCGCATTTTTTATAAAACTCATGGGCGCCTTTCCGCTGTGCCCCTGAACAAAGACGGATTCCTTCACAGCCTGTTTCCTTTGCCCAGTTTTCGGCGGCTGTAAGAAGCGCTTTTCCGGCTCCCAGCTTTCTGTAAGCGCAGTCCACTGCAAGTCCCAGTATATTTTTCATGGACGGAGCATAAATAACGTCGTAATCGCAGGCGTGGATATATCCTATAACCTTTCCGTCATATTCCGCCACAAAAATTTTATCCTTTTCACTTTTTAAAATCATTTTGAGCCTTTTGGCGGTTTCCTCAATAGGAAAATCATATCCTAAATCGTTCTTATTAAGTAAATATATGCTTTCACAGTCCTTTAAAGCACATTCTCTTATTATGATTTTATTTTCCATAGGACAGTCACCTTGGATTTAATTTTTAGCATTTTATTATATCACAATTTATATTTTTAGTCAGCAAAATAAGGTCAAAAACACCTGCGATGTGCTTTAATGCCGTCGCAGGTGTCTGATGTTTTATTTGATTGAAGGGTGAATAAAGCGTGAAGCTATGAGTTAATTCTCTTCAGACTCTTTCTTTGTCTCTTCGATAACCTTGAGAGCAACAGATGTGGGAGCCTCTTCATAGCGCTCAAATGTGAATTTGAAATATCCTCTGCCGTGGGTTACGGAGCGGAGAACCGTTGCGAAATCGCCCATTTCAGCCATGGGAACTTCAGCGATGATTTCTGACATCTTATCTTCGGCGGGCCCCATGCCTAAAACACGGCCTCTGCGCTTTGTGATGTCGCTCATCATATCGCCCATCTTTTCGTCGGGCATGTAAGCTCTCAGTGAACCGATAGGCTCAAGAAGTGCGGGGTTGGCATCGGGGATACCGTTTTTATAAGCGATAGCGGCAGCTGTTTTGAATGCCATTTCAGAGGAGTCAACGGGGTGGTATGATCCGTCGTAAAGAGTAGCTTTGACGCCGACCATGGGGAATCCAGCAAGAACACCCTTGGCCATGCTGTCACGAAGTCCCTTTTCAACAGCGGGGAAGAAGTTCTTCGGAACAGATCCGCCGAATACCTCTTCAGCGAAAATCATATCTTCACTGTCGCAGGGCTCAAAGCGGATAAATACATCACCGAACTGACCGTGACCGCCGGACTGCTTCTTATGTCTGCCCTGTACCTCAACCTTTTTGCGGATTGTCTCACGGTATGCAACTTTCGGTACTTTAAGGTCAACCTCAACGCCGAACTTTGATTTAAGCTTGGAGACTATAACATCAAGATGCTGTTCGCCGAGACCTGAAAGCACCTGCTCTCTTGTCTCTTTGTTTATTACGAAGCTGATAGTGGGATCTTCTTCCATAAGTCTTGCAAGACCTGCGGCGACTTTATCTTCTTCGCCCTTTTTGCGGACCTTAACAGCCATTGAAAGGCAGGGCTCGGGGAACTCAACTTTTTCGAGAGTAAGTTTTCTTGAGGGAGCACAGAGCGTATCGCCTGTTTTAACTCCTGCAAGCTTTGTTACGATGCCGATATCTCCGGCAGGAACGCTCTGAGCGTCCTCCTGCTTTGCGCCCTTGACAAATACAACCTTACCCATTCTTTCGCTTTCGCCGGTTCTCATGTTGACAACCTGGGAATCACTCTTAAGAACGCCGGAAACAACCTTGAAGAAAGACATCTTTCCTACAAAGGGGTCGGCAATTGTCTTAAAGCAGATTGCTGCAAGAGGAGCTTCGCTGTCGCACTTAACTTCAACAAGCTCTCCGTTTTCATCCTCTGCTGTTTCTGTAAGCACAGATGCGGCGGGAGCGATGCTGCAGATTCCGTCAAGGAGAATGTCAACTGCATCAAGATTATATCCTGAGCAGCCGAAAACAGGATAAAGGCTTCCGTCTGCAACGCCGGCTTTAAGTCCCTTTATTGTCTCTTCGGGAGTGAACTCCTCACCCTCAAAGAATTTCTCCATAAGCTCGTCATCAGTGGATGCAACTGCTTCGCAGAGAACGGAGTTCATCTCGTCAACAAATTCGTCAGCATGGGTGGGAACTTCCACAGCCCTGCCGTTTTCATATTTATATGCCTTTTTGGTTATAAGGTTAACATATGCCTCAACGTTTTCGCCGCTTGCATCGTAATAAGGAACAACTACGGGGCAAATTTTATTGCCGTGAACCTCACGAAGAAGACTGATAGTCTTATAGAAGTTGGTGTTTTCAGCGTCGGTCTTTGTTATGACGATCATTCTGGCAATGTTTCTCTTTTCAGCGGCCTTGAAAGCTTTTTCTGCGCCGACATCATATTTGCAGCCTGCTGCGGTGACTATAAGAGCGCACTCAGCCGCACGCATACCTTCGCTCATTCCACCGGCAAAGTCAAAGAGACCGGGAGTGTCGATTATGTTGATTTTTGTATCTTTCCACTGGGTATATGCAACTGCCGTTGAAACCGAAGCCTTACGCTTTTTTTCTTCGGGGTCGCTGTCCAGTACTGTTGTACCGTCCGCTATGCGTCCGAGTCTGTCGGCAGAGCCTGAAAGATAGAGCATTGCCTCTGCAAGAGATGTCTTACCTCTTCCGCCGTGACCTGCCAAAACTATATTTCTGATGTTTTCTGCGTTATAAGCCTTCAATTTGGTTTCCTCCTAACAGTTGTAACACTTCTATTATTTGTATAGATTTAATAATAGTTTTTCTGACTTTGGTTTTGATTATATCATAGTTGCACATGGTATTCAACAACGAAAATCACTTTTGTACAAATTTTCTGTATTAACATCAATATACTTATTGAAAATGTACAAGTCGCTTTTCGGTTACGCAAAAAAATAGTCATAAATCGGTAATAATAGTTAAAAAATTTGCTGTAAGTCAATACAATCACAATAAATGATGCTAAAGTTATAAAAGAAAATAAAACGGCATATTTTTAAAGGATAAAAGAAACGGAGCTGGATTATATGTATGTGACACTCAATAAAAAATATACCGCCGTTGTAATTTTCGTTTTGGCGCTGTTTTTTGCATGGGCTTGTCTTTGTGCCGCTGGAGGAGTTGTTTCCGTATCGGAAAACAAAGCGGAGCAAAAAGATTTCATAAAGTGGGTGGATTTCAATATTCCCGAAAGGGCTCTGACTCGTGCATACAAAGCCGATGTGGAGGCTTATGAAAACGGCAATCAGGCGAACTGGATTGAGGTACTCGCCTATTGTGCGGCGAAAAACGGAGGAGGGAAAAATTCTTTTCCCGATAAAGATATTGACTATGCCGTTTCCCAGCTTGAGGGAGGGGTGTCGGCGGGGGAGCTCAGCCAGAATTTAAAGTATTATGATTATTATTATGAGGCATATTCGGCAGTATTGTCGGGACTTGTGGGAGAATACGAGATACAGGTATATGATGAAAATGAAAGCAGCCACAAGAAATGGGTGAAAAAATACGGATTAAAAGGTTTTCATCCCATTGCAAAGAATTATTGGTATACGGAAAGCGATGATTTCGGAAACAGCCGCTCTTATGGATATAAGAGAAAGCATCTGGGGCACGATATGATGGGAAGTGTGGGAACACCCATAATCGCCGTTGAAAGCGGAATAGTTGATACCATGGGCTGGAATATGTACGGCGGATGGAGAATAGGTATAAGAAGCTTTGACGGAACAAGATATTACTACTATGCACATCTTCGCAAGGACAGTCCTTATCCCATGGAGCTGAAAGAGGGCTGCGTTGTGTCGGCGGGGGATGTTATAGGCTATATGGGCATGACAGGATACAGCACCAAGGAAAACGTTAACAATATGAATGTGTGTCATCTCCATTTTGGATTGCAGCTTATTTTTGACGAAAGCCAGAAAGAGGGCAATGGAGAAATCTGGATTGATGTATATGAGCTTACAAAGTTCCTTTCAAAGAACAGGAGCGAAACATGTAAAAATGAAAGCACGGGAGAGCGTGAAAGGGTATATGAAATGGATGATCCTGCGGCCAATGAAGCAAGCTGAGCAGGCAACGTGACGCTGTACCCAAGTCGCACACCAAATGGCAGCAATTAGAAAATATAAGTGCCTGCGAGTGGGTTTTGATTTAAACGTAAGTATATAAAGTTGATCCTTTACTGTTGGGCTCAGCTTGCTTTGAAGGCGGAGGATTTTTACTTTTAAGAAAAACGACAGCAAAGATAAATTCTTAAACAGAAGAATAAAATTTGATATTAATCTGTCAATAAAATCCCTTTAAAAGCGCTGATTTTACCCTTTGTGGCAGATATGCACAGAGTTTATTCTCATTTTTTGTCCATAAATATGCATAATATGTCTAAAGTTACAAGATTTCAGCTGTATTTTTGTATTTATATTTAACAAAAATCCCTTGTATTTTCATCGCAGACAGGTATAATTAGTATAGAAGATTTTTATCTTTTGTTTAAATTTTTACAAATTACCATTAGGAGGTATAAATTATGGCAGACAAGGTACTCCTCTCCCTTGGAGAAAAAGTTGACGTTTACAAACAGGGCGATCAGGCGGTTAAAATTTTCAAAAAAGATTATCCTAAGACTGAGGTTCTCTATGAAGCTCTTGTACAGGCAAGAGTAGAGGAGACCGGCCTCCCCGTACCTAAGATAAACGAAATTACAAAAAATGACGGCGTATGGAATCTTTTCATGGATCACATCGAAGGCAAGACAATGGCTGAGATAATGAAAGAGGATCCCGCCAACATGAAGAAGTATGTGGAAGAGATGGTTGACATTCAGCTTGAAATCCACTCAAAGACAAGCCCCATGCTCAATAAGCTTAAGGACAAGCTTATTGCAGAGATAAAGGCACTTGACTGCATCAGTGAAACTGACCGTTATGAGCTTCTCACAAGACTTGACAGTATGCCCAAGCATAAGAAGCTTTGCCACGGCAATTTCAGTCCTTCAAACGTAATTGTCAAGGACGGAAAGACATACATCGTTGACTGGATTGCAGCAACTCAGGGTAATGCAAGTGCTGATGTTGCAAGAACTTACCTTCTTCTCTATCTTGACAGCCCCGAAACAGCAGAATATTATATGGATCTTTTCTGCGAAAAGAGCAAGACAGATAAAAAGTATGTTCAGGCATGGCTGCCCATTATAGCTGCTGCTCACCTTAAGAACTGCAAGGAAGAGGAAAAAGATTTCCTCATGAAGTGGATTAACGTTGTTGATTACGAATAATCCCATTAGTTTATAAAACGAAATAAAAAGATTTGTCCGGCATGGCCCTAAGACCGTGCCGGAATTTTTGTGAAAATAAATTCAGAAAAGGCGATAAAATGCCGCAGACCGCATCCATAAAAGATGCGGCCTGCAAACAGGGAAGAAATTTCTCGTACTCATATTAAGTGTGCCGGAATTTATAATAAATATAATAGTATAACCTGATTACGGATTTTTCCGGCAAGGGGATTTTACCAATTCTGTATCTGTGCGGGATTTGCGAAAATGTCGTCAAGACGTTTCATAAAGGGAACCACTTCACCAAAATCAAGAGCTCTGTGATCAAAGGCAAGGCATATGGGAAGCATTTTTCTGACTCCTATTTCCTGTTTGCCTTTTGAGTTCTTAAAGATTCCGGGTTTATCCTGAACTCCGCCGACGCCTATTGCGAAAACCTGCGGAGGAATTATTTCCAGAATACCTATCATACCACGCTGTTCTTTATATACTGAGCCGATGTTTGAAATTGTAATTGTACCCGGTTCAAGGTCGTACTTTGTTATTCGCTCGTCCTCGGGGATGTTCTTATACTCTTTTTTCTCTTCTCCAGAAAGTGTTTTTATTTTATGGCGTCCGAGCTTTGCACCTGCAAGCTTTCTGAGAGTCTGTACAACATGACCTTTTTTGAGCATATCAATCGTATTTGCAAAGGATACCTCATACATAGCCTCGTTAAGGTCGGTGTTTTCGATTTTTTTCGATATATTTTCAATATATTCTGTCATTTGATCGAGGGATTTGGATTCGAAATTACGGAGATTTATAGTCATCATTTCGCCGTTTGGAAGTATCCAGGGCATTGAAATATTAATGTCTTCAATAGTCTTAATTTCACCTTTGACATATTTGTGATTGTAGTCGATGTGTGCATTTACTGCCGGATCAGCTTTTATTCCCTCTGTAAAGACTTTCAGCATCAGGGTGTTGAATGTGATTTTTCTGCTGTGCAGGCCGGAATCATTGAGTCTTTTGAATTCCTCAAAAAAATCAGTTACATCTGGCTCATAAACATAGGTGACGTGAGGAACGTTCTGCCAGGAGTGCGTTGTCATGTATGAAACGATTTTGCGCTGTATTCCAAAAGGGACGGCGTTTTTTATTTTAAAATCGTTAAGACGATATTTGTCTTTTGCGTTTTCGGCACTCTTTGTGCCTGTGGGTATTTTTAATGCTGCTGTGTTTTCCATAGTTTATCACTATCCTCTCTTAAATTTGTTTTATTTTGCTTATACTACGCATCTGCCTCCTTTTCTCCTCGGTTTATATATTCGTAAAGCTTAATGTATTTTTCGGGGGCAAGAAAAGATTTTTTTCTTTTTTTATAATTTAACGCCTTCTTTTAAAATATGCCGATAAAAAGAAAAAGTCACAAATTACCTGTTTTAGAACAAACAATTTAAAATAATAAAGCCCTCAACAAGTTTTTACCTTGTTGAGGGCAAAATTTTTGTTTTTGTTTTCAGTTGTAGAGATTCATGGCTTTATCGGTATTACCGTTTACAATAAGTTTTACCGCTTCACCGGCATTTACCATAGCCTCTTTAAGAGCGGGAAAATCGTCTTTTTTGAAACTTGCAAGTACCCAATCGGCCAGATCATAATCGGGATGAGGCTTTGCGCCGACGCCGATTTTCACTCTCGGGAAATTTTCACTTCCCAGATGTGAAATTATGCTTTTAATTCCGTTGTGTCCTCCTGCGGAACCCTTACGCCTTACACGAAGTTTTCCTATGGGCAGAGATATATCGTCAAACATCACTATTACCTTTTCGGCAGGAATTTTGTAAAACTTCGCTGCCTCTCCTACAGCTTCTCCGCTGTTGTTCATAAAGGTCTGAGGCTTCATAAGCAGACAGCGATGACCGTCAATATTTACTTCAGCGGTAAGGGAGTGATATTTAAGACGCTTTATTTCGGTATTCATGCTTTCTGCAAAAAGATCCACACATAAAAAACCTGCGTTATGTCTTGTAATTTCATATTTCCCGCCGGGGTTGCCGAGACCGACTATTAAAAATTCTATTCCACCGGAACGGCTTGTATCTTTTAATATTCCAAACACAAAAATAATCCTCCTTTTAAGGGGCAGGCTGAGCCTGCATGCAATTCGCACACCTAATGACAGCAAGAAACAGCTATAAGTGCCTGCGACGGACAAGTCCGCTTTCAACACGCAACAGGCTGAGCCTGCACCCAATCCGCACACGAACTGACGGTAGAAAACGACTATAAGTGCCTGCGGGCAAGTTTGAGTAAAAGCAATTTATTTTCCTTTTAAGCTTTTATTAAATAAAAGGTCTTGCCGCTTAAATATCATGCAAGACCTTTTTGTTTTATTCTGCGCTGTTTTCCTGAGATGACATTTTAAGGTAAGCGTTTATGAAGCCGTCAATATCTCCGTCCATTACGGCGTTGATATTACCTGATTCAAAACCTGTTCTGTGGTCTTTTACAAGAGTGTAGGGCATAAATACATAGGATCTTATCTGGCTGCCCCAGCCGATTTCCTTCTGGTCGCCCTTGATGTCCTCGATTTTATCAAGATGCTCACGCTCTTTTATCTCAACAAGCTTTGATTTAAGCATACGCATGGCAACTTCTCTGTTCTGGTGCTGGCTGCGTTCCACCTGGCATGCAACGACGATACCTGTGGGGATATGTGTAATACGCACAGCAGAGGAGGTCTTGTTAACCTTCTGTCCGCCTGCACCGCTTGAACGGTAAGTGTCAACTTTCAAATCCTCAGGATTTATTTCAACTTCGATTGTGTCGTCAATTTCCGGCATAACTTCAAGGGATGCGAAAGATGTATGACGTCTGCCTGATGAGTCGAAAGGTGAAACACGAACAAGACGATGTACGCCCATTTCGCTCTTAAGATAACCGTATGCGTTTTCGCCCTCTACCAATATAACTGCTGATTTAAGTCCGGCTTCATCGCCGTCAAGGAAGTCAAGAGTTGAAACCTTGAAGCCGTGACGCTCACCCCAGCGGTTGTACATTCTGAAAAGCATCTGAGCCCAGTCCTGAGCCTCAGTTCCGCCTGCTCCTGCATGGAAAGTAAGAATGGCGTTTTTAGCGTCATATTCTCCTGAAAGAAGAGTGGAAAGAGTCTGAGCTTCAAGCTCTGCTTTAACGCTGTCAACGCTCTGACGGCATTCATCGAAAAGGGATTCATCCTCTTCTTCGTTAGCAAGCTCAATCATGACTAGGGTGTCATCATAGTCGCTGCGGAGCTTTTCATATTTTCCAACTTTATTTTTGAGCTGACTTATACGCTGAAGCACTTTCTGAGAGTTTTCTATATTGTCCCAAAAATCACCTGCAGCAGTCTGTTCCTCAAGCTTTGCGATTTCTGCCTTAGTGGCATCAAGACTTAAAGCTTCGGCAAGGTCTTTAAGAGGCTGTTCGGATTCAAGCAGCTCCAAACGCAGTTCTTCAAACTGTAACATTGTTAAACCACCATTTCTCCGTACTTGTAATATTATTAGTAAATTATAGTATAACCCGGAAAATCCGGTAAAACGCCGCTGCCGGTACGGAAAACTGCGGCGCACAAAAAACCACATTAAATTATAAATAAATTGGCCTTTTTTGTAAAGCGAATTTTGAACCCTTTTAAAGCATTTTGAAAATCTTTTTTTAAATATCCTCAAATGCAATTGAATTTTCATGTGAAATTAGTTAGAATATAAACGAATACAAAACTTCCGGAGGTGTTTGCCTTGGCAAAATACACAGGAGAAGTGTGTCCTGCCTGCAACCAGACTTTTACTGATGATGACGATATAGTGGTTTGCCCCATATGCGGAGCACCTCATCACAGAGAATGCTGGTTTAAAACCGGCAAGTGTACCTTTCAGGACAGACACGGCTCATTCAGCTGGAAGCCGGAGAATGCCGGTTCAAGTGCTCAAAATGAGGATTTCAATCCGAAATCAACTTTAGGTGAAATCTGTCCCAACTGCGGAGCGAACAATCCGCCCAATACGCTGTTTTGTCCTACCTGCGGTATGCCGAGAAATGTCAGCAGCGCTGAGACGCAGTATAATAATCCTTATGTCAAATTTGAAGATCCTTTCAGGAACATAGAGGTTGACGGTATTCCGGCAAAGGATATGGCTGAGTTTATTCAGGGGTCTTCATATCAGTATATAAGAAAGTTTTCCACTAAAAAGCATAACGGCTTTAACTGGGCTGCATTTATCTTTGGTCCCCTGTGGTTCCTTTACAGGAAGATGTATAAGATAGGCGCTGCGATTCTTATAATAATCGCCGTTTTGTCAATAAGTTTTTCAGCACCTGCAAACAGGTATATGGAAGAATTCAACAAAGCTATGGAGCAGGCGGCTTATGCCGAAACTGACGAGGAATTCAATGCCGCTGCCGGAAAGCTTGATGCTGTTATGGCTTCAAAGGATGCGGCTTTGATGAATGTTTACGCTGCGGCAATGTTTGCGGTATCGTTATGCTGCGGAATTTTCGGAAACACAGCTTACAGAAAATATTGTGTAAAATCCATCAAGGAGTCATCTAATCCAGAAACAGGAAGTCAGAATGAATTTTTCAAGACTCTTTATATCCGTAAAAAAGGCGGAGTAAACATGTTTGCTCCTCTGCTGGGTATAGCCGGATATGAAGTTTTAATGACTGTTGTAAGTTTAATTGTACAGCAAATTACGGCGTTTATATAAAGCCGGAAAATAGTTAGATAGGCTTTGAGGCCTGGATATATAATTCTTTTCCAATCAGGAGGTAATTATAATGAAAGTTAAAAAGGCGATAATCCCTGCTGCCGGTTTCGGTACAAGAGTTCTGCCTGCATCAAAGGCAGTGCCGAAGGAGATGCTCAACATTGTTGATAAGCCCGCAATTCAGTACATTGTTGAAGAGGCTGTTGCTGCAGGAATTGAAGATATTCTCATTATCGTAAGCCGTGGTAAGGGCATCATCGAAGATCACTTCGACCATGCATTTGAGCTTGAGCGTCAGCTTGAGGGCAAAAAGGGCAAGGAAGAAATCTATGAGCAGGTTAAAGCTATTGCAAACCTTGCAAACGTTTATTTCGTAAGACAGAAGCAGATGAAGGGTCTCGGCCATGCAGTTCTCTGCGCAAAGCCTTTCGTAGGCAATGAGCCTTTCGCTGTTATGTACGGTGACGATGTTATCATTTCAGATAAGCCCGTTGTAGGTCAGCTCTGCGATGCATACGACAAGTATGGCTGCGGTTCAGTCGGCGTACAGGAAGTTTCAAGAGAGGACATCAAAAAGTATTGTACTCTTGACGTTACTCCTCTTGAGGGCAGAGTTATGCAGTGCCATAACATTATCGAGAAGCCCACAGAAGAGCAGATCATGTCTCTTTATGCTATTCTCGGCAGAGTTGTTCTTCCTCCCGAGGCATTCAAGCTCATCGAGGAAACTCCCTATGATGCAAAGACAGGCGAGCTTTATCTCTCCGACGCTATGGTTGGTCTTGCCAAGGCAGGAAAGCTTACAGCTGTCGATTTCGAGGGTGTTCGCTATGATATGGGTAATAAGCTCGGTATCATGAAGGCTAACTGCGAAGTTGCACTTAACCATCCTGAAATCGGCGACAGCTTTAAATCATATCTTAAGGAGCTTGTTAAAACATTCTGATTATAGAGAATGTTTTACTTAGCCAAACAGCGGTTAATAAAGTGAAAAAGTGACTTTATATTTTCAAATAGTCAAACAGAAAAGCCTGCGGTTAATAATAACCGCAGGCTTTATTTTTATATTTGTATTTGCTTATTTCTTTGCAGGGGAATCGGATGTGCAGTAAACCATACCGGTTTCTGCGTCAACTGTTACAACTGCGCCGCTTTTAAGAACTCTTGTAGCGTGTTCCGCTCCAATTATAACAGGTATATCAAGGCTCAGCCCGACAATAGCTCCGTGGGAGTTGGGGTCTCCGTTTTCTGTGATTATGCCGGAAGCTTTTTTAAGCAGAGGCATAAGACGATTTGAGGTTTCGGAAATTACTATTACGTCGCCGTCTTTAAATGAATGAAGGGCTTCTTCTTCATTTGAGCAAACGCAAAGTCTTGCACAGGTCTTTTTACCTGTAATTCCCTTACCGGTTACAAGAACATGTCCTACAACCTGAACTTTCATCATGTTTGTTGTACCTGAAATTCCAAGGGGAACACCTGCGGTGATTGCAACAAGTTCACCTTTTTCTACGAGTCCCGCATTGTGGGCAGCATCTACTGCGTGCTCGAAGAGCTCATCAGTGCTGCTCTTTTCGTCAATAAGCAAAGGAGTAACGCCCCATGAAAGATTCATCTGACGATAAACGGTTTCGCTTGTTGTACATCCGATAATGGGGCAGTCGGGACGGAATTTTGAAATCATTCTTGCAGTTTTACCTGATTTGGTAACTGTGATTATAGCTGCTGCACCAAGGTCATGAGCTGTTGTACATGTAGCGTGTGAAATTGCGTTTGTAACGTCGGGGTTTATTCCGGTCTGCAAAAGCTTAAAGCGCTTTTTGTAATCGATGTCGTGTTCGGTACGTCTTGTAATTCTTGCCATTGTTTTTACTGACTCAACGGGATAAAGTCCCGCAGCTGTCTCGCCTGAAAGCATAATTGCGCTTGTACCGTCATAGATAGCGTTGGCAACGTCAGTGGCTTCAGCTCTTGTAGGTCTGGGATTTTTCATCATGGAGTCGAGCATCTGTGTAGCTGTGATAACCTGCTTTCCTGCCATGTATACTTTTTTGATAAGCTTTTTCTGAATTACCGGAACATCCTCAAGGGGAATTTCAACGCCCATATCGCCACGTGCAACCATTATGCCGTCGCTGACGCCGATGATTTCATCAATGTTGTTGACGCCCTGCATATTCTCGATTTTTGCAATGATGTTGATGTTTGAGCAGTTGTGAGCGTCAAGTATTTTTCTTATTTCAAGAATATCCCTTGCGGAACGTGTAAAGGAAGCAGCTATAAAATCAAAGCCGTTTTCGATTCCGAAAATGATATCAGCTCTGTCCTTTTCACTTATGAATGGGATGGAAATATCAACATTGGGAACATTTACGCCCTTAGTATCGGAAACCACACCGGAATTAAGCACACGGCAGGCAATATCTCCGCCGTTTACGGAGACTACTTCAAGTCCGATAAGTCCGTCATCAAGAAGGATTTTGTTTCCCGGACGAACATCATCAGCAAGACCTGCGAAGTTTACATATACCTCGTGCTCATTGCCTATACATTCTTCAGTTCTGAGAGTAAATATATCGCCCTTTTTAAGAGTGACTTTTCCCTTTTCAAATTTACCTATACGGATTTCGGGTCCCTTTGTGTCAAGAAGTGTGGCAACGGGAAGAGCAAGCTCTTCACGGAGCTTTTTTATCTTATTCATGAACTCTAAATGTCCCTCATGGGTGGAGTGTGAGAAATTGAATCTGGCAACGTCCATGCCCGCAAGCATCATCTCTCTTAAAACGCCTTCATCCTCTGTGGAAGGTCCAAGTGTGCATATAATTTTCGTTTTTCTCATAATTAAAAACCTCCTACATAAAAAACTCCATTAAGATTATATCACGGGATTTTGTCAAGTGCAATGCTGCGTGTGTTAAGCTTTAGATAAAACTGCGTTAATTGCAGTTGAAGAAAAGAGTTAGTAACAAAAAATACTTTTTATTACTAAAAAATACTAAAATATACTTGACAAAAATTGAAATATAATATATTATCATATCAAAGAGAGGAAGGGAGAATGATGAAACTATTATATAAATTATTTATCAGGTATCCTTTTATATTAATTATAGGTGTTCCTCTTTGGTTAATGAAAGTATTTTTTATAGCTTTTTTAACAGCAATAATAAAACTTGTAAGAAATGCATAAACGGAGGATTTATATGGATTACGATCGCATTATTTTGGAGCTTTTAAACAGAGTGTCAGTATTGGAGGAAAAGGTTGAAAATCTCAGCGGAGAAAAAACTGCAAAGACTGAAATTCGCAGTACCGGCGGCAAGAAATACAGATTTTTGTCAGACTATTTGTATAAATCGGGCAGTGACAGGGTGCAATTATCCTTTGGAGAAATAGAAAATATTTTAAACGAAAAGCTGCCGGCTTCCGCCTACAAGCATCGTGCTTTCTGGGCAAATACAGAGAGCCACTCTATTGCTTTGAGCTGGATGAATGTCGGCTATCAGACCGTAGAGGCAGATTTGGAAAAGGAAATTGTAGTTTTTGAAAAACTGCGCCAATATTAAAAATCAGGTGATAAAATGCTTACAAAGGAAAATTTATGGCAGAGAATAAAAGAGCACGAAGGAGAAATATTCCATACTACAGGCAGATATCTGCCATTTACATACGATGTTTTTGGTAGTTACATTATAACAAGCAGAACAAAAGAACACATTACGTTAAAGAATTTTCAAAGGATAATGGAAATGGGCAGCGAAAGCCCCAGTGCGATAAATAAAAAAATACGAGGTTCTTATTATATAATTGCAGTTCTCAGCGATCCCAGAATAACGTTTTAACATTTTTCTCCCTGATTGTGGAAAACAGATCAGGGAGATTTTTTATTCTTAGTGCCGTGTTTAAAATTTTATCTTTTAATTTATTATAAATCAGTGTTATAATAAAATTAACGTCATATTGTGACGAAAGTGAAAACACTGCTTTTAGTAATACCTTAAAATAATATGAAAGGAATGATACCGCACCAATAATAAAACGGTGCAAATAAGGTATCGAAGGTAAGCTGATATGAATATTGCAGTTGTTGGTTTGGGGCTTATCGGAGGTTCTCTGTGTAAGACACTCAAAGAAAAATGCAGTTATACTATTTTGGGATTTGATACCGACAGTGACGTTTGCAAAAAAGCACTGGAAGAAAAGTGTGTAGATGAAATCATTGAGAAAGAGAAGCTCGGCGAAGCTGATGTAACCTTTGTCTGTCTTCACCCTGAAACAACAGTTAAATTTATAAAGAAAAATGCGCCGCTTTTTAAGAAAAACTCTATTGTCTGTGATGTATGCGGAGTAAAGGAATACATAACGGAAAAATGTGAGGGTATTCTTAAGAAGAACTCTGTTTACTATGTGGGAACACATCCTATGGCAGGCAGAGAGTTTTCAGGATTTGACTATTCTCAGGACAGCCTTTTTGAGGGAGCAGATTTTATTATTACCAAAACTGATAATACCAATAAAGATGCAGTGGAAAAGATAGCGTCATTGGCAAAGGAAATGGGTTTTGGAGAGGTAGTTTACTCAACACCAGAGGAACATGATAGGATAATAGCTTATACTTCACAGCTTGCACATATAGTATCAAGTGCATACATTAAAAGTCCAACTCTTGAAAAACAGCCCGGTTTCAGTGCGGGAAGCTTTCTTGATATGACAAGGGTAGCAAAGCTCAATGAAAAAATGTGGGCATCGCTGTTTTTGATGAACAGAAAAGCCATAAAATTTGAGCTTGATATGCTAATAGCACATCTTAAGCAGTTTCGCAGTGCTATAAAGTATGAGGATGACGAGGAGCTTATAAAGCTTCTTGCAGACGGAAGAAAGCGCAAGGAGAAAAACTTAAAGGAAAATCTCAGCAGACAAGCAGGAGCAGATAAGTCCGGTGAAGCTGATGAGAATTCCGGGGACAAATCAAAGAAAGTAAAGTCAGATGATACTAAAAAATAGATTTAAAACGGAGGGCAATGAGATATGAAATGTAACAAATGCGGCGGAGAAAATGCGGCTGATGCAAAATTCTGCGTTTTCTGCGGAAATCAGTTTGAAGCTGAAAATCAGAATGCGGATTCGGTAAACGAATATCAGCAGTATCAGCATTATGCAACCGATAATGAAAACCAGGGTGAAAACTTTTATACACAGGCGGATCAGCCTAACGGTCAGCCCTACAATCAACAATACAATCAGCCCTATAATAACTATAACGGTTATAACAATAATTATAATAATTTTGGCATGCCACCTTTTTCTGATTACGAAAGAGAAAACAGCACTGCAAAGACCCTTGGTGTGTTATCAATAATCATAGGTGTAATTTCCGTTTTGTTTGTCGCCTTTACTGTGTTTACAGGAGTCAATTATGGTGCCATTGCAGCTTTTGTTCTTGCTATAGGTGCAGTTGTCAAGGCAAAGCCGGGATGTTTTAAAGGAATAAAAACAGCAGCAGTGATAATATCCGTCATAGCTTTGGGATTATCGGTTCTCTTTTCATTTGTAGGAAACATTGTATTTAAAATGGGAAGCGATTCTCAGCTTCAGGATTTTTACGGCGATTATTACAATGATTTTTACGATGATTTCTATAATGATTTCGGGGACGGATCACAGGATGATTTTCTCGGGGGCTTTGATGAAAACGCCGGAAACGGAGAATTAGTCTGAAACAGCTTTAAATTATGATGTTTTACCCTGTCCGTGTTTATAATGCCTTGACAATAAAGGGCGGATAGGGTAACATTAATTTTTAGATTATTGATTGCTAAGGGGAATGAAATTATGCTTTCAAACAAAGAAAAAACCATGGAAAAAATAGTTTCTCTCTGCAAGGGCAGAGGTTTTGTCTATGCCGGAAGTGAAATTTACGGCGGACTTTCAAATACATGGGATTACGGTCCTTTGGGCGTTGAGTTCAAGAACAACGTCAAAAAGGCATGGTGGAAAAAGTTTGTTCAGGAAAATCCCTACAACGTAGGTCTTGACAGCGCAATACTTATGAATCCTCAGACATGGGTTGCATCAGGTCATGTAGGCGGCTTCTCAGATCCTCTCATGGACTGCAAAGAGTGCAAAACACGTCACAGAGCTGATAAGCTTATTGAAGATACAGGTGTAAATCCTGCCGGCTGGACTTTCGAGCAGATGTCCGATTACATCAAGGAGAACAATATTGTATGTCCTTCCTGCGGTAAGTGCAATTTCACTGATATCCGTAAGTTCAACCTTATGTTTAAAACTTTCCAGGGCGTAACAGAGGATGCTAAAAACGAGCTCTATCTTCGCCCCGAAACCGCACAGGGAATTTTCGTAAACTTCCCCAATATCCAGAGAACCACAAGAAGAAAGATTCCTTTCGGTGTTTGCCAGATCGGTAAATCTTTCAGAAATGAGATTACTCCCGGTAACTTTACTTTCCGTACAAGAGAGTTTGAGCAGATGGAGCTTGAATTCTTCTGCAAGCCCGGTACTGAGATGGAATGGTTCCGTTACTGGAAAGATGCATGTAAGAACTGGCTTCTCTCTCTCGGTATAAGAGAAGAAGATATGAAGCTCCGTGACCATGAGCAGGAAGAGCTTTCACACTATTCAAATGCCACTACTGATATAGAGTTCCTCTTCCCCTTCGGATGGGGTGAGCTTTGGGGCGTTGCAAGCCGTACAGACTTCGACCTTACCCAGCATCAGAATACATCCGGTAAGAGCCTTGAGTACTTTGATCAGACTACAAATGAAAAGTATATTCCCTATGTTGTTGAGCCTTCACTTGGCGCAGACCGTGTAGCTCTTGCATTCCTCTGCGAAGCATATGACGAAGAGGTTGTAGATGCTGAAAAGGGTGATACAAGAGTTGTTCTCAGACTTCATCCTGCACTTGCTCCCATGAAAGCAGCAGTGCTTCCTCTTTCAAAGAAGCTTAATGAGGGTGCAGGCAAGGTTTACGAGATGCTTTCAAAGAAGTTTATGGTAGAGTATGACGATGCCGGATCAATCGGTAAGCGTTACCGCCGTCAGGACGAAATAGGAACTCCTTTCTGCATCACCTATGACTTTGACAGTGAGAATGACGGCTGTGTAACTGTCCGTGACCGTGATACAATGGAGCAGGTAAGACTTCCCATCGATAGCCTTGTCTCTTACATTGAGGAAAAGCTTGAGTTCTGATTTATTCTCTATCGGAATAAAAACGGGACGAAATATTAATAAGCTATTATAAATATGAATAAAAAAGCTCTAATAATTACAAAATGTAATTATTGGGGCTTTTTTTGTTACCAAAACTTAATTTTATTGTAATTGGTTTGTGGTTTTATATAAGCAGTAAATGGAATATAATAGACACAACAAAGAACAGAAAAAGGAGCGACAGACATGAGAGAATTTATAGCTGAAAATAAACAGGCAGTAATTTCATTTGCAGTACTTTCAGTATTGGTACTGGTAACAGTAAGCATAGCATTATTTGCAAACGAGGTCACTCCATCAGCAATAATGACCCTTTAATAGGGATTACCCTTTCATAATACACTTTCATTTTTTCCTCCATTAATTTTTTACAACAAAGAACCGGCAATGCTTATGGCACTGCCGGTTTTGTTTGCAAATTTAAAAAAGATAGCAGGACTTTAGAACTAAAACTTAAAAACAGTAATCACGATTTAAAAGAGGTGTTGTATAAATGAGAAACAGATTTTTAAAATTAGCAGTTCTCATAGGCGGAATAGGTCTGTTAATAATTTTGAGTGTCATTTTATCTAAAACGGCTTATCCGAATTTATTTTTTAGCATCGGTACTTTTGTAGGACTTATTCTTGTTTTTGTAAGTGTCGGTCTTTTCATTATGGGCTGGTCAAAAGACCTGTATGATGATATCAAAAAGAAGTGATTCGCTCTTCTGATTATTGCTTTTACATATTTTAAATATTATAATTAAAATAAATTATTGTTTATTTCTGAGTGTATAAAGCATTAAAATTTTGATGAATGCCATTTCTGCTGGAGAATAATATGAGCAACCAATTTTTGACTAATTATACGGAAGTAACATTTCTGAAAAAGCTAAAAGACAATTTGCGTAGATGCAGGTCTTTTTGTTTTTCAGTCAGCTTTATTAAAAAGGCCGGACTTGTTTTGTTGTTCAAAGATATTGAAGTTGCCGTAGAGCGTGGATGTCAAGGACGCATTATTACATCAACATATCAAAATTTTACAGATATAGAGTCTCTTAAAAGCTTCTATGCACTTATGGGAAGGTGTCCAAATTTTCAGTGTCACCTGGATTATGAGTGCTTTCATGATTCTGGATATTCCACTCTCGGATACCATTCAAAAGGCTATCTTTTTCAGTTTGATGACCATAGTGAAGTGATTGTAGGTTCTTCAAATATCACAAGATACGCATTGCTGAAAAATATCGAATGGGATGTTGCAGTTCAGGATGATGAAGTGTTTAGTCAGGCTGTGGCAGAGTTTGAAGATAAATGGCAGAAAACGCATCTTCTCAATGCTGATATTTTGAATCTTTACGCCAATAAGCTTAATTTTGCCATTGAGCGATGGGATATGGATTATGACTTGTCGGCCGCCAATATAAAGCCCAACTTCATGCAGCGAAAAGCTTTGAAAGAGCTCAATCGCTACCGCGCTGTGGGGACAAATCGTGCATTGGTAATTGCAGCTGCCGGTAGCGGTAAGACATATCTTGCCGCTTTTGACGCTCTGAATTTCAATCCGAAACGGCTTTTATATGTAGTTCATGAAGGATCAATTCTCAGAAAATCTGTGGAGACTTTTCAGGATGTGTTTGGGAGCAATGTTTCATATGGTATTTACAGCGGAACCAGCAAGGAATCCGATGCGGATTTTGTTTTTGCAACCAACATTACCATGTGTAAAACTCTTGATCTTTTTCGTAAGGATGAATTTGACTATATTATAATTGACGAATGTCATCATGCTACGGCTGAAACCTATAAGAAAATTATCTCATACTTTGAACCGGAATTTTTGCTGGGGTTGACAGCTACTCCTGAGCGTATGGATAACAGGGATGTTTTTGAACTGTTTGATAAAAATGTTCCTTATGAATTGCGGCTTCGTGACGCTATTGTCAATGATTTGGTTGTGCCGTTTAAATATTACGGAATAAGAGATTCCATGGTTGACTACGGCTTAACTGCCAAAGAAGAGCGCCGCCTTATAGCTCAGATGGCCGATGAAGGCCATTGCGAGTTTATCTCCGCTCAGATTGAAGCCCACCGTCCACAGGGTAAATTAAAGGCGTTGGCTTTTTGCCGCAATGTTACCCATGCACGTATGATGTGCGAAGCTATGGGGGAGTGGTTTCATACGGCATATTTAACGGGGCGCAATGATATAGGTGAGCGAATACGGGCCTATAACGATCTGCAAAGTGACAGTGCGGAGCTTGAAATTCTCTTTACAGTTGACATCCTTAATGAAGGCGTTGATATTCCGGGCGTTAACATGGTGCTGTTTCTGCGTCCCACTGAGTCATCTACAATTTTCATTCAGCAGCTGGGACGAGGCTTGCGAAAGTATGATAATAAATCTTATGTAACGGTACTGGACTTTATCGGTAACAGCTATAAGCGAAGTGTGCAGATTGCCTTTGCTCTGTCATCTTTAGCAGAAAACTTTGTAGTGGAAAAGCGGCTGATGGCATCTCTGGTGCGGGATGATTTTACTGCTCTGGGACTTTCCGATTACGGTGTGGAAATCCATATTGACTCTTTGAGCAAAGAAGAGATTCTCAATTTTATTGATCGGGAAAACTTTAACGCAGTTAAATATTTGAAACAGGACTACTTTAACTTTAAGAAATACATAAATTCCGAATTTTATCCAAAGCATATGGATTACCTTAATAACGACTGTGCTCCTGATTTGATACGCTTTATGAGTATCAAAATTGCAGGGAGAAAGACGGGCTGCTATTATAATTTCCTTTCGGGTATCGGTGAGGAACATTTGCCTGTATTTACGGATGACCAGGTTGAATTTATCAGTTATCTTTCAGGATTGCTTCCCTTGGTGCGGCCCCATGAATATGAGATTATTCGCTGCATAATGGACGGTATAACCGAAGTAGGAGAAATTGACCGTCAGCTGTCTAAGAAGATTACAGGCTATGAAACAAGAGAATTTCTGCACGCTCTAAAGTTTTTGAAAAATGTAAAACTTACTGAAAACAAGGTATCTGTCTGTGTAACACTTGATGACCAGTTCAGGGAGTATCTTGATGATCTTCTGACTTACGGCATCACTCGATATTATGCAGATAACGGTGAAGAAACAGGATTTAAGCTGTGGCAGAATTACCGCATGGATCAGGTGCAGTTAAAGCTTCTCAAAAATCCCGGATATACTGCTGTGGGAACTTATTACTATGACGATTATGCAGTGATATTTGCTTCCCTTAAAAAGGATTTGCCGGAGGAGGACAAACTTAATTATAAGGATAAATTTTTGCAGTCCAATGTATTTCAGTGGGAATCTATGACGAATTTGCCCATGTCCCATTTGGAAAAGCTCAACAAGAGCAGTTTTGTGCATCTTTTTATCCGTAAGGTGGCTGATGAAAACGGAATGGTGCTGCCATTTACCTATGTGGGAAAGGGAAAGCTTCATAATTGCCGCAAAACTGAAAGCGGTAACGGTACATATCTTTTTGATGTTGATTTGGAACACGAACTTCCCGATTATCTGCAGTATGATTTCGGATTGACGAAATAATGTTATATAATTAAAACTTATGACGAAAGGAAAATCTGTTATGGCTGATAAGCTGGAACTTAAATTTGAATATGAGCTCAGAGATAAAGTGCTCCGTGGCAAAAAAGAATGCCATTATAACGCAACTCGCTTTAACCAGATGCTTGCGAAATATGGCGGTGTAGAAACTGCAAAACGATTGATTGCAATGGGAATATCTACGGGGAAGCCGTCGGAGGGCTTTACAACGCTTTATGTGCGTAAGCGATTAGACTTGACTATGGAAGAATCTGTATGTAAACCAGAATACAGAGATTTATTTACAGCGGAAGAAATAGATTACTGCAGCAGACTTTTGAGAGAGAAGAAATGAAACAGAAAATAACGGAAGTAGTAGCAGCTCTTATTTGGGATAAGAATAAATTTATGATCTGTCAGCGGCCCCCTCACAAAGCAAGCGGAATGCTGTGGGAGTTTGTCGGCGGTAAAGTGGAATCGGGTGAAACCAAGGAACAGGCGCTCATAAGAGAATGTCAGGAAGAACTTAACATTACCCTTGAAGTGGGAAATGCATTTATGGACGTGACTTACGAATATCCAGATATAACGGTTCATCTGACACTGTTTGACGCTGCTATACGAGAAGGTTTACCTCAAAAGCTTGAACACAACGACATCCGCTGGATTACAGTAGATGAAATTGATGAATACGATTTTTGTCCGGCGGATGAGGTGATTTTAGAGAAATTAAAAAGAGTTGTCCGCTGATGATCGGATTGTCGGTAATGAGTTTTATATATACGTAAAAATACTCATGGCAGAATAAAATTATTTGATAATTACTTAAAACAGAGGTGCCATTATGCTTGCTTATACATATATTGAACACGAAAAATTTGAACTCATCGAAAAGCCGAAACCGGCTATTTCAGATGAGCGAGATGCAATTGTAAAAGTTACTATGGCAAGTATTTGTTCCAGTGACTTGCATATAAAGCACGGCAGTGTGCCTAGGGCTGTACCTGGAATTACAGTGGGGCATGAGATGGTTGGTATTGTCGAACAGGTGGGAACAGCAGTAACCACTGTCAAACCCGGTGATCGTGTAACTGTGAATGTGGAAACTTTCTGCGGAGATTGCTTTTTCTGTAAAAACGGCTGGGTAAATAATTGTACCGATAAAAACGGAGGCTGGGCACTGGGATGCCGCATTGACGGCGGACAGGCTGAGTATGTCCGTGTGCCCTATGCGGATCAGGGGCTCGATAAAATTCCCGACTCCGTTACGGATTTACAGGCTTTGCTTGTGGGAGATGTACTTGCGACAGGCTACTGGGCAGCCAATATATCTGAAATCAAACATGAAGATACAGTATTGATTATTGGGGCAGGACCTACGGGACTTTGTACTCTCCAATGTGTGGGTCTGCATCAGCCGAAGCAGATAATTATCTGTGATGTGGATGAAAGCCGTCTTGCCTTTGTCCGTGACCATTATCCCGATGTGCTGGCAGTTACCCCTGACAATGTTAAAGAATTTGTGCTCTCTCACAGTGATCACGGCGGCGCAGATGTTGTGCTGGAAGTGGCGGGAAGCAATGACACATTCCACATGGCCTGGGAATGTGCAAGACCTAATGCTATTGTAACGATAGTAGCTCTTTATGACAGTCCGCAGACCTTGCCGCTGCCGGAAATGTACGGAAAAAACCTGACCTTCAAAACCGGCGGCGTGGACGGATGCAATTGTAAGTCAACTTTGGAGCTTATTGCCGAGGGAAAGATAGATACTGTTCCTCTGATTACCCATACCGTACCGCTCAGGGATATTGCCAGAGGCTATGAACTCTTTGAAGCAAAACGTGACGGCGTCATTAAGGTAGCGGTTACAATGGAGTGATAAAAGCGGAAAAGTGAAGATATATATTCAAACCCGACTTAATAATTTGTACTGTCTTTAGGTGACACAATTGAATATGATACTGACAGAAATAACGCATCAGCTTTTGGCTGATGCGTTATTTCTGTCTCACTAGAGTTGTTATACTTGTTGTGAAATATGTATAGAACAACTAAACTGCAATGCATCACGTTTTGATTAATACAGGAGAGTTGAGAAAGCCAGCCATGAAAAATCTCGTCAAAGATTAACACCAAGCGGCATTATGACAGCATTAAAACATCTATGAAACATATGAAAATTTTTAGAGATGGGGGAAATACGATGTTAAGTAAAGTAATTGATGCACCGCTTTCAGGTTTTACAGTCAGCGTGAGGCAAGAGGTTATCGATCGGGATATGGCTTGTAATGTGCTGACTCCTCTGTTTCAGCAGAAAATAACGAGTGCGGAGCATAAGGGAACTTCCATAGTTATAACAAGACATTTTATTGAATGCCCTCGCTGTGGCAGCAAAATACCGGCGTATGAAAATTTTTTAAATCCTGAAAATACATCAGTACAAACATATATAAGAAATAGCAGCTTTATTGAACGCTGGACTTCAAATCAGATTGAGCTTTTTAGCAAAGAACAGCCACAGTTTATTGTTTTCAACACCCCTGTTACAAATTTGAGTGAGTTTATTTGTCCGGAATGTAAATTACAGTTTTTAAAGAGTAAGGGCACAGTGAAAGTGATAATTTCCTCAGGACGAAAAAAGATCAAGGTGTCACGTAAATTAAGTCTGAAAGATGTGCTGTCTATCAGATGGACAGACAGCAGAATATCTCTGTGCAGCTTTGAAATATATGAGACCGTCACTTTCAATTTAAGAAACGGACACACGTTTGTATCTATTGAGAATGAACAGGGACGCAGGCTGAAAGTTCGTGATATTTCAAACGTAAATGTTGATTTCTGGCAGGAAGATCCGATTTTTAATTTGATCAGCAATTGCAAACCCGTTTACCGGGAGATAAAACGGCAGTTCATCAGGATTCTTAAAAGCCCTCTGCCTTTCGCCGCAAAAGATCTGACACCCCAAAAATTTATTTTAATGACAGCATTTGTGGGTTACAATAGCGATTTTTATGATTCGCTGCCTTTTGATTCAGAAGGAGCCCTTATAAATGAGAGCTTTCTGAAAATTGCACGGAAACTTCACTATGCGAAAAATATACCAAATATACTCAAAAAAACGACGCTTCCAAAGGTAAAGAGTATGCGCCGCATCTTTTTCGGCAATCCGGGATTATTGCTCTACACTGAGGAGCTGGAAAAACTTTGGGAACTTATGGGAAATGTTGATTTGTTCCGGAAATTTACACAATCAGATAGTGCATTTAAAGAGCTGCTGTATTTAAAAAGACGTCCGGTCGTATTTTCTTTTTACTGGGATTATAAAGTAACGCTTGGAATAACAGCGTTATTAAAGCTGTTATCTCTCGATTATAGAGAGATGTGTAAAAGCTATATAGCGGACTATCTATTGCTCAGCGAAAAAGAGAAAAAACGGGAGCGGAGAAAGTGGGAAAAAGATCCCATAGGCTATATTATGGAGAGAAAAGTGTATTGCTTTGATAACGGAATTTCCGTTCCAGTTCTGCTTGCAGAGGAGGAAACTGCCAAAAGTCAGCAGCTGGAATGCTGTATAAAAGGTTATTCGTTCAGAAGACTTAAAAATTCTATGGAATACATGCAGGCGGGGAGGGTGCTTCACAATTGTCTTGAAGAATGTTGGAATGTGTTTGACGGAAATGTCTATGCAATTAAAAGGTTTGGAAAATATGTTGGTGCTGTTGAAATAAAAGATAATAAAATTCTTCAGGCTTTTGCTGCTCGTAATGAGGATTTGAAAAACGATAAACCGCTTTTTGAAGCTTTTAAAATCTGGCAGACAAACAATAGTCTGATTTATGACAGGCACTTTGTGTAAAGACAGAGAAAAATCTTAATTCCATGCAGTATAAACGCTATTGGCATACAGAATGATATGGCAGCGCTGTGAATACAAAGAGATTTTGAATATTGCAAAAACATCGGTTGCCATATTGATAGAGTATATCTACCCGATAAAATCAAAACCAAATAAAAAAGACACAGTTTACAGCTTTTTGGTAAAATTACGCCGCAGCAGCGGCCATTACCGAAGAGCTGTAAACTTATGTCTGAGAGAAGTGATAGCTTTATAATAATTAAATCAAAACCATTACAATGTTACTTTTTTCTGCGTCGTTTTGCAAAAGCCGATTTCCTGTGTATCAATAAAGCCGTAAATAATTGTAAAGCTTTTTTGTAAATTTTCAGTCGCCGTAAAATTCCTTTATATCGTCAAGACGCAGAAGAACCGGCTTTTGCCCGAATGCCACTCCAACATCAATATCTATCCAAGTTTTTGTTTTAATGATTTTTCCCGTGTATTCTTCTGCGTAGTTCATTGTGGGAGTGTGCCCGAAAACAGTTATGATATCGTTAAAGTATTCGTCCGAAAGCTCCGGCCATGCCCAGAGAAAATCATCGGCGGTATACTGAGAAATCTTTTTATCTTTGCTGAAATTGTCAATTCCCGAGTGGACAAGTAGAAAGTCATTTTCGCCCGCCGTCACCGCTTCGTAAAGGGGAGCTTCATGGAGATAATCGAAAATATCCCATACAGTTTCAGGGGATGTTTTGTAAAGAGCCTTCAGAGCTTTGAGGGTAACGTCGCCGCCGTTTTGCATATATGTGTTCAGCATCTCGAGTTTTTCGCTGGTGAGTGATTTTATGGTGTCGTCGGTAATCTCTTCAAAGGCAAACTCACAGGATAAAAGCATGGCTTCGTGATTGCCGAGAATAAGCTGAACATTGGGCTGACGAAGCATCCAGCAAAGCATTTCGACTCCGCCGTCGCCGCCACGGTCAACGACGTCGCCCAGTATGTAAAGGAAATCATTGTCAGAAAATCCGGCTTTATCAAGGAGGTTAATAAGCTTTTTAAGAGGGTATCCGTGCAGGTCTGAAATTACATAGGTCATGAATTATCACCAGCTTTTTCATTGTCGAAAATGTTCTTGTAGTCATATAGCTTCTTTAAGAATTCGATTTTTTCTTCATTTCGTTTACTTATAAAGTCAACATCACTGTACTTCTGAAGAAATGCTTCAACACAAAGGAGTTTTTTGCGGTCATCTTCATATTTTTTTGTTTTTGACTCAAAGTCTTCTTTGTATTTGCTATCTTTTGCAATTTCTTTTCCTGCTATCTCTTTCGTTTTCTCCCCCAGGCTTTTATTGGTTCTGTCAGTCAGATACATAAGATTGCCGATGGAATTAACATATCCCTCGTCTCCGTGCAATGAACGGCTTAAAATATGCTCTATGTTCAAGTTCCATTTTTCTCTGTAGAATAAATCTTTTTTAATTTTATATACGGAATAAAGCTCGGAATTATTGTCTGTACGATCTATATCGTCTATATAACTGAGCTGAAGAAACAAATGTGGTTTGTTGCAGTCATAGATATTGCCGCTTTCAGTAAACAACTCTTTGAAGGCGCTGTAATCTCTATTTTTTTCATCTATACTACTTTGCAGCAAATTTTCAGCAGCGCTTTTGATATTATCCATATCGTTATCGTTTGAAAAAACTATGTCGCCGATTTTCTTGAAGACTTCATTAATAACCTTTGCATGTATGAGTCTGTAAACAGAGCAATACTTCCATATGCAGGTCATAATTTTATCTGCATTCTGGAGCATTGCTTCAGAAACCATATGGTTAGATTCTGATTGTATAAATATCAGATAGTAATATAAATTTTTGAGCTTGCCGTAGCCGCTCTCTCTTGTAAGTTCACGGGAACAGCATTTAATAATTTCAGATTTATTTTTTTCTTCTTGGTCTCTTTTATGAAGCATATTCTGTGTTTGCTTTATGCAATCCGCTATTTCACAAAATTTATCTAAAGTAAATTTAAATTCCTGTGATTGCTTATCTTTTTTAAAATAGGTTTCAAAAAAGGCATTGTTGCTGTCTTTCATCGCCTTTGCGCAGGAGTCTGTTTTCGTTTTACTTATAATATAAAATCTGCAGGTGTCCAATAAATCGTTTTCGGATAAATCATATATTTTTTCATTAGATTCATTTTTGATAGGCTTGCAAACCGATTTGTATGCTTCGTTTATTTTGTTAAAAAATTCAGATTTGTCTGTGGATTGAGATAATGAGTCTATTGAATAATCGTAAAATTTTATTTTGAAAATGTCTTTTATATCCAGTGACAATCCCGTTGTATTTAAAGCGTCAAAAATTTGCAGTGTGTCTGTTATGGAGATGGACTTTTCAATTATTATGGAAATAAAAACAACATTATTTTTCAAAAATTTTAGTAAGTTGTTTTTATCTGTGCTTTTTTGGTCATCAAAAAACTTTTTTATATAATTATAATTTTCTTTATATAATGCGTCTTGCTCTATAAGAGAATCAATGGAATCAGAATTGTTAATTTCATTGTGATATTGGATTTTTGGAGTTTCTCCAAGGCAGTGCAGAATAAGATAAAAAGTGGTAATTCTCTGGTGGCCGTCAATGATTTCCCAACAATTATCATCAGTCTGGCTGAATTGCAGAGTGCCGACCATGTATATATCCTCTTTTTGATTTTCATAGGCATTGATTAGATTATTCAGTAAGTTTTCTATCTGTTTTTCTTTCCATTCATAGGGACGCTGATACGCAGGGATGCGAAATTCTTTCTCACTTTCTTTAAAAAGTTCTTCAAGAGTCATTTTTTTAGAATCGATGTTATTGTATTTCATATGTATTCTCCTTATGGGTTAAATAATTTCCGTGTTCGTTTTAAGCATCAGCACATGAATAGGGCAATTTTATAAATCTCTGACGATATTATTATATCATACATAATTGCTGACACCATGTTTGGTTTTGATTTTTAAATATATGTTTTTATATTTTGTATTTACTTTTTATCGGCAGTGATTTTATAACCAATATTTCATTATTTTACCAAAGCGGATAGGGATGCTGCACTTTCGGTTTAACTGTATTTTAGTAATTTGAATGGTGCGAAAACAGTACATCCTTTGCTGTATTCTTTAGGTACAAAAAACGAAAGGATGTTTTACATGAACGCATTTGATAAAATCATCGGGTACAATTCCATTAAGAATGAACTTCGTCAGATCAGCGATACCCTTAAAAGCCGTGACAGCTATGACAGGCTGGGCGTAAAAGCGCCACGTGGACTTTTGCTCTACGGAGCTCCAGGTGTCGGCAAATCACTTATGTCAAGCGCCGTAATTGAGGAAAGCGGACGCAAGGTGTTTGTCTGCCGAAAAGACAAACCCAATGGGGATTTTGTTAAGGAAATCAAGGCAATTTTTGACAAAGCCATAAAAAATGCACCATCAATAGTCTATCTTGACGATATGGATAAATTTGCAAACAGTGATGAAAGGCATCGCAACACTGATGAATATGTTACTGTTCAGTCATGTATAGATGAGGCAAAAGACAAAGAAATTTTTGTTTTGGCAACAGTGAACGATTTATACTGTTTGCCCAATTCCCTGCGCCGTGCAGGCCGTTTTGACCGCTTGATAGAAGTAGAAGCTCCCCATGGCAAGGATGCCGAACAGATTATTGCTCATTATCTGAAATCCAAAAAGATTAGTGGTGAAATCGATCCCATAACCATAGCGCATATTATGGATGGAAGGTCCTGTGCAGAACTGGAGACCGTCATAAACGAAGCCGGACTTTATGCCGGATATGAAAGAGCTGAATATATTACCATGGAGCATTTTATGAAGGCGTGCCTGCGCACAGTTTTTGATATAGAGTTCAAAAACAAAGAAGAGAATGATGAATTTTTTAACACAGATCTGTCGGATCATAACAGTGCATATTCTCAGACTGTTTGTCACGAAGCAGGTCACGCAGTGGTGTCTGAGGTACTGTGTCCGGGAAGCGTCACGTTGATTTGTGCATTAAAAAATAGACGGAATGGTAAAAATGGATTTACCGCTTATTATTATAATGACAGCTCCCAATCTTCTCTGTATTGGGATAAAAGCAGGGTTATAAGTTCGCTGGGAGGAATGGCTGCCGTTGAACAGAAATTCGGTATTCAGGACTGCGGAAGCAGTTGTGATTTGTCTAATGCCTTTGATTATGTAAAAAATATGGTCGTTGATAATGGGCTGTGCGGATTTCAGTTTTATTCCCGATACGGGGCGTCTTCGGAACTTCAGTACCGTCAGGAGCAGGCAGTCGCAACGGAAGTTGAAAAGTATTACCGTAAGGTAAAGGAAATTATTTCCCTTAACGAAGAATTCTTTGAGAAGGTTGCATCTGCTCTCAGCCAAAAGGGCTTGCTTTCGGCATGTGACCTGCAGCAGATTAAGAGTGAATGCACCATTATTCCCGTAAGCATCTGATTTAAGACGATCTGCTGATTGCACAAAAAGAAGGAAAACAATACCTTAATCAGACAGCGGCCATTTGGCTGCTGTCTGATTTTATAGTTTTTATATGTTGTTTTGTTAAGCATATGATAGTATTTCTTTTTTATCTTGCCTCGTATTTGCTTTTCTGAAATTTATCAAACAGTTAAAACAAATAGAAAAAGATTTATCCCGAGAAGCTGCGTCCTCCCGGGATAAGTTTTATTTTCGATTTTTTTCCTTAAGTATTTTGTTGGTTTTGTAATGCTGGGCAATGTCTATGGCGGAAGCAATATTGGCATCCCTTCTTGCTTTTCTGGAGATTTCGTTTTGCTGTTCCAACAAATCGTTTTGCTCATATGCCAGCTGATTTTGTTCATATGCCAGCTGGTTTGCCTGACGCTGTTCCCTTATGTGAGCCAATTGAAGTTCACGGTGCTTCTGTTCATCGAATTTTTCAATTGCTTCTTTTACAGTGTAGTCGGAGGTGGAAATCATTTCATAAATAAAATTCAGGGCTGGAATTTCACGGTACTGTGCGGGGACAATTTTTGTCTGACTGTAATGCAGTTGAAGCTGAGCTTTTGCGCTGTTTAAAGCCGCTTTTTTATCCGCAATTTCAGCTTTATGTTTTTCTGTCCATTGGCTGAGCTCTTTTTCATATTTAGGCAGATCTACATTCTTATATTGGTTTACAGCTTTTTCATACTGCTCGTCGTATTCTTTTTGCTGATTTTCATATTTTTCCTCAGCCTGCCGGCACTGAAGCTTATATTCCTCTGAATTTTTTATGCTTTCAATTTCTCTGCGCAGCTGAGGTTTGTAAAAGCCAAAATAGTAAATCATCGTGCCTACTCCGGAAGTCAGAATCAAAAGGACGATTGCAATAATAGAGTTAAACTTGACTGTCGGCACAATGGGCGGTAAAGTTTTTTCTGCAATCTGCCTTGAGGGATGCATCGGTATTCCGCCGCCAAAGTTTTCGTTTTCCATATGCATCAGCTCTTTGCTTTCCTTTGCAACAAGACATTCCAACTCCAAAGCTTTTTTGACTGCCTGTACCTGTTTTTCCTGTTCCATAATCTTCTCTCCTCATAATTATCAATTGGATTTCTCCTGTACATAATTATAAGAAGACCTATGGGGATTTTTTGACTTATGGTAAGCATGATTCTTACAACCAATAATTGTATGTCTGAAAATTATAATTTTATTTTGCAACGGTCAATGAAATATACTAAAGAACAGGGGCTCGGAATTTTCCGAGCCCAATAATAATTTTATATAGTGTTTTCCGTATGAAGTTTAATTAAATTCATGTAAGCAATAGATATAATCTTCAGATATATTCATCTTTTGTCTTTGCCACTGCGTTTTTTTGCAATCTCAATCCATACAGGCCCTTCCCAATCGATAGGATTATTGTCTATCTTCTTATTATTACGCAGGTAATTTTGGAGTTTCATATAATTTTTTTCATATTTATCATTATCCCATGTGCTCCATGCCTCAACTTTATCTGAAGCATATTTTCCTCTGCTGCCGTTCTTGCACGTTTTCCCTGACTTTATTGGCAAACAGCTATCATTCCTGCCTGTTTTATTGCCTTCCATTTCCCAAACTTTTTCGATAATATAGCTGTCAACAGGGACATGAAGATAAGCTGAAATATTTTGCAATGAATGAAAATAATCTATATCAGGACATATTTCGGAACAAATACAGTCAATCAGGTACAGATACTTCAATGTCATGTTGACCCATTTTTGTGCGTTGCCGTATGTAAATTTAAGAGAACTATCAAATTTCTCTTTGATCTTATCGCAAAGCTCTTCATGCCATTTATCAAAACTATCTTGTTTGTCAAAAGGAACTTCCTTCTCCAGTATCTTATTTATGCCATCTTTTAAACACTCTGTAGCTTCTGGTAATGCCTTTTGTGTAGCCTCTCTAAAGGCATCCTTTTTCTCCTTTTTCTCATCTTCTGTCTCTTCTTTATTTTTCGATTTTGCATAATACGCTCCCCGCTGTGTGGCATCTGTAAATGCTTTTTTAACAGCGCAGGAGAGTATATTATCTTTATCAATATTCTTATCCTCATAATCTAACGTAATGCCAAAATAACTGAAAAGTAAAAAATTCAAAGCATTTCTAAATTGAGTATTATTGTCCATTTTATTGCCCTCTCATTTCTTCATTTTTTTCCGTATGTTCATCAAGTGTTTTCCCAGCCAGTTTTCACCTTCGCCATTGACTACACCCCAGAACTTATCGCTGCGGTTTTTCCATATAAGTTCTGCATCTCCGGTGTCGAGAAGAAGCTGTTTGAGTTCCGGATCACTGAATTTTTTCTCAAGGAGCTCGTACATAAGTTTGAGCTTGATTTTATCCCAGTCTTCCCGCAATTCAACTTTTCTTCCCAGTGTGCGTACTGTTTTGCTGTCCGGCGCCAGCATACAGCCGATACGATGGCGCACATCAAAGCTCTTGGAAGCGTGATATGCACGGTTGCAGGAGGAAAAACGCATACAGTCATGGTAAATAAAGCAGGGAAAATCGTTATCCAGAAAAGCATATTTCCCTTTAAAAGAATCAATCACAGTCTTTTCCATGTACTTCACTCCTTTAATCATTGTTTTTATATTTTCTCACGGTTTCCTCCATGATGTTCCTTACCTTATCCGCCAATTCTGCGGGTTCAAGTACAATTACATCAGGAGAAAATGCTTTTGCAAACTGTTCCATGGACATTTCGTTAGTGTAGGCGGTTACGGTGACGCCTTCGTCATTTTCATCGGAAAAAGTAACATCCTTTCCGAACATATCTATTACATCGCTTATCATCGGCCTTGTGATGCGGAATTTGACCCGTACACTGTCGCTGGAAAACATATAGATGTGTTCTTTCATGTATTCTGCGAGATTAAGCCGCTGTCCGTTTGCGCCGTGGAGAGTCTGGAAAGGCTTTGCGTTCTCGTCCAGAATTTGCAGCTCTCTTATGCGGTCAATTCGGTAATTTGAAATATCGTTGTATTTGTCATAATTGCAAATCAGATAATATTTTCCCTCTTTGATCGCCATCTGGTAAGGGCTCACAATATATTCCCTTTCAGTTCCGTCAGGACGCTTTTTCGGATGCATCTTTTTGTCGGTTCCATACTCTGCATATTTGAAAATTACCTTTTTGCCGTGACTTATTGCCTCATCCAGTAATTCTATATTTAAAAAAATCTGTTTGTTGTCTGTTCTGTCATCGGCCAGTAAGGCGATGTGTTTCATCCTTGAATGAAAATATACGCTTGATAATCCTTCAATTTTGCTTAAAAGCCTTTTGCATTGATTGTAGGGGATGTGCTTTGAAGAAATCAGGCTGTCAATGATAAGCCGCAGCTCACTGTCATCAAATTCACGTTTCAGATAAAAGTCTGACAGGATATATGTTTCCTCCATTTCACCTGTCTGTGAATTCGGCATCATGCGCAGAGTTTCGCTGTATTCTATCTCATAACCGAAATCAATCAGATTCATGAGATTGCGTTTGATTGCTTTTCTGTCAGCTTTCATGTGATATTCCTTTTGCAGGATTTCCGCTATTTCCTTTTGGCTGAGTCTGTGGTCAGCATCGGTGTAGCGGCGGAGAATGTCCAGAATATTCATTATAATAAGCTTTTTCGGCTGAGTTTCATACATTGTTTAAATCCCCCATTAATTATGATTTAATTATATCATTTGTCTGAATTTTTACAATCTTGTTATACCTTGTAACAATAAGGCACTTTATACAAATATGCGATCTGTTTTTTGCTATCAATGTTTCATCAAGGAACATAAAACTCTTCAAAAGTATCAAGACATATGCATCCCAGAGGATTGCCGAAAGCTGCTGAGCAGTCAATGGCAATGTGATTGTTTTTTCGATAAATCCTGCCTTTATATGATTTGTCAATGAGCTCCGTGGGAGTGTGGCCGGATACGAAAAATTTATCTTCAAAATATATTTTGTCATATTCGATTTTGCCGATTATAAAATCGTTCAATCGGCACAAGTCAATGTTCTGCATTTTTTCCTTTTTCGGTCCTGTGTGGGACAGAAAAAAGCTGCGTCCCAATACGGTGATTTCATCAAATAAGGGGAACGAGTTCAGATATGAAAGAACTTTCTCTCTGTCTGCGCCACTCAGTGCCCTGAATTTTTCAAAGGTGGGATAGCCCCCATCTGAAAACCACATATTATAAATTTGTTTTAAGTTATCCGCATCAGGAGAATTTACAATAAGAGGCAGACTCCTTAACAGCTTAAAAGCTGTGTGATCATGATTTCCACGAAGACAGATTACGTTTTGGCGTTCGGAAAGATCCAGCAGCAGTTTTATTCCGTCGGGACCTCTGTCCACTACATCTCCGAGAATATAGAGTGTGTCATTGTCACTGAACTGAATTTTTTTTAGCATTTCGGTAAATTTATCATAACATCCATGCAAATCTGAAACTGCATAAATCATTAATTACCCCCCGAATCTGTCAGTATAAAATAATTTCATGTTTTTTTTCGCTGCGGGTATATTCTATCAGCGGGGATGAGTCGAAAAAAGGACATCCTTTTTGATATGCTGGAGCAGTTCTGTATTCTGCCCATAAAAAATCACCGAAAGCGGAGCCTTCGGTGAAAATCTGATTTTAATGGTTGCTTTCCAGAATGAAAACCAAAAATACGGATTCTATATGCTCGGGGTCATCGTATACCGTTGCCTCTTCCGATGCAATATCCACAAGATAGGAAATGCTGCCGTCCCTGGCTTCCTGGGGAGTGAACGGGGTAGGACAATAGGAGCCTGAAAAGGTGACTATATATTTTGTCTCGCTGTCCTCATATGGGACATAGCTCCATTCATAGCGGTGAAAAACAGTGTTTATCATTTCCGCAACGGACGGCGCCCAGCCTTCTTCTGCCGGTACCTTTTGTAAAACACTTTCGATTTGAGCAGCAGTATCGTTGTATGTTTCTGCTTTCTTTGCCTGGGATTTGCTGCCATCGCATCCTGCAAAGGCAAGTAAAATAACGGCAACTGTTAAAAGGGCAATCACTCTTACTTTTCTTTTCATAAAATTACCTCCTGTTATTTAGGTAATTTTATGTTATCAGAACCACTGGTATAAAAATGGTATATGAAACTTATTTTAAATAATCTTTCAAATATTCGCTGTAATTTTCTGCTCTGAATCCTCCACGGGCAGAGGGGTGACGAAGTCCGTAAACAGTCAGCTCCTTGCTGAGCGTCGGAACACCGTAGATTTCACAGTTTGGCAAATATTTGCGTGTGCATATGAAATCGTTGCATCTGCCGATTTTGCCAACAATATTTTTTTCATTATTTTCGCAATGTGGAAGGGAGTTGTAGACTCTGCGGCTGAAACAGAAAATCAAATCAATTCCCTCTTCCTTTACAAAATCAAACAGCGATTTGTTGTATTCTGAGGAATGTGCATTTATCAGATCCTTGGCTCGGCTGTCCCTTATTCCACACAGCTCACCTTCAACATAGTTCCCGAAAAACACCTGATTCCAGAACCGTTCCCTGTTTTCAGCGGGATCAATACCGAAGGAGTTTACAATCTTATCGAAAAAGTAATAAGCTCTGTCTTTTTTGCCGTTGCCGGAAAACTGTTCAAGATAATTTTTTACCACATTTTCCGTTCGGTAATTTCTCACTTTTTCCTTTCGCTCTTCCTCGGTTTTATTGTAATCATCTTTGCTGTAATGATGGGATTCGCTTAAAATCAAAATTTTCAAATTTCTATTACGAGCATTTTTTCCTGCAAAAACACCTTTAAACATTTTAAATTCCTCTTTTTTATTTAATGGATACGTCAGACTTTATAAACTGAAAGATTAAATCACTTTCTGCCTTTAATTATAATTTTTTATTGCCTCCTCAAGATCCTTTTTGATTTCTTCCGCCAAAGAAAGTGGAGAAAGCACTTTTGCATGCAGAGCATATTGCAGTGCCCATCTTCGCATTGCCATCAGATTTACATGGACTTTCGCAGTGATCTCTTCTTCCGTTTCATCGAGGAAGGCGATTTCATTTCCGAACCAGTCTATTACATCATTGATGAGATATTTTTTAAAGCTGAATGTAACCGAGGCGCTTTCGCCGGTAAACATGTAAATATGTTCCGCCATATGCTTTGGCAGGCTGAATCCGTTTTCCAGACCCTTTACCTTTTTTGCGGGCTTTATAGGTGTATCAAGAAGTTTTATATTTGTAATGCGGTCAATGCGATAGTTTGACACATTGTCATATTTATCATAGTTACAGATAAGATAATACCGTCCGTTGGCCGCCGCAATCTGATATGGATTGATAATGTATTCTCTGGGTTTTCCGTCGCTGTTAAGGCGGGGATGGAGTTTAAAGTCGGTATCATAATTATTGTAAGTAAACGCAACCTGTCTGCCTTTGCTGATTGCCTCATCCAGAATGTCAATGGTGTAAAATATCTGTTTGTTCTGCGGAGCCATGTCAGGCATAGTCTGAATATGTTTTACACGGGATTTGAAATATTTGTTTGACAATCCCGACAGTTTATCCACCAGTTCTTTGCATTGACTGTACGGAATGTGCTTTGAAAAAAGCAGACCGTCAATAAGCAGCCGCAGCTCACTGTCCGAAAAATCACGGACAAGATAAAAATCAGAGAGTATGTAGCTTTCCTCCAATTCGCCGGTTTTGGCATTGGGTATCATCCTGCACGATTCGCTGTATTCGATTTCATATCCGAACTCAATTAAATTCAGTATATTGCGCTTTATGGATTTCCTCTCCACGGTCATATTATATTCTGTTTTAAGAATGTCAACGATTTCCTTTTGGCTGAGTCTGTGATCTTCGTCAGTGTATTTTCTTAAAATATCAAGGATGTTTATAATCAAAATTTTTTTCGGCTGCACCGTGTACATACAACTCACCTCATATTCAGTATATTATTGATATTCGGATTTTACAATAATTAATGGTACAAAAAAGTCCCATTGCTGCTATTATATTGTAATTAAAGTATAGATGCAGCTGCTGCAGTTTAGTTGCTTTTTAAAATTCCACATCCCGGATCATGGTAAAAAGAGCTCCGATGTGATAAAATAAATTTGCAGCGAAAAAAACAGTCAGGCGCAGTAGTGTCATATCGTGGCTCTTTTCGTTTGGAAGAAAGGAGTATATAGTGTATGTCAGCCAAACACAGAGACAAACAAGGTCGTGTTTTACGAACCGGAGAGAGCCAGGGAAAAGACGTTCAATTTATTCTGCTGATTTGATGGAGCTTCGCAAGAAACAAACAGTAATTTGTTTGGATATGGTATGCGCTAAAGATAATAAAATGTGTTGGATGAAATAATATAAAGACTTATAATGAGGTATAATGCATGATAAATGTACTTTTTGTGTGCCACGGCAATATTTGCCGCAGTCCGATGGCAGAGTTTGTATTAAAGGATATGGTCGAAAAAATGGGGCGTAAGGATAAGTTCCATATTGAATCCGCTGCCACAAGCCGTGAGGCGCTTGGTGAGCCTGTCCACAGAGGAACGAGGAAAATTCTCGCTGAGCACGGAATTTCCTGTGACGGAAAATATGCCGTGCAGCTGAAAGCGTCCGATTACGACAAATATGATTTTATAATCGCAATGGACAGCTATAATATTGAAAACATAAAATATATTATTCCTGAGGATCCGGAGAGCAAAATCTCAAAGCTTCTTTACTTCACCGATGAGCCGGGAGATATAAGCGACCCGTGGTATACGGGGGATTTCAAAAGAACATGGCAAGATATTACAAAAGGATGTAAAGGTTTTCTTGACTTTTTATCTCAGGCGGATTATATTTAATGCTGACCCTGCCTTTCGGGGCGGGGTTATTTTTATGTAAAAAATCTTTTCATTACGGAGCGCTTTATGAGTATCAGAAACAATTTTTCTCACACAGTAAATGCCTGTTATCTGGCGTCGATTTCTCAGGCGGCAATAGTTAATTTCCTGCCCCTGCTTTTTCTCACCCTTCAAAAGGACTATGGAATTTCTTTTGAGCAAATTTCTCTTTTGGTCACGGTAAACTTCGGAATACAGCTTTTAACCGATTTAATATCTGCAAAATTTGTTGATAAAATCGGTTACCGTACAGCGGTGATGTCAGCACATATTTTGTGTTCACTGGGACTTTTAGGTCTTGCCTTTGTTCCGGATCTTTTGCCGATACCATATGTAGGATTCTGCCTTTGTGTAGCTGTTTATGCCGTAGGCGGAGGACTCCTTGAAGTTATTACAAGCCCCATTGTAGAAGCTTGTCCCAGTGATAAAAAGGATGCAGCAATGAGTATGCTTCATTCCTTCTACTGCTGGGGATGTGTTTTGGTAATTATTGCAAGTACGATTTTCTTTTCTGTTTTCGGTATTGAAAACTGGAAAATTCTTGCCTGTCTGTGGGCTGTGCTTCCCTTTGCCAACTGCATTTATTTTGCTTTTGTACCAATTAACAGAACCGTTGAGCAGGAAAAGGCTATGTCCATTACAGATCTTTTCAAAAATAAAGTTTTTTGGGTTCTGTGCCTGCTCATGGTGTGCTCAGGAGCTTCCGAGCTTGGTATGAGTCAGTGGGCATCCGCTTTTGCCGAGGCAGGTCTGGGTGTTTCAAAAACCGTAGGTGATCTTGCCGGTCCCTGTGTTTTTGCAATACTCATGGGTCTTGCAAGACTCTTTTATGGAAAATTCAGCGAAAAAATACGTCTGGGCACATTTATGTTTTTGAGTTCTGTTTTGTGTATATTCAGTTACTTGCTTGCATCCCTTTCGTCAAATCCCATACTGGGTCTTATGGGATGCGGACTTTGCGGATTATCCGTTGGAATCATGTGGCCGGGAAGTATCAGCATGGGTGCAAAGGCTCTGCCTACTGGTGGAACCGCACTTTTTGCACTTCTTGCCCTTGCAGGTGATGTTGGCTGCTCCATAGGTCCATCTGTAATCGGAATTGTTTCCGAAATCCGTGGAGAGGATCTCAAAGCGGGAATTCTTGCGGGAATCATATTTCCCATGGTGCTTATTGTGGGAATAATAATCTGTCTGAAGATGTGGAAAAAGAAAACCGGAGAAAGAATTTAAAGGGGATAAATTATGGCTTTTATACCTGTTGATATGGAAACATACAGCCGACGTGAACACTATGAGCATTATAAAAACAATGTACCCTGTACATATTCAATGACTGCAAATGTGGATATAACCGGACTTAAGGAAAAAGCGGCTGAGAAAGGTGTGAAATTTTATCCTGCTCTTATATATGTAATATCAAAAGCTGTGAATCGAAGAGAAGAGTTCAGAACCTGCCACGATAAAAACGGTATGCTGGGTTATTATGATGTACTTCATCCCACATACACCGTATTTGACAAGAAGAGCGAAACTTTTTCATCCCTTTGGACTCAGTATGATGAAGATTTCCACACTTTCTGCAAAAATGTGGAAAATGATATAACCGCTTTTACTGGTAGAGGTTTTCTTCCCCAAAAGGATGCGCCTGAAAATCTTCTCAATATATCGGCTATTCCGTGGCGTTCTTTTACGGGATTTAATCTGAATCTTCCACTGGGACATGAATTTTATCTGCCTATTTTTACGGCGGGAAAATATTTTACGGAAAACGGAAGAACTTTTATTCCGCTGTCCGTTCAAGTGCATCACGCAGTATGCGACGGATTTCACGTTTGCAGACTTCTCGACGATATAGAAAATATAGTGAAAACACTTTAATAAAAAACAGAGGCTGAAAGGGATTAATTCCTTTCAGCCTTTTTAAATGAAGTTACTGAATTTTTAGTTTGAAATTTGTCACCGCATAAAACGGAATCTTTTCAGAGTGCTTAAGACGTTTATAATAATATTTTTCAAATTCATCAAGGGAGAGACCCCATTCGCTCAGCTGTCTGAAACCAAACTTTCTCGAAAGGGCAAAGAACTCATCGGCGGCTTGTCTTTTGCCTTTGATATCACGGGAAAGCTCCAGCATTTTTGCATACAGTACCGGGATTTTTGCCTTTTTCACTCTGTCAAGATATTCTTCATTTTCTGCACGGTATTCGGCACGTGCAAAAATGTTGAGATATTCTCTTATATTTTCAGGGGAAAGATAATCGTGAGCGTGCTGAATGGGGAAATCATAAATTCCCAGTTCTTTCTGAGCTTTAATAAGCTCACGGGAACAGCGGTTCATATATGCGGCTATCAAGGGAGCTGCTTTTCCGTAGTATGCAGCGAGATAGCGGTTTATAAATTCTTCTGTATTCATTTTGGAGCCGTCCCAGAGCAGACGGGAAAGGAGATAGGTTCTCAAATCAGCCATTTCGTCGTTTTCCTCACGGGAACCCTGATGGAAAATTCCCTGTACGTTGTTGTCTTCATAGAAACGCTGATTTTCCCTTTGAACGGCAAAATTCGGGAAAGGCAGAATAAGATGTTTAAAGTTTACAACGTAGTCCCATATGATTATGTGATCGCATATTTCCTTCCAGCCTTCAAGAAAACTTTTGAAATCTGCTGAGCCCTTTGTGCCTCCTTCGTAATAGGATGAAGCCTGACTTCCTGGCATAGCGCAAAGTTTTATTGCGACGTTTTTCTCAGCTTTAATGGTTTTGGGCGGACGGATTGTGTTGTGGTATGCGAGGGTAGAGATTATTTTGTCGGGGAATTCCCTTGCAAGTTTGTTGATAAAGGGCAGAAGAGTACCCATTCCGGAGCCTTCTCTTTCGTTTGCTTCACGGCATTTGGGACATGTACATCCCTTTTGTTCAGCCCAGCTGTCCATTACGCTGAAATCCCAGTACTTGCACTGTGGATTTTCTTCAATTTTTTTGGCAAGGCGGTCTCTTACTATTTCGTACACTTCGGGATTTGAAAGGCATAAAAGAGCCTCATGACCGGGTCTTATTTTGCCTACCTTATCGCCTTTTTTGGAATAGTATTCCGGATGATCGGCATAGAACTCTTCGGGGGGAACAAAGCTCCAATAAGTGTGGCACCAGTTGCCCCAGCCGATAAACTCAATGCGGTCTCCGTCCTTGTTATCACCAATGCCGTTGAGGCGGAGTTTTTCGTGCCATGGGAAGTAGAGAGCCTCATGAGTGTAGACGCTTCTCCACTGCATTTTAGGCTCAAAGATTTTGTTGGGAGGAGAGAGACGTGCGGCGTTTAATTTCGGAATATAGTTTGCATCATGTGCAAGCCACATGCAACCGAGATATTCTTCAAGGAATCCGTAAATCCCGTAGACGGTTCTTATTTCGTCCAGAGCGTATATATAGATTGAATTGCCCTCAGACATAATGCTGAAACCGTTTTCGGAGGGCACAGCTTTAATCCCTCTGTTTGTTTCACCGATTACTATTTCATGGGTATGAGCTTCTTTTTCATCTGTGAAAATAGGGAATTCGGCTCCTGACATTTCATGTAGTATATTTTTCATATCTATGGCGGCATCACGGATTTTTTCACCTGCGCCGGCGGGAGTTATGATTACATAATCAGTTTTTGAGTTTTCAAAAAGTACAATTTCATTTTCTTTATGAGCATAAATTTCTTTGGCAAATTTTTTGTCAAAGTCGAGATCCGGGCATAACCTGAGAATTTCTCCAAACATAGTTTTTCTCCTTTAATATATTGTTTACATAAAATGTTATCAAAAAAATTCTTGATTCTCAATTCGAAAAAGAGGCAAATATTAAGCTTGTCTGATGTGTATTGCGGACAGAAAAAATATCATTTTCAGCAGGCAAGCTGTTTTTATGTCATTAAGTACAAAAAATTGGATGCATTTTCAGCAGTGCTGATAGGTGATGTCTCATTATTGACAGTTACAATACCAAGAGCAAAGGCGGGTTAATTATGTTAAAATGAGCTGTTTCCACATTAGATTATGAAATTTGCAAAAGCAATACTGTGGCTTTGGAAAATCGTTATATTACGAATTTGACAAAAAAATAAGCCTATGCTAACATAAGCAAAGGAGGTGCTTTCATGAAAAAAGTTTTGGCACTTATTTGCGGCGTTATTCTTATTTTTACACTTGCAGGATGTGGTGACAATGCAAGTGGCGGAGAAGGTAATTCTTCATCTGTCAATACCAACGAAAATGTTCAGCAGACCGAAAAACATAAAAACAAAGGTTATGATTCCATTGAAATAACCGCTGATGTAGGTGCGGTTACAATAACAACAGGCGACGAGTTTTCACTTAGAACAAGAAATATAAATGAAGCATGGCTTAAAACCGAAGAGGATGGCAAAAAGTCATATAAAGTTACATATTCTCCTGACGTTTCAACTTCCTCTCAGGCTGGCGGCTCAACCCATGAACTGATTCTCACTATTCCTGAGGATGATTGTCCTGAAGAGATAATAATCACAATGGGAGCGGGATATCTTAAAGCGAATGGTCTTAAATGTGAGAACATACGCATAAATCAAAGTGCCGGCGCCGTAAAAATTAACGGACTTACAGCTGATACAGGCGATTTCAGATGCGGTGCAGGATATTTCAATGTTGCAAATCTTAAAATCGAGGATAAGCTCGATATAACCGGCGGAATGGGATACTGCGATGTTAATGGTGAATTCGGCGAAGATGTAACAATCAACGGCGGAGTAGGTGCAATGCGTCTTGATATGGCTGGTTCGAGGGATGATTATGGAATCACTGCTAATACACCTACACGTGTTTTGTACGTTGACCACGCCGTGTATAACTCTACCAGTGAAGATACTGATTCTTCCAAAGGTCTTATAACAGTTGAAGGCGGAATAGGCAGAATAGATATTAATTTTGCAGGCTGATTCATTTTAAAAGATTATATTTTCATAATTAAAAACGGTGTTCGGAGTTGTTTTCCGAACACCGTTTAGTTGTATAACGAAAACCACGCGATAGTCGCGTGGTTCAAAGGAGCTTAAGCGATGA
>CATXDC010000018.1 GCA_958366985.1 uncultured Oscillospiraceae bacterium
GATCTGTGGGATCTGTGGGATCTGTGGGATCTGTGGGATCTGTGGGATCTGTGGGATCTGTGGGCTTTGTAGGATCGGTAGGATCTGTGGGATCTGTGGGCTTTGTAGGATCGGTAGGATCGGTAGGATCTGTGGGATTAGTGGGATCTGTAGGATCGGTAGGATCTGTGGGATTAGTGGGATCTGTGGGCTTTGTGGGAATTTCAGGAAGAAGTCCAAGATCGCAGTGCTCTAAGAGCCAGTTGCGATAATAGGTTTCAAGCTTCTTCTGCATTTCACCAAGAATACCATCCTGACCCCAGTGAATAGCAGCATCAGACCAGTTTACAAACATTTTGATGCAGTCAACAGTCTGAGTGATAGGGCCTGGGTTATCAGCATATACCCAATAAATCTGATCAAGCATAGCCTTTACTTCTTCATCAGTCATTTTGCTGATATCGCCTATGATGATACCGTTATTGTAAGCATTTACGATAACTTCAGCAAGATGGTCACTGTATGTTCCAGTAACAATCTGTCCGACTGTTCCGGCAATAAACTTTGCGAAAAGCTCGGGGCCTCCAAAGTATTTGTCGATAACGCTTTTGATTACCTGTGCATTAGGTATTTCTAAGTTTACTGATTCTTTAGGCTGAGCTGCAGCGCTTCTGTTATCTGCCGCAAAAACACTGAAACCAATTGCTGAAAAAGCAATACAAAGAACAAGTAAAATAGAAATGATTTTCTTACCCTTGGTCATTTTTTTCATCCTTTCACAAAAATTTACCAAATTTATTGGTAAGTCAATTTTATTATTTATTATCTTTTTTGTCAATAAGTATATTAATTAAATTCATTAAAAATCATACAATCTGGTAAAGCTTTTTTAAGTTTCTGAATATCGTTTTCTGGAATAGATGGATCTACAGTAAGTGAAATCAAAGATGTCATGCTTTTAAGGGCACTTATATTTTCGTCGCTCATGGTAATATCGTTACCGATGATTGATAAATGAGTAACATTTTTAAGGTTTGCCAAGGGTGTCAAGTCAGTAATATTATTATATGCGACATTTAAACTTATGAGGGAAGTAAGTCCGGATACAGCAGAAATATCCTGTACCTGATTATGTGATATATCGAGTTTGTTCAATTTGGTCATTCCTGATACAGCCGAAATATCAGAAATTGAATTTCTGGACATAACCAGACTTTGAAGTTCTACTAAGTTATTTAAAGAACTGATATCAGAAATTTGATTTCCTGCTATGCTTAATATTTGCAGCTGAGGTAAAGTGCTTATAACTGAAATATCAGTTAATTCGTTTTCAGAAACGTCTAAATTAGTGATCTGAGTCATGCCAGAAAGAGCGGATATGTCAGTAAGACCGTTGTTGCAGACAGCCACTTTTGTTGCCTTTGTGAACTCTGTGATAGGAGAAAGGTCTTCAATTTCGCTGAAACACAGGGAAAGATCAGTTGCATTTTTTTCAACTGACTGATTTCCGATTTTGACTTTTCCTCCGAGAGAGCAGCCGGAAGCACAAATCAGCAGTGCTGCTGTGAGCATAAGAGCTATTATTTTCTTATTCAAATTATTTCATTCCTTTCTTTGGAAATGATAGTATTTGTTTCCATTTTAATATTGCTGATTTTTTTTGTCAACTTAAAGGGGAAATAAGTTAAAACAATAATAGAAAATCCCATATTCGGTTGTTTACCGAATATGGGATTTAATGTTAGCAGCTTATGATTTTAATAAAATTAAATCTTATTCAACAGCTTTAAGTGATTCAACCATATTAACCTTTTTAAGTTTGAAGTGCATAATAAAGTTAACTATGGCAGCAAATACAAGTGAAAGAATTGCTGCAAATACAAAGCTGAGAGGTTCAATACTGCGTCCGAACATAACAACGTCAACTTCTGCAACTGTGACCACATAGCCATGTAAGAATATACCTAAAATAAGACCTAAAACAGTTCCTATAATTGTCAGTATAATATTTTCACGTACTATATAGGTACTTACTTCATTGTCTCTGAATCCGAGAACCTTAATTGTTGCAACCTCACGTACTCGTTCATTAAGGTTGATATTTGAAAGGTTGTAGAGAACAACAAAGGAAAGAGCTCCGGCTGCAAGGATGAATATACCTACTACAAGGTTAAGACTGCTTATGATCTGTTCAAAAGTATCTATAGTCTGTGTAGTATATGCAACTGCATCTATACCGCTGACTTTCATAAGCTCTGTTGCAAGGGATTCTTTCTGAGCAGCATCAACATTATCGTTGAGTATAGCCGTTACGTAGTTAAATGAAGGTTCGCTGCCGAAAGTCTTCTCGTAGAGAGCGGGGGACATGTATACATAATGGAAAGTATAATTCTCTACTATACCTGAAACAGGTACCGACACTTCCTTACCGTCGGCAGTAATAATAGTGATGTTATCACCAACTTTTGTATCTGTCTGGTTGGCAAACTTTTCTGTAATGATAACGCCATCATCACCGAGAGTGACTTTTTCACCTGTCTGTCTGTTTTGAAGTTTTACAAACTCAGAAAGTGATGCTGAATTTTCAGGGACAAGAAGATTAATTTCAAGAACATCTTCTGTGCGGTCTGAAGTTCCGTCGATAACCTCCATCTGTGTCATCATGGATGACTTGATCTCAGAGCGGTTTTCGATGTTGTTCATAACCTCAGGTCTGCCGTCAGTTAAAGAGTATCTGTCGCTCAAAACAATCTGAACGTCATAATTACATACTCCGCCTTCAGCAAACTGATTGTCCATAATTGCGGAAATAGAATCACCGAGTCCGAATCCGGTAAGAAGAAGTGCAGTGCATCCTGCAACACCTATGAGAGTAGTGATAAATCTCTTCTTGTTTCTGAAAAGGTTTCTGGCAGTAACTTTAGAAGTAAAGTTAAGACGTGACCAGATGAAACCGATTTTTTCAAGAAGAATTCTCTTACCCTTTTTAGGAGCTTTGGGTCTCATAAGTTTTGCCGGGTTTTCTCTGAGCTCTTTGCGGCAGGCCAGGAAAGAAGCGGCTGTTGTTGCAAAGAGTGAGATTATAGTTCCGATAACAGCATAAGACCATTTAAATCTGATTACGCATGGTGGAAGTTCATACATAATGCCGTAAGCGGCAAAAATAGCTTTCGGGAATATGTAGAATCCAAGGAGCAATCCAATTACCGAACCGATAAGGCTTGCGGAAATTGCATAGATAAGATATTTTGCAGCAATTGATCCGCTTGAGTAACCGAGAGCTTTAAGAGTACCAAGCTGTGTACGCTCTTCTTCAACCATTCTCGTCATAGTGGTAAGGCAAACAAGAGCGGCTACAAGGAAGAAGAAGATTGGGAAAACCTGTGCAAAGGCAGCCATTCTGTCTGCTGTCTGACCGTATCCGGTGTATCCGGGCTGGTCGTCTCTGTCCTGAATCATCCATTCGACAGTATCAAGGCTTGCAAGCAAATCTTTTGCTTCATTAAGATCATATTTTGCTTTAGTAAGTTCTTTTTCAGCCGCAGCCTTTTCGTTGGCAAAGGTTTCATCAGCTGTTTCGGCTGCTGCCTGTGCTGCTGCAAGCTGAGTTTCTGCAAGCTGGATTTCGTTTTGCAGCTGTTTCTGGCTCATGGAAAGTTCAAGCTGAGCAAGCTGAATATCTATTCCGGCAGAGTTGAGCTGTCTTTCAGCTTCTTTCAGCTCAATTTCAGCCTCTGCAAGTTTTGTTTGTGCATCCAAATATTTTTCATATTCAGCGTACTTTTCATTGTACTCTTCTCTTGCTGCATCAAGCTTTTCCTGACTTTCTGCAAGCTGCTTTTCATATTCTTCAAGAATAGGTTCAAGGTATGCAATCATTTCTTCAGCTGTACCCATAGCTGTGAAGCTGTTGAGAGTTTCAAGCATTTCTTCAATCTGCTCAGGCGGAAGACCGGATTGCTCAATCCATTCTTTAATGGTTTCTTTTGATTCGTTTTGATGCTTCTTAAAATAGTCGAGAGATTCCTGAGTTTTGGTTATCAGTTTCTTCATCTCATTTACAGTGTTCTGAGATGTTTCAATCTGAGTTTTTGCATTGTCGAGTTCCGATTTAGCGTTGGCGTATTTGGAAAGTTCTATTTTTGTTTTGTTAAACTCGGCCTGTTTCTTAACCCATAACTCGTACTGTGCGCTGTGTTCATTGGAATTAGAAAGCAGTTCGCGCTGAGCATCTGAAAGAGAAGCATTAAACTTCGCCTTCATTTCATCAATCTGAGCTTGACCGTTTGCAGCTTTATCTTTAAGTTCCTGAACCTCTTTTTCGCCGTTTTTGACTTTATCGTCATATTCAGCCTGTTTTTGCTGGAGTGTTACTTCACCGTCAGCAACTTTGGGGCCATATTCTGCTCTGACTTCTTCAACTCTGAGGGGAAGTCTTTCAGAAGCGACCTGCTCAATTTCGTCAAGAATAGGAGTTACGAAGTTTGTGTATTCTTCGGTATAAGGGCTGTAATTATCAGCACCTGCTACTGTAAGATATGCTTCAGTGTAGTAATCAAAATTGAAAACCTCATCTGAAACATAAATAAATGTACCAAGTTTACCGCTTCCTATGGTAGTGTTACCTCTCTCGAATGAAGGGTAGAGTGGAGTCATAACAATACCAGTTATGGTAAATTCAGTTACATTAAGCTTATTCTCAATATTTGTTCCATCACCGGCAAGTGAGAAAGTCTGACCGATTTTGAACTGTTCCGGAGCTGAGAGTGAGCTGCCATCAACCACACATTCGTTTGGCTTGCTGGGCCACTGACCTTCGACAAGCGTTACTCTGTTCATATAATCATCAGAGGCAACGCCATTATTGCCAAATTCACTTGCAGCCTCGAAATCCAAAGACATGGCACGGCAGGTCATTTCAGAGCCGTCAATATCACCAAGGCTTTTGCCGTCGATTTTAAGGATGCCGTCAACAAAGCGAGAGGGCATTACAGTGTCAACGCCTTCGATATCTTCAAGAGCTTTTATATCCTCGTCGGTAAGACCTACTGGAGAAATAACTCTTGCGTCCATGAGATTTGATTCATTAAAATATATCTCCGCTGTTTCTTTCATATCCGGAGCAGTAGCCTTTGTTCCTGCGAAAAAGCTTATTCCCAGAGCGACAATAGCTATAATGGAAATGAAACGGGCTTTGCTTCGGTTGATAGAACGGAGCGTCTCTTTAAACAAAGCTTTTTTCATTACCATTCTATCCTTTCAACGGGGACGGGATTTTCGTTAGTAGTAATGCTCTGCACACGGCCGCTTCGCATTGTTATAACACGGTCTGCCATAGGAGTGAGAGCCTGGTTATGGGTAATAACAACAACGGTCATGCCTGTTTCACGGCATGTCTGCTGGAGAAGAGCAAGAATCTGTTTACCTGTTTTGTAGTCGAGAGCACCGGTAGGTTCATCGCAGAGCAAAAGCTTGGGATTTTTTGCAAGAGCTCTTGCAATGGCAACACGCTGCTGCTCACCTCCGGAAAGCTGGGAGGGGAAGTTGTCCATTCTGTCACCAAGACCAACACGCTCGAGGACTTTGCTTGCACTTAAAGACTTATCAACAATCTGAGTTGCAAGTTCAACGTTTTCGAGTGCTGTAAGATTCTGAACAAGATTGTAGAACTGGAAAACAAATCCGACGTCAAAACGTCTGTACTCTATAAGACGCTTCGAGTTAAACTCATTAATGAGTTCACCGGCAACCCTGATTTTTCCGTCGTCGCAGTTATCCATTCCGCCAAGCATGTTAAGAACGGTTGTTTTACCAGCTCCGCTGGCACCTACAACGATACAGAATTCGCCTTGTTCGATATTGAAAGTTACACCGTCAGCGGCGTTAATAACAATCTCGCCCATTTTGTACCTTTTGTAAACAGAATCGAATTCGATAAAGCTCACAATATCACTCCTTTTGCAATATAAACGCTATGTTTGTCTGTTTTTTTGCATACATCAGCATTTTATCCTTTTCTGAATTAAAAGTCAACAGAAATGCTGCACATTAATTATATAAAATGCTTAAAAGATACCGTTGTGAAAATATAAATATAGTAGTCAATATTTGTGTAAAAGATGTTTTAGAGGATGTCAGATTTTCCCATGATTTGCCTTTCGATATTTAGTTGGTGTTACGCCGGTTTCCTTTCTGAAAATGTTTGAAAAATAAGAGGTGTCGGCGAATTTTAAAGAATTGGAAATTTCGGATACAGATATACCGGTATTTTCGAGATACCATTTGGCGTTTTCTATCTTTTTAGTAAGCAGATATCGGTATGGAGTCATACCGTATTCGTTCCTGAAAACGCATATGAGATGATTCTTGGAATAATTCAGTGAAGAAGCCAGTTCATCAAGGGAGTATTTTTTGTAAATACCGGCGTCGAGATGCTCTTTAATCAAATCGGGGAGAGCAGCGGTTTTAAAAGTTTGATCAGAGCAGGCATGTGTAAAGATATTTGAAATTTGAACAAATAATTTTTTACGCAGGACTGAATAATTCTCAAAATGCTTTTGAGTGAGTCTGAGAATTTCATCGAAATATCCTTTAATTTCACTTGATTCAAATACATAGCTGCCCGATGGTATAAAACTATCAAAAAGATTATCTACAATATCACCGGTTGCCATCATCCAGATTTTTGACTGTAAATCGGAAGGGTTAGTGTAATATTTACACTTTGAATGTCTCGGAATCAGTATGATGCTTCCCTTCCTCTGCGGGATTTTTTTACCGTTTATTTCCAAAAATCCGCTGCCGTCGGTTATATATTCGATGCAGGCGAATTCCGAGCATTCATTTTCAATACAGTATCCTTTTTTGCAGTTGCTTGCCCCAACAGCGATAACATTAAAATCAGATTTGCTCTCATTATAACTGTCAAATCCCCAAAAAGCTTCTTTTATCATGATAATCCTCAATTATATACTGATTTTTCACCTTGAATTGCGTAAATACAATGATATTATTATATATCGTGGAGATGTAGTGTCAATACATCCAAAAGAAATTTAAATATATGTGGTGAGAAAAATGATAGAGTTTAAAACAGTAAAATATCCGGTAAGCAAAATCATTCGTGAAGCCAGTGTGCCAAGTATTGGCAACGCAATTAATGTGCAGAACAGCAGCAAGTCGTATATTGAGGATTATCAGGGACTTTTTGTTGGCTACGGCAGACGTGAAACCTGTTATCCGTACCGTGAGCAGAATCTCTATACAGATGTATCAGAGCAGGATGTAAGAATTGCGGTTTTGGAAAATGAATATCTCTATGCAGAATTTTTGTGTGATTACGGTGCGAGACTCTGGAAACTTAAGAATAAAAAAACAGGCGAAGACCTTGTATATGCCAATGATGTAATAAAGTTCAGGAACTTGTCTTTGCGCAATAGCTGGTTCAGCGGCGGCGTCGAATGGAATATAGGCGTTATCGGACACACCGCTTATACTTGCAGTAAGCTTTACTGTGCCACACTTACTGGTGATAATGGCGAAGAGGTTCTGCGCTTTTATGAGTTTGAGCGTGTAAGAGAGGTTTATTATCAAATAGACTTCTGGCTTAGTGATGATAAGCTCATGGTTAAAGTGCGTATAGAGAATCCAAATACAGAAGTTGTACCAATGTACTGGTGGAGTAATATAGCTACACCTGAGTTTAAAGGCGGAAGACTTATTGTAGATGCCAATGAAGCCTTTTCGAACGTTGAGGGAACAGGTATAAGAAAAACATCCATTCCTGTTGTGGAAGACGGAACAGATGTTTCCTTTTATGAAAATATAAGACATACTATTGATTACTTTTTCGATGTAAAGCCACGTTCAAATAAATTTATCGCCAATGTAAATAAGGATGGCAAGGGACTTTTACAGATTTCATCTTCGAGACTTCAGGGACGCAAGCTTTTCACATGGGGACACCTTAAAGGAAGTCGTCATTGGCAGGATATTCTTACAGATAAAGCAGGAGATTATATTGAAATCCAGGCGGGACTGGGAAAAACACAGTATGAATGTATACCCATGCCTCCAAAGACAAGCTGGAGCTGGGTGGAAGTGTATACAGCCGCCGATGTTCCCGGTGAAATGGTAAAGGGAGATTACAGAGCACTTGTTAATTATATAAATGAAAAGGTAAAGGATACTCTTTCCAGTGAAATTCTCGACAAAGTATGTGAGGATACTGATAAGAGCATTTCTCTGAAAAAAGGCGAAACTGTATATACTGCCACAGGATACGGATATGTTAAGAACAAAATAGATGGCGGAGCTCCGAAGCATCTTGAATTTACCCTTTGCGAAGAAAGCGGAAAGTATTTATCACTTTGTGAAAAGGGAGAATTCTGTTTTGACATATACGGTGATGTGCCCTTTGCCCAGGAAAAGTATCAGATTGAAGCTTTGAGAAAGCTTGTTGAAGAAAAAACAAGCAACTGGGCTGTGTATTATGAGCTTGCAGTGTACGAAGCATATTCAAAGAATTATGAAAAGGCGCAGAAACTTTGTGCTGAAAGTATGGTTTATGATAATAACTATTTGAATAATCATCTTATGGCGTTTATAATTCATAATGCAAAGGGGAAGAATGCATTTTATTTTGCTGAAAAGTCCGTTAAGCTTTGCAATGATAATTATTCCGTTGCCGAAAGTGTTATAAATCTGTTTATGCAGAGCGGAAACTATAAGGAAGCAATGGAAATTTATGAATTGCTTGATGAGAGTATTAAATTTACGCCGAGACTTAGAATGTACCTTTCAATGTGTTATCTTAAGACCGGCAATGCTCAGACAGCGGAAGATATTCTTTATGAAAACGGCGGTCTTGATGTACCTGATTACCGAGAGGGAGAAAAATTCCTTAATAATTTATATAAAGGTATACGCATGGCAAAGTATGGGGAAAAGGAAGATGAAATCGAGGTCCCCATGCAGTTTAATTATATTGTATATATGGCAAATGAATAAAACCATGCATTAAAGCCGGGGAGAAGATTACTGTGATACTTGAAACCGAACGATTGTACTTAAGAGAATTGAATCAGAATGATTTTGAAGCTTTGTGCAAAATTTTAAAGGATGAAGAAACAATGTATGCATATGAAGGAGCATTCAGCGATGAGGAAGTACAGTCGTGGTTTGACAGGCAGCTTTCACGGTATCGGGAATTAGGTTTCGGTTTATGGGCTGTGGTTTTAAAAGAGACAGGTGAAATGATAGGACAGTGCGGACTTACAATGCAGCAGTGGAAAGATGCTCAAGTGTTGGAAATAGGATATCTTTTTCAGCGTGAGCATTGGCATAATGGATATGCCACAGAGGCGGCGAAAGCCTGTAAAAAATATGCCTTTGAAGAGCTCGATGCAGAAAAGGTGTGTTCCATTATCAGAGATACAAACATAGCTTCACAGAATGTGGCACTGAGAAACGGAATGACAGCCTGTGAAACATGGGTTAAAAATTACAGAAATGTTGATATGCCTCATATTCTCTATACAGTTACCCGTAACTGAAAAGACCGCAAAAGGGTAAATTCTCCGCTTGTTGGTTTATTCAGAATAAAAAATAAAATAATACCTGCCGAAAACATATTGACTTTGAGTCTTAGAAAGCTTATAATAAATGAGGTTTTGCCGGCGTGGCGAAATCGGCAGACGCAAGGGACTTAAAATCCCTCGGTGGCAACACCGTACCGGTTCAAGTCCGGTCGCCGGCACCAATATGGAGTGACAAGTTTCTTTGGAGCTTGTCACTTTTTCATTATTTGATTTGTTAAGTTTTTCTAAGCATAATTATACTGAAATTATCCAAAGCCTATTTGGGGGTGAGGTTGTTTTGATTTACAGAATAAAAGAAAATTTTAATGAAAACGACATAAATCCATTTACTAATAAGCCCTATGATTCTTCATGGATAATTTATCAGTTAACGGATTCTGATGATTATTTAATGATGAACGGTGGCAAAAATAATGCGGTATATACCCTAAGAGTTAGCAAAAAATATCCCCAATGGAAGATGTCAGTTTTTGATTTTTTACAATTTCAAGAAACTCATAATAAGAATATAATTCTTTTAATATCAGATGAGGATTTTGAAGCGGCAAAATTGCATTATGGTGATCACAATTATAATGATAAATTTTTAAGAAGTTATGAATCTGATGTATTAATACATAGTACTACGTTTGAAAATTGGAGAAAAATTGAAAGCGATGGTTGCTTGAAATCTTGGAATGAATTGCAAAAAAACAATGCAACTCTGGAAACTCAACCAATTGGCAAATTATTAGGTGATCCTGATGATTTTAGTGATTATATTATGTTTTCAAATGGAGGTGTTTCCAGTGAAATTGTAGTATTATCAAAACAATTGGGAAGTATAATGATGAATCAGGATATGGAATATCAGCCAGGTGTAAGATTATATTTTGATATGAATAAAATTGCTAAAGATGGACTTCTTGTACGAGATGGTTGTCATTTAAAGGTGAAAGATAAATTACCGCTTGTTCCATATTTAATTTGGGTAGCTACTTGGAAATCAGTCGGATTAGTGAATGCTTTATCTACGCCTAAAGAATTTACAGAATTATCGAATAGCACTTTTAATAAGTTGTTTCATAAAAATGTCGTTACAACCTTTTAATAAGAAAGCATATTTTCTTATATCAGTTTTACTCCAATATACAAAAGAGTGTAAGAATTTTTAGTTCTCGAAGATATTTGAGAGCTTTGACGCAGAAGTTTCGCTCGAGGCTTTATCTTTACTGTGGTTTAGCACTTGTATTTATAAAACTATGTAATGCGTTCCAAACTGAGCATAGACGCAATTTCTATTTATTTTTTTATACATAAACCTAGTCCGAGCATATACGGCTCGGACTTTTTCTTTTGCAATTAAATTGCAAATATGGTTAAATAATTATGTCAGAAATAAGTGTTGGCAAAGGGGAGTTTCATAGCTTTTGTAAACATAACAAAAACCCTTGAAACATTTCTGTTTCAAGGGTTTTTAAGTTGGTTGCGGAGGCAGGATTTGAACCTACGACCTTCGGGTTATGAGCCCGACGAGCTACCGGACTGCTCCACTCCGCGATATGAGCGCTTCTCTCGAGTGCTTAACTATAATACCACAAACCTATATTCATGTCAACTGTTTTTTACTGTAAAAAGTAAAAAATAAATGGAAAATCCATGTTAAAGCAGTTTGGCATAAGAAAAACCCCGATTGCAAAACACAATCGGGGCAGAGAACACAAGAATAATCAAACATTAATTAAGCTTCTAGAGCATCAATTCTGTTTTTAGCATCCTCATAAAGCTTTTCAATTTCTGAGAAGTGGCTGTAATTTTCAGCCTGCTTCAAGAGCTTAACAGCATCAACCCAGGGCTTTGCAGAACGGTTATAGAAAACTCGTTTGTTCTGCTCATCACGGATATCCTTGTTGAGCTTTTTGATGTTGTTTTTCAAAGCCTTCAATTCCTTGTTGAGCTCTTTGATCTTTGCTTTATCTTTATCTTCTTTTGCTTTATAAAGAGCCTTGTAAAGTTCATCTTCCTGCTCACTGTAAACTTCTTCCATTCTGAAGAGTTCATTTATAGCTGTATCATCGGGAACTTTGATAGGATCTTTTCCTTCATAGTATTCTTTCTGATATTTTCTTGCAGTAAGTCTGGTACGGCTGAAATTGATAGAATACTGGCGGATTTCTTTTTCTTCTTCTGTTCCTTTGGGAAGACCTTTAGCTTTGTGAAGTTCTTCTTTGAGTTCGGCGATTGAAACGGTTTCTAATCCCTGAAGACCCATTGCTGCGATCTTTTGAGCATTGGCAAGCTGTAATTTACCGAGTTCACCGTCAAAGCGATTAAGTTCTTTAATTACAAAAGGAGCAAGCTGGATTTCGGTATTTCGTGTGCGTTCCTGTTTATATATCTTTTTGGCTTCAGCCAAAGCATCTTTGTTTTTCGCTTTACGTGCAGCTTTTATATCTGCTTTTGAAAGCGGTTTTACCTGTTCACCGGAAAGCTCATTGGCTGTTTTAACCATTTCGATAACTTCTACAAGATCACGGTCACTGAGTGTGTTGTTGCCGTAGTCTTCAAAGAAAGCACGAATTTTAAGGACTTTGATAATTCCCTGCTGTTTAAGCTCAGTAAGATCATAGAAGAAATAGGGGATAACATTTATCAGAGCGCCGAGAGCAGAGACGATAATTAAAATGCGAAGCATGGCAGAAAGAATATCCGGATCATAAAGAGAGAAGTAAGAGATGTTTGCGCTGCCGTTTGCTATTGCTTCACGGATAACATCGCCTACGACAGCCCCGTTATCCAATACACGATTCATTACTTCGGGATTGTTCATAACTGAACGTGCAACGGTTTCGTTAATTCCGAATTTTTCATAAATCATGGGAAGAACGCTGCTTGTTGCAAGAGTAACAATTCCGCCTATGGCAGTGATTGTGGAGAACATTCCGTCGATTCTTTCACCGGATACATACTGCTGGTAATCACGGATATCAGCCTGGATAGTGGGAGTGAGAATCTGAGCAAAAGCATTCATAAGAGCATTCATCCAGAAGCAGAAAACAAGGATGAACAGAACATTTAAGAAGGGATACATAAGTAAAATGAACACAACGTTAAAAACATTTGTCATTATAAGGACGCCTCTTTTGCCCCATTTTCTTATGCATATAGGAGCAAGGAGCATACCTACCAACCCGGCGTTCTGACAGAAAAGAGTGATTAACGAATACTGTGCACCGGTGCAGATGCCGCCGTAGTTGTAAAGCCACTGGAGCATTGTGTTAACTGCTGATTCGAGGAATCCGAGCCATCCGGCAAGAGCGATAATCCAGAAATATTTGTTTCTGATAACCTCTCTCATGGAATCCATAAATTTAATCTGGATAACATGAGTTTTAGCCTGAACTATTTTTTCTTTGGTGTTTGCATATATTACAATGCAAAGGCCGATTGAAAGTATGCACAGAGGCGGATAGATATATCTGTAAAGCCTGATGTCATACATGTTATCGTTTGTAAACAGCTGTGCTCCCAGAGGCATTACAAGACCTAATATAGAGGGAGCAAAGGAGTAAACGACGCCCTTAATTGATGCAACGTCGGTTCTTTCCTGAGAATTAGGAGAAAGAACATGAAGCAGGTTATCGTATGCTTCATAGAAGAAGTTGTAGAAAAACTGCTGTCCGAAATTAAGAAGTAATACTACTACACAGGTTGCGACATATGCCTTTTCTTTTCCGAAAATCATACCGGAACCTACAATACTTTCGAGCTTATCATAGGGGAACCAGACAAACAGTATGGTTATAATGGCACTGGGGATACCGGTTTTGACTATGTACGGACGGTATTTACCTTCCTTACTTCTGGTGTTATCGATGATATTTGCTCTTATTCCGGAAAGAGGAATATTTGACAAAACAGAGAGAACGTAAAGGACGTACATATCAAGTGGGGCAATTCCGATAGTGTTTCCTATGAGCACGTTTGTGGTGGACAAAATCATGTTTGTCGCCATAACTGCCAGGAATTTTACGCCGATGCCACCTCCGGCGTAAGCAAGAACCTCTTTGTAGGGCATATAATTGCCTTTGGCAGGTTCGTTCCAGTGAAGTCTGATATTGGCTATCAGTTTGCCGATTTTAGATGTTTGCTTTGTATCAGCAGTTTTCACTTCATCCATTCCTTCCTTAAAATTTATGCTTATCTCTGTATTTTTCGCAGTCTTAAATGACATAGAAAAAATTAAGAACATAAAATAAAGCTCAGAGAAATCAGAATGTATCTGGCGCATTTATGCGCAGACGGCAAATTTCTTTACAAGAATTTCACTGAGCAAATACATATTAATAAATGTGTAAAATATTGTAACATGGTTTATTTGTTAAATCAAGAAAATTGTATATTCAAAAAAGAAAAAATAAAATTTATTGAATATGGAGCCGTTTTGGATTAAAATAATGACCGGAATATAATACACTTGTGAAAGGCGGAATGGATTTGGATAAAATACTTGTGCTTGATTTCGGCGGACAGTATAACCAGCTAATTGCACGACGTGTGCGAGAACTGAATGTTTATGCCGAAGTGAAATCCTATAAAACACCCCTTGAAGAAATAGTAAAGGCAGGGTATAAGGGAATAATTTTTACAGGAGGACCAAACAGCGTATATGAGGAAACTTCACCGCACTATACATCTGAAATTCTCGATATAGGTGTTCCGATTCTCGGTATATGCTACGGATGCCAGCTTATGGCATATATGGGCGGCGGAGAGATTTGCAGTGCAGGAAGCATAAGCGAATACGGCAAAGTGAAGCTTTATGCAGGCGAAAGCGTACTTTTTAAAGATGTTGATAAGGAAAGTATATGCTGGATGAGCCACACGGATTATGTTAAAGAGGTTCCGGCTTCTTTTAAAGTTACGGCTACAACCGATAACTGTCCTTGTGCAGCTATGGAGGATGCAAAACGCAGTCTTTACGGCGTGCAGTTCCATCCTGAGGTCACTCATACAGAATACGGAAAGCAGATGCTTCACAATTTCCTTTTCTCAGTGTGCGGCTGTAAAGGCGACTGGAATATGGCTGATTTTGTCAGTGCTTCCGTTGAAAAGTACAAAAAATACCTTGCGGGCAAAAAAGTGCTCTGTGCTCTTAGCGGCGGAGTTGATTCCTCTGTTGCAGCAGTCCTTCTCCATAAAGCTATAGGGGATAATCTTACCTGCGTATTTGTCGACCACGGTCTGCTTCGTAAAAATGAGGGAGACTATGTAGAAAAGACATTTAAAGAAACTTTTAATATGAATATTATAAGAGTAAATGCTCAGCAGCGTTTTCTCGAAAAGCTTGCAGGAGTCGTAGAGCCTGAAGAAAAGCGTAAAATTATAGGCAGTGAGTTCATACGAGTTTTTGAAGAGGAAGCAAAGAAGATAGGAAAGGTACACTGTCTTGTACAGGGAACCATTTATCCCGATGTAATAGAGAGCGGAGCGGGAGATGCCTCAGTTATTAAGAGTCACCACAATGTAGGAGGACTTCCCGACGTAATAGATTTTGATGAGATAGTTGAGCCTTTACGTGATCTGTTTAAGGATGAAGTAAGGGCAGCTGGAGAGCAGCTTGGTATTCCCCATGACCTTGTATGGCGTCAGCCGTTCCCGGGACCCGGACTTGCAGTCAGAATCATAGGAGAGATTACTGCGGAGAAGCTTCAGGTACTTCAGGATGCAGATGCCATTTTCCGTGAAGAAATAGCTGCTGCAGGTCTTGAAAGAGATATAAGTCAGTATTTTGCAGTGCTTACAGGAAACAGAAGCGTAGGCGTAATGGGTGATGCAAGAACCTATGGTTATACAGTTGCTCTCAGAGCCATAAACACCGATGACTTTATGACAGTTGACTGGACAAGGCTTCCCTATGATGTTCTTGAAAAGGCAAGCAGCCGCATTACAAATGAGGTTCGCAGTATAAACCGAGTGGTTTATGATATAACAAGTAAGCCTCCCGCCACAGTGGAATGGGAGTAAGATTTAAATAAATTTACATTTTCACGTTTAATTACTGGCATATATAATGTTATAATATTATGAAAATGTAAATCAAGCGGATGCGAAAATACCCGGAGGTGAAAAAATGGAGAGGAATTTTAACAAAAAGATTATTTTAGAGGATGGCTCTGAATATTACGGATACGGCTTTGGCGCAGACTGCAATAAAGTCACCGAAATAGTATTCAACACCTCTATGGTCGGTTATCAGGAGATTATCTCCGACCCGTCATATACCTATCAGGCGGTAGTAATGACTTATCCCCTTATAGGCAATTACGGTATGGCGGATGACGACTATGAAACAAAAACTCCCACCATTGGAGCTTTGGTGGTCAGAGAGTATAATGATTTCCCCTCAAATTTCAGAAGTGCAAAGACCCTTGGTGAGGTAATGAAGGAATATAATATTCCCGGAGTTTACGGCATTGATACCCGTAAGCTTACCCGTTCAATAAGGGATTACGGAAGCCGCAAGGCTTATATTACAGATGCAGATACACCGGTTTCTGAGGCTCTTGAGATTTTGTCAAAGACCGATATACCCCGTGATGCAGTATCAAAGGTAAGCTGTAAGGAACCTTGGCTTGCTAAAAGCGAGGAAGGAAAATTCAAGGTTGTGGCAATTGACTGCGGAATGAAGCTTAATATAGTCCGTTCCCTTTGTGCAAGGGGATGCGATGTTACGGTTGTTCCGTGGAATACCTCAGCTGATGAGATCCAAAAACTCAGCCCCGACGGAGTGTTTATTTCAAACGGACCGGGCGACCCCACAGATGCAGTTCCGGTTATTGAGACCATAAAAGATCTTCACGGAAAATATCCGATTTTCGGAATATGTCTCGGCCATCAGATAATCTCCCTTTCATACGGAGCAAGCACATATAAGCTTAAATTCGGACACAGAGGAGGAAACCACCCGGTAAAAAATCTTCTTACGGGAAAAATAGAAATCACCTCCCAGAACCATTCCTATGCTGTTGATACTGAGAGCCTTAAAGGCACTCCTCTCACAGTAACACATATCAATATTCTTGATTCAACCGTTGAGGGTGTAGAGTGCGTGAAAGACAGAATATACAGCGTTCAGTACCACCCGGAGAGCGCACCGGGACCCCAGGACAGCGCATATCTGTTTGATCGCTTTATAAACATGATGAAGGAGGCGAAAGAGAATGCCTAAAAGAACCGACCTTAAAAAGATACTTGTTATAGGTTCAGGACCTATTGTTATCGGACAGGCTGCCGAGTTTGACTATGCAGGCACACAGGCTTGTCTTGCCCTTAAGGAAGAGGGATATGAGGTTGTTTTGTGCAACTCTAACCCCGCCACCATTATGACTGATACCTCCATTGCTGATAAGGTATATATGGAGCCTCTTACTCTCGAATATGTTGCGAGAATACTTCGCTATGAGCGTCCCGACGCAATAGTCCCCGGTATCGGCGGACAGACAGGACTAAACCTTGCTGTTCAGCTTGAAAAGAAAGGCATTTTAAAGGAGTGTCGTGTAGAGCTTCTGGGAACAGACGTTAACAGTATCGAACAGGCAGAGGACAGAGAGCTTTTCAAGGAACTCTGCGAAAGCCTCGGAGAGCCTGTGCTTCCCTCTATGATAGCAAACTCCATGGAAGAGGGACTTGAAGCCGCTGAAAAGATAGGTTATCCCGTTGTACTTCGTCCCGCTTTCACCTTAGGCGGAACAGGCGGCGGATTTGCCGATAATGAAGAAGAGTTCAGAACTGTTATGAAAAACGCTCTTTCACTTTCTCCTGTTCATCAGGTGCTTGTTGAAAAGAGCATAAAGGGCTTTAAGGAAATTGAATATGAAGTAATGCGTGACGCAAACGACACCGCAATTACAATCTGTAACATGGAAAACCTTGATCCCGTTGGTATTCACACCGGTGACTCAATAGTTGTCTGTCCTTCTCAGACTCTTACAAATAAAGAGTACCATATGCTCAGAGACAGCGCTCTTAAAATAATCAGAGCCCTTAAAATTCAGGGCGGATGCAACGTACAGTTTGCCCTTGACCCAAATTCTTTCCAGTATTACCTCATCGAGGTTAACCCCCGTGTTTCACGTTCATCTGCTCTTGCTTCAAAGGCCAGCGGATACCCCATTGCCCGTGTTTCGGCAAAAATCAGCGTCGGTATGACCCTTGATGAAATCCAGCTTGCCAATACTCCCGCATCCTTTGAGCCTACTCTCGACTATGTAGTTACAAAAATGCCCCGTTTCCCCTTTGATAAATTCACCGATGCCAACAATAGCCTCGGAACTCAGATGAAAGCTACCGGCGAAATAATGAGTGTCGGCAGAACCATAGAAGAGAGCCTTTTGAAGGGAATACGTTCACTTGAAATCGGTGTTTATCATCTTTACATGGCTAAGTTTGATTCTTACAAAGCCGAGGAGCTTATGGAATACATTAAGCTCGGCACTGACGACCGTATATATGCCATAGCACAGCTTCTTCGTCTGGGAGCAAAGGAAGAGGAAATTTCCAAAGCTACAAAGATAGATATGATTTTCCTCAGAAAGCTTAAAAATATAACCGATGAAGAGGAAAAGATTAAAGCAGCTCCAAAAGACGAATCCGTCCTTTACGAAGCAAAGAGAATGGGCTTCTCTGATAAAGAGATAGCTTATCTCTGGAACATGAGCGAAACCGATATTTTCGCAATGAGAAAAGAAAAGGGAATTTTCCCTGTCTATAAGATGATTGATACCTGCGCTTCCGAGTTTGAAAGCTATATTCCTTATTTCTATTCGACCTATGAAGAGGAAAATGAATCCATTGTTTCCGACAAGAAAAAGGTTGTAGTTCTGGGCTCAGGACCTATCAGAATCGGTCAGGGCGTTGAGTTTGACTATTCTACCGTTCACGCTGTAAAGACAATTAAACACGCAGGTTACGAAGCTATCATTATCAACAATAACCCTGAAACTGTTTCAACAGACTATACAACTTCCGATAAACTCTATTTCGAGCCCCTGTGCACAGAGGACGTAATGAATATTATCGCTCTCGAAAAGCCTGAGGGAGTTATAGCATCTCTCGGCGGACAGACAGCCATTAACCTTGCCCAGCCACTTATGGAGCGGGGAGTAAAGATTATCGGAACCGACTGTGACGCCATTGAAAAGGCAGAGAACAGAGACTCTTTTGAAAAGCTTCTTTCCGACCTTAATATACCTCAGCCAAAGGGACAGGCTGTTACAAATATTGAGGACGGCATAAATGCCGCAAAGAGAATCGGGTTCCCTGTGCTTGTAAGACCCAGCTTTGTTCTTGGCGGACGAGCAATGCAGATTGTTGCAAGTGAAAATCAGCTTCGCCACTATCTTAAAACCGCCGTTGAAATCGACGAGGATAAACCTGTGCTTGTTGATAAATACATTATGGGTAAAGAGGTAGAGGTAGACGCAATCTGTGACGGCAAGGATGTTTTTGTTCCCGGTATCATGGAGCTTGTTGAGCGTACAGGCGTACATTCCGGTGATTCAATCAGCGTTTATCCGTCATTCAGTATATCCCAGAAGGTTAAGGATACAATCCTTGACTATACAAAGAAACTCGGTCTCGGAATAGGCATTGTAGGTCTTTACAATATACAGTTTATCGTAGACCAGAACGAAGATGTATTTATTATCGAGGTTAACCCACGTTCTTCGAGAACTGTTCCTTTCCTTTCAAAGGCTACTGGATACTCTCTTGCAGATATAGCAACTCTTGTTATCCTTGGCAAGAGCCTTAAAGAGCAGGGCTTTACAGAGCTTTATCCTGCCGAAAAGAAAAGATGGTATGTAAAAGCTCCGGCATTCTCTTTCTCAAAGCTCAGCGGACTTGATGCATATCTTTCACCGGAAATGAAGTCAACAGGAGAGGCAATCGGATATGACAACAAGCTTACCCGTGCCCTTTACAAAGCTCTCCAGGCTTCAGGAGTAAAGATTCAGAATTACGGAACAGTATTCGCCACAATAGCCGATGATGATAAGGAAGAAGCACTTCCTCTTATCAGACGCTTCTATAACCTTGGATTCAATATAGAAGCTACTGAGGGAACAGCTAAATTCCTTAAAGAGAACGGCATAAGAACGAGAGTGAGAAAGAAGATAAGCGAAGGCTCAACAGATATTCTCGACTCAATCCGTCAGGGATATGTAACCTATGTTATAAATACCCGTGCGGTGCTCTCGGAAGATAAAATTGTGGATGGAGGAGCAATCCGCAGCTGCGCTGTACAAAATAACGTAACTGTATTTACAGCTCTCGATACTGTAAGGGTGCTTCTGGAAGTCCTTGAAGAGATTACTCTCGGAATTTCTACAATCGACGCATAAATTAAATCCCAAATTTAATCGTTAAAAATTTAAGAGGATATTTGAACGCAGTTAATGCAGTCAAATATCCTCTTTGTTTTTTGTCTGTTTTTAAGTTTAAGCGTATTTATATTTCTTTCGTTTTGCAATAAAGAAAATAATGCTTACAATAAGGGCTAACACTTCTGCTGCAACAATTGCAAACCATACTCCGTCGATACCTAAAAGTTCAGGAAGCACCAGTATCGCTATAAGCTGGAAGACAAGAGTTCGCATAAAAGCAATTGCCGCTGAAACAGCGCCGTTATTGAGAGCTGTAAAGAAAGCGGAACTGAAAACGTTAAATCCGCTTATTAAGAAAGATATAGCATATACTTTGAATCCGTGAGCAGTAAGATCAAAAAGTCCAGCGTCATATCCTACAAACCATTTGGCAAGGGGAGAGGCGGATAGCTGTGAAAAAGTTACCATTAAAAATCCGAATAAACCGGTAATAATGAGACTTTTGCGGAACAGATTTTTAAGTTCATCAGTGTTGGCAGCTCCGTAATTAAAGCTTACAACAGGAGCGCTGCCTATAGCATAACCAAAATATACGGCGGAGAAAATGAAATTGACGTACATAATTACGCCGTATGCAGCTACACCGTTTTCACCGGCAATTTTCATCAGCTGAAAATTATAAAGTATGTTTACAAGTGACGCTGAAAGATTTGTCATAAGCTCAGATGAGCCGTTAGTGCAGACTTTAAGGAGAGTTTTGAAATCAAAGATCGGTTTTGTAATGCGAAGGAGACTACTATTTTTTCGGGAAAAATAGATGATCGGAACAACAGCACCTACTACCTGACTGATAACTGTTGCCGCTGCCGCTCCTGTAATTCCCCATTTGAAAACTGCCACAAACAAAGCGTCAAGGACTATGTTTGTAAGGCCTGAACCTACTGTGATGAATAATCCGAGCTTTGGCTTTTCGGCAACAACCATGAAGTTTTGAAAAGCGCACTGGAGCATAAATGCAATTTGAAAAGAAATTAGAATTCTGCCATAAAGTACGCAATATTCGAGCATCTGGCCGGAAGCTCCTAAAAGTTCTGATATGGGACGGATGAAAATAAAGGAGACAACTGTCAGTAAAGCTCCGATAGCTATTGTAACGTAAATCAGCATGGAAAAATAGGCGTTTGCTTTTTCACATTTTCCTTCTCCGAGAGTTTTCGCTACAACTGCGCTGCCGCCGGTTCCTATGAGAAATCCCACAGTGCCCATGCCCATCAGTACCGGCATTATGAGGTTTACCGCTGCAAATGCTGTTTTACCTGCAAAATTTGATACGAAAAGTCCGTCTACAACGCTGTAAATGGATGTAAATACCATCATGATAATTGACGGAAAAACAAATCTCAGAAGTTTATTATATGTAAAATGGTCGGATAACTGAATTCTCATTTTTGTTCCTTTCCTGTTTTTAAATTGGAATCTGAAATTTCTTCATATTCTTTACGAAGAAGAAGGGCATATTTTTCGCTCAGCGAAAGAAAAACTTTGAGTTCGTTTTCAGAAAATTGTCTGAGCACTTTTATTTCTGATTTCAAAACCATATCGGCACTGTTTTTGGCAAGTTCTTCGCCCTTTTCTGTCAAAACCAGTATTTTGCTCTTTTTGTTGTTCTGAGCCTGTGTAAGGCAAATGTATCCGTCATTTTGCAGATTTTTAAGAGCGGAGTTCACAGTTTGTCTTGGCATATAAAGCATATTGCATATGTCTGCCTGAGTGTATTGTGTATCGGTTTCACGAAGAAGATATAGAATCCAAAAAGCACAGTCGGATAAACCGCAGCTTTTGGCAAAATTGTGATAAACCTTATCTGTATCTTTGAATATGCGGTTGTAACGTATTAGAATTTCGTGTAAATATTGACTGTCCATAAGCGTCACCCTTAACAGTTTTTGTCCGAAATCAGACTATCGCATATTATAATCCGATTTCGGACAAAAGTCAACTGAGAGAGACTCAGAAAAAAGCTCTGCACATTCACCTTTAAAGGAATGTACAGAGCTTTGCTTTATTATTTATTGAAAATAAATGGGATTGCTTATACACTTTGCAAATGGGGGAACAGGGAGTCCTGCATCTGGCGGGAAAATAAATTTTATCGCCTGTTTGTAAGCCGCTTTTTTAATGTATTTATATTCGCTAATTATTTCCGCCCTTATAAATCCCTTTTCACTGACTTTGATTTCGGCGCAGTGACTTCCGGGTTTTGAGGCTTTGTATCTGTAAACAATTCTCTCGTTTTCGTAAACTATAACAGTATCATTTCTTTTAAGCTTTTCAGCCTCAATTTCCACTTTGAGGTTTTCTTTAAATATAACCGTATCGCCCTGAATAGAATCTCCACATCTTAAAATAAGAGACGGACCGTTTACAGATGAAGTTATGTAGGAATTTCCTTTTTTGAGAGCTTTTAAAATATCATCAGTAGTGCACGAATCAGCGCATACTACGGTAGTCGGTACAGCTAAAAGATCTGTTATGTAATAATCCCTGTGGTAGTCGCTGCCTCCAACTGCGGCAATTTTTTTACCCTGAAGTAAAAGGTAATGCCACCACTTTAAAGCTTCCATATTGTCTATTCTCTGAGGACCGTTCCAAACCTCCACGCAGTCAAAGTGAAATCCTTCTCTTGGCATATGCCAGCCGCAGCTTTTGCATTCAGGGTGGTTTAAAGAAATAATAGCTCCGCTTTCCTTAGCCTGATTGTAAATGGGCAAAAAATCCTCAAATGTATTAACGCAGTAGGGGAGTGTGAACGGACGCTTTACACCCCAGAAATTTATGTGTCCACTGAAAGATGTTAGCTCACATCCCTTTATTACTAATATGTCCTTATAATTATAGTCATTGTAAGCCGCAACACTGTTATTGTGGTCGGTGATTATAATGTAATCAAGATTTTTCTTTTTAGCCTTTGCAACCAGCTCTTCAGGTGTACATTTTCCGTCGCTGTTTACGGTATGCAGATGAGTGTCACCTTTGAGCCAGCGTTTTTTCTTCTTTTTAAAGCTTATATTGTATATTGCCTTTAATCCGTCTACTGTACGGTCAACGCCTACTATGATTTTCCATTTTCCTGCTTTCGGAGTACATTTGTCATATCCCGGAGTAGAATATTTTTCGCTTATAATTACATCCTGTCTGACATTTCCTGAAGCGCCGATCTGAATACCGTCGGGATTGATCAGACCAAAGTCAAGATTGCCTTTCTCTTTGGGCAGCCAAGAATGGGTGATACGCAGTTCTTCTGTGTTTTCAGGCACCTCAAAATCAATGTAAAAACACTTTTTGAGAAGAGATTCACCAATTTCCTTTTCAATTGTTAAATCGTTTTTCATACTGATTTCCTCACTGAATATTTTTGTAATAATCATACATCATTTTGCTTTAAAAGTCAAAAAATGTATTGCAAATGCATATATCCTATGATATATTAAAAATACACTAATTTAATAAAGTGAGGAAAAATTATGGAAAACAAAAGCAGTCTTGCCACTAAAGCGGCAAGAAGAACCTCGCCGTTTCGCTACGGTATAGGTATGTTCGGAACGTCAATTCCGATAAATATGTTCAAATCCTTTGCGGCCATATTTTATGTGGATATGCTGGGACTGAGCATGGAGAAATATTCACTGGTTCTTTTAATTTACACATTTGTAGATGCAATTGACAATCCGGTCTACGGTTTTCTTTCTGACCGTACCCGTACCAAGTGGGGACGCAGAAGGCCGTGGCTTGTAATAGGCGTTCCGCTGCTGATATTGTGTTTTATAATGTTTTTTAATGTTCCGTCTTTTATCAGCTCCGACTCAGGAATGCTGTTTGTATATATGCTTCTTATGTACATACTTACGGGAACTCTCGATTCTCTTATGAATGCGAACTATGGTGCGTTGTTCCCGGAGCTTTTCCGTGAGGATACAGAAAGAGCAAAGACCAACGCTATCAGACAGGCTTTCCAGCTCGTAGCAATGGTTATAAGTATTGCCCTTACTCCCATGATTACAAAAGCGATAGGTTACAGCAAAACTTCCATAATTTACGGAATTGTAGCCCTTATAGTCATAATGTACTGTACTTTTGGATGTAAGGAAGATCCTGCGTCCTGGTCAACTGAGAAACCTAAAATCTTTGCAAGTATATGGGCTCTTCTTAAAAGCAAGAAGTTCTGGATTTTCGGTTTCACAGGCGCATTTTATTCTGCCGCATTTTCACTTATTTCACAGGCAGTTCCATTTTATGTCAAATACACACTTCACCTTGAAAGCGACAAAACCACAATAATGCTTGCTGCTGTTTTTGCAGTTGCACTTATAGGTATTCTCATCTGGACACAGATAATAAAACATGTTTATATTGTAAATGCATGGCGAGTTTCATTTGTAGTTATGGCAGTCGGAATCATTCCCATGTATTTTGCTTCAAATCTTATTACTGCGGTATGTATTGCCGGTGTAGTAGGACTTGGAGTTGCAGGATGCCTTACAACTATGGACTGCATTGGCGCAAAGATCATGGATGACGACTATAAACGTTATGGCGTGAAGCGTGAGGGTATAATTTCCAGCTGTTTGGGAGTTATGAACAGACTTAACGGACTGTTTACCTCTGCTGCTTTCTTTACTGTTTCAAGAGTGTTTGGTTTTGTAAACGGAGATAACCCTGGTGATAGTCCTGATGTTGCTTCTAAGATGCTCCTTATTGTTTTCCCGGCAGTTGCAGTAGCATTGGCAGCTGTTTTCTCAATGTTCCTGCATTTCGAGGATGAAAAGAAGAAATGAAATACCTGATTATCAATGCCGATGATTTCGGATATAATCCCCAGCAGACGAAGGCGATAAAAGAGCTTTATACTAAGGGCTTAATCACTTCTACATCTGTGCTCACTGTGGCGGAGGATGCAAATGAAGCCGCCAAAACCGCCGCTTCGTTGAATATTCCCGTGGGAGTGCATCTGACAATTAATTCCGACAGTGAGCAGAACAGGTGGAAGAGCCTTAGCGGCGGAAAGTCGCTTTCAGATGAAAAGGGATTTTACTCTGACCAGCTAAAACTTGCACTTCACGGTAAACGCAGGGAAGTGGCACAGGAACTGGAAGCACAGTATCGTTTTTTAACTGAAAACGGATGTACAGTAGATCATGCTGACAACCACTGCGGAACTCTGTATGGAATAAATGGCAGAAGATTTTATATTGAAGCTTATAAATTCTGCGCCGCTCATTCACTTCCGTATCGTTTCCCAAAGACTCCCTATTTTCTGGAGCGTCAGCTTGGACGAAGTATCCCGAAGCCTATAATAGCTTTTCAGCAAAGAATTGTAAAAACGGGAGAAAAACTCGGTGTAAAAATGCTCGATGACCTTGTTTCGAATCCTTATTCCATGGATAAAATAGATAGTTATTATTCTTTGAGAGATTATTATCTTAAAGCGGTGGATAACTGTATAGATGGCGTTACGGAAATGTTCCTGCATCCTGCATACCCGATTGACGGGGATAAAGAGTGGGAGAAAAGAGTAATGGAGCTAAAACTCTTAAAAAGCGGGGATATTCTCCAGCGTGCTGAGGATAAGGGAGTAAAGGTAGTTTCATGGAGCATATTCAATGAAATTTAATTAATAATACAAAAAACGCATTTGTCTGCACTGAAACAGGCAAATGCGTTTTATCTTTAATCAATCAGTAAGTAAGGATAACGGCGAACAGCTGGGCTGTTTCATCTGATTTGTTTGCAACGCCGTGTTTTTCTCCGCCGTAGCAAATGCAGCTGTCACCTGCTGAAAGGGTGGTTTCGTTTCCGTTGTCGTTATAAACAACGTTTCCGCTCATAATGTAGAATATCTCTTCCTCGTTTTCGTGAACGTGTTCTCCGATTGAGCAGCCAGGTTCAAGAGTGATTACAGCTGTCATTCTGGATTTTCCGTGAATCTCGTCAGCGTTGAGAATGTGGCGTATTTTGACGCTGCCGTCGCCGCCTCTCATAGCTTCATTCACAACGATGTTCATGTCACTGTTTCTTTTAATCATAAATTAACCTCCGGTTTTGTTCGTCCGATAAGGACTTATTTCATCAGTTCGATTATATCACCTGTATCGATTTTTTGAAAGACGGATTTATTGCTTAAAAAAAGAAAATATGGTATATTATCACAAGCAAGGAGGAGTTCCCAATGGATTATAAATCAGAAGTAAAGATAGTAGGATATTCAAACTGCGGAGAAAGTCTCTGCGCTGCCGGCGGACGTATATCCACTCAGCCGGGGGATGTTTTTGATATACTAGAAAAATCAAAGGACGCTGAAAAGAATGCGTCACTTATACAGAAGGTTACAAAGTCGGGACATAACTCGGTTATAGAGCATTTGTTTTTTAATCTTGCTTTCCGCAATGTATCTGTTGTTGTGGAGCAATTCATGATAGAGTTCAGACTTGCATCCTTTACAGTAAAATCAAGAAGATATGTTGATTTTGGCGATGCAGGCTTTTTTGTTCCTGAATTTTCTTCCGAAGCGGTAAAGGAAAAGTATATAAAGCATATGTCAAAGCTTTTTGATACATACAATAAGCTTACTGAAAAGGGCGTTGCCAAAGAGGATGCAAGATTTGTACTGCCTTACTGTTTTTTCAGTAACTTTATCTGTTCAATGAATGCCCGTGAGTTTCTCAATGTTTTAAGGGCGATGCTTTACGGCAGGGGAAGCAAATATCCGGAGATTAAGAAAATCGGATTGTCGCTTTTGGAGCAGGCGAAGGAAATTGCCCCCGGAGTTATGGAAAGCTTTAATAATTTCGGTAAGACTTACAATGATAAGCCGGATTTCTCATTCCTTTCCTCAAAAGGCGAATATGTAAATGAAAGTCCTCTTGTTGAGCTTATTTCATATACTGAAAACAGTGATCTGGCAGTTGCAAAAACAGCTCTTATAAGTGAAACTGCTTTAAATCAGACACAGGTTGATGCCGTTGTTTCAGATAGAGAAATAAGGAAAAAGATAATTGACGCTGTTATCGACTGTGCAAGACCACGTCCTCTTGAGGCAGCGAGCTACACTTTCAGGCTTAATAATGTGTCTCTTGCATGCATTACCCATATTGTGCGCCACCGTATCCAGTGCGTGACAGTGCCTGAGCTTACATCATCAAACAGAGGAAGATATATAATTCCTCCTGCTGTAAAGGATGATGCTGAATTGCTCGATATGTATAAATCAGCTTTTTCTGAAACTCAAAAGCTTTATAAAGAGCTGAAAGATATGGGAGAGAGCGAAGAGAATCTCATCTATGTACTTCTCAGCGGAAACACCCTTGATCTTACAATTACCATGAATGCAAGAGAGCTTCTTCTTTTCCTTAAACTCAGAACCTGTGAGCGAGCCCAGTGGGAAATAAGGGATTATGCATATGATATGCTCAAAATGCTCAGAAGCAGTGCACCGGATATTTTCAGAAGATATGGACCCAGCTGCTTTGTGACAGGAGTTTGTCCCGAGGGCAGGCTTTCATGCGGAAAATCTGCTGAGATTAAAGAGCGTTTTTCAGGCAATGACTTTTAGTATTTAGATAAAAACATACAAAGTAAAGTATAAAGCCATCGGTTTACCGATGGCTTTTGCTTATTTATGTATCTGTTTTTATTTAATAACTGTTCTGTAACCAAATTCCAGAAGTCTGGTAGGAATGAATTCCAGTGCACGAAGCATATGGCTGTTCTTAACTCTGTAAACAATTTTTGGCTTTTCTGAATCAACTGCTTCAAGAAGAGCTGTTACAAGATACTTAGGATCGTTTGCATGTTTAAGCTCGTTATCCATAATTGGTCTTAAAGTGTTAAGCACTTTGCCGTAATACTTTGTTGAGCTTATGAGATTGTCAAGACCTGCAGAAGCAGATTTGTGCATATTGGTTTTGAAAGAACCGGGCTGAATTTTAACAACAGGAACACCTATGAACATAAGCTCACGGCGAAGGCTGTCTGTATAAGCTTCAACAGCATATTTTGTGATTGCATAAGGACCATTAAAGGGCTGAGCTGTAAGGTAACCGCATTCGGAGCTGCAGTTGATAATACGTCCGTTTCCTTCCAATACCATATCGACAAAAGTACGATTGATTCTTACCATGCCCATAACATTAATCATGAGCATTTTCTCAATGGTGTTTGAGCAATTCCCCTCGATCATGGAACACATAGTGTGCATGCCGGCAAAATTAATGATTGCATCAAGCTTAGTTGTGTATTTGGCAACTTCTTCATGAGCAGCGTCAACACTTTCCTGATTTGTGATGTCAACTTTAATCGGGATAATGTTTTGGGTCTGACTGATTTCTACAAGCGCAGTATCGTTAATATCTGCTGCAAATACAGTCCAGCCCTCTGCTGCCATTGCTTTTGCACATGCGCCTCCTAAACCACCGGCACCGCCTGTAAACAATGCATACTTCATCGCAATTCTCTCCTTACTTAAATAATCATTTTAAAGTTTAGGGAAAATTATACATTTCTGAAAATGCAATGTCAAGTAGAAACAGTTGCATTTTTGTGTAAATAATTTCTAAAAAGCGATACAAAAGAAACTGAATTATATTTGGCGATTTTAAGAAATATCGAAATTTTTATATTTTTTCTGACGAGAAAAATAAGTAAGGAGAAATATTTTTGAGTTTGTTAAAATCTTGAAGAAAGGGTTAATTTTAATTTAATAAAACCTACATATATAATTAATCTTTTGCGAATCCAAATGTAATGAAATTTATAATAAATTTATATAGACAAAATTGGTTATATAAAGCGCAAAATTATAAAGTAAAGAGTTTAAATAGTATTTATATAATGATTAGTAGAATTTATTATTACAATAATTTTAGGTAAGAAATGATATGCCAAATAATTTCTTCTAGGGTCTGCTTTTAAAAAATGAAAGTAGATGTACTGTTTCATTCATTTTTTCTTTTTAATTAGCTAACAGCAATACTTTTAATTTGAATATTAATGCATGATTTTGATAAAATAGTATCAACCAGTAAAACTTTTTGTATAAAACAAAAACAGCTGCTTTAAGCAGCTGTTTTGCTAAATAAATTAAAATTTCAAAAAATAAAAACCCGCCATGCCGTCATACAGCTGATTATAACCTGCCCAAAAAGCAGGTGGGTATGCGCCAAACGTTTTCATGCTCCCACCGTCCGGCTAAAAGCCGGGAGGTCTGCAATAGTCCGTCCGAGCTGGCATTCCCTAATAAAGTGTGTTGGGTTATATTAACTGTATTTAAACGCACAAGGCAGGAATTATTTAATTCTCATCAGAGATGTCGTAGATTTCGCTCAAACGCTCCTCAAAAATGGCAGCGATTTCATCAAATTCCGCATCATCTTCGATAGGTGACAGGAAACTGTCTCCGTCAGTTTCTTCAACTTTTAAGATGATAAGTTCGCCGTCGTCTTCTATCATTTCCTCAGGGTTATCATAATATGCAGTAACGGCAACATATCTGTCTGTATCAGTTTCAATGCTGTCAAGAATTTCAAAAGTATGTTCGTTGCCTTCGTCATCGGCAACCGTTAAAAGATCAGGTGTAAAATCTTCGTTCATAAACTACGCTCCTTTAGTGAAAGCCTACCCCATAATTTTAGCCGTTTTTTGCCCGTAAGTCAATAAGCAATTTAAATGAAATTTTTAACTAAAAATATAGCATGATTTTCTTTTAAAAATGTTGACAATACATAAAAGCGTGCTATAATTTAATTGAAGTTAAGGAAAGAAAGTAAGTAGATTGAAAGAATCAGCAGAGTGAGTTTGAAGAAAAAGGAGTCAAGTTTATTTTGTTAGATGGTAAAGTGCTGATGTTCTTTCCTTTAACTAAAAGATACTAAGGAGGCGGTACCAATGTACTGTGAATGTGAGCCGTACAGTCAGGCCGCCGGTTTGAGAACTGAAAAATAAAAAAGCTTCTGTCTTGCACCAAAATTGAAGCGAACAAAAAGGTTCGGCAATTAATTTAAGGAGATTATCCGTTACGAAGAAGAGGCTTTAAACGGCAGATTTCAATTCCTGACCGGTGTGAAGAGAAAAGTGAATAAATATAAATGTTTATGTGTTCTGCCGGCATAAATGAAGAAAACAAACATACGAATTTCTTATTTTGTGTTAAATAAATTGCAATAAATAGTAGCAGTGAAGGACATAAAAGAAGATATTGTTTAAAAAGGTGTGTTTCCGGTGTTCTAAATTTTTAAGCCTCAACGGTTTACATCGTTGAGGCTTTGGTTTTTAATTTTGGGAGGTAGAGATTATGAAAAAAACTGTTATTACAATTGGACGTCAGTTCTGCAGCGGCGGTCACGATATAGGAGAAAAGCTGGCACAGCAGCTTGATATTCCTTTTTATGATAAGAACCTTATCAGCCTTGCCGCAAAAAAGAGCGGTATGAGTGAAGAAGTTTTAAAGGCGGCTGACGAATATCCCACAGACAGTTTGCTTTATAATCTTTCTCTTGGAAATGCTCTTTTTGCTTTTGGAGATATGTCCTCAAGAGAGATGCCGGTTACTGATAAGCTTTTTATACTTCAGTCTGAGATAATTAAAAATGCCGCCAATGAGGGCTCCTGTGTTATTGTAGGCAGATGTGCCGAAAACGTTCTGGAAGACAGAAAAGACTGTATAAGTGTGTTTATATATGCGGATATGGATTATAAAATCCAGAGATGTATTGATATGTATAAAGTTGCTCCCGAAAAGGCAAAGAGCTTTATAACAAAAACCGATAAGCGCCGTGAGTCATATCACAACTATTTCTGTGATACTAAGTGGGGTTCACCTGAAAGCTATGATATGATGCTTAACAGCTCGAAGATGAGTGAACAGGCAATAATAGATGTTATAAAATCCTACATAGAGAGCAGATAAAAGGAAAAACATAATAAAGTAAATTTAAAGCCGGACAGTAAATTTTGCTGTCCGGTTTTTGTTTTTATATTTTGAAGGCTTCTTATACTGTCGCAAAATGTCTTTTTTCACATATTATAAAATGTAAAGAAATTAAAGGGAGTGATGTAATGGCGATTTACAGTTTTGCAGACGTAATAAAGCAGAAGCCTTTTTTAAAAACAAAGCTAAAAAATGAAAGGGGAGGATATATCGATTGTGAGGTAAAGCTCTACTCATGGGGAAACGGCACAGTGATTAAAATTGAAGGGGTAAATGTAAAGTCGGAGAGAGACGAAAATATAAAATTAATCTTTGAAAATATAGCGGAATATAACTGTAATCCATGTAAAAGCGGATATCTGTTTGAGGTGTTTTTTTCCGACATTTTATCAGGAAAGTATTCGGAATCGATTAAAATTAATCTTGTCAGTGGAGAGGATGTTTTGGCATCAAACAGAATCCCTATAAATATAAAAACGTAAATGAAATGAAAAAACTGTCAATAAAAACTTTTCTTTCCGGTTTATTGGTGATATAATTATTCGAACATTAATCAGGAGGAGAAACTATGTTAGAAAATTTGCAGGAATGGACAAAAAATAATCTTGTAGAAAAAATTATTGATTTTCTTCCCCATTTATTGTTGGCCTTAATAATTTTAGGTGTTGGATTCTGGCTTTCAAACATAGTTGGAAAGCTTGTGGTCAAGACACTTAAAAACAGAAATGTAGATCCTACTATATATCCCTTTGCAGGGAGAGTAATTTCTTTGCTTTTAAAATTCGGAGTAGTTATTTCAGCTCTTTCCACCTTGGGCATAAACCTTAATTCATTTATAGCCGCTATCGGTGCAGCGGGAGTTACTGCCGGTGTGGGATTAAAGGATAGTGTCGCCCAGTTTGCAAGCGGCTTCCAGATATTGCTCAATAAGCCTTTTAAGAGCGGCGACTATGTAGAGCTTGAAAATGTATCTGGAACGGTTGTAGAAATCAGGATAATGGATACCGTACTTAAAACAATCGATAATAAAAGGATAATTATCCCTAACTCTCATATTACAAGCAATAACATAATAAATTATACTGCAGCTGAAACGAGACGGCTTGATCTTGTTTTTTCAATCAGCTATGATGATGACATTTTCAAGGCTAAGGATGTTTTGCTTAAAGTTGCGGCATCCCATGATATATGTCATAAGGATCCGGCGCCTTTTGTGGCTGTAAAGGAACACGGCGACAGCGGAGTGGCTTTGGTATTGCAGATGTGGTGTGACAGTGATAAATATTGGGATCTTTATTATTCCGTTCAGGAAAAGGTAAAGCTTGCCTTTGATGAAAACGGCATAACAATTCCATATAATCATCTTGATGTTAAGTTAGCAAAATAAACTGGATAAGAGGTCTTTGATGAATGACAAAATTACTTATTAAACTTTTTGTGAAAGATGCGGAAAATGTAAAAGATGTGAAGGTAAGAGAAAATTACGGTATATTGGCAGGCTCTGTTGGAATATTCTGCAATGTGATTCTTGCCCTTTCAAAGTTTTTAATCGGAACCTTTACAAACAGTATTTCAATTACAGCTGATGCAGCAAATAACCTTTCCGATGCAGGTTCCTCGGTGGTAACGGTGTTTGGTTTTAAAGCTGCCAGTAAACCGGCCGATGATGAGCATCCATTCGGTCACGGAAGACTTGAATATATATGTGCACTGGTAGTATCTTTTCTTGTTTTGATGATGGGCTATGAGCTTATAAAGTCGTCAATTGATAAGATTATGAATCCGGCGCCCCTTAAGTTCAGCTGGCCTGCAATTGCCGTTCTTATTCTTTCAATATGCGTAAAGCTTTGGATGGCATTTTTTAATAAGAGTGTAGGAAAACGCATAAATTCTCCCGCTATGACCGCAGTTGTTGCCGACAGTCTCAGCGATACAGCAGCTACATCGGTTTCCATGATTTCTCTTATCTGTGCAGCCTTTACAGATATTCCTCTGGACGGTTATATGGGTATAATTGTTGCAATGTTCATTTTCGCCTCCGGAATAGGAATACTCAAAGATACCATAGGTCCCCTTTTAGGAGAAAGTCCGTCGCCGGAGCTGGTAAAGGAATTTCAGGATAAAATTTTATCCTATGATGGTGTTGTAGGCGTTCATGATATTATGATACATAACTACGGACCTAACCGTATTTTTGCCTCAGCTCACGCTGAAATTCCCGCAGACGCAGATATAATGCAAAGTCATGATACAATCGATCTTATTGAGAGAGATATCTATAAAGAGTTTGGAATATTTACGGTTATTCATCTTGACCCCATTGTTACGGATGACGAAAATGTCCTTGAGCTTAAAAAGTCAGTAACAGAAATTGTAAAAAACATTGATGATAGATTATCTATTCACGATTTCCGTGTTGTTTTCGGACCTACTCATACAAATATAGTCTTTGACCTAGTAAAGCCGCACAAATTCAAAATGAAAGATTCGCAGCTTAAAAATCTTATAGAATCAGAGGTTAAAAAGATTGATGAGCGTAATTTCATTGTAATAACCTTTGAATATAGTTACACATAATTTAAAATAGCCATAAATATTTTGCTTCAGCGTACGCATTGGATAAAAGCGTGCGCTGATTTTTTATTTTTTGCAGTAACTTTTTCGGTTGGACAGGGGATTTATTAGTATCTTTGAAAATATTTTTGTAAATTAAAGCTGTTTCAAGAAATAATTATGTACTTTTCTTAGACTACTTTACTTTTTTCGATTCAGTGTTAAAATATACAAAAAGAGGAGGTGCTTTGAAAATAATATGGATAAAATCGATATAAAGATACTTAATTGTCTAAGAAAAAATGCACGTGAAAACGCTTCCGTTATAGGTGAAAAGATAAGTATGTCCGTTTCAGCGGTTATAGAGCGTATACGAAAACTTGAAAGTTCGGGGATAATCAAGGGTTACACAGTTGTAATTGACCAAGAAAGCGTCGGAAAAGACGTTATGGCTACCGTTTCCGTGGGAATCGAGCATCCGAAATATAATTCAGGATTCATAGATTTTGTCAATCGGAACAATTACATTGTTGAATGCCACTATATAACCGGAGATTTTGATTTTCTGCTTAAAGTCATAGCGGACTCCACAACCTCTTTGGAAAAAATTCTCAACGATATAAAGAGCGTTCCCGGTATATCTCTTACGAGAACAAATATTGTACTTTCGACGGTAAAAAATGACAGTACGGTTCTTGTTGAAACATTGCTTCAATAAAATGTAAATCAGAGCGGCAGCTCATAAGAAAATATAATTTTATTATAATAGGAGGAAAAGACAATGATTATCGGTATTCCAAAGGAAATTATGCATGATGAGGGACGTGTTTCCGCAATTCCGGAGACAGTTAAAAAAATGGTAGCTGACGGCGCTACTGTGCTTGTAGAAAGCGGAGCTGGTGCAGGCTCATTTTACAGCGACGAAGAATACAAGGCGGCTGGAGCAGAGCTTGTTGACGATGTAGCTGATGTTTATGCAAGAGCGGACGTTATACTTAAGGTAAAAGAGCCTCTCTTCAACGAAGCAAAAGGCGTTCACGAAGTTGATATGATGAAAAAGGGACAGTATCTTATCACTTTCATTCATCCGGCTTCTCCCGTTAACCATGAAATGGTAAAAAATCTTGCTGCAAAGGGCGTTATCTCCATAACCCTTGATGGTATTCCCAGAATTTCCAGAGCACAGAATATGGACGCTCTTACCTCAATGAGCACCTGCGCAGGATATAAGGGAATTATGCTTGCAGCAAATGATCTTGCAAAGTTTGTTCCGCAGATTTTCTGTGCAGTGGGTATGATTAAGCCTGCCAATGTAATGGTACTGGGAACAGGCGTCGGCGGACTTCAGGCTATCGCAACAGCCAAGCGTCTTGGCGCAGTTGTATATGCAGCTGATATCAGACCCGATGCTGCTGAGCAGGCAAAGAGTCTCGGCGCAAAGGTTATCGACCTTGGAGTTCCCGCATCTGAGGCAGTAGGTGAGGGCGGATATGCAAAGCGTATTTCTGATGAGTGGCTCGAAAAAGAGCGTGCAGTTATTGCAGAGCACATTAAGGATATGGATATCGTTTTCTGCAGCGCGCTTATTCCCGGAAAGCTTGCTCCCATTCTTATTACAGAAGATATGGTAAAATCCATGAAGGCCGGTTCCGTTATAGTTGATATTTCAATTGACCAGGGCGGTAACTGCGCTATTACAACTCCTGGTGAGAGAGATGTAAAGCATGGCGTTGTTATCGAGGGTATCAAGAATATTCCCGGTATGCTTCCCACAAGCTCAACATGGATGTTTGCTAACAATATTTATAATCTACTTAAATTCCTTGCAAAAGACGGAGAAATGGCTCTCGATATGAACGACGTTATCGTACAGTCAAGCCTTGTAACAATCGATGGCGAAATAGTACATAAGGGCGCAAAAGAGGCTATGGGTCTTTGATTTAAGCTTCAAAAGCTGAGATGTTTTATACGGGGTGCCATAAAAGCACCCCGTTTTTCGGAGGTAGACATGAAAGAATTAATTTATGTGGTTATATTTGTAGCCGCAACTTTAATAGGATATAAAATAATAAACAATGTGCCGAGCCTTCTTCATACGCCCCTTATGTCGGGAATGAATGCGCTTTCCGGAATTACAATTCTCGGTGCACTTACTGCAACGGCTTTGGCTATTGGAACCGGAAATAAAATTTTAGGTGTTATTGCAATTTTCCTTGCAATGATAAATGTTGCAGGAGGCTTTGGCGTTACAGGACGTATGCTGCGTATGTTTAATAAGAAGCACAGGGAGGACGACAAATAATGACTGATTTAGTTTATTACATCATTTGCGGCGTCCTTACTGTGGGAGTTCTTGTGGGTATAGCCCTTATGAGTAAGGTAAAGCTTGCTCCCACTGGAAACCGTCTCAGCGCAGTATGTATGGCGGCAGCAATCGGCGTAACCCTTTATAAAAATGAAATTCTTACTGACTGGATGCTGTGGGCTGCCATGGCAGCCGGTCTTGTAGCAGGACTTATCTGGGCAAAGAGAATCAAAATGATTGAAATGCCGGAAGTTGTTGCACTCTTTAACGGATTCGGTGGAGCAGCTTCTGCCCTTGTAGCCTTTATTTCTGTTGTAGGTCACCAGAGTACAGGCAAATTTGCCCTTGCAACAGGCGGACTTGCTTTGGCAATCGGCGTTATTACCTTTGTAGGCAGCGCTATTGCCGCAGGAAAGCTTCATAAGATTATTTCGCAGCGTCCCGTAGTATTTAAAGGACACAGCACAATTACTACACTTTCTCTTTTAATTACGGCTGTTACAGTTGTACTTATTACTTTTGAAGTATCAATTCTTGCAAGCTGCATTCTATGCACAGTTTTTAGTGCAATTTTCGGATATGCATTTTCAATCCGTGTAGGCGGCGCAGATATGCCTATAACAATTTCTCTCCTTAACTCCTTCAGTGGTGTTGCCGGAGCAATTGCAGGTATGGCAATCGGAGATCCTCTTCTTATAGCTATCGGCGGAGTTGTAGGAGCATCAGGACTTCTTCTTACTCAGATTATGTGTAAGGCGATGAACCGTCATCTTATGGATATCCTTCTCGGAAAGACCTCTGTTTCAGGCACAGCGAAAAAGGCAGAGGATAAGAAAGAGGAGAAAACGGAAGAAAATACAGCTCCTGTTGTTGAAGAAGCAGTAAAAGAGAAATCACCAGCTGAAATTTTAAACGAGGCTGAGAAAGTTATTATCATTCCCGGTTACGGAATGGCACTTGCACAGGCTCAGCACCTTGTAAAGCAATTAAGCGATAAGCTTGAAGCTAAAGGAGCCGAGGTCAAATTTGCCATTCACCCGGTAGCAGGAAGAATGCCGGGACATATGAACGTGCTTCTTTGTGAAGCAGATGTACCCTATGAAAAACTCTATGAAATGGATGACATCAATCCTGAGTTCCCGGAAACCGATGCAGTAGTAATTATCGGAGCAAACGACGTTGTGAATCCTGCCGCAAAGGAAGCGGAGGGAACACCTATTTACGGAATGCCTGTTTTGGATGCAGATAAAGCAAAGCATGTAATCGTTTGCAACTATGATTTAAAACCCGGTTATGCCGGAGTTGAAAATCCTCTTTACAGTAAGGAAGAGGGTGTAACCCTTCTTTTGGGAGATGCCTGTGAAACTCTCGATAAACTTCTTAAGGATATGGATGCTAAGCCCGAGAGCGTTTCAGAGGACAAAAAGGGTGAAGAAAAACAGGAAGAGGAATACATAAAGGTTATCAATGAAGCTAAAAGGGTCATAATCATTCCCGGTTACGGAATGGCTCTTGCACAGGCTCAGCATCTTGTAAAGCAGTTAAGCGATAAACTTGAAGCTAACGGAGCAGAGGTCAAATTTGCAATTCACCCGGTAGCAGGAAGAATGCCGGGACACATGAACGTGCTTCTCTGTGAAGCAGATGTACCCTATGAAAAACTCTATGAAATGGACGACATCAATCCTGAATTCCCTGAAACCGATGCAGTAGTGATTATAGGCGCAAATGACGTTGTAAACCCTGCTGCAAAGGAAGCTGAGGGAACACCAATTTACGGAATGCCTGTTCTGGATGCAGATAAAGCAAAGCACGTCATTATCTGTAACTACGATTTGAAGCCCGGTTATGCCGGTGTTGAAAATCCCCTTTACAGTAAGGAAAAGGACGTAACCCTCCTTTTAGGCGATGCCAATGACACATTGCAGAAGCTTATTTCAGCTATCGGTCAAACCGCAAAGGGAAATGATGTTTCCGAGGAAAATAAAGTAGAAAAGGAAACTCCTGCAAAAATACTTTCGGAAGCTAAAAAGGTTATAATTATACCAGGCTACGGAATGGCTCTTGCACAGGCTCAGCACCTTGTAAAGCAGTTAAGTGATAAGCTTGAAAATAACGGCGCTGAGGTAAAATTTGCTATCCACCCTGTTGCAGGCAGAATGCCGGGACACATGAATGTGCTTCTTTGTGAAGCTGATGTTCCCTATGAAAAACTCTATGAAATGGATGATATCAATCCTGAGTTTGCAGAGGCAGATGCAGTGGTTATTATCGGTGCAAACGACGTTGTAAACCCTGCCGCAAGAGAGGCAGAGGGAACACCGATTTACGGAATGCCTGTTCTGGATGCAGATAAAGCAAAACACGTTATTATCTGCAATTACGATTTGAAGCCCGGTTATGCCGGAGTTGAAAATCCCCTTTATACTAAGGAGACAGGTGTAACACTGCTTCTCGGTGATGCCTGTGAAACACTTAAAGACCTTCTCTCTTCATTTTAAATTTTAAAAATATAAAGCCGATTTAAAACAGCAGTAAAAAGCTGATTTTAAGTCGGCTTTTTTCATATTTAACCATAGAGCGGGATAAAATAGAAAAAAGGAGTTTGATGTAAATGGCAAATGATAACAGAAAGGTTGTTCTTATAGGTACAGGCATGGTCGGCATGAGCTTTGCCTATGCTCTTTTAAATCAGGGAGCCTGCGATGAGCTTGTTTTAATAGACGTAGCGGCAGAAAAGGCTATGGGTGAGGCAATGGATTTAAACCACGGACTTGCTTTTGCTCCGTCAAATATGAAAATAAAAAGCGGAGATTACAGCGACTGTACCGATGCAGATATAATTGTTTTAAGCGCAGGTGCGGCGCAGAAGCCGGGAGAATCAAGGCTTGACCTCCTGCAGCGAAATGCCGATATTTTCCGTTCTATAATCGGTCAGGTTACCCAGTCGGGCTTTAACGGAATTTTTCTTGTAGCCACAAATCCCGTTGATATTATGACTAAAATTGTCTGTGAGCTTTCAGGCTTTAATTCCCATCGTGTAATTGGTACAGGAACAGTTCTTGATACCTCAAGACTTAGGTATCTTTTAGGCAGCTATTTTAATGCAGATCCGAGAAATATCCACGCCTATGTTATGGGTGAACACGGTGACAGTGAGTTTGTTCCGTGGTCACAGGCAATGCTTGCCACAAAACCAATAATTGATATATGCGAAGAAAATGGAAACGATTTTTCAGTAGGAGAGCTTGAAAAAATCGCCGTAGAGGTTCGTGATGCGGCGCAGAAAATAATAAAGGCAAAGAAAGCCACTTATTATGGTATAGGTATGGCTATGCTCAGAATAACTAAGGCAATTTTCGGCAATGAAAACAGCGTGCTCACTGTTTCGGCAATGATGAAAGGGGAATACGGTCAAAACGGAGTCTTTGCCGGAGTACCGTGTATAGTTAACCGCAGCGGAGTGAGAAAAATTTTAACTCTTAACCTTACCGATGAAGAAATGGAGAAATTCGGTAAATCCTGTAAGCTTCTGGAAGATACCTTCAAGCAATTAAACCTTTAACTTAATATTTTAATTACAAAATTTTGTAAACAAAAAGGACATCTGCTCTTATTTGCAGATGTCCTTTGATATCTCTTCTTTTTCTGTTTTTACATAAGCTTTTTGTTATAGTGTGCACGTTCTCCGCCTATGAATTTAAGTCTTGTTCTGGCGCATATTATATTTGCTTCACCGATTTTTTTAATACTGAGCCTTACGGGAACTGCAACTTTTTTAAGATGCATTCCTATAAGAGTGCCGCCAATGTCTATACCTGCATCGGCTTTTATTTCCTCAACTGCAACGGGATTTTCAAAAGCTTTGTAAGCTGTGGTTGCAAATGAACCGCCGGCCTTCGGCATGGGAACAACGTTCACCATTTCGAGTCCCAGTTTCTGAGCGGCTTCCATTTCAGTTATTATTGCACGGTTAAGATGCTCACAGCACTGCGCAGCAAGAAAAATACCGTTCTTTTTTAAAACGGGATAAATACCGTTAAAGCATGCTTCTGCTGCTTCGAGGCTGGAATCAGTACCGATTTTTTCGCCTACCATTTCACTGGAAGAACATCCGATTACTACTATGTCTCCCTTTTTAAGCTTTGCAGTCTTAATAAGTTCGGTTATAGCCTTTTCAGCGTCTTTTGTAATATTTTCAAACATAAAAATCTCTCCTTAAAACATTCAAGGAATATACTACTACTTCTTTTAAAAAATTTAAATAATCAAAATATACAAATTTTTTAAGCTTCTCCAAATTCACCCGAAGCGGCATTTAATTACCGCAAATAAATCGCTGTTAAAAACGTAAATTATTTGTGCGGCATTTATTAAGGAGGTGAAAAAATGAGAAAAGCAGTAAAAATTACCGCAGCAGGTATTTCTGTTTTAACAATTCTGATTTTAATTTTAATAACATTGGCATATTATTTTTTGCCCTCAAGTTATTTTGTCACAAACGAAAGCAATATTACCATAAGGAATATATATTCCATAAGCTGTTTTGATGAAAGCGGAAATCCGGTAAATTCCTCCGGGGAAACGCCCAGGGAAAAAACGACTCAGGAAAATATTACTTTATTTAATGTAATTCCCGTAAAATCCGCTCAGGTTACCAGAATACAGAGAAAGTATGTAATGCCTGGCGGAGATATTTTTGGAATACGTCTTTATACAAGCGGCGTCATGATTGTCGGAATGCAGGATATCGTGACAGCAAAGGGAAGTGTAAATCCAGCGGAAAAAGCAGGACTGCAAATAGGAGATATTATCACCCATGTTAATAAGGAGCCGGTAAATAAAAATACAGACGTAATGCGACTTTTTGAAAGTTCCGACGGCAAAGGGATAAATATAGATTATGTAAGGGGAGAAAAATCCTATTTCACTGTTTTATATCCTCAGCTTTCAAAGGACGACAATAAATACAGAGCTGGACTTTGGGTGCGTGACAGCACTGCGGGAATAGGAACAATGACATACTACGATGATGAAAACAATATATTTGCAGGTTTGGGACACGGAATCTGCGATGTAGACACAGGGGAAATAATGCCTCTTCTAGGCGGGGATATAGTTGAAGCCGTTGTAAACAGCTGTGCCAAAGGCAGCGAGGGAACACCGGGTGAACTCATAGGCGCATTCAGCGGAGCCGTAACAGGAAATCTTGTTTTAAATACAGCAGCCGGAATTTACGGAAATACAATAGGTGAAGTTAAAAAAGCAAATTCTGAAAAAGTTCCCGTTGCAACAAAGCAGGAGGTACAGTCAGGCAAAGCATATATTATTTCTACCATAGACGGAAAAACTCCTGAAAAGTTTGAGGTGGAAGTGAAAAAGATTTTTGCAGGGGATTCAGGATATAAAAACATGGTGGTAAAGGTTACCGACAGCCGGCTTATTGAAAAGACCGGAGGAATAGTTCAGGGTATGAGCGGAAGTCCCATAATACAAAACGGTATGCTCATAGGAGCTGTTACTCACGTCTTTGTCAATGATCCATTGCAGGGATATGGCATATATGCTGAAAAAATGATAGAAATTTCAGATACCTTGACCGATAAATCTGCTGATTAAAGTTCCACAAGGACGCAATTAAAGGCAAAACCAACTGTTTTGGAAAAAATTACCATTTTTTGCCAAAAACCTATTGCCAATAAATGGAATGAATGGTAAAATATGGTAGAACAAAAAACGGAGGTTTTGAAAAATGGAAAAGACAATGAAAATTATGATTGCGGAAGACGGAACAGAATTTGGAAAGAATTGCAGCAGTGTATTAAGAGCAGAGGGCTTTGACGTTTCTATGATTGCCAAAGACGGAATGCTTGTAATAGAGCGCATTAATGAAATAAAGCCGGACGTGCTTATTATGGACAGCTTTATGCCTCATGTTGACGGCTTGGGAGTCCTTTCAAAAATCAGGGAAATGAGACTTGAGAAAAAGCCTGTAATTATGCTTATGTCCAGTGTGGATAATTCTGAATTTGAAAAGGAAGTAATTGCAGCCGGAGCAGATTATTATTTCATCAAGCCTTTTGATGCAGATATGCTTGCACAGAGAATTAAGCAGATTACTGCATGGAAGAACCGCAATATGAAAAACGAAATAACAGAAATGAGCGGAACAGATGATCTTGAGGTTATAGTATCCGAGATAATGCATCAGATAGGTGTTCCGGCCCATATAAAGGGATATCAGTATCTCAGAACTGCTATTATCCTTTCAATCAGTGACAGGATGATGCTTGAATCTGTTACAAAAGTTCTTTATCCCACTGTTGCGAAAATTTATAAAACCACTCCTTCACGTGTTGAAAGAGCAATCCGCCATGCAATCGAGGTTGCATGGGACAGAGGAGATGTTGACGTTCTCAGCTCATATTTCGGATATACTATTCAGAATACAAGAGGCAAGCCCACAAACAGTGAGTTTATTGCAATGATAAGCGACAAGCTGCGTTTGAAGCTTAAAATTGCCTGAGTTATAAATTTTTCATTACTGAATTAAAAAACCTCCCGACGGTAATACTTTAGATGTAACGCCGTGGGAGGTTTTTTTATGAAATTTAATAAAGTGGAGCTTTGCGGAGTCAACACTTCAAAGCTTAAGGTTCTGAAAGAAAAAGAAAAAATGGAGTTACTCAGGAAAATAAGGGAAGGGGATAAAAACGCACGTAATGAGCTCATAAACGGAAATTTAAGGCTTGTTTTAAGTGTCATACAGCGTTTTACAAACAGAGGAGAAAACCTTGACGATCTTTTTCAGGTGGGATGCATCGGTCTCATAAAAGCCATAGATAATTTTGATGTAACTCAAAATGTACGTTTTTCCACTTATGCGGTTCCCATGATAATAGGAGAAATCAGGAGATATCTGCGTGACAATAATTCCGTAAGGGTAAGCCGCTCCCTTCGTGATACCGCATATCACGCTATGCAGATAAAGGAACGCCTTACAAATGAAAATCAGAAAGAACCTACCGTAGAGGAAATAGCCAAAGAAATGAATATAAAAAAAGAAGAGGTTGTACTGGCTTTGGAAGCAATTGTGGAGCCGGTATCGCTGTATGAACCGTTATATAACGACGGAGGCGATACCATATATGTAATGGATCAGGTAGGCGACAGCAACAGCGACGACAACTGGATTGATGAAATAGTCTTTAAGCAGTCCATTGAAAAGCTCAGCGACAGGGAGAAAAAGATACTTTCAATGAGATTCATGCAGGGCAAAACCCAGACTGAGGTTGCCAAAGAAATAGGAATATCCCAGGCGCAGGTTTCAAGGCTCGAAAAAAGTGCAATTAATAATATAAAGAATAAGTAAAAAAAGAGCTGACTGAAAACAAATTCAGTTAGCTCTTTTAAAGTTTAAAGATTCAAATTAATTACAAAGTTATTTCGATGCTGTCACCGATTTTGATAGTCATATCTTCTTTTCCGGAAACAGATACAGTATAGCTGTCACTGTTGCGGGTAACTTTTATGTTTATCTCTTTTCCGCAAAGTTTAATGTTATCTATTTCGGTGAAATCCCAGCAATCCGGAAGAGAGGGCTTAAGTATAAATTTATTAAAGCCGACAGGTCTTATTCCTAAAATACCCTCGGAGAAAATTCTTAAATACAGTCCGCTTTCAGCAGAAAGCTGAGCCTGATTTCCCTCGGGATATGCTTCAACAGCATATGGAATGTGATTTCCGAGAAGTCTTGCCTTTGAATAGGCAGAGAGCAGCTCATGACTGCGGTTTGCTTCTCCGCAGTTGAAAAGTCCTCTGAGAGCATAAAGGGTGGAGCGATCCCAGAAGGTCTTTTCTCCGCTTCTTGTTACAAGACCTTCCTCCATTCTCAGTTTATCTGAGAACAGAGCATCGGCAGTACCCTTGGCCTTATCAAAAATTCCTACGGTGAGGGGCATGCATATCCAGGAGCGAAGACGTTTTTCCTCTTTGCAGTATCTGTATGTATCATATCCCTCAACATCTGCTTCAAAGTAATTCTTTATGCCGTCTCTGATAACCTGCGCTTTGTTTCTGTAGTATTCGGCGTCGGAGCTTCTTCCTTTTTCCTCAAGAATATATGAAAAGCTCAGAAGTGCATCATAAGCAATGCATGATGTGGTAAGGTTTGCCTTTCCGCTTTCAAAGCGGTTTTCGAGCTCGTCGCTGTCACTTGCAACAACATTGTTTTCATTTATCTGTGAAACTGTAAAATCGGCGCAGTCCTTTATAGCGTCAATAAATTCATCTGCAAGGTTTTCATCTCCTGAGGACAGAACAAATCTTGAAGCTCCGTATGCGTACATTGCGCTGTCGCCTCTATCCTTTGCTCCGTGCCATATACCGTCACCTTCGGAAATGATGCTTGTTATAAGCGCTTTATCAGGTGAAATGTATTTCTTGTAAAGGTTATAGCAGTTTACAGACTGCTCAAAGCCTGTTTTGTATCCGAGATATCCGAAAAGCGGGTTAACGTATTCGCACTGGTCGTTTGTCCAAAGTGCTGCATAGTATCCGCCGCCTCCTGGTGAATGCATAAGTCCGTTTTTGGTTTTATATATGCTTTCACAGGCTCTTATCTTTGCAAAACGGCACATTGCGTTTATTGTATCGTCTGGTGTTTTAATTACCATTTTATTGTCAAGATCAGCTATCATGTCAAGACGCATCTGAAGCTGTTTTTCGCCGTCCACTTTTAAAGTGGGAGTATCAAGATTTGTTCCGCAATAGAAAGCAAAGAATGTGTTGTTTTCTCCGCTTTTGAGCTCGAATTCGTTTTCGTTTACCGTACAATAAAGCTTGTACTGCTTTCTCTCATAACCGTATCTTTTGGGAGTGACAAATTCTTTGTCGTTATTTATGCAGCTTACTGTTACAGACTTTTCGCTGTCGTTTTTTACAGTTATTTTTTCAACTAGACATGGAGCGTCAGGAGCAGTGAAAAGCTCTCTCTTTACTGAAATATCTCCAATGACAGACTTTATTGTAAGAATTCCGTTAAAAATAAATCTTCTGACTTTTTCGGGCGGCTTCTTATTATCAACCTCAAAAGTAACACCGCAGAAATTATGATCCTGGCTTGAATGTGTTTTGTTAGGATACATTCTTAAAGTCGGGAATACAGTATGGCGCATGATTTTAAGACATCCGCTGTTGTCGTGACCGTAGCTTATTATACTCGAACAGTAAAAGCCGGACATTTCAATATGATTTCCGTATTCCTGATTTTCTTTTGCATTGTAAACTATGCTGTTTCCGTCAAGGGAATGAAATGTTTCATTTTTCGCCTTTGGAATTTTAGCAAAGGATGCAAAAAAAGGTATTCTCGGTCTGGTTATATTTCCTTTAAGTAAACCTGATAACATATATTACACCGTCCTCAAAATTAATTATAATCGCTGGATCAGCGATAAAGTCCTACAAAATTTAATATTTTTATAGGATTAATTTTCAAAAAAATTATATCATAATAAAAATTTATATAACATGCGAAAAATAACACATTAATTTAGAAATTATATCAATTTTTGCATTTCTGGTTTATAGGGACGTGCAAACGAAAATTTTTATCGGCATATATTTCATTAAAAGTATTTTAAGGAGGAATTTTTTTGTTTGCTGAACTTTTAAATTTGATGATAAGCAATCTCATCTATTTTGCTCTGCATCTATCGGGACCAAGCTCATTTCCGAAACCGCTGTCTGCACAGAAAGAGCGGGAGTACCTGGAAATGGCACGGGGCGGAGATATGAATGCCCGTGAAAAACTTATTGAGCACAATTTAAGGCTGGTGGCACACATAGTAAAAAAATATTATTCATCTTACAGTGAGCAGGATGACCTAATTTCCATTGGAACGATAGGACTCATTAAAGCGGTTGATAGCTTTAAATACGAAAAAGGAACACGTCTTGCTACATATGCAGCAAGATGTATAGAAAATGAAATACTTATGTATTTTCGCAATCAACGAAAAACAGCCCAGGACGTTTATATAAGTGAACCCATTGATACTGACAGTGAGGGTAATCCTCTAACCCTCATGGATATTATAAGCGTAAACGACACTATTGCCGATGATATAGATTTAAAAATGAAAACGCAAAAGCTTTATGAATACGTGTCAAAAATCCCGGATGAGAGGGAAAAGAGGATAATAATAAAGCGATACGGTCTGGACGGGAGAAAACCATTGACACAGCGAGAAATAGCTGCCGCTGAGTGTATTTCACGTTCATATGTATCCAGAATAGAGAAAAAAGTGCTCCATGATCTCAAGGTGCAGTTTATAAAAGCAGAAAAGAAAAAGTAAAGTTGTATATTCTAAGCAGTGGATTTTATCCACTGCTTTTTAAATATGAAATATAAATTTAAAAAGTTATTTGTTTAATAAAACACGACATACAGTTGTCGTATTTATGTGTTATAATTCATTTAAACAAGAAAGGAAAACGGCTATGAAGATAGACAGGCTTATAGGTATTCTTTCTATTCTGCTTCAGAATGAAAAGATAACTGCTCCATACCTTGCGGAAAAATTTGAAGTATCACGCAGAACGATTAATCGAGATATTGAAAATCTGTGCAAAGCGGGTATTCCGATAGTTACTTCACCGGGATATGGTGGCGGAATTTCAATAATGGACGGTTATAAAGTTGACAGTACTTTGCTTACATCAGCGGATATGCAGACAATCTTAGCGGGTTTACGCAGTCTTGACAGTGTGAGCGGAACGAATCAGGTTTCACTGCTAATGGAGAAATTATCAGCAGGAGCTTCTTCATTAATATCAGGTGGACAAAATATTTTAATTGATCTTTCCTCTTGGTATAAGGAATCCCTTGCACCAAAGATTGAAAAAATACGGGATGCTATGGATAATCATAAAATTCTTTCATTCAAGTATTACGCTTCAAAAGGAGAAAGTCAGAGGATGATTGAGCCCTATTATCTGCTTTTCAGATGGTCAAGCTGGTACGTATGGGGATACTGTAAAGATCGCAATGATTACAGGCTTTTTAAGCTTAATCGCATGGAAAATCTTGCTGTGGGCGAAGTTTTCAGTTCACGTTCTGCACCGCTTCCGGATATATCAAATGAAAGAATTTTTCCGCATATTTATCAGGTGAAGGCGATTGTTAAAAAAGAATATAAGTGGCGACTTATTGAAGAGTACGGTAAAGATAGTTTTACAGAACAATCTGACGGGAATCTACTATTTTCCTTTGGATTTACCGATGAAGAAAGTATATTGAGCTGGATACTATCTTTCAGAGGAGGAGCAGAACTTCTGAGCCCTGAGTATCTGCGTAAATCTTTGCAAAAATTAGGAGAAAAATTAGAAAAACAATATAACAATTCATGACATACAGTTGTCACGTTGCTCCTGATACAATTGATATAACAACAGTAAAGGAGTAAATGTTATGAATTATGAAATTGTAAATGTCAAAGAAAAAATTGTTGCAGGAATAGCTGTGAGAACAAACAATAGTTCACTGGATATGACAAATGCTATCGGCAATTTATGGAAACGCTTTTATGAAGAAGATGTTTATGCAGATATCCCAAATAAAATTTCACCAAAGGTACTTGGTGTATATACGGATTATGAAAACAACGAAAAAGGCGAATACACTTTTTTGACATGCTGTGCAGTAAGTGAAAAGCCAATGGATAAGCGATTAACTGTACTTAAAATTCCGGCAGGCCATTATGTGAAATTTACAGTTAAAGGTGATGTGAATAAAGCGGTATCTGAGGTGTGGCAAGCCGTGTGGAAACTTGATTTGCCAAGATCTTTTGTGTGTGATTTTGAAGAGTATCAAAACTCTGATATGACAAATGCAGAAATAAACCTTTATATAGGATTGAAAGAGGGATTACAATGTCTTCAAGCATAGACTTTGTTCAATACGTAGCTGAACAGATGAGCGGTGCAGGAGAAATAACATACCGCAAAATGTTTGGGGAATATGGCCTGTATTGTAACGGAGTATTTTTTGCAGTAATATGTGATGACCAGTTATTTATAAAAATAACCGAGGCCGGAGAAAAACTTTTTCCCACTCTTCGGAAAGTTCCGCCCTATGACGGAGCAAAAAATTCCTTTTTAATTGAAGATATTGACAATAGACAAAAGCTTACCGAATTTGTTACAGTAACCTGTCTTGCTCTTTCGGAGAAGCCAAAAAAGAAAAGGAGAAACTGAAATGAAAATGAAAAATCCACTTATTGTAGTAAAAGATATGGAAAAATCCAAAGAATTTTACAGAGAGGTTTTAGGTCTGAGAGTTATTTCTGATTTGGGAGCCAATGCGGTTTTAACCGGTGGCTTGGCTTTGCAGAGTGAAGAAAGCTGGAAAGACTTTATTGGCAAAGAACTTTCCTTTGGCGGTAATGATAGCGAAATTTATTTCGAAGAGGATAACTTTGATGACTTTGCGGAAAGACTTGAAAAAGTAAGCGGTATCGAATATGTTCATCCTGTAAAAGAACACAGATGGGGACAGAGGGTGGTGCGTTTTTATGACCTGGACAAGCATGTTATTGAAGTGGGAGAAAATATGAAATTTGTCTGTAAACGTTTTGCCGACAGTGGAATGACTAACGAAGAGATTGCGGAAAGAATGGATGTTCCTGTAAAAATGGTTAATGCGTATCTTCGTTAAGGAGCGGGATAAAATGGCATTTGATTATAAAAAAGAGTATAAGGAATTTTATTTACCACCTAAAAAACCTCAAATAATTAAAATACCGACTATGAATTTCATTGGAGTAAGAGGAGAAGGTGATCCCAATGAAGAAAACGGAGCCTACAAAGAGTCAATCGGCTTGCTTTACTCGGTTGCCTATACAATTAAAATGAGCAAAAAGGGTGATAAAAAGATTGATGGATATTTCGATTATGTGGTTCCGCCTCTGGAAGGATTCTGGTGGCAGGATGGCATAAAAGGCGTTGATTATACTCATAAGGAAACATTTAAATGGATATCTCTAATAAGACTTCCTGAGTTTGTGACAAAAGAAATATTCAACTGGGCAGTTAAAGAAGCCAGCAGGAAAAAGCAAAATGATTTTTCGAAAGTAGAGTTCCTTACCTATGATGAGGGCTTATGCGTTCAGTGTATGCATATAGGGCCTTATGATGACGAACCTGAAACTGTACGGACTATGCATGAGTTTATAAATGAGCAGGGATACATTTTGGATTTTGAAAGTGGCCGGTATCACCATGAAATTTATCTGAGTGATGTACGTCGCTGTAAGCCTGAAAATCTGAAAACAGTTATTCGCCATCCTATAAAAAGTAGATTATATTGATACAATAACAAAAACGCAGAAAGTTTTAATGACTGACTGCGTTTTTGTTTGGCTTTAGAGTAATATATAGGGTGTTTAAAAGATAATTTAAAGGTTAAAAAGTAAATGTCATGTTTAGTTGACAAATTTCCAAGGATAAATGGTAGAAGAATTGGAGATGAATTTGATATAATTTGGCTTAAGGAGGAAATAAAATATGGCATTTCAGGAACAATTGATTTTATACAGAAAACAGTTAGGATTATCTCAGGAGCAGCTGGGTAATCTGATAGGTGTATCCCGACAAACTGTTTCTAAATGGGAACTTGGAGAAACAACTCCGGAAATGGAAAAGCTTATTCAGCTTAGTCGAATATTTAAAACATCCATTGATAAACTTGTTGGTAATGATTACGCAGAGCCTCAGCAGTCAGATTTAAAACAGGCAGAAAAAGTCGAAATTCATTTGCATCGCTGGCATTACGAATATAAAAGTCAGCGAACTTTGTTTGGTATCCCGTTAATACATATTAATATTGGTCATGGATTATATAAAGCTAAAGGAATCATTGCAGTCGGTATGGTTGCCAGAGGAATTTTATCTGTCGGCGGATTGTCTATGGGAATTATTTCTTTAGGAGGTATTTCCTGCGGATTGTTATCTATCGGAGGAATTTCGTTGGCGCTTTTAATGGCTATTGGAGGATTTTCGCTAGGTACGATTGCAATGGGAGGTTTGGCATTAGGCATATTTGCACTGGGAGGAGCAGCCTTTGGCGTTTACTCAGTGGGTGGTGCTGCAATGGCATTAAAAATAGCTGCCGGAGGATATGCCAGCGCTCCTGTTGCAATAGGTGACAGTGTAAGAGGGCAATATATTTTTGATATTAATGACCAGTTGTATTCAAATGAAATACGAAATGCAATACTTAACAAATTTCCTGAAACAAGGAATTTTATAGTTGAACTGTTCAGTATGATCAAGTGAATTTTAATATTTACAGTATAAAACGCTCTACCTTTTCGGGCAGAGCGTTTTTACACTTTCCTAAAGAAACAAAATGTATTTTATCTCATATTAAGACCAGTAATATATTTTTTATAGAAGTTTACACATTCTCCGATAGATGAAACATCGAGGTTTTCGTTATCGCTGTGAACAGTTGCAAACTGCTCCTTTGAAAGACTTATAGGTGCAAATCGGTAAATATTATCTGCAACATCGCTTAATCTTCGGGCATCAGTACCGGCTGTAAGAAGATATGGGGCGACTACTACTGAGGGGAATATTTCATTAATAACACTGCGCAGATAATCAAAGGATGCACATTTAAAATCAGCAGGTCTGCAATAATCACTGCTTTCAAGTTCTACTGTAATTCCGTATTTTTCAGCAACTTTTTTGAATGTCTCTACATCTTTTTCGAGATCATCTTCTCTTACGCAGCGGAAGAATGCAGTAGCCCTAACTTCCTTTGACTGAATATGATCCTTACCGTCAACAGTTTCAATTTTGTTAAAGGACACTGTTGTACCGAGCATTGCACCTACCTGAGCATTTATTTTTGGCAGGATTCCGAGCATAGGCCTGCGGAAAAATTTCCAGCTTGTAAATATGCATCTGAGTGGATAACTCATGTAGGGCATAGTTTCGAGGAAAGTTGCTTCAACCTCAGGATAAAAACGTCTTATGTATTTGATGTTTTCAGCTTCACATATAAACTGACTCATTCTAACTATGGGGTTATCACTTTTACAGGTAAGTCCCGAATGACCGCCGTCTGCCTTTGTGTCCTTTTTTGCGGTACAGCGGTAAGCATGTCTGCCTTTTTCATGAACGGCTATCATAGCGCATCGGCGTTTGACTGTAGGAACCATTCCGTCTACAATTGCTCCGCCTTCGTCGAGAACCGTTTCAAAATGTATTTTGTTTGTCTTGAAGTATTCTAAAGCATTCAGCATTCCGTCTCCGCTTGTTTCTTCGTTGGCAGAAGAGGCAATGTATACGTTGCAGGGAAACTCTGTATTTTCACTTAGCAATTCTTCCACAGCTTGCATTTCGGCAAAAAGTGGAGTTTTGGTGTCTACTGTTCCTCGTCCGAACATTTTGTCGTCGTGTATTTCAGCACCGAACGGAGGATATTTCCAATTTTCCGAAGCGTCAACAACATCGTGGTGACTCATAATGAGAATATTCTTATCGCTTTTACCCTCGATTTTGAATAAAAGGCAACGTTCAACTGGTATTTTTCTGCCTTCTTTGTGCAGAAGGGGAAACTCATTTTCAATAATTTCATAAAACTTTTTATATTGGTCGTCATTTCTGCCGTCTTCCTTATATACGGTCTGACAGCCAATCATTTTCTGCAGCTTTTTTATATACTCCTGTAAATGAGCACTGTCAGCGCCGACATTAGGATCGTCGGTTGTCGTTCTTTTTTTAGTTGCTGTTATAGCTTTAATTAACATAATTAACCTCCGTTGCAGTGTTAGTTAACAGTTTCAATTTTTGTCATCTGACTGTTCCTGTCTGTATTTTTTGATAATACCCATAACTTTTTTGTCATTGTACATTAAAAAGAATATTGCTGACACAAGGCTAAAGCCGGAAGCAAATAGTCCGGTTAATTTTATGCCTTGTAAAGTAACGGTTTCACCAGGTGCTGCGCCGATTGCAAGAACACTTGAAACTATTACCATTGCAATTGCATAGCCGATTTTTTCTATAAACGATTTCGAAGCGGAGAAAATACCCTCTCTGTTAACTCCGTTCTGAAGGCTGTCTGCTTGAATAATATCCGATACAACAGCCTGAGGTAAAACGTTAATTGCGGCAAATGGATAGGCGACTGCTATACCCATTAAGATGCCAAGCAGAAGTTCACGTCCGGGCATCATGTTAACAATGCTGTCGCCAAAGTAAATCAGGAAGAACAACACTGTAAACATGAAAGAAGCAATTATCAAAAGTATTCGTTTGTTATACTTTCTGCTTATGTGAAGTATAAGTGGGAAGCAGGCTATAGCGGTTACAATTGCAGCGAGCATAACAAGAAAAGCCTGAGATTCCGGAATATGTATAAGGTCAACAATATAGTAAATCATTGTTGTTTGGAAAAATGCCATTGATATGTAGCTTGCAAGATCTCCGACGGTGAATATAACGAAATTTTTGTTTTTAAAAACAGATTTAAAAGACTGAATAAATGGATCTGATGGGATACTTGTATTCTGCAAATATTTCTTTTCGTTAAAGGCAAACGCACTTGCAAGAAGGCAAATGAGTCCTACAACAGCAAAAATGAGGAATACAACTCTCCAAGACCACAAAGGTGATAAACCTGCATTTTTGAAAAGACTTACAAACAGAGTTGCAGCATACATTACAGCGCTGGAGCCCATAAAGAAAACTGTACTTATGGCATAATATCCTACACGTGTTTTGGGGTCGGGAATTATTTCCGGAATAAGAGCACGCTGAGGGATAAAATACAATGTATAGGCGACGTAATACATAACTATGAAAAATCCAACCCAAACAGCATTTAAAGCACTGCCGGCTGCAAAGGGAGCAAAGAAAATCATAAGTACGCAAACGGCGTAAGGAATAGCAGATACCCTCATGAACGGCATACGTCTGCCCCATTTGCTTGTACATTTATCAGACCAGTCTGCAACAATGGGGTCTGTAACAGCGTCTACAACTTTGCTTACACCTGTGATAAGAGCCATAATCGTAATAAATCCCAAAAGCTTGTTTGAAGGCAGCAAATTAGGCAGGCCTGATGCCGCAGTAGGCTGATAAAAATAAAGCAGGTAGTTACCTATCATACCATTGAATAAGCCTTTTGCAATATCTGCAAGGAAAAACTGAATTACCTTGCCTCTGGGCAAAACTTTATTTTCACTCATTGTTTGCCTCCTTCTCCGCATTTTCATCACGGACAAATCTTATTTTGCAGCACTCGCATCCTTCGGCGATAGTCTGCTCAAGGTTGAGTTTACCGCCAAACTGAGAAATTATTCCTCGGTCACCGCACATTGCACAGTCACAGAGCTTTTTGATTTTTTCGTCATTATATCCCATTTTCTGCCATGCCTTTACAAGAGGGCAGTAATAAAAATCGATTGAAAGTTTATCGGGAGTGCTCTCGATTATATTCATCTCGAAAACCTTACGGGCAAAATATCCGAAAAGATTTTTCTTTAAAACACGAAAATCCTTTGAGCCTCCTGAAAGTGTTTTGCCTTGAATACATCCGCAGCGTCTTATGGCGTCTCCGGCATATTCTTCCATAGGAAGTCCATGCTTTTCAGCTTCGTCAGACAAAACTGCCAGCCACATGGCACGGTGCTCGAGTTGTTCCCTTATTCTTCCAAACGCATAGCGGCTCAGCGGATTTTTTAATCCGGTTTCATTTTTGATTTTACTCATAACAATCCCTCTTTTATACTTTAATTATTTAAATAGAAAAATCGTATATTTTGTATTGTACATTTTCAGTAAGTATAAATCAATTGATTTTTACAAAATTAACTATTTTTTTAATATTTAAAGTCGAAAAAACAATAAATTATACAATTAATTACAATAATCTTTAAGATTTAATACACATATTGTTAACTAACATTTATTATTAACTTTGAGAAATGAATGTGTGTTTGTTGTATAGAAATGCTGTTTTCTTTGCGCTTTACTTAATAAGATAAAGAAACTTAGCAAAACGAATTTTTTAATATCAAATATTGTACAAGTAGTGTTTTATGTTTAACACCATACGATTAGTTTAGTGGATGATTATGTATAGTGAGCAGATCAATGTGGTACGCATCATAATGAAAGAATTTTTTAGAATTGCTTTGTCAATTATAAGTATAATTTCTTTTGTTTTTGTTTTAATGTTCGGTATAACTGGGATAATATATGAATTGTTAGGACACAAGAACTATGAAAAATGCTTGAGATTTTTAAAATTCTGTGGGGCTTGGATGTGTTTGGATGTTTATGTTCGGATGTGTAATAATTTTTATTACTTATCTTTTACGTAAAAAGTTTTGTTGAATATCATATAAAACATTTTACTAAATTAAAAGTAACAGAGGAATTTGTAAGAATATAAAACTAGTAACAAATAATTTTAATATTAAGTCATGACCACCCCTAAGAGGGGTGGCATGACGAGCGGCCTATAAGGCCTTAA
>CATXDC010000019.1 GCA_958366985.1 uncultured Oscillospiraceae bacterium
TAGGGCTATGCCCGAAAAAGAAAAACCACCCGCTATGCGGGTGGATATTTATTTTATTGAGTTTGCTTTGTGCTATTGAGCGGGATTAATGGGAACTTCTTCTCCTTTTGAATTAATGTAAAACCACTGAAGTTCTCTTTCTTTATCTGAAACAGTGACGCTTCCAAATGGGCAGTTCTCTCCGGGAATTGCAACTTCATCATGAGCGACATATGATGTTTCCTTATCGGGTGCGGCAACAGAACCGAGGGGGATATCTATTCCCGGAACAGGTTCTTTATTATTTCCTTTTTCCACTGCGAATACTTCATGGGCGTAGGGGATATTTCCTATGGCAAAGTCAAATTTGAAATTTTCTCTGCCATCGTTAATTTCAATTGTATCGCAGAGGATTACGCTGCCGGTTTTTTCATCATTGGGATAAAATTTTGAAGCTACATGCCTGTATCTGTATTCACCGTGGTATTTCTGTTCCTGTGAAACTGTATAACCCATGCCGCTGTCAGTTTCCCAAAGCTCAATAACATATCCGTCATAGTCGCTGTGTCTGCAAGTGTAGAAAACGTTGGGCACCTCGTTTAGAGACAAAGCTTCTTTTGCCGCAAAGTTCCCCATTGGGTCAGGATGATCCTGTGAATCCTTTGCGGTAATTGTAAAAATCATCGTAACATAGGGATTATCTGCGTTTCCTAATACATTTATAAGAAAACTTTTATCGTCTTCGTAGGGGATAATCATATGCGTTAAGTCAGAATTATTTGTACTTAATATTTCTCCGCTGACTTTTTCCAAAGTCTCTTCAAAAGTTTTTGCCTGTTGCTTTGTTTCGCTGTCATATATAAAATCTGAAACAGAAGAGATAAGAGAACTTTTCATGGAGTCGGTAAAGTGTATTTTTTCAAGTTTTCCTAAACTGTACCAGCCGTCTTCAGCCGAACCTTCGTAGAGAAAACCTTCGGAAGAAATAAGAAATTCCGGCAAATTTGCTGGATCGGGATAAACTGAGGAAGCGGGACATAACCAGAAACATTCGACTGTTCTGTATTTTACTCCTGTATATTCTTCCTCTTTCGGCATGGGATTGCCTATAAAAACAACGGCTAAAACAACAATCAAAATTGCCGAAATTACGCTTATAATCACTGCGGGCTTTTTGTATTTCATGATATTTTTTATCCTCTGCTTTACGGAGCTTTCGCCGAAAGCCAGTGGAGTACCTGAAATAATGGGTCTGCCTGCGGAGAGACTGAGCAGCGATGCCGAATAGGAAGCCCTTACATCCTCTTTCATCTTTTTCATAACCGCTTCGTCGCAGGACATTTCCATATCCCTGTTTGAAAGGCAGAAAGCCAGCCATATGAAAGGATTGAACCAGTGAATGCACAGCAGTGCGAAGGATATCAGTTTTACTATGTGGTCGCCTCTTTTTATATGGCAGCGCTCATGGAGGATAATATACTCAAGCTCTTCTTCTTTTACCGAAACAGGCAGATAAAATTTCGGTGAAAAGACTCCCGTTACAAAAGGTGTTGTGATTTTATCGGAAATATATATGTTTTCCCTGAGCAAAACCGCTTCACTCAGCTTCTTTTTCAGCTTTGCAAAGGAAGAAATGCTGCATAAAACCATTGCCGCAGTTCCTGCCAGCCATACAAAACTCAGTGCGGAAAAAATTCCTATTTCCCATAATGTTTTTGGATGCTCATTTTCTGACGGGGATACTGTATTTTGTGAAATGCCGGCTTCTGCTCCGGCTCCGACGTTTTCTTGGGGATTTACCTGTGCATAGCTGTTTTCTGTGTCAAAATCCTTTATTCCGCTTTCGGTGAAAATTCCGCTGGAGATGCTTTCCGGCACTGCCGAAAAGGGCAGAGAAAAGGAGACGGGACAAATAAGTCTGAAAAGAACCGCCGACCATAGAATGTACGAAAATATTTTAGGGGATTTTTTAAGAAGAAGTCTTGCGAAAACTACGAATACTGTAACTACTGCGCTTACTGCGCTCATGTTGAGAACCGTGTAAAACAGAGTGTTCATAAAATCTACCTCCTGTTTTCGTCAATAAGTTTTTTGAGTTCTTCAATCTCCTTGTCCGATAACTTTTTTCTTCTTGTGAAAGCTGCAAGAAATCCCGGAAGCGAACCGTTAAAGCTTTCATCTATGAATTCCTCGCTTTGCAGTGAATAAAAATCTTTCTCTGAAATCAGTGAAGTAACGCATCCGTCGGTGTTTTGAAAAATTTCCCTTAAGCAAAGCCTTTTCAGTACTGTGTATGTAGTGGATTTTTTCCATCCCAGCTCCTTTTCACATAATTTTACAAGATCGCCGGAAGATATGGGTTCGTTGTCCCAGATTAATTTTGCAAATTTTCCCTCAATTGCGCCAAGTTTGTAGTCGGACACTTTTTATCACCTCTTCACTATTGGTCTACTATATGTAAACCTGTATTTCGGCTTCATTGTAGCACCTGTTTTATATAAAGTCAAGAACCTGCCATATTAAACGGCAGGTTCTGATTTTTTAGAAACGTTACTTTTTATTGTCATAGCACAGTCTGCTTTTTCAAAACAGATTTAAGTAAAATACCCTGTTATCAGGCGTTTGCATACATTTTCTCTGCTCAGTATTGCTGTTTTATTTTTTGCTAAAAAAATGGAGCAGAGAAAAAACACTCTGCTCCGTTTGAGACTTGTATTGATAAAGAAAGTTAATGTTGCTTTCTGGCAATCACTTTTTTTGCCTTAGCTGCTATTTCTTCGCCTGTCAGACCATATTCCTCTTTGAGGAAGTCTATATCTCCGACCTGTCCGAAACGATCATTAACGCCTACAAATTCTACCGGTGTGGGATATTCAGCAGCAAGTACCTCTGCTACGGCAGAACCTAAACCACCGATTATATTGTGGTTTTCAGCTGTGACAATAGCACCATTTTCTTTGGCACAGCTGAGCACCAGTTCTCGGTCAATGGGCTTAATTGTAAACATATCAATCAAACGAGCAGAAATGCCTTCAGCCTTAAGCAATTCAACAGCACGAAGGCCTTCTTCTACCATAATTCCCGAAGCGATAATAGCTACATCTGTACCTTCTTTAACTATATTGCCTTTGCCGACGGTAAAGGTAGAACCTTCCTCATAAAGCTGTGCTGCCTGCTTACGAGAAAAACGAATATAAAACATTCCTTCCTGTTCAGCGGCCATTTTGAAGCACTCTTTGGCAATAACTGTATCAGAGGGTTCGAGAATTGTCATTTCAGGAATAGCACGCATGATAGCTACATCTTCAAAGGGCATATGTGTTCCGCCGTTAAATGCAGCCATAATTCCGGGATCTGATCCGATAACTTTTACATTAGATTTTGCATAGGAACCGGAAATGAAAATCTGATCACAAGCACGGCGTGTCATGAATGGTGCAAAAGAATGTACAAAAGGTACAAAGCCGGTTGCCGATAATCCACAGGCAAAACCTACGGCGTTTGCTTCCTGGATTCCAACGTCTATAAGCTGAGTTGGATATTTTTCCAGCAAAGTGAGCATGTCAAATTTGAAAATAGAAAGACCTAAATCGGCTTCAACATGCACTAAATTAGGATTGACTGCCATGTTCTCATCTAAATATTCTACATATGCTTTTGCCATGGGTTTTTCGCAGGGATTATTGCTTTTAGACAAAATAACACTCATGTATTCCACATCCTTTCTCACTGTGCTTTTATAGCGGCAATTGCAGCATCTGCAGCCTCACGGCTTACTTCGATATGGTGGTTGAACTGTCCTTCAGCCCAAACAATGCCTTTGCCTTTAACTGTATCGCAAATTATAACGTGGGGTTTTCCTTCACAGACACTTGCCTTTTCAATTGCATCATGAAGTTCGTTTAAGTTATGACCGTCTACACGCTGTACATCCCAGTTGAATGCTGCAAATTTTGCATCATAGCTTTCCAGATTATTAAGCATATGTACCGGGCCGTCCAGCTGAACCTTATTGGAATCCAAAAGAAGAATCAAATTGTCTGCACCTCTTTGGGCGGCGAGCATAATTGCCTCCCAGTTCTGACCCTCCTGCATTTCTCCGTCGCCAGTGATTACAAATACACGGTTATTCTTTCCGTGAAGTTTATGTCCCATTGCTATGCCCAGAGCAACCGAAAGACCCTGTCCGAGAGAGCCGGTAGTCATATCAATGCCGGGAGTTTTGTTACGATCACAATGGCTTGGAAGATTGGTATGGGGCTGATTCAAAGTTTTCAACTCTTCAACAGGGAAAAAACCTTTAAGTGCAAGGGCTGAGTATACTGCAGGACCGGCATGACCTTTTGAGCATATGAGCCAGTCACGTCCATCCCATTTGGGGTTTTTAGGATCATATTTCATCTCATCGCCGTACAGTACAGCCAATATCTCCACAATAGACATTGAACCGCCTAAATGGCCAAAACCTCTTGCTGCCAGCTGTTCCATTGTTTGAATACGGATTTCATTGGAAAAATCCGTAAGTTCCTGAAGCTTTTTTTCGCTATACATATAAGCACCTCCAAAATAGATCAAGTTTTTTCAAACGGCCAATACACCATTGGCTTTTTATGGCATAATTTTATAAAACATTTCAACTTATATCAATATATTTTGTTGATTTATGCAAAAGAGCAAGCATGAATATATTGTTGTAAGACCTTTTCGGATTAGATAAGCCATACTTATTTGCGGTGCAATGGATAATATTGCTCTGGTTTTAGCATCTTGCATTATTTTTATGTATATGATAAACTATTTATTGGTAATTTTTAAAACAGAGCAGTACAAAAGTGAGGAACTGAGTATGCATAAGTTGTTGATTGTATCGGATAACCGAATGGTTGCTCGGCGAATTGTGAACTCACTGCAGGATAAAAGCGATATAAGTATTTATACAGAGTTTAACAGCAGCGCTGTGTTTGATGCTTATCTTAGTCGTCGTCCTGATGCTATACTTTTTTATAATGAAAATTTTATACCGTTGGCATCAGTTATAAAAAGGTTCTCATCCTACCATTGGGATTGTCCTATTGCGGTAGTATATGAAAAAGAATATCAGGAACCTGTATTGACAGATGTAATGTATATATATCTGCAAACCGATGAGATAAATCGAGGTGTCGAACATCTGCTCTTTTCATCAGAAGAAAAATTACATGGCAAAGAGGATGATTTGCCGGATAGGGCAGTTCCCGGGCTGTTTGAATGGAACGATGGTGAACCATTGAGTTCTGGCCAATACAGCTTTATGCTGTCAGTATGTATGAATCAGGGGCGGATTATTTCCGATGAGATGTTATGTGATTTCAAATCTCAGCTTCAGGGAATAGGAATTCCGTCGAGTGTTAAGCTTATAGGCAGCAAGATTCTCATAGTTATGAAAAAAAGTGATATACGTGTTCAGGGTTCTTTTCCGGAAGTTCACACCGCTGTCTGTAAGGCAATAGATTCGCATATAGCTTCAATTTATTGTGAGGATATTTCGGCGGAAGAAGCAGATGAGATTTATAAACAACTTACGGAATATTCCAGGCTGTGTTTATTTTTTGATTTTGAATGTGTACGGCTTGAAGATCTGCGTGTAAGGTATGCATCACGTCACAATACTGATGTATATTCTGAAATTATACAAATGCTGAAAGGCTTGTTTTCAAAGCAGGCCACTTTAGTTCACTCTGCATTGTATAGGGTATATTTGATAAATTTTAAAAGAAATCTGGATCTTGAAGGGCTGGAAACCTTCGAATGCTGGAGTTCGTTTTTTTTAAAAACTATTTTTGCGGGATATACAGATCTCTTACCTGAAAAGGCTTTGAAATCCTCTTCACTGGAGCTCAGATATAAAAAAGCGGCAGAATGTTGGAATGAAGTTTACCTTCAGTATATGAGCAATCCGTTCCTTCCGGTTGTGTACGACAGCGTGATGCTGTTGCTGCGTGAATATAAAAATCCTGCATTTTCCCTTGAAAATGCCGCCGAGGAGGTAGGATTTTCCAAGACTTATATCAGTCGAATTTTTAAACGGCAGACAGGCTTTTCTTTCATTGAGCTTTTACAAAAGCTGCGAATAGAACATGCATGCCGTCTGCTGGAAAGCTCAGAAGAAACTATAAAAAATATTTCGAATCAGGTTGGATATCCGGATTCTCTTTACTTTTCACGTCTGTTTAAAAAACATTGCGGAATATATCCAACGCAATACCGTCAAAATATGTTAGGAGAAGAGAAATCCTATGATGGCACTTGTGAAAACTGCTCCCACAGCAGTAGAACTTAAGGAAGTACCGGAACCATGTATTCAGCAGAATAATGAAGTTAAGGTGCAAATTGTGTACAGTAATTTTTGCCGTGATGATATGTGGCCTGACGAGTTAAGTGGTTTTGGCAGTCCTGGTATTTTTGGACATGAGGCAGCTGGTATTATAGTAGAAGCAGGAAAAAATGCGCAGATGCTCGGGTTTCTTCCCGGAGATCGTGTAGCTATAAATCCTTTGTCAGCATGCGGCCACTGTAAAAAATGTATGGCGCAGCAGGAACAGTACTGTCCTGAGGCGTCTATTACCACAGGGTTAATGGCAGAGTATGTTGTAAAAAACTGTGCACAGTTAATCAAGATTCCCGATTCCATGACATTACAGCAGGCAACGCTTATAGAACCCATAGGCAGCGTAATAGAAGCCGTGGAAAAACTGCACATTGATTTTTTCAGTGAGGTGCTGCTCATTGGTGGAGGTTTTATCGGTCTTGCTTTCATTAAGCTTTTGCGGCTTCATGGTGTTAAACGCATTTCTGTTATAGAGCCAGTTGAAGAGCGGCGTCGTTTAGCATTGGAATACGGTGCTGATAATGCTTTTGATCCCGATGACTCGGAGCTGCAGGTAAAGCTGTTAAATGATACGGATTTTAATGGATTTGATGTCGTTATTGATACTTCAGCTAAGCAACATATGATAGAATTCGGATTAAATTGTCTGATTCAAGGTGGTACTATACTGTGCTTTGCCTATCAGGATTTGCAGTCAAAATTACATTTGCCATATTTTAATTTATATGCGAGAAATATATCTATAATATGGTCTTGTATGTCCGGAAGAAAAAGCATGGCTCAGGCAGCCGAGGTAATTGAAAGGCTTGATTTGCAAAAACTGATTACAAAGTATTATCCGTTTTCACAAGCGGTTGCTGCTTATGAGAATTATATGGGCAGTGAAGAAATCAAAATAGGTATTCGCATAATGTCCTAAAATAAATATTGTCTGAAATCTGTTCAAAAGTTAAATTTAATAATTAGTTTTATAAATAAATTAAACCTGCCGAAAAACGGCAGGTTCTCGTTTTGCAAATTTGTTTATTTATTTGCAGCCTTTTTATTTTTACGCTTTTCGTTCATAAAATAAATCTTGCTGCCGATGTCACGGAAGAATTTTTCAACCTTCGAAGCAAAGATTTCAAGCTTTGTAAAGGTAGGAACGCCGCCGTTTTCGCAGTAAGCAGTGATGTTCTGAATATAGGGAACACTGCGGCAGGCAGTTATTTTAACCTTTATTCCCTTTGCTGAAACTTTGTCGAAAAGTGCAAGCTTTCTGAAACCGATTATTGTACCTGAAAATACTTTCTTTTCACCGCTGTCTGTGAGAGCATATATCTCAAAGTTTTCTACACGCTGTGAAAAATCACACTGCTCTTTTAAGGCAACCTTGTCTATAATCTGGGGCTTTTCAAAATTCAGTGTTATTGTGTAGGAATCCTTTTCCTCTGCGGGAGAGTATGAGCTCTCGTCGTCAGTGGTTATATTTTCACACTGGAAATTATCCTTTGCATTATCAGCGGAAACAGAAGAAACTTTTACAGGATATTTAAAGGCATTTTCTATGGCCTTGCCAAGCTCTGCAAGACGTTTGACATCATTTTCAGCCAAAAGTCCCTCTTTTGAGGGTGGAGCGTTGAGAAGCAGAAGGCTGTTGCCCCAGACAGAGGTATAGTAAATATTGAGAAGATTGTTAAGGCTTCTTACCCTGCTGTCCTCTCTCTTATGGTAGAACCAGCCGGGACGCACTGAAACGTCAACCTCGGCAGGATACCAGATGAATTCGTCGTAGGGAGCAAGCGCTTTGCGGCTGCCAATGTCATCCTTTACGGTATCGGAGCTCTGCATTTTTTCTCCGTCCTCATCCTGCTGGCTTTTTGCGGCAATGTTCTGTGTGCTGAACTGGAATTTCGGTACTACATTCCATTCACTTTCACGGGCATATCCACCCTCGTTGCCAACCCAGCGGACATCGGGTCCGCAGTTTGAAATGCAGGCGTTTGGCTGAAGCTTGCGGACAGTATCATAAATTCTGTCAAAATCATATTCCTGCTTTGATTTTCCGTCCATATGTGCTCCGCAGGCTCCATCAAGCCATACGCAGAAGATATCCCCGTAACGGGTTAAAAGCTCTGTGAGCTGCTCAATGTAAAAATCGTTGTACTTATCCGTGCCGTAATACTCGCTGTTTCTGTCCCAGGGAGAAAGATATACGCCAAATTTAAGGCCGTACTTTTTGCAGGAATCGCTGACTTCCTTTACAACGTCGCCCTTGCCGTTTTTGTAAGGGCTGTTTTTAACGGAATATTCCGTTGTGTCCGTAGGCCAAAGGCAGAATCCGTCATGGTGCTTACAGGTGAGTATAACACCTTTTGCACCTGCTTTTTTTATAGCTTCAACCCACTGGTCTGTGTTTTGATTTGTGGGATTAAATGTGCTTGTCGGAGTCTTTCCATCGCCCCATTCCTTACCTGTAAAGGTGTTCATGCCGTAGTGGAAAAATACGTTAAATCCCATTTCCTGATATTCTTTTTGCCTCTCAGAGGGAACAATGCTTATATATTTTTCTATTCTTTTGTCCATATGTACACCGCCTGTTAAATTATTTAACTAACTCATAATAGTATATAGACTTTTTTACACAAGGTCAATAAACACTTTGGAAAAGAGAAAGCATCCGTTGCAGAAAAAATACGGATGCTTTTGGTTATTATGCTGTATAAATTTCTTTACCGTTTTTTATGGTTTTGACAATTTTAATTTTATCAAGGTTTTCAGAGGCTGCTTCAAGGGGATTTTCTGAAAGAATTACAAAATCTGCTTTTTTGCCTTTTACAATGCTACCTCTGACTTTTTCTTCAAAATACTGTCTTGCTGCGTTTACGGTGACCCCTTTAAGAGCTTCGTAAACTGTTATTTTTTCATCCTCACCAAGTGTACGCCCTTTTTCCGTCTGTCTTAAAACGGCGCACTGTACAGTTTTAAGCATATCAGGAGGAATTACAGGGGTATCCTGATGGAAAGTAAAGGGGAGATTATATTTAATGGCTGTTCCCACGGGACTGAGCTTTGAAGCTCTTTGGAGTCCTAAATTTTTAAGATGAATTTCTCCCCAATGTGAAATATGGTATATGAAAAATGAAGGAGTGAATCCAAGCTCCGAAGCTTTTTTCAGCTGATCCTCACGGATAATCTGAGCGTGAATGATAACGGGTCTTATCTTTTTAAGAGCCTCTCTGCCGGAAACACCATGTTTTTCCTCATAGATTTTGCAGGCTTTTTCTCCGCAGCTGAGAAGCTGATCCGCTGCTGCGTCGCCGTTGCAGTGAGCTAAAAGCTGTTTTTCCTCTTCCATGGCTTTTAAGAGAGCCTCTGTTACCTGCTCGTCCTTCATAGTGCCGTATCCGCAGAAATTTTCGCCCTCATAGGGCTTTGTAAGCCATGCGGTTTTGCCTTGAGGTGAGCCGTCAAGGAAAATTTTATATCCGCCCACTTTAAAGGGAGCTTTATCCTTTTGGGCTTCTTCACTTAAATGAAAAACCTCTTTTCCCGCTCCTATATCGCTATATGCGGTGATATTCAGATACATTTCTCCGCTTTTAAGGAAGCCCTTATACAGAGGAATCATTTCCTTTGCGAAAAATCCCTCCTGAACATAGGTTATGCCGTATGAAGCATAAAGCTTTTGTCCCTTGCGGCACGCCTTAATAAAATCTTCAGCGCAGGGCATGGGCGCTTTTTTTTGGAAAGTGATAAAGGCGCGCTCTTCCATAAATCCGGTTACACCGTTTTTATCCTTGGCAATTTTTCCGCCTTCGGGACAGGGAGTGTTTTCATCTATGGAAAGCTCTTTAAGGGCAAGGGAGCTGAAAACTCCCATATGGCCTGAAACGTGCTCTATTACGACGGGATTAAATGGAGCGGCAGCGTCCAAAACTGTTTTGTCCGGGTGACATCCTTCGCAGAGAAGATTCTGGTCATAGCCCTTACCTGTAATCCATGCACCCTTGGGAATATCGTTTTCTTTTATAAAATCGGAAATTCTGTTTTTAATGTCATTAAAAGACCCCGCATCCCCTAAAGGAACCTGTAAAAAGGAAAATGCAGTGGAAATAAAATGACTGTGAGGGTCGATGAATGCCGGCATCAGGGTTTGACCTTTAAGATCACAGAGCGAAACATCATTGCCAGCTTTATTTTTAAGCTCTTCAAAGGTTCCGACCCCAGTTATAACGTCGTTTTCGGTGAGGACTGCTTCGGGAGTCGAATTATCCGCCATTGTTATAATGTTGCCGCCGTAATAGAGAGTTTTCATTTTTATTCTCCTTTTACACCGCCTGAGCGCTGCTGTCCTCAAGATAGACGGCAAGCTTATCATAAAGTTTTTTTGCCACTTCATAGCCGTGCTCATATGCGGCCTTTAATTTTTCCTTGTTTTTCTCAGCAGTTTTGATATTAAGTGGGAATTCAGGTCTTATTACAAATATATCGCCGCTTTTTTCGAGGTTGTGTATATACTCTAGTGTTTCGTTATATACAATGTGTCTTTGAGCAACGGCTTTTACCATTTCGGGATATTTTTTATAAGCTCTCTCAATGAGAGGCAGAGCACGTGTCTGAGCTTTGATGAATCCGTCAGGCTGAGTGAGCACAACCACATTTTTTGTGCAGCCCATTTCTATGGATTTTTTAATTGGAATTGAGTCAGCTATTCCGCCGTCAAGATATGGGATGCCGTCAAAATATACTGCTTTTGATACAAGAGGCAGTGAGCTTGAAGCCTGAACATATTCGACATCATTGATTATGTCATTTACTCTTTTGTATTCTGCCTGTCCAGTAATGCAGTTGGTGACAGTTGCATAAAATGCCGTGCCGCATTTTTTGAAAGCTTCATTATCTATGGGATAAAGCTTTTCCGGTATTTCGTGGTAAATCATTTTAGGGCCGAAAAGGTTTCCGGTTCTGATGAGATTTCTCATGCTAATAAAATCTTTGTTGTCAAGGTAGTCTACCGTAACGCTGTAAGCTCTGCCGTGCTGACCTGATAAATAGCTGCAAGCGTGGCAAGAACCGGCGGAAACTCCTATGCAGTTATCAAAATGTATACCTTTTTCGAGAAACAAATCACATACTCCGGCGGTAAAAACTCCTCTGAGACCGCCGCCTTCAAGAACAAGTCCTGTTTTTTCCATTCTATAGCCTCTTTTATCTGGATTTTGTTGTTTATATTTTTTCATAGAAAATATTTTACCACAAAAAAGCAAAAATACAAATTTCCGTAACTTTTCATAAAGCAAAAAAGTGCAAAAGATTTTAATTTTTTTAAAGCGGTTTGCAGAGAAATAATGTATAATTATTGCATTAATAAATATTGTTTGAATTTAAAACGAGGTGTTAAAAATGAAAGAGAAGAAGAAAGTTATAATTGCAGTTGTGGCACTTATAGCTGCTGTTTGCGTATTTGCAGGAGTTTACTTTGCGTTCGGACGTCCTGAGACAAGTGCGGGCAGCAAAACCGTGACAATTGAAGTTGCAGCTCCCGATTATTCCAATACATATAAAATTAAAACAGATGCTGAGTTTTTAGGTGACGCTCTTAAAGAAGAGGGTATCATCGAGGGTGAAGAGAGTCAGTACGGACTTTTTATAACCAGCGTCGATTCAATAAAGGCGGATGATTCAAAACAGCAGTGGTGGTGCATAACAAAGGGCGGAGCCGACGTTGTGACAGGTGTGGATGTAACTCCCATAGCTGACGGTGATACCTTTGAGCTTACACTTAAGGAAGGATATTGATGAAAATTAGAGATATAGCTGTTTCAGCTTTTCTTACGGCCATACTGTATTTACAGCAGGTGGCTTTGTCGCCGCTTCCCAATATTCATCTGTGTGCACTGCTTTTGATTTTATACACCCTTTATTTTCCTAAACTTGTGTTTCCCGTAACTGCCGCTTTTATACTTCTTGAGGATGTAACATACGGCTTCGGAATGTGGTGGATAAGTTATCTGTATACCTGGCCTCTGCTTATAGCCATTGTACTTATTTTCCGAAAGAATCAGTCAAAATTGTTCTGGGCATCAATAGGCGGAGGATTCGGTCTTATTTACGGAGCCCTCTGCGCTATTCCGTATTTATTTGTAGGCGGAATGTCAACTGCCGTTGCCTATTGGGTTTCGGGTATTCCCTTTGACATTCTACACTGCATCGGCAATTTTGCTGCAATCGTAGTTTTATGGAAGCCTATGGAGCGGGTATTCAGAAAGCTGGGCGGTTCTATGAAAACAGGAGTATAAAGCAAAAAGATAATATTAATTCCCCTTGTTTTCTCCTTGAATTTACAGTGAGGTTATATTATTATAATTTTGTTTTTAAATTAGATAAGAAGGTGCTCCTTTATGAATCAGAAAGAGCGTATGCTGGCAGGACTTCCCTATAAAGCCTGGCTTGACGGACTTACGGAAGAAAGACTGGAAAATAAAAAGAGAATATATGAATACAATCATCTCCCGCCGGAAAGATGGGATGAAATGCCGAAGCTTATAAAAAATATCCTGGGCAAAACGGGAGAAAATCTCGGCATTGAGCCTCCCTTTCACTGTGATTACGGAAAGAATATAGAGGTAGGCGAAAACTTTTTCGCTAACTATAATCTTATAATCCTCGATGTGGGCAAGGTAAAGATAGGGGATAACGTAATGTTTGGACCCAATGTGTCCATTTATACTGCGGGACATCCTGTTCACCATGAGCCGAGAAATTCCGGTTATGAATACGGTATAGGTATAACTATCGGAAATAACGTGTGGATAGGCGGCAATACGGCGGTAATGCCGGGAGTTACAATCGGGGATAACTGTGTAATCGGTGGCGGAAGTGTTGTTACAAAGGATATTCCCGCTGACAGCATTGCTGTGGGTAATCCCTGCCGTGTGATACGAAAAATAACCGATGAGGATAAAAAGTATTATTACAAGGACAGGGAATTTGATGTTGATGATTATCTCGGTTCTGTCTTTGACGTTTCACAGCTGTAAGTGAAAATATAGTTATGATAAGATAACAACGTTTTGAGAGGTGGGGTTACATGATATTATCTGATAAAACAATACTTAAAATAATGGATGAAGGTACGCTTAAGATTTCTCCCCTTGAGGAAGGACAGGTTCAGCCGGCAAGCGTGGATATACGTCTTGGCAACACTTTCAGCATAGTTGAGGATTCTCCGTCAGGAATAATCACACTGGGAAATGAGATAAAATACAAGACTATTACAACGGATACATATATTTTGCTTCCCAATCAGTTTGTGCTTGCAACGACTATGGAATATTTTGACCTGCCCAATGATTTGACTGCCTTTGTTGAGGGAAGAAGTTCTCTGGGAAGAATGGGATTGTTTATACAGAATGCAGGCTGGGTAGACCCAGGTTTCAAAGGAGAAATAACCCTCGAGCTGTATAACGCAAACCGCTGTGCCATTGAGCTTAAAGCCGGACGCAGAGTAGGCCAGCTTGTTTTCGCTAAAATGGACGGCGAGGCACTGAATCCATATAATGGCAAATATCAGGGACAGACAGGAGCCACAGGTTCAAGAGCCTTTATGGACAAAGAAGTAAAATAAATTTTATGTTTTGAAAAAAATAGATAACACCCCCTCATGCTGGAGTTTAAGAGCATGAGGGGGTGTTTATCTATATAAAATTACTGTTTTATGATTTTTTCAAGGTTATCATAACCAGCTCAGGCGTGTTGTTTATTCTTACAGGAATAACCGAATTTCCGAGGCCTCTGCTTACAACCATATCGGTGCTGTCTTTACTGTATACGCCTTCGGTGTAATGAGGGAAAAGTCCCTGATTGGGGGCGATTAATCCTCCTACAAATGGAATGCGTACCTGTCCGCCATGGGCGTGTCCCGTAAGCACTAAATCAGCCTGCATATTTACATATTCCTCAAAAAGTTCCGGTCTGTGAGAGAGGACTATATTGTAGTATTTGTTGTTCAGAAGGGGCTTGAGGCTTTCGGTGACAATGGCGCCCTGAATGCCGTCCAAAGATGTACGTTCAATAAAATCAGGGTCTTTAACGCCTGCTATATTAATTTTGGCATCGCCTTTTGTAAGCCATTGACACTTATTATCAAGCATATGTACTCCCGAATCGGTAAGCCGTTTTTCCAAATCTTCAAAATTATTGAGCCATGCTTCATGGTTTCCTGTTACATAATAAACCGGAGCGATTTTCATTGCAGAGTCGATGAATTCCATTGCAGTATCAAAATCTGTGTGTGATGAATCCACTAAATCTCCGGTTACTACAATAATGTCAGGGCTTTCATTTTGAATAATTTTTATAAGTCTGTCTCCCAGTTTACGGTTATGTAAATCTGATACCTGTGCAATTTTAAAATTATTAAATTCTTCAGGGATTTTGTTGTTTTCAATAGTAATATCGGTAGTTTTTATTGCAAGGTTAGTCCAGATAATCCATGTTAAGAATAATGTTAAAATAAGTATAACAGCAATTATTATTTTGCGTTTTCTGCTTACTGATTTCATAAGTTTAGCCTCCTAAAAGAAGATTTAGGCACAGCCCTGCCGCTCCGCACAAAACCATTACAAGTATCGGATTCCATTTAAGTTTCCGCAGAATCACAAAAGCAGCAAGGAAAAGTCCGCATCCTATAATATCAAAGCTTTGAAGGTTTATTTTGTCACCGCCGAAAAGTACCATGCTGAGTATTGAAAGTCCTGCTCCGGCAATGAGGGCTACTACGGCAGGGCGAAGACTTGCAAGAACGCTTTGAAGCAGTGACATCTCTTTATACCGGTAGTAAATAAACGCAAGGATTGAAACGATGATACATGAGGGAAGAATACAGCCGAAAGTAGCTATTATGGCTCCGGGAATACCTGCAATTCTTATTCCCACAAAGGTTGCGCTGTTTACTGCAATGGGTCCGGGTGTCATTTCGGCAATGGTAATAAGGTCGGTAAATTCTCCCATGGTAAGCCAGTGGTAGGTGTCCACAACCTGATTTTGTATAAGGGGCATTGCAGCGTAGCCTCCGCCGATGCTGAAAAGTCCCACCTGTAAAAATGAAAGGAAAAGACGCAGAAAAATCATTTTTTCTTCTCCTTTCTCAGCTTTATGAGGGCATTAATAATTCCCACAGCAGCTGCGGCTAAGATAATATATATAACGTTTATTTCAAAGAAAAAGGTTGCGGTAAAAGCGGCAATCATAACTGCAATGTGAAGAAAAGAACGCTCCTTTATAACCTTTGAACCCAGTGAGCATACAACATCCATAATGACTGCCGCAACACCTGCCTGCATTCCCTTCAGAACTAAAGCAACATATTTATTTGAAGCAAAAGCGGCATAGAAAAATGAAATTACTGACAGTATTATCATGGGAGGTAAAATTGTGCCAAGGGTTGCAACTATCATCCCGGCAAAGCCTGCAACACGCCATCCTACAAGTATTGCGGCATTTACGGCGATTGCACCGGGAGATGACTGGGCAAGGGCAGTAAGATCAAGCATTTCCTGTTCGTCAATCCAGTGAAGCTCATCCACAAACTTCCTTTTCATGAAGGTTATTATTACGAAGCCTCCGCCAAAAGTGAAGCTGCTTATGTAAAGGGTGCTGAGAAACAGCTTCAGCAGAGTTTTGCTTTTCTTTTCGTTATTGAGCTGTGGCTTTGTTTCCTTTTCCAATAAGTTCACTCCTTAAAGGTGAATTTGTTAAAGAATATTATAGTGTGATATGAGAATTTTTTCCAGTGCTATTAAAATTCAGATACAAATTTTAAAAAAATAAAATCCCCGATGTGGGGATTTGTGCAAAGTTGGTTTTAAATTTTAATGGGAAATCCTTGATAGGGTTTCCCACGAAAAACAGTCCACCGGACTATTTTTTCTCCCTTCCTGATCTTTTTTAAGCTAAAGGTATTTCGTCATCTGCGGATGACGAGGAAGGGCTTTGCACCTTCACCCCGCAACCTTTTTAAAAAGGTTGACGAAAACTTTAGTGTGTATCTCGGGAAGTTTTCGTCAGATTTTTCACTTTTTTCTTCTGAAAATATATGAGATAAAAAACAGTATCGCTGAGATGAGTACAATTGTAGCTCCTGCGGAGGTATTGAGATAAAATGAGGAAATAACTCCTCCGAGGCCGGCCACAAGTGAAATTCCTACCGATGAAAAAAGATACTGCCTTGAGTTTGTTGAAAAGTTTCTGGTGCAGGCGGCAGGGAGAATGAGCATTGAGTTAATGAGGAGTACGCCTACCCATTTAATAGATAGCATAACCACTACCGCTACAAGTACCACAAATATATTTTCAATAAGTGCTACTCTTACTCCACGGCTTGCCGCAAGCTCACGGTTTATGCTTACAAGAGTGAGTTTGTTGTATATGAATGCCCAGATTATTGTGACGCATACAAGAGTTGCTGCAAGAATAAGGATTTCCGAAGAAGTGACACTTAAAATATCACCTATAAGATAGGAGGAATATTTTGAAAATCCGCCGCCAACGGAAAGGATGACAAGACCCAAAGCTATAGCAGCCGAGGAAAAAACGCTAATAACCGTATCAGCGGAAGCAGTTCCGGCGGAGCGGACTTTTGTAATGATAAGAGCCAAAAGTATTCCGAAAGCCACCATGCTTACAAGCTCGTTGTCAACGCCTAAAATGACGCCTAAAGCAATACCCGTAAGAGCCGAGTGACCGAGAGCATCGGAAAAGAACGCCATATTGTGGTTTACCGCCATTGTGCCAAGCATTCCTAAAAGGGGAGTTATGAGCAGCACCGCAAGAAGAGCGTTTTTCATAAAATCGTACTGAACCCAGGTGAAGGGAAGTAGCGTTTCCATAATATTATATATAAATTCCATTTTAAACCTCACACAGCATTAAAGCCTAAAGTTATTGTCCTTGTTTTTTTATAGTCTCTTTGTATATTTACGCTGTTCCGCCGAAAGCTCTGCGGAATTCCTCAGAACCGAAAATTTCTTCCACACTGCCGGAAATAAGTCCGCCACGATGTAAAAGCAGCACTTTATCTGCATACTGACGCACAAGGTCAAGGTCATGGGATACCATTACGATAGCCATATGATAAGTTTTTCTCAAATCTGCAACCTGTTTGTAGAACTGTTCGGAGCCGACGGTATCGACGCCGGAAACAGGCTCATCAAGGATAAGCAGCTCCGGCACAGGATAAAGAGCCTGACAGAGCATTACACGCTGAAGTTCACCGCCGGAAAGCATACCAAGTGAGCGGTTTGAAAGGTCTTTGCAGCCTGATTTTTCCAAATCCGCCATAACCTGAGCTTTTTCTCTCTTTCTTCCTCCCAGCCATACGGGGAAAGAGGTGCGTCCCGCAAGGAGAAAATCCATAACGCTCATGGGAGAGCTGCGGTCAAATTCCAGATACTGAGGTACGTATCCGATTTTGATTTTTTCTATCACATCTCCGCTATGGGAGGCGTATTTTACGGAACCGCTGTGGCGTATTTCACCTAAAATACTTTTTAAAAGAGTTGTTTTACCTGCTCCATTTACACCGATAAGCGCCGTAAGCTGACCGCAGTGCATGTCAAAGCTTATGTTATCAAGAAGCAGATCTCTGCCTTTTTTTACTGTAAGATTTTTTATTTCCACGCTGCAAAGTCCGCAGCCGTTTTCAGCTTTCATGAAAGCACCGCCTTTTTGATTGTTTCGCAGTTTTCGAGCATTATTTTTTCGTAGGAATCCTTTGCTCCGTCTCCGCTTGTAACGGGATTGAGAGTGTAAACAGGCACTCCGGTTTCCTTTGATAAAACCTCTGCGCTGGAGCCCTGATAATCCGGCTCAGTAAAAATTGCTTTGATATCCTTTGATTTTATAAGTTCAGTAAGACGTACAAGCTCTTTTGTACCGGGTTCGGCTCCGTCGTCGCTGTCAACGCTGGCGGCAAAGCTCAGGGAATAGTCGGCGGCAAAATAGTCATATGCCTCATGGAAAGAAATAAATTCGGCTCCTTTGCAGGAAGCAAGTTCTGATTTTATTTTGCTGTTAAGGGCATCAAGCTTTTGAAGATAAATTTTTAGGTTATCGGAAATTTTTTCCTCATATTGTGGAAAGACTTTTATGAGCCCCTGTGCTATATTTTCTGTCTGTTTTGCGGCATTTTTCGGGGACATCCATATGTGAGCGTTTCCGCTGTGGTCATGGTCGTGGCCGTGTTCCTCTTCTGCTTCGTGATCATGGTCATCCTCTTCATCTGCACCGATTATCTCAATGCCAACGGAAGAATCTATAACGGGAGCATCGGACATTTCCGCTGCTTTTTCCAGGAATTCTTCCATTCCCGCACCGTTTATTACAACGGCTTTTGCCGCCGCAAGGGCTTTCATATCCTTTGGCATGAGGGTATAATCATGTAAACAGCCGTTATGGTTTTCGGTCATGTTGACTATCTCGATGTCATCAATTCCGTCAAGGAGATTTAAGGTGAAAATGTACACTGGATAAAAGGTTGTAAGCACAATGTTTTTGTCTTTATTTTCCTGACTGTCCGTGCAGCCGGCAAATACTAAGGAAAAAAGAAGCGATAAAGACAGAAAAACAGAAACAATTTTTTTCATTTTATATTTCGGATCTGCTTTATTTTAAGCAATGCCTTTCTTAAATTTAAACTTATTTACTGTAAAAGCTCTGAAAATAAAAAAGCTTATTGCAAATCAGTTGCAATAAGTATATAATGAAACAACAGATATGTCAACAATCCAAAAGGCAAAGAGGTGGAAAATGTGGAAAAAACACGCCGTCAAACGCCGAGAAAAAAGGCGATTTCTGAAATTATAGAAAATTCCTGTGAGCCAATGACAGCAGAGGAGATTTTTGAAAAGGTCAGTCCGCTTTTTGAGAATCTTGCAATAACGACTGTTTATCGAACTTTGGATGCAATGGAGCAGAGCGGAGAGATAAACCGCAGTATTTATGATGACGGCGTTGCAAGATATGTTTGCAGCAAGACCCACCGCCATTTTCTGACCTGTCTCAAGTGCCGTAAATCAGTTGCAATAGAGGGATGTCCCTTTGAGTCGGCAGAGGAAGAGATCTGCCAAAAGACAGGTTTTAAAATTTCAAAGCATAAAGTAGAGTTGTTTGGGTACTGTCCCGAATGTCAGCAAACTGAGTTTGAAGGCAAGTCGCACACCGAATGACGGTAATGAACAACTATAAGTGCCTGCGGGCAGGTTGAACCTGCACACAATTCGCAGCAAACTGAGTTTGCTGGCAAGTCGCACACTAACTTACAGAAATAAGAAAATATAACCGCCTGCGGCGGATTGAATCCGCAAACAATTCGCACATGGACTTACAGTAAGAAATAAATATAATTGCCTGCGCCAAAGTTTCTGTAAGGCGAAAAGAAGAAACCAAATAATCTCACAAAACTAATTTACCGACAGCCGCCCACGTCGGCAGCAGGTTAGACCTGCACATAATCCGAACACCGAGATACGGCGCACTAAAGCATAAGTGCCTGCGGCAGATCGAATCTGCATACATTTTGCACACGGACTGACGGCAATAAAAACCTTAACTGCCTGCACCTAAGCCACTCACTAAAATTAATAAAAGAAAAACAACCGTCTGCTTTTAAGGTTTAACCTTTTGCAGACGGCTTTTTTAGTATGTGGACTATTAAATTTTGTGAGTAAGCTGAAAACTCAGTCCTCGGAATCCGAGCCGTTTTCCTTTTGCTTGAGCTTTAATTCCGTGACAAAATCAAACTTATCTTTAGGTGATACAATGAGATTTTTCTTTTTGCCGTTTTTAAAATAAGTTATAACCAGTCTGTCTCTTGAAAGGGCAGCTGAATCCCCTGTAACAGAGCCGGGCTGGCAGGACACTATCATGTTATAAGGGATAACTTTTTTTGAAAAGAGACCGCTTCTCACTGTAAGAGCATCGTCGCCCATAATGTAATATGTCATAAGATAGGTGGGAAGCAGGAACAGGAAAAACATAAGTCCGAACATAATCGCCGCAAGGAGCATAGTGGGATTTCCGTAAGTTCCGGCAAAAATTACATAGCCGGTAAAGATAGCGAAAATAACAACGCAAAGGTGAAACCACCAGTCAATTTTTGATTTATACTTCATGTTTAAAGTGCTCCTTAAATAGATTTAAAAAAACCGGAGAAGCGCTGAGCCTCTCCGGTAAAGTTAAAGGTGTAATTATGCCTTGTCAGCGCAGCCAAGAACGGAGTTGATCTTATGCTCAACAACAGCCTTGATAGCGTCACGGGCAGGAGTAAGATACTGTCTGGGATCGAAGTGGCTGGGATTCTCTGCAAAGTGCTTACGGATAGAAGCTGTCATTGCAAGACGGATATCGGAGTCAACGTTGATCTTGCAAACTGCCATGGAAGCAGCCTTGCGAAGCATATCCTCGGGGATACCGATAGCATCGGGCATCTCTCCGCCGAAATCGTTGATCATCTTAACGTACTCAGGCATAACTGAGCTTGCGCCGTGGAGAACGATGGGGAATCCGGGAAGCTTCTTTGAAACTTCTTCGAGGATATCGAAACGAAGCTGGGGCTTCTGGCCGGGTTTGAATTTATATGCACCGTGGCTTGTACCGATTGCGATTGCAAGGGAGTCAACGCCTGTGCGTGTTACGAAATCGTAAACCTGCTCAGGATCAGTGTAGTGAGCATCCTCAGCGCTTACGTTAACTTCATCTTCAACGCCTGCAAGCTGTCCGAGCTCGCCCTCAACAACAACGCCGTGTGCGTGAGCGTACTCAACAACCTTCTTTGTAAGAGCAACGTTCTCCTCATAGGGATGAGCGGAACCGTCGATCATAACTGAAGTGAAGCCGCCGTCGATGCAGCTCTTGCAGGTCTCAAAATCGGGGCCGTGGTCAAGGTGAAGAGCGATGGGAAGACCTGTCTCTTCAACAGCAGCCTCAACAAGCTTTACAAGATAGCCGTGATGAGCATATTTTCTTGCGCCTGAAGAAACCTGAAGAATAACGGGAGCATTAAGCTCTTTGCAAGCAGCTGTAATTCCCTGAACGATTTCCATGTTGTTTACGTTGAAAGCGCCGATAGCGTATCCGCCTTCGTAAGCCTTCTTAAACATTTCTGTAGTAGTTACAAGTGGCATGTTAAACACTCCTTTTAATTTCTCGCTTTATTATACCCCATTAATAGCTTATTGTCAAAGCTTTAACATCTTAAACGAATGGGATTTAGAAAAATAAAAATTTCTTCTTTTTACCGATGTCGTGGGTGTCGGTTATAGTGATGTGATCCGACTTGCATCCTTCAAGCTCAAGTACTGTTATCTCGTTGTCATCTTGAAGGAGAACGCCGGGAAGATAAAGTGATTTCTGAGGTCCGATATCCCAGTATCTGCCGAGGTTGAAGCCGTTAATGAATACATATCCCTTTGTAAAGCCGTCAAGATGAACAAAGCAGTCGGCTCTTGAAGAGGTTCTGAAAGTTCCCTTTTTGAAAAGAGGATATCCGGTTCCGCCGGTATATCTGAAATTGCTGATGTTTGTAAGGGGAATAGAGAAAATCTCCCAGCCAAACATGACCTGATTGCCAAGGCGAATCTGAGAAACACCCTTGCGATCGTATATGTTTACGCCGTAGTTTATACGTCCCATTGACTCTACAAGTACGTCGATTTGAGCTTCGCCGTCGATTTTTCCAATATTTATGCACTGTTCTTCATCATTGCGATAAATAAGGCCTTTGTAATCGCCGTCTACAAAGATATATGCTCTGTCTCCGAGGCCGTCAAGGTAAAGCTTCTGATTATAGTATCCCTTAACCTTTTTGCGGTACAAAATAAGTCCGTGGAACTGATCGAGCTCTTCCATGGTTTTCGGGAATGCGCTTTCGTATTTGGTTGAAAGTGCTTCAAGGTTCTGCATAAGTGAAGCGGACTGAATAAGCTTTACTTCACCGATATTCTGAAGCTCAGGCTCCGGTGGAAGCTTTGCAGGAGCAAGTCCTCTGTGCTGAAGAAGCACTTTTCGCACAGCGTGATATTTTGGAGTATATCCGCCCCATTCCGTAAGTAATGCGTCGTCATCGTAGCTTGTTACTGTGGGCTGATATGTCTTGTCAAAGTTTGCTCCGGAATTGAAACCGAAGTTTGTGCCGCCGTGGAACATATAGAAACTGAAATTTCCGTCCTCTGAAAGCATGGCTTTAAGTTCGGGAATAACTGTTCTGTAAGAGCGGGAGTGATGTTTTTCGCCCCAGTGATCAAACCATCCGTTCCAGAATTCGCCGCACATGAGGGGAGCATCCGGCTGAATTTTTTCAAGTTCTCTGAAAGCTCCCTTTGAGTGTGAGCCGAAGTTTGCAACTTTGAAGACATGCGGCAGAGTTCCGCCGGAGAGCATCCAGTCACAGGGACCATCGGATGTGAACATCATAACCTCGCATCCGCATTCCTTCATGAGGTTCTCAATAAAGGCAAGGTATTCCTTGTCGTTGCCGTAGCTGCCATATTCGTTTTCAACCTGCATTGCGATGATGTTGCCGCCTTGGGTGACCTGATGGCTGTAAAGTCTTGAGAAAAGTTCTTTATAGAAATCTCTTACATGATCTGTGTAGCGGGGATCCATGCAGCGAATGCGCATATTTTTATCTTTGAGCAGCCATGAAGGAAGTCCTCCGAAATCCCATTCTGCGCAGATGTACGGACCGGGACGCACAATGGCATTAAGTCCCAGATCCTGAGCGATATTTAAAAAGCGTTCAATGTCGAGCATTCCGGAAAAATCGAACTCGCCTTTTTTCGGCTCGTGAAGATTCCAGCACACATATGTTTCAACCGTATTAAATCCGGCAAGTTTCAGTTTAAGGAGTCTGTCCTCCCAGTATTCAGGCAGTGTGCGGAAGTAGTGAATCGCACCTGCATAGATGTTAAATTTTTCTCCCTTGAGAAAAAAGTCTTTCCCCTTATGGGTAATCAAAGTTAAACCCTCCTCTGTTAAGTTTTCGGCTTCATTATACATAAAAAATGCTTGTTAGTAAAGGAAAAACAATTGAATTTATTGTATTTTTATGTCTTTTTTATGTATATTTTTTGTGCTTTTCGACTTAAAAGAAAATAAACGAATTCTATCAGATAATCATGATATTCAGAAGATGAAATTGTTTTGTTTTTGTTTTAAAAGTAAAATAAAATAAGAGTGTATAAATGTTAAATTAAAGTATATTTCATGATAACTCTGTGAAAATTTAAGTGTTTAGCCGTTGATAAAACAATAAATATAAGTTACAATCCAGTTATAAATAATCTGGACTTTGCGGTATTTTTCGCATGTGAATTTTTATAGCGATATGAAGCGGAAAATAGTGAATGGTTTTGATATTAAAAACAAATTATAATTGAGGTAACTATATGGGGTACTTAATCAGAAAAGCACAATCAGGTGACGAGTCAGATTTGGCATACATACAAACTGAAAGCTGGAAAGCCGCATTTAAAAATATTCTATCAGATGAAATACTGCAAAAAACTACTGATATAAATCGTGCCACAGCTATGTATAAGCGGTCGCTGGATGAAGACATTGGAAATGGTTACATTCTTGAAGTAAACAGTAAACCCCATTGCATAGCTTGGTGGGATAACGCAAGAGATAAGGATATGCCGGGATATGCAGAACTTATCTGTATTCATAGTTTACAGGATAACTGGAGAAAAGGCTACGGAACAAAAATGATGGAAAGGGTGTTAGCTGATATTAAGGCTTCCGGATACAGTAAAGTAATGCTTTGGGTTTTTACGGAAAATAATAGAGCAAGAAAATTCTATGAATCTTGCGGGTTTGTTACACACGGAAAGGTTAAGCCGGGTTTTGGAACTCAGGAAATATGTTACGAGAAAGATTTGTGAATTTTATTTATTGATAGTTTGCTGTATTAGTTAAAGTTTATAATTGTATTTTTTCTGAAAAAATTTTAAAAAATTTTTAAAACCCATGCAATAAAACGCATATGCCATGCATTATATTGTCAGAAAGGACAAAAGCTTATGTTTTTATTTTTATCTTTATCCATGCCGGCTGAGATAAAGAGCATAACCGCCGAGGCGTCGAAGCTCAGCGATGAGCTCATAGCCAAAACGGGAGAGGGCGACAGCGAGGCATTCAGACTTCTCTATTCTCTCACCGATAAAGCGGTATACGGCTTTATCCTGTCTATACTGAAAAATCACCATGACGCAGAGGACGTTATGCAGGATACCTACATTAAAATAAGGGAATGTGCACATCTTTATAAGCCGATGGGTAAGCCAATGGCTTGGGTATTCACAATAGCACGCAACTGTGCATTGATGAAAATCCGCCAAAAGAAGAAGCTAGTGGAGCTTACACCACGTGAGGATGTGGACGAAGACGGATTTGATCAGGTATCCGACCTGGAAGACCGCCTTGTGCTTGAGGGAGCATTTACTATATTGAGCGATACTGAAAGACAGATTGTAATGCTTCATGCAGTTTCCGGAATAAAGCACCGAGAGATTGCAATGATACTCGAATTACCGCTTTCCACGGTTTTATCAAAATATGCAAGGGCGCTTTCAAAGCTGAAAAAGCATCTTGAAAATACAGAAAGGAGAAGTTAGGATGACAAATAGAGAAATAGAAGCAAGACTTAAAAGAGCAGTATCCGAAACTACTCCCGATGTACTTGAAAAGGTGATGTCCGCTGACGTCGTAAAAGACGAAAGGATGGCGAACATAATGCCAATGAATAGTAATAAGAAAAAATTAGCAGGAAAGATAATTGCCGCCTGTGCGGCCATCGCCATAGTTTTCAGCGGCGCCGCATTTTTCGCAGGCAATGCAAGGCCTGAATCCAAAATTACAATAGATGTAAATCCCAGTGTTGAGATTATAACCGGAAAGACCGACAGAGTAAAAGACGTAAAGCCTCTTAACGAAGATGGCGAGGCCATTATAGACGGTATGGACTTCAAAGATACAGATATGGATGTTGTAGTCAATGCCCTTATAGGCTCCATGGCTCAGAAAGGATATCTCACTGAGGTCAAAAATGAAAACGTACTTGTAAGCGTTCAGAATGACGATGCAGCAAAAGCAGAAAAAATCCGTCAGCAGGTTGTAGGTAATGTAAGAAAAGCTCTCAGCGACAACAATGTTTCCGCAACTGTTTTCAATCAGGTTGTAACTGATGATAAATCCGCTGAAGATCTTGTTAAGCAGTATGGTATTTCTTATGGTAAGGCGGTTTTCATCAGTCAGCTTTTGACCATTGCCCCCGACCTTGACGCAAAGGCACTTTCTGAAATGACAATTTCTGAAATAGCAGCTCTTGTTGAAAGCAAAAATATCGATATAAGCAAGATTATCCGCTACGAATACGATGACAGCATCCATGAGAATATCGAAGATGCCATCGAGGACTGGAATGAGCAGGACAATGCCCTTGTTTCACAGGAGGATTATATCGGAAGAGAAGCTGCACTTTACTCAGCACTTAAACATGCAGGTGTAACAGCTGATAAAGCTACGGGAATCAGTGTAAAACTTGACGTTGACGAAGACGGTGTAGAGTACGATGTTGAGTTCCGTGCAAACGGCAAAGAGTATGAGTATGAAATCAACGCATTGACCGGTAAGATAAAGCATTTCGAGTCAGAAATAGATAAAGATAATGACTATGATGACAGAGATGACAGGGACGATAAGGATGATGACGATGACGACGATACAGTCACTACAAAGCCCACATCGTCTTCCACGCAGCCTTCAGCAGGTACAGCACTTATCGGCGTTGAAAAGGCCAAGGCAGCAGCTTTCAATCACGCAGGAGTTTCGGCTTCCGGAGTAAAGGTTATCTCCGCTGAGCTTGAGCGTGACGATGGAGTTACAAAGTATGATATCGAGTTTGTTTCAGGTAAATGGGAATATGACTATGATATCAACGCTGTCACCGGAGCGGTTATTTCAATGAGCAAGGAGCTCTATGACGATAAGCAGGATGACAAAAACGACATCGATGACCGTTACGACGATGACAAAGATGACGGAAGAGATGACTGATATTTAATTAATCGATTCCGACAACATAGGAAGTCAGATATGTTTTCCTATAATGAAAATTGGTAAACAGATTCACAGCGGCGGGGTAAAATCCCTGCCGCTGTTTTTATGCTCAAAAGCCGAAAAAATGTTAAAATTGATGTGAGACTTTTTATGTTTTTATACGACTAATAAGTGAAAGGGTCAAAAAGAACCATTTCAGAAAGGAGAAAATCAATGGATAACGGTGCAAGTAGCTACCGCCGTTTCCTTGATGGTGATGACAAAGGGATCGCTGAAATCGTTGGAGATTATAAAGACGGTCTTATTCTTTATTTGAACGGTTACGTTAATAATATTTTCATTGCTGAGGAATTGACGGAGGATACATTTTTTCGGCTTATGACAAAAAAACCGAGATATTCGGGCAAAAGCACATTCAAATCCTGGTTGTATGCCATAGGGCGAAATGTGGCAGTTGATTATATGAGGCATAATTCCAAACTGCTCAATACACCTATTGAAGATATGGAAAACTATTTGAGCGAGGCAGAAAGCCTTGAACAATCTTATATAAAGGAAGAGAGAAAAATCGAAGTCCATAAAGCCCTTTCGGAGCTCGATACAGATTACAGGGCAATTCTTTGGCTTGTATATTTTGAAGGGTTTTCCAATAAAGAAGCGGCAACAGCATTGAAAAAGAATGACCGCCAAATTAAAAATCTCCTTTATCGGGCGAAGCAGTCTTTGAAATCAAAACTTGAAAAGGAGGGCTTTGTTTATGAAGAGTTGTGATGATATGGTAAACAGCCTGCTGGAACGCAGGGAGCAGTATGTTGCAAAGCAGAAACATAAAAGAAAAGTAATTATCCGTACAGCGTCGGTGTGCTGTATATGTGTTGCTGTGTTATTGAGCTTCGGTGTGTGGCAAAGGGGAACACTTGAAAAAACACCGCCTGTCATTGCGGGAGAAAACGGATATACTGATCGCAATGAGACAACCGACAGTACAAATTCACAATCATCTCAAGGCGGCAGTACCGGGTCGAGCAGTGATTCCTCTGTAACTGCAAATGCCGATGCTGGAAATTATCCTAATAATTACATCTATGACGGCAACAAAAAAACTGTAATTTCTTCGTTTGATGTAAAGGGAGTCCCCTCCGCTTCATATGCAGTGCCCGAAAACGGCGAATTTGCTTTTTCAATACCGCTGCGGGAGGCTATGAATAAATACGGAAACAGTGTTCTGTATCGTGTAATAATTGATGTGTTCAGTGACAAAGAACAACTGCCTCCTGACAGCAGCGGGGTAAAAGAAGAGTGCGAAAGACTTTCAAACATCGGATATACCACCGCCTACGAAACTTATTTTGACGGCGAAACATATCATTATTTATTTACTGTACACGCAAGTTACGAGGAGCTGGAAGCCTTTGCCGCAAATGAAGAATATGGTTATTTTATGACCCTGTACGATGAGAGTACCAATGACATGGAAAACTCCCCGACAGCAGTATATAATTATAATGCTCACGCTGAATAAATTAAAATGTATATAGTACGGTAAAATTTGACGCAATTCCTTTTTTCTTAATCCAAAAATTTCTTACTTTTCAGTATAAATAATACTCATAAACCACAATTTAACAAAAACTACAAAATTCATTGAAAAAAACAAATAAATATAGTAATATATTATTCTATACTTATTAAAGTTAAATTGTACGGGGAGTGGAAGAGAATGGACAAGAAAAAAGGAAAAGCGGAAAAGGGCAATGTAGCGGCGCTTCTGCCCATTGCCGTATTTTTGGTGCTTTTTGCCGTAATCGGAATTGTTTCAGGTGACTTTTACAGTATGCCTGCGATTGTAGGCTTTGTAGTAGCTTTGATTGTGGCTTTGCTTCAAAACAGAAAGCTTAACTTTGAAGAAAAAATGGCGGTTTTTGCAAGAGGCGCAGGAGATACCAATGTAGTTACTATGATACTCATTTTCATTTTTGCAGGTGCTTTCAGCGGAATCGTCAAAGCCGCCGGCGGTGTGGAAAGTACAGTTAATTTCGGACTTTCTGTTTTGCCCTCGGGTCTTGCAGTGCTTGGTGTATTTGTAATAGGCTGTTTTATTTCAACCTCTATGGGAACATCTGTTGGAACAATTACCGCCCTTACACCTATTGCAGTTGGTATTTCTGCAAAAACAGGTATGCCCATTGCACTGTGTGTAGGTGCCGTAGTGTGCGGAGCAATGTTCGGCGACAATCTTTCCATGATTTCAGATACAACTATTGCAGCCTGCCGTACTCAGGGCTGTGAGATGAAGGATAAATTCAAGCAGAATTTTCTCATTGTTCTTCCTGCTGCAATAATAACCGTAGTGCTTCTTGTGCTTAAAGCAAGCGGCGGAAATTATTCAGTTCAGGGTGATTTGTCCTATAACTTTTTCCAGATTCTTCCATATCTGATAGTTTTGGTAGGCGCTTTGATAGGATTTAACGTATTTGTAGTTCTCGGCAGCGGTATAGTGGCTTCCGCAATTGTGGGAATACTCATTGTGCAAAAATTCACATTCCTCGAAATGTTTAAAATTCTCGGCGACGGCATAATGTCCATGTACGATATTTCAATAATCTCCCTTATTGTGGCAGGAGTCGTATCCCTTGTAAAGGAGAACGGAGGAATACAGTTTATCCTCAATGCAATTCGCTCAAGAGTTCGCACTACAAGGGGAGCAGAGCTTGGAATTGCCGGACTTGCCTCCCTTGTGGATATCTGCACTGCAAATAATACCATCGCCATAGTTATAGCAGCTCCCATAGCTAAGGAAATCGGCGACGAATACGGAGTGAAAAACAAAACCGTTGCATCACTTCTTGATATATTTACCTCGGTTTTCCAGGGAATTATCCCTTACGGCGCACAGCTTCTTACAGCTGCAAGCCTTGCCGCTATTACTCCCGTTGAAATAATACCAAATCTTTATTATCCCATACTCATGGGCGTTTCGGCACTTGTGTTTATTATTTTCAAAATACTTCCCGGACAGAGAAAAGAAATGAGAAAAGCCGCGGCTGCGGAAAAAGAAGCTGTAAACGGCGATAAATAAGTCAAGGCTTTGTATCACTGCAAATCAAATAAAATACCGTAAAAACAAAAAGCCGTCTGTACTTTGTAAGTACAGACGGTATTTCGTTTGTTAAATTTTAAGCAACTGTTGTTTCGGAGACGAACTCGTCATCACAGCAGGAGCATGAAACATAGTTCTCATATTCATCATGAGGGATAGCCTTTTTCTTAGCCATGAACTTATTTACAGCGTAGTAAACGGCTGCGGCTACACCTGCAATTGCAGCGACAACTGCCAGAACCTTTAAGAGCTTTTTAATGAAATCCATAAGAAACACCTCCGTTAATTTCAGTTTTCTTTTGCGTTCAAACTGATTATAAACAACCGGGAATAAAATGTCAATGAATAATCTGTAAATTGTCTAAATTAAAAAATCTGAGAGCTTTTACATTTATAAGTTTTACCTAAAAACCGACAGAAAAAATTTACAGTTTTTAAACGCCAAAAGAATAAATTGTGAAAAATGTATTGGAATTTCTCCTCCGAAACAGAAAAAAAGCAGCTGTGAAGCTGCTTTTTTCTGTTATATAAATGCAGTTATAAAAGAGGATAATTCAAATTGATTTTTGCAAAAACTTAAGCCGCTCTGCCGGAATCAGAACCTGTGCTTACTGCTCTGCGTCTTTTGATTGTCAGGGGCTTTGTGTTGCTTGAAACGGAAACCGTGTCGTTAGTTTTTTCAGCAGCTTTAACCTTACGCGAAGAGATAATAGCCTTTGCAATAGAATGAGCAAGCTTGTCTTCAAACTCGATAACTTTCTCTTCATGCATATATCCGAAAACCAGCAGTCCTCCTGCGACCAGTGCAAATATTATTGTTAAAACAGATCCTGTTGCCATAATGCAGACCTCCTAAATGAACATTCGGTGAACATTTGTTCCTCACTTACAATTGGTATTATACCACACCAAAATCAAATGTCAATACAAATGTTCGACATTTTTCACCTCAGAGTCCCATTATCGGGACTTTGGATGAAAAAGTTTTTGAAAACTTTTTCTGGCATAAGAATATCACAATATATGGAAAAAGTCAAGCAATAAGTAACAACATATTGGGTTTACCTATGTTAAAGAGTATATTTCAGAACAATATTAGTAACCTAAATTAGTATATTTTAAGTCTAAAATATAGACAAACGTCAAACAAAGAAGTCTTTAATTGCAAAAAAATAAGGCGTTCAATCGAACGCCTCTTTTTATTATTCTTCGTTTTCCCAGTTGTGCCATACTGCCTGAACGTCGTCGTTATCCTCGAACATCTCAAGCATCTTGCTCATGTTCTTTATATCGTCCTCGTTTGTAAGGGTTGTGTATGTACTGGGAACATATTCAACCTCTGCTGAAACGAAGGTGTATCCGGCTGCTTCAAGAGCATCTCTTACTGCGCCTAAATCGGATACCTCAGTTCTGATATCGAAAACATCATCGTCTGTAAGGAAATCGGAAGCACCTGCTTCAAGAGCATCTTCCATAAGTTTTTCCTCGTCTACGTCCTCTTTCTCAATAAGGATAACGCCCTGCTTTGTGAACATAAAGGAAACGCAGCCTGTCTGACCCATGTTTCCGCCGTACTTGTCGAAATAGTGACGAACGTCAGCAGCTGTACGGTTGCGGTTATCTGTAAGAGCCTCAACAATAACAGCTATACCTGAGGGACCGTATCCCTCGTATACGATTTCTTCGTAGTTGTCGGCATTTCCGTCGCCGGATGCCTTTTTGATGATTCTCTCGATGTTGTCGTTGGGAACGTTGTTAGCCTTAGCCTTTGCGATAACATCCTTAAGCTTTGAGTTAGATGACGGATCGGGACCGCCTTCACGAACTGCAACGGCGATTTCCCTGCCTATTTTAGTGAAAACCTTGGCACGCTGACCGTCGGTTTTTTCTTTTTTACGTTTAATTGTACTCCATTTTGAATGTCCCGACATATAAAATCCTCCTGAAAAAATATACTTCTTTATTTTATCACATTATATAAACCTTTGCAAATATACTAAAACTGTACTTTTGCATCAGGGATTATTTTCATCGGCAGACTTAAAGCCCTCACCGAGAATTTCACCTGCTTCGCTGATAATAGTGAATGTGTTGGGGTCAACGGAATTGATGATTTTGTTGATTCTTGAAACTTCGCTGCTTCGTACAGCGCAAATGACCATGTTTTTATCCTTGCCTGTATATCCGCCTTTAACGGGAAGAATGGAAACGCCTCTTGGAGTCTGACCGGTGATAGCCTTTGCGATATCGTCGGCGTGCTCTGTAAATACCATGAGCATTTTGCCGTTGCCTGTACCGTATAAGATATAGTCAATGGCTCTGGAGCTTACAAAAACAGTGATGATAGCGTAAAGGACGCTTTCAATGCTCTTAAAGACAATACCTGAAATGGCGATAACCATTAAATCGGCAGCGAGTATAACACGGCCCATTGAGATATGGGGCCATTTCAGACGGAAAAGTCTGCCCATAATGTCGGTGCCGCCGGAGGTAAAGCCTCTCATAAGTATGAGGGCAAGGCCTGCGCCGTTGAGTACGCCGCCGAAAAGACAGGCAAGGAGCTCATTTCCCTGATAAGCGGGAAGAAAGGCTCCGGTTATATCGAGCATTGCCGAAAGCAGAACCGTAACACCGGCAGAGCCTACGATAAATTTGAATCCCAGGAATTTCCATGCAAGTAGGAAAAGAGGGATATTAATTAAAAGGTTTGCTGTACCAATAGGTATAACGTCGGCAACATAGTTAATAACTATTGCAAGACCTGTTGCACCGCCGGGAGCTATCTGATTGGGAGCAGTAAACATATTTACGCCCACGGAATAGAGAAAGCATCCTGCGGTACAGAAAATAAGATGAGTTATTATCTCTCTTACTCTGCTGCGTCCGGGAGAAGTAAATTTGGTTGATTTTTTCACGCTGAATCACCGCCGTAAAATATTTTTTCATAGAAAAGACTTATTAAGGGATAACTGCGCTGATAAATAAATTTTCAAAAACAGACCTTAAGATCTGCACACCAAATATTATATGCCGTTACCTGTCGTTTATCAAACGGAAAATTTCACGGATACGCTGAGTTTCACCTTTCAGGTACAGGTAACCGAAAAGGGCTTCAAGTCCCGTAGCATAGTGATAGTCGGCCGGGTTTGAGTTTTTAGGCAAATGATTTGTCCTTGTATTTCGTGCTCTTTTAAAAACTGCTTCTTCCTCTTCTGAAAGCATGGGAAGAATGTCCTTTATGGCTTTTGCCTGAGCAGATGCCTTTACCTGTTCCACTGCAAGCTTGTGAAGAGCGTTTACTGGTCTGTTTGCATCTGTAATGAGAGATTCACGTACAAGAAGATCATAAACAGTATCGCCTACAAAGGCAAGGGAGAGAGAGCTTAGCTGAAGGGGATCGCAGGATTTTCCTGAAAGTGTTTCCATTTTTTCACCCCGTCAGTTTACAAACTCGAATTCAATATCATAAAGGCTTACGGTGTCACCCTCCTGTATACCCTTTTCGAGAAGAGCATCAATAATACCTGATGACCTTAAAACTCTCTGGAAATATTGGAGAGACTCATAGTCGTCAAGGTCAACTCTCGAAAGTACAGGTACAAGCTTCGGAGCGTCTACAAAGTAGATGCCGTCCTGTACTGTAATTGTAAAGGTTTCACCAGCTTTGCTCTCAAGAGCTTCAAGTGGGATTTCGCTGCTTTCGTAACGGACGATGGGAGGCAAGTCTTTGAGCTTTCTGCAAACTGCGTCAAGAAGCTCTGTTGTGCCTTCTAAAATCGGAGCACAAATGGGATAAAACTCATAGCCCTTGTCGGTTACATATTTAATGAATCTTTCCTTTACGTCGTCCTCTGCAAGGTCTATCTTGTTGCCTGCAACTATCTGGGGACGCTCTGAAAGCTCTTTGTTAAAGTCGGCAAGCTCACGGTTGATTATTTCAAAGTCCTCAATTGGATCTCTGCCCTCACTGCCTGAGACATCTACAACGTGTACCAGCATACGGCAGCGTTCAACGTGACGCAAAAATTCGTGGCCGAGACCGATTCCCTCACTGGCTCCCTCAATAAGTCCGGGAATATCAGCCATTACGAAGGAGGTGTCACGGTGAGTTACAACACCTAAAACAGGTGTGATTGTGGTAAAGTGATAGTCCGCTATAATTGGTTTTGCTGCGCTGACAACGGAAACGAGTGTGGATTTGCCGACGTTGGGGAAACCGATAAGTCCCACATCGGCAAGGAGTTTGAGCTCCAGAATAACTTCCCATTCCTCGCCGGGAGTTCCGTTTTTGGCAAAGCGGGGAGTCTGTCTTGTGGGTGTGGCAAAATGAGGATTGCCCCAGCCGCCTCTTCCGCCTTTTGCGGCGATAAAAGGCTCGTCCCCGGACATATCAGCCATAATGGTATTTGTCTCAGCTTCACGGATGACGGTTCCCTTGGGAACTCTGATTATAAGATCTTCGCCCTTTTTGCCGTTCCTTCTTCCGGCAGAGCCGTTCTGACCTGATGAAGCTGTGTATTTTCTCTTATATCGGAAATCCGCAAGAGTGGAGAGGTTTGAGTCGGCTACAAATATGATGTTTCCGCCTCTTCCTCCGTCACCGCCGTCGGGACCTCCTGAGGCGATGTATTTTTCACGGTGGAAAGAAACCGCTCCGTTTCCTCCGTCACCGGCTTTGATTTTAATTTTAACTTTATCTACAAACATATTTTTCCCTCCTTAAAGGGTTTTGTCTTTAGTCATCTGAATGTATGGCAGTTCTTCGAATCCGAATCTTTCATAAAGATGTTTTACCCGAAGATTTGCGTGGCATACCTCAAGGCGTATTCTAGGAGTGTTTTCATATTCCTTTAAAAGCCAATTCATAAACTCTGAGCCGAGTCCTGAACCTCTGAACTGAGGGAGAATATAGAGCTCATCGAGAACCACAGTTGTGCCTCCGGCTTCACAGCTCCAGAAGTAGGGGAGAAGAGCGTATCCGGCAGTTTCGCCGTCTTTCTCTATTATGCATCCTCTTACGCCTTTGTCACCGCTTAAAACGGCCGAGAAGGTTTTGGAAAAATTTTCGTCTGAAACAGGGGCAATGGCGCTGTCACCGCTGTAAAAATCTTTACTCATATCAATGTAAGTATCACGGTCTTTTTCAGAAAAATTTCTTACGTTTAACATCAGTCATGCTCCTTTCATAGCAATTGCCGCAACGCAGTTAACGAAGCGGCAATTTAAAATTTCTTTATAAAACTTACTGGGCGGCATCCTGCTCAGGTGCAGCTGCGGTGGTAGATGTATCACCGGCTGGTGCATCTGTGGGCGCAGTTTCCGATGCAGTGGCAGGTTCATCCCAAACCTGGATGAAGATTTTCTCGTCAACACGGTACTCCTTATCGAAATCTGAGGGAGTAATGGAGAATACTGTACCTGCCTCATGAGTGCCGTCGTTTACCTTTAAAACTTTTGTAATGTTTGTAAAGCCTTCTTTTTCGAGAGCTTTAACTGCATCTTCATACTTTGAATTTACAACATTGGGGATTTTGGCAACTTTAAGACCCTTGCTTACTACAAGAGTGACTTTAATTTTTCCGTTTGCAGGAAGAGTTTCAGTTGAATCGGCATCAGGGCTCTGAGAAATAACCATACCCTCAGTAACGCTGTCGCTGTATTCCTCTTTGACTGTAAAGTCATAGGTTGCATTCCAGCTGGCAGTTGCACGGATAGTAGAATAATACTGACCTACGAAATTGGGTATCTTAACCTGCTGTTCAGTAACACTTCCGGAAGGAAGTAAATCCTCGCTGCCGTCTTTATTGAAAATATCTTCACGGAAAGCAATAAGTACGACCACTATAATAATGGCAATACATGCTACTGCACTGAGCAGTCCTGCCTTAACCGCTATTTTCTTATTTTCCTTGCTCATGCCCTGCTTCTGTTTTTTAACAGGTTCCTCTTCTTCCTTTGTATAAGGAAGACCGGCGGTGTAGCCCCCTGACATACTCGATGCTGCAGAAAGCTCGCCTCTGAGCTGGTCAACAGTATGAGTTCTGTCCTCGGGAAGAATCTGCATGGCGTTGATGATTGCATTTATTACATAAGCTGGAATCTGCTCTGCAAATTTGCCGGGAATCATCATTTTATCGTTGGTAACTCTTGAGGTTGCCTCAATGGGAGTGCTGCCTATAAGAGCTCTGTAAAGAACAGCGGCGAAAGCATAGATGTCGGTCCAGGGACCCTGTCTGCCTTCAAAGCCGTACTGTTCAATGGCTGCATAGCCGGGGAAAAGCTGGGCTGTTATATCGCCTCTGGCAGTTCTTGCCTGACCTATGCTGAAGCCTGTTATACGAACTTTATTATCATTGCCGATTAAAAGCGTTGAGGGAGAAATACCTCTGTGAATGATGCCTGCTGTATGGAGTGTTCCGAGAGTGGAAAGCACAGGCATGAACATTGCACGAGCCTGTTCCCAGGAAATATATCCGTTTTTGCTCTGAAGAAGATAATCCCTGAGAGTTATGCCCTCAATATGTTCAGACACAGCGTAAGCTGTACCGTAGTCCTCGACTATGTCAAAAGCGGAAATAAGTGCTGTGAGACCTCTCATTCTCACAAGTTTGCGCCAAAGCTCAAGGAAGCTCTGATAGCAGTCGCTGAAAACTGCCTCTGAACCCTCCTGAGGTTTAAGCTCAAGGGTATCGGCATCTCTCTGAGAGATTGCGTCAGGCAGGAATTCTCTTATGCACACCGGCGTATTCTGGTTAGAATCCCATCCCATGTATGTTGCACCGTCGCCGTTAAATTCCAGAAGTCGGC
>CATXDC010000020.1 GCA_958366985.1 uncultured Oscillospiraceae bacterium
ATGACTGGGGCAAACTCATTGAAACAACAGGTAATACAGAGATTGCCAACCTTAATCCAATCCGTTACAGAAGCTATTACTATGATTCGGAGACAGGATTGTACTATGTATCTAGCCGTTATTACGATCCGGAGACTTGTCGGTTTATTAATGCGGATACAATCGCAGATGGCGGTGCAGGAGTACTTGGCAATAATTTGTTTATGTATGCTGCAAACAATCCTGTGAATAATTCTGATCCGTCCGGACATTGGATTATTAAAAATGCAATAAAATGGATTGCAAAGAATGTTGTTAAGCCAGTAGTAAAAAAAGTTCAAAAAACCTTATCTAAGGTAAACGCAACTTATTCTCATGGAATAAATGTAAGTTGGTCTCCAAGTGGTTTTAGTTTTAATTTGCAAGTCGGAGTATCTATTGATACAAAAGGAAATGTCGCAATTCAGGGGAACTTTTCCGGAGGCGTCACTGGGGGATTGCCAGGAGCTTCAATTACTGCATATCAAACAGTAACAAATGCGCCAAACATCAAGAAATTAGAAGGACCTGGATACCAGATAGGCGGCTCGGCCGGTTTTCCTGTATGTGGAGTCCCTATTGCTGCGGGAGGAGATTTTAATATTATACCTGATACTGAACGGAATAAAACATATTATGGTGCCACGACTAATGTGGGATTTGGAACCCCAGGCGGAGAAATCCATATCGAATGGGGAGAAACCGCAACGTGGAATCAAACCCAATTTAACGTTTTTGATGTTGCAAAAGGTATATATGTTAAAATAATGGAGTGGTGAATATGAGGAAGAAAAGATTCTTTATGTTGTTTTTTGTCGCTTTATTATATGTATGTGGCGGAAGCACGGGTGTTTTGGCTATGAATACAGGCTTTTCAATGCAAACTATGAAGACTGAGGATCAAAAAACTTTTTTATCTAATATTCAATTAGTTAAAGAAGAAAAAGAACCCACTAAAAATAGCATTCTATGCTTTGATGTAAATGAAGATGGATTAATTGCAATAGGCACAAGTGATTCTTCACGAAAAAGCGTATCAGTATATAATTCAAGTGGGGATTATAAGTATGGTTATAATTTTAATTGTAATCAAAGTTTTGGCGTTGAATGGGATGGAAACAATCTAATTATTTATTTTGTAAGAAGTGATGTTGCAGCCTTGGTTGACGAGAATGGTACGATTTTGGAACTGCAAGAAATAGAAAATACAACTAATAATAATTCTTACTGGAATCACTCTATTTTTTCAACTCAACGAACGGTTGGCAATTACAAATACATAATAAAAAACAATATGGGCTTGTTTAATATTTTTGCATCATCTTATTCGCAACTTATTACTGTGGATGATCAAGGAAATCAAACAATACTTTATGATGTAAACAATGCCAAGATGACGAAAACAATTATTATATTTATTACTGTTATTATGTTCGTTGCAATAGTTGTTTCAGTGATTATATTTAAGTTTTTAAAGTTGCGTAAGAAATGATCATGTCTCTCGTTCTTACAAGCTATGCTTTTACTGGGGTTCGGGGGAATCCCTGAATTGCGATTGTGGCTACAATCGCATTGCTTGCTAAGATGATAGACATTAGCAAACCAGAGTGGGAGACCCCATCCGGTGATTGTTGCCATACAACAAATACATAATACCAGCAAGCATCGCCTTTTGGGGACAAAAGGCAGACTATCAGAATGTAATGATTCTAGAAAGGTTTTTGGAGACTTTTGACAAGTACGGTGGTATCTGAGCAGCTGTTTACTGGCACATATACTATCTGCAAACATTTTATGTACTTATAAAAGCTAAGTTTTGCGTTTTAGTTTTTAAGTAAAGAAACAGTTGGTGAGAATCCTTGCCGACTGTTTCTATTACAAAAGAGACTTTCAAAAACAGTAAACGGCAAGGTAATCCAGTTCTACTATAACGCAAATGTTCTCTCAGCTCAAAAAAGCGGAAACGATGTAATCTATTTTATGTACGATAACAACGCAGATATCTTCGGATTCATCTATAACGGCACAGAATATTTCTATGTAAAGAATGCTCAGAATGATGTTGTAGCTATAACCGACAGCACAGGCAAAGTAATAGCAAATTACTATTACGATGACTGGGGCAAACTCATTGAAACAACAGGTAATACAGAGATTGCCAACCTTAACCCAATCCGTTACAGAAGCTATTACTATGATAGCGAAACCGGGTGGTATTATCTCAACACACGTTATTATGCTCCTGAGATGAGCAGGTTCTTGAATGCGGATAGTGTAGCAGGCGTTAATCAGGATATAAACGCTTATAACATCTTTGCTTATTGTTCAAATAATCCAATTAACTGTTTTGATGATAATGGACAGGGTAAAGTTTTTAACTGGATTAAGCAAAAATATAATAATGCTGTTTCTTGGATAAAATCCACCTCTTTTGTGAAAGCCATATCTGCCATTGGAAAATCATCAGCAGTTACAGCCGGTGATGCAATAGCTGATAATAAAATTCAAAACACATATGAACCAATGAAAGAGGTTGTGTATAAAATACCCAAAGGACCATCTGTCTCAAAATTTGTTCCCAAAAATCCGTCGTTGTCACGTTTGAAAGCTTTTTCAAAGACAGTAGGTGTTGTTTCAGCTGTATCTGTAGGGGTCGATATCGTAAATAATTTTATAACGTATGGAAATTCTTTTGAAAACTTTACTAAAGCAAATTTAATAACAATTGGTATGGCTGGTGTTGGAGTTTTGGCTGGAGTTATGCTGTCGGCTTGCAATATGCCGGTTGTGATGGTGATTGGAGTTAGCGTTGGTGTAGGGGTTGGTCTTTCTTACATCGAAGATGGCCTAAAAGAAGAATGGATAGGATATTAAAAGTTAGGAGTTAATTTATGTTTCACATAATCAATTCAATGAGTTTAGCTGAGTATGTTATTTTTTTGATTGCGGCAATTGTTTTATGCATTGTAGGATTATTCATATTAAAAGAATCGCAAAAAACGTGGAAATGGGGATACTACATTTGCATAATTACATTTTGTTTTTACATAGCACAGCGAGTAGTATCTGAATATATGCCCGGTACTACTTTAGATGAAATTTGTCACATATTAATGTTTGCAAGTGTGCCGGTTTTTGTTGTTTCTATAATGATAGTAGGATATTTTGCAAACAAAAATCAAAGTAAATAATATGTAATTGCAACTCGTTGTGTTTAACAGCGTGTGACTAATTTAAGGGCAGGTGAAAGCCTGCCCTTTAGTATCTCGATAACAATATTTCTTTCGCCTATAACGGAGACGGGCAGAGAGTTTCAAAGACTGTAAACGGAACAACAACGGAGTATTTCTATAACGGTGGTATCCTTGCGGGTCAAAAAAACGGAAACGAAGTTATCTATTTTATGTACGATAACAACGCAGATATCTTCGGATTCATCTATAACGGCACAGAATATTTCTATGTAAAGAATGCTCAGAATGATGTTGTAGCTATAACCGACAGCACAGGCAAAGTAATAGCAAATTACTATTACGATGACTGGGGCAAACTCATTGAAACAACAGGTAATACAGAGATTGCCAACCTTAACCCAATCCGTTACAGAAGCTATTACTACGATGGTGAGACTGGGTGGTATTATCTCAACACCAGATACTATGCCCCAGAGATGAGCAGGTTTTTGAATGCGGATGGTTATGTGCAAACAGGGCAAGGCATGCTGGACAAAAATATGTTTGTATATTGTTTGAATAATCCGGTTAATAATTTGGATTCAAACGGTGAATTATGTATTGCCGCAATTGTCGTAGGTGTTGGAGCTTTGGCGTTTGGAATGGCATTTTTGTTTTCATCTGACGGACATCGCACTGTAGAACATGAAAATGCATCAAATGAGAATAATATAATTTTTTCAGCAGAACATAGAAAAAAAGGCACTACTAATCCTGCAAATAGAGCTAAACACGAAAAAGGACAAGCTAGAAAACAAAGAGACCAAATAGGAGAAAAAGGTGATGCAAGACGTAAACCTAATCCAAATAAAAGAAGACCCTCTAACTTTATTTCACCTGAAATAAAACAACGTCTTATTTATTCTGCTGCTTTTGTTGCGACTTCCGCTGTTTGTATATATATAATAGCAAATGATACAACAGTAGTTGGTGCAGTGGATGATGCGTTATTGGGTGTACTTGGACCTATTGTATGGGAAAACTTTAGAAAAGTAATTGCTTAATATGGAGGTAAATATGAAAAGAATATTGGAAGAACTTAAAGAAAATCAAAAATTATGTTCTTTGTACATTAACTTTCAAGATACTTCAAAATTTGTTTTTGGAAAAATTTTGAAAATAGATGAAATGCATATCATATTTTTTTCGTTTTCACCTGATGGTGAATATGATGGATTGTTGTTGATTAAAATTGACAATATTCTACGGGTTGAATATGATGATCTCTATACTGCTCGTATGAACAGATTAATTAATGACAAAAACTTTTTATGTAAATTTGATATAGATTCAATAGAGAATAATAATCTTATAGAGTTACTGTTAAATTTGTTATTGAAAGAAAAGATTATTATTTCAATTGAACTATTAGATAGCGGAACATATGATATAATAGGATTTGTTGAAGAAATAAATGAAAATACATGTAAAATAAGTCAAGTGAATGACGACGGACAAGACGATGGGGTTACATATATTCGCATTAATGACATAACTCAAATTTCTGCCGACTCTTTAGATGAGCGTAGAATTTTAAGGTTGTTGGATTTCAAAATATAATAACAAGCTCAAATAAGTGTTTATATTCTGGGTAAAAACTATTTGTTATTATAATTATGATAGCGTATTTATAAAACAAAAATCAAAGGAAATAATATGTGACCGTAAGCAGTTTTGTTTAATGTAGTGTGACTACTTAATTAAAGGGCAGGTGAAAGCCTGCCCTTTAGTTTTTTGTATAACTAAAAACAGCGCCGTACGAATAAAGTACGACGCTGTTACTTTTTCATTTAATACTCCAAATTAAACGTTCTATTTTATTACATCCATATGTACCGTAGATTTGCTTACTCCAAATTTCTTTGCTGCTGAGCGCACCGTAGCTTCGTTTTCTATTATATATTCTCCCAGCAGAACGGCTCTTTCTTCAACAATGCCTTTCAAAACAGACCCTCCTTATTTGCCTCAAAGGGCGACGTTCCACTAATTTATATGTGTGGAGCGGAAGGGTTATACATTAAATGAACGTGTTCGCAAAATACAAATTAACTGATAATGTGATGTAATAAGAGTACATAAAAATAAAATATATGTAATAAATGATAAAAATTAATAAATTTGCGACATTATGTCACAAAAGCTATTTTTAAATCGTTATACTAAATGAGAGCAGAAAAAATGCTGTAATAATCCAATATTTGAGAAAGGATAAAAGAAAGGTACAGTGTGGATTATTGGGCAGAAAGTGCTTTCAGATAATATTGCCTTTGATGTAAATTACAATAAATGCTGTAAGTAAGGTCAGGACTGCGGTTTGTTTCTACAATGGCGATGTTTAAAAGTATTTAACTGATGCGGTATTCATCAATTCAAAGGAGAAAACAACATTACAACAGTTCTCTATCATAAATGATGAGTCAGCAGTAAAAAGAGGATATTCTTCAGATGGTGTGAGCTTATAGTTCACGCCTTTTGTTTTGTACTAATCCGGTAATGATTATAATAAAATCAATAAAATTTTTCTTATTTTGGATGCAATTGTTGACATAAAGGAAAAAACAGGATAAAATTACAAAAAAGGATATTGTTTGCGGGGGGACTCTTAGGAGTTGAGAAGGTTAAAACCTGACCCTTTGAACCTGTTAGTTAATACTGGCGTAGGGAGCAGCTTTTTAGTACGGCACCTGTCAGGTGTCGTTTTTCTTTTGCCGCAAAAAGCGATATCCGAAAGAAAGGAAAAGAGATATGAGAAATTACAAAACGCAAATGGAAGCGGCAAAAAAAGGTATAATCACACCTGAAATTGAAGCAGTTGCCAAAAAGGAAAATCTTCCTGCTGAAAAAGTTATGGCTCTTGTAGCTAAGGGAGAAGTGGCAATTCCTGCAAATATCAATCACAAAGCCCTTTCTCCTGAGGGAGTGGGAACAGGACTTAAAACAAAAATAAATGTAAACCTTGGTATTTCAGGGGACTGTAAGGATTACAGCGTTGAAATGGAAAAGGTTGATATGGCAATAAAATATGGTGCACACGCCATAATGGATTTAAGTAACTACGGTAAAACAAATACTTTCCGCCGTGAGCTTATAGCAAAATCACCTGCCATGATAGGTACAGTGCCCATGTATGACGCCATCGGCTATCTTGATAAGGATTTGCTCGAGATATCCGCTCAGGATTTTCTCAAGGTAATAAGAGCTCATGCCGAAGAAGGCGTTGATTTCATGACAATCCATGCAGGTATAAACAGACGCAGTGTTGAGGCTTTCCGTCGTGAGGGCAGAAGAATGAACATTGTTTCAAGAGGCGGATCTCTGCTTTTTGCATGGATGGAGATGACAGGAAACGAAAACCCATTCTTTGAATATTATGATGAGGTTCTCGAAATCCTCAGAGAGTATGATGTTACAATAAGCCTTGGCGATGCTCTTCGTCCGGGATGCATTGATGACAGCACCGATGCCGCTCAGATAGGCGAGCTTATTGAGCTGGGCAATCTTACAAAACGTGCATGGGAAAAGGATGTACAGGTCATGGTAGAGGGACCGGGACATATGGCTATGAATGAGATTGCCGCAAACATGGCACTTCAGAAAAGACTTTGCCACAATGCGCCTTTCTATGTTCTCGGACCCCTTGTAACAGATATTGCTCCCGGCTATGATCATATAACATCAGCTATCGGAGGAGCCATTGCCGCTGCAAGCGGAGCAGATTTCCTCTGCTATGTAACTCCCGCTGAGCATCTTCGTCTGCCTGATGTAAATGATGTTAAAGAGGGTATTATCGCAAGTCTGATCGCAGCCCACGCAGCTGATATAGCTAAGGGTATTCCCGGAGCAAGGGATATCGATAATAAGATGTCCGATGCCCGTCATCGTGTTGACTGGGATGAGATGTTCTCCTTGGCATTGGATCCTGAAAAGGCAAGAAAATATTATGAGAGCACTCCGCCTTCAGAAAGACATACTTGCTCCATGTGCGGAAAAATGTGCGCTGTGCGTACTACAAACATGATTTTGGAAGGCAAAAAGGTAGAATTCTGTTCTGAGAAATAAAATAGAATAGTTTTTAAAAGCCGCAGACTGTAAAGGACTGCGGCTTTACTTGTTTCTGAATTTATTTCTCGATTTGTTGCAGAGGAAAATTTTCAAAAATTTACCTAATGCCGGGAATAAAAGTAAAAGCAAGGCAAAAGCTATTTCAGAATAAGGTAAATTTGAGAAAGAAAAGGTGCTGCGGCAATGGTGAACGTATTTCTTATCGGTGATGACTGTGCAGGGATAGGTCTCAAGATCTGTAAAGCTCTTTCCCATTACGGAGGGGTGATTCATATTACAGGCAAAACTTTTACTTTTCATTCCTCGGGAAAACCCTGTTTTTCTGTTTCTCACTGGAAAACGCCTCCGAAAATCTATTCGCCCCGCTGCATTGTCTTTTTTAACTCCACTGAGGAGGTTCCCGAAAATTTCGGACAAAAGGGGAACTATACTGTAATTGCTCCAGATGCGCCTGTATGTCCTCACTGCATAACTTATGGCTTTTCATCCCAGTGCAGCATTGCTTTTTCAAGTACCGAAATGGAGCGGCCCTGTGTGAGCATACAGCATCCATTTACATGTATTGACGGAACTACTGCCGAGCCTTGTGAAATACCGGTAACTGCCGCTCCTGATCTGTCGGAATCGCCTTATGAGTTCTTGGGAGTGTGCGCCGTTATTGCCGCCTGTGGACTTTATTCAGACGGAGAAATTCACCTTTGATATGTGCAGGAATACGCTGCTGCGATTTAAATTTTTATTGCCCAAATTTCTCCTTTGTGTCATAATGTAATTAATATAAATAAAAACATTAATGTCACAGTTTCCGTTAAGGAGGAATTTTTTATGGATTCATTTTATTCACTTGCTTCGGCACGTCAAAGCTGCCGCAATTATAATCCTGATAAAAAGGTGAGCCGTGAGGATCTCACAGCATGTCTTGAAGCTGCGAGAATTGCGCCGTCAGCCTGCAATTCACAGCCCTGGAGTTTCCATGGTGTACTTTCCCATGACAAAGCAAAGCTTATGGGATTATATCTTCAAAAGTTCGGTTTGAATAAATTTGCAGAAAAGTGTCCCGCTTTTGTAGTTGTAGTAGAGGAAAAGGCAAAGCTTATTGCGAGAATTGCGGGAAAAATCGGTTCTCAGGAATATGCTTCAATTGATATAGGATTAGCGACTGCTCATTTTTGCCTTGCTGCCTGTGATATGGGACTTTCAACCTGTATTACAGGATGCTTTGATGAGGGCAAGATAAAAGAGCTTCTCGATATACCGAAGAATAAAAGAGTAAGGCTTGTAATATGTGTCGGATATGCGGCAGATGACGACAAGCTCAGAACAAAGGTGAGAAAGGATTTCGAGGAGATAGTCAAATTCCACTGATAAAGGAGTGGGTCTATGGTACGACTGTTTTGTGTACTGATAGGATATATTTTCGGTCTTTTTCAGACTGGATATATTTACGGAAGAATCAAGGGCATAGATATAAGGGAGCACGGCAGCGGAAATGCAGGGACAACCAATGCTTTGAGGACTCTGGGGACAAAGGCAGGGGTTGTAACCTTTATGGGAGATTGTCTTAAATGCATTCTGGCAGTGGTAGCAGTGCGGCTGATTTTTTCGCAGGGATACGCTTCTCTTATGCCTTTGCTTACTGTTTATACAGGTTTAGGTGTGGTACTTGGACACAATTTTCCCTTTTACCTTAAATTCCGTGGGGGAAAGGGTATAGCTTCAACGGCCGGACTCATTTTAACCATCGACCCGGTTCTTTCTCTTATAGCTTTTGCTACCTTCGGCGCTGCTGTGGGAATCACTAAATATGTCTCGTTAGGTTCACTGCTTCTTGCGGCTGAATTTTTAGCGGGTGTGATTATTTACGGATTTTCCGGTAAATGGAATCTATCCCAGATGCAGCTGATTGAAATGTATACGGTTGCCGCTGTAATAACGGCTATGGCGTTTTTCAGGCACAGACGAAATATTAAAAGTCTTGTGAAGGGTACTGAAAGAAAAATAGGAGAAAAAAGCAGTAATCATAAATAAAATAGAGAACATAAACGAAAGGAGATATTTATATATGGAAAGAATAGCGGATAATATTACACAGCTTATCGGCAGAACCCCTCTTGTTCGTCTTAACAGTTTTTCGGAAGACGGAGCTGAGGTTGTGGCAAAAGTGGAATCATTTAATCCCCTTGGAAGCGCCAAGGACAGAGTAGGTTTTGCCATGATTGAAGATGCAGAAAAGAAAGGTCTTCTTAAAAAAGGAGCAACCGTTATAGAGCCTACAAGCGGAAATACAGGTGTGGGACTTGCCTTTACCTGCGCCGTAAAGGGATATAAGCTTATTCTCACAATGCCTGAGAGCATGAGCGCAGAGAGAAGAGCTCTTCTTGCAGCTTTGGGCGCAGAGCTGGTTTTGACTCCTGCAAGTGAGGGAATGAGCGGAGCAATCCGCCGTGCCGATGAGCTTGCAGCTGAAACTGAGGGCTCATTTATTCCGGGACAGTTTGTAAATCCTGCAAACCCCGATGTTCATGAAAGAACAACAGGCCCAGAAATAATCGCCGATACTGACGGAAAAGTCGATATCTTTGTCTCTGCGGTAGGAACCGGCGGAACTATTACAGGTGCAGGCAGAGCTTTGAAAAAGCATAATCCTGATATAAAGATAGTAGCCGTAGAGCCTTACGATTCTCCTGTGCTTTCAGGCGGTAAAGCCGGTCCTCACAAGCTTCAGGGCATAGGAGCGGGCTTTGTGCCGGATATACTTGATGTGGATTTGATAGATGAAATCATCACTGTCAAAACGGAAGAAGCTTATGCTGCTGCAAGAAAGTCAGCGGGCAGAGAGGGCGTTCTTGTGGGAATTTCTTCCGGAGCAGCTCTTCATGCAGCTTCACTTCTTGCAAAAAGACCTGAAAACAAGGGTAAACGTATAGTTGTACTTCTTCCCGATACAGGAGAAAGATACCTGTCAACTGATTTATTTAAGGGCTGATTCAGGGCTTTTGCTTACTATGACAGTTTTTTAACAAACATTACAAAGTTTGTTGTCCTCTTTGCTACTTGCAAAAATTTCCGCCATGATATAAAATACTAAAGGTGAAAAATTAATTAATCCAATTCTCTTTAAAATGAAAGGATGTATTTAAATGGACGTTCTCAACAAGAAATCCGTAGAAGACATTGACGTTGCAGGTAAGCGTGTGCTTGTCCGCTGCGACTTCAACGTAAAAATGGAAAACGGAGTTATTACAAGCGATAAAAGAATAGTCGCTTCTCTTCCCACTATTGAGTATCTTATAAACCACAACGCAAGAGTTATCCTCTGCTCACACCTTGGCAGACCTAAGGGAGAGTTCAATCCTGAGTTTTCTCTTGCTCCTGTTGCTGTACGTCTTTCCGAGCTTCTCGGCCGTGAGGTAAAAATGGCAAAAGACGTTGTAGGCGAAAGTGCAAAAGAGCTTGCCGCTAACCTTAAGGACGGCGAGGTTATGCTTCTTGAAAACGTTCGTTTCCATAAGGAAGAGACAAAGAATGATCCTGAGTTCAGCAAGGCACTTGCTTCTCTTGCAGAGATCTATGTAAATGATGCTTTCGGCTCCGCTCACAGAGCTCACAGCTCCACAACAGGCGTTGCTGATTATCTTCCCGCAGTTTGCGGTTACCTTATCCAGAAAGAGATCGCTTTCATCGGCGGCGCTCTTGCTAACCCCAAGCGTCCCCTTGTTGCAATCCTCGGTGGTGCAAAGGTTTCCGATAAAATCGGCGTTATCACAAACCTTCTTGATAAAGTTGACACTCTTATTGTCGGCGGCGGTATGGCTTATACTTTCATGAAGAGCCTTGGCTATTCAATCGGTACTTCAATCTGCGAAGACGACAGAGTTGAAGACGCTAAGAAGATGATGGAAGATGCAAAGGTTAAGGGCGTTAAGTTCCTTATCCCCGTTGATAACAAAGTTGGTAAAGAGTACAAGCCCGACACTGAGGCTATGGTTGTTGATTCTGATAACCTTCCCGACGGCTGGATGGGACTTGACATTGGACCCAAGACACAGGCTCTCTTCTGTGACGCTGTTAAGGATGCAGGCACAGTAATCTGGAACGGACCTATGGGCGTTTCCGAGTGGGATAACTTTGCAAGCGGTACAATCGCAGTTGCAAAGGCTGTTGCTGAGAGCGGCGCTATTTCAATCATCGGCGGCGGTGACTCAGCTGCTGCTGTTCAGAAGCTTGGCTTCGCTGACAAGATGTCTCACATCTCCACAGGCGGCGGTGCTTCTCTTGAGTTCCTTGAGGGTAAAGACCTTCCCGGTATTGTTGCTCTCAACGACAAAGACTGATTTTTATAAATTTTCTGCCGGTGCGAAATCATGAAAAGTGGTTTCGTACCGCTCACTTTAAAGAAAGATAAAGACAGTAAAGGAGTAATTCATTATGAATAAGCAGCTTCGTAAGGCAGTTATTGCCGGTAACTGGAAAATGAACAAAACCCCCTCACAGGCTAAGGCTCTTATCGAAGAGATGAAGCCCCTGGTAAAGGATGCAGATTGTGACGTTGTTATCTGTGTTCCTTACGTTGACCTTCAGACAGCTGTTGAGGCTACAAAGGGTACAAATATCAAGGTTGGCGCTGAGAACTGCCACTGGGAAAAGAGCGGTGCTTTCACAGGCGAAATTTCAACTGAAATGCTCACAGAGCTTGGCGTTGAGTACGTTGTAATCGGCCACAGCGAACGCAGAACATATTTCGGCGAGACAGATGTTACTGTTAATAAGAGAGTAAGAGCTGCTCTTGATGCAGGTCTTACAGTTATCCTTTGCGTAGGTGAATACCTCGAGCAGCGTGAGCAGGGCGTTACATTTGATGTTGTTGGCATGCAGACAAGAATCGCTCTCGGCGGAGTTTCAAAGGAAGAGCTCAGCAGAATCATCATTGCTTACGAGCCTGTATGGGCAATCGGAACAGGCCGCACAGCAACAGCTGAGCAGGCAAACGAAGTTAACCATGCAATCCGTGAGATCGTAGCAGATCTTTATGATAGAGAAGCAGCAGACGCATTTGTTGTTCAGTACGGCGGATCAATGAACGCAGCTAACGCAGCAGAGCTTCTTGCACAGCCCGATGTTGACGGCGGACTTATCGGCGGCGCATCACTTAAGGCTCCTGATTTTGCAAAGATTGTAGAAGCCGCTTCTAAATAATCAACTTAAAACCCTACCGATTGCCGAATGAATAATTCGGCAATCGTTTTGTAAAGAAGAAAATAAAGAAAGGCAGCGGCAGGGAGTAAATAAAACCCGCCGCAGGGTGATATAAATGAAAAAAACTCTTGTTTTATGTATTATGGACGGTTTCGGCCATAATCCCGAAAAATACGGAAACGCAATTGAAGCTGCCTCCACTCCGAACCTTGACAGACTCTGCAAGGAATATCCCATGACATACATCGGAGCTTCAGGAATGGACGTAGGACTTCCTGACGGACAGATGGGCAACAGTGAGGTAGGACACACAAATATCGGTGCAGGACGAGTTGTATATCAGGAGCTTACAAGAATCACAAAGTCCATTCAGGACGGCGATTTCTTTGAGAATGAGGCTCTTAAAGGCGCAATGGAGAACGCTCTTAAAAATAATACAGCTCTTCATCTTGTAGGACTTCTTTCAGACGGCGGCGTTCACAGCCACAACACACATCTTTGGGCTCTTGTTGAAATGGCAAAGAAGATGGGTCTTGAAAAGGTATATGTACACTGCCTTCTTGACGGACGTGACGTTCCTCCCGAATCAGGTATTGATTTTGTCGCTGAGTGCCGTGACAAGCTTAAGGAAATCGGCGTAGGCAAAATTGCTACAATTATGGGACGTTTCTATGCTATGGACAGAGACAATCTCTGGGATAGAGTTGAAAAGGCATATGCCGCAATGGTTTACGGCGAGGGAATCCACGCTGATGATGCAGTAGAGGCTCTCAAAGCTTCATATGAGGCTATTGACGAGGACGGCAAGCACATCACAGATGAGTTTGTAATCCCCACTATCTGCACTGAGAACGCTACAATCAGCGAAAACGACAGCGTTGTATTCTTTAACTTCCGTCCCGACCGTGCAAGAGAGATCACACGTACATTTGTTGATCCTGATTTTGACGGTTTTGAGCGCAAAAAAGGATTCTTCCCCCTTTACTATGTCTGCATGACTCAGTACGATGCTACAATGCCCAATGTACATGTAGCATTCAAGCCCCAGTCACTTAATAATACTCTCGGTGAGTACCTTTCAGCTATGGGCAAAACACAGCTTAGAATTGCCGAAACACAGAAGTATGCTCACGTAACATTCTTCTTTAACGGCGGTGAAGAAAAGGTATATGAGGGCGAGGACAGAATTCTTGTTCCTTCACCGAAGATTTCAACTTTCGACTTAAAGCCTGAAATGAGCGCTTACGAAGTAACAGAAAAGGTTGTTGAGAACGTTGAAAGCGGCAAGTATGACGTTGTAATTCTCAACTTTGCAAACTGCGATATGGTAGGTCATACAGGTATTTTCGATGCAGCTGTTAAGGCTGTTGAAGCTGTTGACGAGTGCGTAGGCAAGGTGTTCGAGGCAGTTGAAAAGGTTGACGGTACTATGATTATCACCGCTGACCATGGCAACGCAGACAAGATGTATGAGCCTGACGGTTCACCCTTTACCGCTCATACAACCTATCCCGTTCCCTTTATCGTTTGCAGATATCCCTGCAAGCTCCGTGAGGGCGGAAAGCTTTGCGATATAGCTCCCACAATGCTTAAGATTCTCGGTCTCGAGCAGCCCGAAGAAATGACAGGCGAGAGCATTATAGCTGAATAATTTAAAATACAGTAAAGCCGGAAAGGATGTTCCTTTTCGGCTTTATTTTTACATGTATATTTAGAGCAGAATATCTCATTGACCCTGCAATATCTTTGTGTTAAAATCATCTAAAAAGATCTATTGCGGAGGGTATTTTTTATGAAAATAAAGCGAATTATAGCTGCTGTTTGCTGTGCATTAATTGCACTTTCAGCTTTTGCAGGATGTTCAAAGGAAGGAACAGAATCGACCACTGACAAACCAACATCTACTGAAACAGCAACTTCCAAAGCAGAGGATTTCAGAATTACGTCATATGTTATTGGGGACGGACTGAAAGAAAAAGGAAAACTGGACACTTCCCATTTTTCACAGATAACCGATGTTATTCTCTTTAGCTGTGCAAAATTTGACGAAGAGGGAAAAGTAACTCTTGTCGATGACTTTGAAACTATTTTAGCAAATCTCAAAGATGCAATGGGAGATTCTCAGGATAAAAAAGTTTATCTCAATATACTTGGTCCTACAGCGCAGATTGATTCCGATGATTGGAATAAAAGAATGGATGACGTAGGCAAGAGGCACAATAAAGCTTTTGAAAGCGGAAATCTTGAAAATAATATCAAGGCAGTACTCGATAAATATGGCTTTGACGGTATATTTTTCGATTATGAATATCCAATAAAGAGCAAATACTGGAAAGCGTTCAGTAACTTTATTGTTTCTTTGGACTCTGTTTTAGGAGACAGCTATGAAATAGGTGCAGCGGTAGCAGGCTGGAACGCTGATTTTTCTGATGAAGCTAAAGACGCTTTAGACAGAATTGAACTTATGAGCTACGATTTGTGGGATGACGACGGTACCCATTCCTCTTACGAAATAGCAAAGGATGATATAAATAAGATGGCAGAAGACGGCTATGACAAGGCAAAGATTGATTTGGGAGTACCTTTCTATGCTCGTCCTACAACTGAGGAAGCAATTTGGTATAACTATTCTGATTATGTTGATAAAATAGATGAAAAAGGTTTTGCCAAAGATGAAGAAAACAATCTTATTGCTTCTTTCAATACATATGATGTAATTGCAAAGAAAACACAGCTTGCCATGGATTCAGGTGTTGGCGGAATGATGGTATGGCACTATGCCTGTGACGTTCCGGCAGATAACGCAAAGTCACTTTTTAATGCCATATATAATACAGTACAGGCTCAGAAGGAAGCAGAAGTTACTGAATAACAGAATACTAAACATAAAAAGAACGGACTGAAAATTGCAGTCCGTTTTTTTCTGAGTTTGGGAATGAAAAAACATATACTGTTTTTTCATAAGCAGTAAAGCTGACTAATATTCCAATATGTTACGTTTCGGCTACGCTTTCAGCTATTTTTATAAGTTCGCTTTCTGATAAATTACCGTTAACGTAAAGCAGTGCACCTGTTTTTTTGTCTGTCCAAACAATGAGATTTGTTTCGTCCTTATTTGGCGATAAATAAATATCAGCTGAGTTTCCGTTTATCTCTTTTTTATGCTGAATGTATTCTACACTCTCCGCAAGGAATATGGTATCTTCGGAACTGTTCATGTATGAAAATACTATGATTTTATCATCGCTTCCGGAATAAATAAAATCTTTACCTGTGGGGGAATCCTGAACATCGGTTTGGTAAAATCCTTCCGGCAGCCAGTTTAGCTTATAGTCCGTATAATCGGAGCTACTTTTGCTTTCTTGGGAGAAATAAATATAAAATGATTCATATGTTTCTTTAATCCAGCTAAAAACAGTTTCTCTTGCCTCCGCACTGACAGCCATTACCGACCCAAAACCGATACAGAAAACCAAAAGAAAACATGCGGCTAACTGTGCAGCTTTGTATATTGCGGGATGTTTTGTGCGGTGAGTAAGTCTTTTGATTGATTTCTCGAATTTTTTCGAGTAGCTATGGCTGCATTCTTCCGGCGGTGGAAGAATGTCACCGAGTTTTGCCGCCGCCTTTATAGATGCCTCATGGAGCGCTTTATCAGTTATTATAATAATCCCTCTTTCCTGCAAATTTCTGTCAGTTTCTTTTTTGCCCGCTGGTCAAGTTTGTTTGCGTTTGATAAGGTGATACCTAAGTGATGAGCTATTTCCTTACAGTTGAATCCGTGAAAATATTTCAATAAAATTACCTCACGATATCTTGCAGGCAGCTGTAAAATACAATCTTCCAAGCCGATATTTTCCGGCATTTCCACTGATATTCCGGAAATTTCATCTATATATTCCCCGGAAATATGGCGTTTGTTTTTTCTATATAAATCGATCGCTTTGCTTTCAGCTATTATAACGACATAGTTTTGAGTTTTTGGACACACCGCTTTATCAACTTTTTTTATGTTTTCAGCTATGGTAATAAATGCGTTGTGAACTGCGTCCTCTGAGTCAGCCTCGTTATTTAATATTTTATTGGCAACATAAAACATAAGTCCTTTGTAGGTGTTATATATTTCTTCAAACTTTGATTGATTTTCAGATTCATCAATTAAAGCCATGTATATAAGCATAAGCGTTATTCCTTTTCTGTTTAATGTGTATATGGGTATTATACTATAAAATTAAGTAAAGGCATAAATTTTCATTTAAAAATTAAAATTACTGTCCAAAATAGGGATTCTGTTTCGTTATAATAGTCAGAACATGGAAGGAGGATTCCATATGAAGAAAAAAGCAGTAATCATAATCGCAATAGTTTTCTTGGTGTTTGCTGTGGTTTTGGTTTTTGGATTTGTCTTACCATTTCCAAATGAAGCAGAAAGAATAGAAATTCAAAACGGAACTACAGGTGAGGTTTTTGTAATTCAGGGAGACGAAAAAAACGAGTTCCTAAATGCTCTCCAAGAAATAGATATATCGGTTTCAGGATTCAGAATTTGGACTTCTGGCTATGAGTACATGATAAAATTTATTGATGGCAGCAGTACAAAAGAGGTTTATGTTAAAAATTCAAATCTGTTTACGGGTCGCTTTTTAATATATAAATCGGATACTGATATTATCAAGTTAATTGAAAATATTATGTCTAAACACACCGAAAACTAAAAATCAATTAGGAGGTAAAACATGAGAAACGCAGCTATTATAGGAATTATAAGTCTTTGTGCAGGTATATGTGCATGCTTTTTGAAGGGAAGTTTTGGAATAGTAATTTCGCTAAGTATCATAGGAGCGGGAATTATTTACGAACTGGAACAGATGAAAAGCAGCAAAGAATGAGATTTATGTATTCGTTTTAAAAACAAGACAAGCATTAATTACTTTATTAAAAAAACTAAAAACCGCCTCAGTATTCGTTTTAGAATGCTGAGGCGGCTCTTTTTATGTGTGGTCAGTTTTTAGTTAAGGTCGCTTATTATGGCTTCGGCGCAGCGAAGTCCGTCAACGCCTGCGGAAACTATTCCTCCCGCATAGCCTGCTCCCTCTCCACAGGGGAAAAGTCCTCTGATATTTGACTGGTAAAATTCGTCACGTAGAATGCGAACAGGGGAGGAAGAACGGGTTTCAACGCCTGTTAAAACAGCGTCGGGCAGAGCAAAGCCGTGGAGCATATTATCCATTTTGACTATTGCTTCGCTCATTGTTTTGCTCACTCTATCGGGGAGGATATCCCAAAGGTTTGTGGGATGTACTCCTGTGGGACAGGTGGGCTTTACAAATGAAAGTTTGGTGCTTTTTCGCTGTTTTAAAAAGTCGCCTACAAGCTGGCAAGGAGCTTCATAGGTGGAGCCTCCTGCAAGGAATGCAGCGTGCTCTATCTCTCTTTGATAGAACATTCCGCCAAGTACATGGTCGCCGGGGAAATCCTCAGGCTCAATGCCTACAAGAAGTGCAGAGTTTGAGTTTTCACCGTCACGGGCATATTCGCTCATTCCGTTTACTACAACTCCGCCTTTTTCAGAAGCGGCGGCAACTACTGTTCCGCCGGGGCACATACAAAAAGTATATGCGCCTCTGCCGTGTGGGGGATGACACGCCATTTTATAGTCTGCAGCGCCTAAAGCGGGATGATTTGCAAAATCGCCATACTGAGCCTTGTTTATAAGCTCCTGGGGATGTTCGATTCTCGCTCCCACAGAGAAAGGCTTTCGCATCATGTTGATTCCCTGATTGTAAAGAGCTTCAACAGTATCTCTTGCTGAATGGCCTATTGCAAGAATAACGGCATCTGTTTCAAAATCATGTTCTATTCCCTTTTCGTCGGTATAGGTTATTCCGTGAACAACGCCGTTGGCAGTTATAAGGCGCTTGAACTGGGACTGAAAGAGGATTTCTCCGCCCATTTCGGTTATATGCTTTCTTATGTTTTTAACAGTAACAGCAAGCTTGTCTGTGCCTATATGGGGCTTTCCCGAATAAAGTATCTCTTCGGGAGCGCCGTGCTCAGCAAGCTCTAAAAATACCTGACGGCAGCGTTTGTCTTTGATGCCCGTTGTGAGTTTACCGTCGGAAAATGTACCTGCGCCGCCCTCACCAAACTGTACGTTTGAGGTTTCGTCAAGTTCCCTTAACTGCCAGAAACGGTTTACATCCTTTTGCCTTGAATCAATATCTCTGCCTCTTTCGAGAATCAGAGGTTTCAGTCCGGCACGGGCAAGGAGCAGTCCCGCCATCATACCAGCAGGGCCAAAGCCAACAATTACAGGTCTGAAAGGAGAGTTCCTTTTAAGCTCCGGGGGAGTGTAGTGGAAAGGCTCAACGGCGCTGATTTTAGGATTTGAAGCAAGTCTTTTAAGTACATTTTCTTCATTGCAGCCTAAAGTTACGTCTACGGCGTAGCTGAAAAAGATGTTGTCCTTTTTTCTTGAGTCAACGCTTCTTTTGTAAACTGTAAGGCTTTTAATCTGATCCGCCTTTATTTTAAGAGCCTTTGCCGCTGCGCCTTTAAGCTCCGATTGTGGAGCGTCAAGGGAAAGCTTTATTTCGTTAATTCTTATCATCTTTAATTATCCTTTCGGCGGCGGATTTTCCGGCGATTATGCCGGACGCCCACGCCCATTGAAGATTAAATCCGCCGCAAATTCCGTCAACGTCCAGAACTTCGCCTGCGGCAAAAAAGTTTTCAGTTATAAGTGACATCATGGTTTTGCTGTCAAATTCACTGCATTTTATTCCACCCGTACACACCTGAGCGTTGTCAAAGCCCCTTGTGCCAGTGATTTCAACAGTGAAATCCTTGAGATTTTGTACAGCTTTTGAGATTTCCCCTTTGGTAAGTTCTTTGGAGGAACAGGTGAGGGGCTTAGATGTTGACATTTTCATAATGACCTGTCCCAGTCTTTTCGGCACAATGCCGGATAAAAGATTTTCCGCTGTGCTGTTCTTTTTTGCTGTTTCTAATATAAATAAGAAAAGCTCTTTTTCAGATATTTCGGGGACAAAGTCAATATGGATAAGCGGCTTCTTTCCCTTTGCTGTGAGTACACAAGCTGCTGAGGAAAGCTGCATGACCGCAATGCCGGAAATGCCGAAATCTGTAAACTGTATTTCGCCTTTTTCCTGTCTGAGCTTTCTGCCGTCAAGGGTCATGATGATGTTGCCCTCAGCTCTTATGCCCTTAAGGGAACGGAAAAAGTCACCTTTGGCTGTCAGAGGCACGAGAGCAGGATATATCTTTGTGACTGTATGCCCGAGACTTTGAGCCAGAGGGTAACCTGAGCCGTCTGAGCCCTGCTTCGGGGCTGCTTTGCCTCCCGTGGCGAGAATTACGCTATCTGTGTAAAATTCACTGTTTAAAATGAATTTTTTACCCTTTTTCTTAACTGATGTGATTTTCGTATCGGTTATTATTTCACAGCCGAGTCTTTCAGTTTCAAAGCGAAGGGCATCGAGAACCGATGCAGCCTGTGAGCTCATGGGATAAATTCTTCCCTCTTCCTCTGTGCGGCAGAGAAGTCCGAGAGAACTAAAAAAGTCTATTGTGTCATGGGGAGTAAACTGTGAAATTACCGTTTTTGCAAAATCCTTATCGCCGCCGTAGGGGGTGGTTTCTGCAAATTTATTGGTCAGATTACATCTGCCGTTACCTGTTGCAAGAATCTTCTTTCCGCATCTCGAGAGAGATTCAAAAAGCAGAACTTTTGCGCTAATGCCATTTTCTTTAAAGGTTCGCATACAGGCTATTGAAGCAGCAAGACCGGAAGCGCCTGCGCCGATTATGGCAACTGTGGGAACGTAAGTTTTACTGTTTTCTTTCATATCAGTTTTTGCGCTCCTCGCTTTCTTCGGAAAAATTGATGTATTCCAAAAGCCTTTCAGCGGTTTCGCTGCTGATAACGTGTTCCATACGGCAAGCGTCCCTTTCGGCTGTTTCTTCAGAAACTCCCAGATGTACTGTGAGGAAGTTTTTCAGAAGTTTGTGACGCTTTAAAACTTCAACTGCTTTTTCTTTTCCTTTTTCAGTAAGGGCGATTCCTTTATATGATTCGTGGCTGATGTAGCCCTTTTCCGCCAAAGCTCCCATTGCCTTATGGACGCTGGGTTTTGAAATTTCAAGAAAAGCGGCAAGATCAGTTACCCTTACGGATTCACGGCATTCAGAGAGTACAAAAACGGCTTCAAGGTAATCTTCAAGAGAGGCTGAAATTATTTCATTCACTGTTTTTGTCCTCCCTTTTTTCTTTCATTTCGCACTGCTGAGAACAGCCTGAGCAGTTTCCGGAGCATCCGGAACAGCAGGATTTATTTTTGATTTTTGCTCTTATCATTAATCCTACTGCTATAACTGCAATTATTATAACGGTTATATTTATAAAAGTACCCATAAAAATCTCTCATTCTCAGGCGAAGAGCCTTAAAATAAGACTTCCGCCCTGATAAATAATAAAGGTTACAATCCATGCAACACAGGCCTGGAATGCAAAGGTAAGAGCTGTCCATTTTGCCGAATTCATTTCACGTCTTACAGCGTTTACAGCGGCAATACAGGGGATGAACAGCAAAATGAATACCATAAACGAATACGCTGAAAGGGGAGTGAATACTCCGTTTAAAACCTCAGCCAAAGCTCCGAGGGCGTCGCCGCCTGTGCCGTAGAGAATGCCGAGGGTGCTTACAACGGATTCACGTGCAATAAGTCCGCTGAGTATTGCAACGGCGGACTGCCAGTTGCCAAAGCCCAAGGGAGCGAATATGGGAGCTATGAAGCTGCCAACTACTCCGAGTATGCTTTCACTGCTGTTTTCAACGTGGGTGAGTGAGAAGCTGAAATACTGGCAGAACCAGATTATAACGCTTGCTCCTAAAAGCACCGTAGCGGCCTTTGAGAAGAAATCCTTAACCTTTTCCCAAAGATGAAGTCCGAGGGTTTTGGCTGTGGGAAGTCGGTAAGGCGGAAGCTCCATAACAAAGGGCGCATGGCCGCCTTTAAGTACGGTTTTCTGAAGAATAAAGGCGCATATAATAGCGATTATAAGTCCGAGAATATAAATTGAAAATACTGCAAGTCCTCTGTTCTTTGAGAAGAATGCCATTATGAAAAGGGAATATACCGACATCTTCGCACTGCATGACATAAAGGGAGTCAGCATTATTGTAAGACGGCGGTCCTTTTCGTTTTCGAGGGTTCTTGAAGCCATAACTGCGGGAACGGTACATCCGAAGCCCATAAGCATGGGGACAAAGGATTTACCCGAAAGTCCAATGCTGTGAAGAGCCTTGTCCATTATGAATGCAGCACGTGCCATATATCCGCTGTCCTCAAGAATTGAAAGGAAGAAGAACAAAAGGAAAATCTGGGGGAAGAAGGATAAAACGGCTCCGAGACCTGCGATTATACCGTCGCAAATAAGTCCCACTGCCCAGTCGGCTGCGCCGAAAGATACCATTGCGTCTCTTACAATACCTGCAAACTGAACGTTTACAAGATTATCTACAAGGCCGGTAAGTGCAGAGCCAACTGCTCCAAAGGTTATGTAGAATATAAGGGCCATAAGACCGAAAAACAAAGGTATAGCAAGATATTTGTTTGTTACGACCGAGTCTATTTTGTCGGAAAGAGTCATGTGACCGTCTTCGAGAGTGCGTTTTACGGCTTTTTCTCTCACATCGCAGATGAATTTGTATTTCTGATCTGCAATTACCATTTCACGGTCGATTTTATTTGTTTCAAGTTCAAGGACAATTGATTCAAGGCAGTTGAGCTGAGTATCGGACAAATCGAGAGCTTCAAGAGTGGGTGCATCGCCCTCAATGAGCTTTACCGCTGACCAGCGAAGAGGCTGTTTCTTTTCGAGACAGGTCTTTGAGATAATTGATTCAATCTGCTTAATTGCAGTTTTTACATTTCCTGTGTAAATATCAAGAGGGCTGCTGCTGTGCTTGTCAATATGTGAGCCCTTGTCCCTTGCGTGAATGACTTCATGCTCTGCGGCTTTGAGAAGCTTTTGTATGCCTGTTCCCTTACTTGCAGAAATGGGAATTACCTTTATTCCCAAAAGCGCAGAGAGAAGAGAAAAGTCAATTGTCTCTTTTCTTTTTTCCAGCATATCCACCATGTTGAGCGCAATCACCATGGGACAGCCCAGCTCCGCAATCTGTAAGCTTAAATAAAGGTTTCTTTCAAGATTGGTGGCGTCTACTATATTTATAATAAGATCCGGCTTTTCATCTATAAGATAGTTTCTTGTAACTATTTCTTCCATTGAGTAGGGGGAAAGGGAATAAATTCCGGGCAGGTCAACTATTGTTGCATCCGTGTCGCCTATGTTTATTTTTCCCTCTTTTTTCTCAACGGTTACGCCGGGCCAGTTTCCCACATACTGGTTGCTGCCTGTAACGGCATTGAAAAGGGTGGTTTTGCCGCAGTTGGGATTTCCTGCGAGAGCGTAGCGGTATGACATCAGCCCTCCACCTCAATTCTTATATCCTGAGCTTCCGACTTTCTTATGCTCAGTTCATATCCTCTTACATTGATTTCAATAGGATCGCCCATGGGAGCGGTTTTGCGCATAACTATTACTGCGCCGGGTGTAATACCCATATCTATAATTCGTCTTCTTATTGCTCCTGAGCATCCCAGCGATTCAACTATTCCCTTTTCGCCGGGTTTTAATTTATCCACTGTTTTTATCAAAATAAAGCACCTCCGAAAGGCTTGAGTCTAATAAAAAATTAAACTCAGCGTACTAAAAAATTATAGTACACATATATCTTAAAGTCAATGTTAGCCAAGGGTAATTTTTATAAAAAGGAGCACATTTCCTGTTGACCTTTATTAAGAATAATATTATCATTAATAAGTAAAGTTGAGTTATGCGAGGCTGAATATCAATGAGAATACTTATAATCGGAGCCCAAACAGCTTTGGGAAAAGCTATAATGTATCTTTGTCCCTCGAGAGGCTGTAAAGGCATCAAATCTGATTTTGATTTTATAACAAGCGATGGAAGTACTGAATATGTTTTATCTTTAAATCCTGACTGCATTATTTACTGTGATTCATATGAAAATATCAATACCTCTGATGCGGAAAAGGAAAAAGCTTTTAATGTTAACTGCTGTGGAGCTGAAAATGCAGCTGAGGCCGCACAGGCGGCAGGGGCAAAATTTATATATGTGAGTACGGATTTTGTCTTTGACGGCATGAAAAAGGTTAAGCTTAAAACTTTTTCGCCGGTTTTCCCGGTAAATATTTACGGGGAAAGCAAGTTGGCAGGGGAGCGAGCCTGCCTTCAAAAGTGCTCACGGACATTTATAGTACGTACAAGCCGCCTTTACGGAAAAGGTGAGGATAATTATATCGGCAGGGTATTAAAGCTTATGAAGCAGGGAAGGGGCATAAAAGCTCCCCATGACGTATACGCTTCACCGACTTATGTAAAAGATCTGGCAGTTTTGATTCTTGAAATGGCGCAAAGCGAAAAGTACGGTGTTTATCACGGCGTAAATGAAGGCTATTGCAGTCTTTACGAAATGGTGCTGGAAATAAAACGCCTTTGCGGATATGCGGTTTCGGTGCTTCCGGTAAAGGGCAGCAGCTTTGAAACAGATGAGGAAGAACCGGCTTGCTTGGTGCTTGATACTTCATGTCTCGACGGTAAATTCCGTCATCTTCCGCCTTGGCAGGATGCCCTTATGCGTTATCTTGAAGACGAAGGTGAACTCCTTTAAAGCGCAAGTATACAAGAGGGCTTGATAGAAATAAATTTAAGAAAAGCAATAGACCTTTCTTCTTTTGATAGGCTTATTGCTTTTTTATTTTTAAATTAAAAAATTTTTCTTTGTATAATTTTGATAATTTTTCAGAATGCAGAAACAGAAAAAGTTGCACTGCAAATTGCGTTTTCTTTAATTAAGTCGAAATATTTTCAGGATATTAATTTTAAATCAAAAAATAATTTGATTAAATCGAAATGAAACAGCGAAAAATTCGACATGTTAAATTTGTGCTAAATATATATATTGATATTGAATTACTGGAAAAGCTTTGGTATAATACTCCTTGGTTAATGTTAAAAGAACAAAATTAAGGGAGGAAGATGAATGAGCAAATCGGTTGTAGCTGTCATTACCGCAATTGCTTTAATCACTATTGCAGCCTTCGGTGGATACACATACATACAGGGTGTTGTATACAACGAATACAATGTAAGGAACTATGAGGTTGCAACAACAGTAAACGGTGATGAAACCACACTGGTGTTCACACTTGATAAGGAAGAGGCATATTCAAATACAAGGTACGATAAAAAGACCACTCTTCCCGATGAGTTCGGCAATGATCTTTACGGTACAGTTACCATAAGACCCGAGCCTACAAAGAATAACGACGGAACTTATGCTTTGGATGACAACGGCAATTATCAGTACGGCGACTGGACAAAGCTCGGCTCTAAAAGTGACGATGAGTCTGAGATGAGCTTCTCAGAGGCTATGAAGCTTGTCCGTGAGGGTAAATCAACTGAAACTGTTCACTATGAGTACAGTTATACTTCAGAAGGCGACAAAGCTATTCTTACAGTAGTTATAAAGGGATATGAATTCAAAGAGGGCGACAATATTCATATCGAAGTCGATAACGATATAACTGTTGCGGGAATTAAAATTCATAATAATGCCCTTGCCCTTACAAACGTGGAGTTTAAAGACGGAAAGTTTACTGAAGTTAAAAACATGTTTGTAAACAACCAGCTTGACGCTTAAATTTGTAGTGAGGTGAAAAATATGGAAAAAAATACAGCTGTGCAGCAGCCTGCTGCTATGAAGAAGTATCTTAGAAAATCCGAACCCATTACATATGCGCTGAGCCTTTTCGGTCTTGCAATGATAACAGGATGGGTACAGGGTTATTCAAAAACCTTCTTTATTGACTTTGCTTTAGGTGATTCCGGTCTTCCGACTCCGGCAATTACAGCAATTGTTGCAGCGCTTTTCTTTGTTGCGAGAGTTATAAGCGCTGTATGTGATATCGGAATCGGTTACAGAATTGACAGAACCCATACAAAATGGGGTAAACTCCGTCCGTGGATTCTCTATTCATCTGTACCGCTTTTCCTTTCAGCTATTTTACTTTTCGTTTCTCCGAGAACAGGAAACGTAATGTTCACAATTATCTGGATCTATGCTCTTTACATTATATTTACAATCGTAGGCAGCGGTGTAGAAAATCCTCTTAACTGCTTCGGTGCTGTTTCCACTCCCAACCCTGAGGAGAGAGGAAGCTTCCTTTCCTTTGCAAGTATCGCAAAGGCAATCGGTCAGCAGGGCGGTATGGTTGCACTTCTTATTGTAGGTATTATCTTCAAGGCTAAGTACGGCCATCACATTGATAAGCAGGAGTACACAATCTCCGCTATTATCTGTGCATTTCTCGGTATAGTTCTTGTGCTTCTTGCTTTCTTCAATAACAGAGAGCGTGTTCCCTACACAAGCGAAAAGACAAACATTGTAGAATCTCTTAAAGTTGTTTTCACAAACAAAAACCTGCTTATGGTTGCCATTACAAAGCTTACAGGCTTCGGACGTGGTGTTTATTCCGCAGTTTCAGTTTACATAGCGGTTTACCTTTTAGGCAGCAAGGATATGAACCTTGGCCTTATGCTTCCTATGGGAATCGGTACAGCGGTAAGTATGCTTATCGTTAACTTCCTTTTGAAGCGTATGTCCACAAAGAAGATTTACATAAGCTTCTGTCTGTACGGTGCTTCAGCTCTCACATTGCTGTTCATTTTCACTCAGATAGTAGGCTTCAACGGACTTAAAGAAAATCCTGTTTATCTTGCTATTTTCCTTTGCCTTAACTTCCTTATCGGACTTCAGCATGGTAATACAAACCTTACACCCAATATCATGATTGCCGACTGCATCGACGAAATCGAGCTTAAGACAGGCAAGAGAGTTGACGCTCTTTGCTATTCAGGTGTAAGCCTTTTTGCAAAAATAGCAGCAGCTCTTACAGACTCTTTCGGAGTTCTGCTTATCGGCTGGACAGGATACATTGCTGCAACAGGCGGTACATACGGTCCTCAGTCCGATGCAACACTTAATAAGTTCCTTATTATCTATACAATTATTCCTGCGGTATTCGTAATCTTCCAGGGAATGCCGATTCTCTTCTATGACCTTGTAGGTGAGAAGAAGAAGAGAATAACTGAGCAGCTTATTGCAAAGCGAGGAGTCAAGGAAGACTGATAAAAAGCTAAGCTCCTGCCTCCGGTAAAACGGCGGCGGGAGTTTTATTTTACAATAAACTTTGACGGAAGGTGTATTAATGAGCGATTTAAAGAGATTTTCGGAATATGTACCCACATGGGGACCGTATTCAAAAAAATATATGGGTGTTTCCCGAATTGTTGATGAAAGCCGAAAAAAGGGCGTACGTTTTGATTTTGTAATTCATCCCACTGTTGCAAATACAAACGTACCTGTGCCAAATGTGACTTTTCCATCAAACTATCACCCCTGGACATGCAATAAGGATATGACTCATTTTTCTTACAGATATGACCTTGAGTGGAAGGATCAAGTGTATGCGGATGTATCCTTTACTAAGATTAATGATGAGGCTTTTCTTGTAAGAACTGAATTTGTAAATAACACTGAGCTTTGCCAGATATGCCTCGAAAACATTTTTTCTGCTTTGGAGTATCCTTATCCTCAGCACTGCAAAGTGTCTTTGCCTGATAAATGCATTTTCTTTGATGCCGAAAATTACGCTTCCTTTGATTATGCAGTTACAAGGCCATGGGATATGGAAAACCCTGACGGAATGGAAAAAGGCGTGTTTATTGATCCCCTTTTCCATGGCAGAAAGGGTCTTGGTGACAGAATAGATAACGCACATGTACATTTTCTCAATTTAAAGCCTTTCGGATGCGAAAAAGGCGACAGAGTAGAATACAGTGTAAACAGTGAACATGATTTTGAAAATCCTGTTCTTGTAGTGCGCTATAAAACAGCAGGAGAGGGAGAAAAAGCTGTTTTCTCTCTTAACGGCAAAGAAGTTAACTTTGAAAAAAGTGAAGAGCTTACTTTTAAATATATTCCCATGGGTAAAATCTCAAAGGGTTCAGCTGTTTTTGAGCTTGTTTCAGAAGGTAAGGCAGGTATAGAATTTGACTTTTTCGCAGTAGCAGAAAAAGAGGATGTTGACGCTGTAACCGCTGAAACTGTTCTCTATGAAAGAAAGCCCAAAATCACACAGGAGGAGACAGAGCGAGGCTTCAGGGAAATCCTTACCTATGGTGAAATCGGACAGACTTACTGTGTCATGACCCATAATAAAAATACAAGAACAAGAGAGCTTGAAACAGGTGTACTTGAGGATGCTCTTATTTCCCGTGTTTCCAACAGCGATATAACTTTCGATGAGCTTACCCGTACCTTTACAGGTTCATTTTCGCCTAAAAAGAGTGATGAGGGATTCTATCAGAATACCATTGTCCATTCACTCTATATAAAGCCCGGCACAAGCCATATTGAATATGTAGTTGTAAGTAAGGATAGATTTGAGCCCTTGTCCGATGAAGAATATGAGCGCATCTATAACGAGGGTAAGGCTACACTTAAACCTCTCGGATATAACAAAGAGGGAGAAAAGTATACTCTCAGCAATGAGATACTTAAAGCTACTCTTCTCACGAATGTTGTTTATCCCATTTACCGTCACGGGGACTATATAGTCCACCACACTCCCGGTAAGAGATGGGACTGCCTTTACACATGGGACAGCGGCTTTATAGCTCTCGGACTTTTAGAGGCTGAGCCTAAACTTGCAGAGTATGTTTTGGATACATATCTCAGTGAAACCGATAATAAAGATTTTGCATTTCTTCATCACGGTTCACCTGTTCCCGTACAGTTCTACCAGTATCTTGAAATGCTTAAAAGAGAGAACGATAAAACAAATCTCTATTCCTACTATGACCGTGCAAAGCAGTATTACAGATTTATGGCAGGCAGAACCCATGGTTCCACAACAGCTAAATTCAAAAGCGGCATGACCACCACTTATGATTATTTCTATTCTTCAAGCGGTATGGACGACTATCCGGCACAGGCTGCCATGATAGAAAAGAAGCTTGAGAAATATGCATGTCCCTGTATTTCTTCCAGTCAGGTTATCAGAATTGCAAAGATTATGAAGATGATAGCCGCAGCATCAGGTCATAACGAAGATATAGCCGAATACGACAGTGATATCGAAAAGCTTACCAATGCTCTTAATACTACCGCATGGGATGAGGAAACCGGCTATTACAGCTATGTTCTTCACAATGAAAACGGTGAACCGGAGAAATTCTTCAGAACCGATGACGGCGAAAACCTCAATAAGGGTATGGACGGAATATATCCTCTTATTGCGGGAGCCTGTACTGAGGACAGAAAGCAAAAGGTTCTGGGACACATAATGAACGAAAAAGAGATGTGGTCAAATGTAGGCGTAAGCGCAGTTGACCGTTCTGCCGGATACTTTAAACATAACGGATACTGGAACGGTAATGTATGGTTCTCACACCAGTGGTTTATCTGGAAGACCATGCTTGATTTAGGCGAAACGGATTTTGCCTTTAAAATTGCCGATACAGCTCTTAACGCATGGAGAAGAGAAGTTGACCACTCCTATTACACCTTCGAGATGTTCAACATTGAATCTGAGCGTGGCGGCTGGTTCCATAATTTCGGCGGACTTTCCGCACCCATTAACGTTTGGGCTAACGCTTACTATAAGCCGGGCATTTTCACAAGCGGTTTTGATATGTGGGTTGAGAGCCGCACTTTTAATGAGGATAATACTCATTTTACCGCTAAGTGCCGTTATTTCGGTAATAACAAAAACTGTGCTGTTGTTGCGGTAATGAATGATATGTACGATTATAAGGTTATGGTAAACGGTAAAGAGACGGCCTTTAATGAGAGAAAGAAAGGCGCACTGGAAATAAGTCTCGATACAGCCGAAAAGGATATAACCTTGGAGATAATCAGAAAGTGAGAATCTTAAATGAGCGAAGAAAAAATTTACGGCAGCAAAAATGCGCCTTTGAAAGTGCAGATTATAACTGACCCTCACTATTACTCAAGAACCTGCGGTACTGAGGGAAAGGCATATAAAAAAGCGGAGTCAAAAAGTCAGAAAGTCATCAAGGATTCAGACCTTGTAATAGACGCCGCATGGGATATGCTCTGCAAAGATACCTCTACGGATATAGTTCTTCTCTCCGGCGATACCACCAAGGACGGTGAAATCGCAAGCCATAAGGAGTTTATCGAAAAGCTCCGTGAGCTTAAAAGCCGTGGCAAAAGAGTTTATGTAATAACCTCCACCCATGACTATCAGGATGACGGCTTTGCAGACGGCTATAAGGGCGATGAAAAGATAAAAGTACCGGCAGCCACAAGGGATATGCTTTGGGATATGTACTATGAATTCGGCCCCAATGAAGCTATTTCCTATCATCTTCCCTCAATGTCATATGTGGTACAGCTCTGTGACGGTTACAGGCTTTTTGCCCTTAACGATGACAGAAATACCGATGAAGAGGGAGAAGCAAAGAGCGGATTCAGCGAAAGCTGCAAAAAGTGGATATATGAGCAGATTGAAGATGCACAGAAAAACGACCAGTACATAATTGCAATGACTCATCATCCCATGCTTGCTCCGTCGCCGTTCTATGCTATAATCGGAAAAGGCGACCTTCAGCGTGACCACCTTAAAAATGTTGAAGAGTTTGCCGACAGAGGCATAAACTGCGTATTTACAGGTCACACCCATATTCACGATATTTCATACAGAAGAACTGAGAAAGGCAACATCTTTTACGATGTCTCCACCGCTTCACTTATCGGATATCCGCCTACAATGAGAACTGCGATTTTTGATCCGGCAAATGAAAAAATCACAGTGGAAACTCAGTTCATTGAGCAGGTTCCAGGTCTCGATACCGACGGAAAATCTTTCCCTGAGTACATAAAGAATTTCTTTATCGGCATGATAGGGGAGGTCCTTTGGGCAGCAGGCAACGATATTGACCGCCTTGCCGAAATGACCGATGCATTCAGTGTTCCCGGTGAAAAGGTTAAAAAATTAAAGTTTGTGATTAAGCCCATAGGCAAATTCTTCAACAGCCTTACAATCGGAAAGGTAGGCAAATGGACAAAAGCCGAGACAGGCCTTAAACCTGAGGATTATGAGGACATCAAGGATAAAAAGGTTATAGATTTTATGCTCGAAGCTGTCACAAACCTTTACGGCGGCGATGCTCCTTACGGTCCAGATACAAGAGAGTATAAAATCGCAATGGGTCTTTTGAGCATTATTGACTCATTCCTTGATACAATTGGACTTAAAATCGGCAAGCTTCTCAAAGGTGCCGAAAACGCATCATCTCTTGTGGAACCGCTTTTCTATAACAGCGGCATCTGCGACGAAAAAGCCGAGCTTAAAATTTTCCCTGTTTACAGGGAGAAAAATCCGAACCCTGAGCTTATTGAGGAAGAGAAAAATACAAAGTCCGAAACAGCAGTCAAAAAGAGCAAAAAAGGCCCCTGGATTCTCGCCGTTTTGATTGTTCTCGTAATTCTTCTTATAGCGGTTGTTCTTGGAATTATCGGTCTTGTGGTTTGGGGAATAGTCTCTCTCATTCAGCTTCTTATTCCCGGCATGATACTTCCGTTTTTCCCCGGACTCTTTTAACCTCAGTTTCAAGGAGGGTAATGTGTTATGAAATTATATAAAGTCGAAGATTTCGGAGCCTTAGGCGACGGAAAGACAAATGATGCCGCCGCTATTCAGAAAGCCATTGATTCATGCAGTGAAAACGGCGGCGGAACAGTGGTTCTCGAAAGCGGAAAGGTTTATTATTCCGATTCCGTAAGTCTTAAAAAGAATGTAGAGCTTCATATTCAAAAAGGAGCGGTGTTAAAGGCGACTTCTAATATTGAGGGATATATAAGACCCTGCAATATGATAAATGACCCTAAAACTGCTCTTGTAGGCAATCCCGTAACAGGAAAGCCCAGCTTTGTGTTTATTTACGGCTACGAATCTGACGGCGCATCCATTACAGGAGAAGGAACCATTGACGCTAACGGACACAGTTTTGTAAACCGTAAAAGTCAGTATTATGTGACCGGTGATTTTTATCCACGTCCCACTGTTATCTACATTGAAAACAGCAAACACATAAGCTTTAAGGATGTAACCATTAAGGATGCTCCTTTCTGGACTCTTCATCCTGCGGGATGCTATGATGTGGAAATCGACAAAATAAGAATTCTCAACGACCTTGACGTAGCTAATAGCGACGGAATAGACCCCGATCACTGTTGCAATGTGAGAATTACAAACTGCCACATAGAATGCGCCGACGACTGCATATGTCTTAAAGCTTCAAAGGGCAACAGTGAATACGGTCCCTGTGAAAATATAATTATTTCAGGCTGTACTCTTGTTTCCACCTCTGCTGCTATAAAAATCGGTACGGAGGGAGTAGGGGATTTCAGAAATGTAATAGTTGATAACTGCATAATCAGCCGTTCCAACCGTGGACTTTCAATTCAGATAAGAGACGGCGGAAATGTTGAGAATGTCAGCTTTTCAAACTGTATTATAGAAACCCGCCGCTTCTGTTCCGACTGGTGGGGCACTGCGGAGCCTGTTACAATAACAACCTTTAACCGTGACGAAAACACAAAGAGCGGTAAAATTAAAAATGTCCGCTTCTTCAATATTACTGCAAAAGGTGAAAACGGAGTTTTGATTCACGGAAACAGCGAAAATCTTATTGAGGATGTAACTTTTGAAAACTGCTTAGTTGAGGTTACAAAAACTTCAAAATGGCCCTGCGGCTGCTATGATTTAAGACCCTGTATAGATTACGGTGTCGAAAAGTACGACAATGCAGGTTTCTTCATAAGATACGCTAAGAACGTTACAGTGGAAAAGACAAAGATGATTTGGGGCAATGTCTGCGACACATATAAATATGCCGTAGATGCGGATAATACCGAAAATATTATCTTTGACCGTTTTACAGGTAAGGGCGCTTTTGACTCCTGTTCTGCGGGTATTGTAAACGGAAAAGAAATTGAAAGCTTTTAAAAGTAAAAACAGCAAACATAATAAAAATCCCTTGACTCTTCTATATAAGAGCCAAGGGATTTTCAGCATTATCATCAGCAGAATTTATGATAGTTTGTCTGCATATTAGCTTGAGTTAGGTTGAAGCTGTCTGCATTAAATTAAAACACCATTTACTCAATTAATTCAATTATCTTCACTTTTGAGTACGAACATAAGCATTTTATATGCAGCAGTTTTTTTGGCATCTCTTTTAGAGGAGGATTTTACTTTGAAATGTTTATGATATTCTCTAATGCTGCATACAGCTTCCCAAATAGGGTTTCCGTTACTGTCGTGAATTTCAGTAAATTGATATACGGGGATAGAAAAATATCCTCTGCGTGCAAGGATTTCCAGCTGATTTATGGCGTCTTTTTTATTAGGATTCTCAATTTCATCTCTTATTGAAAAAAGAAGATCGTGTTCTTCTATGTAAGAATACGCAACTTTGCAGACTGCTTTTCTGGCTTCACTTTTTGAGCGGCCAAATCCACGAAAAATAGGCATATCATCTCTTAGTTTAAGAAGACAGCTGTAATTTAGTTCATTATAGTTCGTGGATGAACCTACCTTTTGAGAAATACCGTCAAAAATGGTAAACCAACTGCAGGTGTAACTGAAATTTAAATACTTATAAAAAGGTATGGTTTTGTTTTTTCTCAGTTCCCACTCCTGAATCAGTCTGACATAGTTTTTTTCTGACGCATCCTTAAGGAATGATTCAGGATCAAGCATAATTTCCACAACTTCCTGAATCGTGTCAAAATTCCATTGAGAATCTATTGCTACAGCACCTATAACAGCTTCAAATAAATCTTCCTTTACGGAGGTTTCTGCTGAAATATTTCTTTGAATATCTCCTTTTCCCATAATTAGAAAATCTGCAAATCCAAGTTCATCTATTCGTTTGGACAATGCCTTTTTTTCAACCATTTGCATTTTAAGCTTAGTGAGTTCGCCTTCAGAATATTCACAGTAAAACTCGTTGTATTCTTCATTTGGATCGTAATCTTCGTATTCATCTGCAAGACATCCGTATTTTTCAGTAAGAAATCTGACAACGGCAATATCAAGGGCCTTATCGCCTATAAATTCAAGAATTTCATTGTCTGCTCCGCCGTTTTCAGCAGAATATGATTTTCTGACAAAAGCCTGCTGAAGTAAATCCGGATTGTTAAACTCATAACCGATTTGTCCCTGAACCATTTTGTAAAATAACTCATCCATAATAAAAAATCCTTTCAGTAAAATATTACTAAAAGGTATAATTATCCTGTCAAAATGAGCTGTTTGTGCCGGCGCAAACACTCCTTTGTCGGATATATAAGATTAAATTTAATTCTTTGTTTTCAGGAGTTTACTTAAGCTCACTTGCATAAGCAGAAATAAACGCATATAAACAATGTTTTAAATTTAAAATATTATACCTTTTCTTTACTTATACTATAGCTTTGTTATTAAGTCAATATTTTAGATTATAGTCATGACCACCCCTAAGAGGGGTGGCATGACGAGCGGCCTATAAGGCCTT
>CATXDC010000021.1 GCA_958366985.1 uncultured Oscillospiraceae bacterium
AAGGCCTTATAGGCCGCTCGTCATGCCACCCCTCTTAGGGGTGGTCATGACTTTGCCTAAATGTAAAATTATAAATTAAGTTTAACAGTAATTAAGATAAGTTTTTCATTATTTCCTTAATATATAAAGGGGTTTTGCTGCCATCTCCTCTCCTGAAACATATTTTTAACTATAAGCAGCAGATAAAATCAAAAAATATTCATAACCGGGACAGGGGACTAATATATCTTTTATAGATACCAACAAAAAGAAGGAGAGGTAGCCTTATGGATTTTAATATGGAAAAGCAGGGGATCAACCGCAGCGAGATTGTCTATGAGGGAAGCGTCGAGCAGCCTGTGGACTGCGACGTTACTCTGCCCGATTACTGCCCTGATATTATGCGTATACTCCGGTGTACCATCACTCCCGGCATAGCTTCGGCGGGAGCTTCAGGAGATAGGGTAACAGCGGAGGGCACAGCTGTAGTCAGGATTATCTATGTAAGTGACAGCGGAAAAATAAGCTGTTACGAGCAGACTGTACCATTTTCAAAATCGGTAAATGTTAGCGGACTTTCTGAAAATGTATGTGTGCGTGCCGTTGCATCCACTCAGTATTGTAACTGCCGTGCGGTAAATCAGCGTCGTGCGGATATTCACGGCTGTATTGCCATTTCCTTTACTGTAACTGCAGTTAAAAAGCAGGAAATACTCTGCAGCGTAAAGGGAGGAGGGGTGCAGCTTAAAAAGAAAAACATGAAAGTAAGCGATACCATATGCCGTCTTGAAAAGATGTTTGTTTTAAACGAGGTAAAGGAGCTTGATGAGGATTCCCCGGCGGTTATGCGTATTCTAAATACAAGAGCCTGTGCAAGGGTAAGCGAAGTCAAAGCCATTACCAATAAGATTCTTCTTAAAGGAGAGGTCTGGGCAAAGATTACTTACTGCACCGAGGACGGCGGAGTGTGCTGCATAGAGCATACAATGCCCATAAGCCAGATTATTGAAGCTGAGGGCATAGACGAAAATAGCAATAACTGCGTGCACCTTGATGTATGCTCTTTTGAGGTGGTTCCAAAGGCTGATTCAGCCAGCGAAATGAAGCTTATGGATATTACAGCGAGAGTTTCAGCGTTTGTGACAGCAAGCTGCGAAAAAGAACTTGAAACGGTATGCGATGCATATTCAACGGAATATGAAGCCGACTGCGAAAAGCAGATGATGAGTCTTGAAACTCTTGTCGGAACTTTCAGTGATATCTGTCTTTGCCGTGGAACCATTGAAGCACCCGAAGCAGTTTCGGAAATAATCGACGTATGGTGTACGGGAGTCACCGAAAAGGCTTTCATTGTATCGGGCAAGGTTAAAATAAGCGGAAGCCTCAGTATTTGCGTTCTTTATCAGAGCGCTGATTCCCAGCCCTGTATGGCAGAAAAAGCCCTCGATTACGAATATGAGCGTGATGTGTCCATGAGCGGAGCAAACGGAAGATGTGAGCCGTGGGTATATCCCGGCGACTGTGTGGCATCAGGGGGCGGCTCAGGCAAAATTGAGATAAAGGCGGAAATAAACATCAGCGCAGAGCTTTACGAAGTAAATGAGGACAGAATAATCAGCAGTATAGCCATTGATGAGAGCAAGGCAAGGCAGAACACAGCGGCGGCGCTGACGATTTACTATTCCGAGCAGGGAGAATCCGTTTGGAACATAGCCAGAAGATATAATACGACCGTTGAGGCTGTGATGAATGAAAACGGTTTGGACAGTGAAACGGTAGGCAGTAGAAGAATGCTGCTTATTCCGAGCGTATAAAAAATTATCCGTTTTATTTAGGAGGAGAAGAAATGGAAGAACGCAGCATTTATAAAGATATTGCCGAAAGGACCCAGGGTGATATTTATATCGGAGTCGTGGGACCTGTACGCACGGGAAAATCTACATTTATAAAGCGGTTTATGGATACCCTTGTTCTGCCCAATATCGAGGGGGATTATCAGCGTGAACGGGCAACGGATGAATTGCCCCAGTCGGCGGCGGGACGCACGATTATGACCACTGAGCCTAAGTTTATTCCTGAGGATGCAGTGGAGATTTCGCTTCCGGGGGAAGCGAAGCTTAAAGTGAGAATGATTGACTGTGTAGGCTACATAGTTCCAAGCTCACTGGGATATGTTGAGGGAGAGCAGCCGAGAATGGTTCAGACCCCATGGTATGAACAGGAGATTCCCTTTAATATGGCGGCAGAAATAGGTACACGAAAGGTAATTTCCGAGCACTCTACCATCGGTCTTGTGATCACTACCGACGGCAGTATAAGTGATATTCCCCGTGATGAGTACGAAGAGGCGGAGGAGCGGGTAATAGGCGAACTTAAAGAGATAGATAAGCCCTTTATCGTACTTTTAAACTGTATGTATCCCAATACCAACAACGCCCATGCACTTGCAGCAAAGCTTATGGATAAATATGCCGTACCCGTAGTGCCGGTCAACTGCCTCGAGCTTGATGAAGAGGAAATCCGTCAGATACTTTCACAGGTGCTTTTTGAATTCCCGGTAAAGGAAATTTCAATTGACCTTCCCCGCTGGATTACTTCATTGAAACCAGATCACTGGCTCAGAAGCGCAGTATGTAAGGCAGTGGAGGAAGCGGCAAAGGATATAACCCATATCAGAGAAGTAAATTTACTTGCCGGAGATTTATGCTCCTGTGAGTATATTGAAAATGCGTCAATCAGTAATATGGATTTGGCAAGCGGCAGCGCAAGGATAAACACCGTTATGAATCAGGAGCTTTTCTTTAAAGTTCTTGCGGAAACAACTGGCTTTGAAATTGAAAACGAGCAGCATCTTATGAGCTGTATGTGCGAGCTTGCCGAGATGAAAAAATCCTACGACCGAATAAAGGGAGCCCTTGACGAGGTAGAGGCGACAGGTTACGGAATTGTAATGCCGACTCTTGAGGAGCTTTCCCTTGAGGAACCTGAAATTATGCGTCAGGGCGGCAGGTACGGTGTAAGGCTTTGTGCTTCGGCCCCGTCCATACACATTGATTGTTACAAACAGAAGCTGTTTTTGCATCCTCTTCTTATACAAAAAAATTTTCAAATAATCCGCAAAAAATAAAACGATGTAACCCGCTGAAATGGGCTGCATCGTTTTTGTTATGCTTTTTATAGACCTGTCACCATGGAGAAACACAGAGAAAAATGTAAAACAATATAATAATCAGCACTATAAATGCTGAGAGCAGACCTATTACGGTGCGCAGTCTGCTGTTAGTGATGCGGGATTCAATGAGCTGCTTTTGCATAAGCTCCAAAAGTTCTTTTATTTTTTCTTCATCCATATTATGATCCTCCTCAAATTTATTTGAATTAATCCCGTGTGTCAGTATCCGCTTTTTCCATTGGTATGGCTGAATTGTATCATTAATCGTTATAATTGTAAATAATTAAATGATATATTGAAAATATTTATCTATTATAACAAATTGCACTGCCTTAAATTTTTGCTTGAGAAATATCATTAGTCATATTAGCCTAAAATCTAAATTTTCACATTAACAGGTAAAATAAGAATTTTCAAAAACTTTTGCCGCTGACTCTTATGTAATTATAGAAACACTAAGTGTTGTATTTATGCCCCGTTTGTGATATAAAAAGTAAAAAGAGCAATCACATTATACCCGTTGTTTTAAACGGGCTTTAAAAGAAGGAATATAAATGACGTACAGAATTTTGATAGTTGAAGACGATCCGGGAATTGCAGGAGCCATAAAAAAGCAGGCACAGATGTGGAATTTAAGCGCAAAATGCGTTCAGAATTTCAGAAACGTCCTTTCTGAGTTTTCCGAATACGACCCACATTTGGTGCTCCTTGATATCACCTTGCCATTTTTTAACGGCTATCACTGGTGCAGTGAAATACGAAAAGTGTCTAAAGTGCCCATCGTGTTTATTTCCTCCGCTTCCGATAATATGAATATCGTTATGGCAATGAATATGGGCGCCGATGACTTTATAGCAAAGCCCTTTGACCAGAGCGTACTTATGGCAAAAATTCAGGCGATGCTCCGCCGTACCTATGATTTCGCCTCCTCTGTTCCGATTCTCGAGCATAGAGGAGCTGTGCTCAATACCGGAGATAATACCCTTACCTATAATGATGAGAAAATCTCCCTTACAAAAAACGAATACCGCATATTGCTTGCTTTAATGGAGAACAAGGGAAAAATTGTAAGCCGTGAAAAGCTTATGGAAAAGCTTTGGGAAACCGATAGCTTTGTAGATGAGAACACCTTGACCGTAAATGTAAACAGGCTCAGAAAGAAGCTTGATTCTTCGGGACTTAAAGATTTTATCACAACAAAATTCGGAGTAGGCTACATGATTGAATAAAGGAGCTTAAAATGAAATTTCTGTTTATGTATTTAGGAAAAAGGAAAAAATCACTTTTGGTATTTTTTCTGTTTGTTATAGTTTTCGGCGGAGTTTTTTTCCTTTACAGCCTGCCTTTAAAAGCCGTACTTTATCCTATGCTTATATGTGTGATAATAGGCGGAATAATTTTGTTCTTTGATTATAAAAAGGCTTACAGTAAGCATAAGCGGCTTACAGAAATAGAGAAACTGAATTCCGCTTTAATGGAGCGTTTTCCGGCTTTGGAAACCCAGGACGATATAGACTATCAGAATATAATTGAGTCTTTGAGGGAAGAGATAAAGGAGCTTGAGACAAAGGCTGATATACGCTATCAGGATACGGTTGATTATTACACAACCTGGGTGCATCAGATTAAAACGCCTATTGCCTCCATGCGTCTTACTCTTCAAAATGAGGATTCGGATACAGCAAGGCAGATTTCTGAGGATCTTTTCAGAATTGAGCAGTATGTGGAAATGGTGCTTACGTTTTTGAGAATGGGCTCAGATTCCACTGACTATATTTTCAGGGAATATGACCTTGATGAAATCATAAAGGGGTGCGTTAAAAAGTTTGCATCGCAGTTTATACGTAAAAAGATAAAACTTCAATACGAGCCCCTTAATGTAAAGGTGCTCACCGATGAAAAATGGCTTGCATTTGTAATCGAGCAGCTTTTATCTAACGCCGTTAAATACACTCCGTCAGAGGGAAAGGTTACAATTGACCTTGAAAACGAAAAAACACTCTGTATAAGGGATACAGGCATAGGAATAGCTTCTGAGGATCTGCCACGAATTTTTGAAAAGGGATACACAGGCTATAATGGACGCAGCGATAAAAAGGCAAGCGGACTGGGACTTTATCTCTGTAAATGCATCTGTGACAATCTCGGCAACAGTATAAGGGCAGATTCATCGCCGGACATGGGAACTGTTATAAGAATAAATTTAAACAAAGAGGAACTTAAAACAGAATAATCATCTTACAAAAGTGTAAGAAATAAGAGGGGAAATGTAAGCCGAATCTATGGAGGCAACTTTCCCTTTTTTGTTACAATAAGGCTGCAAAAAAGAAAAGGAGGCAAAAGTCTATGAGTATTTTGGAAGTAGACGCACTTAAAAAGACATATACAACCCGTTTTGGCGGAAGTAAAGTAGAGGCTTTGAAAAATGTATCCTTCAGAGTAGAAGAGGGAGAATATGTGGCCATAATGGGTGAATCGGGTTCAGGTAAAACAACCATTCTTAATATTCTTGCAGCTCTTGATAAACCCACAGGAGGCAGTGTAAGACTTGACGGACAGGATTTGTCAAAAATCAAGGAATCTGAAATTGCAGCTTTCCGCCGTGATAACTTAGGCTTTGTTTTTCAGGATTTTAATCTTCTCGATACATTCTCCCTTGAGGATAATATATATCTTCCCCTTGTTCTTGCAGGAAAGAATCAGAATGAGATGAAAGAAAGAATAAAGCCCATAGCGGAAACTCTCGGAATAACAGCTCTTCTAAAAAAATACCCTTATGAAGTATCAGGCGGACAAAAGCAGCGTGCAGCTGTTGCAAGAGCGCTTATAACTAATCCACGCCTTGTCCTTGCCGATGAGCCTACGGGGGCCCTTGACTCCAAGGCCACCGATGAGCTTTTAGGACTTTTCGGAAAAATCAATGCAGCAGGGCAGACAGTGCTCATGGTTACTCACTCGGTCAAAGCCGCAAGCCATGCGGGACGAGTGCTGTTCATAAAGGACGGAGAAGTATTCCATCAGATTTATAAAGGTGACAGCACCGAAAACGAGTTCTATCAGAAAATTTCAGATACTCTTACTCTTCTGGCAACAGGCGGTGAGCGCAAATGAAAAGAGGATTTTACGAAAAGCTCGCCTATACGGGAATAAAGAAAAATAAAAAGCTTTATACCCCGTATATCTTAACCTGCATCGGTATGGTTATGATGACATATATCATTTCCTTTTTAACTTCCAGCGAAACAATCAGAAGTATGCCCGGAGGAAACGAAATTCAGGGATTCCTCGGTATGGGCTTCGGAGTAATGAGTGTTTTCTCTCTGATTTTCCTGTTCTACACAAACTCCTTTCTTCTCAGAAGAAGAAAAAAGGAATTTGGTCTTTACAATATCCTCGGCATGGGCAAAAAGAATCTTGCTGTAGTTCTGATGTGGGAAAGTTTGTTTATTGCAGTCATCTCAATAGTTTGCGGAATTTTTTCAGGCATTGTTTTTTCAAAGCTTGCAGAGCTCTGTCTCATTAAAATGCTTCAGGGTACTGCCCAGTTCGGAATGACTGTAAAATTTTCTTCAATATGGCAGACAGCGCTTCTTTTTGCTGGAATATTTCTTCTTATTTTCATTAATACCCTTCGTCAGATTCATCTTACCAATCCGATCGAACTTCTTCACAGTGAAAATGCCGGCGAGAAGCCCCCAAAGGCAAATTGGCTTTTAGCTGTAGCAGGAGCCGTTATATTAGGCGGAGCTTATTATCTTGCAATTACCATTGAAGATCCCGTATCTGCTCTTATATGGTTTTTTGTAGCGGTGGTAATGGTAATTATCGGAACTTATCTGCTCTTTGTGGCAGGTTCTGTTGCCCTTTGTAAAATACTCCAGAAAAATAAAAAGTATTATTACAAAACAAACCATTTCGTTTCTGTTTCATCAATGATTTACCGTATGAAGAGAAACGGCGCAGGCCTTGCTTCAATCTGCATTCTGTGTACCATGGTTCTTGTTATGGTATCCTCTACGGTATGTCTTTATTGGGGCACTGAGGACAGCCTTCGCACAAGGTATCCCAGACACATTAATATTCAGGCTAATGTATCAGATTATTCTGAAATTGATTCGGAGCGACTCGACCAAATCCGCTCTGTTGCCTGTGAAGAAACGGCAAAGCTGGGGGCAGAACCAAAGAATGTACTTGACTATCGTGTAGCCGCTGTTGCGGGATACGATGTTGCGGATGGTGTTATCGACGTTGATGTAAATAACCTTACGGAGCTTTCTGATGTCTGGCAGATATTCATAGTGCCTGTTGAGGACTACAACCGCATAATGGGTAAAAATGTAACTCTCGATGAAGACGAAGCGATTATATACACAACCAAGATGGGACAGTACGATAATTCTACTATCGCTATCGGTAACAGCGATCCTCTCAGAATAAAGGAAAAGGTTACAGATTTTGTAGACAACGGTGTTGACGCAATGCAGATATTCCCCAGTATGTGCATTTTCGTGTCTGATTTCAATGAAAAAATAGAACCGATTAAGGCATATAAGGACAATAACGGTGATCCGATTATACAATACTCATGGTTCTACGCCTTTGACCTCGATTTAGATGATGAAACACAAATTGAGCTTGAAAAGACCCTTTCAAACGAAATGCTTGCAATTCAGAAGCAGGCGGTCGCCGAAACAGGGGATGAAGATTTCTATATTGTCTGCGAAGGAGTATCAGCGGAGAGAGCGGGATTCTACGGTCTTTACGGCGGACTTTTCTTCCTTGGTGTGCTTTTGGGAATAGTCTTTATTTTCGCCGCAGTGCTTATTATTTACTATAAGCAGGTTTCAGAAGGTTACGAAGACCAGTCAAGGTTTGATATTATGCAGAAAGTTGGCATGACAAAGAAAGAGATAAGAAAGAGCATAAACTCTCAGATTCTTACGGTATTCTTCCTGCCTCTTGTAACTGCGGGAATACACCTTGCCTTTGCATTCCCTCTTATTAAAAAGCTGCTGATGCTTTTCAGCCTGACTAACACCGGCTTGCTTATAGGTGTTACAGTAGCTTGTTATCTTATCTTTGCACTGTTCTATGTAATAGTTTACCGTTTGACCTCCGGAGCTTATTATTCCATAGTAAGCGGAGCCAAGGAGGAAAATGAATGAAAAAAATCATAGCGGCTATTGCTGTTGTAATTCTGATTTCTTCTTTTGCTTCATGTCGACTCAATTATGAAAGCCCTGAAACGGTAATGAGTCAGCTTGACAGCATTGCGGGAAAAATCGGTAATTCTCAGATAACTGCTGATGAAGCCCTTATCGGCACAAGGAACAACGCCGAAGATGAATATACCGGAGAGTATCGTTCGCTGTGCGACGGACAGACTGGCAGGGACGTTATTTTCGGCGGCGGTTCTATTGAAAAGCGCTGTGTGCGTATTCACGGACATGTCGGTTCAAAGTCAGGAGAAGCCACTGTTCGCATAAGAATGAACTCTGTTGCAACTGAGCTTCAAACTGATGAAAACGGATATTTTGAAACAGTGCTCGATATGTCGAGCGGCGGAAACTATATTATGGTTGATTATAAAAATTTCAGCGGCAGTGTAGAGCTTATTTCGGAATACTTCACTGAAACATCAGAAACAATATGACAAAAGCGTCAGGAGGTTAAAAATGTATATGTCAAATTCCATGTGCAGCACAAATCCCATATATGAAAGGAGTATCAGTGTGAGCGAATGCGTAAGTAATGTAATTGCCTATATTGCCCTAATAATCATTGCTGTGCTTGCAATTCCCTTTGTAATACTTATAGGACTTATTTTGGGAATCTGGACTTTGGCTGATAAAATTCTTGCTTTCATAGACAGGAAAAACAATACATTTTAAATTTTCTGACGTTTAGCAGTTTGCTTATTTCTATTAACACAAAAGAGCGGCCGGATTTTCCGACCGCTCTCACTTTATTTATTTTTACAGACTTTTTACCTTATGAGATACTGATTTTTTATATATGAAATAGGAAATTACGGCAGTTATAAGCTCCGCTACCCAGAAGGAGTGCCATACACCTACGGCGCCAAATATGAGATCTAAAATATAGGCCGCTGGAACCGTTATAACAGCGTATCTCATTAAAGAGATAATCAATGAGGGCATTCCCTTCCCGAGGCCTTCCAAAGCCCCTGAAGAGATGACAGAAACGGTTGAGACAATAAAACCGAGGCTGATAATCCTCAGCGCACTTGTTCCGATTGCAATTGTATCGGCGTTTGAAGTAAACAGTCCTATGAGCTGAGAGGGGATAACCCAGCACAGAATGGTTCCCAGGAGCATGATTGCCGTCGAAAGAGAAAGGGAGGTCATATATATTTTTTTAACCCTTGCGTGTTCTCCTGCGCCGTAATTATATCCTATTAAGGGACGTATTCCCTGAACAATTCCGTTTGCGGGAAGATAGAGGAAAGTCTGAAGCTTGTAATAAACTCCCAGTACAAGCACATAGGCCTGTGAGTAAACGGAAAGGATAACGTTCAGTGAGGATACAAGCAGTGACGGCAGTGCGATATTGAGAGATGCCGGTATACCGATAGTGTAAAGTTTTTTGATGATGTTTTTGTCAAATGAAAAATACTTGAAGCTTATTTTGACGTGAAGAGGTTTGAAGATATAAAAGACAACGTATATCAAAAGGCTTATAGTTTGTCCTATGCCTGTTGCCAGTGCTGCACCTTCTATTCCCATTTCGGGGAAAAATCCTATTCCGAAAATAAGAATCGGGTCGAGTATGATATTTGCTATGCATCCGCAGAGCATTGCAATCATTGTAAGAGTCATTTTTCCAACGGACTGGAAAATTTTCTCAAAAGACATTCCCAAAGCGATAATAACCCCGAAACTAAAAGCGATATATGAATATCTTAAACCAAGGTCAATTACAGCCGTATCCTCCGTGAACATTTTTAAAAATGCGGGAAGAAAAGCTATGCAGCCGATTGTGAGGATAACGCCGTGGAGGGTATTTAAAAACAGTCCCTGAGTTGCGGCGATATTGGCTTTATCAAAATTTTTCGCTCCAAGATTATATGAAATAACTGCGTTTATTCCTATGGCAAAACCTATGGTAACAGCGTTTATAAAATTCTGCATAGGGAAAATAAGCGACAGCGCAGTAATGGCATCCTCGCTTATCTTTGCAACAAAGAAGCTGTCAATTATGTTGTACAGAGATGTCACCATCATTGAGAGCACCATTGGCAGGGACATTGACAGTACAAGGGGCAAAATGGGCTTGTCTTTCATAAAAGTCTGGTTCATTAATCGGAAACTCCTTTAATCACAATAAAATCAGCTCATAAAAAAAGCCGCACAATCCGAAAGAATTGTGTGGCGAAAAGTAATTCATACCTAAAATCCACACCGCCTTATTGTGGGCGGTTTATGTTAATATAATATACTTAAATTTCCATTTTGTCAATTGCGGTAAAATTTCTTTACAGGCAACTGTTGACACCGTAATAAAGATGATATATCATCTATTTAGTTGACACATCATCTTTATTGGAGCTGATAACATGGATGTAACCCGAAGAAAGATAACAAAAATCGCCCGTGAAGTAAGCAAATTCACTGTGAGAACGTTAAAAGAGGACGGCATAGGCCCCTCTGAGTTTGATTTTATTCATGCTGTGCGTAAAAATCCGGGAATTACTCAGGCTGGCGTCCAGAAGATACTGGGTATAGATAAAGCGGCAGTGGCAAGGCAGGCTGCAAGCCTTGAAGCAAAGGGATATCTGATTAAAGAGCCTAATCCCAATGACGCACGAAGCAGGCTTCTCTATGCGACGGAAAAGTCAGAGAAGCTGAAAAATTCAAAAGCCCATATTGAAACACTATTTTACGGTTGGCTTTCGGAGCCGCTGAGCGATGAGGAACGTGAGAAGTTTGCCACCTTGCTCGATATGCTTTACAGACGCTGTAAAGAGGAAAGCAAAGCAGGATTTCCGAATATGAGCAGGCTTATACGGGAGGAAAATCAAAATGAAAAAGAATGATTCCAAAAAGAAACTGTCTCAGGCTATGTTGTTTGTGCTTTTGTTCGGTCTAGTCAGTCTTTTTTCCGATATGACCCATGAGGGAGCGTCAAGTATACGTGGAGTTTATCTTTCACTGCTAGGAGCTTCTGCAGGAGTTATAGGTTTTGTCTCAGGTCTTGGTGAGCTTATCGGGTATTCAATGCGCTATGTTTTCGGAAAGCTTACTGATAAAACCCAAAAGTACTGGCCTATGACTATACTCGGTTATATTCTCGATATTATAGCGGTTCCGGCTCTCGCTCTTGTAGGAGAACATGGCTGGATATGGGCGTGTGCTCTTCTAGTGGTTCAGCGTATGGGCAAGGCTATAAAAAAGCCCGCAAAGGATACCATTCTTTCTTTTGCCGCATCTCAGGAGGGCATAGGCAAAAGCTTCGGCATACAGGAGCTTCTTGACCAGATAGGCGCATTCTTAGGACCAGTCCTGCTTTATGTCGTTATGCTCTTTAAGACCGACGGAACAACCTTTGAAATTTATTCTACCGCATTTGCTTTTCTCGCAATTCCGGGAGCCATAACAATTATTCTGCTTTTTGTTACAAAGAAGAAGTTCCCGAATCCAGAGCATTTTGAACCTGAGCCCAAAGAGTATATTCCTTTTAAACTCAAAAAGGAATTTATTCTTTACATCGCCGGAATAAGTCTTTTTGCCTTTGGCTTTATAGATTATTCGATCGTTATAATGCACGTTTCACGTACATATACTGCTCTTGCCTCAAGTGCGGCGGAAACATCTTCTCTTGTAAATAGCGGAACATTGCCTCTTTTATATGCCGGTGCAATGCTGGTAGATGCCATAGCAGCGCTGTTCTTCGGTTATCTGTACGATAAAAAGGGTGTAAAAGCTCTTGTAGTGTCAACTATTATTTCAGCACCCTTTCCGATTTTAGTATTTTCCTGTAAATCAGTTCCCGCAGTTATTGCAGGTATAGCATTGTGGGGAGTCGGCATGGGAGCTCAGGAATCAATTTTAAAGGCAGCCGTTACAAGCATGGTGCCTAAAACAAGCCGTGCCACAGGCTACGGAATTTTTGAGTGCTCTTTTGGCGTATTCTGGTTCCTCGGAAGCTGGCTTTTAGGTGTAATGTACGATATAAGCATTCCCGTCATGGTGGCAATTTCGGTAATCGCTCAGTTTTCCGCCATACCCCTTTATATTTTATCGTCAAAAAAGAGCGAAAAAGTAGATAGAGCTTAAACTCAGAAAAAAGACAAATTAACCTTAGATAAAAAAGAGACCGAAGTGCAGCGCATTTCAGTCTCTTTTTTCTATTTGATGAGGTTTAAATATTGATGTCTTTCATAGCAGGATTGTCAATGAGTTCTCCGCTTTCAGTATATCTTGAGCCGTGACAGGGGCAGTCCCAGCTGTGCTCCAATGGATTCCACTTTAAAGCGCAGCCTAAATGTGAGCAGCGTTTGGTTGTAGGAATACAGAAATCAATAAATGTGTTGCCGATGTTTGAAAAAAGCTGAGTGGTAATCATGCTGCGGTTTGCGCTGAAAACTTCGGCATATCGGTTTTCTTTCTTCATAGCTAAATCTGTCAGAATCTCCGCTGCATACATGGATGTAGTCATACCCCAGAGATTAAATCCGCAGGCGGTGTAAACGTCCGGAAGAGCGGGACTGTATTGTCCGATGTAGGGAATACCGTCAAGACTTACGCAGTCCTGATTTGACCAGCGGTATTTTTCTTTGGCATCCGGAAAATATTTTTTTGCAAAATCCGATACAGCATTGTATCCGCCGCCCTGTTTTCCTGTGCGGTGATCTCCTCCACCTATGAGTAGCAGATTTTTGTAATTTCGCATATAAAATCCGTTTTCGGCTATGTCCTCTGCGGTCATATCAAGAGGCTTTGTGTTTTCATAGGCAATAACATAGGAGCGTTTCTGGTATAGTTTCATGAAATAAAGCCCATGACTGTTTACAAATGGAAAGTGTGTGGCGATGATTATTTTTTTGCCTCTTATTCTTCCTTTGTCTGTAATGGCGTCAGTTCCCTCTATTTTTCTCACAAAGGTATTTTCGAATATATTTAAGTTTTTAGCGGCTGAGTAAAGAAATTTCAGGGGATGAAACTGCGCCATACGTGGATAAACTAACGCTCCTGCAATTTTTACAGGTAGGTTTATATCTGTGGTAAACTGAGCATCAAATCCAAGAGATTTTACCGCCTCGGCTTCACGTTCCATAAGGCTGCGTTTGTCGGTGGAGTACATAATAGAGGACTTCTCTTCAAAATCGCAATCAATATCCTTTGATAAATTGCAGAATTTTTCCACTGCTTCAAGGTTTGCCTCAAGGTAGAGCCTCGATTTTTCCATGCCGAATTTTTTAATCATATCCTGATAGAGTGTATCGTGCTGAGCTGTGAGAACGGCAGTAGTGCCCTTCGTTATGCCGTGACCTATCTTTCTGCCTTCAAGGAGAACATAGTCTGCACCGGCCTGCTGAAGCTTCATAGCGCAGAGTATTCCCGCCATGCCGCCGCCTATTACAATCACGTCGGTTTCAATATCCGAGTTTATTGCCGGAAAAGATAGTGGCTCTATATTTTTTGTCCATAAAAAATCCATTGTTTTCACCCTTTCAAAGGGTAGTATTTGCTTTTTGGGCGATAATATGGCACATTCGGGATTTATTTTTAAAAACATTAGGTCATATTTCATTACCTTTTTTTGTATACATAAAACGGATGAAAAATCAAAAGAAAGGAAATGATTACAATCGAAAGCAAAAATAAAAATGCGGCTGAATTTGAAAAAGCCCTTAAGCTTCAAATCAATCAGTGGCTTTATAACAGCGGAAAAATAAACACCGAGCTTTACGAAAAAGCAAAGGCTTACATAGTGGACAAATCATAAAATATCTGTTGTCAAAAAGGCGGTGATAATGTGAATTTGTATGAAATAAGGCAGAAGCTGGGCAGCGGAGGAAATATATACGAGCTGCCTTTGAGGGTTACATATTATGCGAGGGTATCAACGGGAAAGGATGAACAGCTTCATTCTCTTTCGGGACAGGTTGGATATTATGAAAAAATGATACGAAATAACGACAACTGGACTTTTGTAAAGGGATATGTGGACGAGGGTATATCCGGTACAAGCACATCTCGCCGAACCAGCTTCAACCGTATGATTGAGGACGGCAAAAGGGGAGAGTTTGATTTTATTATAACCAAAGAGATAAGCCGATTTGCCCGCGATACTCTGGACAGCATACAGTACACGAGAGAGCTTCTGAGCGCCGGAGTAGGGGTGCTTTTTCAAAACGATAATATAAACACGCTGCTTCCCGATGCAGAGCTTCGTCTGACGATTATGGCGTCAATAGCCCAGGATGAGGTAAGAAAGCTATCTGAGCGTGTGCGATTCGGATTTAAGCGGAGTATCGAAAACGGAGTGGTGTTGGGAAACAATAATATTTGGGGTTATAAAAAGGATAACGGAAAGCTTGTGGTAGTGGAAGAAGAGGCAGAAATAGTCCGAAAGATTTTTGATTTATACGGGAATCATCTTTTCGGATGCCGACGGATATGCACATGGCTTTTTGATAACGGATATAAAACGAGGGACGGCAAAGAGTTTTCCTATGGGACAGTCAGAAACATAATTACGAATCCAAAGTATAAGGGATATTACTGCGGAAATAAAACCCATAAGGTGGATTACAGAAGCAGTGCGAAAATACAGGTTGAGCCCAAACAATGGAAATGTTATAAGGATGAAATGAATGTACCTGCAATTGTCAGCGAAGAGCTGTGGGAAAAGGCAAATGCTCTTATGAAAAGCAGGGGAGAAGATAATCTTTCAAAAGGACATAACAACCAATATCTGTACAGCGGAAAAATTATTTGCATGGAGCATAATGTAAAATATCACAGAAGCCTGTACAAAAAGAAGAATGAAGACGGCAGTATAAAATTTGAAAAGGAGCTGTGGCGGTGCAGCGAATATGAGAAGAAGGGGCTTAGGGGATGCGATATGCCGCTGATTTACACATGGGAGCTTAACGAAGTTATGCGGCAAATTCTTATTTCCTTGAAACTCAATAAAGAAAAGATATCAAAAGAGCTTATGGAAGTATATAAAGAAGCTCTGTCTGAGGATACTTCACAGAGCGTAATAAATGAATATGAGACACAGATAGAAAATGTTCTGCTTTTAAAGGATAAACTTCTTGAACTCAGTTTAAGGGGAAGAATATCGGAGGTAGAATTTGAAAGCAGGAACAATAGATTTAATGAGGAGATAGGAGAACTGACAAAAAAGCGAAACAGACTGATTGAAGAAAAAACAAAAACGGATAAAATAAAAAACGATTTAGAACCTCTTATGACTTCCACTTTCAGTGCGCTGGATTTTAGTGATGAACCGGATGCATTTTTTATAAAGAGTTTTCTTGACCACATTGAAGTATATAAGACTTCCGACAGGAATTTTGTCAGGCTGAAAATTTATGTAAAGTTTTTAGCTGCTCCCGAGGAGTATATTATAAAAAGGACACGCACATCAGTTTCTGTTTGTAAACTCTCTTCCACATGATGAAGGCGGATATCACCACAGAGGTTGCACCAATTGTAGGTTCTGAAAGTCAGTCGGAAGAGCTTGTAAGATATCTTCTCCAGGAATTTGAGGAGAATCCTGCAAAGATATGGGAATCAAACATTTTCGGAAAATCACTTCATGAGCTTGTAAATGAGGGACTTCACAATAAGCTTTACAGAATGCCCGTTGATGCAAGGATGAAGATTCAGGAAACTCTCGAAAAGGTGATAAATGAAGGCTGCAGCGGACTTATCTGTATTATTTTGTAATGAGGTAGTCGCTTAGCACAATCCCCGTCTTTAAGGCGGGGATTGTGCTTTAAAAGGTCACAAAAATAAATTTAAAGAAAAAGCTCGAAAATTTGAAAAAACCTATTGACAATATAAAACAGTTCTGATATAATTCAATACGTTGTCACGCGAGAGTGGCGGAATCGGCAGACGCGCACGTTTGAGGGGCGTGTGGTAATCCCGTACGGGTTCAAGTCCCGTCTCTCGCACCAGGTTCGGCGGGTTATTAACCCGCCGTAACTTTTATATGTGGATTAAGCGAACAGCTCCACCTCGGTAAAGCTCTCACCGTGTAAAAATTTGAGGGCATAATATTTAAGCGGATATGGCGGAACTGGCAGACGCGCTAGATTCAGGTTCTAGTGAAGATTCCTTCATGCAGGTTCGATTCCTGTTATCCGCACCAGTGAAAAAGCCTTATGTAATGCGGTTTTCCGCCTCGTAAGGTTTTTTTGTTTTTTCTTTGAATACAGTTTTTTCTAACATTTTTCTAACGTTCAGAAATCATATTTGCTTTGAATACAATAAATAAAACAACCGGGTGACCACAAAGTGGTGCCCGGTTGTTGCTTTAATTCTTAGATGCGTTTTAATTTCTCTAAACTTAAGAAACTTATTTATCTTTCATCGAGAGTCTGATAATCTCTGTGGGCTCCTACACTCTTGTAAGCAGGTCTTATGATCTTTCCGCAGTTTATAAGTTCTTCCATGCGGTGAGCGCTCCATCCCGCAATTCTTGCAATTGCAAAAATCGGAGTATAAAGCTCAGAGGGAAGATCCATCATGCCGTAAACAAATCCGCTGTAGAAGTCAACGTTTGCGCTGACGCCTTTATACATTTTTCTTTCTTCAGCGATAATTTCAGGAGCCAAGCGCTCAACGGTAGAATAAAGTTTAAATTCTTCCATTCTGCCTTTTTCCTCAGAAAGATTTTCGACAAAGCTTCTGAGAATATTTGCTCTCGGATCGGAAAGGGAGTAAACAGCATGTCCCATACCGTAAATGAGACCTGATTTATCAAATGCTTCTTTATGAAGAAGAGCACGTAAGTACTTTGCAACTTTATCTTCATTGCTCCAGTCGTCAATATTCTTCTTCATATCCTCGAACATTTTTACAACCTTTATGTTAGCTCCGCCGTGCTTGGGTCCTTTAAGTGAACCAAGAGCAGCAGCTATTGCCGAATAGGTATCTGTTCCTGATGAAGTTACAACGTGAGTTGTGAAAGTTGAGTTGTTTCCGCCGCCGTGCTCTGCATGAAGAACAAGAGCAACGTCAAGAATTTTTGCTTCAAGCTCAGTAAATTTGCTGTCAGCTCTGAGCATATGAAGAATATTCTGTGCAGTTGAATATTCAGGTTTGGGTGAATGAATGAAAAGACTGTTTACATTATGATAATAGTTATAAGCGTGATAACCGTAGACAGAGAACAGGGGGAACAGAGCAATAAGCTGTAAGCACTGTCTTAATACGTTGGGAAGAGAAGTATCATTTGGGTTATCGTCATATGAATACATTGTCAAAACACTTCGTGCAAGAACATTCATCATATCGGAACTAGGAGCCTTTAATATGATGTCACGTACAAAGTTTTTGGGAAGTACTCTGTAATAAGTAAGAGTTTCATTGAATTTTTTAAGCTGTTCTTTATTAGGAAGCTGTCCGAAAAGCAGAAGATATGTTGTTTCCTCAAATCCAAAGCGTTTTTCTTTTATGAAGCCGCTGACAATATCTTCAATATTTACTCCTCGATAGTAAAGCTCGCCGTCACAAGACACCTTTTGACCGTCTACCATCTTAGATGAAATTATCTCGGAAATTTCAGTAAGACCGGTAAGAACACCATTTCCGTTTAAATCACGAAGGCCACGGTTAACATTATACTTAGTATAAAGTTCAGCTTCGATGCTGTTGTTTGAACGGCAAAGCTCTGTAAGCTCTAAAATTTCCGGAGTGATGGTTGAATATGGATTCTCTTTCATCACTATCCCTCCTTGTGTATTATTTGACATCATAAATTTTACCATAAGCTTATTAACGAATTGTTACGGAAATATGACAATAGCAAAACAAAATGCACGGAATATTTTTGTTAAATATTCCGTGCTCTTAATATTTTTTGTTTATTTTACTATTTTATGGAAAATCTTTTTACCTTTCTTAATGACGACTCCCTTAGCGGCATCCTCGCAGGTGATAACCTCATCAATAGCAGATACCTTATTGTCATTTACGGAAACACCGCCCTGTGTTATGAGACGGCGTGCTTCGCCCTTTGACTTAACAAGTCCGGCTTTGACCATTGCATCAATAACTGTTATAGCTCCGTTTTCAAAATCAGCATCTGTGAGAGTTGTTGTAGGCATATTATCGGAATTTGCATTGTTTGAGAAAAGAGCTTTTGCGGCATCTCTTGCTTTGATTGCCTCTTCTTCGCCGTGAATAAGCTTTGTAACTTCAAAGGCAAGTACTTCCTTAGCCTTGTTGATTTCGCTGCCCTCAAGCTTCTCATACTCTCTGATTTCATCCATGGGGATAAAGGTGAGCATCTTCATGCAGTTTGTAACGTCGGCATCGTCAACATTACGCCAGTACTGGTAGAACTCGTAGGGGCTTGTCTTTTCGGGATTAAGCCAAACAGCACCTTTTTCGGTTTTGCCCATCTTTCTTCCGTCGCTTGTCTGAAGAAGTTTGAAGGTCATACCGTAAGCTTCTTTGCCCTCGGCACGTCTGATAAGCTCAACACCGCCTATAATGTTGCTCCACTGATCGTCGCCGCCCAGCTCAAGGCAGCAGTCATACTTTCTGTTAAGCTCAAGGAAGTCGTAGCTCTGCATAACCATGTAGTTCATTTCAAAGAATGAAAGACCACGTTCAAGGCGCTGTTTGTAGCATTCAGCTGCAAGCATTCTGTTAACTGAAAAATGAACTCCGACTTCTCTCAAAAATTCGATGTAGTTAAGGTTCATAAGCCAGTCAGCGTTATTTACCATGATTGCCTTGCCACCGGAAAAATCAACAAGCTTTGACATCTGCTTCTGGAAGCAGTCAATGTTATGCTGGATTGTCTCTTTGGTGAGCATTTTCCTCATGTCAGTCTTTCCGGAAGGATCACCGATCATTCCTGTTCCGCCGCCGAAAAGAGCTATCGGCACGTGTCCGGCACGCTGCATGTGAGCCATTACCATAATCTGAACAAAATGGCCTACATGAAGGCTGTCGGCGGTGGGGTCAAAGCCGATGTAAAATTTTACACCCTTGTGATTTTCAAGTAAATCCTGAATTTTTTCTTCATTTGTGAGCTGAGCAATTATGCCACGCTCTTTGAGTTCGCTGAAAACTCCCATTTCTAATTCCTCCGAATAAAATTATTTTATTTGCTTTTTGCAAAAAAAATAAGCCCTCTGCAAAAAGCAGAGGGCGGAATAAACCGCGGTACCACCTCTATTTACCGTTTTCTCACAAAAACGGCCTTAACGGGTACAAACAAAATACCCTTTCGCAGTAACGTGCGAACACGGCACAGCCTACACACCAAAAGGCTTCAGCCTGCAGCTCGGGGATGTATTTCACAAGTTTTCTTTCTGCTGCTTTCACCAACCGCAGCTTCTCTTTGCAAAGAAAAACGTGCTACTCCTTCCCGTCGTAGCTTTTACTGCATTATAGATGATTAATTCAATTTTGTCAACCTATGTAGTAATTTATTTTAGAAAAACAGCATTCATTACAAGAAGCATAATAACTCCTGAAATACCGCCGATACAGCTTATAAATATGGATACAGCATTTACACCTACTGTAACGCCGGTTAATGTTCCTAAAACATTTACAGCAAATAAGGCGACAATTCCCTGAGCAGCGCTGAGTGCGAGAGTTTTCAATCCATGTCCGCCTTTTACTGCGGCGGCTATTACTGCAAGTGTTGATATAACCGCCGCAGCGCACAGGATTACAGTAAGACCTACCCCATTTTGTCGATCACCCACTCGTTTTTGCATTTTTCTATACTGGCTTCACACTTTACATTTTGATTTTTTGCAAGTCTCAGCAAATATCTGTACCTTGCCTTAAGAGCTTCAATTTCATAAATTGTTGCTTCTACAAGATCATCGTCCTGTTCGTAGCCGAAATTTTCGTATGCAGTTTCAATTTTTCTACATACGTCTCTTATTTCATTTAATAGCTTCTGTTCAGGTGTTTCAATTTCCTTAGTTCTCAGCTTTTCTGCGCTGAGAAGACGTATTTTCTTTTCCAATATCGTTGTCCCTCCCGTTAATATTTATGTTTAAGTATTGTGCAATTATTACCATAAATATACAGTTTTGCATTATTTATTTTTTGTACGACTATTTGAATTTTAAATTGAAATAATAATCAAATTGACATAAGCTCCAAAAAGTTGTACAATTCATTTGATTAGTTTTGACAATATTGCTGATAAATTTATCACTGGAAAGGGATGATTTTTTGGAATACAGTAAACTTTTTTCTGAGGGAAAAATAGGTAATGTGACAATAAAGAACAGAGTTGTCATGTCGCCTATGGTTATGGATGTAGCCGCAATTGATGGTACTCCAAACGAGCAGATGATGGATTATTATGAAGAGCGTGCAAAGGGCGGCGTAGGTCTTATAATTACTGAAGCGACCCGAGTCGATGACAGTACCGGACTGTTAGCTCCACGTCAGCTTGGTATGTCACGTGATAAACATATTGAGCCTTTTGCAAAAATGGTTTCAAGAATACACCGTCATGGTACAAAGATATTCTGTCAGCTTCATCATCCGGGCAGACAGAGTTATTCCATTCTTATCGGAACATGGAATATAAGCCAGGCAATCGGCAGCCGCTGGAACGGTTACTGGGATTTATTTTTCGGCTTGGCTCAGTATAATAAGCAGCTTGAAAAAACTGGATTACTTCTTCCCGTAGTTGCTCCTTCTGCTATTCCGTGCAGACATCAGAATCAGAAAACACGTGCACTTCGTGTTTCCGAGATTAAAAAAATCATTTCTGAATTTGGTGATGCCGCAAAGAGAGTTAAGCTTGCAGGCGGCGACGGAGTAGAGCTTCATGGTGCTCACGGATATCTTATTCAGCAGTTTTTGAGTCCTCATACAAATAAGAGAACAGATGAATACGGCGGTTCCTTTGAAAACCGTATGCGTTTTGTTTCTGAAATTATTGCAGATATAAAGGCAAAGTGCGGCGAAGATTTCCCGATAATTGTACGTCTTTCCGTTGAGGAATTTTACAGCAAATTAGGCGATCCTGACGAAGGAATAACTCTTCCAGAGGGAATCAAGATTGCAAAAGAGCTTGAAAAATTAGGTGTTGCCGCTTTGGATATTTCATCGGGTTCTTATGAAGCTATGAATTACTGGCTTGAGCCTGTAGAATTTGAAGTCGGCTGGAGGAAATATCTTGCAAAGGCTGTTAAGGAAAGCGTAAATATACCTGTTTTAGCGGCTAACCTTATTCGCAGTCCTGAACAGGCAGAGCAGCAGATAGAAGAGGGTACACAGGACTTTGTAAGTCTTGGCAGACCTCTTTTGGCTGACCCTGACTGGGCAAATAAAGCAAAAGAGGGAAGGACAAAAGAAATCAAAAGATGTATTTGCTGTCTGTGGTGCTTTGAAAGCATGCTTACAAATGCATTTTACGGAGTTCCCGGTCAGTGTGCGGTAAATCCGAGAACAGCCCGTGAGGTTGGAATCCCCAAAGATCCGCCAAAGGATGGTGCCGGACGTACAGTTGCAATTATCGGAGCAGGTCCTGCGGGACTTATGGCAGCAGAAACCCTTGGCAGAAGGGGATTTAAGCCAGTTGTTTTTGAAAAGGAGAAATTCATCGGCGGACAGCTTCAGCTTGCCAATAAGCCTCCTCATAAGGAAAAAATCAGCTGGTGCTATGAGGATTTGGAAACAGCTGCAAGAAAGTACGGAGCTAAAATACTTCTCGATACTCCTGCAACAGTAGAAAAGCTCAAAGAGATGAATCCCTATGCGGTATTTGTAGCAACTGGAGCTAAAGCAATACGTCCGAGAATAGATGGAGCAGACGGCAAAAACGTATGTACCGTAACAGAGATTTTGGACGGTACTATTAAACCGGAGAAGAAAAAAATTGCTGTTATCGGTTCTGGAATGACAGGACTCGAAACTGCTGATATGCTGGCAGAAAGCGGCAATGATGTCATTATAGTTGAAATGGCTGATACAGTAGCTCCCGGAACTTATCATCAGCATACAGATAATATTCTTCCGAAGCTCAAAGAGCGTGGAGTTCAGATTGTTACAAGTCAGAAGCTTGTTAAAGTAACTGACAGAACAATAGAGCTTGAAGATGTAATTGACGGCATCAAAACAGACTTCCCAATAGATCTTGTGGTACTTTCCGTAGGTGTAAGAAGCTGCAACGAAATAGTTGATGATATTAAAAATAATTTCAGCAATGTATTTGTAATAGGAGATGCCCATAAACCGGGCAGAATAGCTTCGGCCACAAGAGAGGCATTTGATACTGCAAGGAACTTAAAATAAGTTCTCCTTATAAATAATTTAAGCGGCTGCTTTAATATGCAGCCGCTTTTTGTGCCAAAAATCTTCAGAACTTAAAGTTTATTTTCTTCTATCCATTTTTTGTTTATCTCAACATTTTCATCGTTTGGCATGGCTATTTTAGCATCTTTTGAACGTTTGTCAGCCTGACTGATAGGCTGAGTGATATATGCGCCTTTTGTTTCCATAGGGTTGATTTTTTTCTTATTTTTCACATTATTCACCTCGTTTTTTATTTTTTCTCAATATAGAGTCAATAGTCAAACTGTATTAATTTTTAACACAATATTAACATTTCTTTTTTAGTATAGCTAATTGAGTTTGTTTGTGATAAAATCATAATGTATATTTATAATTTGCTGATTACTTAGAAAGAGTGATATAACATGAACGACATAACAACCTTTTACCCAATCAGAAAGATTGCCAATATTAAGGATATGATTACTCAAAGCGCAGATTTATTTGCGGATAAACCTGCTTTCATGCTTAAAAACAGCAACGGAGAGTATTATAACGTTACATATAAAGAGTTTTACAATGAAGTAAATTCATTAGGTTCAAAGCTTGTTGCAGACGGCTATAAAGGCGCTCATATTGCCGTTATGGGAGCCAATTCGTATAAATGGGCTCTTTCATATATGTCAATTGTCTGCGGAACAGGTGTAGTTGTTCCAATAGATAAAGATCTTCCCTTTAATGATATTAAAAACATTATTGAAGTCGGTGAGGTTTCGGCAATTTTTCTTGATAAAAAAGCTGCCAAGCTTTTTGCGGAACATTTTGAGGAGCTTCCCGAGAACTTTAAAATTATTTGTTTTGATGATATAAGAGAAGAAGTTCCGTCTGCTTTATTTTTCGATGAATATCTTGAAGAAGGAAAAAAGATTTTCGCAGAAGGATACAGAGACTTTATTGATGCAGAAATTGATGCCGAAGCTATGGGAATACTGATTTTCACTTCCGGCACAACAGGTATGGCAAAGGGTGTTATGCTCAGTCACAGAAACATCTGTTCAGATATTTCACTTTTAAGCGGAGTTGTAAAAATTTATCCTGAGGACAGACTTCTTTCTATTCTGCCTCTTCATCACACTTATGAATGTACTTTAGGTTTTACAATGGTAATGTATTCCGGAGCCTGCATAGCTTACTGTGAGGGACTCAGATACATTGTCCGTAATCTTCAGGAGGTTCAGCCTACTGTATTTGTAACAGTTCCCCTTATGCTTGAAAAATTCCATCATAATATTATGAAGAAGGCAGGGGAGAAAAAGGGCGGAAAGCTGATGCTCAGCTTTGGTAAAGCCATTACAAATGCTTCCAGTGCATTGGGTATCAATGTCCGTGATAAAATTTTCGGTGAAATTCAAAAAGTATTCGGCGGAAAGCTTCGCCTTATCATTACAGGTGCTGCTCCCGTAAATCCCGAGGTTGTAAAGGACTTCAAGAGCTTCGGTATCCATGTTTACCTTGGTTATGGCCTTACAGAGTGTTCACCCCTTGTAATAGGCAACAATGACCGTCTTGAGCTTGCAGATTCCGTTGGTGTGCCCCTTCCCGGAGTTGAAGCTAAAATAATCAATCCCGATGAAAACGGTATAGGTGAAATCTGTGTAAAGGGTCCCATGGTTATGATGGGATATTATAAAAACCCGGAAGAAACCGCAAAGGTATTTGATGAGGACGGCTGGTTCAAAACCGGTGATATAGGAACAGTTGATGAGCACGGTCATTACAGAATTTCTGGAAGAATTAAAAATGTTATCGTTACAAAGAACGGTAAAAATATTTATCCCGAAGAGGTTGAGTTTTATCTCAATAATAGTCCTCTTATCAGTGAATCAATTGTTGTGGGTAAGGATGACGGAGATAATGATGACGTAACCGTCACTGCAAAAATTTTCCCCAACTTCGAAGAACTTACAAAGGCTCTTAAAAAGCCCTCACCCTCTATGGAAGAAATTTCTTCTGCAATCAAAGAGGTTATTAAGGATGTCAATAAAAAGCTTCCTAAATATAAGGCTATAAAGGATTTCGACATCAGAGAAACCGAGTTTATAAAAACCACAACTCAGAAAATCAAGCGCTATGCAGAGGAGATAAAAGATAAGGAGAAGGCTAAAGATTCAGAGCACAAGGAAAACAATAAGCAATAATAGATCATAGGCGAACTATGAATAATGTGTGAACATTATTAACAAAAATCTTTCATTTTGAAATTAGTGTAAATCTTACCGGTTATCTATTTTTTTAGATAACCGGTAATGTTATAATGGCGGCACATCGTCTTCAGTGAGTTTAAAACTGAAGAGTTTTATAAATTCAGAAAGAGAGATTTTTTTAATATGCAGAACAGTGTAGCTTTTTATCCAATGAGAAAAACAAGAGATATCAGAGATCTTCTCCGCCAGAGTGTGGAGCTTTATGGAGACAGACCTGCTTTTCGTCTTAAAAATTCATCAGGTGAGTTTTATGATGTGACTTACAAAAACTTTTTGCATGAAGTAAATTGTCTTGGTACAGAACACATGAACAGCGGTTTAAAAAATGTTAAAATAGCCGTTATGGGTGCAAATTCATATAAATGGATGCTCTCGTATATGTCCGTTGTCTGCGGAGCAGGAGTAGCTGTTCCCATAGATAAAGACCTGCCTGTTGATGATGTATGCAATATTCTTAAGGTGTCGGATACAAAGGCGATTTTCCTTGATAAAAAATCAGCTGTAAAAATTTTAAAGGAAAACAGTGATATTGCAAAGGAAGTAAAGTTTATTTGTTTTGATGATATACGCAGCGAATATCCTGATACCGAGTATTTTGATGAATATTTTTCCCATGGAAAAACGAGCTTTGAAAGTGGCAACGACGAATATTTAAATCGTGAGATTGACCCGGAAGCTCTTGGAGTGCTGCTCTTTACTTCCGGTACAACAGGTATGGCAAAGGGTGTAATGCTCTGTCAGAGAAACATCTGCGCCGATATATACCTTTTAAGCGGAGTTGTAAAGATTAATCCCACCGATAAAGTGCTCTCTATTCTTCCTCTTCACCACACCTATGAATGTACCAGTCTTACTCTTATGCTTTATTCAGGAGCCTGCATAAGCTTCTGTGAGGGACTGAGATATGTAATGAAGAATCTCCAGGAAGTGCGTCCTACACTGTTCATAACCGTACCTCTGATGCTCGAAAAGGTCCATGCCGGCATTATGAAAAAGGTTGATGCTAAAAAGGGCGGAAAGCTTATTTTCGGTGTAGGAAAGGCTCTTTCAAATGTGGGAAATGCTTTAGGTCTTGATATAAGCAAAAAGGTTTTTGCTGAAATCCAGAAAGTTTTCGGCGGAGAATTGAGACTTATAATCGCCGGCGCAGCCCATATGAATCCTGATATTGCAAAGGATTTCATGAGCTTTGGTATACCTCTCTATTTAGGCTATGGACTTACGGAATGTGCTCCTCTTGTAATAGGCAACAACGACCGTGTTTCACTTCCCGATTCAGTGGGCGTGCCGCTGCCTGAGGTAGAGGTAAAGATTATAAATCCCGATGAAAATGAAATTGGTGAAATCTGTGTAAGAGGACCAATGGTTATGTTGGGATATTATAACGATCCTGAAGAAACAGCAAAGGTTCTCAGCGAGGACGGATGGTTTAAAACCGGAGACTTAGGCAGTGTTGATGAAAACGGACACTACCGTATCAGCGGAAGAATTAAGAACGTCATAGTTACAAAGAACGGTAAAAATATATATCCCGAAGAGGTAGAGTTCCACCTCAATAAAAGTCCCCTTATCAGCGAATCTCTCGTTGTGGGCATTGAGTCTGAAGAAAACGACGATATTTTAGTTGCGGCTAAGATATTCCCGAATTTGGAGGAAATTACAAAGGAACTTAAAAAGCAGTCTCCTACAATTGAGGAGATTAAGAGCGTAATTAAAAATGTTGTAAGGGACGTAAATAAAAAGCTTCCCAGCTATAAGGCTATAAAGAGCTTTGATATAAGGGAAACCGAATTTGTGAAGACCACAACTCAGAAAATAAGAAGACACGCAGAAAACATCAAAAACTAAAAAATATTATCAGGCTCTCAAAGGATTTTGAAATCTTTTGAGGGCTTTTTCTTGACTTAATTTCTTATTGGAGTACAATTTTCATAATAGATAAAATCTTGCCTTAGAAATTTTTCGGAGGTTTCATATGGATAAAATAAACGAATATTTTCCGGTTTGGAATAAACTGACAGTTCAGCAGCAAAGAAAATTCTCTGATAACGCAGTAGAGAAAACCTTTAAAAAGGGCGAAAAAGTGCATGAGGGATCTTCTGAATGTACAGGTGTGCTTTTGGTTACAAAGGGAAGACTAAGGGTTTTCATAGTGACCGAAGAGGGTAAGGAGATAACTCTTTACAGGCTTTTTGAAAGAGATATGTGTCTGCTTTCGGCTTCATGTATAATCAACAGTCTGCAGTTTGATGTAACTGTTTCAGCGGAAGAAGACAGCGTAATTATAAATGTACCTGCCGATGTGTATAAAGGGATCATGTCTGAAAACGCAGCAGCGGCGAACTATACAAATGAAATAATGGCTTCACGTTTTTCCGAGGTCATGTGGGTATTGGATCAGGTTTTGAGCAAAAAGCTTGATACAAGAGTAGCAGCTCTTCTTTTGGAGGAAAGTGAGCTTTCAGAAGATGGAATTATTACTTTGACACACGAACAGCTTGCAAATCATATCGGTTCTGCAAGAGAGGTTGTAACGAGGATGCTCAAATACTTTCAGAATGAAGGCCTTGTAAAGCTCAGCAGGGGAAGCATTGAGATTACCGATAAAGAAAGACTCTCTGAGACCGCTTATCCGTCAATGCGCTGAATAATGTGATAAAGTCACTGAAAGAATATTAAAAGCATGATATTATTAGCTCACAAAATAAAAAAAGGAGCGATGAAAAATGTCAGTTCTTTCAGTAAATAAAAACAGCTTTGCACAAGAGGTAATAAATTCAGATAAAACAGTTCTCGTTGATTTCTGGGCTTCGTGGTGCGGACCGTGCAGAATGCTTTCACCCATAGTCGATGAAATCGCAGCGGAGCATCCTGAAATCAAGGTATGTAAGGTAAACGTTGACGATGAACCCGAGCTTGCACAGAACTTTCAGATTATGAGCATTCCGTCACTTATTGTTTTCAAGGACGGAAAGGTAGTCGCAAATTCAGTAGGCCTCAGACCAAAGGCAGAAATTGAGGCGATGATAAAATGAGTTTTCTTGATTTTTTTACAGCTTCAAAAGTAAGCTTTGAGGATGGACTTAAAGAATTTCACAATGAGAAAAACGGAGTTCTTCTTGATGTAAGAACCCCGGAGGAATACAAATTTGAAGGTCATGTTCCCGGCAGTGTAAATCTTCCCCTTGACAGACTGTCCGGAATATCAATAGATAAAAGCAGTCATCTTTTTGTCTATTGTTACAGCGGAGCGAGAAGCGGACAGGCAGCCCGTTATCTTAAACAGCTTGGATATACCGTTACCGATTTGGGAGGTATTACCTCTTACAGAGGTTCCCTTGAATAAAAGGAGTGCAGAAAGATGAAAGTTGTAATTATCGGAGGAGTTGCAGGAGGAGCAACAGCAGCAGCCCGTCTTCGCAGGCTTGATGAAAGCGCAGAGATAGTGGTACTTGAAAGAAGCGGCTATGTTTCCTATGCAAACTGCGGACTTCCTTATTATGCAGGCGGCGTTATAAAGGACAAAAGCGCACTGACACTTAAAACACCGGAGGACTTTTACGAGCGTTTCCGTGTTGACGTGCGTGTTAAGAATGAAGTTACCGCAATAAATCCTGAGAAAAAGACGGTTACTGTTCGTCGTCTTGAGGATATGTGCGAATATGAAGAAAGCTATGATAAGCTGATACTTTCTCCCGGAGCAAAAGCTATTCAGCTTCCTCTTCCGGGAGCCGACAGTGAAAAGATAATGACTCTTCGCACTGTTGAGGATGTTTTCAGAATCAGAGAGTATCTGGAAGAAAACAATCCCGAAACAGCTGTTGTAATCGGCGGAGGTTTTATCGGACTTGAAGCCGCTGAGAATCTTATGCATTACGGAGTTAAAACAACTCTCTTTCAGAACAGCCCCCATGTAATGCCGAATCTTGATTATGATATTGCAAGTCAGGTAAACTCTTATCTTCGCAGCAAAGGTCTTGATTTAAGACTCAATAAATCTGTAAACGGATTTATTGAGGAAAACGGAAAAATAACAGTAACCGTTGAAAATTCCGAAAGCGTCACTGCTGACCTTGTTATTATGGCAGTAGGCGTTGTTCCCGAAACACATTTAGCAGAAAATGCAGGACTTAAGCTTGGTATAAAGAAAGCTATCGTTGTAAACGAACATATGGAAACTTCTGTTCCTGATATTTATGCAGTAGGCGATGCAGTACAGATTAGGAACTTTGTAACAGGCGAGGATGCACTCATTTCACTTGCTGGTCCTGCCAATAAACAGGGCAGAATAGCGGCTGATAATATCTGTGGTATCAGAAGCGAATACACAGGCGGACAGGGTTCATCTGTTATTAAGCTTTTTGATATGACAGTTGCTTCTACGGGTATAAACGAGAAGAATGCCTCAGAATTAGGACTGGAATACGATAAAGCAGTAACTTATTCTGCATCCCACGCAACATACTATCCCGGTGCAACGGATATGACAATAAAAACCATTTACGTTCCGTCAACAGGAAAAATTCTTGGAGCTCAGATTGTAGGTTTTGAGGGTGTAGATAAGCGTATTGATGTTATGGCAGCGGCAATCAGAGGAGGTATGACCTCAGTTGATCTTGAAGAGCTGGAGCTTTCATATGCGCCGCCATTTTCATCGGCAAAGGATCCTGTAAATATGGCTGGATATGTTATAGAGAATCTCCGTTCAGGACTGGTAAAACAGCATCATTGGCACGATGTAGAAAAGCTTATAGGTGATGATTCTGTTATTCTTCTTGATACAAGAACAGTAGGAGAGTATAGACGTGGCAGAATACCAGGCTCTGTAAATATCCCTCTCGATAGTCTCCGTGAGAGATTGGGAGAACTCGATAAATCAAAAAAGATTTACGTTAACTGTTTCAGCGGCCTCCGAAGCTATATTGCCTGCCGTATCCTTACCCAGAACGGATTCGATTGCAGCAATCTGTCTGGAGGATTCAGGTATTATGAATATATCGCAGGGGACAAGGCATATGATGAAGAGCCGACACATCCATGCGGAATAAAAATAGAAAAGTAAATAAGATAAACGGGAACTGTTTTGTATAGCTGCCGTTTTTTACTTTAATAAAGCATGGATCAAAAATGCGGCTTACAAACAAAATAAAATAAAAGCGCCTCAGATACTAATAATGTATCTGAGGCGTTACTGGTTTAATAAGTAAATGTAATCTTATTTTTTATTAGATGATTTCTTGTTTTTCATCTTTTTTATTGTTATTAAGGAATAAGCTCCTGAGCCAATCAAAACAACAGCGCAGACAGCATAGATAATTATTATCTTAACATTGAGACCACCATTTTCTGAAGATGAACCATTTGTAAGTTTAGATGAATTATCTATGGAACCTGAAATAGCAGGATTTTTGCCGGAAGAGAGTCCGGGGATAGATGAGTTGCTGCCTAATTCATAAGGAACAAAACCTAAATCGCTAGGATTTTTGAAAATATATTCTTTATTGTCTGAAGAGCTGCCACTTCCACTCGAAGAAGATCCATTGCCGTTCTCATTGCCACCAATGGGAGGAACTGGAAGTGTGGGATCCTCAGGAAGAGTTTCTGTACCGTTATGTATGTACAGAGTATATGTGGCGCTGTTTTTAACGCTTCCGTCGTCGTAGCTAACTGCTATCTTTGCAACTGTAAGATCACCTGTAATGGCAAGGCTATGACTTCCGCCGCTCTTAACTGCTGTACCATTGATAGTTATATGAGCATACTGAGTTTTATCAGATCCAAGTTCAGTGGCAAATGCGAAAGGAGTAATCCAAATTGATTTGCAGTTGTATTCAAGATATACATCATATTCGTATATGTCTGAGTAAAATTCGTTATCGATATCGAAAAGACCTAAACGGCACGCATGTTTAAATAAATCTTCAAGCGAATTATCGTTTATGGTTGATTCACCCTTAGATTCAATCATCAAACCTAAAATAAGAGCAGGCATAGCATCCTTATCTGAGCTAGTGACAACAATAAATGCATCCTCAGGAGTGGGAGAAACATCGTATGTCATCTTGATAATTGAAGCAGTATAAGCACCGGTGAGGTAATCTTTATCTTTTTGTGTATAATTAGCGACATCGTGATTTTCTATTTTATATCCCTGTTTTTCTGCCATCATAATTTTATAAAGGGAATATATTTCATCGGCATCAGCATTTTCAGATACCTGATAACCGTTTTCAATAAGACTTCTTTTAATATTATAAATGGCATAATCTTCTATTGTCTCAATATCTGCCGGAACAGTATCTCCCATTAATGCAGCAGCAATAAGTACAACAGTTCTATCTATTGAAGTTCCGTCGGGAACATCAAAATGTATTCCGACTACAGGATATAAAAGATCATATTTAAGGCAGGCATATGCGACTGCAACATATGTCTTATTTACAGTAGAATCATCATCATGGAAAACAATTTTATGTTCTGTTTGAAGATAGCTTTTCATTACATCATATTCATCAAATATACCTGTTTGATCAATAATCTGGTATATCTGTGTAATAATTTTTTCGTAAGCATCTCCAAGGTCATCAGAAGTCATTGTAGCCAGCTTCTTTAATCCGTCTACTTCTTTTCTGAAACCACCTAAAGTACGGCTGTAAATACCTTCACTTCTGGGGTACATTGGATTTTTTACAAAATCTGTTGAAGTCTCACGTACATAGATATCGGAAAGCCATGCCGGGTTTTCCTCTGAATCATTATTGGCAGTACCTGCAAAAACCGGAAAAGCACAAATGCTTATACATACGACCAATACTAAAGAAAGTAAGACGCAAACGGCTTTTTTTAAATTCATTTTAATGTCGCCCTTTCAAATGCAAAATTCATGTCTGTTCTGCACGGTTTACTAATAATGAGAATGTAATTAAAATGCAAATTTATATTCCTATTGCGAAGTAAACGACTAATTGAAAATAAATTGTTAACAGACATCACTACGTAAATGATAAACTAAATGTATCAAAATGTCAACTATTGGTGTATTGATGATGAAAAATATATCAGTTCAGAAAACGTATGGTAAATTTAATGGTAAATATTAAAAAGCTGTCAGTTTTAAACTGACAGCTTTTATTAAAATCTACAATAAGCTAATTATAAATGTTATTAGTCTTTGCGAGATTTTCTGCTGATGATGATTGCTCCACCAGCGGCTACTGCAGCAGCTGCAACGAGTGCAATTGCAATTGAATCACCTGTGGGAACATCATTTCCGTCATCGGGTGTTTCTGAAGGAGCTTCAGATGAAGGCTCATCATCTGTGGGATCTGTGGGATCTGTGGGATCTGTGGGATCTGTGGGATCTGTGGGA
>CATXDC010000022.1 GCA_958366985.1 uncultured Oscillospiraceae bacterium
TCAATATGGACGTTCTCACGTTTGAGGTCAAGCAGTTCCGATACACGAACTCCGCTGTATATCAACATAAGTACGATTTGGACGTAGAGATTGTTCCGCTGCACCCAGAGTGCCTCGATTTCCTCATTACTGAATGGACTGCGGTCGGTGCGGTTAGGATTTCTGTTTTTGTATTTCAGTATATCGACATACTGCGAATAGTCCTTGTTGCAGTATTCGTATTTCATAGCATACTCATACATCTGACTTAGCAGGACTTTTAGTTTTCGCAGAGTAGGATAATTCTTGCCGCAGGTATCTATCACGCCTTGCAGGTCTGTTAGCTTCAGTTCTTTGAAAATTCTGTCATGTATAGCTGAACAGCAGTTATATGAGGCGTTGTAGCCCTTAACATTAGAAGCGGAAATCGTGGGAAATTTTTCGGCTGACCATTTGCTGAATATCTCCGCAAAGGTAATTTTCGACGATTCAACATCAAAGGGATTCTTGTTATAGTCCATGAGCATTTCAAGACCCTTTGCTCTGGTCGGCGCATAGCCAATGGTGATGTACTTCTGCTTTGCTTTTCCGCTTTCCTCGTCAATCTCCCAGCCTGTGGTTTTTCGGACTATGTAAGGATTTCTGCGGTTTCCAGACAGCTTGTAGACTGTGCCGATACCGTTTGCTAACCTCATTTTAACCCTCCTTATATTGCTGAAAAGAATAATTACTGCGCTCTATCTGCGGGTATGCAGCTTTCAGAAATTCAATCACGCTGACACCAGATTTCTCTGCGGCTCTGAACGCCATCAAATCCTCGTTCCAATCCTTGCGCTGCGATATAACCCTGGACACCGATATTTTTCTTTCAGTAAATTCAGCGTTTAGCTTTTGTTCTATTGTGCCTGCGGCGGTGCGACCTGCTTGGTCGTTATCAAGCGAGAGAATAACCGAGGATATTTCTCTGTGTTCTTTCAGATAGCGTAATACTGATGTATGTCCGCAGCCATTTGCACTCAATCTATGATCTGATTTCCAGTCAATACCGAGCAGCTTTGAGAACGTAGCGTGTGACATAGCGTCAATCGGGCTTTCAAAAACACGCAGCTTGTCTGAACTGCCTGTTATCGCAAAGCTGCAAGATTTGTCACCTCCCGAAACCTCTCCACGGAACTGTGTTGCCCCCGTTCCGCGTAAGGCACAAGAGCGAACCGCTCCACTGCTGTCTTTACCTATGAACATACAATTGTGGTGTGCATTATCCTCTCCGATAAGGCTGTCCGCAATAAGGCAATCCACAATTTCTTCGTCAATACCACGGGTTTTCGTGAGATAGGCGCGAACCCGTTCGGGAGAAGTCTGCGCAGGTAATCTAAAAACAGGAGTTTTGCTTGGAAATGTGGGGGTATAGCTAACGGGGACGTTTTTCTGAATAAATTCAAGTGCATACTCTTTTGAACAGGACAGCGTATCCATCACCAAATCAATCGGAAAGCCCCCTCTGCTGTCTGAATGACGATACCAATTATTCTTTTCAGGAAATATGTATAAGCCGCCGCTGTGCTTAATATGTACAGCTTTTGTAGTAGTTTGCTTGCCCTCGTCAACCTGCATACCGAGAGCTTTTGCAACGGAAATGCAGTCTGCGTTTGCAAGCGCATAGTATTCGTTTGCGGAAAACCTCATCTTCTTACACCTCTATTCTGTTTTCTGTTTTCGTTGCTCTTTAACTCCGAAAGAGCATCCTCTGAAATCCCTGCTTTTTTCTGAATTATATCTGCTTCCTCATCAAATCCCAGCGACCTTACAAATCTGCCGCAAAGCCGACGGATAACGTTGGCGAGTGATTTATGCAGCGGAGTGGATTTCTCAGCCAAATCTTCATATCCCGAAATGGGAGCAAGCATACAGTTGCTCAGTTTTGCGATGTCGGTTATATGCTTTACGGCAGATATTATCTTATCTTTAGCTTTGCTAAGTTCATTCTCCGCCGTTTGACAGCGTTCTTCGAGCGCCTTGTACCTCGGAAGAAGTTTATGATATGCTTTGCTGTCATCAAGCAGTTCGTTTGCAAGCTCGTTATACTTCATATAGGAATTTTTTGCGTCCGTCAGCTTTCCGGAAAGCTCCGCCTCTTTTCGGGACAGTACGGTTTCTTTTTCAGCTATGATTTTTTCTCGGTGGTCAAGAGTAGTTTCTCTCATAGCGGCAGTCTTTTTCGCCGCTTCAAGTTTGCTGAACTCCTCCTCGGAAACCACCCTTTTGTTGAAAGGCAGTTTTGTGCTTTCTATGCCCTCGCTCTCGGCGGCGTCGTTCAGCAGTTTCAGTTCGTCCAGATTTTCCGAAAGCTCCGCTTTCTGCTGTTCAAGGGCGGATATTGTGTCCTTGTGCTGTTTGTACTGTTCGACGGTGTAGGTGTACCCTCTGCCTTTTTGCGTTTCGGCAATATCTATTCCGTGCCTGCGGCATATTTCGACGAGAACATCACGCTCCGCCAATCTCCAACGATTTATGGTGTTCTCTCCCTCGCCGTAACCCATTTCTTTAAGAGCCTGCGCCAAACCATTCTGCGTATCAACGCCACGCTTGTAATGCCCGATAGGGATATAGTCGATATGCAGGTGCGGCGTAGCTTCGTCAACGTGGAGAACAGCGTTGAAAACAAAGAAATTCGGATTGCGTTCAGAAAATCCCTGCATATATTCGGTAAGACATTTGGCGGCAGTTTCTGCGTCAGCCGTGCCTATCCCCGTATCGTTCCTGTCGCCTATCTGCACAATGTCCTCATAGAAGCTCTTACGCTTGTCAGGAGCAGTTATTACATTGTTACTGGGAGCATGTGAAAAAGCATAACGGAAATATCCGTTCTTGATACGGCGGTCGGCTCGCTTCTGCTTTGCATTGTAACGCTCGACTGCCTCCGAAAAGCATTTGTCATAAGCCTCGGTTATTGACATCTTTACAAAGGTGACATTCTGACTGCTGCGGGAGCTGTCAACATTTTTCGGCTTGAATGCGCGATTGTTATGGGAAAGGCTGCCCTTGCCCTGACAATGAGATATGGTTTTCGCTTTCACTAATTTCTCCTTTCGCTGCGGTATTTTTACCAACGGCTCTGCCATTGGTAACCCCTTAATACCTGCGACAGCAAGCTATCACAGGTACGGGGCTCTCCGAGGGGCGGGGGATTCGGATAATGCAATGCATTATCCGTGCGTTTGCTGCCGAAACGACAGCCGTATTTGCTGAAAGCAAATTCAAGGTTGCAACATTGCAAGAATTTTATATACAGAGGTTTTGCAACCTTGGGTTTGCAATGTTTTTTCAAAACTGAAAAACATTCTGAAAGAAACTCAACAGCTGCGGCAGCAAAGGACAACCTGCTCCATAACCTCGTGTTCAACGTACAGGCTGCGTGTTTTCTCCCACCCTACTATTTCAGTAAAGGTTTTCGGGCGGGGATTCTTTTCAGCGTACTGCTTACGGAGCAGATTCCACGTTTCCCACGCTTCTGCGTCGATTTTCCTCGCCAGCTCATTGAACTTCTCTCCGACAAGTTCGGCAGTAATAATGTCCGGATAGTTTTCTTTCATGAACTTTTGCCACTCTGTTCCGAAGCGGCCTATGGGTTCTGAATTGTTCATATATGCTCCTTTCCCAGAAAGATTGCAAAGTACCTATACGGGAAATTCTTGCAACCTTGCAATGTTGAAATTAGTCGGGCAGTTTCCAATACCACTTGTTATCAGCTTTTATTGATAATACCTTAAGGTTTTTCTTTGCCTCGTTCAGCGTTCTTGCGCTGAAATCGTAGTCTGAGGCTGCGGCGGCAATTTCTTTTTGACTAACCTTTCCGTCCTTAAGAATTTCAAGGAGGAACTCTGTCGCTATTTCCAGCTTGCTTAATTCTGCACCGCAATTTTCGAGAAACTGCTCGGCGGTAATGTCAACCTCGCCTTTCCATTCAAGAGCTGAATTCTCGTTTATCTCGAACAGCAGCGATTTCCCAACAGGAGCAAGGCTGCTCTTGGCTTGCGTCATTATACGTTTTGACGGTGAATCACGCATCTTTCCAACGATAAGAACGCTGCGGGCAACTGCGGTTATATCTATCGAGCCTAACCCGCGATATGAGCTTTTCTGTCCTGCGGCTTTGTTCATGTGTCCTATCAGGACCACTGCGCAGCCGTATTCTTCTGCAATTCTGCCGAGCTTGGACATTACAGGGCGTATCTCGTTGGCTCTGTGCATATCCACGTTAGCGCCGATATACGCCTGTATCGGATCGAGAATTATCAGCTTGGCGCCTGTCTGTTGTATCGCTTTTTCTATTCGTTCATCTGTCATTGATAGTTCTTCTTTGCTTTCATCAATGACAAGAACTCTTGCACAATCAGCGTTTACAGCTTCCAGTCGAGGCTTGATCGTATCGGCAAGCCCGTCCTCGGCGGTCTGATAAATAACATTCATAGGCACTTTGGTTTCCACCTCATTTGGCAGATTTTCACCTTGTGTGAATGCTGCGGCAATCGAAAGGGCAAGAGTTGTCTTGCCCTCGCCGGGGTCGCCTTGAATAATGGTTATCTTTCCGAGCGGTATGTACGGTTTCCACAGCCACTTTACTGCAACCGCTTCGACATCTGCCATGTTGATGATGTTGAGTTCAGTGTTACTCATCCATCAAGCACCACCTTGTCGTTGAAGTAGCCCGTTGCCTCCCACACCAGCTTATCAGAGCAGTAGTAGGTGTACTCGGACGAACCTTCATTCTTCATAGCGATTCCGAACGGGAGTATTCCACGCTGCAAGCCGATACGGATAAACTGCGGGTTCTTGCCTGTTGCACGGGCAATTTCGGCGATAGGCACGTTGCGACCTGTGAATTTGGGGTGATTGGTGTAAGTCATGGTAAATGCCTCCTTTGATATTGACTATTTGACATGAGTGTGATATAATAACACTATAAGCATTTTGGAATAACTTGTTGTGTGTTATCTACCGTGTTTATTATAATCCACTATAAGTGATTTGTCAATACTTTTGAGTGACTACAAGCAAACCAAAAGTGATTTTTGTGAGAATTTCACAACAACTCAGGAGGTTTTCTGTGTTTTATAACCAGTTAATTAAGCTCTGTGAGGAGCATAATGAAAAGCCAACCCCTCTTCTTAAGTCATTGGGGTTAAGTGCAACAAATCTGAAAAGATGGCAGAACGGCTCAACCGTAAATTCCGATATTCTTGCAAAATTATCGGAACACTTTGAAGTGCCTGTTGACTATTTTTTTGAGGAAGATGACGCTGAAAGCAGCATGGTCATATCAGATGACGGAAACTCGATCAAAAAAGTATATAGAGTTATGACAGCACATCCGGATCATATCGCGAGCATGATTTCGGGAACGGATATTTCCTTTTCAGACTTGAAAAGGATTGCCGAATATATTAACTGCTCCGTGGAATATCTTGTTCCCGCTGGACTAATTAGCGATAAAAATGCTGAACAGAAAACGGACTCCGTAATTCCGGCAAAAGATCTTGTTCTCAATGTTCTTGAGAAGCTTTCCGGAAATGCGGATTACAGCTACCTTCAAGTAAGGATCTCCTCCGTTATTATTTCTAACCTTGCTAAGAAGAATATCACTATGGAGAACTTATTAGGTATAAGGCTGTCTGCAAAGAAGATACGGAACTTGTACAATCTTGCTCTGCCTGCTGAAAAGAAAAAAGGTCTGAATTTCTCAGACCTTGTAAGAATATCGGAAGCGTTCAATGTTAGCTATGATTTTATGCTGACGGGGAATGGAGATTAGCGACTGAGTATTTGAAACTTCAGAATAATTAGTGAACGAGGATAATAATGCGATACATCGGAGGAAAAAGCCTGTTGCTGGACAATATCAGCAATGTAATAGATTCATACACAGCCAATGTGTCAACAGTAATTGACCTGTTTGCCGGTTCTGGAGTAGTATCCGAACATTTGAAGAAATCAGGATTTCGCACTATCAGTAACGATTTTCTTTTTTTCAGTTATGCCATTCAAAGAGGCACTATTGGATTAAATAGAAAGCCTACTTTTAAAAAGCTTGGAATCTCTAATCCTCTTGATTACCTTAATGCTTTAAAACTTGAGGATACTGATTTCAGATTAGAGCAGTGCTTTATCTATAACAATTATACTCCTACCGGTGACTGCAGCAGGATGTATTTTCAGCCTGATAATGCTCTGAAAATCGATATTATCAGGCTCACAATAGAGAAGTGGTATAACAAAGCAATGATTGACGAAGATGAGTATTTTTATCTTTTGTCTTGTTTAATCAATGCAGTCCCTTATGTTTCTAATATCACTGGGGTATATGCTGCTTACCTTAAATTTTGGGATACAAGAACATACAACGAGTTAACATTGGTTGAACCCACTATAATCGACAACGGTTATAACAACGAATGTTATAACGAAGATTATACTTCTCTTTTAGACACGGAGGCGGATTTGCTTTACGCAGACCCTCCATACAACTCACGAGAATACCTTCCCAACTACCATATCCTTGAAACCATTGCACGGTATGACTATCCCGAAATACATGGTGTAACAGGTATGAGGGGTTATGAAAATCAGAAATCTGCATTCTGCAAAAAAGGCACGGTTGAATCAGCCTTTGAAATGCTTATCAGAGATTGTCAAAGCAGATACATATTAATTAGCTATAACAACGAAGCTCTATTGCCAACAGAACGGCTTATAGAGATTTGTAAAGATTATGCCGTTGATGATAGCTTTAAGCTGTTCGAGTATAATTATAGGCGATATAAAAGCAAAATCCCCAATAATGGGTCTGGGTTGAAAGAACAATTATATTTCTTAAGGAGGCATTGATATGGCTGTTAAAGCTCCATTTAATTATATCGGAAACAAATATAGAATCATAAACTCCATTCAAGAATGTTTTCCCGAAGAAATAGACACTTTTGTTGATTTGTTTTGCGGAGGGTGTGATGTCAGCATCAATACACAGGCAAACTCCATATATGCCAATGATATAAATTATCATGTCATTGATATTATGAAGGCTTTTCAACAGTATGATGTTGATTATCTCTTGGAATATATCGACACCACAATAAATCAGTGGTGTCTTAACAAGACAAACGAAGAAGGCTATAAGGCTTTTCGTGATTATTATAACAAAAGCAAAAACCCATTGGACTTGTATATACTTATGTGTTTCAGCTTTAATTATCAGTTTCGATTTAACAGCAATCACGATTATAACAACCCGTTCGGCAAAAACAGAAGCAGCTTTAATGACGTTATGAGAAACAATCTCATTATTTTCAAGGGACGAATTGAAGATATACATTTTTCTTCATTTGACTTCCTTGACTTTGATTATGACGTTCTTAAAGCAGGGGACTTTATCTATGCCGATCCGCCCTATCTGCTTACCTGTGGCAGCTACAACGATGGCAAACGAGGGTTTAGAGGCTGGACTGGCCACGATGATATTGAGCTTTTCAGAATCCTTACTGAGCTGTCTGATAGAGGAGTGAATTTCGCATTGTCCAATGTTATTGAACACAAAGGACTGACTAACTGCAATTTAGCAGATTGGGCAGATACAAACGGTTATTTCATTCATAGTATAAACTTTAATTATAACAACTGCAATTATCATACCAATAACAAGACGAACGTTACAAGGGAAGTTTTGATCACCAACTATTGACAGGAGGGCAAAATGGCAGAACGTACTTTCGGTTGGGTACAAGAAGCGTATACAATAGATAATCTGAAAAAAGTGGTAAGGGTTTTCGTACCCGATTCAGAGGTTAACAAAATACTCCGAGAGGATAAAATACCTAGACTAATCTCTGATGAATATGGCAAAGAGGAAATGATAAATCTTCTTGCCTCGGATAAAATATGTATTCCTTATACTCTGCTTAAAGGAAAAGGTACTCCTAAAGGGTTTACCAGAACTAATGCACCTTGTTCAGGAATAATTCAGGCTGTCCTTCCAGGACAACGGAAAGAATATCAGAGTGACTGGCCAGCAGATTCGTTTCTTCGCTGGGCGGTAAGTATAGGTTTTCTTGACTATGATCGTGAGAAAGACACTTGCAGTATCAGCGAACTTGGATATAAATATGCTATTTCCGAAGATAGCAGCAAGGAAGAAAAAGAAATATTGACTGCAGCATTTTTATCATATCCGCCTGTTTGCCGTATATTAAGCTTGCTTGAAAGCGGCAACAGTCTCACAAAGTTTGAAATAGGCTGTCAATTAGGTTTTGTCGGTGAGGCGGGATTTACATCTATTCCTCAAAATATTATTCTTCAAGGGCTAAGTATTGCTGCAACGCCTAAAGAAAGAAATAAGCTGCTGTCTGATACCGAAGGTACATCGGATAAATATGTTCGTACGATTTGTGCTTGGCTGAAAAGTATGAAATGGGTTACACAGGTATCAAAAAGCATAACTGCGAATGTAGGAAACCAGACATACACAGATACAATTCCACAATCATATCAAATAACTCTTGAAGGTAAAAAGGTGCTGAAACACGCCACAGGTGCTTCAAAATACAAACGCATTGATAAAAGAGTGATGTGGGATATGCTAGCGACAAAGCCTTCCGACAGAAATTATCTCCGCAATCGAAGAACATACCTGATAAAATATCTTACAACAACCTATCGCAGTTTGGAAGAAGTGTCTTCTTTCTTATTGACAAAGGATATGACAGAAGGTACAGATGTGATTGCTGATGATATTCAAGGATTGATAAACATTGGTATCAATGTAAGCATAAAAAACCAAACATACAAGATTATGGATAACATCATTGGTCTTGACATCCCCAATTCTGTTAGGTCGGAGATGTCGTCCAAATCTGAGATTTCTGTAATAAAAGACAATATAAGGAAACGGTTGAACCACATTAACCACAAATACCTTGTCCTTATCGACTTGGGCTTTGATGGAACAGCTGATAGAGACTATGAATTGCAGACCGCTGATTTGTTAACAAGCGAACTGTCTTTCAAAGGTGCAAGATTAGGAGATACCAGGAAACCCGATGTTTGTGTTTATCACGGTACTAATGGTCTCATTATTGACAACAAAGCTTATGGAAAAGGATACTCTCTCCCGATAAAACAAGCTGATGAAATGCTGCGTTATATTGAAGAAAACCAAAAGCGTGATAAATCGCTCAACCCTAACGAATGGTGGACAATCTTTGATGACGCAGTTAGCAAGTTTAATTTTGCTTTTGTTTCAGGCGAGTTCACAGGAGGATTTAAGGATAGACTCGAAAATATAAGCAGACGTTCATCGGTAAATGGCGCTGCTATAAACTCCGTTAACCTTTTGCTTCTGGCAGAAGAAATAAAGTCAGGAAGGATGAGCTATTCTGATGCGTTCAAAAACTTCGATTGCAATAAAGAAATAACAATATAAGCTCTCTGCTTATGAAAAGTTCATTAAAACGATGGAGGTACACATATGATTAGTAAGATTCATTTTCATCATTATAGAAAGCTTAAGAATATTAGTATTGATTTATCCAAAAATATCAATATAATTTCTGGAACAAACGGAACTTGCAAATCTTCTATTTTGCATATTATTAGCAACTCGTTTCAAGCAGTTAAGAGTACAAAATGCGGCGATGCAGTAAAAAAGTGCATAGAAATAATTAAAGCAATAAACGAGCAGTATAACCCCAAGCTTGAATCTCTAACTAGAGGAGATAAGAAATATCAAGATCCTGCTCCTGGTCATACGGGTGCATATTATGATGTTGAATATTGGGGAGATCAAGCTACATTATCATTTAGAAAGCATAACTCCCAAAACGCTGGGAAGTTTAGATATGCAGTTAAGCCTACATATAGTGCAAAATCAAATGAAAAATTGCCCAGTCTTCCAGTTATTTACCTCGGTTTAAATCGTTTGGCTACATATGGTGAATATAAAGATTTAGAGCCAATTGTAGAAATTAAGAAAAACCTTCCTCAAGATTATCTTTTAGAGATAATGAGGATTTATGCTTCCTTTACCAATTATCATATATCTAATATAGGTGTTAATCATATGGGAAGTGTCAAAATTAGAGCTGATTTTGACAGTTCGGAAAAGGGGATTGACTCAAATACTATATCTGCTGGAGAAGATAATTTGTATATTATTATTTCTGCATTAGTGTCATTAAAGTATTATTATGATTCTTTAGCTGAACATCGCGAAGTAGATAGCATATTATTAATAGATGAATTTGATGCAACTCTCCATCCAGCGTTCCAGTTTAGATTATTTGATCTTGTGTTGAATTATTCAATGGCATATAATATACAAGTTGTTTTTACCAGTCATAGTCTTTCGTTAATTGAATATTGTTTGAAGAAAAAGCAGAATTTGATTTATTTATATGATAATCAAACAAGTATTCACCATATCGAAAATCCAAGCATATATAAAATTAACCTGTATTTAAAAAGCATCACGGAATCAGAATATTCCTTTGAAAGGAAAATACCTGTATTTAGCGAAGACGAAGAAGCACGGTATCTTTTAAATATTCTCTTTAACTATTTATCTGAAAAACATGATGGTTTTAGTAGAGTACGAAATTATTTCTATCTTGTGGATGCTAACATTGGTGGCGATACTTTACATGGTTTATTTAAAGATCCTCAACTGAAAACCTTTGTAGGGCAGATATGCATTTTGGATGGCGATCATAATAATGATATGAACAATAGGGTAATAACATTGCCCGGAAAAGATTCTCCTGAAAAGTTTTTGATAAATTATGCCCAAACTCTATATGATAGGGATGATAGATTTTGGTTATCTGATGTAGTGCTTGAAGAAAATGTAGGCAAGGATTTTTATACCCATACCTTTATTCCTGCGGTTGAGAAGATAAATGAAAAAATTGAAAGCCTAAAAAGCCAAGGTAAATCTACAAGTGGGGTTATGAGAGAGGAAACCAAAAAGCTATTTAGACAACACCAAAAATTCTTTCATATCATCTTTGATGCATGGCTGGTTGATAACAATAATGTATCAGAAATCAATCAATTCTATAACAATCTTAAAGCAATGTATAAGAAAGTAGCGCCTATTGCGGGACTAGATCCTGATATTTGGTCATAAGAATTATTTGAAAGGAAGTGTGGGTTATGCCAAGTAGTTTTTCACCACTTAGGTATCCAGGTGGTAAATCTCAACTGTATGATTATGTTAAAAGAATTATTGACTATAATGATCTGCTTGGCGAGACCTATGTTGAGCCATTTGCAGGTGGTGCAGGTTTGGCCATGAAACTGCTACTCAATAACGATGTGAAAAGAATCATTATTAATGATTATGATTTCGCAATATATTCGATCTGGTATTGCATTTTGAATTATACCGATGACTTTTGTGATAGAATACAGCAAATCGATATATCCATTGAGGAACACGACAGGCAACGAACAATATACAATAGTGGTACGACTAATATTTTTGACATGGGGATAGCAGCTTTTTATTTAAATCGTACAAATAGATCTGGTGTAATTAAAGGAGGAGTAATAGGGGGGAGGGAACAGAGTGGATTGTATAAAATTGATGCTAGATTTAACAAAGACGCATTGATTAAAAAAATAAGGGCAATTGCTAAAGAAAAAGGTAGAATTGTTCTATATAATTTGGATGCAATGGACTTTTTATCAAACGGTGTCCTTGATCATTATTACAAAACTTTTGTAAACTTTGATCCACCATATGTAATGAAAGGTTCTCAATTATACAAAAATGCGTTTTCAGAACAAGATCATAAGGACTTGTATAAATTGATATCTAAGTGTAAAAGAAAATGGATTGTCACTTATGATATTTGTCCGCTTATTAGGGAACTCTACAAAAACCATAGAGGAGCAGAGATAGATATAAATTATTCCGCAAGTAATAGCGGCAAAGCGAGAGAATACATATTCTTTAGTAACAACCTTTTTTTACCGGAGGGCATAGAATTAACCAATCAATCATAAGAATAACGTTACGATTTTCAAAGCATCTAACACACACCTAACATAGCAAGAAGAAAACCGCATTACACAGCCGTCTGAGGTTCTCCAAGAGATAATCTCAGCCGAAACAGACCGCTTTACAATGCGGCTTGCGGCGATACAGTTATCAACTTGGTCTTTATTTGGTCTTTATATCCTCTCCGAGTATTCGGGGAGGATATTTTTATGCTAATTTAAGCGACACAAGGTCTGCAACCTTTGCTTTGGTGCTTTTGAGAACGTCCGCATAGATATTCGCTGTTACGCCTATGTCACAATGTCCTAAATGCTCCGATACGATTTTCAGATCAACGCCGCTGTTCAGAAGTAAGGTTGCGTTGCAGTGACGGAGCTGGTGCAGGGTCAGAAACTCAAACTCTGTTCCTTTGAGAAAGCGCTTGAAAGAAGTTCGTAGCGCCGACCTGTCACGGTAGTTGCCATTAGCGGAAGTAAACACCATTTCGGGGTGAGCAAATTTACCGCCGAGAGCGCTGATAAGCTGTTCCTGATAGGATTTCTGCTCTCTGAAAATGTCCGCAAGAGCTGCGCTCATTCCGATTGTTCGGATACTGCTTTCGGTTTTCGGAGTGGTGAGCCAGTGCTTTCCTCCAACGTCGGCAAGGTTGTGATTGACCGAGATAGTCATTTCGTCAAAGTCAATGTCCTCCCACGACAGCGCAAGCATTTCACCGCTGCGCAGTCCCGTGAAAAGCAGCACCTTTATCATTCGCTTGACATCAAGGTCGCAGGGCTTTGTTTCGAGCAGCTCCATAAACCGCTTGGTCTGTTCCTCGTCAAGGACGGGCCTTTTCTTTTTGCCCTTGTTTTTCGGAAGAATGACATTCCTGCACGGAGTATCTCTGATAAAGCCTTGCTCCACGCCCCTGTGGAATATGCTCTGAACAACGACATAAATCTTCCGCACAGTTTCGGGCTTGACTTTGAGGGACTGAACAAATGTTGTGAGCCTCGGCGTGTTTATGTCCTTGACTTTAACGTTCCCGAAAAAAGGCTCAATGTGGTTCTTGTAGGTGCTTTTGTAGTTGTAGAGCGTTCCCTCTTTCAGCTCCACTGGGGCGTAGTTTTCAAAGTACCACTCCGCAAGTTCCGAGAAACGCATATTTTCGTTAAGCTGTGCATAGCCCTTGCAGTGGCGCTCAAAATCAAGGGCGTATTCCTGCGCAAGTTTCTCGGCTTTCCGTGACGTTGCTCCTGCCGGTGGCGCGAATGTAGTTGATTTGACGATCTGTTTTCCGCTGGCGTCATAGCCTAATGACACCTTATTTCTGAAGGTTTCCCCTCGTTTTGTAATGGTAGCCATATGATACTCTCCTTAAATATCGTAGATTTATGACATACCCTCTGCAATTCTATTTTACGCTTTAAAGTGTGATTTGTCAAGAGGCATATCGTCATCTTTTGTGCTTTGGAGATTTCTCTGACCTTTGTGCCGCAGCTTCCCGTGACTTCTGCGCTTTTATAAGATTATCTATGTAGTTCCCCTCGACAATCTCCTCATATGCCTTTATCAGCTTGTTAATACGCTTCAGAGCTGTTTCATGTTCGGTGGGATTATCGCCTTTAGAACGCATAACGTGAATGTTGTGCTGTAACTCCTGCGCCTTTGCGTAGATGTCGTCACGGGAGGTAATGCCGAAATCGCCGATAGTCAGAAGCTGCTGCGACAGATAGTTTATCCACTCGTCGTTCTGAAAGCAGTAGTGCCTGCGTGCATTGCTTTTCTTCGGTTCAAGCCGGAACTGCGTAACGACTGTGGTAACATTCAAAATAACACTGTGAAACCGCTTTTCAACAGGATTAGCGTTCTGCGCTTTTTCATGAACGCAATCAACGAACCGTCCGCTTTCAGCTATGCGCCGTTCAAGATTTTTGGGCAGATATTCCTCGCCTAGCGTTTTCAGCCGCACAAAGCGCTCCGCAGACGGCGCTTTGACGGAAATATATTTGCCCCGCTTGATTTCGTAACCGCGCTCTTTCAGCCTTGCAAGCAAGTCCTCAACGCTCGCCGAGGAATACACCAGCCTGTCAATGTCCAGCTTAATCTGCTCACGGATAGAGGGCGCGTTCTCGCTCGGCTTGTAGTGCCGTGAAATCGCCCTCGCCGTTTCAAGAGCGTAATCTGGAATGTAGAGAGTATTGCTCTCTGCAACAAACGGTATTTTCGTCCGTGCAAGTCCGTCAGCTATGTATTGCAGCTTGTCGGGGTTGTAAACATTCACGGGAACAAAATCGGCTTGGGCTTTCTTGCTCATTTCTTCAACCTGCTGCCGTAACTCCGTCACCTTTTCACGCATAACATCGTTCTGATTTTTGATTAAGGCAGCTTCATATGATGTCAGTTCCTCAATAGGCTTCTTTTTCAACTCGTTAATGTGGGCATTGATTTTCCTGATATTCTCCGCTTCCTGTGCAGCCTTCTTGTAATCATCAACGGACAAATGCTGTCTATGAACATTTTTATCCTCTCGCCGCAAACCGTGTTTCAGCAAAATCTGCTCCATAACCGAACGCTCACTTTCAGACCAAGCCGTCCACTCGTTCTGCATTTTGTTTGACGAGAAAAATCCTTGTTCACGAAGCGCACCGCTCATTGAATTTTTAAGCGACAGCCCTCGCTGTCCTTTATGTGCCATGGGAACGAAGTCAATGTGCAGGTGCGGCGTACTCTCGTCAAGGTGCATTACAGCATTGAACACTTTGAGGTTAGGATTACGCTGCTCAAATTCGCGCATATAATTGTCAAGCATGGATTTCGCCGTATTCCAATTCACCGAACCAAGCCCGCAGTCATGCAAATCTCCAAACTGCACCACAACCTCATAGAACAGCTTACCCTTGCCCGATTTCTTGACGTGTTCGTAGTAGTCGGGGATTTCACGGTCGGCACGTTTCTGCTTAGCGTTGTATTCCGCAAGAGCCGCGCCAAACACCTGCTCATAGAATTGCCGCAAATCAATTTTTATGTAGGTAATGTTGTCGCTCGACCTTGAAACATCAACATTGTGGGCGGTGATAACCCGGTTGTTGTGGTCGAGAAAACCACTATCCACACGAAATGAAATCGACAGCCCTTTTGAATTTTTCTCACTCATATGACACATCTCCTTTCTCCTGTTTTACAAATTTATCTCATCTGCCACCAATGCTCTCGAAAAGCAGTTTTCAGATTTATCTCTGAAATGCCCGCTACTTCTGACTCGGTGTTTGAAGCATTTTTAACGGTCGTTGTCATTGTTGCTAAACTCAATAGTGATAGTGACAAGCTGCGCTTATCATTATCACATTGAGTTGGGGATAATTCCCCAAACCCCTCTCCATCGCCTTACTCGTTAAACGAGGTAAATTTTCAAAATGTTCAGAATGAACTGCTCTGAGAGTAGAGGTAAAACTCAAAAGTTCTCATGCTCAACATCTGCGGGCAGGAGCGAAACCTCTGCAAGCGCACCGGATTTTTCTTTTCAGATTTGAAAGAAACACTCATTCCGAGCGGTCGGGCTTTCCGTACATATCGTGATTAACCAGAGCCGTGTAGTAGCTGTCCATCGTAATGGGCGCATTATACAGCGCCGTTATAAGATATGCGCGAATGTTCCGAACATCGGAGGTGTTATTCCCGAGTGAAGTCAATACATATTTGATATGCTCATGAGTGAGTTTCAGAAAGCGGCTTCTAACCGTACCGGTTGGAATTTCCTCGCCGTTTACGCGGGTAGTGCTTTTTGCCGAACACACCACATCAAGCATTATCTCAACCAGCTCGTCCACCCGCACTTTGTCCTCGGAAAGGCAGTCGTACTCGATATTTTCACGAATAATATCGCGGTAATCGCTGCGTTCGTCGGAAGAAAAAAGGATTTGCGAATTTCCCGTCATATCCGTCCCGTCGGATATGATTGATGGATAAGGATTATTCTCTTTTGTTTGATTATTAAGATTATATATAAAGGGATTGTCGATTTCCCGCAATGTGCTTTGTGCGTTTTCAACAGGGTAGTATGCCGTATTTTCACAGGGTGCATTGTCAATTTCCGACAGGTTACTATTCAACTTTTCTGCACCTTTTATGAGGTACTTTTCAAGCTGCTCCGTATCATCACGAACACGAAAATGACGGCGGCAGTGCACACCTCCTGTGCGGTAATCAATAAGACCTGCCTTGACAAGAACTCCGATAGCTTTGTTCTGCTGACAGCGGGACAGCGCTGTGCTTTCCTGCATATCCTCGATTGTCGAATAGAACCAGCCCTCGCTGTCAAGCATGGCATGTTTCTCATAATACGCCTGCTTTCCGACGAGTGAATTAAAGAGCAGAGCCGCCTTTATTCCAAGTGCATGGGCGAGCAGTCGATTTGCAGATACTGTGTTGTCTGAATTAAGTAGCTTGATTATCTGTTCTATCATAGCTTACCTCCAGTAAAATACGCCATCAGTGCCGCTTTTGGGACAAGTATTTTCCCGCGCTTTCCCTGACCCGTTCTGATGGAGGGAAGTTCCTTGCGCAGAACAAGCTGCCTTACAGTGTACTCATTCAGACCTTTTACTGCCTCAGTGCATTCCCTGATGGTGAGCATTTCGACCACCTGTTCGGGAGCATGGGAGGGTTCGGTTTTCGGCGGCTCGCTCTCGGTCAGCTGTTCAAGTAAGCCTGTCATTGCTGCGATTATTTCTTGTTTCTTTTCGTTTGTCATAAAAGTTACCTCCTTGTGCGATATTGTTCCGAGATTACTTCGGTTGATGGTATTCTATCACAAAGGGTTGACAAATGCAATAGGTCGTGCTATACTCTACAAGGATAGTGTTTTAATAATTGTTTGTTCGCTATTTGGATAATTAGCTTTATAGCGCGGATTATTGCCGCTTTATACATTATCCTTGTAACAGCCAAAAATAATATTATGCAGTGCAAAAGCTGCATTGTAATGCGGCATTGAAAGCTTAAAAGCTTTGAAGTTCAACCGCCGTTCGGCTGAATACGCACACTTTATCCTTGTATTAAGAAAAAAATTTTTGAGGTTGATGTATAATTATGGAAAATAAATACGAAATAAACTGCGATTATGAGGTAGTTCTACTGTTGTCGGACAATTCCGAAATGCTGATCGGCGGCTCGGAGAAAACCATAAACAAGGCGCTGAAGAACACGTACGAACCGAATCTTGCTGTCAAAGATTTGGATATTTTCTTCCGTGAGCAGTCCCTCGGAACGTTCGCACTTGATTTATGCAGCTCGTTTCCTGAAACCGAGAAGATACAGGAGCAGGTGGACAGGCTTTACGCAAACCTCAAAGACGAGAACACAAACAAGAGCCGCGTTGCCGAAACGCTGAACACTCTTGACTACATATTTAAGGTAGACAAGAGCACGTCCGTTCGCCTGCTCGCGAGGGTCGTTCTGAAAATGTATAGGGCTGTGACCGGCTTGTACATGAACGCCCGTTTCGGTCTGGGAATGAAACAGTCAGACAGGGCAGAGCTTGGCGAGCAGTTCCGCAAAGTTGTGGAAACTATGATTTCCGATACATTCACCACGCTGAAAAAGAAAAAATCTCCGCAGAACACGGAGATTTTAAGTGTTATTCTGTTTGACTGTGGAGATGTCGCGAAGCTCCTTACTGAGTATTCGCGCTTTCTCGAAAGCCGTAAGATATTCTGCATTGAGTGCAGGCTCTGCGGCAGCTATTTTCTCGCAAAGTCCAGAAACACGCTTTATTGCGAGGAGTGCAGGCTGCTCCGCAAGAAGAACAGCAAGGCGGTCTACCGTGAGAAATGCTCCGAGGGAGTTTTCAATCTGCGGCAGAGGGTCAAGTACGGCTTTGAGAATTTCATGCACAAGAAAAAGGGCTGGGACAGGCTCTCGGAGGCTGAAAAGGCGGAGTATAGGGCGCTGCATGATGAGTTTATTGCTCGGTCCGGGGAGATGCTCAAGGAGTATGAGAGGAGTATCAATAAGAAGTTAGAACTGCAAATTAATGCGTATATAGAAAATGTTGATGGTACGAGAAAAGAACTGGAAAGCAAATCAATAGAATAAAAAAATATCAAGGGCTGCTTTCGTTACAGCCCTTGACCACATTCAGCGGACAACTTAACCGACAGCACATCATCAATGAATTCTGGTTGCCCTGAGAATATCACATTCTGAGTATACCGACGACCTCACTGTTGTAGCTGCGAGTGCGCTTGGCAACCTTGCCGCCGGAAGTGTTTGCTTCAATGGTGTAAAGCGTCCCGTTGGAGTAATTTGTAATTATGCCTATGTGACTCCAATTGTACCCGAAATCGTCACTCCACCGATAAACAACAATATCTCCGCGTTGTGGTGTGAAATCAGAGCGCGATGTCTTAATTACATGGTTAAATCCTGATTTAGACATTCCATTGTTCTTGAGAGACTGATAATTTGCATTTCTAAAGCAGTAAAATGTTCCCATGCCGTGGTTGTCGCAGATGTCGATAACGAAGTCACAGGGGTTCCATGTCCTGCAAATGTCGTATCCGGAATCTATCATAGCGTCGCAGAGAGCAGCGGTACACCAGTCGTATTTATAGCCCATGTCATCCTTGTTCCAGCCCTGTCGGTATTCCATCCAGGAGATGGAAGATTCGATTTTGGAGTTGGTATTGCTGACAGTCGATGACTGACCGCGCTCGTTAATGATCGAGCGAGCCTTGTCTATCAGGCAATAGAAAGTAGTATTTCCCACTTTGCCATCGACAGTAATACTCAACCGACGCTGCCCTTCCTTGACGTAGTTCTCCGTATCGTACCCAAAAACACTGTCGATATCGATGTCGAAGCCGAAATCGAAAGCAAGCAGTTCTTGAAGATCGCCAACAGCTACTTTTCCCGATGAAGTATAGTTGGCCCAAAACCATGCTGACAGGACGTATGGATGGCTTTCCCATTCTCTTTCAATGCGGTCGAGGTCGCTGAGTGTCAGAGTGTTGACGGCAGCTGCGCTTGCGGTCACGGAGGTGATCGAGGTTCCTGTAAGGTACTCTGCTGTAGGAATTGCGGCAGTAATGATTGCAGCGGCTGCAGCGATGGATGTAATCTTGGTGATCATGTTTGTCATTGTTTTGTCCTCCTTAAAGGTCGTTGTGTTTAGAAGGTGTTCACTCTTATATAGTGGGAGCTTTCGGCTGTTGCGACATCATCACTTCAATATTTTTTGAAATTCTGTGTTCGCTTGTGCCTTACACTCACTTATAGGAGAGATTTCGGACGCTTGCGACATCTTTTAATCATATTCTTGAAACCGCTCATATTGTAATTTAGCAGAGCAACAAGTTATATAGAACGTGTCTTGATTTTTCTTTCATTTTATATTTGAAAAAACAAATCTCCCCAAAATATAAGGAAAGTTTCGGGGAGATACAGAATTCATTGACAAATTCCACAAAGAAAGCTGATGGGAATGTTTAACGGGAGAACTAGGAACATATCCGTGATTACACGTTCCATTGCCTGAAATATGAAGTCGTGCAAATTATCTTTAATGCTGATTCTTTTATTTACAGTACCAATTAGCGTGAATGCAAACACAGCTGTACATTCAGCGGCAATAGCAAGCGGGCACTTCGCAAAAACAAATATTCCAAAAATGATGCCATAAGGCGCAAGACCTGAAATCAGTGCATATGGGATAGTGAAGTCTGCGCTCCTCGTCAGGCTAAGAAACAGGGACAAAGCAAACAATCCCAGCATAGTGGACCCGATTGGATCTGGTGAGATAATTGCCCCGATCTTGAGCATAGAGTTGACAAGAGTAAACCCGGTGGAACTCACCAAAAAGATTGTAGCCATTATTGCAATGTGTGCTATTGTGGATATGTTTTTTCTTAGTGTCATATTATTTACCTCCTTATTTATCTGCCAGAATTATCTGCCAGAATTCTCATCAGATCCGAGTGCCACATTTCATGGACAAAAAGCTCTTCATCGTAATCGTGTATGTATTTCACAAAAGAAATTATACAGTCATATTTTTGCAGCAGCTCGATTGCCTCTTCCTTGGTGAATACGGCGGTTACAGCTTCTTCATAAGCGAAAAATGCAAGATATGAAAAGCTGTGGATAATTGGTATCAGCATACTCCTGTTGTTTTCGACTTTCTCTATCATATTATAGCAGACTTCCTTGACGTTGCAGACATATTCCGTGGTTATGTTGTTGAAAAGCCATCTCAGGTTTTCCATTTCGTCAAGCAGGAAGGAATACATCTGTTCGTCATCTGTAAGCTGATTATTTGGAAGCAAAAGGACATCGCAATTACTGAGCACACTGTTTGCCAGAATCTCCACCGTATTAGGCTTTCCGTGAATTTCCTGAAAGAGATCGTGCACAAGGCACGGTTCGTTCAGCGGAGCTGGCTGAGAGCCATTCTGTATGCTGGTCAGGACATATCTCTCTACGAATCGTGCGCCATTTAGTTCATACATTGCTCTCACGCTCCTTTTCAGTTATGAAGTCAGCGAGTTCCTTAGCAACTTCATTGTAAATGTCGTCGAAGTCGATCATTGTATTGTCCGGCAGGCGTTCGGCGATTTTGTTGAGGAATATAGCTAGGATTAATTCTGTAAATTCCTTTTCCTTATCATCAGCAAATGATAGATCGATCAACGTGCGGTGTATACTTGACGCTTCAAGAACAAGGGAAGTCTTGCTGTCAGTCTGATTAATACTGATGATGTAGCCATTTGAAACTGAGATTATTGCATTGTCGATTTTAAAAATCATGGTATCGTCCTTTCGAATTGTTGAGCCGCCTTTGGAGGAATAAGACGGCCCATATGGTTTTAGGTGGAGAGATTTTTTGCCTTTCATTTTATTCATAGGTAATATTATTGCTGTTTGCGACATATTATTTAAAAAATATGTTGTAAGGCTATTTGACATCCTACGGAAAAAGTTGTCCCCGCGTCTCGTTAAAGACGCGGGGACAACTATGTATTAACCGGTGAATTATGTGCTGGATGGCATTTTATTGTTTAAGCAGATAATAAACCTTCTGTATCAACCCAAGAACCTTTTCAAGATCATTGTCCCCCATTATGGACGAACCAAAAACCAGATTGCAGCAGTCATGTGCCTCATCCCTTCGGAGTCCACCTTGATGTGCGCTTTTGTTTCTGTATTTGTTTCTGATATCTTCAAATTCAGAAATCAGGCTTCCTTTGTAATAAACGTGGAAGTTCTTTTCTTTTTTCAATTCGCTGTTTTTTGAAAAGAAGGGCTTGGTGAAGCATTCGCTGAAGGAGGCGAACCCGCTATCTATCATCTTTTGTGAATCTATTATTGACTCTAGGTATTTCTCTCTAAAATCATTTAAACGCTTTATATCACTGAGATCTTCAGACGAGGGATCTTTCCCGGTCTGCCCGAACAGAAAAGGCATTTTTCCCAATGCGAAATATTCAGATTTCCCCGCAACCAGTTCAGTGCCTTTTCTATATGTGAATATGCTAGGATATCGATTTATTTTACCACCGGTTTGATTCTTCACAAACTCCTGAAATTCCTCAAAGAAAATTTTTCGCAGTTCGTTCTCAAGGGCAGACGTGGCAAGAATACAGATTCCTGAGAAGTCGAAATTGGGGTCGTCAATGTTTTTGTACGCTTTCCAAAGCGTCATTCCTGATACAAGCGAGTTCTGCGTTTCCTGACATAGCCTGTTCCAAACATTCCCAAATCTATTGCTAAGATCTTTGCGGGACTGCCTGATAAGGTCATTCTTCTCGTCAAATTGCTTTTCGATAGCAGCCCTAACTGTTTTACAGAACTCTCCGATCTTTTTCTCGTCGGCTTCTGTGAGTTCGGTTTCCGAAAGCGTATCTACGCCAAACTCGGTGCGAAGGCTGGCGATTTTTTTGGGGAGTTCATTTTTTATATAGTCTGTCAGGGACTTTACGTTATCGTTTGTTTCCTTTGTGATGTCTGAAATTTCGTCCATTCTAGCAGTGAGACGAGATTCCATAGAATTCATCATGCTCCCTATTTGCAGTATCATGCTATCCTGATTGCGTGCTTCGCTTTCGCGCTCTTTTTCTCTGAGCTGCTCGGTTAGGTTGCTGATTTTATCTTTCAGCATCATGTTATCTAGATTTCGTGCTAGGCTCTCACGTTCCTTTTCTTCAAGCTGTTTGGTAAGTCTGCTGATTTTTTCTTTCAGCGTCATGTTATCTTGATTGTGTGCTTCACTTTCCTTTTCTATTGGTTGATTGATTAAGCCGCCGTCTTTATTTTGGGGTTGGGCATTGCCTTCTAAACTCTGAATTTTTTTAGATGCTTCTGAATGTCCTTTTTCATTTGCTTTACGGTAATAATATAATGCTTGGTTATCAGATTTATCAGTGCCAATTCCATATTCATAAAGTTGACCTAAATTAAATAATGCGTTTACATTGCCAAGATCGGCAGCCTTAGTATACCATTTTACAGCCATCTTTATGTCAATAGCGGCACCAGTACCTGACATATAGCACACACCAAGCTTATACATTGCGTCACAATCTCCAAGTTCGGCAGCTTTATTATACCATTCAAATGCTTCTTTCGTGTCTTTAGTTATTCCACTACCGGAAGCATAGCAATTGGCTAAATAATACATGGCGCTGCTGTTATTAAGTTCAGCAGCTTTTTTATACCACGCAAAAGCTTTTTCTGCACTGTATGGCACACCAGCCCCATTGTCGTGGTATATTCCAAGGTTTCGCATAGCAAAGCTATTGTTAAGTTTTGCAGATTTCAAAAACCATCTGAACGCTTCATGATCATCAATGGAGACGCCTGTTCCACAACCATAGCATATCCCCAGATAAAGCATAGCCTGATCATCGCCAAGTTCTGCCCCCTTTGTATACCACTCCACAGCTTTTTTTTCATCTTTTGCTACACCGGTGCCATTTTCATAACATATGCCAAGATAGCCCATGGCTCTAGCATTACCAAGCTCGGCGGCTTTTGTAAATAATTCTACTGCTTTTTTCTCCTCTTTTTTTACACCTGTGCCATAATAGTAGCATTCTCCAAGATAGCATATAGCCCTGGCATAACCGAGTTCAGCAGCTTTTGTATACCATTCTACAGCGTTCTTTTCGTCCTTTGCTACACCAGTGCCGTATTTATAACATACGCCAAGATTGCACATAGCTCGGTCATAACCGAGTTCGGCAGCTTTTGTATACCATTCTATAGCTTTCTTTTCGTCCTTTTTAACTCCTGTGCCATATTTATAACATACGCCAAGATTGCACATAGCTATAGCATTACCAAGCTCGGCGGCTTTTGTATACCAATCTACAGCTTCTTTTTCGTCCTTTGCTACACCAGTGCCGCATTCATAACATACGCCAAGATTGCACATAGCTATAGCATTACCAAGCTTGGCGGCTTTTGTATACCAATCTACAGCTTCTTTTTCGTCCTTTGCTACACCAGTGCCGCATTCATAACATACGCCAAGATTGCACATAGCACTAGCATTACCAAGTTCAGCAGCTTTTGTATACCATTCTACAGCTTTCTTTTCGTCCTTTTTAACTCCTGTGCCATATTCATAACATACGCCAAGATTGCCCATTCCTGCAGGATAGTTCAGTTTAGCTGCTTTTTTATACCACTTTACTGCTGTCCTTTTATTTTCAGATACACCTATACCTTTTTTGTAACACAACCCCAAGCAGCACATAGCCCTAGGAAAGCCATTCCGTGCAGATTCTAAATATAAATTAACAGCTTGGTAACAATTCTTTTTGACACCTTTGCCATCCTCATAGCATTCCCCGAGCCTACACATAGCTTCTATTGAACCTAATTCTGTTGCCTTGGAAAACCATTCAAAAGCCTTTTTGTAATTTTTCTCTACTCCGGTGCCATTATAATAAAATACCCCTATACGTGTCTGCGCTTCCGCATCACCGTCATTTGCAAATTCCATGCAGTAATCAAATGCTTCCTGATCTTTTTTCTGTTTCAGCAGTTTTTCAACATATTCCTTGTCAAACGATCCCATGATAAACCTCCGTGTTTCGATTATGATTCAGTCCGCAATGAGTTTGTAAATGCTCTGCCTGCACAATCCGCTGATCTCCTTGATGATATGGTCAACCGAGATTACATCGCAGCCACCGGAAATATCTCTCTGTACAAATTCATAGATCAATTGAGTGACAAGCTCTGCATTTTCCGTATCCCCGTCCGCTATACTCATAGCCGTACCAAAATCAAAGAGAGTTACGCTGTCAGAAAATCCGGACACTGACAGCACAATCGAACTGTCAGTGCCCGTTCTTTCGACGGAAAAATGTTCATCGGAGATGTAAACAGTTGTTTGAGAATGGTATGTAATAAATTTCATGCGTAATCTCCTTACAATGCATTATCGCAGCATTTCCAGCTCTTTTCTGTGCTGGGTCAGCAGCGTGTTGAGCGCTCTCTCGACAGTTTTATCCAAGGTTCTCCTTGAGATAACACCGTTGTTTGTTGAAGCATATTTTGCCATCAAAGCGTTTATTGTTTCAGCATGCTGTAAATCAACGTTTCTGATGTGTTCAAAATAATCTTTAGGAGTTGAAACATTTCTTTTGAGTTTAGAGAAGAAAAAGCTTTCTATACACTCTGCTTCAAAAATAGGAGGAAGATCGGATTCTTTACGAAGAGCATTGCCGACTTCTACAACAGAAATGAATGTCCTTACATCTTCATCCGACGGAATTTTATTAAGTGTTGTCAGACAAGTAAAGCAGAATTTCTTTAAACGTTCGTCGATGCAGTCGACTTTGCTGTTTCCGCTATCGTCCTTTCTGAAATATTTTTGTAAGGCTGCTCTGCAAGACTTCGGATTATTATTCTTAAAAAAGATCTTAAAAATGAGGTCTGCCTGAAGCCTGAGACTTGAAGCACCGGTCAATTTTGTTTCGCCGATCAGCCTGAAAACCGCCACGAGCGTTGATGTATCCTCCATGTTGATCTCTGTATCGGGTGAGGAAATATCGATAGGGTTTTCATCGTCATCTATCGAAATGGTTGCCGATTCTTTATTTTTGTTCTTCTTAAAATCAACCAGTGCAAGGCTCTTATACTGCAAGTGCAAATAGCTTAAAATGCTTTCTGCCATGGTTTTCCCTTACTCCCTCCTGATTGTTATGATCTTCTCGGGAGCAAGAATGTATTTTTGCATCAGTATAGAAATTTCGCTGTATAGATCGCAGGATTCCGTGTCAAGCTTACGATATACAACACCATCAGCGCCTACTCTGCTGTCAAAGCAGTAGGCACAGGCGCACATGGTTATTTTGGCGAGCATACGGTATTTTCTGGTGTCGTTAGGATTGTCAAGACTCAGCGGAGTAACTTCATGCTGATACTTCAGGTCGTCGGCTAACCAAATGTCTGGATTAATTTCTTCGGCAAGAGTTGTTTCCTCATTGTCAAAATCAATGTTGAATTTTTGAGAAAAAAGAGCAAAGCCTTCCTTAAAGACAGCTGAAAATTTCCCCCAAGCGTGCTTGTATGAAGCTGGCAGATTATTATATGCTTTACGAATTGCTTGAATATCCATGTGAAGCCTCCATGAAACCTGATTTTTTATATATTCAGTATAGCACAATATCCTCATACCGTCCATCAGATAAAATACAATGTAAAACCGTATTTTACATGGCAGCAGTATTTAATGTTATCCAACTGAATCAAGCAGCTTTTCGAGGTCGGTATCCGGTAACATAGAGTATGTGTTGAGAAGCTGTGTGATTTCGTAAAGGGAGCGAAGGCTGTAAATTGAACCCTTGCCTGCGTCAGCCTCGCTCTTTATATAGGAGCCGTATAACAATTCTTTAACATGGCAGCCGTTGCTTTCCGCAACGCAGAGGGACTGGAATATCGAGATCGCCTGCACCTTCGAACCGAATGTAAGGTCGATGTACAGTTCTGCACCTTTTTTGTAACTCCTGGAAACGCTCTTGAAAAATGCGATGTGTTTCGCTGTTGTTTCTTTCAGCTCAACACGAATCGGCTCTTCAACGGTGAATTTAATGTTGTGTTTTGCTTCCAGAGCGGTCAGCTCGGCAATAAACGCATTCAGATTTGCTTCTGATGTGCTGGAGTTGGTAACGACCGGTGTCACGATAAGCTCATCGCCGTGCTTTATGCCGGCGTTGGCTATCATGGAGATTGCGGGAAAGCAGGAATGTACGATCGTTTTAGCGGGATCGTCAGGGTAAAAATAATCTACCTTAGAAAGATCAGGTCGTATTGCGATTGAGCAAAGAAATTGTTTCATAATACTCCTCCGAGAAATGAGAAATTTGATATATATTAGTATATCATGTTAGGAATGAACTGTCAATAAAAAAATAAACGGAAGTGTTTATCATCTGAACCGCGTCCGTGCGGCCGCATATTCAAAATCCCGATTTGTGCGGGATTTTGAAATCATCAATAAACCGGTAAAAGGCTCGGTTTTCGCCGAGCCTCAGACCGTCGGACTCTCAGAAGAGCGAAGACGTGTGCAGTACCCCGCTGATAACTCCGGTGGAAACGCTTATTCTGTCGCGGTTATTGGTATTGCCAGATGCATATATGTTCCCGCCGGAAACGTCCATTACAAACATCACATGGTTGCCGTTGTTTGTAACGATTACGTCGCCCGGCTTAACGTTGCTTACGCTGGGTCTGCCGGAGGTGTAAGCGACCCCCTTGGCGCGCATATAATCCAGGAAGCCGTCTACGTTGATGAAAGCGTATGTTCCATTTTTGAAACTGCTGCTGGTTGGGAAGCCTGCGGCTAAGAAAATCTGACTGACGAAGTTCTGACAGTTCATACCCTCGTAGTAGTTGTAGTCGTAGTTTCGATCGCACCAGTAAGCAAGCGCGTAGTTGTATGCGCGCGAGAAGTCGAGACTTTCCGTACTGTCTGGCGCTATCACGGAGTTGATAATATCTGACATTTTCTGGCAGCACTCATCTCCGAAGCAGCCGTCTACTGTTAGGTAATATTTGCGCTGGAATTTTTTGCAAACGCTGCGGCTGTCGGCACCGTAGATGCCATCAACATCAAGGCTGTAGCCAAGCCATCTCATCAGCCTCTGATAAGCCTTAACCACCGATTTGGTGTTGTATTTGCGGTAGTAGGAAAGGTAATATGGATGTGCATTGACCGTGGCAAGGTCGTTGCGGGCGTCGGTAACGGAGTATATCGACGCTGCGCTTGCGCTCACAGTGAGCGAAACTGGCAGATCGTTGGTCGTGGGAATAGAAGCTGTTCCGATCGTAAGTACAGCTGCCAGTGCGACGATGTTTCTGATAAAGTTTTTCATGGTTTTTTCCTCCTATGAATTGTTGACTTCGGCGTTATTGCCTTTTTACTTTCTTATAGATGGGTCGGGAAGTTGCTGCGACATCATTTCAATATTTTTTTGAAATTCTGATCGCTTGTGCCTTACACTCTCTTATAGGGGAGCGTTCATAGACTTGCGACATTTTTTCAAAAAATCTTTTGAAATTCTGTTCGCTTGTGCCTTACACTCTGCTTATAGGGGAGCGTTCATAGACTTGCGACATTTTTTCAAAAAATTCTGTTCGCTTTCGTCTTACATTCTCTTATTGGGGAGCTTTCGTAGGCTTGCGACATTTTTTATAAAAAACGTGACGCAACTTATTTTTTATTCTGTAAGTAACCTACAGAAAAACAAACGGCAGAGGGCTGTCACAACAGGTTTTCTTGGTCTTTATTTGGTCTTTAAAGATACATCAGCTTACAAAAAGCCGTGCAACAGAACCGAAAGGGAAGCGCTGAAAATCCGCATTGTTATGCGATTTGTAGCAGGTTGCACAAAAGTGCTTGAACCGCTATCCAAAACTCCAAGAGATAATCTTTATCCCTTATGGGAGCTTACAAAGCGCTTGTTTATGCGGTTTGTGGCGCTGTGGGACTGCTTGAAACACAGTAAAGTCACAGCCGTAACTAACACATAA
>CATXDC010000023.1 GCA_958366985.1 uncultured Oscillospiraceae bacterium
TTTGCCATTTTCTTTCCTCCAATATACTTTTTTTGCGGTGTACAAGGTCCGTACAACCGTTTACTCTGTTATGATAATTTATCGTGTTAAATAAATCAATGGTAATATTGTGAAAAGAAAAAATGAATTATTTGTTAATAATATAGAACAGGTTGTCAAAAACATATAAAATTTTTTATAAAAAAGTACCGACTAAACAGTCTAAATTCATTTCAGCGGCTTAAATTCGGATTTTTTAAAATACTAATTATTAAATTATATTTTTGTATTTTCTAAAGTTCGCACCAGCTATAGTTTTTTTAAAATTAATATATAAAAATTGCGAAGCTCAGCAAAAACTCAATTAAAAATTATATACAGAATCTCTCTTTGATTTTTTTATGGTAAATGAAAAGGACCCCTCCTGAACGGAAGGGTCCTTTTACTAACTTGTTATATTATGAAGGGGAATAATCAGCTTCTCTTTTTAGTTATAACAAGAGCTGCACCGGAAAGAACTGCCATAGCTGCGAAAATTCCGATAACTGCTGAATCACCGTTTGCAGGAGGTGTTACAGGATTTGCAGGATCATCTGTAGCAGGCTCACTGGGATCAGCGGGATCTGTAGGATCTGTGGGCTCTTCGGGCATTATATCTTCACCTGTAGCGATACCATAGATGAGTGCAAAAACCTGATCCTTGGACATTGAAGCAAACATGCTGGGATCAATGCCGGGGATGTTGACAAGCTTGAAGATGAGATCCATATTGCCGGAAACCTGAAGAACATTCTCATAGATGTAGTTGTAAAGGATTACAACAGCTTCTGCATTTGTCTTTGCATTGCCGAGATCTGTAAGAACGGGCTCAAGACGTCCGAGATAGAAGTTCTTGCCGTCAGTTGCCTTTGTGATATCGTCAACGAATACAAGGTCGAAGTCAACATTTGCATATGCGTCAAATGCCTGAACTGCGATCTTCTCAAGGTCAAATCTCTTGGGATTGTCAAGAGTGGGAAGTGCGTTGAAACCGTCAACGATTGTTGTGATTGTAGCACCAATATCGCCAAGGTCAACCATTCCGCCAACCATGTCAAGGACACCCTTGAGGTTGTTGAGAACATCGGAAACACCTTCGTAAAGAAGAGCAAGGTCATCCTTGTCAGCAACATTGCGAAGGATAGAAACTATACCTGTTGCTGCATCGGGAAGAAGAGCCTTAACGATGTTCTTAACATAGGTTTTAATCTTATCGCTCTGTGCAGTCTGAACTATTTTAAGGAACTCATCAGCCTGCTCAATACCTGCAGCCTTGCAGATCTTGTCAACACCACTGAAGAGCGGTGCAGAATCAGGAACAAATGCCGGAATTATTGCAAGAGTCTGGCAAACATTGTCAACCAAAATTATGTCAACAATTTTTTCAGCTTCTTTTACCATCTCGTCACCATTTGCAAAAGTGATGGGATGCTCTTCGAAGAAGAGTGTAAATGTACCCTTTTCTACAATGTTGCCTTCTTCATCTGTAACGTCAGCCTTGATTTTACCATCTGCACTGGTAAGATCAGCAAAGCGCTCAGGATAAAGTGTCTTATAATACTCAACACTGTCAGATTTAATCTGTCCGCCGTTAAGGCTTGCTATAGCGCTGAGTGTGGGAATAAATTTGTAGATTTCTTCAAAAACATCCCCTGTGATAACCTGCTGCTGAATAGCATCATCAGCAAAGTCGATGAGTTTGTTGACTCTTTCCTCAGTCATAACGTCTGTGTAAAGATCATCTTCAGCCGCAAAAGCAACAACTGCTGCTGAAAGGCTTGAGAAAACCATTACAAGAGCAAGAATGACACTGAGAATCTTTTTACTCTTTTTCATTGTGTTTTCCTCCACATATTTTTTTACAGACATATAATATATTTATGCCTGTATATTTCCACTTAATTATATTCTTTTACAAATGCCTTTTCAATGGGAATTTTATGATAAATTTAATGTATTGTTTTGTTTTATTTAACCAACGGTTTAGCATTTGTGACAATTATAACACTGCTTTCAATTACGTATATGGAATTTGCTACAAAATATATAATTTTTGCAATTTACTTTTATTTTTCTATATGTTAAAATTAAGACGATTTAACATAATTTGTATAATTGCAGTATATATAAAAGGAGTTTCTTAATGGACTTATATAATAATGTTAACAAAATTATAGAATCTTCTTCTGAATTGTTTGCAGCTTACGGTTTTGACGGAACATCTATAAGTGAAATTTGCAAAGCTGGGAACATATCAAAAGGACGGTTTTACTATTATTTCAATGATAAAGAAGACCTTTTTATTTCTTGCTGCAAATATACATATACGATCATGAACAAAGTTTTTGAACTTTTTAAAGTCGATAAAAACCTTAATCTTACAGATAATCTTCTCAATCTGTTCGTCTGTTATCAAAAGATTTTTGAAAATTATAAATTCGTACCATATATAATTTATACTATAAACTCATCACCGCCACCTGCCGTAAGAGAAGTAAGAAAAGAAATAGTAGAATTCCACCAAAATAAATTCTTAGAACTGATAAAAGAAATTTTAGATGTATGTGACATTGATGTAGATGCCTTTCATGTAGCAATAGGATTTCATACAGCCTTTATAACATCATATGCAAAAGACGGTGTCTTCAGTTACGAAGAGATACGTGCTTTTGTAGGAAATGATGTTTATAAATCTTTTGCTTATTACCTTGATAAAATACTTTTCGGAGTTCTTCCGAGAGATGAAAAAACAATGAACAATCCAAAAGCTCAAAAAATATATAGAACAAAATAACAAACACCTAACCATCTACCCCTTATTATTGATGATAAGAAAAAACGACGCTGCATTATGCGCCGTTTTTTCTTTATCTTTTTAATTAAATCGCTGCATCACTTTTATTTTTAGGCTTTAATTTAGAATTTGTTGCAAATATTGCGATTTACTTTGATTTTTCTATATGTTAAAATTAAAACGCACTTATAAATCCATTAAAATAACAGGAGGGTTATTATGGATTCTCAAAGCAGTGTAACACAAATAATAGAAGCAGCATCACAAATGTTTACCATTCACGGTTATGAGGATACTTCCATAAGCGAAATTTGTAAATCATGCAATATTTCAAAGGGCAAATTTTATTATTATTTCAGCGATAAAGAAGATCTGTTCACAGCCTGCTGCACTCACGCATATTCCCTCGTCAATGAAATATTTAACCTCTTTACTTTCGACTACAATGCAACTCTTAAAAATAACCTTCTGAATTTATTCCGGTGTTACCAAAAAATTTTCAGTGAACATGAATTTCTCCTATACATAATTTATACAATCCATTCATCACAGCAAACCACCATCAAAGAAAAAATCCGTGAAATAACCGATTATCATCAAAAAAGGTTTACAAGCATAGTTGAAAAAATGCTTGACTGTTTTTCCATAGAAGCAAGGCCCTTTGATATTTCTTTGGGATTTCATGCAGCTTTCATGGCAGCATACGAAGCTGAAGGTGTTTTAAACTGTGAAGAAATATGCGAACCTACCGGCAACGATGTTTTCGACTACTTTACTTACTACATTGATCAAATTCTTTTCGGCGTTCTTCCGAGAGATAAAGAGACTATAGACAATCCCAAAGCAGCAAGGGATATATGAATATTTTAAAAGTCTGATATAATATCACACTTTTGCTTAATTAAAAACGACGCAGATTTCTGCGCCGTTTTTCTTTTTGCCTTTAACTGCAAATTACTGTATTTCTTTTATCTTCCAGACTTTCTCTGCGTATTCCTTTATTGAACGATCGGAGGAAAAATCTCCGCAGGAACACATATTGAGCCAGCATTTTTTGGCAAAGGCTTCTTTATCGGCTGTATCTTTATTAAGGCAAAGCCTTGTTTCGAGACAGCTTTCAAAATCATGGAGCACAAAATAATGGTCAGGTCTGTGCCAGCTTGCTCCAATTGTAATGGAATCGTAAAGCTCTTTGAACATTCCTGTTCCGCCGTCATCCAGAGTGCCGTCAATAAGGGCATCCATGCATCTTTTGATTTTCGGATTTGATTCCATAAGGGACATTGGATCATAGCTTTCATAAATTTCTGCAATCTCTTCGGCATCCGCTCCGAAAATATAGTTATTCTCTTTGCCCGCCTTTTCAACTATTTCTATATTTGCGCCGTCCATGGTTCCGAAAGTTACCGCTCCGTTAAGGGCAAGCTTCATGTTGCCTGTTCCGCTGGCTTCCGTTCCGGCAGTGGAAATCTGCTGGGAAATATCCGCCGCAGCCACTATTTTCTCAGCATAGGAAACATTGTAATCGGGCAGAAATACCACTTTCAGCAAACCTTTCATATCGGGGTCACTGTCTATAAGCCGTGCAACCTCATTTATAAGCTTTATAACGCCCTTGGCTCTGAAATATCCCGGAGCTGCTTTGCCCGCAAATATTACAGTTGTGGGATTAAAGGAGTCAAGACTCTTTTCTTTAAGCTCAAAATATATCTCCAGAACGGTAAGTATATTAAGAAGCTGACGCTTATACTCATGAAGACGCTTTATCTGAACGTCAAAAACTGTTTCGGGATTTATCTTCACTCCGCTGCGTTTCTTTACATATTCCGCAAGGTGCTTTTTATTATCCTCTTTGATTTTTATAAATCTCTCAATGACTTCCCTGTCATCAGCATACTTTTTAAGTCCCTCAAGGAAGCTTAAATCCTTTATCCATAAATCGCTGTCCAGAAGCTCAGTTATAAGGCGGCTTAGCTGAGGATTCGCCAAAGCAAGCCATCTTCTGGGAGTTATTCCGTTTGTGACATTGAGGAATTTTTCAGGATACAGCTCATACCAGTCCTTCAAAACCCGCTCTTTCAAAATATCAGTGTGGATTTTTGCAACTCCGTTTATATGTCCCGAACCGTATGCAGAGAGATTCGCCATATGCACGGTGCTGTCCTGAATAATATACATATTCTCTTTTTCCGCACCCATATCTTTAAGCTCCTGCTTTAAGCGGCGGTTTATAAGAGTTATTATCTTTGCAGTTTTCGGACATACGGCACGGATAAGCTTCATATCCCATTTTTCAAGGGCTTCCTGCATGATTGTATGATTTGTATAGCCGAAAACGCTCTGAGCTGTCAAAAGTGCAGTATCAAAATAAATACCCTCTTCTTCAGTGAGAATACGAACAAGCTCAGGAACTGAAATGGCTGGATGTGTATCGTTAAGCTGTACGGTGATATAATCACCCAGCTGTGTAAGATTTTCTCCATGCTCCTTTTTGAATGTGCGGATTATATCTTTAAGGGATGCGCTGGAAAAGAAATACTCCTGTCTGAGTCTTAAAATCTTTCCGCTGACAGTTTCATCGCCGGGATAAAGTACACGAGAAATATCCTCAGCTCTGTTTTTATACTTAAGGGAAAAACTGTGTCTGCCCTGGGAGAATTTGTCAAAATCAAAAGGCTCCACACTTTCACACTGCCAAAGGCGAAGTGTGGAAATATGTTCTGTGCCGTAACCGATTACAGGCATATCGTAGGGAACAGCCTTTACCTTTTCCCCTCCTGCAAACTCTACAATAACGGCATCTTTTTCACGGCGTACCGACCACGGATCGCCAAAGCGTGACCAGTCGTCGGGCTCTTCTCTCTGAAATCCGTCCACGGTTTTCTGCTTGAAAAGTCCGTATTTATATCTTATGCCGTAGCCGTCAAGGGGGAGACCCAGTGTAGCTGCACTGTCAAGAAAACAGGCTGCAAGACGTCCAAGTCCGCCGTTACCCAAAGCGGCGTCCTCGATTTCCTCAAATGCGCCGAAATCAAGTCCCTTTTCCTCGAAAAATTCTTTTGCTTCTCTATCCATTCCCGCACAGAGAAGATTATTATATATTGCTCTGCCTGTTAAAAACTCGGCGGAAAGGTAGCAGGCACGGCGGTTTTCACGGTGCTTTCTGCGGCTTTCCTTCCAGTTATCAGAAATGCCGTTCATTACAGCCGCTGCCGTAACGCTGTGAAGCTCCTGGGAGTTCAGTTCCTCAAGGTCTTTCTGATACATACTGTGTGCAAATATATTCATGCTTTCAAAGGTCTTTGACATAAAAATCAATCCTTTCTCTATAAAGCTCAAATTACTTTTTTACGGATTTTTTCTTTGCAGGAAGTCTTCTGTAAGTTTCGGTTATCTTTTTTATTTTCCCGGCGAGCTTTTCATCTGCCGCTCCCTTTGCCATTCTCCAGCTCCAGTTTCCTTCGGCAACTCCGGGAACGTTCATTCTCCCCTCACTGCCAAGACCAAGAAAATCCTGCATTGGGATAATTGCTGTATCGGCGACGCTCATCATTGCCGCCTTTATTATGCCCCAATTATATCCTTCCCGTGCACTCAGGCGCAAATATCTTTTTGCAAAGGCTCTGTCCTTTGCACTGAGAGAATTTATCCAGCCCACTGCCGTATCGTTATCATGAGTTCCCGTATAGACAACGCAATTTTTTATATGGTTATGGGGAAGATAATCGCTGCTGTCATCTGCATCAAAGGCAAACTCCAGAATCTTCATGCCGGGAAGCCCTGTCTTTTTGAGCATCCTCCGCACATCGTCAGTGAGCATTCCCAAATCCTCAGCTATAACGGGCAACTTACCCAGCTTTTTCTTCATGAATGCGAAAAATTCGCTTCCGGGGCCTTTCTCCCACTTTCCGTTTTTGGCGGTTTTCTCCTCAGAGGGTATACAGTAATAGGACTCAAAGCCTCTGAAATGGTCAATGCGGACTCTGTCGCACACCTTTAAAGCATGGGACAAACGCTGTGTCCACCAGGTATAGCCATCCTCTGTCATCTTCTCCCAGTTATAAACAGGATTGCCCCAAAGCTGTCCGTCCTCAGAAAATGCATCGGGGGGACATCCTGCTACAACACGGGGAGTATAATTTTCATCCAAAAGGAAATTTTCCGGCGATGCCCATACGTCGGCGCTGTCGAAAGCCACGTATATGGGAATATCGCCCACTATTTCGATTCCCTTTTCATTGACGTATTTTTTTAGAGCATACCACTGGCTGTAAAAAAGATACTGCTCCATTTTATAACGGTTGACCTTTTCCGAAAGCTCCCGTTCAGCTTTTTCGAGAGCAGATTTCTCTCTCATTTTAAGAGGTTTTTCCCACTTATTCCAAGGAACATCTCCGTATTTTTCCTTAAGAGCCATAAAAAGAGCATAGTCACGAAGCCAAAAATCGTTTTCTTTACAGAAAATTTCATAATCATCCGGCAGAGCTTCAAAAAAGTGCCTTGCCGCCAAAGGAAAAAGTTTTTCCCTCCCGGCAATCACTTTTTTAAAATCCACATGGGATTCATCGCTGCCGAAATCACATCCGCTGACTTCTTCTTCATTTAAAAGTCCCTGTTTAACAAGTAAATCCAAATCTATAAAAAGAGCGTTGCCGGCAAAAGTCGAAAAACTCATATAGGGAGAATTTCCCTTTCCGCCGGGACAAAGGGGAAGCATCTGCCATAAAGTCTGTCCTGATTTTTGAAGAAAATCCGCAAACTCATATGCTTCCTCTCCCAATGCTCCTATTCCGTAATTTGAAGGCAGAGAGGAAATATGCATCAGTACTCCGCTTCTTCTGACCATAAAATCATCCTTTCCGGAATCAAAACCGGTTACTTAAAGATATATTACTGTAAATTTAAGTCTAAATCAATAATACTTTGGCATATCCAAAGGTGTTAACAAAAATCTAAGATAAAAATAAAGAGCCGATTTCCTCGACTCCTCAAATTACACCCCTAATTTTATTTTTTGTGTTTTTTGCTTTTCTCATTCCCGTTCAGTTCTCCGCCTTCAGCAAAACCTTTACCGGAAAATACAACAGCTACTGTTTTGAAAAGGATTTTAATGTCCATAAGCATATTGTGGTTCTGGACATACTCCGCATCCCATTCTACTTTTTTCTTCTCACCAACTAAATCTCTTCCATTGATCTGTGCAAGACCTGTTACTCCGGGTCTGACAGAATATACATTTTTCTCTTCACGCATTCTGCGTATATTTTCTTCCTCAGGAATAAGAGGACGAGGACCAACGAAACTCATAGTGCCTTCAAGTATATTTATAAGCTGAGGAAGCTCATCAAGACTGGTTTTTCTAAGCACCTTGCCTATGGGAGTAATGCAGTCATCAGAATTTGCAAGATCTTTTGTAGCCACATTTTTTGTACCCACTTTCATGGAACGGAACTTTCTTATTTTAAAGGTCTTATTACCAAGTCCCACTCTCTCCTGCCTGAAAACTACCGGACGTCCATCGGTAGCCATAATAATAATTGCTATTATTGCCATGGGTATGGCTAAAACAATAAGTGCAAGGAGACTGAAAAATATATCAAAAAGTCTTTTCATTTTTTATCACCTGTATTTTTATTTAACATTTTTGTAAAATTATCTTTCATAAAAAGAAAATTTGCAAAACTCAACTTATTTGCATAGCAAATCAAAACCGCAATTTTTCTATTGTATTATACAATATTTTACCAATTTTTGCAATACTCAGGAACTTTAGCTTTTTCCGCCCCAAAATATGTATCCGGAAATCAAAACCGCTCTTACCGGCGCCGCTTCAAGTTCACCTGTATTTACAGGAGGTGCTATCAAAAAATATTCTCCCGGCTGAGCTTCGGAAAGATTCAATCCCTCCAAAACTGCAATTCCCGCTCCCAGCATTGCACGGTGGGCAAGAGGTTCAAAATCTCCCTGAGGGTCAATGGAACAGCTGTCTATACCTACAAGCTTTACTCCCCTAAGAGCAAGCTCGTCGGCAGCGCTTTCATGGATAAATCCGCCCTGAGTTTTAAACAGTACTCGCTCACAACCTGTTGGCAGATATTTATCTATAATTTCTCCCGTTATTATCGAACCAGCTTCAATAACCATACATGGACCAATAAATACAGAAAGGTCTAAATCCTTAATGCTCAAGCCGTCCTCTATAAAATGCAGCGGAGCATCACAGTGGGTTCCGTTGTGAAGACAGGCATACATTGCGGTAAGATTACATTCATCTCCTAATTCCATGCGACTAATCTTTTCCGCAACAGGGACCGGATCTCCGGAATATACTTCAGATTCAAATATATTTTTTGATATATCGATAAAATCCATTAAAATCCCTCCTTTTTCCAAATAATAGCACATATATTTTACGTTTTCAATTTTATTACGAAAGCTATTTTTTTATTTTACAAATTTGTAACTATTTAATACATGAATTGAAATTTTTCTTTTAGGAAAACGTAACAGCAAAAATATATAATGTGCTCACCAAACGAAAAGGAGTTACTAAAATGAAAATGAATATTCTTGTATGCCTTGATTCCGGCTATATCCCACCTTTAAAAGTGATGCTTCGTTCCCTCACTTTTTCAAATCCCGACGATTCTTTTGATATATACATTTTGCACTCATCTATAAGCGATGAGGATATGGCATCAGTTTCCGATTCCCTAAAAAACAGAAAGGCAAAAATTATACCTATAAAGCTTCCCGACAATTTCGGAGAGGATTTTCCGATCTTAAGGCATCTTACAAAAGAGGCTTATTACAGAATTTTTGCACCTTGGTATCTGCCGACAGAGCTTGATAAAATACTGTACCTTGACCCGGATATAACTATAATCGGCAAAATAGATGAACTTTATAACACAAATCTTCAGGGAAACTGCTTTGCGGGAGCAAGTCACGGTATTCCGGCATCTCAGTTTATAAACCGCATCCGACTGAGAATGTGCCGCAAGTCACAATATATAAACTCCGGCGTACTTTTAATGAATCTTAATAAGATAAGAGAAGAGCACAGCCAGGAAAAAATCCTCAAATACATAGACAAAAACGGAGATAAGCTTTATTTTGCCGATCAGGATGTTATAAACGGAATGTACAGCAAAAAGACAGCTTATTTCAGTCCCTTAAAATATAATCTTGATGAAAATTACTTTAAGCTTTACAACAAAATAAGTCCCAAACGTGACAGAATTGATTTTTCATGGGTACGGAAAAACACAAGCATAATCCACTACTGCGGCAAAAACAAACCATGGAAAGAGGAATACGAGGGAGAGTTTGGAATTTTTTATGAAAGCTTTACTGATACTCCCGTAATAAGGAAACCGAAAGGACATGTTAATTATTTCTTTATTGATGCGGTAAACTGACAGAATTATTTACATATTTTTCTAAAAATTGACATGCTTTTCTTCCCATGATATACTTTTTTCACAAATATTTACAGGGGAATTTAAAATGGATTTTAAAAGTAAAAAAATAAAAACCAACACAAAAAATAAATCTGTACTAATATTTTCGGTTGCCGCTGCTGTTTTCATCTTAATGCTTGTTTTAAATTTATTTACCCCCTATACATCGGATGATTACGCTTATCACTTTGTTTATGAAAATCCCCTTCCCACAGAAAATACACGGCTTCTTTCCGGTATATGGGATATCCCCTATTCTATGGCAAACCATTATAATATCTGGGGAGGAAGAGTAGTTGCTCACAGCGTTGTGCAGTTTTTTATGCTCTTTGACAAATGGGTATTTGATATTTTTAATTCTCTTATTTTTGTCCTTTGCGGTATTTTAATTTATTTTCATATTGAAAAAGACTTTAAAAAGCACTCTCCTTTATGGCTTGCGGTAATATATTTTTCAATGTGGTTTCTTATTCCGCAGTTCGGAATATCTGTATTGTGGGTATCTGGCGCATGCAACTATATTTGGATGGCAACCCTTATACTGCTGTTTTTGCTCTTATACCGCTACTGTTTAGATAAAAAGCTTACTAGACTTTGGAGTATCCTTGCAGCTGTGGCTATAATTCCTTTTGGATTCATCACCGGCTGTACAAACGAAAACGCCGGCGGAGCTGCCGCACTTACTGCGGCCATGTTCGTCGGGCTCAATATCATAAATAAAAAACACATTCCTATATGGAGCATAACAGGTGTTCTTTCTGCCGGTGCAGGACTGATTTTTCTTGTAGTTGCTCCCGGAAACACCGCAAGAGGAGGAGAAATCAAGTTAACAGGTAAGCTTATCCTTTCAAGGCTCGAAAGAATAGGTGAGTATACCTGGGATTTAATGTGGATTCCTCTAATCTGCCTCGCCGCACTGATTGTTTTCTTCTGTATTTTTAAAAAAGGCAGTTTCAAAAATTATGTGAAAGAAATTTCGGCTGCGTCCATATTCTTCATCTGCGCCGCCGCAAACGTAATTGTCCTTGCAGCAACGTCCAGTATTTTCCGACGCTCATGGCTGCTGTCCATATTTTACATAATTATTGCATGCGGTCTTTTTATGAAAACTTTTTCATGTTCAAAGGCCGAAAAATATATCAAATATGCCGCCGTTTCTGTTCTGGCAGTCGCTTTCATATTTTCATACGCTTCTGCAGCGGACAGCATACTCACAACATATTCAGAAGTGCAGCTCGAATTAACTCAAATTCAGCAGCAAAAAGAAGCCGGAATAGAAGATGTTACAGTGACACCACATAAAAGGCCGTCAAATGATTACAACGCCCTTTATGGAACCGCAAATTTAACCGACAACCGTGAACAGTGGTTTAATCTTTGGATTGCAAAGTACTACGGCGTAAAATCAATCGGCACCGTGCCTTTGGAATCAGATCAATAAACATCCTTTAGACTGTGCAAACTTAAAACAATACATATGATAATTTTGCCTGCATTCAGATCAGATCTGTGTGTAGGCATATTTTTAGAAAAATTCATCTGCATTAAATTTAAATAAAAATATTGACTGTCACCTTGGGGTATGGATTAAAATATAGTCAACGAGGTGATAAAAATGCTCATAGGTGAAGCGGCAAGAGAAGCCGGGACTACAAAAAAGGCAATAGAGTATTACGAGGAACAGGGGCTTATATGTCCGGAAATTTCAGAAAACGGATACCGCAGTTTTTCCGATGAAAATTTGACAAAGCTTCGGAAAATATCGGTTCTGCGAAGTCTCGGATTATCCGTAGCGGAGATAAAAGAATTTTTACTAGGCGAAAAGCATGATGAATTTCAAAAAATTATAGATAAAAAAGCTTTTGAAACGGAAACTCTTAAAACAAAAGAAAAGCTCCTTAAAGAGCTTTCGGAAAAAGGCAACTGGGATAAAATTCAGGAGGAAGTCAAAACCCTTGAAAGAAAAAACTCTGTACTCAGTCGTCTTTTAAACTGCTTTCCTGGTTTTTACGGACAGTATCTAATAGTTCATTTTGCACCGTTTTTAAATGATCCCGTAACTACACCTGAACAGCAAAAGGCTTTTGATACAGCTGTTTCGTTTCTTGATAATCTTAAAATTGACATTCCGGATGATCTGTGTAAATTCATCTATGAGATAACAAAGGAAATGGATATGGATTTTGCCGAAAAGATGTCAAAAAATCTGCAAGAGACAGTTGAAAATCCAAAAAAATATTTTGAGGAAAACCGTGAAAATATAGAGCTTTATCAGCAAATGAAAGAAAGTGAGGAATATAAAAGTTCCCCAGCTTTCAAACTAAATGAGTTCTTTAAGAAAATCAGCAGCGAAAACGGATATTATGATATTTTTATCCCTGCAATTAAAGTTCTCAGCCCTTCATATAATGCATATTGTGAAAAGCTCATGGAGGCAGACAGAATTTTTGCAGAAGAATTTAAAAGCTGATACAAAAGGACAAACAAAAATCCGTATGATTTGATTTTAATCAAGGCATACGGATTTATTTGTTATGTGAACTTTACGGGAAGTTGTCGTTACTAGATACTGTTAACAAGGGTAGAATGGTATTTTATTCTGTTTTCTGCTACTTACCCGAACTTTGATATATAAGGATTTTTTAGACGCAGGCACTTATATTTAATGTTCACTGTGATTTGGTGTGCGGCTTGGGTGCAGGCTCAGCCTGCTGCCGCTCATGCTGCGGCAGAGCACCTACTTTTGTCCATAGCGACAAAAGTAGGCAAAAACGCATTTGCGGCGGTGTCCCGCCGCCTTGCCAAAACAGCAAGTATTAATCAGCGCAAGGTTGGTTTTCTCCCACACGCCCGCCGACGGCAGTTTAGAAGTTTTATTTTATCACCGTCAAAGTGTAAACGCTGTACCTCTTCCCATGTCTTTTCCTTTGCCGTCGGCTTGCAGGTGTAAGCGTTCACCAATTCACGTCGGCAGCTTGGAGGGCTTTAATTTATCACCATCACTGTGTAAACGTTATACTATTTACTATATCTTCTCCTTTGCCGACGTGTGCGGCTGTCTGGGAGAAAAGTTTTGTGTGGTTCTTTGGCTTCACAAATTCTAAGTCTGTTTTTAAAATATAAAAAATTCACCTGCGTTCAAGCAAAAGCCTAAACGCAGGCGGGAATGTCTATTGTTTTATGTAAATGCGTGTGCGACTTGAAAGCGGACGTGTCCGCCCGCAGGCACTTATAGTAGTTCATTACTGACAGTCGGTGTGCGGCTTACGTGCAGGCTTAGCCTGCTGTGCGACTTGGATGTGGGCTTAGCGAAAATAAAACCTGCGTCCAGGAAAAACCTAAACGCAGGCGGTTATAGTAGTTTATTTTCTGTGAGTTAACGTGCGACTTGGATGCAAACTCAGTTTGCCTGCCAGAAGCCTACCTTACGCATTACCTTTGAAAGGGTCTTGTAGGCTATGCGGTTTGCCTTTTCTGCTCCCTCTTTAGCGCACTTTTCGAGATATGCTTTGTCTCCCATAAGACGGGCGAACTCTTCCTGAACGGGACGAAGCTCTTCAACAACAGCTTCTGCTACTGCTCCCTTGAAATCGCCGTAGCCTTTGCCGGCAAACTCTGCTTCGATTTCCTCAAAGGTCTTGCCTGTGCAGCAGGAGTAAATTCCCATAAGGTTGTTGATGCCGTCCTTGCCTTCGGCAAAGCGGACGCATCCCTCGGAATCAGTAACAGCTGACTTTATTTTCTTTGCGATAACATCGGAGGAATCAGCAAGGGAGATAAATCCCTTTGCGTTGGTGTCGGATTTGCTCATCTTCTTTTCCGGCTCCTGAAGAGACTTTATTCTTGCTCCAACCTTGCCAATAAAGGGCTTCGGAACCTTGAAAGTCTCACTGTAAAGACCGTTGAATCTCTCAGCTACGTTTCTTGCAAGCTCAAGGTGCTGCTTCTGATCCTCTCCTATCGGCACATAGTCAGTCTGATAGAGAAGAATGTCCGCCGCCATAAGGGTGGGATATGCGAAAAGTCCCACATTTACGTTATCAGCGTGCTTTGCAGATTTATCCTTGAACTGAGTCATTCTTGAAGCCTCGCCGAACTGAGTGTAGCAGTTGAGAATCCAGCCAAGCTGTGAATGAGCCGGCACATGGCTCTGAACAAAGAGAATATTCTTCTCCGGATCAAGGCCGATTGCCATGAGCATTGCATACATCTCAATTGACCTGCGTCTTAAATCGGCGGGAGTTGTTCTGACTGTTATTGAATGGAGGTCTGCAACGGCAAAAAGGCAGTCGTAGTCCTCGCTCATGTTTTTCCAGTTTTTAAGTGCTCCCAGGTAGTTGCCGAGAGTGGGCATACCTGTGGGCTGAATTGCGCTTAAAACACGCTCTTTTGGCTTAACGCTGTTTTCCACTTTTTACCTCTCCCTTATCTGTAAAAATCGGCTGCCTTTGAAAGACGCTTCATACCCTCGACAATCTTTTCATCGGTGGGTGTTGAGAAGTTTATACGGAAACAATCTGTCTTTGCGCTTTCGTCAACCATAAATGCAGAGCCGGGCACAACTGCCACTTTCTGCTCAACTGCCTTGCGGCAGAAATCCATCATATCAACCTTTTCGGGAAGCTTGCACCAGATGAACAGTCCGCCCTCGGGCTTGTGGTATGTTACAAAATCGCCAAGCTCGCTGTCAAGAAGTGAACACATAAGTTCAAGCTTTTTCTTGTAAATGCCGCAGATTTTCTGAATGTGTCCCTCAAAGTCATAATTATTCATCCAGCGCTCAACGATCATCTGGCAGAGCATTGTGGTGTGAACGTCGCTTGTCTGCTTACCGACAGTCATCTTTGCTATGAGCTCTGCAGGAGCGATAACATAACCTACACGCATGCCGGGAGAGAGAATCTTCGAGAATGAACCCGCATAAATTACTATGCCGTCCTCGTCAAAGCTCTTGATGGGAGGAATATGCTCGCCGCTGACTCTCAAATCTCCGTAGGGGTTGTCCTCAAGGATAAGCACACCGTACTTTTTGGCAAGACGGTAGACTTCCTTTCTCTTTTCAAGGGACATTGTAGCTCCTGACGGGTTCTGGAAGTTGGGAATTGTATAGATAAACTTTGCGTTTTTCTCAGTTTTAAGCACCTCTTCGAGCTTTTCGGTATCCATTCCGTCTGCTTCAACAGGAACACCTGCAAGCTTTGCATTATAAGCTCTGAAGCAGTTAAGGGAACCGATAAAAGACGGAGCTTCGCAGATGACAGTATCTCCCTCATTTACAAGTACCTTTGTGGCAAGATCCATAATCTGCTGTGCACCGGAAGTGATGATAATACTGTCAAAATCCCTGCCCACATTGTGCTTTTTCTTCATGTAAGCGGCAACAGTCTTTTTAAGAGGCTCATAGCCCTCGGTTACGCCGTACTGAAGAGCGGTTATGGGATCGTTTGCCATAATGTCCGCAGTTATCTCACGGACTGCATCTACCGGGAATGCATCGGGAGCCGGGTTTCCTGCGGCAAAGGGTACGATTTCCGGGTCTGCGGTAGCCTTTAAAATTTCACGGATTGCGGAAGGCTGCAGGGCCGCAATTCTGTCTGAAAATGTAAACTCCATCTTTCAAACCACCATTTCTATATATATTGCTTTTAATTTATTACATTGATTCGGGAACTGTAATGCGGAACATTTCGAGAATGTTGCGGATTGTATCCCTTACGCATACGCAAAGGAAAAGTCTTGCCTGCATAAGTGATTCATCCTCGCAGGTAACACGGCAGCTGTTGTAGAACTTGTGGAAAAGTGTTGCAAGCTCTATAACATAACGTGTGATTCTTGCCGGATCGTAGTTCTTTGCTGAAAGTACAATTTCATCAGTAAGAGCGGCAAGGTGACGGATAAGCTCACGCTCTTCGGGTGCGGAGAGAAGAAGCAGCTCTTCGTCAGTTACATCACGAAGCTCAGTTCCCTGAGCGGCGGATTTTTTAAGTATGCTGCAAATACGTGCATGAGCGTACTGGCAGTAGTAAACGGGATTCTGTGAGCTTGTCTCAACGGCAAGGTCAAGGTCAAAATCCATCTGTGAACCTGCCTCACGCATATTGAAGAGGAAACGCACTGCATCTACGGGGATTTCCTCAAGAAGATCTGTAAGAGTAATGGATTTACCTGTTCTCTTTGACATCCTTACAACCTGACCGTCTTTCATAAGGCGGACAAGCTGCATGAGGATTATATCAAGTCTTGAGGGATCAATACCGATTGACTCAAGGGCGCCTTTCATACGGGCAACGTGGCCGTGGTGGTCTGCGCCCCAGATGTCGATTGCCTTGTCAAAGCCTCTTGTTACAAGCTTATTGCGGTGATAGGCGATATCTGCGGCAAAATATGTGGGGTTGCCATTGGCACGGATGAGAACGTCATCTTTGAGCTCAAGGCGGTCAATCTCCTCCTGAGTTTTACCCTCGGCAAGAAGTCTCTTTTCGCTTACCTCCTTATTCTTGTACCAGACGGCTCCGTCCTTTTCATATGTGAGTCCCTTTTCCTTAAGAAGCTCGACAGTTTTCATAACCTCTCCGCTCTCATGGAGGGTGCTTTCATGGAACCACTTATCATATTCGATTCTGTACTTTGCCATTGTAGCTTTCATTGCCGCAATATTCTTGGGAAGTGCAAAGTCTACAAGAGCCTTTTTGCGCTCCTCTTCAGAGGTGTTCATGTATTTGTCGCCGTTTATCTCCTTAAACTCTTCGGCAAGCTCTTTGATGTCAAGTCCCTGATAGCAGTCCTCGGGAAGAGGTGCATTCTCTTCGCCTACAAAAAGCTGACGGTAACGGACATCAAGGGATGAAGCGAATTTTTCAATCTGATTACCTGCGTCGTTAATATAGAACTCACGGCTTACATTATATCCCGCTCTCTCCATAACAGCTGCAAGGCAGTCACCTAAAGCGCCGCCACGGGCATTACCCATGTGCATGGGTCCTGTGGGATTTGCGGAGACGAACTCAAGCATTACCTTTTCACCCTTGCCGTAATCGGAACGGCCATAGTCTGAACCGCACTCCTTAACGTCACGGAGAATTGCTCCGTAATAGCTGTCTTTAAGATAGAAGTTAATAAAGCCGGGGCCTGCTGTTTCGCACTTTTCGAGATATGTGCCCTCAAGAGAAATGTTCTCCTTGATTGCGTCTGCAATCTTCTTGGGAGCACAGCGGAATGCTCTTGCAGAAATCATTGCAGCATTGGTGGAGAAATCTCCGTTTGCCCTGTCTGCGGGAACTTCTACGTTTACCTCGGGGATTTCTCCCTCAGGGAGCTGACCCTTTGCTATTGCCGCCTTTATTGCCTCGACTACCGCTGTCTTTATTGAATTTTCAGTTTCCTTAACTATTTTTGACATCTTTACGCCTCCCGTATTTTTATCATCATGTGATTTTCCGTAATCTGATTTCCGAAATCTATAATGTAATCCATTTCAAGGCTTCCGCCTTTTTCGGTTACGTCAGATATAATATAGTTTGTATAAATCGCCATCTGCATCTGTCCGTAAGGGGTGGAGTAAATGCACATATGACGTTTTTTATTTTCTAAGAAAAGCTGTGAGGTGTATTCGCCACGCCTTGTCATTTTAACGGACTCTCCGCAGTTTTCAACCTGCAAGGTGGTTTCGCTTCCCTTTAGCTCTCCGCCCTCAGAATAGGAAAGAGTGAAGTTTTCGCCGTCGCCCTCAAAAAATCCGTCGGTAGTGACGATTATTGTTTCTTCCTCATTTCCCGCAAAGGCGTTAATATCAATTATTACTTCCTTTTTCATGGTCACCGACCCTTTTTATTTCTCCCACTTTTGGATTGCAAGGCTCATAAGTTTGTCGAGAAGCTCCGGATAGGGGATTCCAGCAGCGTCAAAGAGCTTCGGGTACATACTGATTGAAGTGAATCCCGGAATTGTATTGGGCTCATTGAGCATTACCTTGCCGTCGCTCTCTCTTACAAAGAAATCCACTCTTGCAAGTCCTGAACAGCCAAGGGCTTTATATGCCTTTACGGCAGCTTCTCTTACTTCATCCCTCTTCTCCTTGGGAAGATGTGCAGGAATATGAAGCTCGCTATCCTCCACATATTTTGCATCAAAATCGTAAAACTCGTTGCAGGCTACAATTTCGCCTATATCGGAAGCTATGGGATCCTCGTTGCCGAGAACAGCGCACTCGACCTCTCTGCCTATTACTGTCTCTTCAAGGACTATTTTTTCGTCCTCTTTAAATGCATTCTCCATTGCGGCGCAGAGCTCGTCACGGTTATCGGCTTTTCCCACACCCACAGATGAACCTGCATTTGCGGGCTTTACAAAAATCGGATAACCTAATTTTTCCTCAGCTCTCTCGATTATACACAGAGGATGAAGCTCGTAATCCCTTTTATTAGCTGCAACCCATTTTGCCTGGTCAATTCCTGCGGCATCTGCAAGGGCATTTGTAAAGGCTTTATCCATGCATACAGCTGATGAAGCACAGGAGCAGCCAACAAAGGGGATACCAGCCATAGTGAAAAGTCCCTGAATTGTTCCGTCCTCACCGTTTCTTCCGTGAAGTACCGGGAAAGCAACGTCTATATAAATTTCCTCATATTTTCCGTCATGGAGAACAACTATTCCGTGAACAGATGCATCAGGGGATACAAAAGCCGGTGTACAGTATTCCGGTGAAGCCCATTTGTCATCCTTTAAAAGGGAAATATCACCGTTAAAAAGATACCAGCGTCCGTCTGAGGTGATACCCATTTTTATAACCTCATATTTATCGGTAGGTATGTTTCTGAGAATTGATTCGGCAGACATAAGAGAAATTGAATGTTCGCTGGATACACCGCCGAAAATCACAAGTGCTTTTTTCATCTTAACCGCCCTGCGAAAGCTTATATGACTTTTATACGCCTCGTAGCTTTCGCTTCCTTTCTTTATTTATTGTAAGAGGCTTACCATTTTTGCTATTAAACGGCACTCCTGCCATAATAATATATAATACCACATACATGGTTTATTCGCAATTGTTTAAAGGGATTAATATAACCCTTATGACGCCTTAATTTTGCCTATAAATAATAATTGCAGCCTTTTTATTTAAAGTTCATATCCAAACCTTCCACAATATGATAAAATCTTTACGGACACTTAAAACGGAGGGATGACTGTGGAAAACATCAGATTTGCCGAAATAAATGATCCAAAGCAGAAATCGGACTTTACATTGAACATACTAAATAAACTCCCACAATGGTTTTCGGACAAAAAAGCTGTGAAAGAATACGCCAAAAAAGTCAGAGAACTTTCATTTTGGGCTGCATTAAACGAACACAATATATGCATAGGATTTTTGGCAGCACAGACTCATTACGGCCACACAGCAGAAATTTATGTATACGGAGTAGCTCCCGAATATCAGCACAAAAGCATTGGAAAAAAGCTTTATTATTTAATGGAAAAGCATTTTAAAGAAATGGGATATAAACATATCATAGTTAAAACTTTAAGCGACAAAGCGGATTCAAAAGAATATGCCGAAACAAGAAAATTCTATACAAATATTGGCTTTGAACCTCTTATCACATTAACCGAAATGTGGGACGAAAAAAATCCCTGTCTTATAATGATTAAAGAGCTCCGATAACCAACTTTTATATTATTTTTAATGCATTTACGGCAATTTAAATGTTAATTTTTCTTATGGGTCTTTCTTTTATACTTCAGCTGTGATATAATGCAGAATATATACTGCCATATTGTACGTTCTTATATTTTCAAGATAGAAAAAACAAGGAGATGCCACAATGACAGAGGTTTCAAAATTATTTTCCGCAGTTTCCAAGGGACTTGAGGAGCTTATGGCGGATAACGGCTTTAAAGCAGTTTTTCCGGCAGGAGTTAAGGCAAACGAGCTTCCCATGTTCAGTGAGAACGGCAAAGAACGCATTGTTTACGAGAGTAAAAAGGGCGTTGTTAAAATTGAGCACAGCGAAAAGCTTATAAACGTTATGTTTGCAAACACTCTTCCCGAAGAGGTTGAGGATTCCGATTTCAAGACCCTTTCATCAACTTATTTTGACAGCGAAACAGCTGACGAAACAGACCTTAAATATATCACCAACGAAGCTGTCGACACTCTTACGGGAGTTTTCGGAACAAAACAGGCTGTTGTTAAGAAAAAGCTTCCGCCTCCAGTTTCCAAGACAGCTGCAAAGAGCGGCACAATGGCATATGACCCCAACAGCCTTGCAAACAGACTTTGCGGTGCATATCCTGAGCTTAAACCCTACTACCGTGCAAATATCGAAACCTATGACCGTTTCCTTGCAGAAGAGTTTTTCGACAAGTACGGCACAAAGGTGATTATCGACACAATCAGACAGAACGACAAACAGAAGATGAAGAAGCTCTTTAATATTCTCAACTCTGTTTTTGATGACGGTACAAACGAGACTCAGAGCCTTATCTGCGTCACAATCCTCGGTAAAATGGATAACGATCCCCAGCTTATCGAAAATGCTAAGGCTTATATGGAAGATTACCTTGCAGATCCGGTTATCGCTGTAAACAAATATCTCAGTTCAGCAGCCGGTAAAAAAGCAAAGAAAAAGCTTGCAAATCCGCCTCTGTACAAGCCTAAGAAAAAGAAAAAGAGCATGATGTCAACTCTTACAGGCGGTATGCCCCAGTAAACAAATACAGCTTTAGATGAATGAAACAAAGCCCTGATAACTTAACGTTATCAGGGCTTTAATTATAACTAAATTTAACTCATTTATTTTGAAAGCTCCTGCCGCAGACGCAGAATATTTTCCCTTATTTTTTCCGCAGTCTTAATAAACTCTGCATCATCTTTTCCTGTTGGATCAGAAAGCGCCCAGTTCTCGTCAAATCCCCTGCCGATATAGGGACAGTGAACTCCACAGCCCATGGAAATGGCTATGTCTGGTACAGGAATATTATCTATGGTCTTGGGAGTATGCTCCGACATATCAATGCCGAAATATTCTTTCATAATTCTAACTGCATCTGTGTTTACTTTTCCCTTTATCTCAGAACCAGCTGAAAAGCTTTCAAAAACATCACTTGCAAGAGCTTTGCCTAAAGCTTCAGCCATCTGACTTCTGCAGGAGTTATGGACACAGATAAAAGCAACTTTTTTCATATCACTTGCTCCGCTTTTCACTGAGCATCTGCTTTGCTTCCTCAGCCGAAAGCACTTTGCCGGAGGCGGCAACTTCACCGTCAATTACAAGTGCAGGCGTGGTCATTACTCCGTATTCTGCAATTTTTGCAAAATCTCTTACATGGTATACAGGTTCCTCAAAGCCCATTTCCGAAAGAGCGGATTTTACATTTTCCTCAAGAGCCTGACATTTACTGCATCCGCTGCCAAGCACTGCAATATACTTTCCGCTGAGCACAGGTTCTTCATTTATATCTGCGCTGATCTTCTTTTTACCGAAACTGAAAAGTCCCATACTAACACCTCTTAAATATTATTTTAAACAAACAAATAGGATAAACTATTGAAAGTATAACCGATTATAATTATACCCACCATTACAATGAACACGAAAAACGCCAAAAGTTTTGGCTTGACTGCCTTTCTGAGCATTATTATGGACGGCAGAGAAAGAGCGGTTACACTCATCATAAAACTTAAAATTGTACCGATTCCGGCGCCCTTTGCAAATAAAGCCTCAGCAACGGGAACTGTACCGAAAATATCCGCATACATGGGTACACCTACAATAACCGCAATAAGTACGGAATACCATTTATCTTCGCCTAAAGCTGCCACTACAAAATCTTCGGGAATAAAATTATGGATTGCAGCTCCGATTCCCACTCCGATTAAAATATAGGGAGCAACTTTTTTGACAGTGCCTGTAACCTGCTCAAAAGCATATTTTAATCTTTCCTTAAAAGAATATGTGAGCATTTCGCCGTCAACACTGTTTCCGTTCTTTACAAAGTCCTCTACATGTTTTCCAATACCGGATTTTTCTATAATATATCCGCCTGCAACAGCGAGAATCAGACCTACAATAACATATGCAGCGGCAATTTTAATACCAAAAATACTGGTAAGGAGAATCAACGAGCCCAAATCCACAAGGGGAGAAGAAATCAGAAAAGAAAAGGTAATGCCGCTGGAAAGTCCGCTTCTTGTAAAACCGATAAAAAGCGGAATTGAAGAACAGGAACAAAAAGGAGTAACTGTTCCCAAAAGTGCGGCAAGAATATTCGCCCATATACCTTTGAATCTGCCTAAAATCCTTTTGGTACGCTCAGGGGGGAAATAACTTTGAATATATGATACAAGAAAAATCAAAACTGTAAGCAAAATAAAAATTTTAATTGTATCATAAATAAAGAAGTGTATTATTCCGCCAATGGATGACGATACATCCATACCGCAAAGGTTCAGCAGTCCTGCTACAAGATCACTAAGCCATTTCATTCCGAGAATTTGTGTCTCCATAAAATTCCAAACTAAAGACATATTTCCTCCTTATATATAGATAATCATCTATTTTAATTCCATATAAAAAGCCGCTTCAGCGGCCTCTTATACTAACCTAAATCAACCCATAAGAATATCTATGTAATTTCTAAGGTCTGAAAATTCACCTTCGTTTAAGGAATAATGCATCCAGCGGCCATCTTTTTTGCCTTCCACCAAACCGCTCTCACATAAGATTTTCATGTGATGAGACAGTGTGGGCTGAGTGATATTCAAAATATCAAGAAGCTCGCAGGCACATTTCTGTCCTTCCCTAAGCTGTTCAACAATTTTCAGACGATTCTCGTCACACAGAGCCTTGAATTTTGCAGACTGACTTTTGATTGAATGTTCCATAAGCATAACTTATTAACACCTCTCCTTATTAAATTGTACAGCAAAAATTGCTGATATTAACTCAATTAAAAAGACGGATACGAAATGTCCATACACTTACATATATGAATGAAAAGAAGTAAAATTCCGTCAAAATAATAATTATATTATAGAATATATCATACAACACTTAAAACTTTAAGTCAATCATTATACTTTAATAAATTGTAAATTCTTTTAAAAAACCAAAAATTAAAGGTAAATAGCCCTTTAGACAAATAAAAACAGCGAAGCTTTAATAGCTTCGCTGGAATTTTTACACCCTGAAAACTGAACAAAGATAAAGTTTTGTGATTTCTTGAAAACCTTAACCACTTATGGTCAAGCCCTCGACCTATTAGTACTGCCAAGCT
>CATXDC010000024.1 GCA_958366985.1 uncultured Oscillospiraceae bacterium
CTTCTGATACAGAGGGGTCTATCACCATTAATGCTAACAATTTCTGTGTGAATGGGAATATAGCGACAAACGGCACAATAGTTTCAAGCGGTAATATGAACGTTAATGGTACGAAAACTGAGAATGCTGACGAAGAAATGATCTATATTCTCAAAAAACTGAACTACTCGTATTTCAGCGGCGATAACGTTGAAACATATGCTGACGATTACAGCTTTGAGGATCTGAACATCAACATTAATAATCCCATGGATGTTAACGGCACTCTAGAACTGACGGGAAATATTAATCTCAATTCAGGAATTAAAGCTGTTGAAGATGTTACCATCAATGGAGAGGTTAAGAATACGAACAATTCTGTTATTTGCTCCGAAACAGGAGATATCAATATCGAAACAAGCAACGTTAATTTCAGCGGCTTGATTTATGCTCCTTACGGAGATATCAACATTGATACTGATAACCTTAACCTCAACAATGTTATCATTATCGGACAAACTATCACCATTGACTGCCCTAGCATTAACGCTAATTACAGCAACAGTATGGCTGAACTTGTCGGAACGACTTCTGATATTGAGGTTGATCTTTCAGTTTTTGGAGGATATAACAGCGAAACAAATAGCATGAATCTTACATGGTATACAAATTACACCAACAGCAGTTATGAAATTTGGAGTTCTGATGATAACATGAACTATCTTTCCGAAGCCATAGTTGAAAATGGTGTATATACATACCAACATCCAATAACGGAAGACTTTGAAACAAAATACTTCAAAGTTTCTTTAACAACAAATTATGGAGAAGTTGTTTATTCTAATTCAGTAAAAGTTGTTAAATCCGAAAATGGTTATGTTGTGACTTTTACTGATACTGACGGTGATGGACTATCTGATCTATTGGAAAAAGAGTATGGAACCAATATAAACAAAGTTGATACAGATGATGACGGCTTAACTGATTATCAGGAGATTTACATAACAGGAACCAATCCGACCAAATATGATTCCGTTACTGAGGGTGTTTCGGACGCTGATGCAGATTCTGACAGTGACGGATTGACCAATGCTCAGGAAATAGAGCTTGGAACTGATCCAAGAAATGATGATACGGACAATGACGGACTTTCAGATTACGATGAAATTAATATTTACGGAACTGATCCCCTCATTCCTGACACAGACGGTGATGGCTTAAAAGATGGCGATGAGCCACATATTGGCCTTGATCCAACAAATCCTGAAACATTTGACGTTCCCGATGCGGAACATGTAAGCAATCAGACTATTGCCGAAAACAGCGAGGCTCTTAAGGAGATTAATACTGATGACAATCCTTACAAAATGTCTATCGAAATTGAATCGACAGGCTATGTTGAAGGTAATTTAAATGCAAGGGAAACAAGCTACTCAAATGCAATAAAAAACGACGCCATTCTTGGTATTGCACCGGAATTAACTTGTGATAACTCTTGCAATATCAGCAAGGTTGTGTTAAAATTTAATATAGCTGATGAATTCGTAGACAATGAACTTAATCTATTCCCTGATGAACCGGATTTACAAGGATTGAAACGTCTTACAATCTTCAAATACTTTGAAGATATGAATATGCTTCTGCCCATTGAAACAAAGTATGACCTTGAAAACAATACAATTTACACGGAGGTTGACGAACTTGGCACATACTGTATAATGGACATGGAGAAATGGCTTGCCAACCTTGGAATCAGCATTAACGAAGATGAACCTATGTTGATGTCCTTTGAGGCTGAAGCGGTAGAAGATATAGCTGCTGAATTCAATGAAGAGTCTACACGTGTAGAATTTTCTGAAGAAACACTCGCTGAAATAAATGACGAGGAAGATACTCTTACTGAAGAAACTTTTGCTCCTGCAATGTTTGCTGCTGCTCAGACCAGAGGCGCTGTTACCGTTCAGACACCCGTTGATATTGCGTTTCTTATTCAGACTTCCGGTCAGCTTGAGGATACCTTTAATTCACAATGCAAAATGATTGGAAACCTCATGGATTCGCTTATCGCACAGTATGGTAACGGCAATGTTCGTTTCTGTCTTATTACTTATAATTTGAATGGAGCACAAGCTCTGAAATTTACATCTGACGGAAATATATGGTTTACCAACAGTATGGCTGTTAAAATGGCCCTTAGCGCACAGCAATATGTGTACACTTCAGGTTATACTGATAGAGGTAATGCGTTTAAACTATTACAAAATAATGTTACTTTTAAAGAAACATCTGCAAAATTTATTTTTCAGGTAATGAATGGTTCTACGAATGTTGGTTCAATGTATTTTGATCAAATAAATACATGTGCAAAATTAGGTATAAATTATTCTGAGTTAATGCCGGCAGGTTACAGTTACATTGATCCTTCTTATGGACAGCAGGTAGATAATGCTATAAAAAGTACCGGCGGACTTAATCTAACATATGGTACAAATTCAGAGAGTAGTGTTTATAATCATATTGTGGAAAATGTTGCTCCACCTCATGTTGAATTTAAAGCCGTATTGCCAACAGGTTGGGAAACCATTAGTCTTGTCAATGTATTAGATCCTAATAATGGAGCTAAATCAGATAATGATGATTTAACCGACTGGGAAGAAGTTGATACTGAAAGTGGGCTTATTACATGGGATAACTATGGCAATATCCAGTTGCCTACCTTTGAACAGTGTTTGAATAAAGTTCATGATCAGGGTTTTTCTTATGTTTTGAATGAATACAGTGATTCGATTCCAAGTTATATGCATCGATATTTTTATGGTGTTGAAATTCTTCCGATTAAGTCAAATCCCTGTGAGGAAGATTCGGATGGGGATGGTTTAGATGATTTTATTGATGAGCAACCATTAATCTATAATCATATTGATGAATATGCAGGACTCCAATACCCAGATACCTTAATTGATGATGAAGAAATAGCATCAGAAATTCAAAATCTATATAAACAAAAGTATGAAATCAATATACAAAATGCTAAAGGAAAGATTAGCAATAGCGACTATAAAACATTAAGTGATTTGTATGATTGCAATATTGACTCAGCCCGTGCTAATTATATTCTTAGCGGATTTAATAACAATCCTAATAGTGATTACAATACAAATTCACAACAGCAAGAATTTAATTCATATTTTCTCTCTGATGAGTCTACATCGAAGCCTTTTATTAACTTTTCTAAATTTATTACATATGGTGATAGTAGTACTGAAAATAGAGTAGCTTTAATTGTTGTACAAAAGGTTTTAGAGTTAAAAGATATATATATTTCACCTAAATATGGAACATATGATGATGATACACTTAATGCAGTATTAGAAGCTAAAGAAAGCTTATCTTTTGGTATAACGGGTGATGATGCTGGCGATATCACATATGATTTTGTCGCACCTCTTATTATGAGCTATACAGAGAATAATAACGGGGAAATAGAAAACTGGTTTTATAAGTTTATCCAAGAAATGACTTATTATCACAATTCGGTAAAACATTATACGTATGTTCGGCTTAAGATTGATAATCCAACTGGAGACTTTAGTAAAGAAGTCACCATTAAAGGTGGAGGAGTATTGACTAAAGCTACAAATGGAGCAAAAGTAACACCGGGATTTGCTGATATATTAGGACGTTTTGATGAAAAAAGTATGGTTTGGGAAGTTAAAAGATCAGCTAGCTATGATCAAGGAAGACGTCAAATAACCAGATATATTGATGCTACTAAAAAATATGAGCAGAGTTTTAAGCTACCACTAGAATCGGGTAATAAAATTAATGCGTTTGCATATTATGATATTGCATCTCAGAAATATATAGCTGTTTATGCTGATAAACGTGGAACGAAAAGCAATAATGGAAGTGGTGTAGTATTATACCATGAATATAATTCAAAAGAAGAGGCAGTTTCATTAGCGAAACAATATGGATACGCCTATGATGATGTTTGTGAGTATGTGCCACAGACAATACCAGAGGGAGCGTTAGTAGTTGATTTTGACATAGCATATAGCTTTAACTTTGGAATGAACAGCGTTCCAATGCAGACTCAACAGGTAGTCGTAATTGAAGGTGTACTTTATGCGGTAGTATTTATATTTGGGATGTTGTGTTTGGTTGCAGTATAGGGGAGGTGAAAGATTGGCATTAAGAATGATATTTGCACCATATAAACAATTTGTTGAAGATTATAATCTGAGTCTTAATCTTGAGTACAATAATAATTCAGAAAGATTTGAAAAAATGATTGAAAAAGGTCTTGTTTGCGAATATGAACGGATTTATAAAAAGTCTGATGTAAAACTGATTGGCTATGATTATAAGCAGTACAATTTGAATGGGTGGAGCTATTATCCTGTTCAGCTGATTGTAAAATCAAGGCTATCAGGAGTAATATGGATAAAATGGCGTTGCAAAAATAAAAACGAATATTTTGTTTTTAACGGTTCAGACCAGAGTAATATGGAACGTTTGCCCGAAGAATATTGTTTTTGTGATGATACAGAAAATATTGCTCTTTCGGAAATGTATGCACAGCCTAAATTTATCTCTAATATCTGTGACAGCAAGCTTATAAAGTTTATACCAAATTCTCCACAGACAGATTTATCAAGTTATGCGTTTAATTACGAATATCAACGACAAATGACCAAGCTTTACTCGGAAATCACCGGTATTTCTGATATCGGAAAATATTTGGTCTTTGATATGTTTGCTGTGCGTTTTGCATTAAATTATGATGGATATACATATGCCGAATCACAGATTTGTTATAAGCCGTATTGGTGCGCTGATAGAAAATTATACATTATTATCAGGTGGAAATCAAATACGGAAGAGGAATATGTAAGTCCTATGGCAGATATAAACAGCGAGGATGTAATGTTTGAATTTTCTCCTATAATTCCCGAAGAATACGAATTTGCAAAATTCGGTTTACTGAAAATCGCCGATAAAGATTTGATTCTTAACTATATTGAAAGTAATCCTCATCGAAAACCACTAAGCTTTGGCACTTATTTTGACGTAAAGATTGTCTCGCTAAATTACCCTGATGTAGATATGCTGATTGAGTTTCAAGCAAATGTTACAAAAGAAACACTCAACCATTTTATAGTAGTTATTGATGATTTTGTTAATAATTACAATACTGAAAATGAATGCAAAATTCATTATTATGAGGTTTTGAAAGTAGCGGATAATACTATTCGTCTCTTTATTGATTTTGGTAGTGCTAATGAATATGCTTTTGGAAAATTAATGTCCATACTGCATAGAAAAATTAATGATATAAAATTGATAAGTGTCAATTGAATTGTAAAAACGCTCTGTAAGTTTATAATTTACAGAGCGTTTTCTAGCGTAGTGATGTAATTAATTATATCGTAAATCAATGGATAATTCATTCTCTCAATCGGTTTTGTGTGTTCCTTATTAAAGCCGCGTATTTACGAGCTTTTTTTGCGTTTTGAGGGTAAAAATTTCAGGTGTAAAACCGTGGATGCTTTTTCGTAAAAAAAGGATCTGAACCCTCAACAATTAAACATCGTCAAACAAAACGGCAGACTTTGAGCAGATTTTGCTCTGAGCCTGCCGTTTTGTTATGAAAAAAATTCACAAAGTTTTAAAGGCTGTTTTGTCTATTGTCACGAATTTAAGTGACGATGATAGAACAGCCTTTTTTTCATTTGTAGAAAAAGGAGGAATGTGTAATGTATTACAATAAAGAAAACGTTGAAAGGCTGCGACAGAGATATCCCGAAGGAACTCGTATCTGTCTTGACCAAATGAACGATGATCCATTCCCTGTTGAGTCCGGTACTCTTGGCAAGGTCGATCACGTCGATGATATCGGCACTGTGCATTGCGTTTTTGATAACGGAAGAACGCTCGGAGTTATCCCTGGTGTGGACGATTTTCACGTTATCAGAGAAGAATCGGAACAAACTGAGGAAGAAGAAATGAATATGTCAATGTAACGGTCAAGTTAAGAAAGCTTGGCCGTTTTTTATTGCAGAAAGGAACGTGATAAATGATAAAGTATTTCGATATCTTTGCAGGCATCGGCGGATTCCGTTCGGGACTTGAAAAAGCAGGAGGCTTTGAGTGCGTCGGGTACTGCGAGATTGACCGATATGCTAAAAAAGCATACGAAACAATGTACGATACGGAAGGCGAGGTGTATTACGATGACGCAAGAAAAATTGACCCAAACGAACTGCCCGATCTCGACATTATATGCGGAGGATTCCCTTGCCAAAGCTTTTCGATCGCTGGAAAACGAAAAGGATTCAGCGATACCCGAGGAACTCTCTTCTTTGAGATCGCCAGGATTGCCGCCATTAAAAAACCTAAGTATCTGCTCCTTGAAAACGTACCCGGTCTCCTATCGCATAACGGGGGCAGGACGTTTGCGACCATCCTCGGTACGTTGGATGAATTGGGGTACGATGTCGTATGGGAAGTGCTTAACAGCGCAGATTTTGGTGTACCCCAATCCCGAAAAAGAGTGTATATTATCGGATTTCATAGAGAAAAGTGTTCCGGAAAAGTATTGTCTTTCACAGACGCAAATCCAAAAACTCTTGTCAAAAGGATTTCAGGCAGAGAGGGAAACAGAGTATATTCAGCCGACGGACTGAGCATAACCCTTACAAGTCAGGCTGGCGGTTTTGGAGGGAAAACAGGTCTTTATGAGATAATCGGCCTGCCGATAAAATCAAAAACTAAGTCAGGCTATCAGATAGCTCTGCCCGGTGACAGTATTGACCTTGCATACCCAAATATGAATTCAAGGCGTGGGAGAGTGGGAAAGGAGATAGCTCATACCCTTACAACAGGCTGTAATCAGGGATATTACGCATTGGGGATAGATATGAATCCTGAGCCGAAAGTCACAGAGCTTGCAAGATGTATAACCGCAAGACAGGACAGCGGTATTGGTCATCACAAAGGCGAAAAATCCGGAGTTGTCCTCATAACAGACCCGATAGCCGTGCTTACTCCCGAAAAGGAAAAAGTCCGTCAGCAAGGCAGAAGATTTAAACTTCCAAACGAGCCTATGTTTACTTTGACCGTTACCGACAGACACGGGGTTGTGTACTGCGGGTATATCAGAAAGCTTATGCCGTTGGAGTGCTGGCGGCTGCAGGGCTTTACCGATGAGCAGTTCAACAAGGTCAAAGCCACAGGAATGTCCGACGCTCAGCTTTACAAGCAGGCAGGCAACGCAGTAACTACAAATGTTGTGGAGGCGGTTGCAAGAATAATTTTAGAAACGGAAAAAGGAGAAAACGCATGAGCAATGTGATAAAGATTTTTGAGAATGATGAATTTGGTTCTTTAAGAACGTTAACAGATGAACACGGAAGGACCATGTTCTGCGGAAAGGACGTAGCTTCTGCATTGGGCTACAGCAATACAAAAGACGCAATAAGACGGCATTGTAGGTGGGGCGTGAAACACGACCTACCGCATCCGCAGTCTCCTGCCAGGACTATCGAAATGGTTTTTATTCCCGAGGGAGATGTGTATAGACTGATATCACATTCAAGGCTCCCTTCCGCTGAGAAATTTGAAAGCTGGATATTTGATGAAGTATTGCCGACTATCCGCAGAACAGGAGGCTATGTGGCAAGCGAGGATATGTTCATAGAAAACTACCTCCCGTTTCTCGACGAGCCGTACCGTGACCTGTTCAGACTTCAGATGACGGCTATCGAAAAGCTGAACGAGCGTATCAGACACGATCAGCCTTTGGTGGAGTTTGCAAATCAGGTGGCAGGAACAGATAACCTAATCGACATGAACGCTATGGCAAAGCTTGCGAGAGCCGAAAATATCTCCGTCGGTAGAAACAAGCTGTACAGCTGGCTCAAAAGAACGGGTGTACTGATGTCAAACAATCTGCCATATCAGAGATATATCGACAGAGGATATTTTGCGGTCAAGGAGTCGGTATTCGAGGTCAATGGTCTGAAAAAGACTTATCGGCAGACGTTTGTGACGGGAAAAGGTCAGCTTTTTATCATAGGTCTGCTGAGAAAATATTACGGAAAGGAGATGTCGTGATGTCCAAAAAGCCAAAATGTCCGCTGATAGGTCAGGACGGAAATATATTCAATCTTATGGGCATAGCCTCAAAAACGCTGAAAAGGAACGGAATGTATGATGAGGCAAAGGAAATGTGCAGCAGAATAACTTCTTCGGGCAGTTACTATGAGGCCTTGAATGTTATCGGCGAGTATGTTGAGATCACTTCTATCGATGATGAACAGACAGAAGATGAGGATATGGAAATGGAGATGATGTAAATGACGTATTTGTTCATTGGAATGATGATAGGTGTTATCATCGGAACAACGATAGGTTCTCTTGCCGTGGCTTTTAAGTCTGCTGAAAAAGAGATCGCACGTCTTGATAAGGAGGTCAAAGATGCACACAAACAGAGTTAAAGCCAAAGTAGACTTCAAGTTCTGTATTGGTAATATTCCTGCAATGCTGAGAGCAACAAAGCCTGTGCTTTCGGAAAAGCAGTACAAAGAATTATGTACTGAGGTCAACAAAGTTGACGGTTACCTTGAACAGAAACGCATTATATTCAGCTACGTCGATCCAATGATCAAGGGCTGAAGAAAACACAATTAAATAAAAACTAATGTCGTTTTGCCAACAGCAGATAAATAAATCTGGTGCTTGCAAAGCGACTTTTTCGTTTGCATACTTCTTTTCTGCTGTTTGGCAAGGAAAGGAGCTTAATGAACAGTTTTATGTCTTGGGTAGGTGGGAAGAAAAATCTTCGTGACGAGGTTCTTGCAAGATTTCCGCCTTACTATGAAAGGTATATAGAGGTCTTCGGCGGAGCGGGCTGGGTGCTGTTTCATAAACCGCCAGGTATGGATTTCGAGGTGTACAATGACTTTAATTCAAATCTTGCAAATTTGTATCGCTGCGTCCGTGATAAACCTGCAAAGCTGAAATACAAGCTTAGGTATGTGCTTGATTCAAGAGAAGATTTTGAGTATTTAGCCCTACTTCATAAGCGTGGCATTTTGCCAAGGCTTTATGATGTTGACCGAGCTGCGAAGTTTTATCAGCTTATACGTTACAGCTATGCTTCGGGACTTGACAGCTTTGGAAGTCAGCCGCATTCGATGTGGTCGGACTTCCCTATGATCGACCTTGCCGCAAGGCGGTTGCAGAAGGTAGTAGTTGAGAATAAAGATTTTGAAAGGCTGATTAAGCAGTATGACAGACCTGTAAGCTTTTTCTACTGCGATCCGCCGTATTTTGCTACAGAGAATTACTACAAGGACGTAGGTTTTACTGCAAAAGATCATATCAGACTGCGTGATACGCTTTTGGATATCAAGGGCAAGTTCTTGGTTTCATACAACGATTGCCCCGAAATACGGGAGATATGGGATAAGCCGAATATTCATATCGAGGAGATAAGCAGACTGAATAATCTTGCTCAGCGGTACGACGGCGGCTGTCAGTATGCGGAACTGCTGATTTCAAATTATGATACAAGTGAAAGAGTAAAGGCGGCTTGTCAGCTTTCGCTGTTTGACGATGAAACAATTTTGGAGGTTTAATTTTATGAAAAATATGATATACACAAAAGGATTTATCAACAATTCAGGGGACATAGAAGTGCCCGGTGTATTTTTGGAAGAAGGTGCGGAAGTCGAGCTGAAAATATCGGTAGCGAGGGGTAAATTTGAAATAGCACTTTTCCCCTCAGAGGACAAAGTACCGTTCCGTGACTGTGGAATCTCGGAGGAAGAGATACAGCGTACCTGTTCCATGTACGAAGACTGCGACGGGTGTCCGCTTAATGACTACTGCGGAGAGGAATCGGAGGTGGTTTCATGAAAATACTTGTGTTTGAACCGATGAAAAAGCCGTATGTGAAGGATATTAAAGATAATATTCACGCTATGCAGGAAATTGTGGGCGGCAGCATAGAACCCATATATTTTGAACCAAAGCAGGACGCAATCGTCTGGTGTAATGACGAATTTCTGCTGAACGGTTCAGAGCCTAACAGGACTGTGGGTGCAACACTTGTCCACGGCACTTTTTACATCTCAGGCTACTATCAAAATGAATACGGCGAGTGGGACAGCTGTTCACTTACCGATGAACAGATTGAAAAGTACAAGGAGCAGTTTTCTCATATGATAGTTGATCTGCCGGGCATTGGTCTTGTGGCTGTGAATGAGTGTCACCCTGAAATTGTCCAGTCGGAAGAAGTAGCCGAAGATTTAGAAGATTCGGAAGAACCCGAAATTACAATGTCATAAATGAAAGGAAAAGGTGATGCAAATGAAAATTTCAGCAACGATCAACAGACTGGTGGACAAGCCCGACAGCAATATCAAGGCTTTTGCAAGCGTAAGTTTTGACGGATTTTACGCCGTTCACGGTATCAAGGTGTGCGAGGGAGAAAAAGGGCGGTTTGTTTCCATGCCGTCAACTCAGTACACCGACCGTGACGGGAACAAGCAGTATCAGGATATTTTCCATCCCATAAGCAAAGGTGCAAGAAATGCACTCAAACAGGCGGTTCTGAACGCCTATGATATCAAGCTTCAACAGGTTCAGCAGACCGAGATCGAGGTGGAGAATTCTCCCGATGAGGAGATGTCCGATGATATTTCCGATGAACCTGAACCGGAAATATCAATGTAGTACAAAGGCAGGCTGTGCAAATTGTCACAAAGGTAGAACTTCGGCAAAAGGTCTGGATTTACAAGAAAAAATGTGATATATTGCTTGACAAGGAGCGTGATGATATGAAAAGAGCGATATATATTTCAATACTTTGCACAGTAATGCTGACTGCCTGCGGGAATGTATCGGAGTCAACGAAAAGAGCGGAAACCTCAGATGTGAGCCAAACTACAACTACGTTGACAACCTCTGCAGCAACGGCAAAGGAAGAAAAGGATACAAGCGAAACCGCTACTACGATAAAGAGTTCGCAGAGGGTATCCTCATCTTCAAAGCCGACGGGTATTACTGTAACTACTACAAAGAAATCAGGTTCGTCAGGTGCTTCGGGAAACTCAATTCAGGGACAAAACAATTCCGTGCAGAATAATAACGGTCAGGAAAATAACGTACAGCCTGCGCAGAATAGTCAGCAGACCTATAATTCGCCGTCCGATAACAATCAGAGCAATAACGGTGCGCAGCAGAATAACCAATCGTCTGACAATAAGCCTCAGAATAACAACCCTTCTCCTCCGGTTACAACGGCAAAACCTGCGGTGACAAATCCGCCGACTACTACACCAAAACCGCAGACTGAACCGCCGGAAGATATAATTGAAGATACAACAAGCCTGCAAAGCGTTTTGAATTATGTAAATTCGCTCGGAAGAACAACCGATGAATATTACAATATAGGTGCAGGATTGGGGCACAACGGCTCTGATTATGGAAAAGCCGAAGCTGTTTACAATTGGATCAGAGGGAACGTCAGCGGAAATTGTCAAGTATTCTCAGCAGCAACAATGTACGCTTGTAAAGGTGTGGGACTTGAATGTCGGTATGCGTTTTTCTCACCGGATGCCTGGTACGGTCATATGGCAAACTTAGTATGTGTGGAAGGAACATGGTATGTGTTCGATACACAGGGCGGCAGATTTTTAAAATCAGATAAATACGGTGAAATAACCCGAATATTTGATGAAAATGATAATACAATTGAAATTTCGATAAGCGAATCGGCTTATTGATAATATGTAACAAATATGCAAGTGAGAGAGCCGAAGAAATTTCGGCTCTTTTTCTTTGCGTGAAATCAAAGGAGAAATGTACTTTATGTTTAAAATTAAATCAAAGATTTTAAAGAAACTTAGCGCAGGGTTCATGGCAGGACTCTGCGCTTTTTCAATGCTCGGCTCTACAATGAGCGGAGTAATTACTGCAAATGCCGCAAGTACTTCGACCGAAAACTCTGCGTTTCCATCGGCAGATACGGTGATCGCAAAGGCGGCAACTTTGCTCGGAACACCGTATACATTTGGGAATAAGGGGTACTGGTACGCATACAATCAGGGACAGTATACTCCTCTGTCGGTGCAGACGATAAATAATCTCGGCATCGACTGTTCGGGACTTGTGTACTATACGCTGACGCAGCTTGGATACAAAACATCGGGATTTTCATGGAACAACCCCGTTCCTGTGGATACCGATCACTGGCTGACAGTCAGCGATAACTGCACAATCACTTATGACGGTGTGACTTCAAAAGTCGATGTTGAAAAGCAGAATATTAAGACAACAGACCGTCCTTATTGGGAGTGTTCCGACGGTTCAAATATTACTCCCGGTTCGGTAGTTGTTGCTGAAAACCCCAGTGGTATCGACCATGCATGGATATATATGGGTGAGTTCGACAGCCGTTCCGATGTTGTTTCATATCTGAAATCAATTGGAGTTTCGGAAAGTCTTATCAATTCCAAAACGGTCGGTGACGGAAAAGGTGCAGGCGGTACTCATTGGAGAATTGAGGCTAACGGCTCTGAGGGCGTTGTAATTAATAACAAGGCCGACGGTAAAACAGCGACCGCTATGAATATGTCGGCTTTTAGGATCACAAAGACCGATGTGACTTTTGAGATAGATAAGTATAATACAAACGGTGATCTTGTGGGAAAATCAAGCGTTGATAATTCTACTGCGGTATATGGAATCTACAGCGATAAATCCTGCAAAAACAAGGTTGCCGAAATCAAAATAGGAAGCAATGGAAAAGGCTCTGTAAAGCTGCCAAGCAAGACTTATTACGCAAAAGAATTGAAGGCTCCAACAGGTTATTCAGTTGATCCGACCGTATATACAATCAAAGCAGGAAAAAACAAGGTGAAAGAGGACTATGAAACAGGAACAATCAAAATTAACAAAACTGCCGAGGATGGCATAATCAGTGGCAGGGAGTTCAAGATATCCTATACCTATAACGGTAAATCTCTTGCCGAAACTGATAAAACCAATGCAAAAGGCATTGCGACCTTAGATGATCTGAAAGTTTATGATATGTCCACAGGCAAGGCTATCACTTACACTGTTTCCGAAATCAACGTAGATACGAGATATGAAACTCCCAAGGCGAAGAATGTCAAGCTTACAGACGGCGACGTTGATCTGACTGTCAATGTAAAGTTCAACAATGAACTCAAAACAGGCTCTATTAAGATCAACAAGCAGTCTGAGGATAATCAGAACGGCGGCAGAGAATTTACTGTAACAGGTAACGGCAAGACTTACAGCATAAAAACAGGTTCTGACGGTGTTGCAATTCTTTCCGATATCCCCGTATACGACAGTAACAATCAGAAAATTGTTTACACGATTTCTGAAAAAAACGTTCCCGTAAAGTATGTTGTTCCTGCCAGTCAGACGGTTACTTTGACAGCTGACGCAACCACAACCAAGACCTTTAAGAACGTTCTCAAAAAGTTTACCGCCCAAGTAACAAAGCAGGATTCCGAAACAGCTTCCGCTCAGGGCGACGGTACTCTTTCAGGTGCAGTTTACGGCATTTACCGTAACGGCGAGCTGGTGGACACCTACACAACCGATGAAAACGGATATTTCAAGACAAAGGAGTATGTCTGCGGAAACTACACTGTTCAGGAAATTTCACCAAGCGAGGGATATCTGCTTGATGAAACTGTGTACCCGGTTGGTGCAGAAACTGAGAATTATTCCATTGAGCATAACCCCATTTCTATGACAGTGACCGAGGACGTTCTCAAGGGAAAAATCAGCATAATCAAGCATTCCGATGACGGCTCAACGCAGATCGAAACTCCCGAAGTCGGTGCAGAGTTTGAGGTTTATCTCAAGTCATCAGGCTCTTATGAAGCTGCAAATGACAGCGAAAAAGACTACCTCGTATGCGATGAAAACGGCTATGCACAGACTAAAATGCTCCCTTACGGAATCTATGTCGTTCATCAAATTAAGGGTTTGGAAAATACCGAACAGATGGAGGACTTTGAAGTCAATATCAGCGAAAACGAAAAAGAATATTTCTATTTGCTCAATGACGCAGTAAAAAAATCCTTTGTTAAAATCGTGAAAAAGGACGCTGAAACAGGCAATATAATTCCCGTTTCGGGCATCGGCTTCAAGGTTTGGGACTGTGCAAATTCCGAATATGTTTCGCAGGAAATCAACTATCCCTCAGAAATGATTCTCAACACATTTTACACCGATGAAAGCGGTTCTCTTATGCTCCCGAACGAGCTTGTTTACGGCGATTACGAGCTTCACGAAGTGCAGTCGGCGGAGGGTTATGTCCTTGATAAAAATCCTGTTCCATTTACAATTGACGGCTCAGTAGAGACCGTAGTTGTGGAGAAAACAAATACCGCACAGAAGGGCAAAATTTCTGTTCAGAAAACAGGCAATGTTTTTGCAAGCGTAACTGCTCTTGGCAGCGCAATATATATCGATGAAAACGGCGAGGTTCACGAAAGTGGGCAGACCGCCTATACTCCCGTTTTTGCAAAAGAAAATCTCAGTGGCGCAGTATTTCAGGTAATTGCAAGCGAGGATATCATAACTGCCGACGGCACGATCAGAGCCAACGCAGGCGATGTTGTGGCAGAGCTTGTAACAGACGAAAACGGGTATGCAGAAACTGATTTACTGTATCTTGGCAAGTATGAAGTCAAGGAAATTACTGCTCCTGACGGCTATGTTCTGAACGCAGAATCTCAGTTTGTTGAGCTTACCTACGCAGGGCAGGAAATCGCAGTTCGTGATACCGTTGGCACAGCTTTTGAAAATGACTATCAGGGCATTGAAATTTCTCTTTCTAAGGTTATGGAAAATGATGAAAAGTTCGGAATTTCAGCGGAAGAAAGTTACAAAAATGTTCGTTTCGGATTGTTTGCCGCAGAGGATATTACTGCCGCTGACGGCTCGGTAATTCCTGCCGACGGTCTGATTGCGGAGGTTTCGCTGAACGAGGATATGACGGCTGTAATTGCAGAAAAAATTCCGTTCGGCAAGTATTATGTTCAGGAAATTGCAACCGATGAGCATTATGTTTTGAACGGTAAAAAGTACCTTGTAAACTTCGAGTATATGGGACAGGAAGTAACTACTGTTTCAATCGACTGCGGGCAGTTCGTAAATGAACTGAAACGTGGTAAAATCGAGGGAATCAAGGTAAATGAGAGCAACGAACCTCTTGAAAATGCTCTGTTCGGACTGTTTGCTGTTGATACCGCTGAGTTTACTGCCGACAACGCATATATGACCGCTGTTTCCGATGAAAACGGACACTTTGAATTTGACAAGATCCCATACGGCGAGTATATCGTCAGGGAAATCGAAGCTCCCACAGGATATATTCTCAGCGATGAAAGCTACCCTGTGACAATTTCTGAGGACGGCGAAGTCATAGAAATTAAAGCTGTGAATAAATCTACAAAAGTCAGAATTTCCAAGCAGGATATTACTACAGGTGAGGAGCTCCCCGGCGCAACGCTTCAGATTATTGACGAGGACGGAAATGTTGCCACGGAATGGGTATCAACAGACGAGGCTCACTTTATCGAGGGCAAGCTGATTGCAGGCAAGGAGTACACGCTCCGTGAAACGATCGCTCCCGACGATTATGAGATTGCAAGCGAGATAAAGTTTACTGTGAATACTGACGGAAGTGTAACGGAGGTCGTTATGTACGATGAGCATACGCCTGATCTTGAAATTCCTCCTACAGTCACAATAGATACTCCTAATACAGGTGTATCCGCAGACAATAGTGCTGAGCTTTATCTCGTAGCCACAGCGGTTATTATGGTTTTCGGTATGGTCATATGCAAGAAGAACGATAAGGAACAGAGAAAGGATGATGTGAAATGAGATCTAAAAAGAAATTGATTGCAGCAGCAAGTTCGGTGTGCTTTGCAGCTATGATGTCGCTAACTGCTTATGCTTCAGGCGATGTTGCGGGAGCTGTGCAAAGCACTTGGACCACTGCAAGATCGCAGGTGGTTTCGGTTGTAAACAACGTCGTGTTCCCCGTAATCGACGTGATATTGGCGGTTTTGCTGTTTGTTAAGATAACGCTGGCATACTTGGATTACCGCAAACACGGGCAGTTGGAGTGGACGCCGATTGCTATCATTTTCGGCTGTCTTATCTTTGCTTTGACTGCTCCGTTGTATATCTGGTCGATCGTTTAAAAAGGAGAATTTGTGTATGAAAAAAATATATTCAGCTATGGTTTCAGCGGCAATCGCAATGACAATGACCGCCTGCGGAACGATCAGTCCGCCAATACAGAATGCAGCAGAAACTACCGCAACAACGCCGATAACAGCCGAGTCCGTATTGGATTCGGCTGTCTCTTCGGAGGTCGAAAGTACCGTCAACAATGAACAGGTAAAGTCCGATACCTTTATCGCTGAGTTTTTCGATTCAAATATCAGCTTTGCAGATACAAGCGAATTGGTTACTGAGTCGATGAAAGTCTGTGCCTTTGAGAACGAAACCGATAATTTCAATGGAGTGAATAAGGTCACTTTAAAAGGTAAAAACGGCGGCGGTATGTTGAATGTGATGTGTATAGATCTGTCTCAGTCACAGCTTGATTACGACATGGAATATATCCTTGAAAACTTCGGGGATTACTATTTTGGACAAACCTCCGCACAGATGAGCGGTATCACTGAGGACGATTTTGTGTCAAATTATCGTATGACAACAAATGTATATTCAAAAGGAAAATATCAGCAGTACGGCTCTGTTCAGAAGTCTGACGGTATGGCGACGCAGTTTGGGTACACGGAAACCTATGCTGTGCTTTCTGAGAACAAGCTGACAGTAGTATCAGGAGCATATCTTGGTACGGATATGATGGAAAGGCAGAGCTTTTCGCAGCTTATGGGTAAGCTTGCGGAAAATGTCAAGTATTAAAGGTTGGTGTAGTTATGCCATATATCCCATTTACAGAAGAACAAAAAGTAATGGCAAACTCCGTAGATTTAGCGGAGTTTTTGCGTATGCGGGGCGAAAAACTGGAACGTGTCGGCAGAGAGCATAAACTCATTTACTACGACGGTTCGGGCAAGCATGATAGCATCACAATGTCGGGTTCAAGGTGGTTTGACCATAAAAATCAGGTGGGCGGCGGAGCAATAAAATTCATGCAGGAATTCTATGATATGGACTTTCAGACGGCGGTACAGGAACTGCTCGGTCAGACTATCACTCCGCTGTCCCACAGTCCGCCGAAAGCTATTGCAAAGGAAGAAAAGAAAGAGTTCAGACTTCCCGAGGCAAACGCAAATATGCATAGAGTTTATGCCTACCTCATAAAACAGCGGTTTATTGATCCAAACATTATCTCGCATTTTGCAAAACAGCACACGCTTTACGAGGACAAGGAACACCACAATGCGGTGTTCGTAGGCGTTGATGAAAACGGAGTTCCACGTCAGGCTCACAAGCGTTCAACTAATTCTTTTGGGAATGCATTCCGCATAACCTGCGAGGGTTCGGATACTCGGTACAGCTTTTCTCACTTTGGCAAGTCGGAAAAGCTGTTTGTGTTTGAGGCTCCCATCGATATGATGAGTTTTCTAACGCTGTACCCGAAAGGCTGGCAGAAACACAGCTACATCGCAATGAACGGAGTCTATGAAAATGCCGTTTTAACGGCTTTAAAGAATCATTCTAACCTCCGTGAAATTGTGCTTTGTGTAGATAACGATGAGGGAGGAATCGAGGCGGTGGACAGGCTTAGAGATATTCTTCATGAGAACGGATACCCAAACGTTAAACGTCTTGCACCTGAGTTTAAGGACTGGAACGAATGTCTGAAATCTCAGAATGGTGTTGAGCCATTGCCTGCTGTTCCGCATAAAAGGAAAGACGAATATCTGAAAGAAGTAAGCGAACTGGGGTATTTAAAATGCCGTCCCGATAAGCTGACCTCGCAAATCTATGCAACGTTAAAAAACAGACAATACAAATATCTGGCTGAGTATGCTTTGGCAGGCTCTGCATTTTTTATGCCCAAAACCGAACAAATAAACAGCGAATATCAAGCGTTTGAAAGGCTTCAAGGCAAGCTTGGGAGTAGTTACAAGCCTTACACCGACAAGGGCAAAAAGGCGCAAAAACAAAGGAATTTGCAGGATTGTGTGCATGAGGTTTTGCGTGATCTTAAACAGACAGCCCGTACCCGTGAACAGTCAGTACAGACTGCCAAATTGCTGTATCGGCTTGCGGATAGTGCTGTCAGATTGTCGGTTGAGAAAGCTTTAAGTGTACCGATTCAGGAGCAGTGCGAGGATATAGATATCATTTCTGAACCCGAACCGTGTATGGAGTTCGGGTAATGCGATACCCTCCGCCTCACGGTGCAATACCTTGAAGATAACAAACTAACTCTTCTTTTAAATACAGAAGAAAGCATATTTCTATGGATAGGAAGTGAAAATTTGAATGAAAAACAAATGATTTTAATAGGCATACTGGTTGTATTTTTTATCGCATTTTTGGTAGTCGTAAATCTGCTTGACAACAAGTCGCTTAACGGAATAAAGGCAAAAAAAGTCGGCAATGGACAGCACGGAACTGCGAGGTGGGCGACAAAAGCTGAGATAAAGCGTACTTTTATCCCTCTGCCATTCGAGCCGGAGATATGGAGAAAAGGTCAGAACCTGCCGACTGTTCAAGGTACGGTGGTAGGCTGTCGGACACATGGCAAAAAAACTGTGGCTATTGTAGATGGCGGTGATGTTCACACGCTTATGATAGGCGCTGCGGGTGTGGGCAAGACCGCATACTTCTTGTACCCTAACATCGAACTTGCCTGTGCAAGCGGAATGTCGTTTATCAGTACTGATACAAAGGGAGATGTGGCGCGAAATTATGGTACTATCGCAAGCAAGTATTACGGCTACAATGTTTCCGTGCTTGATCTGCGTAACCCTACACGCTCAGACGAAAACAATATCCTGCACCTTGTAAACAAGTATATGGATATTTATCTGTCCGATAAAAACAATCTTTCAGCGAAAGCAAAGGCGGAAAAGTATGCAAAGATAACGGCAAAAACAATTATCAATATCGGCGGAGGTGACAGCCACAGCTACGGACAAAACGCTTTTTTCTACGATGCAGCTGAGGGTCTGCTCGCCTCGGTCATACTGCTTTTGGCTGAGTTCGGCGATAAAAACGAAAGGCATATAGTTTCCGTTTTCAAGCTTATTCAGGACTTGCTTGTTAAGTATCAGCCCGACCCGAAAGCAAAACCTAAAATGTATTTTTCAAAGCTTATGGACAAACTTCCAAGCGAACACAAAGCAAAATGGCTTGCCGGAGCGGCTCTGAATGCTTCCGATCAGTCAATGCTGTCCGTAATGAGTACGGCATTGTCCCGATTAAACAGCTTTCTCGATACAGAAATGGAACAGCTTTTGTGCTTCGGAACAGCGGTGGACGCAGAGAAATTCTGCTCCGAAAAGTCTGCTATCTTTATTGTTCTTCCCGAAGAAGATACGAGCAAATATTTTATGGTTTCACTTTTGATCCAACAGCTATACCGTGAGATATTAGTCATTGCAGATGAAAACGGCGGAAAGCTTAAAAACAGAGTTATGTTTTACTGCGATGAGTTTGGCACATTCCCAAAAATAGACGGTGCTGAATCTATGTTCTCCGCAGGACGTTCAAGAAAAATATCAATCGTTGCGATAATTCAGTCCTTTGCACAGCTTGAACAGAACTACGGAAAACAGGGCATGGAGATAATCACCGACAACACTCAGCTTACCGTGTTCGGAGGTTTTGCGCCAAATTCTCAATCAGCGGAAGTACTGTCAAAAGCGTTGGGAGAGCAAACTGTATTGTCAGGTTCTGTGTCGTGCGGAAAGGAAAAATCACAGTCACTTCAGATGATAGGCAGACCGCTTATGACTGTGGACGAACTCAAATCTATGCCAAAAGGTCAATTTATCGTAATGAAAACAGGAACACACCCGATGATTTCAAAGCTGAAATTGTTCTTTAAATGGGAGATTAAATTTGAGGAAGAATACTGTCTCCCTGATAAAACAGCAAGGCAGGTTTGTTACAAAAATCGTGATGAATTAATCAGAGATGTGGAGGTTAAATATCCGCAGAAAAAAGCTGTTGCTGCGGAAATTGAAGTGTCTGTCGATGATGAAGAATTTGATGAATTTCCGATGAGAAAAGCGAAAATTAAAACGTGAGGAGGCTGATGCAAATTGATATTACCGAGAAGAATTTACGATTTAGGTCTTAGCCACAAGGCTGTGGCTGTGTACTGTTATCTTGCAAACCGTGCGGATATAAACGGGGAATGCTATCCATCGGTGCGCAGGATCGCAGAAGATTTGAGCATACACAAAAGTACAGTGTATCGTGCATTTACGGAACTTGAAAACCGTGGATTGTTAGAACGGATACCTCGCTATCATATCCAAGGAGGACGGCGAAGCTCGCTGTACAGAGTAAAGGGCGAGATAACAAAGGCAGGAGGTGGTGCGGATGTTTGATTGGATCTCAGACGCCATTGACTGGATAGGCGACGGAATATCAAGCCTTTGGGACAATACAATAGGTTCTGCGGTAGATACCATAACAGACGCAATCTGGGATGTAATGTTTGAGTGGCTGTTCAACCTCATTTACGGCGCAGTTGCCGATCTTTTTGAATTTATCAATGCAAGCATAAGCAGTATTTTCGCTCTGTCGTGGGTGCAGTCGTTCATAGCATTGTTCCACAGTCTCGCATGGATGCTGTTTGTCTGTGGACTTATCGTGGCGGTGTTTGACACGGCGATAGCCTATGAATCGGGTCAGGCGAATATCAAAAATACCTGTCTGAACGTGTTGAAAGGGTTCATGGCGGCAAGTCTGGTTACTGTTGTTCCGCAAAGACTTTACTCGTTTTGCGTTAATTTGCAGGGTACATTTTCAAGCGATTTGCTTGGAAATTTCATATCGGGAACAACAACGACAGTAGCTGATTCGGGGCTGACCGTGATTATGGCACTGGCGATGGACGTAAGTCTGTTCAGCCTGTTTTTTATCATACTTTTCGGCTATTGTACAGTGAAAGTTGTGTTTTCAAACATCAAGCGTGGCGGCATCATGCTGTGTCAGATTGCTGTGGGAAGTCTGTATCTTTTTGGCATTCCGAGAGGTTACACGGACGGTTTTTACAGCTGGTGCAAACAAGTTATTGCCACCTGTCTGACGGCGTTTTTGCAGACAACTATCCTCTATCTCGGACTGCTGACCTACACTCAGCACGCTCTGCTTGCGGTGGGAATTTGCTTGTCGGCAACGGAAGTTCCGAGGATCGCGCAGATGTATGGGCTGGACACTTCCGTAAGAGTCAATATGATGAGTGTTAGTCATACTGTTTCTATGGGGGCTAAGGCGGTGAATATGATCAAGGGAAAAGCTTGATTTTACGTTAAACGTATGATATAATGACATTATTATTTCAAAACAAAAAGTGGTGTACGCTATGTTATTTGTTCAGCAAATTGAAATTGAATACAGAAAAAACGTCAGGTATGCAAATTTTGCACAAGCAAGAAATGCCATAAAGTTCTATCCTGTAAGAATCAATCCTGATGAAATAAAACAAAATGTATTGTTTCATTCTGCGTTTTTTTATCAGGATACTAACGGGATGCACAATAGAGGTACAAAAAGTCGGCAGTTTACAGAAAGTCAGCTGTATGATGGAAAATTCAATCGTTCTCCCTTTGGTAAAAAGATAGGGGTGAAACCGATCGGTGATAATCAGTACGAAGTTCATTTTTATGGAGGATTTGATAAAACTGCTTTTGTTTTGAGAAAAGATCAATATGGACGGATTGTTTTTAATGAAAGAAACACCTATTATGACACGGGTGAGTGGTACTATCAGTTTTTCGTTTTCAACATTGTCTGTTGTGAAAAAGATAATTTCAAAGAAAAAATCTTCTTCAATAAGAATCCGGACTATGAATTTAATAGTATGAAATATTTAAGATACTGCTAATACAGTCAAGCTAAAGTTTGGCTGTATTTTTATACCCAAAAGGAGGTTTGATAAAATTGAAAACCTACATCTACCCCGAAAACCTGAGAGCTAACGTCAAGCTGTGGTTTTGGAACGTTCGGGATTTTATCATAATCTGCGGCGGAATAATTCTGTCGGTTGTGATTCTGGTAAACTTCTGGAACGTCCTGCCCTTTGCTGCGACCGCCTGCTTTGCGTTTCTCTCACTTCGGGTCGACGAAACTGCAATTATGGACTATATCTTCAATGCTGTGAAGTTTTTTCTGACTTCGCAGCAATTGTATTTATGGAGGAAAAGTTAAATGAAGAAAAGCAAAAACAGCGTTCAGGGTCTTATCGGTCTTGAACGCTTTACTAAATACGGCGTAAAAACCGATAAGGCTGAGATAGCATTTTTCAGCGTAGAGCCGACCAATATTTCCGTGCTGTCTGCGGCTAACATCGA
>CATXDC010000025.1 GCA_958366985.1 uncultured Oscillospiraceae bacterium
AGCGCCACCTTGCCAAGGTGGAGGTAGCGAGTTCGAGCCTCGTCATCCGCTCCAACAGGACGCTGCATTTGAATATGTTAGCGTCCTTTATATTCGGCGCCATAGCCAAGTGGTAAGGCAGAGGTCTGCAAAACCTTTACGCCCCAGTTCAAATCTGGGTGGCGCCTCCAAAGAAAAAAGCTGAAATCCGATCAAGGATTTCAGCTTTTTATTTTTTAAAATTTCAGATAATTCAAAAAAGAAAATGGTTTGCTTATAAGTCTTGTTCTGTAGCTGTGTATCCATGCGGGGTAATAACCTGAGGCTATTGCAGTTTTCTGTGACGGAAGATTACTGTTGTCGGTGAAATAATACGGTATAAGGTCACGGCTTAAAAGTTCTGCCGTAAGAGATGTTACCATTGCCGATGCAAGCTTTTGTTTTCTGTATTCAGGCAGAACATCTACGCCTATCTGACACATTTTTTCGCTGTCCTTGGTGGCACAGGCTATACCTGCAAGGTTCTCACCGTCCATAACAGCAATTCCGAGAATTTCCGGTGATAAGCTTTCAGTGCTGTATTGTAAAGCATTGTGGAGTCCTTCATATTTGTAATAGCTATGAATGTCTTTCTGTTCCAACAGTTTAAAAGTGTAATTTTCACTGATATCAATTTTCCTGATTTTTTCAGTATCGGGCAGATAATAATGACAAAGACCGTATACAAACGGAGCGTTAATAACTTCGTATTTTGATTTGTCTTTCAGATATTTTTGAACGAATGGCATTACATCTTTTGAAGCGTTGACAATAACACTGTTTCCCATGCTTATAATTTCGCATCTGGGATAAATAAAAGGCAGGGCTCTTCTGCCGGGAAGTTTTTCTGCTTGAGTGAAAATAATATCATTTTTCAGAAAATCGTCAGGATGGCAGTTATAATCGATTGTAAGCTGATTTCTCACGATGTCGATAAGTTTTGCATTATCCATGCTGTCACTTGCCTTTCATAATATCTTTCATAATATAATTGTATTATAAAAGCCGGGAACCGATAAAACGGGTCTCAGCTTTTTTTGTACATATTTTTCACAATACATATACTCCCGAAGAGAGTACAACAATTTCAAAATTTTTAAACTGCAAATATTTGAAAACAGGCTCTTTGAATCTGCAATATTCGTCAACCTCAAAAGTTTTAAGGTTGATAGTTTTAATTGCGTTAAGTCCCGGACAAGACACAAAAAGCTCGTTTGAGTATTTTGATACATGGTAGGGGACAAGGAATGCAAGAGAATCTTTTGAGCCGAGTCTGAAAGCGAAGCGCTTAGAAGAAACGGAATATTTTAAAACGGAATTTCTTTTTCTTGCAACGCACCAAAAACTGGAGCCTTCAGCTGCGGCGCTGCTTACAGGAGCACCGTCATATAAAAGATCACCTGTCCAGATAAGTTTTCCTGTGCGGTCGAAAATTCCTGTCTCTCCGTTGTCATATACTACGGCCGTCTTTTTACCTGAAAGATGAGCTGCAGAGCATCCTATGGGATCTGCAAGCTGTTCGGAAATCTCTTTGTAAGCGTCTCCGAACTTGTTCATAAAATATGCGCTTTTAGTCAGTGTATTTATTTCTCTGGTTTCAAAATTGCATCCTAAAATCCTAAGTTTGGTGCCGGAATTTTCAATATTAATTTTCTGAATAAAAATAAGACCCTTGTGGTAAGGGATTATATCAACAGGAACGAAGTCCAGTAATTTTTTCATTAAGTAACACACCCGATTGTCTTGTATAAAGTAATTTAGAAATGAAATTTTTAGATAAATAATACCCTTGCCGCTTTAGGATTAAAGCAGCAAAAGTATTTATGCAGTTATTTCTAATTTAAAATGAACCGTAATATCTAAAATAAGGCAAAAGCCTATCTATAAAATATAAATATATAAATCAATAAACTTATTTTACTTCATTATATCAGCACGGTCAAGATAAATGTAAATTTTTTAAAAAGACGGAGATTAAAAATTAATTTTTCCGTTTTTAAAATCTTCAGCGAACCAGACAGAAGGCACTTCAAAGGCTTTGCCGTCAAGGTATTCAAGTATATCCGCCGGGGTTGTGAAATTGAAAATCAGTTTGTAAGAATAAAGTGCCTGCTTTTTGTATCCGCTGCCTTTATTGTAGCTGTTTCTGCCGTATTTTCCGTCTCCTAAAAGGGGATGACCAATGGATGCCATATGCGCTCTTATTTGGTGAGTGCGTCCTGTAAGCAGATCGATTTCAAGAAGACTCAGGCCGTTTTTGTATCCTAAAACCTTATACTTGGTCTTAATATATTTTGAGCCCTTTGACGGCGAATCGGAGATAAATACCATATTCTTCTTTTCATCTTTAAAAAGATATCCGTCAATAACATCTTCTCTTTTGGGGAGTTTGCCGTGAACAATGCACAGATAAAGCTTTGTAAGTTCACGGTCTTTTATTTTTTGATTGAGAATTCTCAAAGACTGTGCATTTTTAGCTGCAATGACGATTCCACCTGTGTTTCTGTCTATTCTGTTAGCAAGGGCAGGAGCAAAGGAATTTTCGTTTTCGGGGTTGTATTCACCTTTTTCATAAAGATACCTTTTTACTCTTGAAATAAGTGTGTCGCCGTATTCACCTTCGTTTGGATGAGAAAGTATGCCCACTTTTTTGTCAAGGAGCATGATGTTTTCATCTTCATAGATGATATCGAGATTTTTTGAGGCAGTCATAAAATCATATTTTTTAGGGGGAGCCACAAAAAATTCATCGTTAATATAGAGGTCTATGACATCGCCTACTGAAAGGCGTGTTGAAATTTCTCCACGCTTGCGGTTAACCTTAATTCGCTTTGTTCTGATGTATTTATACATCAGTGATTGAGGCAGTGCGGGTACTGCCTTGGAAAGAAATTTATCAAGACGCTGTCCTGCGTCGTTTTGTTCTATGGTAAAGCTTTTCACAATAATCTCCCTGTTTGTCAATTGGTAATTTAATAAATATTATATCATTTTTTGTCACTTTTCAAAAGTAGTAAAATGATATATAATGCTAATTGAATTTTAAATTTATAAATTTGTTTTGAGAGGAGTATACCGGGATGCACGAAGGACACAGAAAGCGTTTAAGGGAAACTTTTCTGAAAAACGGTCTTGATAATTTTCAGTCCCATAATGTCCTTGAGATGCTTCTCTTTTATACAATTCCGAGAAGTGATACAAACGAAACCGCTCACAGACTTATGGATAGATTCGGTTCACTTTCCGCTGTACTGGAAGCCCCTGTGGATGAGCTGATGAAAGTAAAGGGAGTCGGTGAGCGTACGGCGGCATTTTTGCATCTTATTCCTGAAATAACCAGAGTGTATTTAAAGGATAAGCAGGAAAATATAAAGGTTTTGGATACTCCCGAAAAGGTAGCTGCCTATCTGCTTCCTTATTTTGTAGGCAAGACCAAGGAAAATATCGTGCTTTTGTGTCTTGATAATAAGTGCGCAGTAAAGAACTGCTGCATTGTGGCGGAAGGTTCCGTTAATATGGGTGAGATAAACAGGAGGAATTTAGTGGAGCTTGCAATAAGAAGCAATGCATCATCGGTTATAATCGCCCATAATCATCCAAACGGAGTTCCGGCGCCGTCCAAAGAAGATGTGGAAACCACTTTGATGCTTGTTTCACTTTTCAGCAGTATAGATGTAAAGCTTACCGACCATATTATTGTTGCCGGCGGTGATTGGTGCTCTATGGCATCCAGCGCAAAATTTGCCCCTGTTTTTCAGTGAGAGGAGAATGTTAATGGATAAATTTAAGCTTGTGGCTCCCTATAAACCCATGGGAGATCAGCCTGAGGCAATTTCACAGCTTGTTGACGGATTGAATCAGGGATTTAAGGAGCAGACTCTTCTCGGTGTTACCGGTTCGGGTAAGACTTTTACAATGGCGAATATCATCGCTGAAGTTAACCGTCCGACACTGGTGCTTGCCCATAATAAAACCCTTGCTGCACAGCTTTGTTCTGAGTTCCGTGAGTTTTTCCCGGAAAATGCAGTTGAATATTTTGTTTCATATTACGACTACTATCAGCCGGAAGCCTATATTCCTACAACTGATACCTATATAGAAAAGGACTCTGCAATCAATGATGAAATTGATAAGCTTCGCCACTCTGCAACTTCTGCTTTGTCAGAAAGACGTGATGTAATAATAGTTGCCAGTGTGTCCTGCATTTACAGTCTTGGTGACCCGATAGATTACCGGAGCATGGTAATATCACTGCGTCCGGGAATGGAAAAAAGCCGTGATGAGCTTATAGAAAAGCTTGTGGATATTCAGTATGAGCGAAACGATATAAATTTCATCCGAAATAAGTTCCGTGTCCGTGGAGATGTTGTTGAGATTTTCCCGGCTTATTCAAACGAGAACGCCATAAGAGTAGAATTTTTCGGAGATGAAATCGAGAGAATAAGCGAAATAAAGGCTCTGACCGGAGAGGTCAAAGGCGTATTGTCCCATGCAGCTATTTATCCTGCATCCCACTATGTTGTTTCCGGGGAAAAGATGGAAAAGGCCATTGAGGAGATAAACGCCGAAATGGAAGAGAGATGCCGTGAATTTGAGAGTAAAGGAAAACTTCTTGAAGCTCAGCGAATAAGACAGCGTACGACTTATGATATGGAAATGCTCAGAGAAACGGGCTTTTGTAAAGGTATTGAGAACTATTCGAGAGTTATGTCCGGCAGAGAGCCGGGAGCGGCTCCATGTACGCTTCTTGATTATTTCCCCGAAGATTTTGTGCTCTTTGTGGATGAATCCCACGTTACACTGCCTCAGGTAAGAGCCATGTACGGCGGCGACCGTTCAAGAAAGGAAACCCTTGTAGAATTTGGTTTCCGTCTGCCGTCGGCATTTGATAACAGACCTCTTACTTTTGATGAGTTTTATAAAAAAGTGGGTCAGAAGATTTTTGTCAGCGCAACTCCAGGGCCCTTTGAGCGTGAGAGAAGCAGCCGTATTGCGGAGCAGGTTATCAGACCTACGGGACTCCTTGACCCTGAAATCATCGTCAAACCAACTGAAGGACAGATTGACGATATAATTTCTCAGATAAATATCAGAACCCAGAAACAGGAACGTGTCCTCATCACCACTCTTACAAAGAAAATGGCGGAGGATTTAACGGATTATCTCGAAAATCTCGGAATTAAAGTCAGATATATGCATCACGACGTTGATACAATTGAGAGAATGGAAATTATCCGTGATTTAAGATTGGGAGAATTTGACGTACTTGTGGGAATCAACCTTCTTCGTGAGGGACTGGATATTCCCGAAGTGTCCCTTGTAATCATCCTCGACGCCGATAAAGAGGGCTTCCTGCGTTCAGAGACTTCTCTTATTCAGACTGTGGGAAGAGCGGCGAGAAACGCCGAAGGCGAGGTTATAATGTATGCCGACAGCGTAACTCCGTCTATGGAAGCGGCTATAAAGGAAACCTTCCGACGCCGTGAAAAGCAGATGAAATATAATGAGGAGCATTCAATCACACCTCAGACCATAAAGAAGGATGTACGAGATGTCATTGAGATTACCTCCAAGTCCTCTGACGGCAAAAAGCCTGACAGCAAGCTCAGCCGTAAGGAGAGAGAAGCTCTTATTGTACGTCTTACAGCTGAAATGAAAGCTGCCGCTAAGATTCTGGAGTTTGAGCACGCCGCATATCTTCGTGACAGAATAGAAAAGCTCAGAAGAGGCAAATAAATAATTTATATGATAACATCAGTAAAACCGGCCGCAGTTGCGACCGGTTTTATGTTTAGCGTTTATTCTTTTTGTAGATGATATTGAGTCCTTTAAGGAGCAAATCATTTTCGAGGATTATTTTTCTGTGACAAAGGGGGAGGATGAACTGCGCTATACCACCTGTTGCAATAACTGTTGCCGGCTGACCCAGTTCTTCTTCCATTCGCTCTATTAAGCCGTCAAGCATTGCCGCAGTACCGTACATAATTCCGCTTCGCATACAGTCAACGGTATTTTTACCTATTACTTTTTTAGGCTTATCAAGGCTGATGCCGGGAAGCTGTGAGGCGTGGCTTGCCAAAGCTTCAAGAGAAATCTGAACTCCCGGGAAAATGACGCCGCCGATATATATGTTTTCAGGCGCTACAACCTCAATGGTAGTTGCAGTACCTAAATCCATAAGAATAAGTGGAGCGGAATACTCTGCCAGTGCGGCTACTGCAATGACTATTCGGTCGCTGCCCACCTGAGATGGATTATCCATATGAATATTCAGTCCGGTTTTAAGTCCGGGACCTACAACCATAGGATTTTTGCCGATGATTTTTATCACTCCGGTGCGGACAGAATCAAGGACAGGCGGTACAACCGATGAAATAATACAGTCTTCGATGTCTGAATTTTCAACGCCGTAAGCTTTCATCATATTTTTGATTTCCACACTGTACTGATCCGCAGTGCGAAGCTTATCGGTAGCAATTCTCGCTTCAAAGAGAATCTTATCATTTTCCATAAAGCCGATAACTATATTGGTGTTCCCGATATCAACAGCTAAAAGCAAAAGCGATTCCTCCGTTAATGTTTTTTGATACGTTTTGATATATTCAGTAAGGCTTTTCCTATTCCGGTTACCAGAATTGCCGCAGCAATGGCTTCCGGAATTCCCGAAGCTACAATTGTGCCTAAAACAAGGTCAAATACAGCTGATGCAGCTACATTTTTGGCATCTGCATACTGCTGGGCAAGAAGTATGTAAATGCTTCCCATTACAAGAATTGTATGGCAAACGCTTGCTAAAGCAGCCGTTACGGGAAGAGCCACATAATCTTTCTTCAGTACTTTTTTGAACAGTTTCCAGAACCATCCTGCCAATACCCCAAGGAGAATACGGCACACAAGTGCAATCCAAAGGCTTTTAAGCACTCCGGGCAGTCCTTCTGTTGTCATAAAAGGTGAAAACGCAAAGGAAAGCAGTCCCGGTGCAGTTGTGTTAGCCCAAATGGAGCAAAGACCGAAAACTCCGCCCAAAACCGCTCCGGCTCCGGGTCCGAGAAGAATGGCACCTAAAATTACCGGTATGTGCATTGTAGTGGCTTTGATTACCGGAAGCTGAATAAATCCGATTCCGGTCATACCCAGAACCAAAAGTACAGCGCACATCATGGCAAGGGATACAAGGTACCTGGTGTCCAAATGCTTCTTTTTCATATTAAATTACCTCCTGCTGCCGTTCCGCATTTTACGGATACAGCGCATATTATGGAGAAAAACTCCTTGAATATTATAGCAAACAATGTGGAAAATTCAAGATTAAATAAGAGCTTTACACTGTATGGAAAATTGACTATAATAATTTTTGCGACAGACGTTGAAATGCTATGTGTGAAAAAAGTTTTGGCTTGAAATTATAAAAATATATCACGTCCGTATGGGAGGAATTACTTATGCTGAAAGGAAAAACCGTGCTTCTGGGTGTAAGCGGAGGAATAGCTGCATATAAAGCGGCGGCACTGGCTTCGGCTTTGGTAAAGCAGCATGCCGCAGTAGAAGTGGTAATGACAGAAAATGCCACTGAATTTGTAACACCCCTTACCTTTGAACAGCTTACAGGACGAAGGGTAATGGTAGATACCTTTGACCGTAATTTTTCTCATCAGGTTGAGCATATCGCACTTGCCGAGCGTACAGATTTGGTGATTGTTGCGCCTGCTACTGCAAATGTCTGTGCAAAATTCGCCCATGGGCTGGCGGATGATATGCTTACTACAACTGTACTTGCGTGCCGCTGTCCTAAGCTCATCGCTCCGGCTATGAATACCAATATGTACGAAAATCCTGTCACACAGGATAATCTTAAACTGCTCGAGCATTATGGCTGGGAAATTATTCCTCCTGCCAGCGGAAGACTTGCCTGCGGAGCTGTGGGCAAAGGAAAGCTGCCGGAGCCGGAGGTATTGCTCGATTATGTTATGCGCTTTTTGGCAATGCCCCATGATTTAGAAGGTAAAAGAGTGCTGGTTACTGCCGGACCTACACAGGAAGCTTTGGATCCGGTGCGGTATCTGACAAACCACTCAAGCGGAAAAATGGGATGCGCCATTGCAAAAACGGCGATGCTCCGTGGAGCAGATGTCACATTAGTGTGCGGACCGCTGTCCGTAACACCGCCACCCTTTGTGAAAACGGTAAACGTTGTATCTGCTCAGGATATGTTTGATGCAGTTACAGCCCTTGCACCGAATTCAGATTTGATTTTCAAAGCCGCTGCAGTTGCCGATTACACACCTGCCGAGTATAACGACCAGAAAATGAAGAAATCAGATAGTGATTTATCAATTCCTCTTAAGCGTACTCAGGATATTTTAAAGTATTTAGGTGAACACCGCACTGACGGACAGGTTATATGCGGATTTTCAATGGAAACTCAGAATATGATTGAAAACAGCAAAAGAAAGCTGGAAAGCAAGAATATAGATATGATTTGTGCCAATAACCTTAAAACTGAAGGAGCAGGTTTCGGCGTTGATACAAACGTCATCACTGTAATAACTAAGTCTGAGGTTAAGGAATTGCCCTTGCAATCCAAAGAATCCGTAGCTAATGCGATACTTGATGAGTGCCTCAAACTTTTGTAAATTCAATTTGTCAATGTAAATTTTTCCATGTTTAAATGTGATAAATATTCCCAAGATATTTAAAAGTAAGCAGCCTTTAAATGAGGCTGCTTTTCCTGTTTATTATCTTAAAAGTGCCTGTTCTTTCCTATTGACATAAGGGAGAAAAAAGGGGTATAATACGCAAAGAACAAATGTTCAAGATGAATGTGAAAAGGAGCATCCAAGTGGCGCTTAAAAATATTTTTGTCAAAGGTGCAAGAGAGCACAATTTAAAAAATGTTGATGTGGAAATCCCCAGGGATAAGCTTGTGGTTTTTACAGGACTTTCAGGTTCCGGTAAATCCTCTTTGGCTTTTGATACCATTTATGCCGAGGGACAAAGGCGTTATGTTGAATCCCTGTCTTCTTATGCAAGACAGTTCCTCGGTCAGATGGAAAAGCCCGATATGGATTATATTGAGGGACTTTCTCCGGCAATCTCAATCGATCAGAAAACCACATCTAAAAATCCACGTTCAACAGTAGGTACTGTTACGGAGATTTATGACTATCTGCGACTTTTGTATGCAAGGGTAGGTATACCTCACTGTCCTGTCTGCGGAAGAGAGATAAAGCAGCAGACTGTTGACCAGATTGTAGATAAAATTCTTGCCCTGCCTGAGGGAACCAAAATTCAGATTATGGCAGCGGTTGTAAAGGGCAGAAAAGGTGAGCATGTAAAGGAGCTTGATGCCGCAAGGCGTTCAGGCTATGTAAGGGTGCGTATTGACGGCAATGTCTACGACCTTTCGGAGACAATAACTCTTGAAAAGAATAAGAAGCATACAATTGAAATAATAGTTGACCGTCTTGTAGTTAAGGACAGCATCAGAGGACGTCTTGCAGATTCTGTTGAAACTGCATCATCTCTTTCAGGGGGAACAATTCTTGTAGATGTAATCGGGGGAGAAGAGCTTCTCTTTTCTCAGAATTATGCCTGTCCCGAACACGGAACAAGCATTGAAGAACTTTCGCCGAGAATGTTTTCTTTCAATAATCCCTTTGGCGCATGTCCAACCTGTTCAGGCCTTGCAATATTCATGAAGGTTGACGAAAACCTTATAATACCCGATAAATCACTTTCCATAAGAGGAGGAGCTATTAAGGCTTCCGGCTGGAGCAATGCTGAGGGCGGTACAATAGCTCAGATGTATTTTGAGGGATTGGCAAATCATTACGGATTTTCTCTTGATACTCCTGTCAAAGATTTGCCCAAGGAAGCAGTAGATGCAATTCTTTATGGCACAAAGGGCAAAAAGATAAAGCTTCACCGTACAAGCGAGTACGGAACAGGCACATATATGGCTGAGTTTGAGGGACTTGTAAATAATCTTGAAAGAAGATATAACGAAACCTCAAGTGAATGGTCAAGGGCTGAGATAGAGCAGTATATGAGCCGCAAAAAGTGTCCTACCTGTCACGGAGCAAGACTGCGTGCGGAATCTCTGGCAGTTACCGTAGGCGGAATAAATATTGATGAGTTTTCAAATCTTTCAATAAATGATGCATATAAATTTGCAGAGAACCTGAACCTTGAGGGCAGGGAAAAGGTCATTGCAGAGCCAATTTTAAAGGAGATAAGGGAACGACTTAAATTCCTTTCAAGTGTCGGCCTTGATTATCTCACCCTTTCCCGTTCTTCGGGAACACTTTCGGGAGGAGAGAGTCAGAGAATACGTCTTGCAACTCAGATCGGCTCTTCACTTATGGGTGTTCTCTATATTCTGGACGAGCCCAGTATCGGACTTCACCAGCGTGATAATGAAAAGCTTTTGTCAACACTTAAGCATCTTCGAGATATCGGTAATACCCTTATTGTGGTTGAGCATGATGATGAAACAATGTTTGCCGCCGATTATATTGTTGATGTAGGCCCCGGAGCGGGAATACACGGCGGAGAGATTGTCTGCTGCGGAACTGTTGATGAAATTATGAAATGCGAAAAATCTTTGACCGGACAGTATCTCAGCGGTAAAAAGTATATACCTGTTCCTGAGGAACGCCGAAAAGGTAACGGTAATTTCCTTACCATTAAGGGAGCAAGGGAAAACAACCTTAAAAATGTTGATGTAAAAATCCCCTTGGGTACTTTTACCTGTGTTACAGGCGTTTCAGGTTCGGGAAAATCATCTCTTGTAAACGAAATCCTTTATAAACGCCTTGCAAACGAGCTCAACGGAGCTAAAAAGGCATATGGCGACCATGATGCAATTGAGGGCATTGAAGCTCTCGATAAGGTTATCGATATTGACCAGTCACCCATAGGCAGAACACCACGTTCAAACCCAGCCACATATACAGGAGTTTTCAACGATATAAGAGAGCTTTTTGCCTCAACACAGGATGCAAAAATAAGAGGTTTTAATGCCGGACGTTTTTCATTTAACGTTAAGGGCGGAAGATGCGAAGCCTGTCAGGGTGACGGAATAGTAAAAATCGAGATGCATTTCCTTGCTGATATATACGTGCCCTGCGATGTATGTAAAGGTGCACGATATAACCGTGAAACCCTTGAGGTAAAATATAAGGGCAAGAGTATATACGATGTTTTAGAAATGACTGTTGAAGAGGCTATGAATTTCTTCTCAGCGGTTCCGAAGATAGAGCGTAAGCTCAGAACTCTTTACGAAGTAGGTCTCGGCTATGTAAAGGTAGGTCAGCCTGCTACGACTCTTTCCGGAGGCGAGGCTCAAAGAGTCAAGCTTTCAACGGAGCTTTCAAGATATGCTACCGGCAGAACCATATATATTCTGGATGAGCCTACAACAGGACTTCATACCGCCGATGTTCACAGGCTTATAGAGGTTTTGGAAAAGCTTGTTGAAAAGGGAAATACAGTGGTGGTAATCGAGCATAATCTCGATGTAATAAAAACTGCCGATTATATTATCGACCTCGGACCGGAGGGCGGAAATGGCGGCGGAACCATTGTGGCAACAGGAACTCCCGAGGAAGTTGCAAAGTGTAAGAAGTCATATACAGGTAAGTATCTGGCAGAAGCGCTCAAAAAAGCAAAAAGATAAACAGCAGCAAAAAAGCAGCTTTGATTTTTAATCAAAGCTGCTTTTGTCATTAGGATTTTACTTGGATGCTTTATATCCCTTTTAAAAGGTTTCGTATACCTTTCCGCCAAGCACATAAATGCGGGGAACACGTTTTCCTACGCCGCATATAAACTCATAATTGAAGCTTTCGGACATATTTCCGAGTTCTTCTGCGGTTATTATACAGTTTCCTTCACTGCCGAGAAGAGTGACGTCGTTTTCTATTTTTATATTGTCTATTCCCGTAACATCAACCATCATCTGATCCATGCATACTCTGCCGAGAATGGGAGCATATTGACCGTTGATAATAACATGACCCTTTGAGGAAAGAGCACGGGGATAGCCGTCGGCATATCCGACGGGTAAAGTTGCTATTTTAGTTTTCTTATTGGTGACAAAAGTTAAACCGTAGCTTATTCCGTGGCCTGAATCCACATCTTTTACAAAGATGACATGGGTCTTTAATTTCATTGCAGGTTTAAGTTTAATTGTCTCTTTGTTTACTTCTTCAGAAGGATAAAGACCGTAGAGGATTATTCCGGCACGAACCATATCGAGCTTGTAATCGAAATCGATTATTCCTGCACTGTTGCAAATATGTTTTATGGGAATTGGAATACCGTTTTCTTCAAGATAATCGGTAAACTCTTTAAAACGTCTGTACTGCTCATTTGCAAAAGTTTTATCTTCTTCATCAGCTGTTGCAAAGTGAGTGAATGCGCCTTCGATAAAAATATTGGGCAGGGAATATATCTGCTTAATGATATCGAGGCTTTCCTTTTCTGTTTTAAATCCGATTCTGTTCATTCCCGTATCTACGGCAATGTGGATATTTGCTGTCATATTCAGGGAAACAGCGATTTCCGAAAGTTTTTTTGCGGATTCCAAATCAAAAATAGTCTGGGTTACACGGTGGGTAACAAGATCCGCAAACTGTCTGGGGGAAGTATATCCTAAAATCAGCAGGGGTTTATCAATTCCGTTTTTGCGCAGTTCAATTGCTTCTTCCAGAATTGCAACACCGTAATAATCAGCCATATCATCAAGAGCCTTTGCAACAGCAACTGCTCCGTGACCGTATCCGTCAGCTTTGATTATGGCCATAACTTTTGTATCGCTTCCCACATGTCTTTTTATTTCAGCCATATTGTGTCTTATGGCGTCAAGACTTATTTCAGCATATACACGTTTATAGCTTTGCATTAAAATAACAACTCCAGTGTTAAGTAAAAGTTAATCCTTTTCGATAGTGGGGAGAATGGAGAACTCATTCTTTACGCTCTTAAGCACAAAATGAGTATTGGTAGCGGAAACGCCGTCCATGCTCTTGATGTTTCGATGAATCATTTCAAGGCTGTCAGAAGAATCTGTTATAACCTTGAGGATGAAATCGAATTCTCCGGTGAGATAGTAGCAGTCTACTATATTGGGATTATTGCGAATCATTTCAGTAAATTCATCGTAGTATTTGGGATGTTCAAGACTTACTTCCATAAGAGCAGTCATATCATTTCCTGTTTTTTTCTGATTTATTTTAACAGTATATCCGGAGATAATTCCGCTGTCCTCCATTTTTCTGATTCTGTCAATGACAGTAGAAACTGAAAGACCAATTTTTTCGCTTATGACAGAAGCTTTTTCTCTGGCGTTTGCTTTAAGTTCCTTTAAAATTTTGTAATCAATGTAATCCATGTTGTTAGCCCTCCTGTGGAAAAGTCATTTGGGTTTAAATATTTTGCTGCAACACATTATACCATTTTTTTTTGAAATATCAAAACAATAGTTAATATGATTTGAAAATTTTTATTATATTTTTTTATTTAAAATACTGTGAAAAAATTTGTTGACAAATTGTGTAGGAAATGGTATTATATCTCTTGCTGATGTCGCTGATATTATTTATGCGATGTTCAAGCGGGCCATTAGCTCAGTTGGTTAGAGCAACCGGCTCATAACCGGTTGGTCCGGGGTTCGAGTCCCTGATGGCCCACCATTTTAGGGGTATAGCTCAGTTGGTAGAGCAGCGGTCTCCAAAACCGCGTGCCGAGGGTTCAAGTCCTTCTGCCCCTGCCAAAGAAAAAGACACGGAAAGCCTTGATTTACCGAGGTTTTTTCGTGCCTTTTTTGTTTGCTGGAAAGAGGTCGTTGGCGATGCATTTTCTCCTCTTTTATCCCCAAGTACACCTCCTTTATCCCGAAAAAGGCTGTCAAAAAGGCTGTCAGAATATCCGGCATCCAGTCTTCTCAGGAAAAGTCATACTACCTTTGATACTAAGCGAAAGGAGTAGACTTTATGCCTCAATCAAACGAACCCAAAACACGCCGTGACAACGGCGAAGGCACAGCACCGAAGCAGCGCAAGGACGGCCGGTGGTTCCGGCAAATCACCGTAGAAGGAAAAAAGAAGTTTATTTACGGAAAGACCAAAACGGAGGTCAACCAAAAATTTCGTGAGTTCAAGAAGATGCTGGAAAGCGGCACCTATCGAGAGATTCAGAAACAAACCGTTGAGGAATATACGCTGAACTGGCTCACCACCTATAAGCGGATTGAACTTAAGTCCAAGTCCTATGACACGCTGGAGAGTACCATTTATCATCAGATCATTCCCTATTTTAAGGGAATGCAGTTCTTTACGCTGACTCATGACGATATTCAAAAATTCATCAATAAGCTAGACAGCGACGGCTATTCCTATTCCCAGATCAAAAAAGCGTACCTGGCATTGAATGCCTGTTTCAAATCTGCAATGGTCAAGGAGCAGATCATCAAAAATCCATGCTTTGAAATCCGGCTGCCTAAGAAGGCGGAAAAAGGGGTTAAAACGATAGACGTGTTGACGAAAGAGCAGATGCGGGCATACTGCCGAGCTGCAACAGAGAAGTACGGCAACGGAAAACCTCTCTACCGACTGGGCTATGGATTGGTTTTGATTCTTTTCACCGGATTGCGGCTGGGCGAGGCACTAGGACTGCAATGGGAAGATATTGATTTTGAAAAACAAATTCTAAAAGTAGAGCGCACATTGGAATATGTCAAGAATCGAAACGCCACTGAGGGAGAGCCTCGGTATTGCTTTGTTGAGGGAAGCACCAAAACCACCTCAGGAGACCGCACGGTTCCGTTGAATCAGACGGCACTTCAGGCTCTTTGAGAATTGCAGAAAATCAATGGCCGTTTTCCGCTGGTGTTTGCCAATGCCGCAGGAAACCCGATTAATCCGCGAAATTTGAACCGGGCGCACGACTGTATTCTGGAACGAGCCGGGATACCCCATATTGGTATCCACGCTCTCCGCCACACATTTGCCAGTCAGTTGTTCGCCAATAAGGTGGACATCAAAATCGTATCCCGCCTGCTGGGTCATGCGGACGTAGGGATTACATACATATAACACCTATATTCATCTGCTCAAAGAGGAGCTGCCATCCGCTACTAATACGCTGGACGAAATCCTGAATGTCGAATGAACGAAAGTGCGGGCTAGAAAGCCCGCCCTTTCAGGTTCATTTAATAATCCTTTTTCCGGCGTTACTTTGAATCCAGTGTTCCAAGGCTTTTGCGCTGATGAAATACTTTCCACCGATTTTTATCGCCGGAAATCCATGAATGCGAACTAGCTCATAAGCCTGTCGTTTCCCGCAACGAAAAATTTCCTATACCTCATTTAATGTGAGAAGTGTATCATTAAATTTCTTTCCACTTAGCATAGTCGTTCCCTCCTTTCTATTTTGATTTCAAATATAGTATGACGGAAAAAAGTAAATTGACAATCCGCACTTTGGCAGATCGTCAAAAATAGTAATTTTTGAGTTTGCATGGTAATTTTCAGAAATTACCCTCTCTTAAGAGAAAGAGGGGAAGAAGGCCGCAAAAAATTACCATTTCCGGCCGAAAAATTATGTTCAGCTGCCGAAAAATTACTATGAATCATAATTTTTCTTCCAAAAGCTCGTTATTTCTCCGATTTTCTATGCTATATAATTTTCTTCCTGTCCTTCCTTTTGAGGAAGGAACCTTCTCTTTTCTTTCACAAAAGGGCAGTCGCAGACGCCCTTTTGTGAAGCTATGCTGGAAGATTTTTCTACTTCTTCGGCGTTTCTTACAATTCCTCCAAGAGAAAACCACCGTTTTCCTCAATTCCGCGGAGCTTGTCAAGCTCGGTCTCCACTTTTTCGTCCAGGCTTTGATAGGTGCCGATTTCCCGGAGCATTTTCCGGAACCCTATCTTTTTTAACAGCTCTTTTATGTCGAAGATCACGATACTCTCCATTTTGTTTCTCCTTCATGTTGGTTCTGTTTACAGTATAAATTGACCTGTTCGCACGGTCAAATCCTCTCACAACCAAACAGCGCAATTAGCGAGCGACCTTTTCCGACATACTATCTCCGAAAAGAATTCGGAGGTGGTTATTATGAAACGGACAAATATTATCCGTGAGCAGAAGAAACAGGTCGATTACTTTCTTGAGCAAATCTATGGCTTTAACTTCAAAACGGGAAGCGCCTATCTGTGCAGTGCTGGCTTTGATGGTCAGAAAGCCTATTCCTCTCTGTATGAGCTCAGGAAACAGGCACTGTATCTGATTCAGAACACAGGAGAGGCTTACATCTCTCTCAACATTTTCAAGAGCCGGCAGGGCCATTGTCGAAGGGCTGAGAAATACCTGTGGCGGTTCAATCACATCGTCATCGATATCGATTTCCAGCAGGATTTTTCTCCGAACTACGAAGCCGTAGAACAGGAATTGGAACGGCAGATACGCTGGCATAGTACATATGGAGACGCGCCCATGCCGAACGCTATCGTTTTTACTGGATCCGGAGGTTGTCACCTCTATTACATATTCGAGGATCTTCCAAATGGGAAAAAAGGCCGTATGGCAGAAGGAATCCAAGCAGTAAAAATGCAGCTGCTTGCTCGTTGGGTACCGCTGGAGAAGTTCTTACAGGAGGAAGGGCTGGATTTCCATGTGGACACCCAAGCGGTGGACGCCAGCCGGGTATTTCGCGTTCCGGGGAGCATCCACCGGGATACCGGCCGAATGTGCTGCATGAAACCGCTGAGATTAGCCTCTTACGGCTACAAGGAGCTTTGCCGCTGCATAAGCGATATACCGTGGAACGGGGATTATGCGGTGGTAAACGCCCTCCGGGACATAGAGCGTGAGCGTTTCGGTTATGGACAGAGTGATCGGAGAAGCAAACCATACACACTGACAAAGCAATTCCTTGGAGCCAAACGGTTGCAGGAATTGTTCCGGTTGGCCCATGTCGGATGGGGTTTCCAAAACTGTCGAGAGTTGGCGGCGCACTTCGCCTGGGTTTGGGGACGGGATGCGGAACTTCCAGAAGAAGCGATCAAGGAAAAGCTGCTGGAACTAAATTCCTGCTTTTACCGACCTCTTTCTGAGAAGGAGTTGTTCTATACTGCCAAAGGAAACGGAAAAAGCTATCGATATACTAATGCCCACATCCGGCTGGCCTTGGGAATGGACGGATCTGAAGGATATTTTACCGGCAGGCGTTCTCGGGAATACAAAAACCGTGCAGGCAAAACCCGCAAGCATAAGAAATGGATTGCAGCGTTGGTACTGGCTGGAAAGAAAATATGTGAGATCGCACAGGAACTGCACCTGAGTGTTTCTCTTGTGAAACGCCGCCGGACAGAGATGAAGAAAACAGAGGGCTTCCGCTTCTGGGCTGCTGTTCCCATTTGAGTGACCGAAAATCGCATAGAAAAACGGCCAGACTGCTGCGAAATCGCAGTGGTCTGACCATCGTGCGCAAAACAGGAGAAAAGGCTGGAAAAAGAGAGACAAAATGCATTTCCGCCGGGTATCAGACGGATTGTATGCATCCCTGCTTTAAAAAAGTTCGTTTTGGGCACTAGATTATATCTTCTAAATAAGCACGGCAGACTAAAGCGGTACCCTAATTGGGTTTTGAAATTAAAATCGGATTGTAGACTTTCTGTGAAAATGGGGATGCAACTTTAAGTTGATATTATCTGCTTTAAAAATATAGCAAGGAACGAGTCTACCTTTTAGCTAGATAAAAGGTGGATTCATTATTAGATACCTTGAACTATTCACTTTAAGAGAGATCACAGCAGAAAGAAAAACATTTTATTTTAAAGAACTTATATTTACATTCCATTCACAAATTTAGGATTGCGTTTTTACAGTATTTCAATGTATAATAAAAATAAATACTGTTTTATTAATTTGTGTTTTATATTGTTAAATGGAGGCATAAAAAGATGCCGAGAAAATCTTATTCTAGTGAAGAACGCCAACGAGTGAAAGAAGCATTGATGACTACTGTCCTTCAGTGTATTATAGATAGGGGCCTGACCCATAGCAGCATTGATATTTTGTGCAAGAAAGTAGGTATATCAAAAACCTTTTTTTACACTTTTTTCTCTTCCAAAGAAGATTTGGTCATACAGGCTCTTCTATATCAGCAACCTAAACTAATCTGTTATGCGCAAAGTTTGATGGATGATCCGAATCTGAGCTGGCGTGAAGGGGTAAAAATCTTCCTGAAAAATTGTTGCTATGGAGGCAAAAATGGGGCTGCGGTTTTGTCGATAGAGGAAGAAGGGGAAATTTTCCGCTGCCTCTCTGCGGAAAATTATAATGCCTTTCAACAAGAGCAGATTATTTTTTACAGCAAATTGCTCTCTGTTTTCGGACTTCCTGTAAACAGCATAGATCCCCGATTATTTGGGAATATGGCCCTTAGCATGATGATAGTTTACAAAGCAATTCCTGATACAATGCCTTTTCTCTTTTCAGAAGTTGCAGAGGATATGGTAGAGTTCCAGGTCAACGCACTGATAGATGAGATGGAGCGGATCAAAGAAAAAACAAGGTGAACAAACAATGTACATAAATAAAATCTTATATCCTATAAGACTACATAGCAACCAAATACATTTAATAAATCCTAAAAAAGGCCGGATTTTTACAACCGACTTTTGGTTCTGTGCGGCCTTTTCGCGCCTTGCGTCAGACTGTTCAAGTGATAGTGTGTCGCAAGGCGCTTTTCTATCTTCTGAAAGGAGTTAAAATATGAGTTTGAAATATACCTGTCCAAGCTGCGGAACTCCCCTGGGCTATGAGGGTTTGTGCTGGAAGTGTAAGTGTGAGCAGGAGAGAAAGTCTGCACTGGCATGGACGCCGGAACAAATCAAAGAAAAGCAGAATGGATTGGTTAAGAATATCCGGAAACTGGATGATATGGAGGATCCAGAACTCACAGATTTCTGGCAGCTGCTCAGTTATCGAAATGCTATCACACCAGAGATTCAACGTGCTGCTTTGACTGCAAAGGCATTCTTTCCCTGTGAGATTTATTACCTTGCACCGGCAGATGTGCGGGATGGTCTGATTTCAGCTCTGCTGGAAACAGATAGTTCCCTTGAGGCTGGAAACCTCATGTCCTGCCTTGCCATGCAAGGAGACAATAAAGCTTTGGAAACATTGTTAGAGTTAGAACGAAATCCTCGTCCATGGCGTAAAGGACTTTATGTGGATCCATCCATCTATGCACAGATCGGTGGATGGACCTTTGACAAAGAAGGTCATCGGACACAGCTCAATTTCGATACCTGCTATCCCATGGTCAAGGGTGATTCTGGCGAAACAACTCCTGTTCGCATTGGCCGAGTGCGGGAGGATACCTGCCCTCACTGCGGTGGGTGCATGGTGGATATGATTGTGTTGGATGGCCGGGATGAACGGCTGAAGTTTCTAGGACTGGATGGTATTTTAACTGCCACCTGCTGCCCCAACTGTGTCGGGTTTTTAAAAGGTCCCGCATTTAACAGCTTTACTCTGGACGGCAGCGTAGAGGTATTTCCCTCGGAACTATTTGACGGTGCGGAAAAGATGGATTGCTATGTGCGCCCGGAGGACTACAAAGCACTCACCAAAAATCTATTTATACTGGACAAAGCACCTGTACCCTTGTTTTACGGTTCTGCTTGTGAAGATGTGAATACGGTAGGAGGCTTTGCCAACTGGGTACAGGATGCGGAATACACCACTTGCCCGCACTGCGGAAAGCCGATGAAATACCTTGCGCAAATTCAATGGGATACCGTGATGGACGGCACAGAAGGAACTCTTTATATCGAGTTCTGCCCAGAGTGCCAAATTGTTTCCATGCAGCATCAACAGACCTAAGAGGTGATTGAATATGAATTTACCAAAGCGCAATAGTGCAGACGGGCGCTGTTACTGGATGAAGCCCGAGGTACAGGAGAAACTGCAGCCGCTCTTTGACCAGTGCATCCAGGATGCCATTGACGGGAGAATCACGCGGCTTGATTCCCTCTGGCCGCCGGTAGTGGTCAGCAGCGAAGGTGCACCCTTTGCGGTGCACGATCTAGTGAGAAAATGGATTGAAACCCAGCGAGCGGAAACCATGGATGCGGAAAAAGCCATCGCCTTCAGCGAAAACCTGCGCCGCCAGAGCCGCTGGGGTGAAATTGACTATTATTTGATTGACCTGCTGAAACGGGAATTACAAGAGAAGTATTTTGTCGGGACAGGCAGTGAAGATGACTACTGGAAAGAACAGGAATATTCCCTAAAACCGGGTATCCGTGCGGAGGATCTTTCAGAAGAGCTATTGCGCTTTGCCTGCTATGTGGCGGTGAGCTATAAGATATATGGAGCGAACTATGAATATTTTTCAACCAATTACCTCTTGGGCTTGGTAGAAAAAGTCCGTCCGGATATGGTGAAAAAGCTCCGGGAACATGGGACCGGCAGGCTGCCGATCTCTCTGCAAAAGCGGAAAACAGAGCACTTCACTGCATCGGCCAACGATGCCTTTGCTGTGATCCGTATTACTGCCAGGGACAACACAG
>CATXDC010000026.1 GCA_958366985.1 uncultured Oscillospiraceae bacterium
CCGTTTTTGCTTTCTCCGATTACTTTAAATGACTGTCCTTTATTTACTGTTGTAATGATTGTAGCGGAAGTGGAAGCTGCTGAACGTATGCGGACATTATCTCCTGTGGAATATCCTGTACGTGTCTGAGGTGTAGTTACAGGCGGTGTAAAGGAAACATACTGAGCGCTGATATATCCTTTTGTGCCGTTGCTGAGCTCTACATTATACCAGCCGTTTGTATTTTCACCGATAACTTTAAATGACTGCCCTTTATTTACTGTTGTAAGGATTGTGGCAGAGGTTGAAGCCGCTGAACGTATGCGGACACTGTCACCGGTAGAATATCCTGTGCGAACCTGTGGAGTCGGTTCCGGCTCAGGAATACTTTCTGAATCAAGCTTAATATACTGGCTGCTTACAAAGCCTGTTTCTCCATTTGAAAGACGTATTTTATACCAGCCGTTAAGAGATGAAACAACTGTTACTTTATCTCCGCTGCTGTAATATGCAATGATTTCACCGCCTGTATTTGGTGAAGTTCTTATTCGCAGGGAATCCACCGTTACAGTACCGGTTTTAGCAGCCGCATCGTTTTCTCTGAGCCAAGGAGATAGATTTTGAAGTATTGAATCCGTTGCCTGATTAAGAGCCCATGAACCGACGCCTTTTAAATTATATTCGTGAACAAGATTTATTTTATTTGATATAGAACGCTGATTTTCAAACCATATTGTATAATTTCCCGGGGAAAGCTTTTTGCCACCTACGGTATACTCTTTATCCCCTGCTTTTACGGTAAACTCGGCCTTGGGTGAACGTGCTTTTTCGTCATAGGTAATTTTTGCATTGTAATCGGTAAGCATATTGCTTATAACGCTAAGGCCTATACCATAGCCGTTAAAATCTCCGTTTTCGCTCCAGATTCTTCCGTAAAAGGGAACTCCAACAACTATTTTTTCAGCAGGAGCGTATTTAAGGGCATATTCAATGGATTTCTTTACAAAATCATAGCTTGCAACAGGTCCCGCTGCGCTTCCCTGCCAGCTTTCATCATATGCCATTATCATAAGATAATCGGCGTGTTTTGCAAGGGCTTCATAGTCATATGAACCGTGCCATCCTGTTGTCCAGCCGTTGGGATTTGCCGCAACTGCTACGGATACTTCCTTTTCAGCGGGAATCAGCCGGCGAAGCTCCGCAACAAGCCGTGTATATTTATCTCTCTCTGTATGAGTTACGTTTTCGATATCCACGTTTACGCCATCGAGATTATATTTCTTTACATTTTCCGCAATCTCAGCCGCAAGAGCTTCTGGATTTGCCAGGGCAAGTTTACCGCCGTTTCTATCCCAGTGGTTACTGAGCATCGGAACAACCTTTATACCCATTGCATGCATCTCGTTTACAAGTTCGGTACTTACTGTATTTACGACCAGCTTACCCTGAGAGTTTATGTCAAAGTAAGATGGGGATACTGTATCAAAGGTACCAGCCTGCTTTACCTTTGATATTTGCTGAGATACACTGCCGCCGTAGAGATAGGTCATACTGAACTTTTCAGAAAGCTGGGACGTACTGGAAATAACAAGAGGACTTTCGATTGAATATCCGAGCTGTGGAGATATGCCTTCCTGGGAATCTGCAAAAACGCTGAAAGGCATTGATGCTATTAAAACTCCTGAGAAGAAAATAACCACGGTTTTAATTTTAAGATTTCTGTATTTCCCAGAAAGCGCCTTTAAAATTCCGCTGTATCCATCAGAACTTTTTTCACCGTGAAGAAATTCTTTGCCGAATTCTTCCGTATCACGGCTGATTGAAATTATAAGATTGTATGTGTCGTCACTGTTTTTAATTATTTTGTAAGTGTACATTTTTTCACCGCCTTATTTTTTAGTTTTACCTGCGGAGAAAAAAATAGACTTTAAAAGTAAATTTAAATTAAGGAAAAATCTGCAAAAAAACAGATATGCCCGAAAGCATATCTGTTAAAATTTAGTTTTATAAAATTTATGAAAGCCTGCTTACAAAATCCTCATAACCAAAGGTTTTGACAGTGACTGTTTCGCCATTCTGCTTTCTGTACAGAATTGAAGGCAGAGGCATACCGTTAAAGGTATTTGTCTTTACCATTGTGTAAAGAGCCATATCCTCAAAGACAACTTTATCGCCCTCATTAAGAGGTTTGTCAAAGGAATAATCCCCTATAACATCCCCCGCAAGGCAGGTAGGGCCGCCCAAACGATAAGTAAATTCCTTTTCATTTGGTTCACCGCTGTTCATAAGAGGCGGACGATAAGGCATTTCAAGTACGTCCGGCATGTGGCAGGCTGCAGAAGTATCGAGAATGGCAATATCCATGCCGTTATTCATGGTTTCGAGGACTGTTGAAACAAGAAAACCTGCGTTTAATACAACAGCCTCACCGGGCTCGAGATAGACTTCCACATCATACTTTTCACGAAAATGCTTCACAACCGAAATCAGTTTTTCACGGTCGTAATCCTTTCGGGTAATATGGTGTCCTCCGCCAAAGTTAACCCATTTCATATCTTTAAGATATTTGCCGAATTTTTCTTCAAAAGCCTTTGCAGTCGTTTCAAGATCATCGGAGTTCTGCTCACAAAGAGTGTGAAAATGAAGTCCGTCAAGAAGAGAAAGTATGCTCTCATCGAAATTTGCCAAAGTAGTTCCAAGGCGTGAACCCGGTGAACAGGGATCATAAATAGCGTGACCCTCCTGAGTTGAACATTCGGGATTTACTCTTAAGCCCACTGACTTTCCGAGATCCTTTGCCTTTTGAGCATACTTTTTTACCTGTTTGGGAGAATTAAAGACGATATCGTCGGCATACTTTAAAATCTCCTCAAACTCATCTTCACGGTAAGCAGGGGAAAAGACATGAGTCTCTCCCCCGAATTTTTCTTTTCCGAGCCTTGCCTCATAAAGTCCGCTGGCGGTGGTTCCCGCAAGGTACTTTGAAATGAGAGGATAGGCATAAAACATTGAAAAGGCTTTCTGAGCAAGGAGAATTTTGCATCCCGCTCTTTCGGAAACATCCTTTAATATTTCGAGATTATCTGTTAATCTCTTTTCATCCACTACAAAACAGGGTGTTTTTACATTTTGGAAATCCATAATCAGTCCACCAGAACAGGATTATAGGACTCTTTCCAGGGAAGTCCCCATTTGTTAAGAGCGTCCATGAAGGGATCGGGATCAAACTCTTCAATGTTATGAACACCGGGCTTATTCCACTTGCCTGTCATAACCATCATTGCGCCGATCATTGCGGGAACGCCTGTTGTATAGGCAACTGCCTGAGAACCAACCTCTTTATAGCATTCCTCATGGTCGCAGATATTGTAAAGATAATAGGTTTTATCCTTACCGTCCTTTTTACCTCTGAAAATGCATCCGATATTTGTCTTACCCTTTGTACGGGGACCAAGGGATGCAGGATCGGGAAGCACAGCTTTAAGGAACTGGAGGGGAACTATCTCCTTGCCATCATACATAATGGGCTCAATTGAGGTCATGCCAACGTTTTCAAGGCATTTGAGATGTGTGAGATAGCTCTGTCCGAAAGTCATAAAGAAGCGGATTCTCTTGATCCCGGGAATATTCAGAGCAAGGCTTTCAATCTCCTCGTGGTGGAGAAGATACATATCCTTCATGCCTACTCCCTCAAAATTATACTCTCTCTTTATCTCCATAGGCTCAGTCTCAACCCAGTGGCCGTCCTCCCAGTAAGAACCTTTTGCGGAAACCTCACGGATATTGATTTCGGGATTGAAGTTTGTTGCAAAGGGATAACCGTGGTCACCGCCGTTGCAGTCAAGAATATCAATGTAGTTGATTTCATCGAACTCATGCTTGAGTGCATAAGCTGAGAATACGCCTGTAACTCCGGGATCAAATCCGCTGCCGAGAAGAGCAGTGATTCCGGCTTTTTCAAAGCGCTCTTTATATGCCCACTGCCAGCAATACTCGAACTTTGCTGTATCCTCAGGCTCATAGTTTGCGGTATCAATATAATGTGTCTTTGTAGCAAGGCAGGCATCCATTATTGTAAGATCCTGATAAGGAAGAGCAAGGTTAAGCACTACATCGGGCTTTACCTCTTCGATAAGAGCTATAAGCTCATCTACATTATCAGCGTCAACTTTTGCAGTTGTAATCTTTGTCTTTGTGGTTCCCTCAAGCTTCTCTTTGAGAGCATCGCACTTTGACTTTGTACGGCTTGCAATGCAGATTTCCTCAAAAACTTCGCTGTTCTGACAGCATTTATGGATTGCAACGGAAGCAACACCGCCGCATCCTATTATAAGAGCTTTTCCCATTTTAAATTCCTCTTTTCTTTCACTTTATTTTTATTATTTATTTTATTTCTGAAATGCAAGAAGCATCTCTCTTACTGTTTTACATGCCGCAGCAGTGGAAATTCCGCTGTGGTCATAGTGGGGACTAAGTTCGTTTACATCGCAGGCAACGACATTTGCCTTTTCGCAGACAAGCTGAGCGCTTCTTCTCAGTTCCTCAAAACTTACTCCGCCGGGCTCGGGAGTTCCCGTTCCGGGGAATACTGAAGGATCAAGAACATCGAGGTCTACGGTAAAGTAAACGGGTTTATCGCTAAGCTTTTCAACAGTTTCCTTAAGGGTATCGAAATTAAATCGGCAGGTATTCACGTGATCCTTTCCCCAGGAAAACTCTTCCCTGTCTCCTGAACGTATACCAAACTGGAAAATACGTCCATCTCCTATTATCTCCCAGCAGCGTCTTAAAACACAGGCATGAGAAAGCTTATTACCTAAATAATCTTCTCTTAAATCCGCATGGGCATCAAAGTGGATAATGCAGATATCGGGATATTTCTTTGCCGCCGCTCTAAATGCTCCTAAAGTGACAAGATGTTCTCCGCCAAGCATAAAGGGCCTTTTACCCGCTGCGAGAATATCCGCCGCTCTTTCCTCAATCTGATTTAAGGCATCCTCAGTGCATCCAAAGGGAAGCTCAATATCGCCGCTGTCCATAACCTTACCGTCAAATAAATCCTTATCCTGATAAGGGCTGTAACTTTCTATACCGAAAGACTCATGGCGTATTGTGCTGCATCCGAATCTTGTACCGGGACGGTAAGAGGTAGTGGAATCAAACGGTGCACCGAAAAGGACAGTATCAGCCTCTTCAAAGCTGCTTTCGCAGCCCATAAACACCTCAATATTTCTGTTCAACATCTTTTAAAAGCTCCTCTACATAGGCGGGTAAATAAAATGCGCCTTTGTGTAATGTGGTTGTATAGTACTGACAGGAAAGTCCTCTTAAATTCCAGCGGGCTTCCTGCAAATCCTTTAAGGGATGATACTTCTTTGAAGCAAATCCGAAAAGCCAGTGTCCCGACGGATATGTGGGAATATGCGCCTGATATACACGGCTTATGGGGAATGACTCGACTATTCTCTTATGAGCTCTCTGACAGGCAACGGCATCTTCATCATAGAAAGGACTTTCGTGCTGATTTACCATTATTCCGTCATCGTGAAGTGCCTTGAAGCAGTTGCCGTAAAACTCCCTTGTGAAAAGTCCCTCTCCGGGTCCGAATGGGTCAGTTGAATCGACGATTATAAGGTCATATTTATCCTCTTTTGTACGGACAAATTTAAGTCCGTCCTCATAGTGGATTGACACTCTCGGATCGTCAAAACAGCAGGCTGTCTGAGGAAGATATTTTTTGCATACCTCCACTACAAGCTCATCTATTTCAACAAGGTCTATATGCTCTATTTCAGGATATCTTGCAAGCTCTCTAACAACTCCTCCGTCACCCGCTCCTATTACAAGCACGTCACGGACTTTAGGATGCACAGCCATAGGCACATGGGTTATCATCTCGTGATAGATAAACTCATCCTTTTCAGTAAGCATCATATATCCGTCAAGGGTGAGAAAGCGTCCGAACTCAGGAGAATCAAATACATCAATGCGCTGAAATTCACTTTTGCCGCTGTAAAGCTGCCTGTCAACTTTAATGGAAAGCTTTACATTAGGTGTCTGCGCTTCGGAAAACCAAAAATCCATACTCCTTAAACTCCTTTCAAAACATTCAGTCTCTCAATTGCCGCATCTTCAGGACCTGTCATGGAACAGCCCTTTTCCTTGGCATAGGAAATATAGTCAAGAATACGTCTTGTTATCCTTTCCCCCGGCGCCAGAATCGGTATTCCCGGAGGATAGCACATTACAAACTCACTGCAAATTCTTCCTTCGGTTTCTTCAATGGGAAGTGATTCCTTATCGGCGTAAAAGGCAGCCTGAGGGGAAACTGCAAGCTCAGGCTCGATATATTCCTGAGTCATAAGCCCTGCCTTACTCTTTCCGAAACGGCGCTTTACCTCGGCAAGGGCTCCCACAAGACGCTCAATATCACGGAGCCTGTCTCCGATTGAAATATAGGCTAAAATATTTCCCAGATCGCCGAACTCTATCTGTATATCATATTCATCTCTTAAAAGGTCGTATACCTCAATACCTGCAAGACCGATATCGAGAGTATGGACTGAAAGCTTTGTAGTGTCAAAATCGAATATGCTGTCGCCGTTTATAAGCTCCTTTGAATAAGCGTAATATCCGCCTATATCGTTTATCTCGGAGCGGGCATACTCTGCAAGGCTCACTACTCCTGCAAATGCCTCTTTTCCTCTCAGAGCAAGATTCCGTCTGGAAATATCAAGGCTCGAAAGGAGAAGATATGAGCCGCTTGTAGTCTGTGTAAGATTTATAATTTGTCTTATATGTCCCTCGCTCATAGCGGGTCCTGCAAGAAGCAGTGAACTCTGAGTGAGGCTTCCTCCTGATTTGTGCATCGAAACTGCCGCCATATCGGCTCCGGCAGCCATTGCGGAAACAGGAAGATTTTCTCCGAAATAAAAATGAGTTCCGTGAGCTTCATCTGCAAGGCAGAGCATATTGTGCTCATGGGCTATTTTTACAATTGAACGAAGGTCAGAGCAAATTCCGTAATAGGTGGGATTATTTACAAGTATCGCCTTTGCGTCGGGATTTGCTTTAATGGCTCTTTCAACCGCCGAAACGCTCATACCAAGGGGGATTCCAAGCTTCGGGTCGCATTCGGGATTTACATAGACGGGAACCGCTCCGCACAAAACAATAGCCCCCATAACGCTGCGGTGAACATTTCGGGGGAGAATAATTTTCTCTCCGCTTTTGACAACGGAAAGCACCATACTCTGTACGGCAGAGGTTGTCCCTCCAACCATAAGAAAAGCATGAGCCGCTCCGAAAGCCTCAGCGGCAAGAATTTCGGCGTCACGTATTACCGATATGGGATGACAAAGGTTATCAAGTGGCTTCATGGAGTTTACGTCCATATTGACGCATTTCTCTCCTAACAGAGCCGCAAGCTCCGGATTTCCTCTGCCTCTTTTATGTCCCGGCACATCAAAGGGAACTACCCTCATCTTTTTGAATTTTTCCAGCGCCTCATAAATCGGCGCACTCTGCTGTGAAAGCTCGCCCATTTTACGGCCTCCTTCCGTAAACGTTGCAGCCGCTGAAAATTTCTATCATCTCACGGCGCAGGTTATTCATTATTTCAAGGCGTTTTTTGGGCGGAAGCTCGTAAACGTCAGTTTTGAAAAGATAATTCTGCAAATCTATTTCCTTTACCATCATCTTTGTATGGAAAAGGTTCGCTTCATATACATTTATATCCACTGCATCATATTTTGCCAGAATCTCCGGGTCAATATAATCCTGAATGGATGTTACGGGATGATCAAGGAATAGCTTCTGACCGTCAACATCCCTTGTAAATCCTCTGACTCTGTAATCCATTGTTATTATATCCGAATCAAAGGAGCCAATAAGATAATCGAGAGTAGAAAGGGGTGTTATTTCTCCGCAGGTGGCAACATCTATATCAACTCTGAAAGTTGCAAGACAGTTTTCCGGATGATACTCTGGGTATGTGTGCACAGTAACATGACTTTTATCAAGATGAGCAAGCTGAGTGTCTCCCACAGGAACCATCGAACCCTCCGCAATGAGGATTGTTACGGAAGCTCCCTGGGGATCATAGTCCTGACGGGCAATATTAAGAACCTGCGCTCCTATCATATCCGTAAGATTAGTAAGGATATTTGTAAGTCGCTCAGAGTTATACTGCTCATCGATATATGCAATATAGTCCTTCTGCTCACGGGCAGTTTTTGCATAGCACACATCATAAATATTAAAGCTCAGCGCTTTTGTAAGATTGTTAAATCCATAAAGTTTCAGTTTCTCATTCTCTGCCATTTTCCCCAGCTCCCGGAATTATTTTAAACAAAAAAACGCAAGATATATGCTTTAACAGCATACTTTCTTGCGTTTATCCTGACTTCAAAAATCGCCTTAAATCGACACTTCGACACCAAGGCTTATTTTATTCAAGCGGAATTACAGATTTCAGAGTCTATATAGCAAATATCTCACTTTTACTACTCTTATTGACCGTTTCACAAGTTGATGTATGCATTAAAGCATCCGGTTGTAAAGTAACCAACTTATAAAATTTGAGCTTCTAACTCAATCAATAAGGCAACAAACGTTGCCAATCGGCAGTTGACCGGCTGTCCGTATGGCCTTTAACCCTCTTTGGGGCGGTCAAAAATATTTGCATGGAAACTCTGAAAACCTCATATTTCCATGTAGGTTCATTATAGCTCACTTTAAACCCTGTGTCAATAAAAATCAGGCACCGGAAGCAATCTTTTACAGGCAGTAACAAATCACAGAATCAGCAACAAATAAAAATAAGAAAACTGAAACTTGATGTCTTCTTTTGAGTTCGTATTTCAGTACCATGTTCAGTTTTAAGAAGCTACATAAACTGTCATTTCTTTACTTTCTCCATTGATTACAAAATGAACAGACTCCGACTCCCACCACGGCAAAATTAATTGATTAAAATCCTCGATTATAGCCTCCTTAGATGCAGCATCTTCACTTAGAAAATCCTTATAATTATTTATTAAAATAACTATTTGTTTTTCATTGATCCATGACAGATCTCTCATCCAGTCATTGTACCCATCAAGCCCCTTGGATTTAATAGGAAAATGTAAGCATTCTGAAATTTCTTTTAAATAATCTGTTAAATAAGTACATTGTTTTCCATCAATTTCCACCATGAATACTTCTTTTCTTTGCTGAAACTTAACTTTTAATTGCGGAACCTCTTGCAGAGAAATATAGTGTATATTATTCGTCATTTCCTTACCTCCATCGCTTGTAACTAGATATCTATATAGAATAGATTAAACTAACCCCTATTTATAACAAATCTTTGTTCAAGCTATTTCGAGCTTCAGTCCACATTCAGCCGGTCTTTCTCAATTAATAAAGCCATTTTACACTATCTTAAATGAAATATCTACTTTACTTTTCAGAAAGGTATGGCATAAAAACATATGCATTTTCCTCTTCTTTTAACTTTTTGATACAACATCTGTTCGCAATCTGATATTTCATAAATTGTTATTATTTATAATGTATAAAATGCGTGTTAATTTCTTGACAAATTAAGCCTTGCGGTTTAAAATTACGTTGTATAACTTTGTTAATTTTTTGAAAAAGTAGGAGGACTTAAAATTGGGTTACACAATCGGGCAGAAACTGATTAAATCACATCTCGTCAGCGGCGAGATGATTCCCGGAACTGAGGTCGGCATCAGAATTGACCAGACACTTACTCAGGACGCTACGGGAACTATGGCTTACCTTGAGTTTGAAGCTATGGGCGTTGAAAGAGTCAAAACTGAACTTTCAGTTGCTTACATAGACCACAATACACTTCAGACTGGTTTTGAAAACGCAGATGACCACAGATTCATCCAGACCGTTACCAAAAAGCACGGAATTTATTATTCACGTCCCGGCAACGGAATCTGCCATCAGGTTCACCTTGAGCGTTTCGGTAAACCCGGCAAGACTCTTATCGGTTCAGACAGCCACACTCCCACAGGCGGCGGAATCGGTATGCTTGCAATCGGTGCAGGCGGACTTGACGTTGCTGTTGCAATGGGCGGCGGTACATATTACATCACAATGCCCAAAATGGTCAGAGTTAACCTTAAAGGAAAGCTCTCTCCCTGGGTTGCTGCAAAGGACGTTATTCTTGAGGTTCTCAGAATCATGTCTGTTAAAGGCGGCGTAGGCAAAATAATCGAATACGGCGGAGAGGGAGTCAAGACTCTTTCTGTTCCTGAGCGTGCCACAATCACAAACATGGGCGCAGAGCTCGGCGCAACAACTTCCGTATTCCCCTCTGATGAAGTTACCAAGGCTTTCCTTAAAGCTCAGGGTCGTGAAGAGGACTGGACAGAGCTTAAAGCCGACGAGGATGCAGTTTATGATGAGGTTATCGAAATTGACCTTTCAACACTCGCTCCCATGGCTGCTATGCCCCACAGCCCCGACAATGTAAAGAGCGTTACCGAAATCGGTGAAATAAAAGTAAATCAGGTTTGCATAGGCTCCTGCACTAACTCTTCTCTTTCCGATATGATGAAGGTTGCCGCTATTCTTAAGGGCAAGACCGTTCATCCCAACGTAAGCCTTGCAATCTCTCCCGGCTCAATGCAGGTTCTCAATATGCTTGCACTCAACGGCGCACTTTCCGATATGATCGCTGCCGGCGCAAGAATCCTTGAATCAGCTTGCGGCCCCTGCATCGGTATGGGTCAGTCACCTAACTCAGCAGGCGTATCACTTAGAACATTCAACAGAAACTTTGAAGGACGTTCCGGCACAGCGGATGCTCAGATTTATCTCGTAAGCCCCGAAGTGGCTGCCGCTTCCGCTATTACAGGCGTTCTCACCGACCCCAGAACTCTCGGTGTGGCTCCCGTAATCACAATGCCTGATCACTTCATCATTAACGATTCAATGGTTATTCCTCCCGCTACTCCCGAAGAGGCTCCCAATGTTGAGGTTCTCAGAGGTCCCAACATCAAGCCCTTCCCTGTAAGCGAGGCTATGGGCGAGGAAATCTCCGCAAGCGCTATTCTCAAGGTTGGCAACAACATCACAACCGACCACATTATGCCCGCAGGCGCAAAGATTCTCCCCTACCGTTCAAACATCCCCTATCTTTCAAAGTTCTGCTTCGCTCAGTGCGATCCCGAATTCTCCGAAAGATGCCAGAAGGAAGGCAAGGGAATTATCATCGGCGGCGCGAACTACGGTCAGGGCTCTTCAAGAGAGCACGCTGCACTTGTTCCTCTCTATCTCGGAATCAAAGCAGTTGTCGCAAAATCCTTTGCACGTATTCACTGCGCTAACCTTATTAATGCAGGTATCATTCCCCTCACCTTCGCTGATGAGAGCGATTATGACAAGATCACTCAGGGAGATATGCTTGTTCTTCCCGATATACGCAACAGAATCGAAAAGGGCGAAGAGGTAACTCTTAAAAATACAACCACAGGCGAAGAGTATAAGCTCTGCTATGAGTTCTCACAGCGTCAGAAAGATATGCTCCTTGCAGGCGGACTTCTTAACTACACAAGAGAAAACGCAAAGAAATAATTCGGAGGAAATTTGAAATGCAGGATAAAATTGCAGCAGCAGTAGAAAAGTTTGAAGCTCTTCTCAGAGAGCAGATTGAACGTTCAGAAAAAATCAAGGAAGATAAGGATTTCGTTGACTATTCTTCTCTCGATAAAATCGTAATCGGCGTTTGCGGCGGCGACGGCATCGGCCCGATCATCACAAAGGAATCCGCAAGAGTTCTTGAGTACATGCTCAAGGATGACGTTGAGAGCGGCAAGGTTGAGTTTAAAGTAATCGACGGTCTTACAATCGAGAACCGCATCAAGGCTATGAAAGCTATCCCCGACGATGTTATGGAAGAGCTTAAAGCCTGCAACGTAATTCTTAAGGGACCCACAACTACTCCCCAGGCCGGCGGCGATATGCCCAACATCGAAAGCGCAAACGTTGCAATGCGTAAGGCTCTTGACCTTTTTGCAAACATGCGTCCCGTTAAAATCCCCTCAGAGGGCATCGACTGGACTTTCTTCCGTGAGAACACAGAAGGCGCTTATGCAGTAGGTTCAAAGGGCGTTAATGTAACAGATGACCTTGCAGTTGACTTTGTCGTCACAACCTCCGAGGGCTGCGACAGAATTGCAAAGCTCGCTTATGAGTATGCACGCAAGAACAAGAAGGACAGAGTTTCAATTATCACTAAGGCAAATGTCATAAAGACTACTGACGGTAAGTTCCTTAACCTTTGCAAGAAGGTTGGCGAGCAGTATCCCGAAATCACAACAGATGAGTGGTACATAGACATCCTTACAGCAAAGCTTATCGACCAGAAGCGCCGCAGAGATTTCAAAGTAATCGTTCTCCCGAACCTTTACGGCGATATCATCACCGACGAAGCTGCTGAGTTCCAGGGCGGCGTTGGTACAGCAGGAAGCGCAAACATCGGTAAGAAATATGCTATGTTTGAAGCTATCCACGGCTCTGCTCCCCGTATGATTCAGGAAGGCAGAGGCAAGTATGCAGATCCATGCTCCATGCTCCGTGCTTCCGTCATGCTCCTTTCACACATCGACCGTCAGGACAAAGCTGACCTTCTCGAAAGAGCACTTGATATCTGCATGACAGAAGAAAAGAAGATTTCCATTACAGGCCGTGAGGACGGCTGCACCTGCGAAGAGTTCGGCAACTATGTAATGGAGACAGTTCAGAGACTTTCAAGCGAAAGCTGATTAACTAAGGAAGTGAGTTGTTTTGGCAAAAAACGATAGCATATCAATGTCTGTTATAAAGCGCTTACCTCGATATTACAGATTTTTGGGAGAGCTCAAAAACAAGGGTGTAACCCGAATTTCTTCAAGAGAACTTTCAAATAAAATGGGGCTTACCGCTTCACAAATCCGCCAGGATTTTAACTGCTTCGGCGGCTTTGGACAGCAGGGATACGGCTACAATGTTGAGCAGCTCCATTATGAAATCGGCAAAATACTCGGTCTCGGCAACGGATTCAAAACCATCCTTATCGGCGCCGGAAACCTCGGAAGAGCTATTGCCGCACATATGTCCTTTGAGGCAAGAGGCTTTAACCTTATCGGAATTTTCGATAAAAACGAAGCCATGGCGGGAAATATGGTAAGAGGTATACCGGTACGCCAGACCGACGGCCTTGATGATTTTTGCAGAGAGTATCATCCCACTGTGGCTGTACTGTGCATCCCCAGCGAAGGCGCTGCCGCAACTGTTGACCAGCTTATTGAACTGGGCATAAAGGGATTCTGGAATTTCAGTCACTGCGATATTGCAGCAAAACATCCGGGCGTTGCCGTTGAAAATGTTCATCTCAGCGACAGCCTTATGACATTAAGCTATCAGGTGGATTCGGTTATCAATAACTGATACTCCCCCATGATAAAGGCTGATTTTACCGCTTTAAAAGATATTGATTTATCATTATAACTTTAAAGACCGCTTTTTAAGCGGTCTTTTCTGTATAGACTAATTCTGACAAAATTAAATCAATGCAAATACAATATCTGTTGCACAGGCGGATATTGTGATATAATTAAATAGAACAATACAAATAAAATCCCGAAAGGAGCGGAGTAAAATGAACACTTATTTCAGCGAAGTAAAAAAGAATTTCGGCTTCGGATGTATGCGTCTTCCCATGAAATGGGGAAAAGTAGATTATAAAGAATTTACCAAAATGGTTGATACATTTTTACAGGCCGGATTTAACTATTTTGATACCGCTCACGGATATTTGGACGGCAAAAGTGAAATCGCATTGCGTGACTGTCTTACAAGCCGCTATCCGAGAGAGAGCTACATACTTACAAACAAGCTTTCCGAGCATACATTCAAAAAACAGGAAGATATACGTGTAATTTTTCAAAAACAGCTTGAAGCCTGCGGAGTAGAATATTTTGATTTCTATCTTATGCATGCTCAGAATGCAAAATTCTTTGAAAAATACAAAAAATGCCGTGCCTATGAAACTGCTTTCGAACTGAAAAACGAGGGAAAAATAAAGCATGTCGGTCTTTCTTTCCATGACAAAGCCCAAGTGCTTGATCAGATTTTGACTGAATATCCTCAGATTGAGGTTGTACAGATTCAGTTCAATTACGTTGACTATGACAACGACTCCGTGGAAGGCAGAAAGTGCTATGAGGTGTGCCGTAAGCACAACAAACCCATAATAGTCATGGAACCGGTTAAAGGCGGAACCCTTGCAAAGCTGCCGAGAAAAGCACAGAAAATAATTGACGGCTTACATGGCGGAAGCGCCGCAAGTTACGCTATCAGATTTGCAGCAGGCTTTGAAGGTATCATGATGGTTCTCTCAGGTATGGGCGACATGAATATGATGAACGACAACCTCAGCTTTATGAAAGATTTTGTTCCTCTCAGCGAAACTGAGCTTAAAGCCGTAAAGGATGTTGCAAAAGTTTTCCGTTCACAGGATCTCATTCCCTGCACTGCCTGCCGTTACTGCATCGAAGGATGTCCCATGCACATTGCTATACCCGATTTATTTGCATGCCTTAATTCTGCAAGAGAATTTAAAAGTGTCAGCAATGAAAAATACATGGAAGTTCTTAAATCATCAGAGAGCGCAAAGGCCTCTGAATGTATAAAATGCGGAAAATGCGAGCACAGCTGTCCTCAGAACCTTAAAATACGCAAGCTTTTAGAAGAAGTTGCCAATGAATTTGAAAAATAAGGAAGTGTTATAATGTCATATTCAGATAAAAATTTTAAAACATTTCTTCCTCAGTACTATGAAGAGGTACTTGAAAACGATCCTGATTTTGCAGAAATTTTAAATAATTTTGCATACGGTGAGGTTGCTGACCACGACGATTTGGATGATATAACCCGCTTTACCGCCATATTGGCAGCACTCATAGGCTGTCAGGGCACGGAAGAATTTCGCATCATCCTTTCTGCTGCACTGGATTTCGGCATGGAACCTGTAAGAATAAGAGAAATAATCTATCAGGGTACAGCTTATCTTGGAATTGGCAGAGTACTGCCGTTTATAAGAATTTTCAATGAAGTACTCACTGAAAAAGGCGTTTCTCTTCCCCTTCCCTCTCAGAAAAAAATCTCAGCCGAGGAGCGCAGAGAAAAAGGAACTCAGGCACAGGTAGAAATTTTCGGCGAGTCCATGAATGATTTTTGGAAATCCGGTCCCGAAGAGAGCCGTCATATTAACTACTGGCTTGCTGCAAACTGCTTCGGCGACTACTATACACGTGGCGGACTTGACCTTAAGGAGAGAGAACTGATAACATTCTGCTTCTTATCAGCTCAGGGAGGATGCGAACCTCAGCTTATTTCCCATTCAGCAGCCAATATCAGAATGGGAAACGACAAAAACTTTTTGATAAAAATTATATCTCAGTGCCTTCCATATATCGGCTATCCCCGTTCACTGAACGCTCTGAGATGCGTAAATGAAGCATCAAAATAAAATCCATTAAAACTAAGGGAGATTAAAAATGTCCAATATATCAGCAGTTAAAACTTTTGAAAAGCCCCGGCTTTCACTGAGGGCTAAAACAATTTACACTATTGCCGCTATTGCAGGAGCAGTTGTTCTGCCACAAATTTTCCACACTCTCGGAACAGTATCCGGTCTCGGAACAAGTGTGGGAGAAGCTTTCCTGCCCATGCATCTTCCTATTATATTAGCAGGACTTCTTGCAGGTCCTTTTGTCGGTGCGGTTTCAGGATTTTTTGCCCCCATTATCAGCTATGCACTGTCCGGTATGCCTTTAATAACAATGCTTCCCTTTATGGCAATTGAGCTTTGTGCCTACGGTCTGTTTGCCGGACTTTTAAGCAGCGTCAAAATGCCCTCAGCAGTCAAAGTTCTGATTGTACAGATCGCAGGTCGTTTGGTAAAGGCTTCTGCAATCGCTGCTGCGTTTTATATTTTTGGCAGCGAAAGCGTACAGGTTGCCTCAGTTTTCACAAGCGTATTGACCGGCATCTTCGGTATAGCTCTTCAGCTTGTAATTATTCCCCTTATTATTTACCGTACTGAAAATTCAAAGAAATATGAGAACTGATACTCAAAAGGCAAAAAGTCTTCTTATTGAGGGAAAATATACCTGCGTTCTCTGTAAGGGAGAAGAAGTATATACCAGCAGTCAGCGTGGAGTTGCTCCCCTGCTTTCATGGATAAAGTCGGGAACTGATTTAAAGGATTTTTCGGCAGCAGACAAGGTTGTGGGAAAAGCAGCGGCGTTTTTATATGTACTGCTTGGAGTTAAAGAAGTGTATGCTGAAATTATAAGCGAACCGGCAAGTCAAACCCTGGAAAACTTTAATATTTCACATCAGTTCGCCTCAAAAGTAAAGGCTATAAGAAACAGAACAAATACAGGCTTCTGTCCTATGGAGTCAACTGTACTTAATATTGACGACCCCAACGAAGCTTTAAAGGCAATAATAAAAAAACTCGAAGAGCTTAAAAATCAAAACTGATAACTTACATAAAAAGGCCTCCCCGATTTTAAACGGAGAGGTCTTTTAAATTTAATACAGCGTTATTATGATCAATGCCCTTATTAAACAGTAACGGTTCAACTATTTCCTTTAAGGTACCGAACCCTGTCAGTTTCTTAAAATCAACGGGAAGAATTTTAATTACACCATCTATTACAGAAACTACACCTGATGTAATTTGATATTCGGCTGATTTAGGAGAAATATAGGAGTCTCCGCTGTAAATATTACAGATAATATCAAATACAAAGGGAACAACCTTTTTATCCTTTACAGAAGAACATTCAATCTTTTTTAGTCCATTTCCCAGACGGGCTATTTTTTCTGCTTTTCCAAAGGTGAAGTTATTTAAAAATTTACCCGCTCTGCTTACAAGTCGTTTATGCTTCATGATCTTTTCTTTGGGCAGGCTTATGCCGCCCCCTGTTTCCGCAAATGCTTTAACATCGTGTTCCATATTGTATGGAATAACCTCAAGACTTCCTAAAATCCTTTTCGGCAGTACTGCTCAAGGCTCATACCTAAATTCAGTTCCGGCAAATCCATAAGTATGGTAGTTATCTCCGCTGTTTTAAGCTCTGTATCAACAGTTATACGGCGCATTTTAGGCGGACATCCTACCAAAGAAGCTGTGCTTACATCGTAAAATGGCTTACCGTCCTTACTTTTTGACCACTGTATTCCATGCATATGGCAGTGACCTGAAAAGACTAAATTTATTCCCATTTCTGCAAGTTCTGCTCCGACTTTTTCTCCGTTTTCAAAAACATTCTCACGGCTTATTACAGAGTATACGGGATTCGGGGCAATAACAGGCGGATGTATGCCGCCTATCATTACAGCTCCTTCCTTTTCAGCTGAAAGTGCCTGATTTTTAAGCCACTGCTTATAATCCTCAGAAAAGTAAAATCCGTTTTTTGATTTTTCATAACAGAGAGCTATATATCTGAGCCCCGGAAAAATTTCCGCAACAAAGGATTCTCCCTCGCCGTATACTGCAAGAGCCTTATGTACCCCATACTTTTTGTAAAGAGGCAAAACCTCTTCCTTTTCCATATGCTCTTTTTCATAGGGCTTTCCGTCCTTTCCGAAACGGAAAACCGGCATTTCATCGGGATAATCATGGGAATCGGTAAAGGCAAAGACTTTTCCGCCGTCGGACTCAAAGGAGTCGAGAAGCGCTGTAAGCTCCTCATGGCTTTCTTTATCTCCGTGATGAGTCATGTCTCCGGTAAAAATAACCGTATGGGTTTCGCTGTCTTTTAAAATCATACCGAGAGCTTTTTTTAGTATCTCTTCACTCTCTCGCATGGCTATCTGATCGTTCCACTGGGGCAAAGCCCATGGATCGCCATCATAATTTTTCTTAGAAAAATAATGGGGATCCGTAATGTGATAAAAGGAATATTTCATTTTCGTTTCCTTTAAATTCTGATTTTATTTAAGTTTTAAGACTGTATTATAATCGTCTATTCCGTAATTTCCGGCGGTGTTTTTAAGGGTATCGTAAAGATCCACAGGCTGGCCGTTGATATCCTTAAGCTGCATTTTTTTTAATAGAGGATTAATCCTATCCAGCACTCCAAGAAAAACATCGCCTTTAGGTGTACCCTCTTTAAAGGTCTGATTACCTTCAAACACGCCTCGTACAAGCTCCGCTACATAGTTTTTAACAAGCATATCCTTAATTTCAGAACTGCATTTTACCCGCAGGAGCCTGCATGCTTTTCCGACAGTTAAGACTGAAAAAACTTTTCCTACCAGTTCCACAACAGGATAAAGTTTTTTTGCATTTTGTACTCCGAATTTTTTCAATACCACTTTGGGATTTGATTTCATATCATCAAGAATATTAAGAATCATGCTGTCAAATAAATCCGATAAATACTTTTTACAGCTTTTTCCCTGTGTATCCCATTCAAAATCCGGAGTCGGGATGCTTTTAATATCCACTGTCGCTTCGTCTTTGATTGTCACAAAGCGCATATACGCCGGACAGGCAATGACGGAACCTGTACAGACATCGTAAAATTTATTTCCGGCAGCAGTTATTTTTTCATTTATGCTTTGGTTGTGCATATGTCCCGTAAAGACAAGATGTACACCTAAATCTGCAAGCATATCGGTGATTTTATCGCTGTTTTGCTGCACAGCAGTAGGAATAAGTCCGAACAAAGGCTGACCTGGAAGCAGCGGATAGTGGTTCATGGCAAACATCATCTGTCCGTCCTCTTTCGCCTTTTCCGCCTGCTCCTTTATCCAGTTTAACTGCTCATCGTCGTAAGTTATAAATTTATCGCAGTCACCGTCGTTATTAAGAGCCAACAACCGAACACCGTCAAAAAGCTGCACTACATATGAAAGATGCTTTCTGTCAACGGCAATTGCCTGTTTAAAACCGAAATCATAGTACAGGTCAAAAAGCTCATCCCTTTTGGTTCCTTCCGGTCTTTTCTTTATGAATCCGTCATCTACAAAGGTTGTGCCGCAGTCATAGGAATTATCAAACAGCTCTGCTTTTTTGGTCAGAGATATTTTTTTGTCTCCATCATAAGCAAAAGGACGATCGTTAAAATCGTGTCCGGCAGATAATAAAAAAACTCTCTTCCCCTTATTCTGAAGCTCTTTCAAAAG
>CATXDC010000027.1 GCA_958366985.1 uncultured Oscillospiraceae bacterium
ATTTTCTGCTTAGAAAAATCGTCCCAATAACTTATACTATCCTGAGTTTCAAACCATTTATTATTGGTCTTTTTTCGGGATTTGACGATTTCGCCATTTATAGTATATTGCTTACCGGACTGTTCAAGACGCTCAATTCCAAAAGAAAGGAGATACTCTTTTACAGCAGGATAGTCATCAATGTTATAGTTTTTACTTGGGAAAGTAGCTATAATATACTGATCAGCAAAATCAAAGCCGTAGCGTTTGATATCTCTGCCTCTAAGAATCGGTCGTATAATTTCGGCACTCTTTGGGTCAGCAGATATCAGTTCGTCCTTTTTCTTTCGATCAATGATGAATGCTTCATTGTAACCTGTCAAAATGCCACGGTAAATTTTAATATTCCAGTCTTTCAGAGGAGTTCCAATGCTCTCAATTTTCCTCTTAATAGACTGCTCGACAGGAGAAAGGATCACCCAGCTGCCGGAACTGTCGAAACGATTGCTGACAGCGTGCTGTCGAACATAATCGCTCAAATTATTTCGCCAGTCTGAGCCTTTGATTATGCAGGATAATGTATTAAACTGATTTTCGGCTTTGCGATAAATCAGAATATTAACGTCAACAGTGACTTTCTGGAACACCTTTTCTCCAGAAAAGTCGATAAGCTGTACCGGGTCGGTTTTGGTAACCAGAAAATTACGTAAAGCTTCGCCGTAGCCTGCCCTCATCCACTTGTTAGAAGAAATATAAGCAAGCATTCCATTCTTTTTCAGTAGTTTATAGGCAAGCTCATAAAACAGGCAATATATATCGCCTGAACGTACATATGTAGCATAATTCATTTTGGCAAGCGCATCTGCGCCATTGTTCATTTTCTGAAGCTGTATGTACGGGGGATTACCTATAACAATATCAAATCCTGTAAACTTCCCGTTTTCATCTATTACCTCCGGGAACTCTATAGCCCACTCAATTGCATTATCAAACTTATTAGCTGAATCTTTCTTATCTTCTAGGTGCTGCTGAGCGTCATTATAGAACAAATTGTCTTTTATCTGCTTTATTTTGGCAATTATCTGCTTCTTCTTAAATTTATCAGAGCAGCTTTTATATTCCTTAACAGAATTACGATATTCCCTGAGTGAAGCTAAGTCGGAAGAATCTACCTCGCTTGAATTCTTGTTGGACTTAATGATACTTTCTCCAACTTCAAATTTAGCATAATATGTAAGCGAGTTACCGGTTTTGATATTTATATCAATATTCGGGAGTGTTTCCATTACTCCGTTGTCATAATATGCGTTTTTCAGCAGCTCAATCCATAAGCGAAGTTGACATATAGACACAGCTGTCACATTGATATCAGATCCGAACAGACAGTTTTCGATTATCGTGCGCTTCTCATTAAACAAAGTTCCCTGAATCTCGCGGGATTCATTGCTCTTTCTCTTATAAACAAAAGGTGAACCATCGCCATACTTTATGCAAAGGACATCTTTCTCTACGAAAATCTGGCAATCTTTCAGCAGCTTGTCCGTTCCATAAATAAAGAGAACCTCACATTCCTTTTTTGCTGCAATTAGGTAATTCAGAGCGGATACCAGAAAATGTCCCGATCCTACCGATGGGTCACATATGGTTATTGAGTTAATAATCTCATTGACGCGTTTTCTCTGCTCAAGCGTGTCAAGCTTATTGCGGATATCCACCAACGAGCCACACTTCCAGCCCATTTCAATATTTACTTTTTGCAAAACGGTTTTCTCAACTGTTTCTTTTGCAAGGTAATCTGTAATCACGGAAGGTGTATAGGTGGAACCGTCACGATAACCATTCAGTTTTTCGAATATAAGTCCAAGAACGGCTGCGTCAAGGATTTCACGAGAACTGTTTTCATCAACATTTGCTTCATCAGACGCAAAATTATAGCTGTTAAGGAAATCAATGATATAGGTAAGAATATCCGGATCTTTCTTTATCTTTTTGCCAAGCACAGATGAAGAATAAAGACGAATAGGTTCATTCTTTAATTCACTGATCATTATACCATTGTGATATACACCCTGCCCTGTTTCAATGTCCTGTTTCTCAAACAGGGAACTATTAAGGTAGGGGATTTCCGAAAACTGATTGAAGAAAATGTTTTCTTCCCGTTTCTTTTTGCCGAGTACTTCAAAGAATAGACATTCAAGATCTTCAAAGCTCTGAATTTTCTCGTTATCAAGAATGTGATATGCGGATTCGTCGGAATTGAAAGAAATAAGCTGCCCCTCAAAAAGTTTTATAAAAAGCAGTCTGTTTATCCATATTATTACCAGTTCAAAAATACGCTGGTCAATCTCAGACTCGGGTGTATCTTTCTTGTTGAGAAGCCTGTTTATCTGGAAGGACAGTGAATTCGTGATACTAGTATCTATCTCTACCAAAACACGATTATCCTTTTCAACCTCCTTTAAACCCATGATATAAAGAAGCTCATGATAGAATTTTTCATTTAGCTTATGTGGTTCATAATTAAATTTTATCCTTGTTTTTGTAAGGTAATCAGGAGATAGAATTTTGAAAATAGTACTGAGTTGGGATTTACTTCTTCCTGCTTCCTCAACATTAAAATAAAGATATTCCAGCTTTTCGTTAACATTCATTTCATCAAAATACTGACGCAGTTCCTCGTAAAATGCCGCTGTATCATCTTTATAAGGGCGCTGACCATTTTTATACTGATAAAAAGCATGTTCGATTTTTCCATCTGTTATGCTATGAATTTTGTTAATATCAAACAGAAACCAATTTATGCCATCAGTAACAATAAGCCTTCTAAGCTGGCACTTGGTGAAAATCATTGCTTTTGACTTGGTCGTATCAACAGCGCGTTCAAGATAATAATATGCTGCTTCATGGAATGCCTTGCGGTTAATGTTGGATTCAGTTATCATTTCGGCTTTATTGCTGGGAGCTTTGGTTTCGATAATAACCAAAAGATCATCATTTTCCTTTATAGCACTATCAATGTTTCCGTCAGTATTTATAGTATATTTCGACTCACTAAAAAAGTTCATTCTCAGGAAATCGTTAATGATATTTTTTATATGCTCCTCATTTTCATTAGCCAGGGAAGCTTTTTTGATCTTTTCAAGATAGGATTGATAATTAGCACGGAAATTTGCATATTCCTCCGCAGATAGTGCTTTTTTCGATAAACCAAGCTTTTCAGTATCTGATAAATGAAGTGCTGACATTTAAATAATCCTCCTGCCGAAATTATATGTATCTTTTTTCTAATCAACATTATACCACATTATTAAAGTCAAGTCAACAGTTCTGACAGCAAAAGAATGATTTTTTACCATGTGCATCTTAGAACTTCTGCCCATTCAATTTAATACATTTTTTCAACTAAACTTGCTTAATATCAAAATAACCGTCGCATCTGTCGCAATCGTCGCGGCAAAAAAAGCATCGGCAACAATTTGGCAACATTTTTTCTTTCAGCAAATATATTTCATATAATTCAAATAAAAGAATGGCTTAACAATGCGGGTTTGTAAACTCAGAAAATGTAGAGAAACCTTAAGAAAGACGAGTGGGAATAATGGAATTTTCAAGCAAGTGGCTTAACAGAGCCATTTACAAGACCATCTACCCCGATTCGATAGCAAAATGATAGCAGGTGCAGACGCTTATTTGTTGTAAAACGAGCAAGCGGTTTGCAGGTGTATCCAAATAAATTAGGCATTATCGACTTATGCAGTCGGTAATGCCTTTTTTGTTATTCTTCAGTTTTGCGCTTTACACTTAGCTCTTTGTGAAATTGCTCTGCCCTTGGAAGCGGATAACGATAGCGCCACTGGTCGTATTCCTCTTTTGTTATTTCACCGTTGTGCCATTTCTCCGCTTCACGCTGCCAAGCTGTGAACATCTCGAACATTTTCATGTACTCTTTGCTGTTCTTGTTCAACCGGATAACTGGCTCGCCGTCAACTTCGTCAATTTTAAATCCGTACAAATCCTCTAGCGCAAACAGCGTGTGCATAACTCCGATGTAGCTCTCAATGTCGGGAACATTAAGCGCAGCCGGAGATACATTCAACGCTTCGGCTATCTTCTCCGTCTGCTCTGCTTTCGGGACGCGGGTTCCGCTCTCATACTGCGCCATGCGAATATCGGCAGTCTTTTCCGGCAATCCCGAGGATATGCCAAGCCACTTCTGCGTCATGCCGCGTAAATTGCGTATAAATCGTATTCTTTCACCTATTGCCATACAAATCATCTCCTCTGATACATATTAGTATAGCATAAAGGTTTAAGATAGTCAATAGAAAATAAGCAGATATGTTTAATTTTCTTTCAAAAAGCTATTGACAAAAGCAAATTTGTTTAGTATAATACAATATAGGAAATCTAAACATAATTGTTTAGTGAAAGGAGGTGAAAATATGTCCAAGTCTATTTTTATGAGAGTAGATGAAGTTGCGGAAATCCTCGATGTTTCCGAGGCATACGCCTATAAGCTCATCAGAAGGCTCAACAAGGAGCTTGCGAAAACAGGCTGTATCACAATTTCAGGGAGAATTGACAGGAACTTTTTCATGGAACAGTTCTACCACTCAAACAAACTGCCGAACGATAAGGAGAGTGATTAAACATGGCAGCTTTCAAGGACAAGAATAACGGCTCCTGGTACGTTCAGTTCCGCTATGTTGACTGGAAAGGCGAACGACAGCAAAAGCTGAAGCGTGGTTTTAAGACCAAGCACGAAGCACTTGACTGGGAACGCGAGTTCCTTATGCAGAAGAAATCAGACCCCAACATGACCTTTGAGAGCTTCGTAAAACTCTATGAAAAGGACGTAAAGCCCCGCCTGAAGCTAAATACATGGCTCAGCAAGGAATCGGTCATTCAACAGAAAATACTTCCCTATTTTGCGAAAAGGAAGCTGTCTGAAATAACCGCCAAAAACGTGATAGACTGGCAGAACGAAATAAGGCTGCTAACCGACAGCAAGGGAGAGCCTTACTCTCCTACATATCTGAAAACGATACACAATCAGCTGAGCTGCCTTTTCAATCATGCGGTCAAATATTACGGACTCACCACAAATCCGGCTGCCAAAGCAGGAAACATGGGTAAGGAAGAACGCCGGGATATAATCTTCTGGACCTCGGAGGAATATAAGAAATTTTCCGAGGCGGTCATGGACAAGTCGCTTTCATTCTATGCGTTTGAAATGCTGTATTGGTGCGGTATCCGCGAGGGTGAACTGCTTGCGCTCACCCCGGACGATTTTGATTTCAATGCGAAAACCGTAACTATTAACAAGTCATATCAGCGAATCCACAAGGAGGACGTGATAACCTCGCCGAAAACCAAGAAAAGTAACCGCACCATTGTAATGCCGGATATTCTCTGCGAGGAAATGCAAGAGTACATAGGACTGTTCTATAAACTTGAGAAAAGCGACCGTCTGTTTCCTATCACGAAGCATTATCTCAAGCATGAAATGGAACGAGGAAGCAGAATTGCAGGCGTAAAGCGAATTAAAATCCACAACTTGCGGCATAGCGCTATTTCACTGCTGATTGAAATGGGATTCTCCGCTGTGGCAATTGCAGAGCGTGTGGGACATGAGAGTATTGACATAACTTACAGATACGCTCATATGTTCCCCTCCACGCAGACGGAAATGGCAAACAAACTGAACAGTATACAAAAGGAGCGTGATGAAAATGTCTGCTAAATCTCTTGACCACAAGGGACGATTTCGGGGAAAAATCGTATCGTTCCGCTGCTCAGAGGAGGAAAACGCTGCGCTTGATACTGCGGTACAGCTTTCGGGGCTTACCAAGCAGGACTACATAATATACCGCGTCCTCGGACGGGAAATCATTGTTCAGCCAAATCCGAGAGTTTACAAGGCTCTGAAAGATAAACTTGCAATGGTTCTTAACGAGTTGAGAAAGAACGAATCTACCGCAGAAAACAGCGACCTGCTTGATACTATCAACCTCATAACTGCTACGCTTGGTGGCATAAAAGGCGGTGAGGAATGATGTACAAAAATGAAAAGACTGCGCCTTATGCACCTACGGCAATAGGTGCGGAGCAGTCTAATCAAACCTCTAACAGTAACATTATAGCAGAAAACTCCGAAGATTTCAAGGGCGAAGATATAAATTATCAGGAAATTATGCGCAGAATGGCTGATCCTTATTATATCCACGTCATGACATTGAGCGAGCTGTTTGATACCGTTTACAAGACAAGGCAGCCGATTATTGACGGTCTGCTTTATGCGGGAGTTTACCTGTTTGTTGGCGCGCCAAAGATAGGAAAGAGCTTCCTTATGGCGCAGCTTGCTTATCATGTCAGCATGGGTAAACCGATGTGGGAATACAATGTCCACAAATGTGACGTTGCCTATTTTGCGTTGGAAGACGATTTCGCAAGAATACAGAAACGGCTGTATCGTATGTTCGGCAGCGAGAAAAACGACAATCTTCTGTTTGCTACCAAGATTGACAGTATCAACGGAGTTCTTGAACAGCAGCTCAGCAGTTTTCAGCAGGAGCACTCAAGCGTAAAGCTCATAATCATTGATACGCTGCAAAAAATCCGTGAATCCAACAGCGACTATAATTACGGAAACGACTATCAGGCAATTTCAAAGCTGAAGGAGTTTGCAGACAGTCACAATTTATGTATGCTTCTGGTTCATCACACACGCAAACAGAAGTCCGATGATAATTTCGATATGATTTCCGGAACGAACGGACTGCTGGGAGCGGCTGATGGTGCGTTTATCCTTTATAAAGACAAGCGCACGGCCAATACGGCTACTCTTGAAATCTCCGGGCGCGACCAGCAGGAGCAGAAGCTGATACTCATAAAAAATCAGGACACGCTTTATTGGGAGCTTCAGCGAAAAGAAACAGAACTCTGGCAGGATCCTCCAGAACCGCTGCTGGAGAAAATCTCAAAATTCGTTACGGCTGACAATCCCGATTGGGCAGGAACTGCAACCGAGCTTCTTGAGAAAACAGACGCAGATATTCCCGTAAACTCAATCACGAAAAGGCTGAACGTTAACGCAGGCAGACTTTTCAATGAGTACGGCATAATCTACAAATGCAGCCGAACACATGACGGTCGCAGAATTGAGCTGCATTATCAGCTCCGTGACAGTTCGTGACGGCAGTGACGGTTTTGGTGACAGTGGCTCCGGTATCTAAAAACTGTCACAGCCGTCACAAACCGTCACGCAAATATTATTGGAAAGGAAAACTACTATGAACGAAGAAATCCTAAATACATCAATAGACCGCTGGGGAGAAGCCTGGCAGCGGTTCATGGAAACGAACTACCCCGATGAAATCCCTCCGCTGAAAGCAAACGGCAGGTGGGAGATAATCCCTCTACTTATTGACCGTGAGGCATTGCAGATGTGGGAACTGCTCAGCAGGCAGTATGCTGAAAAAAATCCTCGCCCGAGGACTTTTGTTGAAATAGCTGCCTGGGAGAAAACTCGCTCGCTGGTGGTGGACCATGAGGTTATGGAGCAGATTGTTTTGCAGCTGAGAGGATAAGCCATAAAACAGTGGCGGTGCAAAATCCGCTGCTGTTTTCATTTCAGCGATTCTCGCTTTTCCTAATTTTTGCGATTTTCGCAGAAATTAAAATCTGCTTATTTTTCAGTTTTGAAAAAATCGGGGTTTCAGGGTATACTCTCCCTGACGAAATGTGATACTGACGAGGCTGTGCCTTGTCAATATCACTATTGAGTTAAGTAACTTTGACAGCAACCGCTGTGCGAACCATCTAACCAGAACTTTTCCTTTCAGAAATGCAATTTTCGGCTTTAATTCCGGTTCTGCATTTTTGAAAATATTGCGAAAGGGGCTTTTATGTCGGAGCAGAAAATGTCTATTTCTTTCAGAGTTGACAGCGGAGTTCTCGAACACAATAACCGTGAAATTATCGCCGCAAACGTTGACCCTGCCAGAATAAACGATAACATAATATATACACAAATTGACCTGCGGAATTTCTATCATCAGCTTTTTGACGATTCCTTAGCTGAATACAACAGTAAACAGAACCGTGCTGACCGTAAAATTACCGATTACTACGAGCACATCAAAAATTCTGGAAAAGGAAAGCTGTTCTATGAGGTAGTTGTGCAGTTCGGAGATATGCAGGAATGCGGATTGAACTCTGAAAACTGGGAAACTGCGCAGGATATGCTTGATGAATATATGCGAGATTTTGAAAAACGAAATCCGAATCTGAAAGTTTTCAATGCGGTTATGCACCTTGACGAGAGTACACCGCACCTACATATAGATTTCGTACCTCTGACGAAAAAGAACCGAAAAGGTCTGCCGGTCAAAAATTCCATGAGCGGTGCTTTGCGTGAGCAGGGATTTTCCTCATCCAACAAAATGCAGAACGAGTGGACATCCTGGTCTGAGAGCGAACGCTCTTACATGGAGGAAATCTTACATAAACACGGATTGCTCCGTGATGATAAGAATATCCACCGTGGACATTTGTCAGTTGAAGAATACAAGGTGCTTGCACATCAGGCGCAGAATTTACAGATAATCCAAAACTGCATAACAGAGCTGAAAAAGAAAGATAATTGTGAATACACAGCAGAGGAAATTGCTCTCATCAAAAACCAGAACGATTTTCTGCGTTCTGAAATCACCAGGCGCAACGAAACTATATCCATGCTCAGCAAGCAGGCTGCGGCTGATTTTATCCCTGTGGATTTCTTTTCAGAGGATAAGCTGCAATATGTTGCCGATGGGCTGCGCCGTGCAAAAATTCCGTTCGTTGAGGAAAATGCTGCGCTGTATATTCCAAGCTATGCGATGAAAACGGCGAATGCTATTTCATCACATTACAAGCCGTATGAAAAAATGCCCTATATCCGTGAACAAATGGCGTTTGACATAGACAGGCTGGTGTATTCATCAGAGAGCATTGACGATTTGTTGGACAAGCTGAAAGAGCGTGGTTACGAAATCAAGCGTGGAAAGTACATTGCCGTAAAGGCTCAGTCTGCTGAAAGGTTTGTACGGCTGAAATCTCTCGGCGATGAATACCTTACTGCCAGCCTTGAAAAGAGAATTGCGAACAGGCACGTTTACACCCGCAAGGTGCAGGAACGCATGAATAAAAGCTGTGACATTGAGAAAAAGTTCTGCGCCGCTATTCTGAAAACTACTATTGCTATCCGGGATTTCCATATTACACCGAAGAAGTCTATTCAGAAAAAGGTCTACTCCTATACCAACGACGCAAATCTGAACTACCTTGTGGGGCAGCTTCAAACTATCGGCGAGTTTGGGCTGACCTCGCGTGACAGCATTTACGAAAAGGCGCAGGAACTTCAGCATACAATTCATGAGCTTCGTTCTCATGGGGATAATGCTGATATTCAGCAGAATGGTCTGAAAAGGGTTAAGGAGCTGATTAAGGCTTATGAGGATATTGTGGAGGGAAACTATATTGATAACCTAATTCGTAAGCAAAAAGAAACTAAACATTTAAGAATGCCCACATAAAATACCAGTCAGATACCATCACGAGTGTCTATTATTGATACATGAAATCAATAATAGACACTTTTTTGTAAAAATGTATTGATTCTTTCCCCCTATTGTGATATAATTTAATAAATAACATCTAAAATATGACATATCATTGCATTTGATATAAACAGGAGGACATGGCGATGAGCGACAAAAATAACGCAAACATCGGCTTTGAAAAACAGATTTGGGACGCCGCTTGCGTTCTATGGGGACATATCCCTGCGGCTGAATACAGAAAAGTAATAGTTGGATTAATTTTCCTGAGATATATTTCAAGCGCATTTGAGCGCAAGTTTAATGAGCTTGTAGCAGTCGGTGACGGTTTTGAAGATGATAAAGACGCATATCTAGCTGATAACATTTTCTTCGTTCCTGAGCAGGCACGATGGAGTACAATCTCTGCCGCTGCCCATACCCCGGAAATAGGTGCTGTTATCGACGACGCCATGAGAGCTATTGAAGCTGAGAATAAATCGCTCAAAAATGTTCTTCCGAAAAATTATGCAAATCCCGATTTGGACAAACGCGTGTTGGGCGATGTAGTTGATATATTTACCAACAATATGGATATGGACGATACAGACGACAGCAAGGACTTGCTTGGTCGCACCTATGAATACTGCATTGCACAGTTTGCAGCACATGAGGGTGTAAAGGGCGGCGAATTCTATACTCCGTCAAGTATCGTAAAAACTATCGTATCCATACTCAAGCCATTTGATAACTGTCGAGTTTACGACCCCTGCTGCGGATCCGGAGGTATGTTTGTACAGTCGGTAAAGTTTATAAAGGCTCACAGTAATAACCGCGGTGAAGTGTCTGTTTACGGTCAGGAATCCAACGCTGATACATGGAAAATGGCAAAGATGAACATGGCTATCCGTGGTATTGACGCGGATTTCGGTCTGTATCACGCTGATACATTCTTCAATGATTTACACAAGTCATTAAAAGCTGATTTCATAATGGCTAATCCCCCGTTCAACCTTTCAAATTGGGGACAGGACAAGCTGATTGACGATGTCCGGTGGAAGTACGGCGTTCCACCTGCCGGAAATGCTAACTATGCTTGGATACAGCACATGATACACCACCTTGCGCCGAACGGCAAAATTGGTCTGGTGCTTGCTAATGGGGCGCTCTCTACACAATCCAGCGGCGAGGGAGAAATACGCAAACGCATAATTGAAGCTGATTTAGTTGAGGGCATTGTTGCTATGCCTACACAGCTATTTTACAGCGTTACTATACCTGTTACACTTTGGTTTATCTCAAAGAATAAGCAGCAGAAAGGCAAAACTCTGTTCATAGACGCTCGCAATATGGGCTATATGGTTGACCGCAAGCATAGAGATTTGACCGACGAGGATATTCAGAAACTAGCTGATACTTTTGAAAGTTTCCAGAATGGAACCCTTGGAGATGTAAAGGGGTTCTGCGCTGCCGTAACAACAGATGATATTGCAAAGCAGGACTATATTTTAACGCCTGGTCGCTACGTCGGAATAGAGGAACATGAAGACGATGGTGAGCCTTTCGATGAGAAAATGACAAGGCTCACTTCCGAGCTGTCGGATATGTTTGCTAAATCACACGAATTGGAAGAAGAAATCCGTAAGAAACTGGGGGCGATTGGGTATAAAGTGTAAACTGAACGATATTTGTTCCTTTGCAAATGAAAAGATTGATGTGGCTTTATTATCGAAAACCTCTTACATATCCACAGAGAATATGTTGCCTAACAAGGCTGGAATAACAACGGCTACATCTCTCCCAACAGTAAATCAAACTCAAGCATTTAAGTCAAATGATGTTCTAATTTCAAATATCCGTCCTTATTTTAAGAAAATATGGTACGCAACATTTGACGGAGGTTGCTCAAATGATGTTCTTGTGTTAAGAGCGAACGCCGACATAGACCCGCATTATCTTTATTATCTACTCGCTGATGATGTTTTCTTTGATTATGCTACTGCTACTGCAAAGGGAACTAAAATGCCAAGGGGCGACAAGGCAGCAATTATGAAATTCGAGGTCAATGTATATGACATTGCTGTTCAAAGGAAAATTGTTTCATTGTTAGCTGATATAGATGCGAAAATTGCTCTTAATAATGATATAAACTGTAATTTAGAGCAGCAAGCACTTTGTATATATGCGTCATTAATTGAAGATAAACCTAAAAATGGTTGTATAGGTGATTACTGTGCCCTTAAATCCGGCTTTGCATTCAAAAGTAAGTGGTGGCAAGATTCAGGTGTTCCCGTTGTGAAAATTGGTTCCATAAATCAGGATTATCTAAGTCTGGCAGACTGCTCTTATGTCTCTGAAGACAAAGTAGCACTCGCAAAAGACTTTATCGTTTCGGGCGGTGACCTTCTAATTGCAATGACTGGAGCTACCATCGGTAAATTTACCATGGTGCCCAAAGCAACTAAAACAATACTGGTTAATCAGCGCGTTGGAAAATTTTTTCTTGGCGATAATCCCATTAATAGAGTTCCATTCATATATAGCACCCTCAAACAGCCCGATATAATCACAGATATCATCAATCGTGGACAAGGAAGTGCGCAGCCTAATATAAGTGCCTCAGACATATTGTCTATACCTTGTGTCATTCCTCAGCAAACGGAGATAAATGTCTTCAACGAACAAACTACTCCCATGTTTGAACTAATAATCAATAATCAATATGAGAATCAACGTCTTGCCGTTCTCCGTGACACTCTCCTGCCAAAACTGATGAATGGAGAGATTGACGTATCAGAGGTCAAGATTTAGGCGATTTGCAAGCGTAAATTTTCATTTATGTTAGGAGGTGTCTTATGATATTTGGTGAGAATGAAGCAGATATTATAGAGCATCTGCAATTATTCTATATAACGGGATTACAAAGAATTGCTCTACTCCCTACGCCAACTCCTGAATTGGAGAGCATTTTAGATAAAGTATGTAATCAAGACAATTGGGATAATTGGATTGATTCTTCCGGAAAATCAGCCCCTCCGCCTGATTTTTACTCTGACGAGTACAAAATCATGATGGACGTTATGCGCGTGAACGATCATGAGCATAAAGGTAAAAAAGGCAAGCTGTATAATCCCTCAATAGCTCATGAAAGGCAAATGTTTAAGGAACTGGAGCAATCGGGTATATTAAATCAATTTCCTAATGCAAGAGTATTCCTAAACGGCGATACACAACTTTCGACACATGAAGATCATAATTATAATCTATACTTGAAATGCTTTCAGCGTGTTATTTCAAAACATATTGACAGCATTCCATTATACAAAGAAAATCATCCGGGCTATAAAGTGATATTCCTCGTGTTCGATGAATCATCAGCCTATTTTGAATCAGAACAGGTTATTGATACTAAAAAGCAAATGCGCAAAGGTGACGGAATGAGTGGTCGTCCTCACTTTCATTTTATAGATAAGGCTTTCCTTGAAGCATTCTATAATAAAGGTATCGACTACTTGTTTTGGTACACTCCGTATAAACTATTTGAACATATTACTCCGCCGCTTGAACTACCCACCTTATGTGTGTATGATTTATCAGTAAAACCATTTCCACATCAAACATATAAATACGATAATTGCAGAATGTCAAGCGTAGAGATATAAAGGAGCTGATAGAATATGCCCTACACCGAAGCCAACTATGAAAACGCAATCATAGACCTATTCCAAAGCAACATGGGATATGACTATGTATACGGTCCGGACATAGACCGAAACTTTTCATCTCCGCTTTATGATGATGTTTTGGAGGAAAGTTTACGCCGCCTTAATCCTAAAGCGCCGTATGACGCTATTCAGGACGCATTGCTTAAACTCCGCAATTTTGAAAACGGCGAGCTAGTCCAGAAGAACGTTGTATTTATGGACTATCTCCAGAACGGCGTTCCTGTTCGCTATACAGAAAAAGGCGAGGAGCGCTCTACTATCGTTTATCTTGCGGACTATGAGAACACAGCTAACAACTCCTTTATCATCGCAAATCAATGGACAATCGTTGAGAACGCAGAAAAGCGCCCAGATGTTATTGTTTTTCTGAACGGCCTTCCTGTTGCTGTGTTTGAACTGAAATCTCCCTCCCGTGAGGAAACTGACGCTTCCGAAGCGTATTTACAGCTCCGCAACTATATGTACGATATTCCCTCTTTGTTTATCTACAACGCTATCCTCGTTATGTCTGACCAGCTTACGTCTAAAGCCGGAACAATCACCTCCGGAGAGGATAGATTTATGGAGTGGAAAACAACGGACGGAAACTACGAAAACACACAGTATGCTCAATTTGACACGTTTTTTGAGGGTATATTCCAAAAAGAACGCCTTCTTGATATTATCAAGAACTTTATCTGCTTCTCCGATGACGGCACGAAAGAAATTAAGATACTTGCAGGCTATCATCAGTATTTTGCAGTTAAGAAAGCGATTGAGTCCACGAAAAAAGCTACTGTTACCGATGGTAAGGGCGGCGTGTTCTGGCATACGCAGGGCAGCGGAAAATCGCTGTCTATGGTGTTCTATGCTCATTTGCTTCAAAGTGCGCTCAACAGCCCCACTATCGTTGTAATGACGGACAGAAATGATCTTGACGACCAGCTGTTCGGTCAGTTCGCAAAGTGCAAGTCATTTTTGCGACAGGATCCCATTCACGCAGAAAGCCGTGAACACCTGAAATCATTACTTGCAGGACGAAAGGCAAATGGCATAATTTTCACCACTATGCAGAAATTTGAGGAAGCTGATGAAGCACTCTCCGAGCGCAGAAATATTGTCGTTATGGCTGACGAAGCTCACCGTGGACAGTATGGTCTTGCCGAAAGCGTTGAAGCCGAAACTGGTAAACTGAAATACGGAACCGCCCGTATCATCAGAAATAATCTGCCAAATGCAACATACATAGGCTTTACAGGTACACCTATATCTTCCAAAGACAAAAGTACCCGCGAGGTATTCGGTGATTACATTGATATTTATGATATGACGCAGGCGGTAGAGGACGGCGCGACACGCCCTGTTTATTATGAAAGCCGTGTCGTAAAACTCAAGCTCGATGAAAATACTTTGAGAACGATCGATAAGGAATACGACCTGATGGCTGCACAAGCTGATCAAGGTGTTATCGAACAGAGTAAGCATGAACTGAGCCGAATGGAAGCTATCCTCGGAAATGACGCTACCATTAACACACTTGTCACCGACATTCTCGACCACTACGAAAACAACAGAGAAAATCTCCTAACAGGAAAAGCTATGATTGTTGCGTATTCACGGGAAATTGCAATGAAAATCTACCACAGAATACTTGAAATTCACCCCGATTGGACGGAAAAAGTTGCCGTTGTTATGACATCAAGCAACAAAGACCCCGAAGAATGGCGTGATGTTATTGGCAACAAGGCTCACAAGAACGAGCTTGCCAAAAAATTCAAAGATAACAACAGTCCTCTGAAAATCGCTATTGTAGTTGATATGTGGCTTACAGGCTTTGACGTTCCCTCGCTGGCTACTATGTATGTATATAAGCCTATGAGCGGTTATAATCTTATGCAGGCTATCGCAAGAGTAAACCGTGTATTCCGTGACAAGGAGGGCGGTCTTGTAGTTGACTATGTAGGTATTGCTACCGCTCTGAAACAGGCTATGAACGACTATACCGTTCGTGACAGGAAGAATTATGGCGATACAGATGTCGGAAAGGTTGCTTATCCGAAATTTCTTGAAAAGCTCTCACGCTGCCAAGACCTATTTCACGGCTATGATTATCACTCTTTCAATACGGGCAGCGACCTTGACCGTGCCAAAACTATCAGCGGCGCAGTAAACTTTATCATAGCTCCTGCAAGAGAGGGAGATAAAGAGGAGTTCCTAAAAGAAGCGCTTATGCTACATCAGTCCCTTTCTCTCTGCTCCTCATTAGTAGATGAGCAGCTCCGCATTGAAGCTGCGTTCTTTGAAGCCGTCCGCGTTCTGGTTATGAGAATTTCAAATCAAGGCAGCGGAGGTAAAACAATTTCACTGCCCGAAATGAACGCTCGTATCAACGAACTGCTGAAGCACAGCATAAAGAGCGACGGAGTAATCAATCTTTTCTCCGATGTGAAAGAGGAATTCTCTCTGTTCGACCCGAAATTCCTTGAAGATGTGGCAAAGATGAAAGAAAAAAATCTCGCTGTTGAACTGCTGAAAAAGCTCATTGCGGAGCAAATACATATTTACCGCCGCACGAATGTGGTAAAGTCGGAAAAATTCTCTGAAATCATTCAGCGCACGATGAACGCTTACCTTAATGGAATGCTCACGAACGAACAGGTAATCGAAGAACTCATGAAAATGGCAAAGGACATTGCCAATGCCACAAAAGCAGGACAAGAAATGGGATTAACTGCTGACGAGCTGGCATTCTACGACGCCCTCACCAAGCCGCAGGCAGTAAAGGACTTTTATGAAAACTCTGAGCTGATTGCGATAACGAAAGAGCTTACCGAAACCCTCCGTAAGAACAAGAGCATTGACTGGCAGAAGAAAGATTCAGCAAGAGCTAGAATGCGTATGCTGATCAAGAAGCTGCTAAAAAGTCATCGTTACCCACCTGAGGGAATGGAAGATGCAGTGCAGACAGTCATGACGCAGTGTGAATTGTGGACGGATAACGTATTCGATTAACAGAAATTTGAATTATATGCCATCATAACTCACGCTAAAAAATAGAAATTCCGCTTGCATTTTGTGATAATCTGTGCTATAATAAATCAGCAGGGACAAATTAAATCACCCCATAGTGATTTCGATAGCAAATCCCGATAGAAATTTGATAGCATTAGTCCATATTGCTTATAGACTTTGGATAATTCCTATCATTAGAAATCAAATCGTACCATATTGCCAAAACAAACTTGTTTAAGTTTCCCTTTCATTTGGCGAGTGGGAATAATCGCCAATTTCGGAAATTTCGCACAACAATGCGGTTTAACAGGCTTCAAATTGCTCTCTGATACCATTTTGATACCGAAATATCAAGATATGAAGTAGTTGCAAGTGGCTTTTATGTTGTAGCCAATTTGTAGCCAATGCTTAAAGCCGCTGTAAAATAACTCAACACCCAAGCCCGAGCAACCATCCTATGGAAGCTCGGG
>CATXDC010000028.1 GCA_958366985.1 uncultured Oscillospiraceae bacterium
TTTTTTTGTCTCCATCATAAGCAAAAGGACGATCGTTAAAATCGTGTCCGGCAGTTATTACAAAAACTCTCTTCCCCTTATTCTGAAGCTCTTTCAAAAGCTTTATAAATTCCAGATGGCTTTCTTTTTCTCCGTTAAAGGATAAATCTCCGGCAATGAGTACTGTATCAGTCTCTTCACTGTTTCCCAGATATTCAAATACCGATTCATTTATAGCCTGGGTTTCGGCAAAACATTTTTGCTCATACCGCATGAATTTATCGTAGCCTCTGCCTGTGGCTCCCAGAGAATTTTTAAAATAATGAGTATCGGTTATCAGATAAAAACTGCGCTCACTCATCTTTTTTCACCTCTGATATTTTTTCCTTCAGCACGGGCATCCAAAGGCCCGCCTGTACGCTGCGGTGATTCATTCCTCTTTCCTCAGGTTTTTTAGTTTCATACCAGTCCGTAAAGCAGTTTTTATCCTGAGTATCTGCAAGATACTTAACAATGCAGGACGAAAATGTCTTTACATTCTCCCCTGTTTCATCAAGGCAGGAAGCCCAAAGCATCCAGTCCGTCTTTGTAAAATCCTTACGGTAATCAAGAGGTACGCCGTACTTATTGAGCTCATTACGGTATTTTTCGCTTTCGCCTTTATAAATCTCTTCCGGGAAAAGATTAAATTTAAAGAGGATATCCCAGACAAGATTATATTTTAAGCTCCAGCTCTCTTCATTTCCCACTGAGAAAGTAAGATAATCCTTTACTCGGGAAATACTGCACAGTTCATCTGCATACTTCTTGGCCGTTTCAAAATAAACAGCATTATCCTCCTGAGAAAGCACTTCACAGATTCTGCTGAAACAGGCAATTCCCATAATCTCTTTTATTGCAAGATTTACGTTTTTCTCGCTGTGTCCTGCAAAGTCATCGGTGCAAAGCTGATTGTCGAGAACTATGCCTTTCTTAACAAGGAAATCCGCCCATTTTTTAAGCAGATCAAAATTATCTTTAAGCTGTGAAGCGTCACCGGTTACATAATAGTAAGCGTAGGACATAATAAGCATATTTCCGCACTCTTCAACAGGCATCTGACAGTCCTGATTAAAAATACCGAAATCTTTGTTCTTATATATTGTTCTCCTGTTTATACGCTTTGTGTAATTGTTTTTAAGCGCATAAACCTGGCCGTCTGCAACGGGATATGTACCGATGTCATGGGGAGCAAAATCTGCCTGCCAAACAGGCATACGTGAAAACTCAAAAATTCCGGTCATCATCGCTTTTACAAGCTCCGGACGATAGACAAGGAACATGGGAACAGCGGGATATGATACATCTACCGTATTGATACATCCATTTGAGTGACATTCCTTTGAAAGATAGAGAAGCTCTCCGTTTGTATTCCTTACAAGCTTATGAGCGGCAAGAACCTGTCTTGCGGCAGCGGTAAGTATTTTGCAGTAGTCATCACCGAATTTTTCAGCATCGGCAAGGATTTTTTTGTTCTGCTCCTCCACTGCATCTAAAAGCTCGTCGTGGTGTTCATCACAATAGGCTATTGCATCTTCAATGGATGTGAATCTCTCTTTCCAAAGACCTGTAAGCTGCTTTCCGAAATATTCTATGGAAAGTATATCGTTAAAGGCTACAATATTTCCCGCCTTAACACTTCCAGTAAGCTGCGGAAATTTAAATACAGATTTTACCGCATTCTTTTTTGTAAGGCCAAAAGAGATTTCACCGCCGCACACATAGAGATATCCCCAGTCCGCAGAAACTCCGTCTCCGGTTTTACTCAGAGGTTTCTGAGCAAAACGTCCGATTTTTCCGTAAGACAGTTTTCCGGCGTTTCCAGTTGTTTTGACAACACGCTTTATGCATTTGTCATAGCAAAATTCTTCTCCCGCCGAAAATACCAAAGCTATATCGTGACTTTTTCCGTCGATAACTTCAACTTCATAATCTATATAAGAACAGGGAGTTGACATTATGTATAAGTCGTCAAGCAAAAGCGGCGTCCAAAAAGAAACCTTTAATCTTATACTTTCATTTTCAAAAGTATATTTGGTAATATAAGGCGTTAACTCGAAATCGGTTTGCTCTATTACTTTTGACTGGCCGCTTCCGAGAAATCTGAAGGCCACTGAGTCTATATAAACCGTTCCTGTAATTCTCTTTTTTATTCCGCACCACAAATATGTAGGTCCGTCATACAGCTTATCGCTCTTTGACCAGATGCTGAAAAACGGGTCAACTGTTATGAGCGGATATGCAGGTAATTTCATAAAAATCCTCCACTATTTAACTTAATCATTCAGTATCTTTTTTATCACTGTCATTTTCTTCTTCATTTTCTGTTACTGTCTTTCCGTTAAGGCTCTCTTCTATACGTTCACGTCTTTCCAAAACAGCGGCGTGTATCTTCTCTTTACGCTCTCCGGTAAGGCGATAGAAGAAAAACGGTACTCCGGCAAGAAGCATCATAAGACCATGGAAAATTGTATAGAAGAACAAAAGAAGTATTTTGGTTCTCAGAGCCTGTTCGGGATAAACTCCCTCAACGGGCTGCATGTACTGGATTATGGAATTGTCTCCGTAAAGAATAAGCGGCGCTACACCGGAAGCTATGGCTCCGCTGATAGTTGAACCTATTCCGCACACAAATCCAAGGCTTACATCAAGACGCTTACCTGTTTTAAGTTCGATATCCTCAAGGATATCAGCCTGGAACATTGAGGGCAGCAAGTTTGAAGCTCCAAACTGAAGGCCGATAAGGAACAGCGAAATAATGAAAACTATCTGAAGAACTGCTGATCCTGTCCTAAAGTAAGCGACTCCGATTACAAATGCGATTGTATTTGCAATAACCGAATAAATACCCGAGGCAATATATATCTGCTTTGAATTGAATTTTTTAAGAAAGGCTTTTACTATAAGCATACCGACAAATGTGCCTATGCCTGTGGGGAGTCCCAAAAGGATATACTTACTTGTTGAACCTAAAAGTGCAGCCGCAAGGAAAATTCCCATATAAGTTGCAATACCTCTGAAATTCTTTAAGAACTCGCTTATAAGCACAATCCAGGCGTATTTGTTTTTGATAATATCTCTGTAACCCAAAAGAGGATTTACTTTTTCACTTGTATATGTAATGCGCTCTTTTACCATTTTACTTGCCCAGAGCATGAATATGGTTCCTATAAGAGCACAAAGGGCAGCTGAACCGAGATACTGTAATCCCTCATCCTTTGTGATAAGACCTGCTACAAGCACAACTACCAAAGGCGCAGAATTTCCTATGGCGTTGACAATTCCACGGAATGTAAGGGCTGTATCACGCTCTTCATTATTTGGAGAGATAACAACGGCGATATTATTAAGAGTTCCTGCAAAAGTGTTTGCAATATTATAAACCAGCTGTATGACAATAAGATAAGCTACTATAATTACTCCGGTTTTTGGAATAAAACTCGGTGTCCAGAAAAGCAGCACGGCAAGTATTCCCGTTGGAATAGCCCATGTTGCAACAATAGGCTTAAATTTGTTCTTACCGTCTTTCGGAGCACGGTCAATAATCATCATCAAAAAGAAGTTAATTGCAAAACTCGCAATGGTGCAAAAAGAATTGATGAATCCAACAGAATCGGAATCAATCTGCAAAACATTAACCAGATATGCCTGACGGTAATTGCCCTGCATTCCCTGCATCATTGTAAGGAAAAAGGTGCCCATTAAGAAAATTATCATTTCCTGCATTGATACATACTTCTGTTGTTTTTTAGTGTTTTCCACCTTGACACTCCCCATTCGTAAAATAGTTTTTAGGCCGCATTAATCGGCTTTTATGTTAATCTGAAAAACAGATTAATTCATTAGTAGGAATGGTGCGCTCCTCTGAGTTTACCTTTACAAGACACTCTTTCTTTATCTCGTGCTCCACTATCAGGCTGAGAACTTTTCCGTCTGAAAAATCAAATGATACTTTATATCCGCCCTTTGCTCTCATTCCCTTTACCTTTCCCGATTTCCAGCTTTTCGGCAGAGCCGGCAGAATATCAATATATCCATAATTTGACTGCATGACCATTTCACCTATTGCAGCCATGATTCCGAAATTTCCGTCAATCTGAAAAGGCGGATGAGCACAGAAGTAATTGGGATAAGTTCCGCCGCCGTTTGAATAGTCAAGTGATGCTGAGGGCTCAACGGGATTAAGATGACGTTTAATGAGATTCAAGGCATTCTCGCCGTCGTGAAGCCGTGCATACTGATTGGCTTTCCATGCAATGCTCCAACCTGTACCTCCGTGACCTCTTACAGAAAGACTCTTCTTTATGGCTTCATCATATTCGCCGTTAAAATTAAGGAATGCGGGATGATTAAAATAAAGATGAGATATATGACGGTGTGTTACCTCAGATTCTTTATATTCCCTGTCCCACTCAAGTATTCTTCCGTCGGAACCGATTTGAGGTCTCCGAAGCTTTTTAAGAGCATTTTCTGCCTTTTCGGAAAGCTCTCCTGTTGTTCCAAGAGCACCGCAGCAATCAATATAGCTTCTCAGCAGTCCCTCGATAATTGAATTATCCATAGTCGCTCCGCAGCAAAGAGCGTGCTTTACACCAAATTTTCTATATGTATTTTCAGGTGAAGCAGAGGGAATAACCGTAAGGCTTCCTTTGTACTCTTCCAAATTCGCCAAATAAAATTTGACGGCTCCCTCAATCACCGGCATTGCCACATTTTTCAGATACTCTTTATCTCCTGTATACTGAAAATGCTCGTACAGCGGCAGACAAAGCCATCCGGCTGCACCCATAAACCATGCATACTGGCTGGGATCAGATTCGTGTTCATTGCCCACCGGTGTGGTCATATTCCATATATCCGAATTATGGAAAGCACACCAGCCGTCAGTGCCAAACATCTCTTTTGCGGTTCTTTCTCCGCTTTCTTTAAGTCTTGAAACAAAAGCAATTAAGGGCTCTACACATTCACCCAGTCCCACTTGCTCTGCTCCCCAGTAATTCATTTGCAGATTTATGTTCATTGTATATCCGCATTTCCATATAGGTTCACGACTTTCACTCCAGATTCCCTGCAAATTAGCCGGCATGGAACCCGCTCTCGATGAAGATATAAGCAGATACTTTCCGAAATTAAAAAGTGTTTCACTTTTATCAGCTGTATCATCTCCGGATATATTTAGGCTGCTCCTGCAATAAAGATTTCTGTAATCTTCAATGTGCTTTTTCTCTAAGTTTTCAAATCCTGACTGTACAGCCTTTTCAGTTACAGCGGATATTTTTTCCTCATTGGCATCTGAATCATAAAAATCAGTAGTGCCTGAAAAATAAATTTCTATATATGACGCCTCGGTGATTTTAATTCCGTCGTCAATATTCCTTTTACCATCGGTCTTTATTTTAATGCTGCAATAATATTTTATAGTCCCCTCACCGGATGAAAATGTGACAGGATAACATTTATCGGGACATCTTCCAAAAAAATTTATTTCGCTGTCTTTATAGCTTTTTTCGCAGTATTGCGCCGGTTCAAAGTCAACTGTTCTCGCTAAATCATTGCTGTCAGATTTAATTCTCACAGCCAACACCATATCTGGATTTGAGCAAAAACATTCTTCGGTTACAGCAGATTCTCCCTGCGTATATGATGCCGAAACCACCGCTTTTTCTAAATCAAGTTCACGGCTGTAATCCTTACGATCATGATTTTCATCTCTTATGTATAAATTTCCCAAAGGCACATAGGCTTCGGAATCATCACCGTAAAAGTATTTTTTCAGAAGCTTTGCAGTTTTTTTAACATTTCCGGCTTTTATGGTATCCCTTACAAGCTCTATTTTATCCGCTGCAAAGCCTTTTCCTTTGTTTTTTCCGTTTCCGCTCCAAAGAGAATCCAGGTTAAGTGAGATTTTGCCTTTCTCACCATCGCCGTAATACATTCCTCCAAAAAAACCATTTCCAACCGGAAAGGCTTCTTCAAAATATTTAGCCGGATCGGAAAATACTATTTTATTCATTTTATCCCCTCTTATCAGTTTTTTCAATTAATAAACGCAAAAAAATTTTCAAATTAAGAAAAATAATCATAATTATTGCAAAAAGTGAGATAAATTACAATAAATTATTGTAACATTACTTAACTATTTTATACTGTTATCACAAATTCAGCAAGTTTGTAATATGTAACTTTTATATGGTATTATGTATCCATGCAAAGCGTTATGCTAATTTAAACCCTGTTGACTAATTTCAAAATCTTTGTTAAAGTGGGTTTAATAAATTTAGGAGGCGAATGACACGGAAAATCAAGCTCTTAGAAAAATTAAAAATGAAAATTTGAATATCATATGTAATTATCTGCGTAAAGCCAGAAAAGCTACTTTGCCCGAAATTGCCGAAAACACAGGATTCAGTTTTCCCACAGTTAAAAAACTTGTATCTCTCGGTGTAGAAAACAATGTTTTTCATTCCTGTGAGGAAAGAACTGTTTCTGATAAAGCAGGACGCAGAGCGCAGATATTTGAAATAAATACCGACTATTTCTTTATTGCAACGATTATCATTGATATTGACACTATCTTTACTAAAGTCTGCAATTTCTGCTTAGATGAAGTATATTCATCGCAGAGAGAGATCTACGATTCATCTTCTCTCGAAATAATAGACAGCGAAACCGAAAAGATATTTGAGAAATTCAAAAATCTTAAAACTCTTACCTTCGTTTTACCGGCACCTGTATATAAAGGCATAATAAGAAAAAACTTCAGGCTCTCCTCTCTTGAAGGTATGGATTTTAGAGAAAGATACTCAAGCAAAACTCAGGCTGTGATAAAAGTCGAAAATGACATGAATATTTTAACCCTTTCAGCTCTCAGAGATGAAAATGTTAAAAACAAAAATTCAGTCATTGCTGCATTTCAGCAAGGTTTTTCCGGCTTCGGTTCAGGCTTTGTAAATGAAGGGAAGCTCCTCACTGGTTTTTCAGGCTATGCAGGTGAAATTCACAATCTGCCCATAGCCTCCGATATTTCAGGGAAAGACATAACAAAGGATGCTTTTGTTATGATTGCAGCTTCCATTGTGTCAATTTACAATCCTGAATACCTTTTTGTATATGCACCTGATAACTTTATTTCAGCAGAGTATATAAAAGAAAATCTATCGGGACGTGTGCCAGATTATGCCATTCCCCATATTTTTGTAAAACAGGCCTTTATTTCCGATATGTTTACCGGTGCAGAAATATATAACAGCGAAGATTTAAAAATATTTTTTTGAGCGAAGTTTTCTTCGCTCTTTTTTTATGTGATTAGCTACAACTTAAAAAGTATTTATTTGTACAAAATGGAGAATCGATTTTTTACCATTGACTTTTTGACGCAATGTGGTATCTTTATCTCTATTAATAAACGCAGTTTAAAAATAATCACCTTTAAAAAATTCACAATTGCTTGAAAGGATTTTATAATATGCAGAATTTTTACGATATTGAAAAACTGCCGATATTCAGAGATGATGTAAGAAATTATACTTCTACCAGCTATTGCAGAAAAGGTACCAACAAAGATTACGGAAACTGTCTTTACAAAGATGAAAAAGGCAAATATGTTATTTTCGATGATATGGGACATGGAATGATATCCAAAATGTTTTTTCCCGATATCAATGAAAATGCCCTTTTGGAATTCTACTTTGACGACGAAGAAACTCCCAAAATATGTGCCACTATTAAATCTATTTTTTCCGGCGAGTGCAGTTTTTTTGACAGAAGATTTCTTCACATTTCAAATGATTTTAAAAAAATGAGAAAAAGCGGTTACACATGCTATCAGCCTTTAACATATAATTCAAGACTTGTAATTAAAATAGTAACTGACGATGATTTCTTCTATTATCATATTGACTACCTCAAAACAAACCTCAGCATAGAAGAAGATAACTTTAATAATGTACCTGCTTTCCGCAGCGGGACACCTTTTGAAGTAAAAAGCAAATTCAAAGAAAAAAGTCAGAACATAAAAGTCCGTTCCGGAAAATCAGAAGAATTAATTGCTGTTTCAGGCAAAAACTCAGTTATCAGGAATTTGAGAATAAGAATACCCGAACTGCAAATTTTAAAATTTCCTGCCCTTTTTGGTAAAGTTTTAAATACCCGTGCAGTAAAGAAAAGCTATATTATACAGAGAAATCTATACCTTTCAATCAGTTTTTCCGGAAAGGAAAATGTAAACGTCCCCTTAGCTAATTTCTTTGGTTTCAGCACTTTCGGAAAGGACAGACGTGCACCGGAATACTGCACTAAATCAATCTTTTTCGGAGCCGATGAAGACGGTTTTCTGTACTTTAAAATGCCTATGCCCTTTTCAGGCTCCTGCAAAGTCAGATTGATAAATGACAGCCCCTTTGACCTTATGAACGTTGATACAGAAATTTGTTACGATTCCAATGTAGATAATTACCAAGAGATGATGCCTTTCTATGCCGCTGAAATAAATTCCATAGGCGACATAAGAAATAACAGCGATATGCGACTTATTGATTTAAAAGGAACGGGAAAATATATCGGCGCTGTATTGGATATGGATTCAAAAGTACCTGTTACTAAAGGCGAATATCTTGAAGGCGACGAGCACATATATTTTGATGGCTCTTACAGTCCCCAAATTAACGGAACCGGCACGGAAGATTATTTCTGCGGCGCCTATTACTGGCAAAGCGGAACCCAGACAACACCATATTTCGGTTGTATTTACAATACAAAATGGGCTGATGCAAAAGAAAACAAAAAGGATGAAACTTATAAATCATCGGCTTACAGAGTACACTTGGCAGATGCGTATCAGTTCAGCAAAAGTTTCGTCTTTAATTTAGAGCACGGCGGAACCAACGAAACTTATGAAAAAGTTAGCGGAACCATATTTTACTATTTAAAAGACAGTGATTATAAAGAGATATCCATTGAAATTCCTTCCGTAAATCCCGTTGAAAAAATCGGAACCTTTGAGGGCGAACTGACAAACATACCGACTATGGTTACTGTTAACAATCTTAATGAAGGTAATAAAATAAGTTTTCAGCTTGAGCCCTGTCAAAGTGCGGTACTGACCAGGACAATTGATTATTCTATAAAAAATCAATGCGCCAGCGTCTATTTAAACGGAGAATACTGCGGTAAATGGTATGATTCCGGTGAAAACCCATACTGTATTTTTAAAAACAGCGAATTTATTCTTCCCGCAGAAAATCTCTCAAAAGGCGCCGTCATCACCATATGCGGAGAAAATAAATGGTCCTTTGCAAATATGAAAGCAATTATCAAAAACATATAATACAGGAGAAGATGAAGATGCTTAATTTCTCAGGTGAATATTTAAATGAAATATCATTTCCTTTAGGAGGAATAGGAACCGGCAGCGTAGGTCTTGCCGGAAACGGTCGGCTTATTGACTGGGAAATATTTAACCGTCCAAATAAATGCTCTTATAACGAATACACTAACTTTGCTGTGAAAGCGGAATGCGGCGGAGAAGTTCTTGATGCAAGAATTCTCCAGGGAGATATATACAAAAACATTATGGGCGATAAATCCGCCTACTCTCATCACTCCTGGGGATATGGCCACGGCCCCAATCGAACCACTTTGGCAGGTATGGCTCATTTCTCAGATGTAAATTTCAGCGGACGCTTCCCTCTTGCAGAAATAAGCTATAACGAATCAGCTTTCCCGGGAAAAATAAAGCTTTCCGCCTTTAATCCATTTATCCCCTCTGACGACAAAAACTCCAGTATTCCGGCAGCATTCTTCCAGTGGGATATTGAAAATGATTCAGATAAAGAAATAACATATACTGTTGCATTTTCCTGCGGAAATCCCCTTAAGCCCGATACCGAAAACGACTTCTCAAAAAACGGCTCCGTTTCGGGAATATCTCTTAAAAGCGCAAAAAATAAAAATGGAACTTTAAAAATTGCAACCGACTGTGACGATGTTTCCTATCAGGAATACTGGTATCGTTCCGGCTGGTTTGACGATTTAACTGTATTCTGGCGTGAATTTTCGGCTCCGGGAAAACTTAAAAACCGTCATTACGATGACCATAAAAAAGTTTACGGAAGACTTGATATAGGCGATATGTGCACTCTTGCAGGTCACATAAAGTTAAAACCCGGCGAAAAAGGTTCAATACGCTTTGTACTTACATGGTATTTCCCCGTATTTGAAAAATACTGGGGCGGATTTAAATTCAAAAGACCCTCATGGAAAAACTATTACGCTTCTCTTTTTTCAGGATCTGACGAAACAGCGGAATATTGCCTTAAAAACTTCGATTCACTTTTTGAAAAGACAAAATTATTTACTGACGCTCTTTATTCCACAACTATTCCTGAAAAAGCTCTCGAAGCAGCCGGAGCAAACCTTGCTGTGCTGAAAAGTACAACCTGCATGCGTCTTGAAGACGGCACATTTTATGCTTTTGAGGGCACAAACGCCGACACAGGCAGCTGTGAGGGAAGCTGTACTCATGTGTGGAATTACGCCTATGCTCTCCCCTTCCTTTTCCCGTTTCTTGAACGCTCAATGCGTGATGCCGACTACAAATACAATTCCACTAAAACAGGCGAAATGAAATTCAGGCTTATGCTGCCAATAGGCTCAAAGCCATGGAATTTCCGAGCCTGTGTTGACGGTCAGTTCGGAGGAATAATAAAGCTCTACCGTGACTGGAAAATTTCCGGTGACGATGAATTTTTAAAGAGAAACTGGAAAGAGGCCAAAAAGGCTCTCGAATATGCATGGAGCGATAAAAATCCCGATAAATGGGATCCTGAAAAAAGCGGCGTAATAACCGGCAGACAGCATCACACCCTTGATGTTGAGCTTTTCGGTGCTAACCCATGGCTTACGGGATTTTATATAGGCGGTCTTATGGCAGGAGCTGAAATTGCGGATTATTTAGGAGAAAAGGATTCCGCCGACGAATACAGACGTATTGCCGAAAAGGGCAAAAAATATATTGATAAAGAACTTTGGAACGGAAGATATTACATTCAGAAAATTGACGTAAAAAATAAAGATGCATTAAAGCCTTATGAGCAGTCAGACAAAAACATTTATAATGAATACTGGAACGAGGAGAAAAAGGAAATCAAATATCAGATAGGCGACGGATGCGAAATCGACCAAATGGTTTCTCAGTGGCATATGGATATATGCGGATTGGGCGAAATTTTCCCCGAGGATAAAGCTCGCACAGCCTTAAAGAGCCTTTATGACATCAATTTTAAATCCATGAGAGAGGTCTTTAATCCGTGCCGCATTTTTGCTCTGAACGACGAGAAAGGACTTTTAATCTGCAACTGGGATAAGAACACCTATAAGCCTCAGATACCTATTCCCTACTCTGAAGAAGTAATGACCGGCTTTGAATACGCAGCCGCTGCCGAAATGATTAAAAAAGGACTTATTAAAGAGGGCGTAGAATGCATAGAGGCAGTACGTGAGAGATACGACGGCAAAAAGAGAAATCCTTATGCCGAAATCGAGTGCGGTTCCTCATATGCCCGCTCAATGGCAAGCTATTCCTTTATCCCTCTTTTCAGCGGATTCATTTTTGATAAACCCAACAACACTATCGGATTTAAGCCCATTGAAAACAATGAGAACTTTAAAACCTTTTGGAGTCTTGACAACAGCTGGGGTACTTTTGAAATTGACGGAAATACTATCCGCTTTACTGTTCTTTACGGTGAAATATGCATTGATAAATTTGTTTTACCAAGTTACTTTTCAAAGGAAATAAAAGCCTTCAAAAACACTGATGCCATAAAAAGTCAAAACATAAACAGTGAAGTAATTTTCAGCGATACGCTTACACTGAAATCAAAGGATTATATTGAGTTTAATATGTAACAACTCAAAAAACTAACTTTGCATGCTGACAAAATTGCAGTTTATACCACTTCTGATAGCAGCATAAAAATACATGCAACACATTAAAGCCGGTATCTAATTGATACCGGCTTTAACTTTGCTCAATTAATAGCAATTTGACTGTTTACTGTCACAATGATAAACCATATTAAAATCTCAATCTTAATTTTTCAAAATAAAAAACAGACAGCCGCTTAATACGACTGTCTGGAAAAATTTATTTTCTATTTTCTTAAGCTATTGCAAAGTTAAATGTCTTAGCTGTATTTCTTGATATTTACCTGCTTTATCTTTGCGGTCATTTTCTGATGCCACTGCACATCATCCCAAAGCTTTTTAAAATGCGGATGGGTATAATTGGTAGTGCAGATAAAAGAGTAGTTATATTTAATCGCCAAATCGACACAAATCTCAGCTGCTCGCTTATTAAAAGTCCAGTCATCGGTATCTGTAACCCAGAAAATAAAGCCCCAGCCCTCAGTGTTACCCACCGGTGTATTATACTTAACAGACCACCGATGATAACTTTTCATCTTTTTATCCATCCACCTTATAAGCGTCCTTTGATGCCTGCCCCAAGCCTTTTCTATCTTTTCAAACAGCTCTTTTTCGTCATCTATGTTTTTAAGGGAGGTTACTTTTGACTGATAGTAATACCAAGGCGTATGATGAACAAACCAGATATGCATATCGAAAAAGCCAAATTTTGAAAAATCCGATGACTTTTCCGGATGAAATCCGTCGATATTTGCAGATATACTGAAAGCAAAATCAATGCCTTCCCAGTGCTCATTAAAGTAATCTATAACTTCGGCGGAAAAATCACGTAAATATTCTCTTCCCCTCTTTTTAAAACTGTCACCAACGTCTTCCTGCATATTTGACTCGGAAATAGGAAAGTTTTTTCCGTCCTTATTCATGGCAGCTCTTTTAAGAGCCGAAAATCCATGATAATAGGGATATTCGTTAAGAAAATCCACATAAAGAATGTTTCTGAGAAGTCCATTTTCTTTTAAAAATTCAAGTGTCTTCTCCCATGCCTTTACAAAATCAAATTTACTCAGCAGCAACGGCCTTTGTGCAGGCCACTGAATCCAGGTCGAAAGACCTACATATATACCTCGTTCAAAACATTTCGGTAAAAATTCTTTCAAAGCCTCTTTTACATTTACTGTAATATCCTGTCCATGATGCCAGATGCTGCATGTTTCCGGTGAATAGGGAAAGAAAAATTCATCCCTGTCATCACACGCCACTAAATGAGGGAAAACATCTATCCTCACAGCGTTATAACCTCTCTCTGACAATTCATCAAGGGCTTTGTCCCAATCCTCAAAACCGCCGCCTTCATAATGCCGCAGCAGCCATGCAAAGTCCCACATGGCTATGGCTACCGGATGCTCAAGCCCTCTGAGTAAAGTCTCTTGCTTTTTCATATAAACTCCTCAATTCCTTTATTATTAAATATAACACTTAAAATCACTCTATGTACAAGCACTATCGCTTAATCAACGGGGAATCTTTTATCATAGTAGTATTTTTTTACTTAATCCTATCATATGGACATCTATGCAAATAATAAGATATATCATTTCGAAAACATCCATACACTCCAAGGTTCCCTTAAATAAAATCTATTGCACATTCTATGACCATACTTATTCCAACGAGTATAGGTTACATCTGCACCAAGTTTTTGAAGCTCTCCAACATAGTAGTCATCGCTTTTAATGCTCACATTGTCATCGTCTGAAGAGTGCGCTACCCAAAGAGGAATATCCTTAATTATATTAACATCTTTATCAAACTTAAAGTTGGCATCCAAAGCTCCCATAACTGAAACAGCACAGGCAAATTTATTTGGATATCTGTAAATCATATTCCAAACATTAAAACCGCCTAATGAAGTACCAACCAAATAAATTCTTTCGCTATCTATATTTTGATTTTCTCGTATGAGCTCCTCTATCAAACAGACAAGTGAATCAAAATATTTATCCATAACTTTAAAAGGCTGCTGTGGTACTAAAATACTGCATTTCTTATCCTTAAGCCCTATAAAGGGAAGTGCAAAATCTATCATTTGCTTAAAATTATCGGAACCCAAAGCGCCTGCACCATGAAGAAAAATAACAAGCGGCTGCTTCTCATTCGACTTGCTATTTTTGAATCTGAATGAAAAAGCAAACTGATGCTCCTTATTTATATATTTGTAGCCCTTAAAAGAGAAAAAAGGCAAACCAAATTTGCAAATAGAGGTTTCCCTTTTACTTTGAACCATATCATTAATTTTGTCTTGACGTTTCGTTATCCTGTCAAAATCTTTTACAATAACATTAAATTCTCTATTTAAATTAAAACTATGCTTCCTTTCTGTTTTTGTAAACAAGTCATTAGACATTGAATAGATAAAACCATCTTCACTTACAACATAATAGCTATCAGTCAAAGTAAAATCAAGGAGATTTCTTATTTCATCCGCTTGCTCATCATTAAATTGGACAATAATACAGTTTCCGTCTTCGCTCTTTTTAATTGCATAAGACAAAAAAAGTTCAATCTGCTGATTAGAAAACCTTGTACAAAGTTATATCATGTATAAATTAAAATGTCAACAATTCATAATTACACAATTGACTGTCATCTTAGCATATAAGTTATCAAATAAACTTCACAGAATTAAACATATTAATTTTAATGTCTCGCAATAGTCTATCAAAAACATCCAGACACAGCAAAAAGACCTGAACATTTAGTTCAGGTCTTAAGTGGCTCCCCAAGTTGGA
>CATXDC010000029.1 GCA_958366985.1 uncultured Oscillospiraceae bacterium
TTAAGGCCTTATAGGCCGCTCGTCATGCCACCCCTCTTAGGGGTGGTCATGACTACTAATCTTTTTTATTGTTTTCTTTTTCAGAAGAACTTTCTTCCGAAGGAAGAATTTCTACTTTTACCTTTCCTATACGTCTGTCCTCTACGCTTAACACGGTAAATCTGAAATTCTCAAATTCAAGACTATTCATTTCTTCATCCGACGGTAAAAATCCAAGTCTGCTTATGATATATCCTCCGAGGGTATCATAATCTCCCTCAGGGAAAGTGACGCCGATAAGGTCGCCGACTTCTTCTATATCGGTTGTACCGTCTATTGTAAAGGTTGCATCATCTATTCTTGAAATTTCTTCATCTTCATTGTCGTATTCATCCTGAATGTTACCGACTATTGATTCAAGAAGATCTTCCAAAGTTACAAGACCGGCAGTGCCGCCGTACTCGTCTACAACTATTGCCATCTGAACGTGGCTTTCGCTCATTTCTTTGAAAAGCTGTCCACACTTTTTGCTTTCAGGTACGTAATATGCTTTTCTCATTATTGAGCGCAGTCCGTTTTCCGGAAGGCTTTTTCCTATATACTGAATTAAATCTTTAATATATGCAATTCCGATAATGTTGTCAGGATCATCGTCATAAACGGGGATTCTTGAATATCCCTGTTCCACCGAAATATCTATAACGTCCTGGAGGCTGTCGTTTGCTTCAACAGCATACATATCGGTTCTGTGTGTCATTATATCGGAAACGTCGATGTCATCGAACTCAAAGATGTTATCAATCATCTCTTTTTGGGTGTCTTCAATAACGCCCTTTTCCTGACCGACGTCAACCATCATTCTTATTTCTTCTTCAGTTACGGTTTCTTCATCGGAGTTGGGGTCGAAACCGAAAATTCTAACAACGAGGTTTGTGGAAAAAGATAAAAGCTTTACTGCCGGCTTAGTGATTTTGGCTACGAAAAGCAATGGCCCTACTGCAAGGAAAGAGATTTTTTCAGGTATCTGCATGGCTATGCGTTTTGGTGCCAGTTCTCCGAATACAAGGGAGAAGTAAGACATTATAAGGGTAATAAGTACAACCGAAATGCTGTGAATAAGTGAAACGGGTATACTGTCCGGCAGAATAGGTGATACCGCATCAGTGAGCCTCTGAGCGAAAACCTGAGATGCAGAAGCTGATGTCAGGAATCCGGCAAGAGTTACGCCGATCTGGATAGTCGAAAGAAAGCTGCTGGAGTTTTCAGTAAGGCGCATTATCTGCTTTGCTTTTTTATGTCCGTTTTCAGCCATCTTTTCTATTTTGCTGTCGTTAAGAGAAATAATGGCGATTTCAGACATTGCAAAAAATGCGTTTACTAAAATCAGAATAAAGAGAAGTACAATTTGAAAAATCAGGCTTGTAGACCCGGGGTCATCCATATTGGATTTGCTCCTTTCAATTTTAAATTATCATATATTATAAGCATGAAAGCCATATGTGTCAAATCTGATGGCAAAAAGGTATATTTTTTTCAAAAATACGACATTAGATTTTGTATAACAGTAGAAATACACGAAAAATATTGCTATAATGAAATTTAAAATAATGCTTTAAATAAAAAATAAGCAGATGTTTTTCTCTTACTCTGATTTTTATATTTGAACAAATTCTATAAGAGGATAAATAAAACGGTTTTTCGGAGGCGTTTATATGAGAGTAATAATTGCCGGATGCGGCAAGGTTGGTGCAACAATTGCTGAACAGCTTGACAGCGAAGGACATGATATAGTAATTATTGATCCGAATCCCGAAGCATTACGAGCGCTTGTTTCAGAAAATGATGTTTTGGGTATCGTGGGGAACGGAGCTGTAAACAGTGTTCAGGAAGAAGCCGGTGTCGAACAGGCTGATTTGTTTATTGCTGTTACGCCTTCTGATGAACTTAATCTTTTATGCTGTCTTATAGCCAAAAAAACGGGAAATTGCAAAACTATAGCCCGTGTAAGAAATCCCGATTATCTCGCTTCACGCTCATTTATCAAAGAAAAGCTTGGACTTTCAATGATAATTAATCCTGAAAGAGCTGCGGCAAAGGAGATTGCAAGGCTGCTCAAATTTCCATCTGCCATTGAAGTTGACACTTTTTCAAAGGGACGTGTAGAGCTGCTTAAAGTGCGTATTCCTGAGGGTTCTTCTATTGCCGGCATGGCGGTTTCCAAAGCAAGGTCGATTTTTACCAATAAGCTATTAATATGCATAGTGCAGCGTGGTGCAGAAACTATTATTCCAGACGGAAACTTTGTTCTCGAGGTAGGGGATAAGATCTCCATAATTGCACCGCACAAACAAGCTGCACTGTTTATGAAAAAAGCAGGTGTTAAATTTAATACCGTTAAAGATGTTACCTTGATAGGCGGCGGAAAGATGGCTTATTATCTTGCCCGTGAGCTTTTGAGTGTAGGAATAAATGTCAAGATTATAGAGATAGATAAACAGCGCTGTGAAAAATTAAGCGAGCTTTTGCCCAAAGCTATGATAATCTGCGGCGATGGTACAGAACAGCAGCTTCTTGCTGAGGAAGGCGTATTTGATGCCGGAGCAGTGGTACTGCTTACGGATATTGACGAAGAAAACATCATGCTCTCTCTTTGCATTGGTTCTTCATCTGATGCGAAGATTATAACTAAAGTCAACCGAATAAAATTCAGCGAGCTTATAAGCGGAATGCCCATAGGCAGTGTCGTTTGTCCTAAACATATAACTGCTGAAAGTATTCTGAGCTATGTACGTGCCATGCAGAACTCTTTCGGCAGCAATGTACAGACTCTCTACAGGCTGGAAAATAACAAAGTCGAAGCTTTGGAATTTTTTGTAAGAGCTGAATCCGATGTAGTGGGAATTCCTCTCGAGAAGCTCAATATAAGATCCAATCTTCTGGTTTCCAGCATTATACGTGGAAATGAAATAATAACTCCGTCAGGTAAGGATGTAATTAAAATAGGCGATACGGTTATTGTCGTTACCACAGAAACAGGTCTCAACGACCTTACGGATATTCTGGTCGAACAATAAAATTTAGCTGCTGCTTTAGGAAGAGGAGAAAACGAGTAGTTATGAACCGTAGAATGGTGTTGTTTTTACTTGGCAGAGTTATGCTTACCGAAGCGATACTTATGCTTTTGCCGTGTCTGGTAGCTGTGATATACAGAGAAAGCAGTGCAGTTGCATTTTTCCCTGCTATATTTATAGCTTTGGCTTTGGGAGTTATCTTTTCCGCAAAACGTCCGGCTAATCATGTTTTCTATGCAAAAGAGGGCTTTATAACTGTTGCCCTGAGCTGGATTTTAATAAGTGCCGTGGGAGCTCTGCCTTTTTACATTTCAGGAGAAATTCCCTCCTATACCGATTCACTTTTTGAAATGGTATCAGGTTTTACTACAACCGGTGCAAGTATACTTAAAAATGTTGAAGCACTTTCAAAGTGTATGCTTTTCTGGAGAAGCTTTTCTCACTGGATAGGCGGTATGGGCGTTCTTGTGTTTTTGCTTGCCATAGTTCCTACAAGCGGCGGATACAGTATGAACCTGATGAGGGCAGAAAGTCCGGGTCCGTCTGTGGGTAAGCTGGCTCCAAAATTAAGTACAACTGCAAAAAACCTTTATATAATGTATTTTGGACTTACTGTTGTTGAAATAGTCCTCCTTTGCCTTGGAGATATGCATATTTTTGATGCGATGCTGATCTCATTCGGTACGGCAGGTACCGGCGGTTTTGCTGTTTTAAATACAAGTCTTGAAAGTTACAGCGCTTATATTTAGGTAGTGGTAACAGTTTTTATGATACTTTTCGGCGTTAACTTTACGGTTTATTTCTACCTGTTCTATGAGCGAAACATTAAAAAGTTTTTAAAAAGCGAAGAGCTTCGCTGGTATATAATCATTATTGTAACAAGTGTTATACTTATTACTTTTAACATTTTGCCGATGTACAGCTCTGTTTTTGAGGCGTGGCATCAGGCTGCGTTCCAGGTAGGCTCCATAATAACCACAACCGGATTTTCGACTACCGATTTTAACCTCTGGCCTGAATTTTCGAGAGTTCTGCTTATTATTCTGATGTTCTTCGGAGCCTGTGCAGGAAGCACCGGCGGCGGATTCAAAATTTCACGTGTGGTTCTTCTTGTTAAAACCATGTTCAGAGAGTTCGGACATATTATGCATCCCAGAAGCGTCAAAGCCGTTACTCTGGACGGAAAGAAAATCGAACACAGCGTTGCAAGGTCATTGACTGCTTTTTTCGTAGCTTATGTACTTGTTATGGGTCTTTCAGTGCTACTGATTTCAGGGGACGGTTTCGATTTTACCACAAACGTTTCCGCTGTTATGGCGACGCTTAATAATATCGGTCCGGGACTGGAAGTTGTCGGTCCTATGGGAAATTACAGTGGCTTCAGTGTATTTGCAAAATATGTGCTTATATTTGATATGCTTGCGGGAAGGCTGGAACTTTTCCCGATGCTAATGCTCTTTGTTCCGAAAGCGTGGAAAAAACAATAAATCTTTCTCAATTTTATTTTAAAAATTGCGGACAGAAATCCCTTTTCGGCGTCTTTATTATTGTAAGGCGCTGAGAAGGGAGAGTTTTATATGGTGCTGGAAAATATGCATGTTTGCGACTTGAGATGTGCAGGCGATATATATACAGCGGAAAGAATAGAGAAAATCCGCAATGTAGGGTTACTGATACTGCCCGTACATACCGACAGTCGTATCGAAAAGATTTTGGACAGTATTGAGCGGGAAAATGTTGCTGCCGAGATTTGTGCAAAAGATGACGACAGTATGCTCATATGCATTTTGAAAGGCTGCTGTGAGTTTAAAAAGAAATTTTGGAATTTTACAAATATAAACGGGACAAAGTTTTAAAAAGATTGTCTTAATATATGAAAAAACAACGAAAGGGGAATAAAACATGAAATACAAAGATATGGTAATCTGCGATTTGAGACATCTTAACAATGCGGAGGTTATAAGAGAGATTGAGGAGATCGAAAATATAGTGCTTCTTATTCTTCCTAAAGATGCTGATGATTCGGTCAAAAATGCTTTCGGAAAGGTAAAACAGAAGCATATTGTTTCTACAGTGTATCTCAGTAAGGATGCCGATGTCGGAACGGTTAATGGCACAGCAATTATCAATCCTCCCTCTCAGGAGAAAATTTACGTTATAAACGGTAAAGCATATGTTGCGCCGCTTAATGGTAAAAAGATAAAAGTCGTTGTAAACGGTACAATGATTGCAAGCGAACAGGACCTTAAAGAAGGTAATATAGAGACTGTATCCGTAAACGGAAAGGTGCGTTATGACGACTTTGACCGTATTATAGATATCGGAGATAATACGTCTGTTGATTCGACTGTATTTTCTGAGGGAAAACCTCTGGTAATTACAAATGGCCTTGTTTTTGTGCCTGAACTTCCTGAAAACGCCAACGGAATAATAGTAGGAAGCTGTGTAGCACATAAAGATGTAAAAAAATCCAATGTACGCACCACTGGCGGAGTGATATATACCGACTGTGAAGACGTAATGGTAAGGCATTTCGGAGAAAAGATAAAAATAGATAAAGAAATGCTGGCTCTTATTGACGGCAAAATGGTAGTGAAGGCTGTTAAGATTGAGATTGCCCGTTCTGTAACCGGTGAAGAGCTTTTAAATAAGATTGCCGCAATTAAATGTGTAGAGCTCAAGGCACATTCAAAGAATAAGGCAGCGGCAGCCCTTATCAGGCTTTAAAAGCTATGGGAGCAGAGGAAAACAAGCTTTTTGAGAGCCTGTATGATAAATGGTTTTCTCCGGTGTTTGCATATTTTTCAGTGTGTTTGGGTAGTGAGTTGGCAGAGGAACTTTCGCAGGAAACGTTTATGCGTGTATGGACTAAATGTTTTCAGTCACATCCCGATAACTGGCAGGCGTGGATTTTCAGAATAGCCGTAAATCTGAAAAATGACTGTTTAAGAGAAAAATACAAAAAGGCAGATTTACACAGCCGTGTGGAAAATCAGATTTATCTGAGCGGGAGAGATGAGCTGGATTCAAAAGTGGAAGTTAAAGAAGCTTTTGCACGTCTCAGTGATGATGACCGAGAGATACTATCCCTTAAAGCAGCGGGCTTCTCAAGTGAGGAGATAGGGGAACTTCTTGAAATAACAGCTTCGGGAGCACGTTCAAGGCTTCAGAGAGCAAAAAATAATTTTTTACATAATCTCAATAAGGAGGCATGAAAATGGATTATACTGACAGATTAATAGATGCCGCCGTTTATAGTTATGCTCCCAGCGAAAACGTTAAAAAACGGGTTTTTGACAATATTATGAGCAAAACCAGCGAAGAGAATGCTGGCAGATGTAATATGACTGTGGTGTATGTAAGCAGTGATGCTGAAAAAATTCTTGAAAAGATTTTTTCAAAAACCAATAAGATTTTCAGAAAGCTTTCAAAAATGGAGAATGAAATTTTTCAGGAATCCAGCATTTATAAGTGTATGTAACAAAGTTTTGCTGTGTTTGAAAAAGCCTGCGGTTTACCGCAGACTTTTTTCTTTATGTAAAATTTAATATTAAAAAACTTTTACGGCGAATAAGCAGTTTAAAGAGTGAGCGGAGAAAAATATTCACTGTAAAATTCAATGAAAAAATAATTTTCGCTTTCAGCAAAAAATTGTCTGTTGCACTCTTACAGCCAAAATACATCACAAATGTATCTGTTATATACTATTAAATATGGCAGTAATAGCAAAATTTGAGGAAATTTCGTTTAAGAAAAGGTTTACATATCCTCTCAAAAGTGATAGTATTGATAACGGACAAACAGGTCTTTTTAGAAGATTGAAAATCTAAGGAGGAGAAAATCCAATGGCAAGAAAAACTAAAACCATGGACGGTAACTCAGCTGCCGCACACGTATCCTATGCGTTTACTGAAGTAGCTGCAATTTATCCTATCACACCGTCCTCAAACATGGCCGAAGCTACCGACAAAATGGCAGCTGACGGCGTTAAGAACCTTTTCGGTCAGCCTGTAAAGGTTGCTGAAATGCAGTCCGAGGCAGGTGCCGCAGGTGCTGTTCACGGCTCTCTTGCAGCCGGTGCACTTACAACCACCTACACAGCTTCTCAGGGACTTCTTCTTATGATTCCCAATATGTATAAGATTGCCGGTGAGCTTCTTCCCAGCGTTATCAATGTTTCAGCACGCTGCGTATCAAGCCACGCTCTTAACATTTTCGGTGATCATTCCGATATCTATGCATGCCGTCAGACAGGTTATGCTATGCTCTGCTCAAACAGTGCACAGGAAGTTATGGACCTTGGCGCAGTTGCACACCTTGCAACACTTAAGTGCCGTGTTCCCTTCCTTCATTTCTTTGACGGTTTCCGTACATCTCATGAGATTCAGAAGATTAAGGTTTGGGATTATGCTGAACTCGCTGAAATGATGGACTGGGATGCAGTTAATGCTTTCCGCCGTCATGCACTTAATCCTGAGCATCCCGTACTTCGTGGTTCCGCTCAGAACCCCGACATCTTCTTCCAGGCTCGTGAGGCTTGCAACCCCTACTATGATAAGGCTGTTGACGCAACAGTTGCTTACATGGATGAGGTTAACAGAAGAATCGGTACAGATTACAAGCCCTTCAACTACTACGGTGCTCCCGATGCAGAGAAAGTTATCGTAGCAATGGGTTCAGTTTGTGAGACAATCGAAGAGACAGTTGATTACCTCAACGCTAACGGCGAGAAGACAGGTGTTGTTAAGGTTCACCTTTACAGACCTTTCTCAGTTAAGCATCTTCTTGAGGTTATTCCTGAGACAGTCAAGGTTATTTCTGTTCTTGACCGTACAAAGGAGCCCGGTTCTCTCGGCGAGCCTCTCTATCTTGATGTTGTTGCTGCTCTTCGTGATACTAAGTTTGAAAATGTTCCCGTTTACGGCGGACGTTATGGACTTGGTTCAAAGGATACAACTCCTGCACACATCATCTCTGTATTCCGCAACATGGATGCAGCAGAGCCCAAGAAGAGATTCACAATCGCTATCGAAGACGATGTTACACATCTTTCTCTTCCTGTTACTGAGAATCCCAACACAACACCTGAGGGAACACACTCCTGTAAGTTCTGGGGTCTTGGTTCCGACGGTACAGTTGGTGCTAACAAGAACTCCATCAAGATCATCGGCGACAACACCGACATGTATGCACAGGGATACTTCGCTTATGACTCAAAGAAGTCAGGCGGCGTAACAATTTCTCACCTTCGTTTCGGTAAGACTCCCATCAAGTCAACATACCTTATCAATAAGGCTGACTTCGTTGCCTGCCACAATCCTTCATATGTAAATAAGTATCATATGGTTGAGGATCTTAAAGAGGGCGGCACATTCCTTCTCAACTGCTCATGGGATGCTGCTGAGCTTGACGAAAAGCTTCCCGGCTCCATGAAGAGATATATCGCTCAGAACAACATTAAGTTCTACACAATCGACGCTACACATATCGCTAAGGAAATCGGTCTTGGCGGACGTGTTAACACAATTCTTCAGGCTGCATTCTTCGGTCTTTCTGCAATCATTCCTGCTGATAAGGCTGTTGAGCTTATGAAGGACGCAGCAACCCGTTCTTACAGCAAGAAGGGTGAAAAGATTGTTGCCATGAACCATCAGGCTATCGAAGCCGGTGTTGCAGGCGCAAAGAAAGTTGACGTTCCCGCTGAGTGGGCTAACGCTGCTGATACTGAGGAAGAGCTTGTTGTTAACTCCAACCGTCCTGAGATGGTTAAGTTCGTTAAGGACATCCTTGATCCCACAAGCAGACAGCTTGGCGATACACTTCCCGTTTCCACATTCTCCGATGCTGCTGACGGTACATTCCCCCAGGGTAGTGCAGCATTTGAAAAGCGTGGAATCGCAGTTGACGTTCCCACATGGGTTCCCGAGAACTGCATCCAGTGTAACTTCTGCTCCTATGTCTGCCCCCATGCAGTTATCCGTCCTGTTGCTCTTACTGAGGAAGAGGCAAAGAATGCTCCCGAGGGCATGAAGATGAAGCCCATGACAGGCGTTCCCGGCATGATGTTCGCTATGACAGTTTCCGCTATGGACTGCACAGGCTGCGGCTCATGCGCAAATGTCTGCCCCGGCATGAAGGGTAACAAGGCTCTTGTTATGAAGCCCCTTGAGACACAGGTTGGCGAGCAGGAGAAGTTCAACTACGGCCAGACTCTCGACTCAAAGCCCGAGGTTACAGAGAAGTTCACAGCTGCAACAGTTAAGGGCAGCCAGTTCAGAACACCTCTCCTTGAGTTCTCCGGCGCTTGCGCAGGCTGCGGTGAAACACCCTATGCAAAGCTTGTAACACAGCTCTTTGGTGACAGAATGTACATTGCAAACGCAACAGGCTGTTCATCAATTTGGGGCGGTTCTGCACCCAGCACTCCCTATACAGTAAACAAAGAGGGTCACGGCCCCGCATGGTCAAACTCCCTCTTCGAGGATAACGCTGAGTTCGGTTACGGTATGTTCCTTGCTCAGAAGCAGATCAGAACACGTCTTGCTGAGAAAGCTGCTGTTCTTGCAGAGTGCACACATGAAGATGTTGCAGCTGCTGCTAAGAAGTGGCTCGAGACAATGAACGACGGTGACACCAATAAGGCTGCTTCCGAAGAGTTCAAGGCTGTTCTTGCTGCAACAACATTTGAGAAAGATTGCTGCAAGGCTGCTGCTGAGGAGATCCTCACAGATGCTGATTATCTTGCAAAGAAATCACAGTGGATCTTCGGCGGCGACGGCTGGGCATATGATATCGGCTTCGGCGGACTTGACCACGTTATCGCTCAGAACGAGGACGTTAACATCCTTGTATTCGATACAGAGGTTTACTCAAATACAGGCGGACAGGCATCTAAGTCAACACCCACAGGTGCTGTTGCTCAGTTCGCAGCTTCCGGTAAGGTTGTTAAGAAGAAGGATCTTGCACAGATCGCTATGAGCTACGGTTATGTTTACGTTGCACAGGTTGCAATGGGCGCTGACTACAACCAGTGCCTCAAGGCATTCCGTGAGGCTGAGAGCTATCATGGCCCCTCAATCATCATCGCATATGCTCCCTGTATCAACCATGGTATCAAGGGCGGCATGGGCATCAGCATGACTGAGGAGAAGGCAGCAGTTGCAGCCGGTTACTGGCACAACTTCCGCTTCGATCCCAGAAAGACTGCAGCAGGCGAGAATCCCTTCTCACTTGACAGCAAGGCTCCCTCAACAAGCTATCGTGACTTCATCCTCAATGAGGTTCGTTACAATTCACTTCTTCGTGCATTCCCCGACAGAGCTGAAACACTCTTCGATAAGGCTGAAGAAGCAGCTGTTGAGAAGTACGATCACCTTCTCAGACTTAAGGATCTTTATGCTCCCGCTAAGGATGCTGAATAAGTTTTAGAAATAAGGCTTACAATTAATATAAGGACATTCGCTTTAGGGCGAATGTCCTTTTTTCTGTAATTTGTATGTGAATGTTTTGATGCAAATTTTGTAAAATTTAAATTCTATCGAAATTATCAAATGTTTAAACAGCAAAAACACAAAATAATTACGGGGATTTTCTAAAAGCTGAAAGCTTTTCAAATGATGTATAATGCTCTGTTTTATATAATAAAATTGCTGTTTTCAAAAAATTTAAAAATATATACTTTTATTACGAATTTATAAGGATGAAACCGTCTATATAATTAAACGTTTTAATTATATATCTGTATATTTAAAACGGTAAATTTCTCATATGAAAAAATAACATTAAGGGCAAATTCAAGGTGTGAAGCTGCATTTTGGTCAGCAAAAAAGAGGTTAATTAGTTTTGGCATTAAACAAATGGTGTTTAAAAATAAAGTGAAGGAAAAGCCACAAATATACCTATCAAACATATGCATTTCAAAATGGCTGTTTTTTCAAAGTTATTGTTTTTTTGCAATTTCGGAGAATATAATATTAGAAGTCGCTTTTGCGGCAATACTCATGGAAAGGAGGATTGTATGAGAAGACAGATGGAAATAGGCAATCTCTTTGACCTGAACTTCACCATAGCTTCAGATCTTTTTGACGGCTGTCAGTTCCCGTGGGAAGTGCTTCCGAAAATAAAAGGATTCATTTTGGAGCTTGGAGCGACTCTTCCGGAGGATAAGTTTGAGAAAAAGGGCGAAGATATCTGGATTTCAAAAACTGCCAAGGTTGCGCCTACTGCAAGTATTACAGGACCGTGTATTATTGATGACGGAGCCGAAATACGCCACTGTGCTTTTATAAGAGGCAGCGCCATAATAGGAAAAAATTCCGTTGTGGGAAATTCTGCCGAAATAAAGAACGCAGTTATTTTCGATAACGTTCAGGTTCCGCACTATAACTATATAGGCGATTCTGTTTTAGGAACTCACTCCCATTTCGGAGCCGGAGCCGTGACCTCTAACGTCAAAAGTGACCGCACTCTTGTTACAGTAAAAGGTGACGGTGAGCAGATTGAAACGGGACTTAAAAAGTTCGGTGCCATGGTAGGCGACTGGGCAGAAATAGGCTGCAATGCAGTGCTTTGTCCCGGAACGGTAATCGGAAGAAATACAACAGTTTATCCTCTGGTATGTGTAAGAGGCCTTGTTCCTTCATCCCATATAGTCAAGGGAATAGGAAACATTGTACTGAAAAAATAATCGGACAGGGAGATTAGTATGGCAAGATTATTCGGAACAGACGGCGTAAGAGGTGTGGCGAATGAAAGCCTTACCTGTGAGCTGGCTGTAAAGATTGGTCAGGCTGCTGCGGCAGTTCTGGGAGGAAATCAGAAGAAGAGACCTCTTGTAGCGGTCGGTATGGATACAAGAATATCCTCTGATATGCTTGCAGGAGCATTAAGCGCAGGACTTTGCTCCAGCGGAGCGGATGTTCTGTCACTGGGTGTAATTCCAACTCCGGCAGTTGCATATCTTGTAAGAAAGTATCATGCAGATGCAGGTGTAGTGATTTCCGCTTCTCACAATTCCGCAGAATTTAACGGAATAAAGATTTTCAGCGCAAACGGATATAAACTTCCCGATGAGCTGGAGGAAAAAATCGAGGATATGATTTTAGGCGATGAGAAAATGCACGGTGAAATCATAGGCGCAGATGTAGGCAGAATAATCCCTGCTGAAAACGCCCATAAGGATTATGTGGATTATCTCAGACAGACCGTATCCCATACACTTGACGGACTTAAAATAGCCATAGACTGTGCAAACGGTGCTGCAAGTACAACAGCTCCCATGCTTTTTGAACAGCTTGGAGCTCAGTGTCATATTCTCAACGCCGACCCCAACGGAGTCAATATCAATGATAACTGCGGTTCAACACATATGGAAAGTCTCAGAAAATATGTGCTCAATAACTCCATGGACGTTGGAATTGCCTTTGACGGCGATGCTGACCGCTGCCTTTGCATTGATGAAAAGGGCAACGAGGTTGACGGAGATTTCATTATGGCAATCTGTGCTTCTGATATGAAAAAGCATGGAAAGCTCAAAAAGGATACCGTTATCGGAACAGTTATGACAAACCTCGGTTTTATAAAGTTCTGTCAGGCAAACGGCATTAACTTTATTCCTACAAAGGTAGGCGACCGCTATGTGCTTGAGGAGATGCTCCTTGAGGATTACAAACTTGGCGGAGAACAGTCAGGACACGTTATTTTCGGCGACTGCGCCACTACGGGAGACGGAGAACTTACCGCCCTTAAGGTGCTTTCGGTTATGTACAGGGAGTCTGAAAAACTTTCAGAGCTTGCCAGCGTAATGAAGAAGTATCCTCAGGTAATGGTTAATGTAAAGGTAAGTCCCGAGGGAAAAATCAATTTTTATACCGATTCAAAAGTCAAAAGCGCAATCGAAAAGGCAAAGGAAAACCTTGGAGATACAGGCAGAGTTGTTGTGCGTGTATCAGGTACTGAACCTTTGATAAGGGTCATGGCTGAAGGGGAAAACACAGACGAGATTACACAGATCGTCAACACAGCAGCTGCCGAAATAAAAGCAGCTTTAGGCTGATGAATTTAATCAGTTACAGCGCCCGGCCGCATAGGCGGTGACGAGGAAAGAGGAATATCGAAATTTTCGGCGGATGCCTCTTCGGCATATCCCATGTCGTAGTGAGGTTTACAAATATACGGGTAACCGTAAAACAAAATGACCCACACAGGGAAAGAAAAAAGAAATAAATCAAAGCAAATAATAAAAATTTAAAGTGCTTAATGCTCAGGCTCAAAATAACATTAAGCAGAAAAAATCCGCTTTTGTATTCAGACAAAGCGGATTTTTACTTTTATTAATGCTTTAGCGGAAAAGTTCTCGTCATGACGAGAACTTAACAACCGC
>CATXDC010000030.1 GCA_958366985.1 uncultured Oscillospiraceae bacterium
TAGGGCTATGCCCGAAAAAGAAAAACCACCCGCTATGCGGGTGGATATTTATTTTGCAAAACTATTAAAAAGTTCTTATGAGCATTTTGGGTATTCCGATCACACGACACTGTTCGAGATCCGCACCCCTTATGGTTTTGGGAGGATACTCAGGATTTATGGGAACAAGCTTCATCCAGTCTTCCCCCTCCACATACTCAACTTTTTTAAGTGTAGCAATATTGTCGCTATACATAATCGCACCGATTTCTCCGCTGCGGTTGAGTGTGGATTGCTTTAAAATGAGAACTTTGTCCGAGTCCATAAAAAGGGGATACATTGAGTCACCGTGAACCGAAAGGACAAAAAATTCATTTCGGCTGTGTCCTCGCAGGTATTGTGCGGGAATATCCACTGTTTCGCCGCTCCAGTCCTCAAGTGCAAGCTCATCGTATCCGGCGGCAACTGTTCCGATAACGGGAAAAGTCACCACGTCGGAAGTTATTTCAGGGGATCTGAGGTTGCTTTCATCCCATCCCATAAGTTTTTCCGGAGTAGTGCGCAGAGCTTCTGCGAAAGCTGCAATCTTTGCCTGGGGAATATCGTTTTTTCCGGTTTCAATTTTTGCTATTGATGACCTTGAGGTGTAGCCCATTTTTTCGGCAAGTTCCTCCTGTGACATTCCAAGTTCAGCTCTTCGTTTTTTTATGTTTATATGAAGCTCACTCATGGCGACTCTCCTTTCTAAGGATAATATAACGCTTTCGGGATTTAAAGTCAACGTTTTTTTGAAAAAACTTAAAATTATGTTGACAAATAATCACAACACGTGTATAGTAATAAATGTGATTAAACATCACGCAAAGGAGGAAAGCAATTGACAAATACACAGGAACTAAGGCGTAAGATAAAGGAAAACGGATATAAATATGCCTTTGTTGCAGGGTATCTGGGGCTTACGGCCTATGGGTTTCAGCGAAAGGTATGTAACATATCCCAGTTTAAAGCCAGTGAAATTCAAAAATTATGCGTTTTATTAAAGCTTACCGAAGAAGAACGGACAGCTATTTTTTTTGCCCAATAAGTTGAATTAAAATCACTAAAAGGCAGTTTGTGTACGGATAAAAGGTTTCGCTGTATGGGTGGATATATGGCGGATGAGGCGAAGACTTTTGTTTTTGTCGGTTTTCATATGGCAAATTGAAAGCATCAGAGGGAGTTCAGAAAACCGCAAAATTTTGTGGGTTAATCCGTATCTGGCAGTCCAGTCTTTAAGGGAAATTAATGAAAATTACGGGAGGCGGAAGATGAATAAGAATTCTTTAAAGTCATACCGCAGGGTAATATATCGATGCCGTGAAGTGAGTCTTTCCGAGGTTCCGGGAGGATATGCAGTGACGGTTGAAGGGGGAAGGGAGCGTTTTTTTGAAAATGTATTTGAAGCATGGGGGAATTTTATAGATGTGCTTGATACCCGTGTAAGGAGAAGGATAAAGCAGATGCAAAACAGAAGCGATGCTCATAAGGGACACTTACAGGGAACAGATACTTTTTCTCACGGAGCGGATGAATAAATAATGGAAGGCTATGTAACGGTGAACCGCAGAATAGCAGATTCACCTCTCATGAGAGAACCTGTAACATTTTCGGTGTTTATGTATCTATTACTTTGCGCAAATTACCGTGACGGAGAATGCAGCGGAATGGTTATAAAAAGGGGTGAAGCGGTAACGAGTTATCCGAGGATAGCCCTTGGGGTGGGAATTACTGAACGTCAGGCAAGAACGGCATTGCAAAAGCTTGTGAAGTCAGGCTGGGTGACAGTGAGAAGATACTCAAAATTCAGCGTAGTTACTATTTCAGATTTTGAAAGCTATCAGGGCGTGTCAAAGAAAAGTCAGTCAAATGACAGTGAGGATGTCAGGGAAATGTCACCATCAAAAGAAATAAATAATAATAAAGAATTTAATAATAGCAGAAGCAGTTATACGGCTGCGCAGAGAGAAGATATTATTTATGACCTTGAGCCCATGGAAATTTATGCTGGCGAAGAGGAAGAGCTGTATAGGTGGGGAAAGAACAGAAATGTTATGCTCACGGAGATACAGGCGGAGCGGCTTCTTGATATGCTCAGTCTCACGGAGTTTGAACTTTACATAGACAAGCTCGATACGTTTATCAGCGAAAAGAAAGCCAACGTTCACAACCACTATAAGACTATTTTGCGCTGGGTACAGGAGGACAGACAAATATAAAACCACAGGTGTTTTTACTGAATTAATCAGAAAGGAAAGAAAACGCTATGGAACTTCAGCAGCTTGGAAAAGAATATATTGCCCAGTCGGTAAGGATGTATGCAAGGGCGCAGGAAGTCAGTGCCAAAAGAAAGAATGCCAGAGGATTGGAGCTGTTTGAACTGCAAAAGGAAGCAATCCGACTTGAGGATATCGCAAGAGATCTCAGAATTACAGGCGAGTATCTTATTCATTATTACGAAAAGGACAATGAAAACCCAACACCCTTAAAGGAGCGTGTATATGCTTAAAATTATGATAAACCCGGAGCACGGCGGAAGTGACGGCGGAGCTTCTTACGGCGGACTTACCGAAAAGAATCTCAATCTCAAAGTGTCAAAGTATTGCCGTGATTATCTTAAAGACTATGAATGTGAATCTTTCCTTTCGAGAGAAAATGATGTCGATATGGGAATAGCTGCAAGGAATGCCCTTGTAAAAAGCAGCGGAGCAAATGCAGTTGTAACCGTTGCCCACAATGCAGGCGGCGGTGACGGATGCGAGATTTTCTACTGGCAGGGCGATGTGAAATCAAAGGCTTTTGCTGTAGTTCTCGAAAAGTATTATAAGGCAATCGGTCAGAACAGCAGGGGAATAAAGGAGAGCCGTGAAAACGCATATAATTTCGGAATGGTTCGTGAACCCTCAAAAATGGGAATCCCTGCAATTTTGTCGGAGTTTGCATTTCTCGATAACTCCGCCGATCGCACAGCAATTGACAGCGACGAGGACTTAAAGAGAGAGGGCGAAGCAATCGCAAAGGCGGTTGTTGAATATTTCGGATTAAAGAAAAAGAATGATTCAGTACCCGAAACTCCCTCTGAGCCGGAAACTCCAACCACTCCCGAAAGTAAAAATCTTTACCGTGTCGGGACAGGCTGGACTAATAACAAATGCATGGATCAAAAAGGTGCCTATGAGAATTTGCAGGGAGCTATAACTCATTGCAAGCAGCTGGGAGGCAGCTACAAGGTCTTTGACTGGAACGGAAAAGAGGTTTATCCCTCTGAGCAGGAACCAACACCCGAACCCACAAAACCCTTTGCAGGAATGGCTGTAAAGCTTACAGGTGCAAAGCTTTATGGATCGGCTTCAGCAAAAAATCCGGCAAACACCGTAACGGGTACATATTATCTGTATGACGGAATGAACATCGGCGGAAGATACCGTATCACCACCTCAAAAGATCGATGCGGCAAAACACCCACAGGCGAAAACGTTACGGGATACATTGATGCTTCCTTAGTCGGTGCAGGGGACAGCGGTTCATCCGGTACAGCAACCGAACCCTCAAAGCCATATAAAGGCATGGCAGTGAAGCTCATCAGTGCGAAGCTATACGGTTCGGCTTCTGCAAAAGACCCTGTAAACACCGTAACAGGTACATATTACCTGTATGACGGAGTGAATATCAGCGGAAGATATCGTATCACCACCTCCAATGATCGATGCGGCAAAACGCCCATAGGCGAAAACGTCACGGGATTTGTTGACGCTGCATGTGTCAAAGTATAGTTGGTGAGTGGATGAAAGATTTACTTTGTGCCTGTGTGGGACTTTTTGGAAGCGGTGTGGCGTGGCTTTTCGGAGGCTGGGATGCATCACTTACAACTCTTGTAATATTCATGTCCATTGACTATATTACGGGACTGATTGTAGCAGGCGTATTTCATAAAAGCCCGAAAACAAAGGGCGGCACTCTCGAAAGCAGAGCCGGATTTAAGGGGCTATGCCGTAAGGGAGTTACTCTTCTTGTAGTGCTTGTAGCGTGCCGTCTCTCGGCGCTTACACCGTCAACCTTTGTAAGGGATGCCGTAATAATCGGATTCATTGCCAATGAGAGCATATCGATTATTGAGAACGCCGGACTTATGGGAATACCAATCCCCAAAAAGCTCATAGAAGGTATAGAGATACTTAAAAAGTAAAACGTAAAATGAAAAGGAGAGGGCGTAAAGCTCTCTCCTTTGTTGTTTTTCTGTACGAAAGAAGTATTTAATTTTCTGATTTTACACGCTTGTAAATCAATTTTCCGATAACAGGGGAAAGCAATATAACTACTGCTGCAACACCTGTAAGGAACATACTGTCATCGTAGGTTTCAAAAAGCATTACCGCTGCAGTTCCGGGAAGTGAAAGATGATATATCAGCCCTGTAAGTATTTCGAATTGATAAAAAGTTAATAAAAGCAAATATGAAAATATAGATATAAGCATTGGTATGTAATTGACTATACAGGAAACTTTAAAAAACTGACTTTTTCCTTTCTTTTTTGAGTAAACAGCGATGATTATATTATAGATAAGGAACAGGATAAAAAATGTTTTACCCAAGCGAAAACCCGAATAGTCAAAGTTTTCAGAGCCTCCTAAGAAAATGTTTATTGCGGCTTTTCCGGGCATAACGATGGGCAGAATCCATATGATGACAGAAAGAATAATTGCCGCCGCTGTTTGGAGATATTTGCTTTTTTTGCTCATTATTTTCACTCCTTTGAACTTATATTAAGGCGTGTTATTTACTTTGAGTTACCATTCGGGCAGTTTGTACTGACTGTCAAAGAACAGCTCATCTTTAATGAGCCTGTATATAACAGGACGTGATCTCTCGGTATCTTCATAATACTTGATAATGTAATTATCATAGAGAATATATATATCCACAGCTGTTGAGCTGTGATCGCCCTGCTCCAAATTGAAGAAAGTGTATTTGTTTTCGACAGGGGGAACATATATGGTATATGTGTCATTTTCAATATATACGGCGTTTTCATTTCCCGAAAAAGGACTGAATTCCTCATATCCCATTTGGTAAGGACCGTACTCATAATATCCCATTTTTTCTATAAAAGCCGCCTTTGCCTCTTCGCTGCTGTCGTAGGTAAACAGATAATAGCCTACGGTGCTTCCCGGCTGATACATAATGTACTGTCCGCTATATTTTTCTTCCTCGTCTTCTTCCTTATAATTGGTTTCGTTGTTGGGCATGAATTTGTCTTTTTGAAGAAAACGCTCATCTTCCAGCAGATATTCAGTAAAAGACGTAAGTTCCTGTTCGGAAAGTTTTATATGTTCAAACTGCGGTTTTAAAAGAATATTGTAGCAGCCGGCAGCAAGCACCACCACCGATGCAGCAGCCAGAATTGCACCGATCCAAAGCTGCGGACTTCTGCGGCTTTTATTCTTTTTCTTCCAGCGTATCATCAGGATTATTCCGATTACAAGAAAAATAACTGACCAAAAGCTTCTAATAGAATAAAAACCATAGAGTGTGTAAAGTATCTTGCTCATTTGTCATGCCTCCGTTCCGTTTGGATTTTATTTTTTTCAAACATCATGGGGAAAAGAGTGAGTAACGCTGTTGTGCATTTACACTATTAATTTTTAAAAATATTGCAAATTATTGTATTTATATTATATCATGCATATATGTGTTTACAATGCTTTTTCGTCAAAATATATGTGCTACAATTTAGAGCGGGTGCTTTTTGGCCGTTAAAAGGTGAAAATCGGCTCTTTATTCTGCGTTGCTGATAAATAAAATGAATGAAAAACAGATAGAAAAAACGAAGGAACCTTTGCTCCTTCGTTTTTCTTTAATCTTTGCTTTTAAATTTTCTCACACTGATACCCATCCCGGCTTCAACCATTCGGCAAAAGTGTCATTTATATCCGTGTCGGAGTTATATATCAAATTCGGTATATGAAAATCCCCATGTAAATCGGAATTTATCTCTGCAATAAACGAGCTGCCATAAACAGTCCGTTTTGATTTTGCAGTATTTGCAATAATAAATAATAAATTCAGTTTTCCTTTTTTCCGAACAGAAGGAAGATGTATGGTGCAAGCAGTCCGGTAAATATGAAATTAATCAGTGAATTTTGAGTTATGTATGACAGCAGCGAGGTAATAAAGCCTGTCCAATTGGTTATCTGAGATGTAAATATTCCCAGAACACCAAAATAGGAAATAATAGCCAAAAGAATATTGACTCCCGCTAAAACGCTGGCAGAATATAAAAGCTCTTTGCGTGTCATGTGGCGGAAGATAAGCAATCCTCCCAATAAAACTATGACAAGAAAAATGGCTCCTGAAATTATAGTGCTTTTTACAGGATCTGAACCTATTGAACCGTCCTCAAAAGTTTTTACAGCAAATTTGCTCAGCAGAAATACTTCAAGATAAAAGCTTATAAATCCGGTGACATAACAGTATACAGGAATAATCCACCATGTCTTTTTCACATTGAGCACCTCTTTCTGTTAAGTTTTTAACAAACACTTTGCAAGGTTATTATACATTAATTAGAAAATAATGCAACAGAACAAACAGAGACTTTTAAAAAGTGAAAATATAATGCAAAAAGGAGCTGTCACAATTTTACGGCAGCTCCTTTGTCTTTAATGTATTTGAATTTAGAGATATTATTACGATTTGTTATTTTAATGAAGGTAAATGAAAAAGAAAACGCAAAACTGCAAATAAGTGAATGTTAAGACAGTCTTATAAAAGCCGCAATGTTGCCGTCGCTGTATTATTATTTGTTTTTCCTATGAAGTGGACAGAACCGTTACCAGTGACGACCTTGTTGTCAGTTATAAAATTTCTTAGTTCAATGGGTGAGTTTAAGGTTTTATCCCAAACTGCGTTTGGGAATTTTTGCCCTATAAGCTTTGAAACTTTCTCAGAAAGTTTATCATCGTATTCCCATCGAAACGGCAGAACCCTATTTCGGAGATATAGGCGAAGCCCGGACGGACGAAAACGGACAGGTACGCATTGACATCGACCCGCTGTTTGCGGAAACTGTCAACACTTCCTGTCCGTATCAGGTTTTTCTTCAGCCTTACTGTAACGGAAACTTTTATGTTTCTGAGCGGGCTGAAAATTACTTTATTGTATCAGGTACACCAAACGGCGCATTTGGATATGAGATTAAGGCAAAGCAAAAGGGATATGAAAATATCAGGCTTGAGTATTCTAACATACAATAGCATATATCCATCCGTTGCTGTAACGATAAACTTCAATGAAATAATTACCTTTAATCGGTGCGAAAGAAGTCCATGCACGGGCGATAGATTCAGCAGAAACAGATCCGGGGTCACCCACAAACCAATCTTTATGATTTAGTGTGTTTATGGTATTTCCGTGAATAAAATTTTCCGGATGACACTTGCCGGTATAACAGGTGGGGTCAAATATGCCTTCAGGTGATTTTTGCCCCATAAGCTTTGAAACCTCCTCGGAAAGCTTGGCATCATATTCCCATGTTATAGGAGCTTCGGTGCTTGGCACCACGTACACAATAACCGTTTCCGGCTCAGGCTTCTTTTCAGTAGGTTTCTTTTCTTCCTGCTCTGTTTGAGCGGGTTCAGTAGACTGGACGGTTTCAATGGGCGCAGTGTCTTCCTCAAAAGGCTCTGTGCCCTGAGTGTACATATTTTCAAGTGCAGCGTTTACCTTTTCGCTAACACTGTTATCTATTGCTTTATTTATTCCGTAGCCGATTCCTGCTATGCTGCCGCCTATGACAGCAACTCCTGCAATGGATATAACTCCAATTTGCCATGGGGATAACTTGTTTTTCAAAACAATCACCTCAGATTATTTTCTTACCAGTGTAATTTGATGATATCATATAAATGCGTTATTTTCAAGAAATGCTTATATTTATATATCAGAAATTATCATATCAATAAGCTAATAATTATGACATTTATTTTTATTAAGAAAGGTAAATAGATGAATGTAAGACTTAAATTCTATGAATAATATAAAGCAATCGCTGTTTGGAATATATAAAACAAAAATTAACTAAGAAAAATAGAATGTAAATACAAAAAGTCAGTTGTATTAATTTTCTCACTTTTACTTTACTATTTATAAAGATACAAGAAAAAAGAAAAACCTGCAACCATAAAGGCTAAAGGTTAAAAAGATAAGTATATTATATTCCGGTTAAACACATAAATATCGAGCACTTTGCTCACAGGTAACAGAAAAGCAAAAGGCTCCGAAGCAGTGTTCTTCGGAACCTTTTTATGTATGCCCTTGGCATTACTTATAAATTTTATATCTTACGCTTTTTCATTAAAGAAACAATTCGCATTCTTTTCGCTCTGAACACGCTTTCTTTAATGCCAGCGAAGCAGCAGATAACATGATCGGATTTATCTTACGTGCAGAATGCGGACACACAGAGATACAGCGCATACAGGAAATGCAGACGCTGCCATTCACCTTTTGGGGGTTATCCATATCGATAGCCTGAACAGGACATTTCTCGCTGCATATGCCGCATCTGATACATTCTTTTGTGGGCTTTGGAACTGTTCCGGCTCCTCCAGCTTTTTTATAAGGACGATTTCCGGGAATATCAGGTTCTCTATGATCGAGATTAGCTATTTTTTTCTGAATCTGCTCAGCAAACAAAGTAAGCTGCTGAGCGTCTTGTGCATCCGGTCTTCCTGCTGCAAACTGACGGACAATTGAATGTTCTGCAATTGCGGCAATAGCTGCAATTACATTGAAACCGGCTTTTTTTGCCGTGTCCTGTAACTCTACCAGCGTATCTTCGTAAGCTCTGTTTCCGTAAACACAAACCAAAATTGCACAGGCGCCGTTTCCATGTATCATGGTTAATCTCTCGGCTGCAACAGCAGGAACACGTCCACCATAGGAGGGGACAGCGATTACTGCAATATCATCTTGTGCCAGTGCAAAGCTGCCATAATCTGTTTTGCTGTCTGTCAGATCGACCTCAACAACCTCGCCTTTCAGTGCGCTTGTCAAAATTTCAGCCACTTTTTTCGTTCCGCCTGTGGGACTGAATGAAATTTCATGAATTTTCATACAAAATTCCTCCTTTATATTTTAGTGAGTCAGCACGCCAAGAAAATATGTAATAAATGTTGGCAGAAAATTTTACGCCTCATTTCGGCAGCTTTTTAATTTTCCGGTTACTCCCTGTTCCATAGAAGCCTTATGAAAACAGGATAGCGCAATACTCATATTTATCTGCTTAATCAGTTTTCTGATTTTGGGATACCGCACATGTGTATCAATAAAATGATAATTGTTTTTGGACTCGTGAATCCAAAGTCTGCATATTTCTGCTGATGGAGTCATCTAAATCCTATTAATATAAACGGTACTGACACATGCGGCTTTTAAATTGATGATTTTATCTTGCAGGTACTTCCTGTCACATTTGAATTATCACTTTGCCGTTTATTGAACCCTGTGCTACAAGCTTCAATGCATCGTTTGCCTGCTCAATGGTGAATGTATGGGGATCAACAGCCGGTACAATGTGATTTTTCTCCACTATCTGTGTAATCTTTTGTAACTGCTCACCATCGGAATGGACAAATATAAAACGATATTCCTTACCCTGCATTTTGGCTGCTTTATCATATTTGCTTCCTGCCAGTGTAAACAACACTTTTTTTAATCCGGAAAAATGATTTCGTTCAGCAAATGCTTTGTTGGGTCCTGTTCGCAAACTCAGAAGTCTGCCTCCCTTTTTGAGAACAGATAACTCATGTTCAAATTCCCCTGGACCCAAGGTATCTATTACCATGTCGATTTCAGATAATATTTCCCAATAATTTGTCTTTTTGTAATCAATATAGTGATCTGTACCCATTGCGAGAAATTGCTCTCGTGCACGGTCATTGCCTGTTACAATCACATTAAGTCCCAAATCCTTTGCAATGGGAACTGCCATCTGACCAAAACTGCCTGAGCCACCAGTAATGAGCAGTGTTTCTCCAGTTTTTGCTTCTAACTCTTCCATGAGTCCCTGATATGCTGTCAAACCGGTCAACGGAATTGCCGCAGCAACAGTAAAATCATATCCTTCAGGCATTTTTGCTATTTCACGATAATCCACTGCAACATATTCTGCAAAGGCACCGATTTTTTTCAGTGGAAGGCGAGTATAAACTTTGTCACCCTTTTGAAAATTCTTAACATTCCGGCCTGTCTTTTCCACAATACCGGAGCATTCGTTTCCCAATGTCAGAGGCATCGGATAATCCTGAATCAATTTTACACTTCCTGTAAGAATAAGCAGTTCCAGAGGATTAACTGCCGCTGCTTTTACTTTAATCAATACTTCTGTATCCGAAATTTCCGGTACAGGAATATCAGATAATACAGTATTGATATCTTTGGAATATTTTTTGATTTGTATTGCCTTCATAAAAACCTCTTTCTTTAACACTTGTATCCTTTCGTTTTATTTTTTAATGTAAGATTAGTACTTGCAAATTATCACGAATTACATTAAAATTAGTTGTAAGTTCAATTATTACAACAAAATCAGTTTAGCACACAGCTGATGTAATGTCAAGAATTACATTGAGATTTTGAGAAAGGATAAAAATATGCAAATCAGTATGAAATGCTCCATTGCGGTACACTGTTTAATTTTTATTCATGAAGCGAAAGGAATTGCAAAGGTGACAAGTGGGCTTCTTGCTCAGAGTACAGGATGTAATCCCGTAGTGATCCGTAACATAATAAGTGCTTTAAAAAAAGCCGGACTGATTGATGTAGCACGTGGAACCGGCGGCGCCGAATTGTGCAAAGATCCGTCAGAAATAACTCTGTATATGATTTACAGCGCTCTTGAACCCACAGGTCTGTCTTCTTTGATAGGCATTCATAAATGTCAGGAAAGAGCCTGTCCGGTGGCTAAAAATATTCATTATGTACTTGATAAGCCTTATCATAAAATAGAAGATTCTATTCGTGAGACGATGGAAGGTATAACTTTGGAGTCCATGATTAATGATTTCCATAAAAAAGTTTCTGAAAATATGCCGTCGGATAAAGATGGTGAAATCCGATCTCAAACAGATTAAATTTTCTGAAAGGACAGAATATCAAAATGAAATTAGGAGTCATTGATGTTGGCGGAGGATTAAGAGGAATATATGCCGCCGGTGTAATGGATTACTGTATGGAACATAACATACGATTTGATGTCGGTATCGGCGTATCAGCAGGAAGCGCCAATATTGCTTCGTATGCAGCAGGTCAAAAAGGACGAAATTATAAGTTTTATATAGAATACTCATTCAGAAAACAATATATGGGTTTAGGGAATTTTCTTTTAAAAAAATCCTTTATTGACTTAGATTATGTTTACGGAACTTTAAGTAATTCCGGCGGAGAAAATCCATTGAATTATCAGGCATTGCATGAAAATCCAATGGAAATATACATAGTTGCGACAGATGCACAAACGGGACAGGCAAAATATTTTGATAAATCGGACATAAAGGAAAATAACTACGATATACTCAAAGCATCTTGTGCTATACCTTTTGTGTGTGAGCCCTATTCTGTTAATAATACTCTATATTTTGACGGAGGATTAAGCGATCCTATACCACTTGAAAAAGCCTTTGAACTTGGATGTGATAAGGTTGTAGTTATTTTAACTAAACCTGAAAATACCATTCGTAATTCAAAAACGGATGAAAAAATTGCTGCTTTGATACGGAAAAAATATCCTTTATCCGCAGAGAGTCTATGCAAACGTGCTCGCAGATATAACGAGTCGGTAGAATTAGCCAGGGAATATGGTAAACAGGGAAAAGTGTTAATTGTTGCGCCGGATGATACCTGTGGGGTTGATACTCTGCAAAAAAATAAAGATTCTTTGCAAAAGTTTTACGAAAAAGGTTTCAAAGATGGTGAAAAAATAACTGAATATTTAAAATGATGTCTGAAATACACACGGCGCATGGAGAGTTAAAATCCATGCGCCGTTTTGGTGTGATTTTTGCTGTTTGCAGGTTCAAGTTCTGTCAATGAAGGATTATTGTTATAATATCTATACTGAAAAACTATCCTAAAACAAAAACCTGCAACCGTAAAGGCTACAGGTTAAGGGGATAAATATATCTGTATCAAGCTAAAATGCAAGGAAAAACTGCAAAAAAGAAGAACCTCAACAACGCATTCACGTGTCGAGGTTCTCATCTGGTCCGAGTGGCGAGACTTGAACTCACGGCCTCTTGACCCCCAGTCAAGCGCGCT
>CATXDC010000031.1 GCA_958366985.1 uncultured Oscillospiraceae bacterium
CATGCGGTTCACCCCCTTTCTCTACCTGTCTGGGGGCGGTAGCGTCGTTCATTATCAATGTCATTTTCTGCTATTCTTGAATTTCTCTTCGATGATAAATTTGATACTGGTTACTTTTCTTCCCGTCTTAATTGGCTCAAATTCAATATTTATATCGGTCAATTCATTGATTTCTGTCTGTGCTTTTTCTAAGACTTTTACTCGAAAATCCTTATAATTTACATATGATTTTACATGCTCAACCATAAGTAGTTCCTTTAATTCATTAAGCTCAAATATTATCGTATGTCTAAAAGAATAAGATTTCATTAGCTCATAAATACGCACTGAAAAAGCCGATTTCATACCAAGTACATTATAAAGCTGATATTGCGTAAATTTTTGCTTTAAATCGAACAAATACGGCACCATATCTTCATCCAGTTTTATATGGGCAATACCACTTTTTTTATTGGTTGTAGCTTTAGCAAGCCATCCAACTGTTGTTTCTGATCCATCTGGTAATGTCAACCACATTGATTTATCTCTCAATTTTTTTAGTGTAGCTTTTACATCTTGATAATTTTTACCGTTATCATAGTCAATTCCGCATATTTTGCAATATTCACGTATTTTAAATTCATATTCAAGCTGAAATCCAGATTCTTCTGTCTGCATCGGCTGTATCATAGAACAAATATAAGCTACTGTTTTCTGTTCTGGTAATGATAATTCAAATCTGTTTCGTTGTATTAAATCATTACTTTTTACAACTAAATATCCTTTACTTTTTTCAATCTCAAATGATTCTTCTGGTGTCATCTTACTCCTCTCCGCAACCGTACTTCAGGTCACAATAAAAACCGTACTAAAAGTCCCAATTAAATAATATAATAGTTAATAGGACTTGTCAATATTGACGTCCTATTTTGAACTTATCCACAATAAAAACCGTACTAAAAGTCCCATTAAACCGTACTAAAAGTCCCATTAAACCGTACTAAAAGTCCCAATTAAATTTTTGAAAACCACGTATTTAAGCCATTTCTTGACCCTCTTAAATAATATAAATAATATAAAAGTATTTATTAAAGGGAAAAAAGGGAGAAAAAAAAGACAAAAAAATTATTGAAAAAAATGAATTATTCTGACTAAAAAAACATGTTTTTAAATCTGCACTAAAAGTCACTTGAGATTTAACACCCATCAAAATTTACATACTGGTAAAACGTCAAATGATTTTTAGACAACCGGAACGACTAAAGCTGAACTTTGTCGTTCCGGAAAATTTAATTTTGGTATAATAAGACAGTCGGTACTGTCAAGGGTCAAGACAAGCATCAAAGATGCCCTTGACAGTCCTCAGAATCAATTTTAAGGCATTTTAGGAGGAAAAGGGTGTTTTTATACGAATTTGCAGAAAAAACGGCTCAAAAGCCTGATACAGTTGCTACATACGTCCGTAGAAACAAGAAAATCTTTAAAAATCATGTTGAAAGGCGACAGAAACAGATATGGTTAGATGAAAAAGCAGTCGATATTTTGCTGAAGAAGTATCCAGAAGTACAGAAAAAGCAGAAAAAACCACTGAACAAAGAAAAATTTGAGGAGATTATTACTAAGTCTTTAAAAACACTGTACGTAAATCAAGAAATACTGGCAAAAGAGATAGATGAGATTAGAGCATTGGTTGAAGAACTGGAAGAATTTTTTGATCATAAGCAAGCGGAACAGCAGAAAGAAGATAATGGTCTTATCAGTTTAGAAAAACTGTTCGGAGAAGATACACAAGTAGATAGATTGACAAGACAGGTAAGAGAGCAAGGGGAAAAAATCGAGCTACTGCAGAGAGAAATTTCTGTTCTGCAGAACGAGAAAAAGTCATTTTTCGGATTCAAAAGACGTTAGCACGTGCGAAAATAACAAACGACATGTCGGAGATAGCCACAAACTTAGAAAACACGAGGGTTTGAGGTTGTTTCTAGTCACGTTTTTTCGTAAGAAAGCAAGCAACCTATTTGTCCGACAAACGACAAATAGAGCTTGTTGGGATACTCCCAAACCCTGAATCATGGGGAGTATCCCATACCCTCTAAAAGTAAACTAATATAATTCTAAAAAAGGGAACTTACAGACAAGATTTCAGTCATATTTCTCTTTTCAATGATGACAAAAGCCCAGGATAAAGTTGTCCTGGGCTTTCTGATACATGGTGTAAACTTGATTCTTAATAAGGGGATGACGGGCATATGGATAGCCCGTCGTTATTGGCTATTTTTCTACATTGAGGAGCCAATATATCCATCAGTATATCATGTATTTGGGGGGGGGCAAGACTATTTCTTACAATCTTCTTTTTTCATTGCTAGTTCGTCAGCATAGTCAAATCCATAGTCTTGCATTGCGATAGCTTCTAATCGTTTCATCGTACGTCTGGCAGTATCCAGATCATCTTCTGTGAGTGCTGCATTGTATTCTTTAATGGCTTGTTCGTATTCTTTTTCGATGTATTCTTTGTCCATTTGGGTCATATTTTTCTCCTTTTTGGCATTATTTTATATTTAGCGAAAAAGGTAAAAGAAACTGTATTGATAATATAAGCCCCATATAGCCTAAAAGGCTAACAGTCAGAGGGGATTGAAAAGCAGAAAAATATCTGCTATATTTTTTAATAAAAAAGGTGGAAAAACTTCATTGATAATATAAGCCCCCTATAGGTGTTTTTAGGGGTGGGGAAAGGGAGTGAAAAATAGCCCTTTTTTGAAAGGTCAAAAATGTGCAAAAATGTATTGATAAGATTAGCGGTCAAGGCGAGAGGGAGTGAGGTGTAGATATTGACATCAAAAAGGCACTCCCTTATACTTGAGAGAAAAAGGTAAAAAAAACTCATTGATAAGATTAGCGGTCAAGGCGAGAGGGAGTGAGGTGTAGATATTGACACTCAAAAGGCACTCCCTTATACTTGACGGAAAAAGGTAAAAAAAACTCATTGATAAGATTAGCGGTCAAGGCGAGAGGGAGTGAGGTGCAAAAGACTATGGCAAAATACACCAAAAGGAGAGATAAAAGAGGGTATGAGTGGAAGTCTGCTTATCGGGAGAAAGAAGCCCTTATGTTGGAGAGGGGATACCCGGAAGTAAGTCCTCATGATTTCTATCGGGAGTTGTTTCCGGCTGGCAGTCTCCAGCAAGAGCCGGAGGACGGAAAAGGTAATATTATAGCGACACAGATTAGACCGTCTGGCAAAGGAAGAACCCGGCAGTGGGTAATTGATGATAGTCTGAAAATGCTGGATAAGGTCATAGGAGATAGGTTTGGGCTGATACCGCCTATTAGTTTTTACGGAAAGTCACACACGAAAGAGAACGCTCATGAGCTGTTTGCGGTGGTGGTGGACGTGGATTATGTAGGCAAACAGCAGTTAAAGAACCTGTTGAAGCAGTTTGGGAATGGTGTGCAGCTTCGTCCGACTTATCTTGTCAGCTCCGGCAAGGGGGTACATCTTTACTATTTCTTGCAGGAGCCGGTTCAGTTGTATCGAAACCGGGAAGAAGTGCTTGCGGAGCTGAAAGAAGCCTTTATCCGGCGGCTATGGAATGATACCAGCTCTATCCGTCCGGACAGCCCGGATATAACCGGAATTTATCAAGGTTTCCGGTGTGTGGGGAGTCAGTCGAAGCTGGGTGCAGATTTCCCAGTAAAAGCCTATAAGCTGTCAGAGAACCGTTACACGCTGGAGGACATAAAAGCCAGCATACCGAGCTGTAAGGTAGACCTTGCTCCGTTGTACGAGAAGCCGAGAAGAAAAAGTACCGTTACGCTGGAAGAAGCAAAGGAGCTGTACCCGGAATGGTATGAGAAGCGGATCGTGCAGGGAGAGCCGAAGCAGAAAAGTAAGAAGCAGGGCGGTACGTGGGTATGTAACGAAGCTTTATATGAGTGGTGGAAACGGAAAATAACCGAGGAAGTGAAAGCCGGAGGGCGTTACTTTTCTATTATGGCGTTGTGCTCTTATGGCTTGAAGTGTGGCATATCCGAGCAGAAGATACGGAGAGACGCCTATGCGTTCCTGGACCATTTAGAGAGCCTTACCGAGGACGAGGACAACCATTTCAGCCGGGCAGATGTGAAAGACGCTCTTCGGGCATTGAAAGGGGACAGAAAAAGGCTGTCAACGATAGCAAGCCGGGAATGGATAGAGGACAACACAAAGGTTACGATACCAGCAAATAAGCGGAATTACAGAAAGCAAAAAGACCATGTAAAGGTTATGAATACTATGAAAGCTTTAAAAAAGCAGTTAGGAGAAGAAGTAAAAGAGGGTAGACCAAAAGGGAGTGGAACAGCGGAGCAGACAGTCAGAGAATGGCAGGAGAGCCACCCAGCAGGAAAGAAAGCGGACTGCATTCAAGAGACAGGATTGAGCAAGCCCACCGTTTACAAGTGGTGGAAGTAGGGCATACTTGAAATGCCGAAAGGCATATGGTATAATGCCAGTAGGCGAAAATGACAGAAGTGCTCATGTGGCACAGCAAAAAGCCCCGGAGGTTGCGACTCCGGGGCTTTTCTATTCACTCCGTTCTGGGTGGGTGGCTTAATCCCAAGGCTGGCTACCAGTTATTCTTCTCCGTCCAACCATTTGCAGATGTAGTAGGCAACTACACTTGCCAAAACAGAGAGAAAAAATGACAGAAGTTCACTCATGCGGTTCACCCCCTTTCTCTACCTGTCTGGGGGCGGTAGCGTCGTTCATTATCAATGTCATTTTCTGCTATTCTTGAATTTCTCTTCGATGATAAATTTGATACTGGTTACTTTTCTTCCCGTCTTAATTGGCTCAAATTCAATATTTATATCGGTCAATTCATTGATTTCTGTCTGTGCTTTTTCTAAGACTTTTACTCGAAAATCCTTATAATTTACATATGATTTTACATGCTCAACCATAAGTAGTTCCTTTAATTCATTAAGCTCAAATATTATCGTATGTCTAAAAGAATAAGATTTCATTAGCTCATAAATACGCACTGAAAAAGCCGATTTCATACCAAGTACATTATAAAGCTGATATTGCGTAAATTTTTGCTTTAAATCGAACAAATACGGCACCATATCTTCATCCAGTTTTATATGGGCAATACCACTTTTTTTATTGGTTGTAGCTTTAGCAAGCCATCCAACTGTTGTTTCTGATCCATCTGGTAATGTCAACCACATTGATTTATCTCTCAATTTTTTTAGTGTAGCTTTTACATCTTGATAATTTTTACCGTTATCATAGTCAATTCCGCATATTTTGCAATATTCACGTATTTTAAATTCATATTCAAGCTGAAATCCAGATTCTTCTGTCTGCATCGGCTGTATCATAGAACAAATATAAGCTACTGTTTTCTGTTCTGGTAATGATAATTCAAATCTGTTTCGTTGTATTAAATCATTACTTTTTACAACTAAATATCCTTTACTTTTTTCAATCTCAAATGATTCTTCTGGTGTCATCTTACTCCTCTCCGCAACCGTACTTCAGGTCACAATAAAAACCGTACTAAAAGTCCCAATTAAATAATATAATAGTTAATAGGACTTGTCAATATTGACGTCCTATTTTGAACTTATCCACAATAAAAACCGTACTAAAAGTCCCATTAAACCGTACTAAAAGTCCCATTAAACCGTACTAAAAGTCCCAATTAAATTTTTGAAAACCACGTATTTAAGCCATTTCTTGACCCTCTTAAATAATATAAATAATATAAAAGTATTTATTAAAGGGAAAAAAGGGAGAAAAAAAAGACAAAAAAATTATTGAAAAAAATGAATTATTCTGACTAAAAAAACATGTTTTTAAATCTGCACTAAAAGTCACTTGAGATTTAACACCCATCAAAATTTACATACTGGTAAAACGTCAAATGATTTTTAGACAACCGGAACGACTAAAGCTGAACTTTGTCGTTCCGGAAAATTTAATTTTGGTATAATAAGACAGTCGGTACTGTCAAGGGTCAAGACAAGCATCAAAGATGCCCTTGACAGTCCTCAGAATCAATTTTAAGGCATTTTAGGAGGAAAAGGGTGTTTTTATACGAATTTGCAGAAAAAACGGCTCAAAAGCCTGATACAGTTGCTACATACGTCCGTAGAAACAAGAAAATCTTTAAAAATCATGTTGAAAGGCGACAGAAACAGATATGGTTAGATGAAAAAGCAGTCGATATTTTGCTGAAGAAGTATCCAGAAGTACAGAAAAAGCAGAAAAAACCACTGAACAAAGAAAAATTTGAGGAGATTATTACTAAGTCTTTAAAAACACTGTACGTAAATCAAGAAATACTGGCAAAAGAGATAGATGAGATTAGAGCATTGGTTGAAGAACTGGAAGAATTTTTTGATCATAAGCAAGCGGAACAGCAGAAAGAAGATAATGGTCTTATCAGTTTAGAAAAACTGTTCGGAGAAGATACACAAGTAGATAGATTGACAAGACAGGTAAGAGAGCAAGGGGAAAAAATCGAGCTACTGCAGAGAGAAATTTCTGTTCTGCAGAACGAGAAAAAGTCATTTTTCGGATTCAAAAGACGTTAGCACGTGCGAAAATAACAAACGACATGTCGGAGATAGCCACAAACTTAGAAAACACGAGGGTTTGAGGTTGTTTCTAGTCACGTTTTTTCGTAAGAAAGCAAGCAACCTATTTGTCCGACAAACGACAAATAGAGCTTGTTGGGATACTCCCAAACCCTGAATCATGGGGAGTATCCCATACCCTCTAAAAGTAAACTAATATAATTCTAAAAAAGGGAACTTACAGACAAGATTTCAGTCATATTTCTCTTTTCAATGATGACAAAAGCCCAGGATAAAGTTGTCCTGGGCTTTCTGATACATGGTGTAAACTTGATTCTTAATAAGGGGATGACGGGCATATGGATAGCCCGTCGTTATTGGCTATTTTTCTACATTGAGGAGCCAATATATCCATCAGTATATCATGTATTTGGGGGGGGGCAAGACTATTTCTTACAATCTTCTTTTTTCATTGCTAGTTCGTCAGCATAGTCAAATCCATAGTCTTGCATTGCGATAGCTTCTAATCGTTTCATCGTACGTCTGGCAGTATCCAGATCATCTTCTGTGAGTGCTGCATTGTATTCTTTAATGGCTTGTTCGTATTCTTTTTCGATGTATTCTTTGTCCATTTGGGTCATATTTTTCTCCTTTTTGGCATTATTTTATATTTAGCGAAAAAGGTAAAAGAAACTGTATTGATAATATAAGCCCCATATAGCCTAAAAGGCTAACAGTCAGAGGGGATTGAAAAGCAGAAAAATATCTGCTATATTTTTTAATAAAAAAGGTGGAAAAACTTCATTGATAATATAAGCCCCCTATAGGTGTTTTTAGGGGTGGGGAAAGGGAGTGAAAAATAGCCCTTTTTTGAAAGGTCAAAAATGTGCAAAAATGTATTGATAAGATTAGCGGTCAAGGCGAGAGGGAGTGAGGTGTAGATATTGACATCAAAAAGGCACTCCCTTATACTTGAGAGAAAAAGGTAAAAAAAACTCATTGATAAGATTAGCGGTCAAGGCGAGAGGGAGTGAGGTGTAGATATTGACACTCAAAAGGCACTCCCTTATACTTGACGGAAAAAGGTAAAAAAAACTCATTGATAAGATTAGCGGTCAAGGCGAGAGGGAGTGAGGTGCAAAAGACTATGGCAAAATACACCAAAAGGAGAGATAAAAGAGGGTATGAGTGGAAGTCTGCTTATCGGGAGAAAGAAGCCCTTATGTTGGAGAGGGGATACCCGGAAGTAAGTCCTCATGATTTCTATCGGGAGTTGTTTCCGGCTGGCAGTCTCCAGCAAGAGCCGGAGGACGGAAAAGGTAATATTATAGCGACACAGATTAGACCGTCTGGCAAAGGAAGAACCCGGCAGTGGGTAATTGATGATAGTCTGAAAATGCTGGATAAGGTCATAGGAGATAGGTTTGGGCTGATACCGCCTATTAGTTTTTACGGAAAGTCACACACGAAAGAGAACGCTCATGAGCTGTTTGCGGTGGTGGTGGACGTGGATTATGTAGGCAAACAGCAGTTAAAGAACCTGTTGAAGCAGTTTGGGAATGGTGTGCAGCTTCGTCCGACTTATCTTGTCAGCTCCGGCAAGGGGGTACATCTTTACTATTTCTTGCAGGAGCCGGTTCAGTTGTATCGAAACCGGGAAGAAGTGCTTGCGGAGCTGAAAGAAGCCTTTATCCGGCGGCTATGGAATGATACCAGCTCTATCCGTCCGGACAGCCCGGATATAACCGGAATTTATCAAGGTTTCCGGTGTGTGGGGAGTCAGTCGAAGCTGGGTGCAGATTTCCCAGTAAAAGCCTATAAGCTGTCAGAGAACCGTTACACGCTGGAGGACATAAAAGCCAGCATACCGAGCTGTAAGGTAGACCTTGCTCCGTTGTACGAGAAGCCGAGAAGAAAAAGTACCGTTACGCTGGAAGAAGCAAAGGAGCTGTACCCGGAATGGTATGAGAAGCGGATCGTGCAGGGAGAGCCGAAGCAGAAAAGTAAGAAGCAGGGCGGTACGTGGGTATGTAACGAAGCTTTATATGAGTGGTGGAAACGGAAAATAACCGAGGAAGTGAAAGCCGGAGGGCGTTACTTTTCTATTATGGCGTTGTGCTCTTATGGCTTGAAGTGTGGCATATCCGAGCAGAAGATACGGAGAGACGCCTATGCGTTCCTGGACCATTTAGAGAGCCTTACCGAGGACGAGGACAACCATTTCAGCCGGGCAGATGTGAAAGACGCTCTTCGGGCATTGAAAGGGGACAGAAAAAGGCTGTCAACGATAGCAAGCCGGGAATGGATAGAGGACAACACAAAGGTTACGATACCAGCAAATAAGCGGAATTACAGAAAGCAAAAAGACCATGTAAAGGTTATGAATACTATGAAAGCTTTAAAAAAGCAGTTAGGAGAAGAAGTAAAAGAGGGTAGACCCAAAGGGAGCGGAACTGCAGAACAGAAAGTTCTGTCATGGCAGCAGGCGCACCCGGACGGACGGAAAGCGGATTGCATCCGGGAGACCGGATTAAGCAAACCAACGGTCTACAAGTGGTGGAAAGCGATAAAATGCCCGTAGAACGATCAAAAGTTGACAATTGAACTTAAGTAGGTTAAATGTAGAAAAATTGTTGTATGGGCAAAATACGAAGACGTGAGGTGGATATCTATGCAGGAATTGACAGAGGATCAGAAAAAATATGTCGTTGACCTGATGGTGATGATGACTGTACAAGAAATAGCAGAGATTTTGCATGAAGATCAGATAAAAGTTCTTCATGAGTTCATTCCATCAGAGACTGGGAAATTGTTATATGACGAATCATCCAAGCTATGGTGGGACGGGCCAGCATCTATAGCTTGGATGTATATAAAAGAAAAGTTCCGTTAAACAACGTTGTACAACGGTTGTACAACTGGTTGTTTATCTGGTAGAATTTTAAAAACAACGTTGTACAAGGGTTGTACAACTAGGTTGTATAAAGGGGGCGAAAGATGCTATCTATCAGGGATTATGCGAAAAACAAGGGTTGTTCTTATGAGGCTGTGAGGAAACAGGTCAATAGGTATAAGGGTGAACTCGAGGGACATATAAGCAAAGTCAACCGGACACAGTATCTGGATGAATATGCAGTAGAATTTCTGGACAGTAAACGGGCAGCCAACCCGGTTGTGGTTGTGGAGATCGGGAAAGACGAAGAGATAAAACGCCTGGAAGAGGAGAACAGGAAGCTCTTGTTGAAGGTGGCGGAGCTTCAGGATGCTCTCCTGGGTGAAAAAGATCTGGTCAAAGCGCTACAGGAAGAAAAAATCAAGCTGCTAGAGAAAAAAGAGGAGCAACAGCCAGAAGAGAAAAAAATATGGTGGAGATTTTGGAAATAAAAGCTTGATTTTGTGCGGGGTTGTGGTAATATGTTAATATAAATAAAAAAAATAAATTAAACTAGGTAAAGCAGCTGGATCAGCTGCTTTATTTTTAACCAAAGCACCGCGTATGCGGTGCTTTTCTTTTTGCAAAAATTGAAATCTACACATCTATGCAGCAAGGCTGCACATAAAAACCCACATTACATGATCACTGCTCGGCAAAGCCGGCAGTAAAAAACAAAATCATTTTACATAAATGCAAGCGTGATTTCCAGAGGAAATCCAAGCTGCAGCAGCCCTTTTGACCGGGGTGCAACCGAGCGAAGAGGGTTATTTTTCAGCGGAAAGCTGGAAAATAACCCGATAGCGAGCGGCAAAAAAAGGTCAAGGTCATGAAAAACGATAGCCCGCGAATAGGTCGCGCGGGACGGGCGAAAAGCCCGTGTACTCAGGCCTCGGTGTGAACAGCCTTCGGGCGGGGAAGGATGCCAGAACTTCTAAAAATGCTGGTAAAAACCAAGGGGGAAGTCTGCCCTTGGGTGAGCAGGAGGATAAAATGGGAACGAAGAACCTTTATAACCAGATGCGCCACGAGGTGCATGAAATGTACCAACGTGGATACGGAACGGGCGCTGCAGACCGGAAAAATCTGCGGCAGCAGGGGGAGCACGTAGTCACAATGAAACAGACCCAGAAGCAGATGGAGGCGGTCTGCAGGCGGTACGCGGACTGGATGAAGGAGACGCACCCGGAGGTGCGGAAAATGGAGCAGGCGCGGGAATATGTCCGAGAATACAGCGATTCCCTGAAAGAGAGGTATTCCGCAGCAACCGTGCACACGTACACGGATCGGCTCAATCAGGTGCTGCACACGGACGTGAGGACGTCCAGAGCCGGGGCTGTCCCGACAAAGGGCAGGGATGCCAGTTCGGAAATTAATTCTCGAGCAGACAAGCTGCCGGGATATTCTCCGCGGCTTTCCAATTTTGCGGAGGCAGTCGGCATCCGCAGGGCAGAATATGCCGATCTGAAATACAAGGATATTCAGCACGATGAGCAGGGCTGGAAGGTCATTGTGGAGCATGGCAAGGGCGGCAAGTATCAGGAGCAGCGGATACTGCCGCAGCATGAGCGGGCGGTCGAGAAGATCTACCTGCAGGGCAGGGACGAGCCGGAGAGATACGTCTTCTCGCGCGCCGAAATGACCAATAAGATAGATCTGCATGAAATGAGGAGAAATATAGCCAGAGAAGCATATGAGGGATATCTGGGCAGAATTCGGGGTGAGGAAGGTTATGCGGACAGATTGTACAACGAATTAAAGAAGACATACCAAAGCAGAAACCCGGGAAGGGAGCTGCCGCGGGACTTCCGGTTGATTGAGAAGGACGGCTATGACAGCATTTACAAGACACGCGGGGATGTTCGGGAGAGCCTTAAACAACAGGGTTGTACAACCGAGTACAACCGGCTTGCAGCGCTGGCTACATCGGTCAATCACTTATCACACTGGCGGTGTGACGTCACGATTCAGAATTATTTCAGATAGGGGGAAATTATGAGAAAAAATGAACACAGATATCAAATGTTAGAGCAGTCCAACCGCACTTACATAGGTGAAGATGGCAGACGGGTGCCGGCATGGTGCTTCCGGTTTCAGACACCATTCAAGGCAGTTGAGCAGCATTATGAGGAGGTATCCGCAGCAGTCACAGCAGATCTTCAGGATATCTTTCAGGACGAGATCCGGATCTACTCCGGTCTGGAGGAGCGGATCAGATCGAAGTCGATCCGGGAAAATATTTTAAAATGCGAGTTCCGGGCAAATTATGGGATCGGACGGTGGGAAATTACAGTATGGATGAGGCACGAATTTATAGGAAAATTACCATAAAACGGTGAAAACAGGGCATACTTGAAAATGCCAAAGGCATATGCTATAATGCCAGTAGGCAAAAATGATGTGAGTATCCAAGTGATACGTGAAACACCCCGGAGGTCGCAACTCCGGGG
>CATXDC010000032.1 GCA_958366985.1 uncultured Oscillospiraceae bacterium
TTTGCCATTTTCTTTCCTCCAATATACTTTTTTTGCGGTGTACAAGGTCCGTACATCCGCTTACCCTGTAATAATAGTTTATCAGGTTAAATAAATCAATGGTAATATTGTGAAAAGAAAAAATAAATTATTTGTTAACAACATAGAACAGATTGTCTAAATTAAATAAAAATTTTTATAAAAAATACCGACTGAACAGTCTGATTTGATTTCATTAAACTATTTGGCAATGTTTGCAATATAAATTTTGCTGTAATTTTCATTTAATTTAAACATATAATACAGATTCAAATTGGAGCATAAAAATGAAAAAATGTCTTTACACAAATCTTGTTTTTTACAAAATAATATAAAAAAATTGTCTTTACAGTACCTGTAAAGACAATTTAGGATTTACTATATAAAATTTATCCGCAAAATATCATTCGACCTTTTTATCAATAAATTCGGGCCTTAACTTTGAATACATTATTTTTTGTTCTGCATAAAGTCCCGAATAACCTGAAAGCATATAACTTATTGCAATTGAAACAGCAAAAAATACAAATCCCTGAGCTCCGAAAAGTTCAACACTGAGTACCAGCGATGTTATAGGACAATTAGTAGCGGCGCAGAAAAGGGAAACCATTCCTATACCTGCTCCGAAAGAAGTATTTAACCCTATAAGTTTTGAAGCAGTATTGCCGAATGTTGCTCCGGTAAAGAATACAGGAACTATCTCTCCTCCTCTAAAGCCTCCGGAAAGAGTTACGGCAGTAAAGATCATTTTTAAAATAAAAGCTTCTGGTGCAACATCTCCGGAAATCGCTCTTAAAATGACATTCATACCTGCACCGTTATAGTCATGGTTTCCGACTACCAAGGTCAATATTATTATTATAATTCCGCATACACCGGCTCTTACAAAGGAATTGCGTATATATTTTGTAAGATATTTTCTTGAGTTCTCCAGCAGGAAACAGAAAAGCACGCCCAGCACTGCAGTAAGCACCGAAAGCAATGCAACTTTGGCAAAGGATGAAAAATCTGCATCGGGAATTTCCAAAAGTTTATATGTAACCGGTACTGCTCCGCAGGCCTTTGCAAAGCCAGCTCCTACAACAGCCGAAACAATGCAAGGAACAAGTGCTGAATAATACATAACGCCAACACTGATTACCTCAATGGAAAAAATAGCGGCAGTAATAGGAGTGCCAAACAATGCTGCAAAAGCGGCGCTCATTCCGCACATGGTTATAAGCTTTTTCTCTTTGTCATCCATTTTGAAAAGCAGACCCAAATTGTAAGCCAGACTTCCGCCTATCTGCAAAGCGGCGCCCTCACGTCCGGCAGAACCTCCGAACATATGAGTTACCACGCTTCCCAAAAATACAAGAGGTCCCATCATAAACCTTATTTTTTCGTTAGATCTTATAGAAACGAAAATGGAATTTGTTCCTTTATCCTCTTCCATATTAAAGATCTTATACATTCCAACAATGCACATTCCCGCAAAGGGCAGCAAAAAAATAAACCACGGGAAGCGTTCAAGATAACCTCCTACGGTTTCCAGACCAAAATGGAAAATTGTAGCCACAGTACCCACGGTCAAACCAATAAATACGGCACATAATATCCATTTGACAAAAGTTATTATATTATCTTTTATAAACATAAAAGTGCTTTTAACTTTATTCAAAATTTATCACCCGTTATTATATTCCATAAAAGTTTTACCAAACTTCACTTTAATTTATTAGTTATTATAACATGTTTTTCCTATGTAAGCAATTCGTCATTTTTGCAAAAAAGTACAATATTGATAAATTTTTTAATATATTTAACATTTTATAATTGACATAAAGTTACAAATCCCGTATTATTTTACTGTATGTTAAGTGAAATGAGGTGGGTGTATGAAACCCAACAACGCTGAATATATTAAGGAAGTAAACAGAAAAAACATCCTTAATATTATTCGTTCAACTCCCTCTTCCCGTGCAACCCTGGCTGAAAAAACAGGTCTTACACGTGCGGCTATCACCTTTATTATCAATGAGCTTATTGATAAAGGCATGGTATACGACAGAGAGGTTGTAAAATCCAGTATTGGACGATATCCGACTATTCTGGATATCAACGCAAAGTACGGTTATGTAGCCGGTGTGCTTCTTGAGCGTCACTGCTGCTGTGTATGCATAGCCGACTTTAAGTGTAATGTTATAGCGGAAACAACCATTGATTCTTCCGACAGCCCAAATGTGGTTATGACAATTGATCATATTGCCGTTGCCATTGATGAGCTTCTTGAAAAAGCCGGACTGACTAAAGATATGCTTCTTGCAGTAGGCGTAAGCTCTCCGGGACCGGTGGATTATAAATCGGGCGTTATACTCAATCCCCCCGATTTTGAAATGTGGCACAGAGTTCCTGTTACGGATCTTCTTTCACGTGTGCTTGGAGTTCCGGCATACATCGAAAACATCTCTGTGGCTCTGGCTATTGCTGAATACAGATATGGTATCAGCAATATCTTCAGAAGTTCACTCTTTATTGAAGCTGCCACAGGAATTGGTTCCGCAGTTATTGTAAACGGAAAAGTTTTCAGAGGTTCAGCAGGCTTTGGTGTAGAACTTGGACACAGCTGTGTAGATGTAAACGGCGAAAAATGCACCTGCGGAAACAGCGGATGCCTTGAAATGTACGCTTCCATAAAGTCTCTTGAGAATATTTTTGCAGATAAATGGCCCGGAAGCTGGGATAAGGTTATGGACGGAATGGAAAACGGCGATGAAAACTGCGCTGAGATTTTCAATCACGAAGTAAAATATCTTTCAGCGGCTCTTGCAAACGCTGCAAACTCTTATGACCTTGACGGAATCATTCTTTCACGTGATTTTGCTCACAAATCTGAAATACTTATTGAAAAGCTCCACGATGAGCTTGCAAACCGTTCAATTATTTCTCAGATTCACCCTGTAAGAATTGAAATCGCAAAGTTTACCGGTTCAATCAATTCTTCACTCAGAGCAAGTGCAGCAACAGCAATCGAACATTGTCTGTAATAAAAACATCAGCATAAACTAAAAAACGCAGCGAAATCGCTGCGTTTTTCTTTTTAACAATTTGTTACTTCTTTTCACTATCGGAACCGTGTACTCCTGCCGCTGCAAGATTTGCACGAACTCGTTTGATATCCTTAAGTCCCTTTGTAAAAACTTCTTCGGATTCACGCATAACATTGTCCACAAAATCGCTTGCTGCTGTACGCATTTCCTTTGACCAGCGATCCGCCTGTGCTGTTGTGTCGTCGGAGTAAGCTTTCGCCTCACTTATAATTTCGTCAGCCTTTTCCTGAGCTGTGGCAACAGTAAGATTTGCCTGAGCTTTAGCTTTTGACAAAAGATCATTTGCCTGTGCCTTTGCTGTCTGCATAATTTCATGCTCTTCAACAAGCCGTGCAGCCTGCTCTCTTGCCTTTGCGATTATCTTCTCGCCGTCCTTTTTAGCTGCATTGAGAATTTCCATTCTATCCACAACAATAGCTCTTGCCTGTTTTACCTCTTCCGGTATATTAAGATTTAAATCCTCTATTATATGTTTAAGGTCGTCAACATCAATAAGAACCTTTGAGGTAAAGGCTATTGTTGTTCCCTTTTCCACAAGCTCTTCAAGCTCGCCTATTATGTTATCTATATTTTTAGGTATACCATCGTTATGTCTGGGCATAAACAAACTCCATCCTTTCTGCGCAGCCTTTATTTTTGAATTCGCTTTATAATATCATACTGTATCTCAGGAGGCACAAAGGTAGAGATATCTCCGCCCAGCTGACACACCTGCTTTACTACACTGGAGCTTAAAAACATATGCTCTGAGCTTGTAGTGATAAACACTGTTTCAAGCTCTGCATTAAGCTTTTTGTTTGTAAGAGCCTGCTGAAATTCATACTCAAAATCCGAAACCGCACGAAGTCCTTTAACTATGGCAACAGCTCCGTGCTGACTTGCATAATCTGCAAGGAGTCCGGAATAAGCATCAATTTCCACATTTGAAAGATGAAATGTGCAGCGTTTGAGAAAATCCACACGTTCTTCCGCAGTAAAGCTGGGAGCGTTCTTCTGAAAATTCTTCATAACAACTACTATGACCTTATCAAATATCTTTGAGCTTCTTGTTATTATATCAAGATGTCCGAGGGTTACGGGATCAAAGCTTCCCGGGCAAATTGCAATTTTCATATACCCTCTTCCTCACTCTCTCTGTAAACGGTAAGCTCCGTTTTTCCGTATTTATAAGTTCTGTACTTTGAAAATCTTCCCGCCTTTTCAGGCAATTCTTCACCATAAGGAGATTCACATATAATTACTCCGCCGGGATTCATTTTATCGGCAACGGCTGTAACTGCACGCTGCAAAATTCCTTTTCCATAGGGCGGGTCAAGAAGAGCAATGTCAAATCCTCCGGAAGTAATAGCTGCAAAGCTATCCGAATTCACAACAACTGCTTTTTCCTTTAATCCGCAGGAAGCAAGATTTTTCTTTATTATCTCAACAGCACGGCTGTCTGCATCGGCGAAAAGCGCCGACTCAGCTCCACGGCTGAGAGCCTCTATTCCAAGCTGTCCGCTGCCGGCAAACATATCAAGAACTCGTCTGCCCTCAAGCTCAAACTGTATTATACTGAACATCGCTTCTTTTACTCTGTCAGTTGTGGGACGTACATCCTCACCCTCAAGAGTTATTAATTTTCTGCCTCTGGCAGTTCCTGTTATAACACGCATACGCACTTTTCTCCAATAATATTTTGTCCTTTTATTATCACACTTTTCACGGCTTTTTGTCAACATACAACATTAAATTTAACAAATATAACACTGCATTTAACAATCAGGATGAAAATATTTATAAATGGCCTCCGCCTGGGGCTGTGTGACACCTTTTACACATTTAAGTGTCTCCACATCTGCATCCATTATGGTATCTATGGTTTTCAGTGCCTTAAGAAGATTTACCGCCGTTTTTTCACCTATTCCTTTTATATCCGTAAGACCATAGGTAAGAAGTTTTTTAGTATGCTTCTTTCTGTGGTAACCTATCGCCCAGCGGTGAACCTCTTCCTGAATATCAGAAACAAGTGTAAAAACCTGACGCTTTGAATTTATAGCAATTTCTCCGCCGTTCTGAGCAATTGCCCTTGTGCGGTGTTTATCATCCTTTACCATTCCGAAAACAGGCACATTAAGATTATAATACTTCATTACCGGCATTACGGCATTGACCTGACCCTGACCGCCGTCAAGAAGAATAAGGTCAGGAAGTCTGCCGAAACCCTCATTTGAATGGGGTGATTCTTCATAGTAATGCTTAAAACGTCTTGTAAGCACCTCTGCCATGGAAGCATAGTCGTCCTGTCCCTCAAATCCTTTGATTGAAAAACGCTTATATGCCTTTTTATAGGGCTGTCCGTCAAAGAACACAACCATTCCACCGACATTATCGCTGCCTGCAGTATGGGAAATATCGTAGGCTTCAATATAACGTGGAATTTTATCGAGTCCCAGAAGCCTTGCAAGTTCGTCAAGAGCAGAGGTTTCCTTGCCTCCTCTGCCAAGCTTCTGAGCCAGCTTTTCGGCAGCGTTGCTCCGGCACATTTCGAGAATTTTTGCCTGTTCTCCCCTTTCAGGAACAGCTACCGTAACTTTTCGTCCGGCTTTTTCACTGAGCCAGCGGGTTATAAGCTCTATGTCGCTTACCTCTCCGTCAACAGTAACTCTCCTGGGCACTCTGTCATGCATGGAATAGTATCCCATAAGAAACTCATGGCGAAGCTGCGGCAGATCTTTATCAGGCTCCAAAAAGAAATGCTCGCTGTCACTGAGTCTGCCATCGGTAAAACGCAAAACCATAAGACAGAATGTCTTTTCGCTTTGTACAACGGCAAACACATCCTGTTCTTCTACGTTATTAGCTACAACCTTCTGCTTTTCGTTTATCTTTTCAATCGCCCTTATTCTATCCCTAAGTGAAGCAGCCTTTTCAAACTGGAGGTTTTCCGCCGCTTGCTCCATTTCTTCATTCATACGTTTAAGAGCTTTACGGCTGCCGCCTTTCAGAAAATCAACCGCCTGTTCAATAGCTTCGTTGTATTCCGTACAGGTGATCTTTCCTGCACAGGGAGCAGAACATCTTTTTATGAAATAGTTAAGGCAGGGTCTTGAGTTCCTGTGAATATCCCTCGGGAACTGCTTGCCACAGACGGGAAGCCCGAAAATCTTTGTCGCTTCCTCCACTGCCTGATTTACGGAAAAAGCTCCCGTATATGGTCCGATATATTCGGCGCCGTCATTAAGCATCTGCTTTTCGGCAGTGATTTTAGGCCACTTCTCCTTTGTGATTTTAATATAATGATATCCCTTGTCATCCTTTAAAAGAATGTTATATTTGGGCATATGCTGCTTTATAAGGCTGCATTCGAGAACAAGAGCTTCAAATTCACTGTCTGTGAGGATATAGTCAAAATCATAGACGTTTTCGACCATTTTAAGCACTTTAACAGTATGCCTTGACTGTGAGCCGAAATACTGGCTTACACGGTTTTTTAAAAGCTTTGCCTTGCCGATATATATTATTTCATTCTTTTTATTTTTCATAATGTAGACTCCGGGATTTAAAGGCAGAGCCATTGCTTTTTTTCTCAGAAATGCCAGTCTTTCGTTCATTTTCTCACCTGCTTAAAAGTCCCTTTTTCCACTGTTGAGGCAGAGAAAAAGGGACATACAATATTTGAAATATTTAAAAATAAATATAAAAATTCCGTCCGTTTTACAGTGCATTTTCTGCTTTCGATTTTACAATAAAAGAGCCTCTCAGTCAATATAACACAGCTCTCTGACAGCAATTGTAAAAAATTTCCATTTATTTTCTACCCTTAAAAAAGTCCCTATACATTTGACCCCTTTTAATATCTTTGTTATACTGTTTAAATCAGAAACGAGGTGTTTTAAAATGCCGTCAAAAAGCAAAATCATAACTATTCTCGAAGAAAACAGAGGAACTCCCATTGGTGGAAATGAAATAGCCAACACACTTGGTATTTCACGCAATGCCGTCTGGAAAGCCATAACCGAACTTAAAGAAGAGGGATATGATATCATCTCCGACCGCACAACGGGCTATACCCTTGCAGCAGACAGCGATGTTATATCCAAAGAGGGAGTAACGCTTTTCCTCAATAAAAACGGATTTTTCGATAAATATGATACTGATATAAACTTATATAAATCCTTAAAATCCACCAACACCACCGCCAAAGAGCTTGCTTCCTCCGGATGCAAAGACGGCACTGTCGTAATAGCTTTGGAGCAGACCGGCGGCAGAGGACGCATGGGCAGAACTTTCCAGTCCCCGGCAAATGGCGGAATATATGTTTCAATAATTCTTCGTCCCGGTATGTATGCAGAAGACTGTGTGCTTGTAACCACCGCCGTATCGGTAGCGGTTATGAGAGCCATTAAAAAATGCACCGGCAAACAGACCATGATAAAATGGGTAAACGATATTTATCTGGGAGATAAAAAAGTATGCGGCATACTTACAGAAGCCGTTACAGACTTTGAAACCGGAAATGTTGAGTGTGTCATTCCCGGAATAGGTGTAAACTTTTCATCGGATATTTCTTCCCTCGTTCCCGAAAGTGAAAACAAAGCCGGTTCTCTTTATGAAAACGAGAAACCGCCTATCACAAGAAACGAACTGCTTGCACAGATAATTTATGAAACCTTTGAGCTTTGCCGCAAGCCTGACCCCAAAAGCTTTATAGACGAGTACAGAAAGTATTCAATGATCATTGGCAGTGACGTTTATGTAATAAAGGGAAATGATAAAAGAGAAGCAAAAGCTCTCGATATAGACGAAAAAGGCGGACTCATAGTAAAATACACAGATTCAGGAGAAAAAGCCGTTATTTCATCGGGAGAGGTTTCAATAAGGAAAAGATAATTTTTTAAAGAATATGTAATCACACATACTCAGCAATATCACAACTTTATCTAATTCTTATTATTCTTGACTTTTGTAAAGCAGTATGTTATTGTGAAAAAAACAACTTGGAGGTTATTATTGTGACGTTTTTCATCAGACACAGACGAAGATGAAACTTGTGCTCAGTTTTAGGGTACAGGTTTATTGCTGTGTGCCTGAAAGCTGAGAAAAGCGTAACATGATATTAGCTTTTTATTCGCTGTTTATGGCACATAGCTGTAAACAGCGATTTTTTAATTTAAAAGGAGAGAATATTGTGTTTAATGTTACAACAAAAATAAATCATTCATCACTTAATATGGCTATTTATGAACTGCTTCAGCTGCCACAGGATGCCGCTATAATTGATTTGGGATGCCGTGACGCAGGATTTCTATTGGGATTTATGGATTTCTTCCCCAATAAAATCAAAACTGCATTGGGTGTTGACATAACAGACAAGGGGTTCAAAAATGTTGAATATGATAAACCTATTGAACTTAAAGTTATGGACTGTTCAAAGAAATTGCCGCTTGAAAACAATTCATTTGATTTTGTATTTACAAAAGATATGCTGGAGTCTTTAAGGGACAAAGAGTTTTTTATAAAAGAAATTCATCGAATTCTCAAACCGGGAGGAACGGTGATTTGTGTTAACTGTGACTGGGACAGTATTGTATATAACGGCGAAAATAAGGAGCTTATTTCAAAAGCCATTCATGCATACGCCATTACCAAACAAGGGTGGATGGATGATCTCGACAGCTGGATAGGACGCAGGGAATTTGGTCTTTTCAATAAAAGCGGTCTTTTTGACAGTGAGGTATGCGTTCACAGCGTTGTAGAAACGGAATACACAGACGGATATTTCGGATATGATTTCAGTCATCACATAGGCTGGCTTGCACAGGAAAATACAGGTGCATTATCCATTGAAGAATATAACATCTTTATTGACAACCTAAAAAGCGCTTACAATAACGGAGACTATATTTTTTCAAAGCCATATTATATTTACAAAGGAATAAAAAAATAAGTACAAAGATTACAAAAAGGGATGAACTTTTAAAAAGCTCATCCCTTTTATTTTCATTTTGCGACCGAACCTGTAAGCCGAGTTCTGTCTTTTAAGACGGTTATCTATCTACGGTACGCATTGCTGCGCCCCTTTAGCCACCTTTCGGAAAATACGCCGGGCAAGCGTGTGTCTCCAGTCGGTGTTGCTTCGGATAGGGTTTACATGGCCGTACAGTCTCCTGTACGCCGGTGAGCTCTTACCTCGCCTTTCCACCCTTACCGGATTAAATCCGGCGGTATATCTCTGTTGCACTTTCCCTAAGGTCACCCTCGGCGGCCGTTAGCCGTTATCCTGCCCTGTGAAGCTCGGACTTTCCTCACGCAGTATAAATACTGCCCGCAACCGTCCAGTCCGCTCGCATACAATATAATAAATAAAATCCCCTGTTCTGTCAACTGCTCATTGCTTTTATTACGAAATATTTGAAATTTATATGTTGAGATATTATGTCAAATGTTGTAGAATGTTTGTGTATCATGTTTTTAAGGAAGTGACCCAATGAAGGACATATATTTCTCAGGCGATGACAACAACAATTCAGGCAGAAGAAACGATAGTCAATATAATCGCCAGTATAATAATAGAAACAACAACGGCAGTGAAAACCGTTATACATACTTTGAAGATATTTATTCTGACAGCAGCAATGACATACAAAGCGGCAGAGATATACAGAGCGGAAGAGATATTCAAAGCAGTTCAGGAAGATCTCAAAACCCAAGCCGTCAAAGAGATATCCCCATGAACCGCCGTTCCTCTTCAGGACGTCCACCTCAGCAGGGTAATCAGAGAAGTTATCCTACCGAATATGAAGACATTGACAGCGGTGCACCCCGCCGTAAGACTCCTCCCAAACGTCCTGTTCCAGGAGAGGATATAAGCTCCGGCGCCAAAAAGAAAAGCAGAAAAAAGAAAATCGGCTGTGGATGCGGATGTCTTAGCGTAATAGCAATATTCCTTATTATTGTAGGTGTTATCGGCTTCAGCCTCTTCAGAGTTGCAAACGATCTGTTATCTGAAATGACATATGATGATACGATTCATTCAAATGTTTTCGTAAATGAAGATGAACTGTTTAAGAGCGATAAGGTTACAAATATTCTTCTTATCGGTGTTGACAGACGTGATGCAGATGAATCTTCCCGTTCAGACACAATGATGCTTCTTTCAATCGACAGAGCAAATGAGAAAATTAAGCTCACCTCATTCATGCGTGACATGTGGGTTGATATTCCCGGTGAGGGATATGCAAAAATCAATTCATCTTGCATGTGGGGCGGTCCTCAGCTGGTTATGGACACTATTGAATATAATTTCAATGTGGATATAGATGATTATATGCTTGTTGATTTCGATATGTTCACAAAGATAGTTGACGGCCTCGGCGGAGTACAGGTTGAGGTAACAGAGGAAGAAGCTGCATATTTCGGTTCAGGCAAAAAATATGCTCCTCCCATGAAGATTGAATCCGGCAACACTCTTTTGAACGGCGAAGAAGCTTTGTGGTATTGCCGAATTCGCTATCTTGACGACGATTTCCACCGCACTGAGCGTCAGAGAAAGGTTATAAGCGCAATAATTAATAAAGCCAAGGAAACTAAGCCCAAAGAACTTATTAAAATCGGCAAAGAAGTTATGCCCTATGTTGAAACAAGCATACCGCAGAACGAGCTTATGAAGCTTGGCTTAGGTGCACTGTTCTCCTATATGCGCTATGATATAGAGCAGCAGCAGATTCCCGCAAGCAAGACCTGGGAATACGGCTCCAGAAACGGTATGGATGTAATCCTCATAGATGTTGAAGCAAACAAAAACATTCTTTATGATTTCATCTATGCTCCCGATACAGAAACACCAAGCGATAACAACAATAATCAGAACTAAATAGATATCCACCCGCATAGCGGGTGGTTTTTCTTTTTCGGGCATAGCCCTAATACTAC
>CATXDC010000033.1 GCA_958366985.1 uncultured Oscillospiraceae bacterium
TATTTTCGCCCCGGTTCGTCATTGTCCGGCCACAAAATGATGTCTTTGCCTTTGAGCGGCGAGAGATCCATTTTTTCAATCCGGGTATTGGCACCGCCCATCAGCGTCGTCGCTGCAAATCCGGCGGTGGCCAGCGCATCAGCGCATTTTTCGCCCTCAACTAAGATGATTACATTGTTTTTAAGAAGCTGCGGCAGGCGGTAAAGCGGCCGCGGGGACGGAAATTCGGTCTTGCCGTTTGCCGCATTCCAGGGCAGAAACTCTTTGCTACCGTCTGCATATTCGTAGCGATAAATATAACATATTATATCGCCGTCTGCATTGAGATAAACATGCCGCCGATCCGGGCTGCCGCGTTTTTCCTTGGTTCCGGGGACTTCACAACCACTGATGCCGTAATATCCGGCAATGTCTTTGAGAATATTGCCAAAACCGGAGATACCGCGGTTGCGTCCCCACAGAGAGAAAACGTCGCCGCCCTCGGCCGTGGCAAAATCGTACCACAGGCCGCGCTTAGCACCGGAAAGGCAGATTTTCAGGCTGTCGCCGGGTGTGCCGCCAATATCTCCGATTTCAAAATATCCTTTGTGGCCGCGTCCTTTCGGGTACCATTGCGGCAGCCAGATTTCCAAATCCTGCAGAACTCTTTTTTTCAAGAGTCCGCTGTCATAATAAAACTGCATCGGCTTATCCCCCTCGATAAACTTTAGCGTTCGCGGATTTTAAGGTTATATTTCTTTAGCAGTTTCAGAACCTGATCAATGCTTTTCGGCCCAAAACCGGGAATATAGAGCAAATCTCGTTTTGAGCGTTTCAGTAAATCCGCAACGGTAATAATTTTGTTTTCCGCCAACCGATTAACAGCAACTTTGCCTAATTCGGCAAAAGAGGACAACGGCCGCTCATGCAGGTTTTCAATATCAGTCATTGGCAGTTTCCCTTTGGATCAGAGTAATGACCGCACATCCAGGGCGGATGTTTCCGGCAGCGTTCAGGCTTTTACGGGCTTCATCGCTGAGCGAACAATACTTTTTCTCTGAAATCGTATAGTCGATGTCCATATAGTCTTCCGGGTTGCCGCCATTGGCTGCAATGCGTTTGGCATATTCCTTAAGCTTGTCCTTTTGCCATTCCAGCACCATCGGCCGGTCTTCCGTAATTTCCAGCCCGTCTTCCTGCAAACGGATTTCGCCAAATGTGCGGCCAAGTTCCCGCCGTTTGGCATCGAGCCGGTCACGATATTTTAGCATCAACGCGCCATTCAGCCACTTGCGTACATTATCCGCCAGCGCAATCAGGGTTTCCACTTCCTTTTGCATCTCTGCCAGTTCGGCTGCGGGCAGTTCAGCCAGCTCGCCGATCGGCTTTGAGGCTATTTCATAAATAATGTTTGTCGGTTGCATCATAAGCTCCATAGTTGTTAGAAGTTACAATGCCATTCTTAATGTTTCTGCCGTTTTCCACGATGTAGGGAGCAGTAAAGCTGTTGCCCCACCGCAGATTTCTTAGTTTATTGCCGTTATATATTATAAAATCTTTTTAATAAACGTTGACAATTTATGCTGATAAATTCGATCAATCTAAGGTCGTATTTAAAATTAGTCGAAAAGTTTTTATGCGTTTCAATCAAAAACTTTCTAAAAATTTAAAGTTTTTGCGTATTTTAATTAAAAACTATTACGCTGGCGGGATTACAAATATCCAACCGGAATGATATTAACATCACCAGTCAGTGGCAAATGCGTCTGCGCCATACAGACAACAGCGCCGGTTCCTCTTTTTTGTTTAAGCGTTTCAATAACGTTAAAAGCCTTGATATCTCCTTTGTCCGGGTTGCTTTTTTTCTTAATCTCTACCGGATACAGCGTGCCGTTTTCATGGAGCAACACGTCAATTTCTCGCTTTTCTTTATCTCGGTAATAGTAAATATCCGGCTGTTTGCCGTTATGCCAATAGCTTTTGATGATTTCAGAAACAACATAAGTCTCGAACATATTGCCGCTCATTGCACCGCTTTCCAAAACTTCAGGCGTTTTCCAGCCGGTCAGATAACAGGCCAGCCCCGTGTCCATAAAATAGACTTTCGGCGTTTTAATAAAACGGTTGCCGACATTGTTATAATAAGGACGCAGAATATAAACAAGCCCGGAAGCCTGCAAAATGGAAAGCCAGGACTTTATTGTCGGTTGTGAAACGCCGACGTCGTTTGCCAGTTCGCTGTAATTCAGCATCTCTCCGGTTCTGGCCGCCAGCGCTCGCATAAATTTCACAAAATCAAGCTCATTGCCCACCGCGCTTAGCGCTTTAATATCGCGTTCAATATAGGTTTGCATATAAGATTCGTAAAAAACTGCCCAATAATCGCTGTCTGCCGGATAAAGCTTCGGATATGAACCTTTCCAAATCAGTTCGTAAATTTTTAACAAATCTGTTTCAGTCGCATTCTGTACTTTGGCTTTGATGTATTCTTCTGTCGGCAGAAAGGGCGGAACGTCCGGATGCCCGTTTTTTTCGTCCTGTGACAAGCCTTCCAGTTGCAAAATGCCGACCCGTCCGGCCAAACTTTCAGAGACGTTTTTCATCAGATGAAACTGTTGCGAACCGGTCAGCCAATACATTCCGTTCTTTTTTTCCTTGTCCACACTGGCCTTGATGTAAGGGAACAGCTCCGGAGCATACTGAATCTCATCAATCAGCACCGGCGCGGGATAACGCTGCAGAAACAATGTCGGATCATTTTTCGCCAGTTCTCTATTCTCCAGAGTATCTAGTGACACATAAGTCCGAGGCTGGGTTTCGCAGTTTTGCAAAACCGTCGTTTTGCCAACCTGACGCGGTCCGGTAACTAACACTACCGGAAAAAACTTGTTGGCTCTATCAATGCTTTTTTCTATGGTTCTTTGAATATACATAGCAAACTCCGACTAATATAAGATATTATTTTAGATTAGTCGGAATTTTGCAAAAGTCAAGATTTATTAATATTAAGAATCGCAGCTATTTTTTACTCTAAATACAAACGGTACAATCCCTGCTTATTGCTTTTAATCAGTTCCATCCATTCTTTGTGCGGGCGGAAAACATCACCAAGACGATAACTGGTGGATCCTGCATTTTTTAACAAGGTTTTACCATAAATCCAAATCCGCCCGTCTTTTGCGGCATCATACAATTGTTTAATAATTTTCGACTGTACAAAGCCATAAACATAGCTCTTTCCATGGTAGCTGAATTTTGTATATCCGTTCGGCAGTTCTTCAATGAAAAAGTCATCAATATTATGACGGATATCAGCACTTTTAACTTTAGCTTTCTTATCAAAAAATCCCAGCTCTTTTTCCAAACGGAGCTTATCTTTACAAAGTATTAACACATCATCGATTGTCAGTTCTCTCACCGTTTTCAACCGCACAAAAACTGTCATATCATCCTGACAGGGCAGCTGAATAACATTGGCTGTTTTGTAAATGATAATGCGCCGCACATCTTCTGTCGTCAGCAATAGCAATCCTTTTGCCTGACAATTTTCAAGAGGAAGATCATAAGTCAAACCGTTGTTACTTTCTTTTCGAAAACGTATAGCATCACTCTCTGGCAGATTAATCCAAAACCGACAGATATTATTTTCTGCCAGATACAAAGCGTCATGCAAGCAAAAATCCCACCGCTCCGTAAGTTCTGTCAATGTATAATATTCTTTTTCCATCTTGAATTCTCCGTTATTGCTTTATAGCTGCATTCTAAGCATATTAAAAACCGGAAAAACAGACGGACATTGGCAGTTCCGGAGTATGAAGCATATCTTTCATTACTTGTTTATTTTTTTATAGAAAACAAACAAGTAATAGAAAAAGATATCAAACATTACATTATTATGTTTGGAAAAGTGCTAATTATGGTACGGAAACCGTATGGAACGCAATGGTTGAAATAAATAAAAAAAATCCCGATATTTTCGGGATTGTTCAAACAGATAATATTAGGATTTCATATGGCAAACTGAAGTTGCGGCTGAACAGGAACAATATGCCGAAGGGGAAGCCTTAAACGATAATAGCCGCGGCGGTCAGAAAATACAAGCTCCTGCCAGCCGATATTTCCACGAAACAGAGCGGCCACTCGCAGACTTTCTGATCCAGCTTTGTTTAACAGATCTTTCCCGTGCACCCAAGGCATCTCCGTCCGGCTTGCAGCATAAAGCAATGCAATGATTCTCGCCTGTATCACACCGAACTGATATCTCCGGTTATCATAATAGACTTCTCGAAAATCTCCGGAATGTCTGAAGATATCAATCTGTCTCCCGTTCAAACACATTCCGTTGTTTATCTCAAAACAATGCTTTTCGGCTCTGGTAACGACCAGGTCTGTATAAGAAAGCAAAATTCCCTTATTTTCTATAATATCTGAAATTTTTTCATGGAATCTATATTTTGTATGATAGACAGGTACAGCATCTGTACCTGCTTTCATAATCCGGTAGATATCTGTCGGTAATAAAGGTTGAGGGGAAAAGCATTGGCTTTTCCCCTCTGTAAGATAATTTGCAAATTCAGTATTATAGCAAACTCTTTCTATTCCTGCTGCAATTGCTGCTGGTCTGACACTAATTTCCAAGATGTTATTTTCCCCATAATAAAGTAAATCATCTCTTGAAACAGCCCAAATATTACAGATTTCTTGAAGGCTGAAATATTCTTTGGCTAATAAATTCATAAAAAACTCCCATATTTTTACAACTCAAAATAGAGAATATAAACACTTACAATTTTAATTGAATTTTAATAATTTTCAAGTAAAAAATGAACCCCACAAGTTTTTCTTGCAGGGTTTTACGGATAACTTCTTGTTTTATGCCGTTTCGATTGCTTCTGCGGCGGCAATATAATAGAAGTTTTGTTTGTTTTTATCCTTTTCGCGGCAGATGTTTAGGTGCTTTTCCTTTTTCAGCTGGCTTATTACTCCGCGTACCGACTTTTCTTCCCAGCCAGTTGCGGCTGCCATCTCGTCCAAGCTTGCCTTGGTTTGCAGCATTTCTAAGATTAGTCCTTTTTTGTTAATTCTTTCCGATTGTGCCGATTCACTGTTCCCAGCAGCTTTTGTTTTCTGCCTTTCTTCATTTTTCTCGGTCACTGTATCGCCGAATTCCACATTCGGAATGATATCGCTTTCTTCCTCCACCGCATCGACATCGGCGTTAGCTGTCGCTGTAGCCATATAGGCGGGGGCAAGTTCCCGGAGACCTGTTTCCGGATTTAGATGTAAGATGCCAAATTTCAGCAGCCGGTTAATCATCTCATCGGCAATTGCCTGATTATGGATGTGGTTCAGATGCTCTTGAGCATCAGTTCCGGGATTAGCTTTTAATGCTTCAATCAATTTTTCCTGAGCAGCAGTCAATTTAATATCCATAGTGTTTCTCCTTTGTGTGTTATATTAATTTCTTTCCAATCAAGGGTTTTGTTGCTTACAAACACACAAAGCCGGAAACATTTTCATAAGTCCAGCTAATAAACACAAAACGCCGCATATTTTACTGCACGGCAAAAAAAATATCCCCTTGCCTTGAGTAAGGGGATAATCTCTTAATATAAGGAAAAGAGTTTTACAATTTCTTGAAGAATGTTTTTACCATCTTTCAGCTGCACTGCTGCGCCAAGATCAAGAATAATATCCGCAACTTGCCTTTGAGGAAGGTTTGAGTTCCAGAGAATATCCTTGGCTCGGATATATAATTCGATTGCATCCTGTTTCGGACTGATGTCACTGACTTTCAGCTTCAGAGGCGGAAATCTGGGTTCACCAATGTTAAACTCTCGTTTAATCTGAGTCAGCAGCTGTAACATTATTGACTGTTTTGTCATATCTTTTTCCTTTCGTTATAGTTTATCTTTTACAACAGCAACAAAGCCGGAAACATTTTTATAAGTCTAGCTAATAAATACACTATCGCAATAAAATTACCATTTGCGGTATAACCGGGAGCAACCGCAAGCCCCGTATAATCATTTTTTTTAATTGCATTTTAAGATATAAGCCCTTACAATTACTCTGTCGGTTATTTCCGACGATGATTATTATAAGTCACATAGGGGCCTCTCAGCCCTTCAGCACAAGTCCGTAGAACTTGGTGTAATTCTGCACAATTCCTTTTCGGAGGAGGGTGCGGAATAAGTTTTCTTTTGAAAACAAATAGGCACGGACGCTTGTTGAAGTCTGAGAACTCCTCCACCTGAGGCTTGTTCTGGAGTGTTGTCAGAAAAGGGGTTATGAATTGAACAAAAATGTATTTTCGTTTGTCAATGCAGGATTTGGCCTGCTTTTGCTGTCCTATCGCCAACGTTTTGGGGTTACGCTTCCGGAGCTAAGCTCGGAATCCGGCATTCCTCTTTCTGTTCTTGAAGAAATAGAGCTTGGCAATCTTGCTCCGGATAAAAACGTTTTAGCTATCTTATCCCTTTATTTTAATGAAAATTTTGAATTTCCTGAGGATTCTCCTCTAGATACTCCTGCCAACAACAACTAATCCTGAATTTTCAGCTGTTTTTTAAGAATTTTTACTTTGTTTTTATCAAAGAATAAACAACAACTCCCGAATAAGAGCCGTTGTTTATATACCGGACTGCTGCTATTCCACGTTGACCCACCGCATGATAACCGCCAGCGCTTCCACATAGCTCCCGGCATGCGTCACTTCGTCGACGAATTTGTCCCGTTCGTCCCGGTTCACGCCGCCCCGGCGCATGGCATGTGTGCAGATCCCAGTCAGATTAAAGATGTTTCCGTTCTGTCCAATCAATTCTACCGTAATTTCCGGGTATTTTACTTTATCATTCATTTTCTTTCCTTTCGTTTGTCTGGTTCAGGACGACACCATTGTCGTCTGTAACCAAACAAAGCCGGAAACAATTTCACAAGTCCAGCCTATGAAATAAAATGCATTTTTTTATAACTTAACAAACTGTTTTCCCGTCATTTCATCTCTCCCGTGTTTCTCCCCGCATCGGCAATTTCATTTTTTTATGCAACCGTTGATTCGCTAAATCAGAGTTTAACAAATGGAGTTTGCTGTTATGGACACCTTGCCCAATCCCCAACCGGAAAATCTTATCGTTGTCACCAGTCTGCTCACGCTTGCCTTTCATCGCCATCTGTCCAAGAAAGAAGGGACAACAGGCAACAAAAGACTGGAACTAATTTCAGATGTAAGCACAACTGACACCGACGCCAACAACCATGGAGATACAAATAATGACTAGCGTATTACAAGAGGTGTTAGAGGTCAACAAAATGCCCATCGAAGCACTTCGCAAAAAATATAAAGAATTGTTTAATGCCGAAGCGCCGCTGACCGCAAGCCGCCGCCAGCTGATTCCCAAGATAACCTATCAGCTTCAGGTTCTGGCTTTCGGCGGGATTAGTTCTAGTGCCCAGCGCATGATAGATGATCTAAATCAGGGAAAAACGCCGGTTTATGCCCAACGCAAAAATCGCATTACTCTGCCGGCCGGTACGCTGATTGTTAAGGAATATCGCGGCGAAACCTATAAAATCAAAGTTACCGATGAAGATTTCGTTCTGAATGGCATCCATTACAGTTCGCTGGCAAAAATTGCACGTTTTATTACCGGCGGCACCAACTGGAACGTCCAGCGCTTCTTCAAACTCTCGGAGACCGCGCAATGACCTATGCCATATACACCCGCAGCCATCCTGCTGACACCGGCTGCAAAGCCGATCGGGAGCAATATCAGCGCTGTCTGGATTTCGCTGCCCGCTATCGTCTGGGAAAATCCCTGCCGCATTATTCCGATACGCTTGTTTTGTCCGCAAACGGAGAGACCAACGGTCTGCAAAATTTGTTTGAAGATATCCGCTTCGGGCAAATCGATGGCGTCATAATTGAAGATACAATCTTTTTTGGCGAAAATTCTACCCGCTTGACGCAGATTATAGACTTTTTTGCCGCTCATCAAACCCGCATCCAAGTCGTCAGGGAGACCGTGCCATGCCCGAAAAAATAATCAATTGCGCCGTTTATACCCGTAAATCTACCGAAGAAGGCTTGGAACAGGATTTCAATTCTTTGGATAACCAGTACGAATTCTGTACCAATTATCTCAAATCCCTTAATGATCCGGCTTTGCAACTGCTGCCCGCTCGTTATGACGACGGCGGCTATTCCGGAGGCTCGCTCAACCGCCCGGCACTCCAGCGGTTGCTTGCCGATATTCAATGCGGTCTGGTTAACCGGGTCATCATTTATAAAATTGACCGTCTCACCCGTGAAATTCGCGATTTTTTCAAATTGCTTGACGTTTTCGAAAAATATAACGTTGAATTCGTTTCGGTCAAGGAAAACCAATATTACAATAATTTTGATTGCAGCAATAATGACTTAAAATCTCTTCAGAATGCTCCTCAAGAAGTCGGTTTCGACTTTGATTGCTCATATAATGAGTTAACTTCTCTTGAGGGGGCGCCCGTCAAAGTCGGTGAAGATATGGATTGCAGAAATAACAGCTTAATCTCATTAAACGGCGCTCCACAAAAAATCAGCGGCGATTTTAAGTGCAAAGGCAACCCGGCATTAAAGTCTTTAACCGGAATTGGTCTGGTTAAAGGAAAAATTATCAGCGATATAAAATAAATGTGCGGGACGGTTTCATATCCACGCCACGGTGAACGGCTCCGGTTTCCGGGGCTGTTTTTTTATCCGGCAAAAAAGAACATTTTTCGCAATAAATAACTGGACAATCACGAAACATTAAGCAAAAACAAATACATCAGCGGGCGACACGGGGTTGCCCCGAAGTTTAGGAAAGGAACATAAAATGAAAAATGATGTGGAATTCAAATATGCCGGCGGCGGTTTTGACGTCAGCCATGATCCGTATACGTCTTCTTTTGGCCGTCCGTTTCGGCGCGATACTGTACAATTATCGGACTAAAAACTATGATGAATTTAAGCAATTATGCAGGAAATTTATGTAAAAAATTATTGTCAAAAGGAATTTCAAAATCACAAATTGCTAAAATCCTCGGCGTTCTATGCGTACCCTAAGAAGATTAATTAATAGAACAATGTAACTTCTTGTTCCCACGGGCTATAAGTTTGGTGTGCTTTAATTATGCGTAATAATATCTGTTAGAGATTTTAAGCTTTTTTATTTTGAACAAAAACATACAATAATGGAATAACAATTATACCGCCAAGTGTACCGAAAAGCATTCCATAAAATACGGGCACGCCTACCGCAATTCTTGATCCCGAGCAGGCCCCAGTTGCCCAAACCATTGGGGCAACACCCAAAACAAAAGTCATAGCGGTCATTAAAACAGCGCGGTAGCGTTCTTTTATCCCAGTCATAGCGGCAGTCTCAGCGCAAACGCCCTTTTCCTGTTCTTTTTTGGCAAACTCTACCACTAAAATTGCATTTTTTGCAGCCAGTCCGACTAATAAGACCAATCCTAATTGCGCATAAATGCTTAACGATTCTTGAGTTAGGAACATCCCCACAAAAGCACCGCCTATCGTCGTCAACACTGAAAGTATTACAATCAAAGGAATAGAAAAGCTTTCATATTGCGATACCAAGAACATATAGACAAACAATACCGCTAAGACTATCAAATATTCTATTTGTCCTTGATTCCGTTTTTCCTGCAAGCTGATTCCGGACCATTCATAAGCATATTTTGAAGACAATGTTTGTTTTGCCAAATTTTCAACCGCTTGCATAGCTTCACCGGTACTCGAATTAGAATCCACAACAAGATTGATTGTTGCTGAGGAATATTGGTTATAACGTTCAATAATTCTTGGTTTAGTAATTGTTTTAATCTCTACCAGACTTCCCAAAGGGATCATCTCACCGGTTTCGCTTTGTACATGTAATCTTTTTATACTCTCGGCATTTTTACGATATTTCCAGTCCGCCATCAGCATAACCCGGTTAGCTTGAGTACCAATATTGACATCGTTAATATATTGAGAACCCAGATAAGTTTGAAGAACTGAATATATATCTCCAACGGCAACGTTCATTAGTTCTGCCTTCTCTCGATTAATGTCCACAAAAATATGCGGCGTTGCAGAAGCAAAGGTTGAATAGGCCGAAGCTATTTCAGGTAAATTATTTAAATTTGCGATGAATTGTTTTAAATTTAGTTCTAAGTCGCTCATGTCATTGTCAACAATTGCCTGTAATCTCAATTCCATACCGCTGCTACTGCCAAGACCTGGAATAACCGGGCGTTCAAATAGCCTAATATTTGCGTCCAATATTTCTTGCATTTGAGCATTTATTCTTGTTCTGATCGCAGATACGGAATCTTTTTTATCTTTCCTCTCAGCCCAAGGTTTTAACACTATCACATTTGAGCCGACATTTTCTCCTTGTCCGGCGAGCATACTCATACCGCGCCAGTTAACAACTGTTTTAATCTTATCCTCACTATTGAGAATTTGCCTTGTCTTATCAATTACATCA
>CATXDC010000034.1 GCA_958366985.1 uncultured Oscillospiraceae bacterium
CAACCGGAACTTATAGTGACACAATTACACTTCCTGATGGTGGAAATTATATCGGAATTGAATACGAGAGTTTCACAGGAAGCATTGAATTAAATATTGAATAACATTCTGCCGGACGATGGCAAAGGAAAAAAGATGGATATGATCCCCCGCAATGACTATGGCGAGCGGTGCCAGTTCGATGCTTACTGCAAGCTGGTACTGTACCATGAGGCAATCGACTACCTTCGGGAAATGCAGAGGCGCCGTGATACCGTATCTTATCCCTACTTATAAAGCGTTGCAGAAGTCCAAAAATGCCCGCAAAATAAGAAAAACAGAGGATGTTCAGACACCCTCCGTTTCTTCATTCGGCTTTTCAATTTTTAAGGCCCCGTCAATGGCACCTTCCACGATAGGCAAATACTGTTCCGGGCAGAGCTTTAACTTCTGTCCGACCCGCTGGCGCAGCTCGCTTTCCTCTCGCATGACCTCTGGATTGAAGATTGAGCAATATATCCGAGCTTAATAGCTTTTGTTATCATCTCAACGGTAGAGCTAACTTGCAATTTTTCAAAAATATGTTGCAAATGATTTGATACTGTTCGTTCACTAATAAAAAGCTGTTCAGCGATTTCGCGGCGCCTGACGCCTGATGCAACCAATTCGAGAACTTTTCTCTCCCCGTCTGTCAGTTCTTCTATAAATACTTCTTCCCGTGGGAAGTGTGTTGCCCCATTTTTGATGGTCAATAAAATGTGCAATAACTCATCTGGTTCTACATCCTTACTGATAAACCCTCTTGCACCGATACTCTTTGCTTCTTTGCGATAAACAGGAAGATTATAGCCAGAGAGAATGACTATTTTTTGATCTGGAAAACGCTCCAACAAATGTTGTGTGAGCATTAAACCGTCCTCGTCTGCCAGTCCTCCTAAGTTAATGTCAATCAGTAAAATATCTGGTAGTTCTGTGGCAATTTGTTTTTCCAAATTTTGAATATCCTTTGTACTGGAAAATTGCTCAATCTCTGGATTATCACACAGGGCAATCGAAAGACTTTTGGCAAAAAGTATATGGTCATCGACCAACAAAATTTTCATACGAATCACCTCCGTTCATAGGCATAGAAATGACAACTGCCGTTCCGCCGCCAGTAGCGGGTTGGATGTTCATAGTGCCATCTAATAAACTGACCTGTTCCCCAATAGAAGCAAGCCCCTGATGTGAACCTGACTTATAAGTGAACGGTTTGAACCCAATACCATTATCCGTCACCTTTAGGGTAATGCGTCCGTCCTCCTGCATCAGCAGCACATCGATTGTCGTTGCGGAGGAATGTTTTAACGCATTTGTTACCAGTTCTTTTATCATTCGATAGATGAGTACATTATATGGCTCTACAAGAAATACATCTTTATCGCAGTCCAAACATATAATTGCAGAATGGTTTTCTTCCATTGAATCAAGCAGATTTTGAATATTTTCCTTTAAGGTCAGACTTTTTACCAGATTTGGGTGATAAGTCTGCATTTGAAAACGGATGGAAGCATTTAATTCTGTCAACGTATCGAGAAGTAACCTCCTTATCTCTGGCTGTTCTGCTTTACATAACATGTTTTTGATGGAAAGCAGGTTTTGCAAAATATTATCGTGCAAATAGTTGGAAAAATCTTTTTTTAAGTTTTCTTCCCGTTTAATCTGTTCCAGTGAATAGGCGTAGAAGTGCTGACGATCCGTGGGGTTATTATAGTTGGTCGGCTGTCTGCAAATCCGCACATACAAAAGGATATTGTAAACCTGTGCCAGCAGAACCACTATGTAAACACTCATCAAAATTGCCATAAGGGGGATTTGAAAAAGATATGCCATTCCAACAAGTCCAACCAATCCGACAAAAACCAGAGCAACGATATATCCCCCTGACAGCGATAAAAATTGTACCTGCTGCGGATGGTACTGGAATACGATACTATGAATACATACAAATGCCAGCATAACGGGTATGTAGCTTCCCATACTTGCCATATATTCCGATTCCCTGTGAAAAACGGAAAGGTATATTACAAATGGAATTACTACAAGAGCCAGTGGAAAAAGCAGACGTTTCCATTGACTTTTCAGCACAAAGACAATTCGTTTTCTCTGCATGATACCCACGACAGCAAGAGCCAGTGTCGAGATAAAAAATTGCAGTTGGTAGGCTGTGAAAAAAGCCCTATCTGAAAAGAAGAAGCAAATAATTGCTGTTACGCAGGAAATTTTCAAAAAAGCAAGCAGCGCTTTTTGCCCCCGATAGGCAGAACTCTGAAATAAAAATGTCTGTATGAAATATGCTGACTGATAAAAACAGACAGGCAACAACAGCATGGAAACCGCTTTGGATATTGGTCGGAAATCAAACAGGTACAATAAGAATTGCCAGCCCAGCAACAATAACAATAAGGAAAAGTGGTTCAGAACCTTATTACATTTTACATTCTTATATGAGATATACGCCGCGTCAAAAAACAAGAGCGACAAAGATAGAAAATGAACAAGGTAATTGCTTTCTATATAATGTCCGTTGTACGCTATAAAGCCGAGATAAATGATCACGGCAAATTGGTTCAACGCACAAAAAATCTGTCTTGAGAAATATGTGCTTTTCGTATTTTTCCCCCCATTCCTTTTCTAATATTGTACTGTCCTTTCCCAATGAGTTCAAGGTTACTATTCCAAAATATTTTTGAATAAACCAACGGCTGACACTGATGAAAGTGCCAGTCGCCGCTTTATATCAAGGCAATTTTATAGCAGGAACGTTTTGTTAGCTGGTAATAGATAGCATAGATAATGGAGAAGATCGCCACCGCCAAAAGGATCGGCGCAACAACGGCACTGTTCCGTTCGAGTAGATCGTCCATCAGTGCAGACTTATAACAAATCATCGCAAAAATGCTGTGCAGCGATCCAATAACATAGGGAATACCGTAATAAATCTGTATCTGCCGACGCACACATTTTTTAATCATTGTGTGACTATATCCCATTTTCAGCATGATTTCATAGTCCGGTTTGTCATAGGTTACGGACGAAATATTTTGAAAGTAAAGAATACTGCCCGTAGCAATTAAGAAAATAATCGTAGTAAAACAAATTAGCAAAAAAGTGGAACTTGCATCGCGGACAAAGGTACTTTCTCTTTGCTATGCGCTTGCCAGATAAATGTTGTCCGGCATAGACGCTTTCAAAGCTGTGTAGGCAGTTTCATTAGAGCGCATTTTTTCACCATTAATACTGATAACCGAAACTCTATCTATGGTACTGTCACGCATTTTTTGATAAAGGTTATCCGACAAAATCAGCGTTCCAACACTGTTTGAAAAGCCAATAGGATTATCAATGCTTGTCTGTTTTACTGTTACATCGGTTATTCCTGTTCCAAAGTCCAGATGATACGAGGCTCCCATGTCAGAATGTTCATGGTCTGGATAGTATTTGATTAAAATGCAATCCGTATCTGATAATTCTGGAATATCCGCTTTCTTTCCCTGCTGAGAAAGCAGGGTGGCATAGTCTGTCCGGCTGATACATTCAAATCCGGGAATACGCCCCTTATCTTCACTGATACTGTATTCTGTCGGCAGACGATCAGAAGTTGCTTTTACTTTGAAAATAATCGTTTCATAAACTTCGTATTCCTGTTCGTCGCAAGCCTCCTGTAAAGCCTGCAAAGAGATTTCCTTTTCCTGCTCATTTGTCACTCGGTATTCAATGGCAGAGGGGATAATGCGCCGGAAAGATTGGTATGGATACCACATAGAAAGAACCGTCGAGCCAAAGACCGCCAGCGTCCCCGCTGTCAGCAGGATCAGCAGAATCAGTGATTTCGCATTAGAACGGATGCGGTGCATAAACTTTGGCACTACAATAATGGTATTTTCATGGTAAAGTCTGCTTTTTTTCTGCCGGATTTTCTGACAGACATAGGGTAGGAATGAGTACATAAACAGAATCGTTCCTGCCACAACACAAAGAAGTGTCAGCATGGCAATAGGAGAAAATCCAATGGTATTCCACAATGACTGCTTTCCCCGCATAATGTCCAATGCAAGGCCGTACCCTGCGCTGAGAAATCCGACACCCAATATCGCTGTTATTGCATGGGGATGGATCGGTTTTTCCGTTTTCTTTTCCAGTCGCACCAAATCAAGCAGGGTAGATTTTCGGAGCAGACTTGCGTTAGAAAGTGTAAGTGTAATCAGCACGACGATTACAAAGGAAAGGATTGCCTTTACTGCTGCCGGGTAAATTAGAGGGATTGCGCTTTGATCTACGGATATTCCCAAAAGGGTCACAATCCCGGCGATTACGATTTTGTGGAGAATACTGCCAGTCAGAATCCCAAGAATCATACCGCCAAAGCAGATCATTAAATTTTCAAAGATCAATAATTTCAATATAGTTGATTTTCGATACCCAAGTAGCGAATAAATCCCTAATTCTCTCATACGTCGCCGCATAAAAAAACTATTGGAATAGAACATATAAAAAATGACAAATGCCATGATGAATACTGCTACTGTCCGGCACATGGTTTCCACTCTGCCATCCGAAGATATTTTTTCCATGATGATCTGGTTCATGGAAAATGAAGTAAAGCAGAAGTAAATCATCAAGACAAAAGAAACGGAAAAAAGGTACAGGAAATAAAACGAAAAGTTCCGTTTCAGATTTTTTAAGGCGATTGCGGATAATTTCATGTTGCCACCCCCCCTTAACGCTTTTCGTCCTGTCTGGCGGCTTCTTGCATGATTTCCTCATAGAATTCACGGCGTTCCCTGTTACACCGTTTCAATTCGGAAATGATATGCCCGTCCTTAAAGTACAAAATGCGATCTGTATAGCTTGCCGCATACGGGTCATGTGTTACCATTAAAATTGTTGTTCCTAAAGCCTGATTGACTTCTGAGAGGGCAAAGAGCAGTTCCGTTGCTGAACTGCTGTCCAATGCCCCGGTGGGTTCGTCTGCAAAAATTAACGGCGGGCGTTTTACCATTGCACGAGCCGCCGCTACACGTTGCCGTTGACCGCCAGACAATTCACTGGGATATTTTTTCAGTTGTGAAGCAATTCCGAACAGTTCCGCAAGCTCCATCACTTTTTTATCAATCGTCTTTGCGCTTTCATGGAGCAAAGTCAAGGGAACTGCAATATTTTCCTGCACAGTCAGACTGTCCAACAAAAAATACTCTTGAAAGATAAAGCCGAGATTATTCTTACGAAAATCGGCTGCCTGTGTTTGACTAAGTTCTTGAATTTTTTTCCCTCCCATGCGGATGCTGCCGCTTGTAGGAATATCAATAGTGGATAGCACATTCAAAAGCGTTGTTTTGCCGGAGCCGGAAGCTCCCATAATACCGAGAAATTCACCCTGCATTACTTCAAAAGAAACATGATCCAGTCCTGGTTTCGGCTGGTTTGGATAGATTTTGGTGATGTCTTTTACTTCTAATAGTGTACTCATTATTGATCGCTCCTTTCAATGTACACAAGCAGTATATCGAACACAGTAAAAAAGTGCATGAGTAAATCACGCAGAAAACATGCGTGATTTACTCATGCTGGATTTGTCGTTCCTTGATATGATATTCATAAAATAGAAAAAGTCATATCTGTCGGACAGCGACAAAAGGAAAAGCCGTCGCACGGCAGAGATAATTACGGAGGATGGGAAAAGAGAAAACATGAAAAAACATCTTAAATTATGCGTAATAAGCTCAATGTTTTTTGCCCTACTTGTTTATTTGAGCTGGGGTAATACAGCGTTGACGGTAAGTAACATAAAAATTTCAAGTAGCCGTATTCCTATCGCATTTTCCGGGTTCCGAATAGCACAAGTATCAGACCTGCACAACGCAGAATTTGGGAAAGGCAATAGAAAGTTGCTGGAATTGCTGTCAGAAAGCAAACCGGACATTATTGCAATAACGGGGGATTTAGTGGACGCAGGGCATACGGATATTGGTGTAGCTCTTGATTTTGCAAAAGAAGCGGTTAAGATTGCTCCTGTCTATTATGTAACAGGAAACCACGAAGCAAGCCTTTCACAGTATAATGAACTCAAAGCAGGACTTGAAACCATTGGCGTAACTGTGCTTGACAATGATGCCGTACAATTAAACCATGGCAAAGAAGCAATATCGCTTATTGGACTTTCTGACCCCGATTTTACGATAAAAGGAGATATATTCGGAGAAGTCCCGGCTATGGTTAGTACAAAGCTGAATAATCTTGCTGATGATGAAAACAGCTACACCATTTTGCTGTCGCATCGGTCAGAATTGTTTGAAAGCTATGTACATTGCAATATTGATTTGGTTTTAAGCGGACACGCACACGGCGGTCAATTCCGTTTGCCATTTATCGGCGGGTTGATCGCACCCAATCAAGGGCTATTTCCACAGTATGACGCAGGGCTATATACAAGTGGCAGTACAAATATGATTGTTAGCCGTGGATTAGGTAACAGCATTATTCCCATCCGTTTTAACAATCGCCCGGAAGTCGTTGTAATTGAACTTCTCAATATGGACTGTTAAGACAAATTTATAGAAAACCGAATTATAAAACAGTCTGCCGCGCGACGGCAAAAGAAAAAAGCCGTCGCAGAGCAGACACATTTTCACGCGCCTATGAAACGGCGGCTTTGATTTTCAGAGCCGCCGTTTCTTTGCGTCTACACAAACCAATGACGACTTGCAGGGACACGGTAGCCGATTGGAGGTTATTTTGCCGTGTCTCGTTTGCTTTTTCAAAGCTCACATGATCTACATCAGTTAAAAAAAGCATTGCTCCTCCTCCGGGCAAGTATAACATTGCATCGGCATTATCGTTCCATGTAATTCAGTATAATAATGGCTGTTCTTGGCGCGCCAGTTTTCCCTCACGGAAATCTGGCGTTTTTTGTTGCCATTTTTTCGGAGATGACCCGGTTGTCTGCCGGTGTCGGTCTCCGCCTCCATTCGATTCACCCGTCAATCACCCGTGAATCGAAATGGAGGTACATAATGAAGAAAATTAACCTTCGGGAACTTTATCCTGATGTTTATACAACAGACTTTTTTATAGATGTGACAGAGGAAGTTTACAAAATAGAATACTATACCATTGCAAATCAGAAGCAAGCACGGTATAATATAGACAAAAAGACAAAGGCCACCGCAACGGTGCAAAAAATAGATTTTGGCTGTTCCCACAAGGAGCAGATTGAGAATCGTTATCCTCAGTGGCTGAAAACGCTGGTGTGCAGTGCATGGAGGAAGTTATTTGAATAAGGCGAAAGGTCGCAGAAATGCGGCTTTTTCTAAACACACGAGTTAGCTAAACCTAACTTGTAGATATGTGCGTGCTGGTTAGAACAGTCTAACTATAAAAGGAGAGACAGCAATGCGAGAACACAAGAATTTCTGGGACAGAAATGCAGGTCTGTATGACTGCTTTATGCGAAAAGACAGGGCAGTATACGAGAAAATGTATGAGCTGATCCGTCCGGTCGTGAAAGACAAAACAGTGCTGGAGGTGGCTACCGGAACGGGACTGATCGCCAAGCACATCGTAAAAGCAGCGGCACACATCGAGGCGACGGATGCCTCTCCGGAAATGATTACAGAGGCCAAACGGGGGAATTACTCTGCGAAGCTGCGTTTTTCCGTGCAGGATATGTTTTCTCTGCCATACGCGAGCAAATCATTCGATGTGGTAATCGTATCAAACGCACTGCACATTGTGCCTCAGCCAGAAAAATCACTGCGAGAGATCAAACGGGTGCTGAAGGATGACGGTGTGCTGATTGCGCCTACCTTTACGCACGCAGAAAACTCATTTCCCGGTAAGATCAAAGCCTTTTTCATGAATCTGGCAGGCTTTCCTCTCCACAGCAAGTGGACGAGTGAAGAATACCTAAAATTTCTGCAACAGAATGATTGGACAGTGCGAAAAAGTGTTGTTCTAAAGGCCTCTTTTCCGCTGACCTATACGGAATGTGTGAAATCGGAGGTGTGATATGTCCTTCTTTGAAAACACCCGCAAGCCCGTAGGCTTTAGCGGGAAGATCATGGTTGCTATGATGAACTTTGGGCACAGCGCAATGGCAGCGTGGGGATTGCATTTTTTGCAGCCTGCCCCGGATGCCATGGTGCTGGACTGCGGCTGCGGCGGTGGAGCGAACATTAAAACGCTGTTGAAACTGTGCCCCAACGGCAAGGTGCAGGGCATCGACTACTCAGCCGTCAGCGTGGAAAAAGCGCGAAAAGTCAATGCCAGAGCCATTGCGGCAGGACGGTGTACCGTGCAACAGGCAAGTGTGGCAGAGCTGCCGTTTGAAGCGGAGCAGTTTGATGTGGTGACCGCCTTTGAAACGGTCTACTTCTGGCCGGAGCTTGCACAGAATTTCAGAGAGGTCTATCGGGTGCTGAAGCCCGGCGGGATCTTTTTCATCTGCAATGAAGCAAACGGCGAAACAGCAAAAGATGACAAATGGACACAAATTATCAATGGTATGACCATCTACACGGACACTGCACTGAAAGCATATCTGGAGCAAGCAGGATTTTGTAGGATCCAGAGCCACAAAAACAAAAAGGGGTGGCTGTGCGTTACAGCGCGGAAATGAGAGGAAAAAAAGCCATGAGCATTTTTGCATCCATCCTACGGGCAGTGTATAGACTCTCCGGAGTGAAAAAGTCTTTCACGCTGCCAGAGAACGAACTGCGAAAGGAAATTGAAAAGCAGAACAGACATCGCGGCGTTTTTACGCCGACTGACCACAAGGCATATTACGAGATGGATGTTGCACCTTACGAAAACAGCAAGCCCATCTATTATGAATTTACGGCGTGGACGGCTGCCGATGCGACTATACCATCTGCGGCGATAAGGATCCATACGTAAAGGAACATCCCGAATACCGGGATGAAAACGGATACAGGAGGAATAAGGAATGCTGTTACAGGTGATTCTGGAAGGTCTTGGGCTGGGAATTCTGTTGGTTCTCGTCTGCGCTGTGGGCATCTGCAAAGGGGCTGTTGGGATGGTGCATCTTTACAGCCCGGCGGTGCAGCAGCGGTGCGTGAAGCTGGGACTTACGACACACGAGAAAATCAAGCGCAATTCTCAACTTTTCAAAGCTGTTTGCATTCCCGGCTATATTGGTTATGTGCTGGTCTGTGTCTATGGGATAAACGGTGCGAAAGGCTTTGCGGCGGGCTTCTGGCAGCTGCTTGTCATCTTGTCCGTTATGAATCTCATTGACCGCTTTTTGATCGATGGCTACTGGGTGGGGCACACGAACGCATGGACGATTCCCGGAACAGAAGATCTGAAGCCCTACATTACTGCAAAAGACAAGCAGAAAAAGTGGCTATTCGGCACGGTGGGCATGGCAGTCATAG
>CATXDC010000035.1 GCA_958366985.1 uncultured Oscillospiraceae bacterium
AGCTGTCTTCAAACACAGATAGAGCGCAGTTCCTTGTGAAGTTTTTAGACCTAAATTTTTTTCTCCTTTCGCTATTGACAGGCACATATCAAGTGCCAGCCAAGACTTTCCGACCTTTGGTGCACCTGCTAAGATATACAGACCTTGTGCAAGCAAGCCGTCTATAACGAACTCTATTGGCTTGTACACAGTTGTCATTATTTCTTCGCAGGATCTTGTGCTAAGTTTTTTCAAATTATCATTCCTCCTATTCTGTTTTCAAGTTTCTGTTATTGTCACTGAACATAGCGAAATTTATATTCAAAACAAAAAGCTCGCAAAGACTCTTAAAATCTTTACGAGCTTATATTATTCTCCATTCTTATGGTATCGCATTTTAATACGTTTGTCAATAGTCATGGTCCATTTTCATTGTTTTGCACAGGAGATTTGATTTTGACACGGGGGTAAGATGTGCGTTTTCGCCGTCGCACTGTGAGATACCCCCTATGTCAAAACGTTATTAATTTAACAGAAACGAATTTTAGAGAACTTTTGCCTTAATAATATTCTTAATTTAATAATTTAATAATACAGTAACCATCCCGTGAACTTCACAAATGGAAAAAGTCTTTTTGTATTTCTCAAGCTTTCCTTGATAATCATTTTTGCGGTTGTCAAGAAGTATTATTTCAGCTTTTGAAACATCAGCATTATCCAAAAGATATACATTATCAAATTTGTAAAGCGACGGTATTATATATGTGTCTGCATATATGCAGACGGTTTTGTCTATGGTGTCGATAAATTCGTTAGTCTGCGTTATAAGTGCGGTGTTTTCATATCGTTCGGTGTATAACTGTATTTTATCACTAACTGTAACCGAGAAAAGTATGACCGCTGACATTGCGGATATAAGTAATACCTTTCGTTTCTGCTTTAATGTTGATACCTCTTTAACAAAAGCACAGAAAAGCATTGCTCCGCTTCCGAAAACGTATTGGTAATCTACATTATATTGATATGTGTAGTCTGTGCTGAGGTTAACGATTATCAGCGGAACGAGCAAAAACAGATCTGACGCTTTGTTTATTTTAAAGCAAACAAAAATAAAAGGCACTGTCATCAACAGCAGGAAAAGCAGTTTATCTACTGTTATCAGATTTGACACAAAATATGCCGGGTTCTTTATGACGTTTAAGATCACCGCAATAAGTCCGCTGTCGTTTTCGGCCAAGTAAATGTCATATCGGTTTACTTTTACACCCTCGCCAAAAATGTTTATGTATAAATTTGTGCCAATAAAGCCAAGTATGCCGATTATAGTGATAAGTAAACCGCTGGTCTTTTTCTTTTTGGAAAACAAGGAATACAGACCTAGGCAAATGATGTATACCCCTGCGTCCTCTTTGACTGAGAGTATAAGCAGACACGCTGCAACTTCACCAATGTGATTTTTCTTGCACATAAAATAATACAGCCACAATATAAATGCAGGCAAAAACATATTCTCGTGGATATCAAAAAACTGAGAACTGCAAAATGCAGGGTAGAAAAGATATATTATGCTGCACAAAACGGTGTCAGTTCTGCCGAGCTTGTAAAGCCTGCATATTTTTATCAGCGGCAATACTCCGCTTGCAATGATAAGCACTTGCAATATGACTAAAACAACCGAGTTTCTAAATATCATATATATTGGCAGCAGCAAATACCAGCAGGGTGAGAAATGCACATTGAAATGTGACATAAGCACATTTCGTTCGACCGTGGTGTATTGCTTGCCCGTTTTACTCATATATTCAAACATTTGCAGAAAAATTCCCATATCAAAGCACGATGATTCATAGCTTTTTAGTCTGCATACGGTGCCGATCATCAATATTGTTACTGATATCACAGTGAACAACAGAACTGAAATTATCTCCGTTTTTCGGCATTTTAATATTTCAGTTTCCTTTATATCAGCAAACCTAAATATTATTATAGCCAAAACAGCAATGCAGGCAAAGCCGAAATATGCTGTGGTATTGGTCATTTTCCATATTGATATCAACGAATAAGCAAATATCAATCCTGTCAAAAGCAAATTTAAATTAACTCTTTTGAAAACAGTTATAAGGCAAAGTGTTGCTGAAAATGCGATGGTGGGAATGACTAATTGCAGCAGCGAAATGTTCGATACATAATACTTTGAGATAGGATCGGCGTCGCTGATAAGCATGGTATACAAACAGCCAAGAATATATCCGCATAAAATACACGAGAGGAGGTTTTGTTTGTTACTGAACATTGACGTCAAACTCCGAAAGGGTTATTTTATATGCAGAGTAATTTTTTAAATAAAAAGTGTGGTCGCCGTCTTTATTAGCGGTAAAATTTATCTCGTTGCCTGCAGTCTTGTCACAGAAAATTCTGTGTTCTGTTCCGTCCTGATAGTAGCCTAGTTCAATATACTCTCCGTCTTTGTCTGAATAATCAGAGGACAGGTCAAGTTCGATCTTTATAGTTATTTTTTGACCTTCATTCACGAAAACAGGCTCTTTTGTTACCATTTCACCATTGTTAAAGGTGTGGGTCGAACTTAGCTCGTCATCGATATTAATGTCAACAAAAGAGCAGAGGATAAGCGTGCTCAAAGTTATAGCAACAAGTATTATAATATTTGCATATGACTTCTTTTTCTTGGCAGTTATCTCGTTTATCCTAGTTTTCACCTTTTCTTTTTGTGAATACAAACACGCTGAAAATGCTGTATCTTGTTTACCGTTTTCACATCTGTTTATCAGCATACCGCAGTAGTTATATTTCTCGGTATCATTCATCTCCTTGACAACTTTTTCGTCGCAAGCTATCTCAGACAGCAAATTCATACTGCGTGAAAGCTTGTATGCAAGCGGATCAAACCAATTGATTATACAAACGACCTGCATTACTATCCTTATGAATATATCGTGATTAAGATAGTGAAATTTTTCGTGCATACATACCACATCATAATTATCAGCTGCGATATTGTCAGGAAAAATTATTACAGGGGCGAACACGCCCATAAGCATAGGGCTTGAAATGCCTGGGCACTTTTTTACTTTCAGGCTTTTATTGCCGCATTTGTATACACCATTTTTTGTTGCCCAGCGGTCAACAAAGCGCTTTAAGGCAAGGTACTTGTAAATGCAAACAAAGCTGTTGAAAGCTACACCAATACACCAGACCGCAACAAGAAAAGGCATTATCTTCTTGACAGCTGGAATATGCTGCGTTTCTGTAAAAATGTATTTTTGTACGTAAATATTCTGAACTACGTCAGCGGTGACAGCCTGGTGAGGAATAAGAGTGGTCAGGTCTAAGGGGAATATTATCAGCAATGACAACGCTGAACATACCTTGTAGAATGATAATTTTTGACGCTTTTTGCCTACAGCTAAAAATATTTTACAGCAAAGATACAGGCACACTATCAGTACATTGCTCCGTATAAAATATGTAAATAAATTATTTATCATTATTTCTGTCCTTTACTTCTTCAAGAAAACGTATCAGCTCATCGATATCCTGACTGCTTAGCTTATCAGTTTCGTATAGATTTGTAACAAGGCTTGAAAGTGAGTTGTTATGGACCGAGCCAAAGAAATTTTCTGTTTCAAATTTAAGATAATCCGATTGGGATACCAGCGAATAATACTGACGCTCCTTACCTGTTTTCTCCGTTCTTAAAAATCCTTTTTCAATAAGGCGTTTAAGAAATGATATGAGAGTTGGTAATTTCCAATTATGGTCGCTCATTTTTTCTGCTATCTGAGAACTTGTGACAGGTTCGCTCATACTCCAAATAGTTTTCATTATCTCAAATTCCGCATCTGGAAGTTTTTTTATTTGGTTTATCATTACACACCTCCGTATTAGACGTTTGTCTATAACGACATTATACACTTGTCTAAAATGCAAGTCAAGTTATGATGTGATGATTTTACAATTATTTAATATTTTCGACAATGCAATGATTCCTGTACTCTATCTTTAATATAAAAAATAATAAAGAGTGATAGCACTTAAGAATAACATAATTTCATTTTCATGACATCTATCTAGATATATTTACCATTGACTTTTTAGAAAAAATCGCATATAATAGTATTAACAGAACCCGACACGCCTCTTAGCAATGCGTACCACGTCGGGTCGTTTAATTATTAGGGGACTTTTTTATGCAGCTTAAAGAACAGCAACCATCAATGAATGTTGATCAACAAATCGAGAACTTGAAAATGCTTGGGTTGAGAATTGTCAATGAAGAATATGCACGTCGAATTCTTAATGATATTTCATATTTCCGCTTGATAAAAGCATATGGTCTTGGACTAAAAGGTAAAAATAAAAATTTTGATGGTTCTATATCCTTTGAACAAATCGTTGAGTTATACCTGTTTAACGCCAACTTCAGGCAACTCTTATTTACTTGGATAGAGCAAATCGAAGTTAATCTCAGGTGTAGGGTAGCTAATCATTTCTCACATATTTATGGTGTACTAGGATATGAAGATCCGGATAATTTTAATGATCCTGGCTATCACTATGATTTTCTTTGTGAGATAAAAAAGGAAATATCCAGAAATAGCAAAGCCCCTTTTGTTAAGAATTTCAAAAATAATTATACTGACGGCAAAATTCCGTTTTACGCTTTGGTGGAGCTGTTCAGTTTCGGTACGCTCTCAAAGTTTTATAAAAATATGAAACCTCAGGACAAAAAAGCCGTTGCAACGTTGTATGGCGTGGGATATACTTATCTTGAAAGCTGGGTCGAACACATTGCTTTTGTGCGGAATATTTGTGCACACTATGGACGTTTGTATAATGTTAATCTTGCTAAAACGCCAAAGCTATATAAGCAATATACAGAAAAGGGGATAAGCAGTATCCGTGTATTTGCAACTCTTCTTTGCATAAAACATCTAATAACTAATGATCAACATTGGACAGCGTTTGTGGACAAACTAGATAAACTTTTTCACAAGTACCCTCACGTTGATAAAAAACTTATGGGATTTCCAGATGATTGGGTTAACATATTGAAAGAATAAACATTGAAACATCGCATTTGTTTTTACAAATGCGATGTTTTGATAAGAAAATATATCGTTGTGCTGCTCCTATACTGACAGTCTAACGGCATATGTAATCTCGATGCAATGACCTGTGTTTCTTACGCTGTTTCGGGTAAATATCCATTGTTGTTCAGGACTAATTATTTTGACCATCTGACCGCCTACAGAGCCGACCTCACGAGCTGTAAGATCGCCGTTGTAGCCCTGCTTGAGGTTTACGCCAACTTCGTTAGCTGCTTCCATCTTGAACTTGTTGAGTGTTTCTCTGCCTTCCTGAGTTGTGATACCTTTCATTTTCGTATCTCCTTTTCATTTGTTTTTCGGGTTTGCAATAATATTATATGTCTGCATGATTTGATTATAAGAGGTAATTTATAGAACGAAATGGGGCGGTTTTTGGAATGAAAAAAATTAAAAGCTAAAATTAGTATGATTTTAAACGGAGCAAAATTCAAAAAAAATCATTTACATATAAATTATACTTCTTTTGGAAATTGTGTGATTTTGTATAGTCACTGTTTTCAATTGTCAAAATACCACTGGACACAGTGATTACATGCCCTGCACTGCTGCTGCCGTATTTCAGCACATAACCGTTGAGATCAAGGGTGACGGTGCGGTTGACCACTAATGTGGTGTAAATGGTAATGTCTGACGTCAGTTTGACTGTTCCGTATGAAGCTTCTCTGATTGCTGAAACCAGTTCCGCCGCTGTGGAAACTTCCGCCGTCCCACTCGCTGCCATATTATCCTCGGCAAATACACTTGTCGACACAAGGCAAAGAACCATACAAAGGGTGAGCAGGATGCTGAGTATTCGTTTTTTCATTTCTTGCTACCTCCGTTTTGTATATGTCGGCTCAATCAAGAGCAATGATTGTAATATTATAGACAGCACCGTTCAGCTGTGTGCCGGGGGTCAACTGGATAAATTCATATTGCAGCACAATATCACTGCCGGCATTGTAGATGCGGTTGAATGCAAACGGCATCCACACTCGTGAATTATCTGCATCGTTCATATACCTTTCGATCAATGTATCATTAAGAATGCCTTGTCTGCCTTTCAATACTACCGAGTACCATCCACCCATGTCGTGAGAAATGCAGACCGAACCGCTGAATGAAATACTGTATGTATGTCCGGCTTTCAGCGTTACGGTTCTATTGGCTCGATCCCATACAAAAAGTCCTCCGGAATTGCAATCTTCAAACAACTGAAGCGGCTGATTGAATGAAGCGCCGGTGCCGCCGTTTGAGGCGTGAAAATACCCCGAACAGCTGCCGTTCTGACCGGCATCGCCCTTGTCACCTTTATCTCCCTTGTCACCTTTGTCTCCCTTGTCTCCCTTTTCGCCGTCTGTGCCGTCAACACCGTCTGTGCCGTCAATGCCTGCGGCTTTTACGCTGGTGTCGGTTTCTCCAATCCACCAGTTGCCGTTCTCGCCGATGAACGGGGTGTTTCCGTCCACACCGTCAGAGCCGTTTTGTCCGTTTGTTCCGTCCTTGCCGTCGGCTCCGTCTTTTCCGTTTATACCATCCTTGCCGTCAAGACCTTTCAAAACCGAAAGATCGTACAGGTTCAGCCATATTTCATCGCCGACATAGCGCCACTGCAGGGTGTTTTCGCTTACACGGAACTCCGGTGTCTTTCCGTTTGCTCCGTCTGCACCTTTCTGCCCGGTGGGACCTGTGATGTCGGCTATCGCCACAAGGTCCTGCCACTCATCGCCCTCGTAACGCCACTGTATGTGGGTTTCAGCTCGCTGCACCTCTATGCTTTTGGCGTTAATGCCGTCAGTGCCGTTGATACCGTCTTTGCCGTCGGCTCCGTCTTTACCATTGGCACCGTCAATTCCATCCTTGCCGTTTTTCCCATCGGCTCCGTCTTTACCGTCAACTCCGTTAATGCCGTCTTTTCCGTTTGTACCGTTTATTCCGTTCTTACCGTCGGCACCATTAGAGCCGTCTTTACCGTCTGTGCCGTTCTTTCCGTTTTCTCCGGCAGCGCCCCGCAGCTCGGTAAGCGACACAAGGTCGTGCCAGTCGGCTTCGTCGCTGTATTTCCATTGAATCGCCGTGCCGTTGTTTCGTACCTCCGGCAGTGCGTCGCCTGTTTTTGCTGCCTTGCTCCATCCTATTGCAAGCACGCTGCAAAGCACCAAAAGAGCGGTGCAAAGCGCCAAAAGTGTACCTGTGAGTAGTTTTTTTCCTGTTTTCATCTTTTTTCCTCCGTTCGGAATTGTTTATCACGGCGGAGCTTTGCACCGCTGCCCACGCCGTAAATGAGCGGCGGTCGATAGGCTTATGCTTGGTTTGCTTTGTACTTATCCACAAACAGGGCGACCCCCTGTTTTAAGACCTCCATCTGGGTTTTTAGATAATATTCATCCTCAAACATCGCGTAATGAACGCAGGCGCGGACGAATATAAAGATCAGCGGCGTGATGACCGTATAGGGAATGCCGATCTTCGGCTCCAGTCGCTTGGCGTACTCGGTATAGCGTTCGTTCACGCCCTCAAAGAATTTCTTGCCGTGCTCGATATACTTCGGGTGCGTATATATCTGATACATCAGGCGATATTTTTTTCCGTGCTTTTTTGCTGTCCAATACGGGACCTCCTTCACAAAACGGACAACATCCTCGGGGTCGGTGGGTGCCATTTCCATAAAGTCGTCCTCAACCTTTTCCATACAGTATGCCGTTGACTCAATAATCAGTTCATCAAGGTTTTTAAAATACGAATACAAATTTGCTTTCGTGCATCCGCACGCATCGGCCAGTACTTTAATTCCTGTGCCTGTGAGCCCGTTTTCCGCATAGCACTCGAAGCACTTTTCCATTAGTTCACGTTTCCGCTCATTGTGCTGTTGCTCAGTTGTTTTCATGTTGCTTCGCTCCTTTTATGCGTACCGACCGTTCGTTTATGATTAGTATAACACAGATTTGCAACAAAGTCAAGAATTGTTCAAAAAATGAAGAAAATAAAGTTTCAACATGATCTTATAAAAAAAGTCCTTACAGCAGAAAGAAAATAGCGGCTTACCTCAACGATCAAAACCGTACTAATAAATATGTCCATAAGACTTATGGAAAGATGGGATAGGCTTATTGACTTTCCATGTTCTCATATGATATAATAAATTCATATTAACACAACATTTCTGTTCAGGGGGTATATCAAATGAAAAAGCAAAATGCAGGGCTTATCGCTCTGAGTATCGTTTTTATTCTTATGGGTGGTTTCTCTACTATCTATAACCTCAGCAAGTATGTTTCAAACAGGGTTTTCATGTCAAGTGCTGAGAAAACCACAGGCTATGTGAAGTGGATAGACCATGAGTTGAAAACTTGGGGACATAACAAAAAGGCAAGCAACAAAGCTGAAACATATTACATAACTGTCGCTTTTGATGTTGGCGGCAAGGAGTACACAAGAGAGATCTTCACAGGCACATATTATGTGAGTCAGAACGAAAAAGTGAACGTGTATTACAACACTGATAAAAATGGTGAGCCTGATAAGGTCGTGACCGATATTGATAATGATAAAAGACCGTATCTTACTTGGCCGCTGATACTTTTGCTTGGCATTGTGCTACTTGTGCTTACTAAGAAAAATATTATCTCAGTGGGGAGAAAAAGATAAAAAAGTAATCATTAAAATAGTAACCAAAAGAAACTTTGTGCAACTAAATAACAGAAAAGCAGAAACCTGCTAAGAAAAATCAATAGGCAAAATGAACAAAGTTGAGAAAAGA
>CATXDC010000036.1 GCA_958366985.1 uncultured Oscillospiraceae bacterium
CATTTCTGGCTACAATCTTTCGGTAACGCTTTTTCAAATAAGAAACATCATATAACAGTAGTAAATATGTCTACCTATTATAAAAGTTGCAGAAAAATTAAATAAGCGATTGGAAAACTTAGTGGAAGTATAAAACAGCCATCATTCTTTTAGATGGCTGTTTTTATAAGAGAAATAAATTTATTTTATATTATGATTAGTTCGGTATTCCTTTGGCCCCATACCATAGGCATTTTTAAATAGCTTTGCAAAATGGCCTGAATTGTGATAGCCAACCTTTGCGGCAATCGTAGCAATCCCATAATCAGAGTTTTTCAACAGGAATAGCGCCTGATTCAGTCGCATTTCTTTTAGATACTCATAGGGAGTAGTGCCGTAATACTTCCGAAAAGCAAGCTGATACCGGGTAGGGCTCATTCCTGCGATTTGCGCAAGTTCTTCCCCGGACGGATAAGCAGACAAATCCTTTTTCATATAGGTAACTGTTTTTTTCAGATCACGGATGTCCTTATAATCTAACTTGACAGAAATATGATTTTCCTTTTGCTCCATGCCCTTAATGACAAGGGAGAGTAATTCCAGAACTTTGCTTTCCAGATATAAGTGCAGCGTTTGTCCTACCGCCTGACAATCCCTGATCTGCTGAAAGACAAAGTTAAGCTCCGGCAGATTTGGATTTTTCAAAAGGTATTCCTTTGCCACTTTTGATTGTTCATAATCTTTTCCATAATGCACCCGGAAATAAGTATCAAAATACTTTCTTGTCAAAATGATTTTTGTAAATCTTACCGGCTTTCCTTTTTCGCAATAGACATAGGTGGTCTTTTGGGTGTTCACATAGCAGTAAATCCCTTTACCGACGGGCTGTGTTTTCCGTCTCCCGATTTTGAAAGAACTGCTGTCTGTTTCAAACTGGCTGATTTCCATATATTCTTCGGAAATAGTTGCGATTTTTTCAAAGGTTTCCTTTGGCGTGTAGTCTGCAATCAGAATCATAAGCAGGTCATTCTCAAAGCGTATCAACTGAAATGAGCCGCTTCCGTAGTCGGAAAGCATACGATAGTAGAGTGAACCCTCTCCTGATAATTCCTGTACTTTTGCAAAGTTCATATTTTCTGGAAGCTGTAACAAGTAGTCTGCAATTGAAAGAGCCATTTTTTCATTCCTCCTTTAGAGCTTCAATAAAAAAGTCACAATCCAATTTTTATTAGTCACGATTTTATAAAAAAATAAATTAAAAAACTCCAGAAAGCACCGAAAATACAGTACTTTGAGTTGCTTTTAAAAATTAAATCCCCAAATAGTATAGCTGTTGATTTTTTTATTCTAATCTGTAAAATGAATTGTGTCAAGGTTAGCAATTTCTAACCTCAAAAAAGAGAAAGGAGGTTCGTTTCTTATGGAACAAAAACGAACCGGATTATCCTATGTTTTTACCCTTGCGAGAGGGGAACGTGGAAAGCTGGGTGTGGGAATGTTGTTGGCTGTTCTTTGCTCGGCCTTATCGCTGATTCCTTATCTGGTGGTGTATCAGATATTGCTTCTGATTATCCAAAATGAAGTGACGTTTGGCGCTATGGCTATGTGGGCCTGCATTGGAATTGCGGCAGCCATCGGGCAAGCCATCCTCATGTCTTTTGCGGGTATCTGCTCCCATGTGGCGGCGTTCAATACCATGCACAAAATCAAAGTAAAGGTGCTGGAACATATATCCAGATTCAACCTGGGCTTTTTTCAGGAACGCTCTCCCGGACAGATCAAGACAACGCTTTTTGACGATGTGGACAGAGTAGAACAATTTTTAGCGCACAGTACATTGGAACTGGCACAGGCGATTGTCGTTCCGCTTATGATGTTTATTTTCATGCTGCGGCTGCACTGGGTTATGGCTCTTGTTATGCTGATTCCTATGATTTTGGGAATTGCTGTTCCGATGATGATGGTTAAGAATTACCCGGATATGTCGGCGGAACTTGCAGAAGATACGGAAAAACTCAATGCTTCTGCCAATGAATTTATCACGGCCATGCCAGTCATCAAAATGTACCACTTGACAGCGGAAAAATTCGAGCAGTATCGGAACGCGCTTCACCTTTATACGACCTGTTGGAAAAAGATGTGCGTGTCCTCCTGCAATCCTCTGTCGATTGCCCTTGTAGTATTAGATTCCGCCATCCTCTTTACGCTGCCCTTTGGCGGCTGGCTATACTTAAAAGGCTCTCTGCCAGTAGCTTCTTACCTGTTGTTTATTTTGCTTACCATGTGCTTTTTCACTTCGTTCCTAAATCTGGTTACGATTGTTATGCAGTCGATGGAGCTTGGCAGTGGTTTGGACAATATCAAAAAGATTATGGATATGGACGAAATGAAAAGCGGAAGCAAGACCCTGAAAAAAGACGGCTGCTATGGAATTGATTTTGAGGATGTAACTTTCAATTATACCAGCGGAGGAAAAGACGCGCTCACTTCTGTAAACCTGCACTTGGAGCCGGGAACGGTCAACGCCTTTGTCGGCCCGTCCGGGGCTGGAAAGACAACGGCGGTTCAGCTTCTTGGGCGCTATTGGGACACCACAGGCGGAACCATCAAAGTAGGTGGAGTACCAATTACTGACCTAAAAACGGAAAATCTGATGGATTTGACGGCTTTCGTCTTTCAGGATGTTTTTCTTCTGGAAGATACATTACTGGAAAATATCCGTATGGGAACCAATGCCAGCGAAGAAGAAGTACGGCAAGCAGCAAGGGCAGCACAGATTGACGATTTCATTATGGGCCTGCCGAAAGGCTATCAGACGCGGATTGGCGACGAGGGTGTAAAACTCTCTGGCGGCCAGCAGCAGCGGATTTCGATTGCAAGAGCAATTTTGAAAGATGCTCCTATCGTCGTTTTCGACGAGGCAACTTCCTACTCTGACATTGAGAATGAACATAAAATCCAGCTTGCCCTGCAAAATCTTCTGAAAGGAAAAACCACAATTATGATCGCCCACCGGCTCCATACTATCCGGGACGCAGATAAAATTGTTGTTTTTCAGGACGGTACTGTGGCCGAGCAGGGAACCCATCAGGAGTTGGTAAAAAAAGGCGGCGTATATGGCCGGATGTGGGAAATTTATACACAGGCCACTATCGGAAAGGAGGCGGTTTAAATGTTGCGTACCATTAGGAAGTTGCTTGGAGAAAAAAGCAACCAGATTAAGTTTCCGATTGCCTTAATGGGCGCGGACGCTGTTCTTAGTATCGTTTTATATGTTGTTCTCTATATGACAGTCATTCAGCTTTTAAGCAACACGCTTACGGCAGGTAAAATTGTTACCTACACGGCGATTTGCTTTATCAGTGTGATTGCCCGGTTGGTAATCTATCGGAGCGCCTATTATCTGTGCTTCGCAAGAGGCGCAGAAATGTGCGGGGAAATGCGGCTTGACCTTGCCAATCATTATCGCTCATTAAGTCTTGGCTATTTCAACCAGAACAGCAGCGGCTATCTTCTTGGAACACTGACAAAGGATTTAACCAATTTTGAACTTGTGATTACACATACACTCCCGTCCATTGTAAAGACCGTAGTAATGGCGGCTCTGGTGCTGATCGGAACATTCTTTATTAACTGGAAACTGGCACTTGCCGAATGTGTTGTGCTTCTAATTGCCATGCCGGTTCTCTCTTGGGGCAACCGTCTTGTGGAAAAATACGGGACACAGAAAAGGAATCTCACCGCAAAAATGATTTCGATTGTCTTAGAGTATGTCAAAGGAATGAAAGTTTTTAAATCCCATAACATGACAAGCTCCCACTTTTCCAGAATGACAGATACGCTGGACGCAATTCGCAAGACAAATGTAAAAGCAGAGGTAAAAATGGCGGCTCCCACCAGTATGTATTCGATTGTAGCCAATTTCCTGCTTCCTCTTGTTCTGTTGGTTGGAAGCTATCTGTTTCTTGGAGGTACGATTGCCCCCGATCAGCTTGTGGCTTTTATGCTGATGAGCCTTGCGCTGTCTGCTCTGCTGATTGCTTTTGAACACTCTTATAATCTGTTGAAAGACCTGAACTTGGCGGCACACAATCTGGAACAGGCGTATGACACGAAGCCGCTTTCTTACAAGGAAGAAGATGTAAAGCTGTCGCATTTTGATATTGCCTTTGAACACGTCGATTTTTCCTATAATAAGCAGGCTGATGTTTTGACGGATATTAGCTTTTTTGCAAAGGAAAATAGCGTTACCGCCCTGATCGGACCGTCTGGCTCCGGGAAATCCACAGTTGCAAATCTGATTGCCCGGTTTTGGGATGTGTCAAAAGGAACTATCCGCATTGGCGGCAAGGATATAAAAGATTTAAACCCGGACGGGCTTCTGCACTATATCAGCGAGGTGTTTCAGGAAAATACGCTTCTGTCGGACACGATTTATAATAATATCAAGGCTGGCCGGGAGAACGCAACAGAGGAAGAAATCATAGAGGCAGCAAAGGCGGCACGTTGCCATGAATTTATCGAAAAGTTGCCGGAGGGGTATCAGACCCGGCTTTCCGAGGGTGGCAATACGCTTTCTGGCGGCGAAAAACAAAGAATTGCTATCGCAAGGGCCATTCTGAAAAATGCGCCTATTCTGCTTTTGGATGAATCGACGGCTTCCCTTGACGCGGATAACGAGGCAAAAATCAATCAGGCGTTAGACCGCTTGATGAAAGGAAAAACGGTATTTGTAATCGCCCACCGGCTGAATACCATTCAAAATGCAGACCAGATTATTTTGTTAAATCAGGGACGCATTGAAGAAATGGGAACCCATACGGAACTGCTTGCGAAAAAAGGCCATTACTATGAAATGGTTCAGGAGCAGGAAAAAGCAAAGAAATGGATTGTAAAGGGGGCATAAAGAAAGGCCGGTAAAGGAGGGGATACCGATGGGACTGCTTGACCTATTACTGGTTGCTGTTGGGTTATCAATGGACGCTTTCGCTGTTTCGGTCTGTAAAGGCTTGAATACCAAAAAGCACCCGGCAAAAGCAGGGCTTATCGCAGGAGTATATTTTGGCGGATTCCAGGCGCTTATGCCTACACTCGGATATATCTGCGGCGGAACAATTCGCCAGTATATTGAAGCGGTTTCTAAATATGTCGCACTGTTTCTTCTGTGCATAATCGGTATCAATATGATTCGTGAAAATCTAAAAGGTGAATGTAAAGGAACAAGCAGAGAATTAGGCTTTACCGTTATGATTCCGGCTGCGATTGCTACAAGCATTGACGCTTTCGCAGTCGGCATAACGCTGGCGGCCTTAAATGTAAAAATTCTTCCCTCGGCCGCACTGATAGGAACCACGACATTCTTAATTGCGTTTGTCGGCGTATGGATTGGACATTTTTTCGGAGATCGGTTAGGGAACCGGGCCGGAATATTAGGCGGTGTGATTTTAATTGGAATACGAATTTTTATTATGGGCTGACAAAAAAGATTGGAGGAATTGGAACGAATGAAAAAATTAAATGAGCTGGGTGATGGCTCCTGCGGAACGATTGTCGCAATCACCGGGGATAGCCATTTTCAAAGCCGGATAACTTCTATCGGGCTTACCATAGGAAGCAGGATTGAAGTTATACAGAATCCTAAAAAGCAGCCGGTTCTTCTGTATAACAGAGATACAATGGTTGCGCTGAATAAGAATGAAGCAGAAAAAATCATGGTGGAGGTGAGGCAATAATGGCTGAAAAAACGATTGCCCTGCTGGGCCAGCCTAATTCTGGTAAATCTACTCTTTTTAACGGATTGACCGGTTCCCGTCAACACGTTGGAAATTGGCCTGGAAAAACTGTGGAGCGTAAAGATGGCTTCTTTTCCTATAATGACGTAACCTATAAGATCGTGGATTTGCCGGGTACATATAGCCTTTCGGCTAATTCCGATGAAGAAGTGGTAACGAGAAACTATATTTCCAGTGGAGAGGCCAATCTTGTATGTATTCTGGCCGACGCTTCACAGTTAAACCGAAGTCTATTTATGCTGGCTGATTATGCTGGAATCCATGTTCCTGTCGTATTGCTTTTAAATATGATGGATATAGCCGAGGGACAGGGAAAGAAAATCAATGTAGCGGGTTTGCAAAAATCCTTGGGGATTCCTGTTGTTCCTATGGTTGCGGCAGACAAAAAGCAATACCAGCCGTTCTTTAACCTGTTGGAAAATCTTGAAAAAAGAGCCTCTTTTCTAAATGCTACAAAGTTGGAGCAGCTTTGCCGGAAAAATATTGGCGATGAATATTCTGCAATTTTAGAACTGCTCCCAAAGCAGGGAATCGAAATATACTCTGCCTCATGGCTGGCTGAAAAGCTGTTGGAACAAGATAAGCTCGCACTCTCTTTTGTTCAAGGGAAAACAGAACCGGGGATATTTGAAAAAATAAAGAGTTTAATCAGTCGTGTAAAAGATGGAAATTTGCGGACGGCAGATTGCAAATTTAAGTGGATTGACACACTGATTCAAGAAAATGTGACAAGCAGCAAAAAGAAAACCAGCCGTAGCCGGTTTGATAAAGCAGCCACTAGCAAACGGTGGGGAAAGCCTATTGCCATTGGTATGATTGTGCTGGGGCTGATCTGCTCCATGCTGATTGGTATGCCCCTTATGGAACTGGTAGGGGCGCTGATCTCCGGCATTTCAACGCCGCTAGCAAATTGGCTCCTTAGTGTTGGAGTTGCCTCTGTCATTGTATCGCTCTTGTGTAATGCTGTATTAACGGCTGTTACGTTTGCCTTGCAAATGGCTTGCTATGTATTTGGAATCAGCCTTGTTTTCGGATTTATGGAGGACATCGGGTATATGGCCCGTATCTCCTATGTGTTTGATAATACCATGACGAAACTTGGTTTGCAGGGGAAAGCGATTATGCCCTTTCTTGTTAGCTTCGGCTGCAATATAGGTGGTGTCACCGGCACAAGAGTTATTGATTCTTGGGGACAGCGTATTTTAACGATTGCCCTTTCTTGGGTAGTTCCCTGTGCTTCTACCTGGGGTGTAGTTGGTCTTATCAGCGGTACATTCTTTGGAGGAAAAGCCGTTTTTGTAATATTGTCCTTGTTTGCTGTGGCCTTTTTGCACATTTACATTACCTACAAAATTTTTGGACGTTCTTTAAACAAGGAAAATGACCGTACCGGCCTGATTATGGAATTACCACCATATCATAAGCCGCACTGGAAAACCCTGTTCGGCTCTGTATTCAACAAAATGGGAAGCGTTCTCAAACGGGCGCTTAGTATCATCATTTGCATTTCCGTAATATTCTGGCTTCTTTCTTATACGCCGGACGGAAATGTGACGAACAGCATTATTTATCGCATTGGAACTTTTATTGAGCCGGTAACAATGTTCTTTGGTTTGCCGTGGCAGTTGTTTATGGCCTTTGTTGCTTCTGCAATGGGAAAAGAATCAGCTCTCGGTGTTATGGCCTCCCTGTTCAATACGGCTGGTATTTGGGGAGCGATTGAGGGAACAAGCGCGGTAGATACAGCGGCGCTGAGTACAAACCTGCTGTCTACAATATCTCAGCCGGAAGCTCTGGCTTTCCTGTTTGCGTTTTTCTTCAATATGCCTTGTCTAATGGCATTGGCAGCGACCGCACAGGAAACTCATTCTATGAAATGGACAGTAAGGATTGCCCTCTACTATATCCTTTCTGCATTGATTTTGGCAACAATCGCATACCATGTTGGCTGTGTCATTTTCTAAAGGAGAGGAGATATTGTGCTGATTCAATTATTAGATTATCTGCAAAGCGGAAAAACATACAGTATTCAGGAATTGGCTGATCTTTTGCATAAAGATATGGACAGTGTGCGGGTAGAGCTTGAATATCTGGAAAATCAAGGCTATATACACAAAGTAACCAGTCAATCAAACTGTACTCAAAATTGCAAAGGGTGTCACGGTTGCGATCAGCCTGCGATAACTGTTGACACTTGGGAAGTGGTAAAGAGAGGATAAAGAGGAAAAAATTGAACTTTATGCGCCAGGTGATACAGACAATGAAAGCTATATTCAGGAAGCTATTTCCGAATTGGTGAAAGGAAAGACCCTGCTTGTAATCGCTCACCGCCTAAATACCATCCAGAACGCCGATC
>CATXDC010000037.1 GCA_958366985.1 uncultured Oscillospiraceae bacterium
CAGCTGCCGGAGCGGTGCTTAAGCCGCAAGGCGGGAATTGTGCGGTGTTGCCCTACGATAAATTCTACCAAGGCGACACGAGCCACTCCACCGAGGGCAATGGTCTTGGCATGGCGCTGGTCAAGCGGATTCTGGAATTGACCGGCGCAGAGCTGCAGATAGAAAGCACCCCCGGCAAAGGCTCGACCTTTACGGTCGTGCTGGCCGAGAGAAAATAAGCAAAACCGACATTGTGCAGGCAGATACACCGCGCAATGTCGGTCTTTTTTTTAATTTTTTTCAGAATTAAGGCAATACCGCATAATTCTAAGTGCCGATACCGATATAAAAACTTTTTCACCATTTTCCGACTCAAGTACCTGTTGTCAATTCTAATATTGTTGTATGATATATAAAATAAAGAAGCCACAGGCACAATACCTGCAGCTTCTTTCGTGCTTCTTTCTACCTCTTAATGTATAACCGGAGGTTTTCTATCCAGCGCTTTATTGTTCAACAGCAGCCCCAACACGGCAAAGCGATAGGTTACAATTTGCCCGTGGTCCATTGATTTGCGAATATCCTGAATCCGGACAATTTTTTTCAACGTTTCAAGCTGATCTTCCATCAGATAAAATGTAACCTGCTTATTGATCGGCTTTGCGCCCCGCTTTCCGGTTTGCTCCGGCAGATATTCTATAATATCTTTGCTTTCTGGCAACACATAATAGCTGCTTCGCTTGCCCTCCGGAATCGCAGCGTAGTCTTCCGATCCAAATACAACGCAGTGTTCTGGTTTCACGCTTGCTGCTTTGTTGAGCTCACTGATCAATAATTGATTGGCAATCGTTCCCACGCGAAGCCCCTGATAAGCGGCTTCCAATTCAAAGCATTCATATATTTCCGGCCGGAAACGAATCAGAACTCTTTCTTTTTTCATTGTGTCCACCGGCATCAATCGATCGATTCTATGATGTTTTTAAGCTTCATCGAAATCTCGATGATTTCATTCAGCGCCGCAACATCTGCATCACGGGATTCTTTGGATACACCTTTCAGCGCTTTTGCAAATGCCTTACTGCTGTATGCCTTATTCAATTTTTTGACCATTTGGGGAACACTTTTCTGGATCATGCTGCTCTTGGTTTCTGTAACCTCGTGTTCCTTTCGCGCACGGTCCCTGGCGGCTTCTTTTTTGCCCTCGTAATCGATGGCGGAAATTTCTTTCGGTTGGCTGCTTACCTTAGCTTTGCCGTATTCATCCGCTTTCCCTTTCAGTTCAGCGAGACCATCATCAAAATAAAGAATCGCCTTTTTATAAGCAGCCTCGTATTCTTTGGTCGTTCCCTGCCGCTGTGCATCGTATAGCAGCTCTCTGAATGCGTCATGCAGATTGTCCCGAAGAACCTCTACATAGTTCTTTCCCTCATCTTCTGTATCGCTGCTATGGCAATCTACTTCCTGCAATTTGGCAAATCGCTCCGCGATTTCATCCTGTATGTCCTCTTCAAACCGCAGATAAGTCTCACATTCGCTTCTCGTTAAAAATTTATCATTTAGAAGTTCTTTTAGTTTGCCCTCCAGCTTCTCTTCGATCCGCGCATCCCGCTCAATCGTGCGTGGATTTACGGTACTGACGCTTTTTGTCGCGCCAAGGGCTTCTTCTCTGCTCATATTATAAGGTTCTTTTTGCAGGCAGGTGATAAATTCCGCAATCGCCTGGCGGCGAATTGCTTCATCACTGAATCCGCCGCGGACCTGCAGGTTTGCGCTGTACAGTAGCACTTTTCTTTCATTTTTAGACAAAGGTGTTATCACAACATTGCAATTTACAATATTCCATGTTGCATCGCCTTTTTCTTGCAGGTAATTCAATGCACGAAACCGCCGTTCGCCGGAAAGCAAAACATATACCATTCCTTCTTCGCGCTGTTCAGGGAATACAACAAGGTTATGCATCAACCCATTGCGCTTAATATCTTCCGCCAAAATGCGGATGTCATCATCATCATCCATTACACGGAAAATCTGGTTATCCGGGTTGGTTCGGATATTAACCAACGCAATATATTTATTATCGTATTCAACTTTTCTGTTTTTAGCGAACAAACTATTATAGATGTTGCCCGCCTCGTTATTGTTTACCTCTGCAAGAATACTTTTGCCGGGGAGAGCAGGGGACGTTATGTTCCCCTTCATCTTCTTTTTCATTGCCATTTCAGTTCACCCCCATCTTTGCAAGCTGAGCCTTTAGTTCTTCGTAAGCCTTGCCATAGGCCACCGCAACCGGCTGTGTTTTTGCCATATAGCATACGGGAAGATGCTTCGTAACCGACATATTCACACTAAGGCCGCTGGGAATCTCCGTTTTATAAAGAGAAGCCCCTAAAACCTGTTTGCACTGGTCGCGGATAATTTTTGTAGTAGCTGCCTTTTTCACTACCATCGTAAGAATTACGCCAACGCCTTTCAGATGGCTGCCGGGGGTATTCCGCAGCTCATTGCAGAGCGCATAAGTACGGAACGCCGATTCCTGCGAATTTGCCTCACAAAGAGAGGGAATCAGCACATAATCCGCCGCATTGATTGCATTCGTCAGCAAGAGTGAATCACGAGTCGGCTGGGTATCAATAATGATGTAATCATAGTCCTCCCGGACCTGATTTAAAAAGTAATAGAGGAATTCTCCCATATTCGTCAGGCACTTCGGGTCGCCCGGCTTGAAGTAGGTTTGTGCATCCTCAAAAATTCCCGGAATACGCTGGTTGATCCGCGGCGTCTGCGCGCTGCAGGGGATCATATCTACATTTTCGTATTCCGTTTCGGTGATATAGTCCTTCGTCTTGGTATAACGGAAGCCATCAAACATATCAAAAAGAGCTCTTCCATTATAAACGCCGCTGGTAATTCCATTGCCGCCGCTCAAAGCGCTCGTCAGGTTTCCCTGCGGGTCTGTATCGATGCAAAGGACTTTTTTACCCTCATCGCCCATCAGATAGGCGAGGTTAGAAGCAGTGACCGTTTTTCCTGCTCCGCCTTTCTCGATGGCGATCGTAATGATCTGTGCTGCCATTGGCATTCCCTCATTTCGTTGGTTGATTATAAAGTGGAAAGACTTAGGGCAACACCGCACAATTCCCGCCTTGCGGCTTAAGCACCGCTCCGGCAGCTGCGGCACGGCATCTGCGTTGCCAAAATGCTCGATAAGACATCCAGTATTATCTGCGCTTTTGGCTTGGCATCTGCCGCACCTCGCTTGCCGTATCGGCACTTAGAATTATGCGGTGTTGCCTTAGGTACATGTTGTCATAAAGTAAAGTTTTCTCTTTTGTTGTAACTATTATGCGGCGACTTGCGTACCTGTTGCTATTTGATATCGCTGGCAATCTTTTCTTCTTTTCCTTCTGTTCTTTCCTGTAAAGTGTTCATCTTAATAAGCTAATTATAGCATACCCGTTCGTCATGTCAACACGAATCCTGGGGATAACGCCCTCTTTTCCTCTTGATTTACCTGTCACGACTCAAGTACCTGTTGTCAATTTTTTTAATTCGTTTGCTTTCGCGCTTTTTCTGAAACAAAAAAGAGGTCTGCTTTTTGCAAACCTCTTTTTTATTCTTATACTTCCTTACGTTCTATTACTCATCAAACTGCGACCAATCGAACTTGAAAAGATCCGTTCTGTCGCCATCCAGTAATGCTGCGCGTTTTGTGCCGTCAGCGATGATCGCGGCAGAATTTTCTATAATGTCATTATAAACCACCGTGCGGTAATACTGCGCAGATTTTCTTTCCTTTGCGCGTTCAAGCATCGCTTTATATTTAACGCTCATTCCCAATGCCCACGTTTTTAGCCCGTTATTATCTTTGATAATCCGGTTCAACGCTTCCAGCGTTTCCTCTGCCTGGTCCCGCTTTTTTGTGTTGGTCAATATTTTTGACGTATATGTGAAAATATCGATGAAGATGTTTCGCTCTTCCGGTGTCAGCTTTTTTTCATAGGTCTGATATTGCGCCTTTACCGCCAGTTCATTGCGTGCCAGGCGATAGGTTGCCGTCAAAATGGCTTCCTTCAGCGGCTGATCGTACTGTTCCAGTGCTTCTTTGCTGACCGAGCTACGGCGCTTTCTTGGTTTTCTGCTTACTTCTGTATCAGCGCCTTTATGCTCCTGATGGAACGCTCTGACGCTCTTCATTTCTTCCCGGTTTTTGTACTTGATGAAGATATAAAGGAACTCGTATTTCCGAACCCCGCGGCGGCGCACCGGCTCATAGTCAAACCACAGGTCTGTCATCTCATTGATCTCGCTTTTGACCATTGCTAGAACGTTCTTTTCAAAGTCGGAAAATACTTTGTATTTTTCCGTCAGCGGTTTATCGCGGCTGAACTTTTGCGCGGAACTGTCTCTGCTTTTGCCCTTGCTTCTATTGATTTCATCACGGGTAGGCATGGAAAGCATACCCTTGAATTCTTCCATATCAAACCGCTTATATTTGAACCCTTTCAGTTCTTCCCGCTTATTGGGGAACTTTTGCAGAACTTCTTCTGTTACAGGTTCAAAAATCAACCCATTGTTATAGGAATAATCTCTGTTTCCGTTGTCATATGACAAAATGATCTCATACACACGCATAGAATAAGTGCTCTGCATCATCAGCAGGTATTCAATGCTATAGGATGTATAATTGCTTGTCAGCTGTGCAATATCTTTCCAGATATCTGGGTTAAAGCGCATGCTGATCGTCTTTTTCTTCATATCGACGATAGAACCACGGTTCACCCACGACATCGTTTTGTACTGATCATTCCCAAGGGGAACCCAGAACATCCGGTTTTCCAGGTTTTCAATGGTTTTGCGCAGATAATTTGCATAACCGCTGTCCAACGCATTGACCCCGGTAAGCTTTGCAAAATCGTCAAACGAAATGGTATAGTACTTCGATGCATCCATATCATGGCGCTGATCGATCTTGGACAGCATCATAAAAAGGATTTTCTGTTCGTTGCGGGGCAGGGAATACTTTGTCCTTTGAATTAAATCGTTGCTTTTCGTGATGAAAGAGCCAAACGCCACATTGTCACTTTTCCTGGGCACAAGCTGCTTTTTCTTGCCGTCCGCCTTTTCATCCGGCAGAACTTCACCAATGATAACATCCGGTGATTCTGTCATTGTATTCTTTTCATCTTTATTTTTCATACGCTATGATTGGACATTGGATGCCGTGCTCCGTTTTGTCCATGCCTTTCTTTAGGAACTAATCGCCCGCCTGTAATAAAACCATACATCACAGAACTGCTAGAATATTTAGAAGAAGGTACACTTACTCATGATAGTATCATACTACAGTATCTTCCTGCAAAAGTCAATCCTATGGCTGCGCTGCATGTATTACAGTGATGAATCCTCGCGCGTAAAGCAGGGGAGGGGAGAGGGCTGGCTGCACAAAATATGCCTTGAAGCAAACCTGCGTTAAAGCACTTTCAAACAATCTAAAACAAAAAACAGCACGCACCACATTTCCATTCGCCACCGCAAGAAATAGCATCACCGGGAAATCTGTTTCACAATTCACTTTTACAAGATATTGCACGAATACACTCTTTGGGGGAGGTATTATAATTTAGAGCCTTTGAAATTGGGTATGCACAGACAGAACGGCACCTTTTTCGTATGGCTTTTCTTCTTATGGCCCGCATTCGTGTTCGCTCCGCTATGCGGGCATCAATTCCGTTGTTTTATGAGCAATCACCCTTTTGTTCTTCTTTTTCTTTAGAATTATATATTTATAAATTTATATCTTATACTTTATTATATATAGAAGAAACAGAGGTTCTTTCCCTCCACAACAGAGGTTTCTTCTGGTGATAACGGAGGTTCTTTCATAGAATGGCGGAGATTTTTTCTTTTGGCGGCAGAGGTTGTTTCCTCTATTTTGCATGGAAAGAATCTCTGTTATGCAATGAAAAAATCTCTGTTACCGTGTTGCGTGAACGGGCATAAGGAACAGGCTGGCAACCTGTAAGAAGCAATCGAAACGACAAGATCATCCCGATGGCACCTGAAAACGACGGGAAAATGGCTGTGGGCGAAACATGAAGAGGCAGACAGAAGGACTTTTTTTTGCGGTAAAAACCTCTGGTTAGCTTTTATAGCAGGTAATTCCTTTAAGGTAACACCGCATAATTCCCGCCTAGCGGCTTAAGCACCGCTCCGGCAGCTGCGGCACGGCATCTGCGTTGCCAAAATGCTCGATAAGACATCCAGTATTATCTGCGCTTTTGGCTTGGCATCTGCCGCACCTCGCTCGCCGTATCGGCACTTAGAATTATGCGGTATTGCCTTAACTTAAGCAGCAGGGGAGAGGCGCAAAGGCCGTTTTTTGCGGTAAGAATCTCCGTTTGCAAAAGAATTTGACTGGAAATTGGTACGGTAGAAATCTTTGGATGGAAGGAAATACCCTCTGCAAGCAGAAAAATAGAAAAAATAGATAAAATTTTCTCGGTAAGAACCTCTGCTTGGCGAAGCGTGAGAAAGCAGAAAAGAAAAAGAGCAGAGGTTACCGTTTTGTATGGGATCGTAGAAAAGTACGTTAAAAACCTCTGCATTAGGAGAAGGTGGGTGACGAGGGAGTACGAGAGAAGAAAGATGAGGGCACTATTTTTTACGGCGTAAGAACCTCAGGATAAAAGAAGTCTTGGATAAGAACATTTGGTAATGCACAAAGCAGCACGGTACTTCCTTGGGAGGCTGCAAAAAAATCGCCGTAAAAACCTCGGCTTTGGGGGCAACAATCAGGCTTTATAAAATAGGGGCGGGGAAAAATCACTTTTTATGTTCAGAAAAGTCAAAAAGCACAGTTTTTGACCTTGATAGGGAGACAAAGAAGAGAAAATACGCGAAAGAAACATGCCGAATATACATTGAGAAAGACCAAAATATGCAAGAGGAGAAAAAAGAAAAATATATAAACGGAGAAATTTACGGAGAAAAAAATCAGATAATAGTTGCAAATAAATTGGCGATGATACGATATAAAATGTGGAGCAAATAGTGAGATCAACGATACTTAAAAGAGATTATTAACGCGAAAAAAATTAAAAATCACGGAAGAAATGGCCGAAAAAGTGTTGGACAGAACGGGATGATGGAGGAAAAGGAAGCGGCAAAGAAAAGGTGGCTAAAAACCAACCTATTATAAAGCAGAATGTGAAGAAAAAGAATGATAGGGTGGAGTAGATGGACTTTACGACACCAAAATTTTCTCGGTAAAAATCTCTGCTTAATTCCAGAGAAGCGGGCAGACGGGCAGCGCGAGAAAGCAATTCCTGAAAAAATGTGCGGTAAAAATCTCCGGTATGGGATGCTGCTTTATGAGGAAGCAAGAAAAAAAGACAAATGAAACGTTTTGAAATAGGCGAAAACAGAACAGCTGCAATAGAACTTTTAGCAACAGCGACAATGCTGGGGTTATAGGTATAGCAACAGGTACCGAAGTCTACAAAACTGTTGCCGTAAAACTGGGAAGCAAATAAAAAGATGTTTGTAGATAAGAAAAGGAAAAGCAGAGGAAAAAAGAATGAACTATACAAAGAAGGAGCCACCGAATTAGTCTTTTTAATAAATGATATGTTGGAAATTTTCTGAACCCTGTTCCAAGAAAAAACTCTGATCCCGATTTGCTTTGTCCCGCATACAAACTCGGCCGCAAAAAGAAAACAGTTCAAAGAATGGCGAATAGAAACTTTCTGGCTTCATAAAACTTTTTACTTTTTTCAAAGACAAATAAAACTTTCTTTCTCGCGTAGGAACCTCTTGCTAAATCCTGAAAATAGTGTATTATAACTAAGGCAATACCGCATAATTCTAAGTGCCGATACAGCGAGCGAGGTGCGGCAGATGCT
>CATXDC010000038.1 GCA_958366985.1 uncultured Oscillospiraceae bacterium
GTGACAAGAAATCCGCCATTTGTTTTCATACAAAAGCTCCTATATAGTAGTTTATTAGATTATACTATATAGAAGCTTTGTTGTCAAGAGCTTTTTCAAAAAATATTCTGTACAAATTTCGATTTGTCAATCTGTTTCACTTTCCGCTTCCGGCTTATAGTTCTTTTCAATATATTCCTCTACAGCCTTGATAAACATCTGATTCATGCTCATGCCCATTTCAGCAGCGATAGTTTTCAGTTTTTCACGCTGTCCCTTTGGAACACGAATCTTGATGTCATCAAGGTGTGTTTTCACATACTTTGCCGTAATCGCTTTTCGTTTTTCATTATAGTACATAGAAATCAATCCTTTCATATTGTACCCAATATTAAAACATGAAAGGAGTTTTTCAAAATGATTCAAAAAAATAATTCCCATTGCAGCAAGTATTACGTTGATAGGCTCAGCAAGTCTGACAGCCTATGCCGATATGGTTTTGTCAATATCACTTGACACATTTTATACGAACAAGAATTATGCAGCGAGAAAGATATGATCATAGTAGAGCTTTCTTCGGGCTGCCTCCAGCAGCCCACCGTTGGCGGTGCAGATTCTTCTGTTGGCCCAGCAATTCATATAATATCTCCAGATCATAGTCTTCAACTCTTTCATAGTGTAGTTCTCCGGTTTGTCCTCACGGCTGTAGAACAACTCTTCTTTCATTCTTGCCCACATACTTTCACAGCGTGCATTATCATGACATCTTCCGCCGGCACTGTTCATGCTTTGAATGATCCCATATTTCTTTACAGCAGCATCCCGGCATCCTTTCTCTGCTGCAATGCAAGATACATACGCTCTCTGCCATAGCAGTCATTATATTGGTCTTCTTCGTGGATCTTCATCATTTCATCTGCAAGCACCTGATACTTCCAGGGGGCGTTTTTATGGCTGAGATGATCGTAAAATGCTTGTCTTGTAACCTCCAAAGCCTTGCAGTAAAAACTGATCCTTCCTGTGATCCTACCGTCATCAGTCTTTTTGGAAATGAACTTTAACCGTTCTTCTTTCCTGACTTCCGACGGTTCGCAGCGAAAAAAGCAGATGTTTCCTCCAGAAATTCATTCAGTTCTTCAAGCTCTCGGTTTTTCTTTTCAAGTTCTTTTATCCGTTTGTTCGCTGCCTGAAGCTTGCGAGCTTTATTGCCTGCTTTTTAAACTCTTCATCATATTGTTTTCCTGTTTCCATTGATGACACACTCCTTTGTTTTTAGTATTCTTTGATTGTTTTGTATGTGTCAAGTTTTATTATACAGGATTAATCGTAATACATTACACATTCCTCCTTTTTCTACAAATGAAAAAAGGCTGTTTTATCATCATCACTCAAATTCGTGACAATATACAAAACAGCCTTTAAAACTTTGTGAATATTTTTTCATAACAAATCGGCAGGATCAGAGCAAAATCTGCTCAAAGTCTGCCGTTATGTTCGATTTTTTTGGTTGTGTAGGGTTCGACTTCCTTTTTTGGTGAAAACCGGTGAAAAGCATCTACGGTTTTACACCTGAAATTTTTACTCTCAAAACGCAAAAAAGCTCGCAAATGCGAGCTTTTCGGGCACAATATCTATTTCATTGCACAAGTATGGTGCGGGTGACAGGACTTGAACCTGCACGGTGTTGCCAATAGAACCTAAATCTATCGCGTCTGCCAATTCCGCCACACCCGCGTACAAAATAACATTATTATTTTATCATAAACTCCCTACTTTGTCAAGACTTTTTGCTCAAAAAAAATGCCCGATGCTCAAAACATCGGACTGATTTTTTTATAATCTCTTAATATTGTCAAGAATTATCAGCTTGTGTGTAAAACCCTCAAGCTTGTTTTTGATATCACCGTTCTTTATAAAAAGGAGTGTTGGCAGTGCTGTAACGTCATATCTCTTCGCAAGATCTGGCTGAGAGGTGATATCACACTTAGCTATGATAGCGGTTTTTCCAAGCTCCTCTGCAGCTTCGTTAAGCCCTGCCTCTGTTCTTTTACAGTGAACACAGGTAGGTGAGTAAAATTCTATAACAAGCGGTTTGTCTGCTGATATCAGCTCGTTGTAATTCTGGTTTGTCAGTTCAGTAAGCATTTTTTTATTTCCTCCAATATATATTATATTATTCATATAGTTTTACTATGAATACAGTGATTATATCACTATTTATGCACTTTGTCAAGAGTATTATCAAACATTTCTGTATATCATATTTCTCACATATGTTAGTTATGAATAAAATGTACAACAATAATAAAGTATTCCTATCATATATGTATGATTTCACAAAAATCATTTATAACTATTGACATTTCCATAAAATCATGTATAATAAAAGCATACTAATCATATCGACTTGATATGAATTGAAAGTGAGGAGCTTAAATTGTCAAAGATTAATAAGCGAATGCAGCGATGTTGACACTGGAACTATCACAGTAATATATCTTAATTGGAGTTGTCAGCTATGTATATAGAATTAAAAAACATTAATAAAAGCTTTGGCGATTTTAAAGCTTCGGATAACGTAAGTTTCGGTATTGAAAAGGGAAAGCTTATCGGTCTGCTTGGACCGAGCGGCAGCGGTAAAACAACTATCCTGCGTATGCTTGCAGGTTTGGAAAAACAGGATAGCGGCGATATTATTATAGATGGTAAAAATGTCAACAAACTTCCATCAAATGAAAGAGGTATCGGATTTGTTTTTCAAAGCTATGCGCTCTTCCCTTTTATGACAGTTTACGATAATATAGCTTATGGTCTGAAGGTTCAGAAAAAAGATAAGAAGTTTATCAAACAACGTGTGGCTGAGCTTCTTGAACTTGTTGGCTTGCCTGACGTTGGCAAGCGTTATCCTGACCAGCTCAGCGGAGGTCAAAGGCAGCGTATCGCTCTTGCAAGAGCACTAGCACCTCAGCCTGAACTCCTTCTACTTGACGAACCTTTTGCAGCTATCGACGCAAAGGTAAGAAAAGAACTGAGAACATGGCTTCGTGATACAATTGATAAAATAGGCATAACTAGCATTTTCGTTACACACGATCAGGACGAAGCAATAGAGGTCGCAGACGAAATTGTTATCACAAACAAAGGCAGAGTTGAGCAGATAGGCAATCCAGTTGAGATATACCTTGAACCTAAAACTCCTTTTGTTGCTCAGTTTATCGGTCAGTCCGCTATTATCGAGGATTACAGCAAACTAAAGGGTTTTGAAGTTACAGAAAATAATGCCTCAGCTATAATCCGACCGGAATTTATTGAAATAAATAAATTTGAAGACAGTGAATACCACCCATTTGAAAGCTCTATGGAAGACGCAGTTGTAGAAGATGTATCATTCAGAGGTAACTCTTTTGAAGTAAGAGCTCTGATCGACAATATCTCAATAACGGGAAGATATCCACTTAATGCTTCCCGCTTAAAAAAAGGCGATAAGGTAAAAGTACTCATAAAGAAGCTTTACACTATTGATGAAAACACTACAAATATTCTCGTAAACAAAGCTCTTGATGACTCAGAGCTGTACTATATTTAATAAGGAGGACATTAAAGATGGAAAATAATAAAACAAAGTCCTCTGCTATACAGAAGATACTAAAATGTGGCATCATATCATGGGTAGCAATAATTGCCCTTTGGGGAATAGGATCTTTGAAATATGATGAATATTTTCTTCCAAGCCCAAAGGAAACGATCGACAGCATGAATGAACTTATCAAAGACGGAACTCTTTGGAGTGACATTGTTGCAAGCGTCGGAAGAGTAATAAAAGGCTGGCTACTTTCAATAATTTTTGCTGTTCCTTTGGGTCTTATTGTAGGAAATTTCAGACCTGTACGCTGGCTCGTTGAACCTATACTTAGCTTTTTCAGATTTGTGCCTGCTATTGCATTGACGACACTCTTTCTAATGTGGTTCGGAGTAGGCGAAGAATCAAAAGTAGCACTTATTTTCTACGCATCATTCTTTCCTATGTTCGTAAACACTATAGCGGGTGTGGCTTCAACTGATAAGCAGCTCGTGGAAGCAGCTTCCTGCATGGGGGCAAAAAAAGCAAGAGTTTTTTTCACAGTAGTTGTACCATCAGCGGTATCTAATATCTACACTGGAATAAGACTAGGACTTAGCTCAGCTATCATCTGTGTTGTGGCAGCTGAAATGCTGGTCGGCAGTGATGGCCTTGGTTATCTTATAAACAGCTCGAAGCTTTATTACAAAACAAGCTGGGCTTTTGCAGGAATCGTCACACTTGCTGTGATTGGCTTTGCTGCTGACAGGATCCTACAGTTTATTGGCAAGAAAAAGCTTAAACACTTTGACGTAAAATAATTAATTTAACAGGAGAGATTTAAAAATGAACATAAAAAAGATAATCGCAATAATAGCATCGACAGCATTGACAGCAACTCTTCTTGCATCATGCGGTAGTTCATCAAGCGGAAAAACCGCAAAGAAGGTTACCAAAGACGGTAAAGAACTTAGCGTTTTGAGAGTTGCGAACATGACAGGTCAGCCAGATCAGTATGCCGACTATATCGGTATGGAGCAAGGAATATTTGAGAAATATGGTATATCTCTCGAAACATCAGAATACGCTGCCGGCATTAACACAGTTGACGCTATTGCAACAGGCACAGCAGATACAGGACTGCTTGCAGATTTTGCTGCTGTAAACAGAATTGGAAATACTCTCGATAACACTAATCTTGTGATTTTTTCAGATCTAAGTTCTAGCGTTTCATATAACGGTGGTCTTTTTGTTGCACCAAAATACAAAGATGATCTTGATGCTTTAGATGAAAGTGAAGGATGGATAACTTCTATTGGAACAGTTTCAGAATACTTCAACTGGCAGGCTCAGACTTATTTAGGACTTGACCCATCAAAGCAGAAAAACGTCAACACAGATTCCATATCAACTCAGATAGCAGTTGCACATAACGGTGAGGCATCAGCCGCTATCGTTACAGGCTCAGCTATAAAAAAATATGAAGCAGAGGGCTGGACTCAGGTCGCATCTGCAAAAGATATAGGGATAAACGTATCTGCTTATCTTATAACATCAAGCGACTTTGCAAAGAACAATACTGAAACTCTTACGAACTATCTTAAAGCACTTGATGAAAGCGTTAAATACATAAATGACAACTTAGACGAGTCGGCTGAAAAAATATCAAAGAAATATGGAATCGAACCAGATGATTTCAAAACAAACTGGGAACAGTACAGTATTAAACTGGGACTTTCTGAGGAAGCTGCATCTCATCTTGATGAAATAAATAAGTGGGCGTATGAGAATGGTAAATATCCCAACAGTTACAACATAAGGGAATTTTATTATCCAGACTCAGCAAAAAAAGCATTTCCAGATAACGTTACGGCAGATCTGACAAAAGCAGACAAATAAACAAGGAGGAATCAGACATGGGTTATCCAAGCATTTATCCAACAGGAGTTACAATATACAATAAAGAAAAAGCCTACAGCGGCTATACGATCTTCCCGTCCGCTAAAGGTGCTCTGCTCATAGATATGAATGGCAATGAAGTAAAGCTTTGGGCTGGACTGGGAGGATTTCCTAACAAAATACTCCCAGGCGGATATGTAATGGGCACAACAGGAGCAAGAGGAGGTAAATATGCATATCAGGATCAACTTGATCTTGTTCAGGTAGACTGGGACGGTCATATCGTATGGAAATTCGACAAAACTGAACTTGTTGCCGACCCGGGTAAAGAACCGGTCTATATGGCTAGACAGCACCATGATTTTCAGCGTGAGGGCAGCACTGTGGGTTACTATTATCCAAATGGTGAGCCAAAGACAGACAGTGGCAATACACTTATCCTTACTCACGAGAACCTCTACAACCACGATATTTCAGACAAAAGACTTATCGACGATAAGATCATCGAAGTGGATTGGGAAGGCAATATAATTTGGAGCTGGCGTGCAAGCGACCACTTTGATGAGCTTGGCTTTGACGAGGCCGCAAAGAACGCATTGTTCAGAAACCCTGGTCTTCACGGTGAGGCAGGTGGAGATTGGATGCACATAAACAACTTCTCTACACTTGGCGAAAATAAGTGGTATGACGCAGGCGACAAACGCTTCCACCCAGACAATATCATATTTGACGCAAGAAACTCAAACATACTCGGAATTATCGAGAAATCAACAGGTAAGATAGTATGGCGTGTAGGTCCTAACTTCAACGAAAGCGAAGCCACAAAGAAGCTTGGCTGGATAATTGGTCAGCACCACCTGCACATGATACCAAAGGGACTTCCTGGAGAGGGAGACCTGTTGGTATTCGATAACGGTGGCGAGGGTGGCTACGGCACACCTAACCCTGCTTCCCTCACAGGCGTGAACAATGCACACAGAGATTACTCAAGAGTACTTCAATTCAATCCTGTTACACTTGAAATAACATGGCAGTACACTCCCCTTGAAGCAGGAAATCTGCTTTTTACTGACGCTTCTAAGTTCTATAGCTCATACATCAGCTCTGCACAGCGACTTCCGAACGGAAACACTCTTATTACGGAAGGTTCGGATGGACATCTTCTTGAGGTCACACCTGACCATGAAATAGTTTGGGAATTTGTAAACCCTTATTTCAAGAATTTTGCTGGAACATTCAAAAGCAACATGATCTACAGAGCTTATCGCGTACCATACGAGTGGATACCACAGCTTGAAAAGCCTGTTGAGACCTCTATCGAGCCTATCGACATTACAAAGTTCAGAGTACCGGGTGCTTCTATTGGCGAGGGTACAGGGCTTGTTACAGCCGTTGACGGGATCGACCCAACAAAAGGAGTTCCTCTCACAGGTTCAGGAAATGAAGAAGATGATGAAGAACGCATCGACTTCTGTGTTGCTTCTGTAAAGAAAAAAGATCTAGAATAAAATTAATGTACATAAGGCAGCTTCTGTAAAACGAGGCTGCTTTTTTTAAGACCGCAGAGAGTTTACAAGTCCTTGACAAAAGAAAAGATTAGTGCTATTATATTATGTGATATTGTTATTTATTTATCAATCATGTTTATTAGTAAAGGAAAGTGTAAATATATGTCTAAAGACGGTTCGATATCCGCATCAGTAATAAAACGACTGCCACGTTATTATAGATTTTTAGGTGAGCTTCAAAAAGAAGGACTTGAAAGAATATCTTCAAGGGAGCTTTCAGAGAGAATGAAGCTCACGGCTTCACAAATAAGACAAGACCTTAACTGCTTTGGCGGATTCGGTCAGCAGGGATATGGCTATCACGTTGACGAGCTTAGAATGGAAATAGGCAAGATACTCGGAGTAGACAAGCATTTCAAGACCATACTTATCGGTGCAGGAAACCTTGGTAAAGCTATCGCCACACATATTAACTTTGAAACAAGGGGTTGCAATCTCATTGGCATATTTGATATAAACCCTAAGCTCACTGGTGAAGTGGTAGGAAACATACCGATTCGTCACACTAATGATATAGAAAGCTTTTGCGAAGCAAACTCCCCTGTTGTAGCTGTGCTTTGTATACCGAAGGCAAACACTCAGGCTATTGCAGACCAGCTTGTAAATCTTGGTCTGAAAGCGTTCTGGAATTTTTCACATTATGATCTTAGCATCGACTATGAAAACATAGTTGTGGAAAACGTCCATTTGGGTGACAGCCTGCTTACACTTACATATGCAACAAATATCATCACAAGCACTGATACTGACAACAGCGAAGAGATCGAATAAAAAAAGGCGCTGTAAAAAAAGCGCAACAAAGCCCGTGGATTTCCTCGATATGGAAGCCCACGGGTTTT
>CATXDC010000039.1 GCA_958366985.1 uncultured Oscillospiraceae bacterium
AAAAACAGATATTAAACTAAGAAAAACCGCATAAATACAGTATCTAACGACAAAATAGCAAAAAGAAAATAGGGAAAATTACAACGAAATTACAACAAATGAAAGAGCCTTATGTAACGACTTATACAAAGAAATACAGAGTTATAAGAAATCGACGCTTGAAAAAAGAGCGTCTTTTTCTATGTCGTGAAACGGCACACTATCTCATTTCTGCCTGTTCGTTATCAACGTCTTAGCTCATAGCTTGTCAAGAGCCTGTTGCAACGCAATGCGTCAGCACTCTTTACAAGCTGTGTGATAAGGCGTATCTTCTCAATGGCAGAAATCGAATAATGATAACAAATGAATATATTTTAACGAAAGCATTTTACTTTTACAGTAAGGTGCTTTTTTTGTTTATGATACTTTTCTATATCCATAGCAAAGGAGGATTGATAATAAATGGCAGAGATTTATGGATATGTTCGGGTTTCCAGCATAGACCAGAACGAAGAACGACAGATTGTTGAACTCTCAAAGCGGAACGTGCTTTCTAAGAATATCTACATAGACAAGCAGTCTGGAAAGAGCTTTGAACGTCCACAATATAAAAAGCTCGTCAGAAAGCTAAAACAAGGCGATTTACTTTATATCCTAAGTATTGACCGTTTAGGCAGGAACTATCTTGAAATACAGGAACAATGGCGAATACTGACGAAAGAAAAAGGGATTGATATATGCGTCATAGACATGCCCTTACTGGACACCAGAAATGGGAAAGACTTAATGGGTACGTTCATTGCCGACCTTGTGTTACAGATACTATCCTTTGTCGCACAAAATGAACGTGAGAACATCAGAAAAAGACAGGCACAAGGCATAGCGGTGGCAAAGGCAAAAGGAATTAAATTCGGCAGACCAGAAATCACGCTTCCAGAGAATTTCGGAGAGCTTGTCCATGAATGGGAAAAGAAAAGGCTTCCTCTGTCGGAAGTCTTGGAAATATGCAAAATGAGCGAAGCTACATTCTATCGGAAATTAAGGGAATACCGCCTATTACAGCGGAAATAGTCTGTTCTGAACTCTCAAAAGGTACACCTTTTAATAGTTCACTATATCACTATATAGTATGGCATAAAATACCATTTTTTTCAATGTTTTTCATGGTTGGAACGGCTATAAAGCTGTTATTCTTTTGCTATACTTGCTGATTTTAACTGTTCTATATCTTTTGCAAAAGGTGTACTTTTTGAGAATAGTACAAAAAGGAGGGAGGAATAAAGTCTTTTAATCGTTCTCTATAAAATTCAAGAAAGGAGAACAAGCAATGAAAAGAACAAAAAAGGCATTAGCGGTCGTATTATCACTGTCTATGCTGGCTTCTATCACGCCACAGATTGTTCTTGCTAACAGCAATATTCCAGACCGCTATGAGGAAGTAAGCGAGATGCAGGCTATCGTTAAAGATGCCGAAGTCCATGCATATGTTACCAGAAATGGTGGAACGGCAGAACTGACAGACAGCAACGGGGTGGAAACAACCTTTACACAGGGTATCGGTTACAGAGAATATACCGCAACTCCTGCGGACGGCTGGGTATGGAAAGGCTGGACATATGAACAGCTCTATCAAGGAGAAGATTTAGGCAATCGTACTGATTATGGCTGGGGAAAACGATATTCTTTCTCAAACGACGGTTCTGATTGGAACAGTGCATATAATGGCACAGGACAGACTATCTCTGTCAACCGCCTGCTTACTAAAGGCGAAACCGTAGGAAATAAAATCATATATAATATTTATGCGAATTTCAATCCTACAATCAATGCCACTGCTGGCACAGGTGGAACGATTACAGACAATGGCGTTACGGAAGTAAACTATGGCGACAGCAAGCAATATGATATTACCGCTGACGCTGGACAGGATATAGCTTCTGTTTCAGTAGACGGGCAGGACATTTCCAACGCAGTAGGAAAAGACAACTTCTCTTATACTTTTGAAAATGTAAGAGAACCACATACTATCGACGTAACCTTTACAAATGAACTTTATACTGTAACCTATACGGACGGTGTAGAGGGGCAAGAAATTTTTAAGGACGAAGTATATTCTGACTTAAAGATTGGCGACGTTACGCCAAAGTTTAAGGGAAGTTTAGAGCGTAAAGATTATGTATTCACAGGGTGGAACCCAGAAGTAACAAACAAGGTGGCAGGAACTGCCGTATATACAGCTACATGGGCGGACGACAAGAATAACAACGGCACGCCTGACGACAAAGAAGAAAAATTCACTGTTACCTATACAGACGGTGTGGACAATGAAGAAATCTTCAAAGACCAGAGCTATGTCGACCTGTTATCAGGAACTAAAACACCAAAATTTAATGGAGAGCCGAAACGTACAGGTTATGTGTTTACAGGCTGGACACCAGAAGTCACAGAAACAGTAACACAGACCGTAACTTACTCCGCACAATGGGCGGTTGATGAAAATGGAAACGACAAACCAGACAATGATGAAAAATATACTGTTTCTTACCAGTTTATCAATGGAGCGGACGACAAGGAGCTTCCAAAAGAAGTCAATGACATGCTTCCAAAAGCAACGAGTTATGTATATGGTGTGAAAGTTGTTCCAGTAGCATTGAAAGCTGACAGAGTGGAAACAACCGACGGCGTATGGCTGTTTGAGGGCTGGACACCAGAAGAAATCGAAAAGCTGACAGCAGATACTGCCTTTACTGGTACATGGACATTTGCGAAAAATGCAGGAGGTATCAACCATATTCCTGTGATTACAGCCGAAGATAAGACGCTGACCGTTGGAGACAGTTTTGATGTTATGGCAGGTGTAACAGCTTTGGATAAAGAGGACGGCGACCTTACGGATAAGATTGAGGTTATCAACAATACAGTAGATACCTCAAAAGCTGGTACATATACGGTTACTTACAAGGTAACTGATAGCAACGGTGCTTCTGTAACTAAGACCATAACTATTACGGTCAAGGATAAAGATAAAGAAGAACAGCCTACTGCTCCGACAAAGCCAGACAAAGGCGATAACAACGTCAACGATAAGAACAACACTGCTTCAAAGGCAGATAAGCCAGATACGGCAGTCAAGACAGGCGATAGCACGAATGTCTTATTGTGGAGCATGGCAACCATCATTTCCCTTACAGGAGTGATAACGGCACTGATTTTCAAGCGTAGAAGAAGCAGATAAGCATGATTAAGGACAGGGACAAAGGTTTCTGTCCTTTTCTTCTGCTCTGCTTTAGAAACGTGCTTTCAAGGACGCAAACGATAACCGACGGAGCGAGCCGCCCACGGTGGCGGTCGCAAGACATATCGCCACGCCAGCTTGCTGGCGAGGGGGCGGTTCACTTCGGCGGTCTGGCGAGCGTAGCGAGCCTTATAAGCCCCCGTTATCTAACAAGGGGGGCATAAAAAACAAGAAACAATAGACGTTAGCAAGCGGAAAACGCTGTAAGTACAGGACGAAACCTCATTTTACACAGCGTGATATAAATCATGCCATTATCACTTTGAAAAATTAAATAGCATAGGAAAGACAGTTGATTTCAAATAAGAAGTTGATTGTCTTTTTCTTTTGCAGAAATGAAATGCAGGCAATTATCAGTACATGGTAGTTGCCTTTTTGATTGGAGGAATTGAAGAATGAATGATAAAAAATTTATTGAAGAATTAAAGTTTAAGCGTGAGGAATACGGAGTATCGCAAAAAAGACTTGCCGTTGCCTGCGGTATCAGTCGAGAACATTATAACCGCATTGAAACGGGGAAACTTCCATTGACAGAAGAACTGAAAGCGGAAATTCAGAAACAGTTGGAACGATTAAATCCATTAGAGCCTATGTTCATACTGGTTGACTATTTCCGTGTCCGTTTCCCTACCACAGACCCGTTGACCGTTATTAAGGACATTCTGCATATCAAGCCCAGACACATGCTCCATGAAGAATACGGACGCTACGGCTATGAAGAACAGTATATTTTAGGCGATATTACCGTGCTGGTATCTTCCAACCCATCATTGGGTGTTCTGCTGGAACTGAAAGGCAAAGGGTGCAGGCAGATTGAGGGCTATCTTCTGGCACAGCAGAGAAGCTGGTTTGATTTGATGATGGACTGTCTGACTTCTGACGGCGTGATAAAGCGTCTTGACCTTGCGATAAATGACAGAGTTGGAGTGCTGGATATTCCAAAGCTCATAGAAAAGTATCAGCGTGGAGAATGTATCTCCTACTTTCGCAGACAAAAGCGATATGACGGAACGGACAAGAATGGCGATGATATACCCGAAAGCACAGGAAATACAATGTATATCGGCTCAACACAAAGCGAGCTGTATTTCTGCATTTATGAAAAGGCAAAGGAACAATACGTCAAGAAAGGCATTGCCATTGAAGACAGCGAAATCAAGAACCGTTTTGAAATCCGCATGAAGAATGAAAGAGCCTATAAGGCTGTTGTGGATTTGCTGACTTACTATGACGCTGAGAGGACAGCATTTTCTATCATCAATCATTATATCCGTTTCGTTGACCCAGAAGAAGATAAGCCGAAGAACCGCTGGAAAATCAATCCTGAGTGGGCGTATTTTGTAGGAGATAACCGAGAACCCATTCGATTAACCACACAGCCAGAACCGTTCACAATGGAAAGAGCATTGCATTGGCTACAAAGACAGGTAGCACCTACGCTTAAAATGGTGCAGGAACTGGATAAGATGAACCATACAACCATAATGGACGATATGCTGGAGCATACCGAACTGAAAGACAAGCACAGACACTTGCTGGAACTTGAAAAGACAACCATAGAAGAAAGGATAGATACCGCCGTTTCAAAGGAAACTGACGGTATTTTTTAATTTCCATGAAAAATCCGCAACAGAACATCAAAACGTGTACAGATATGGTGTGAAAGAAATTTCAACTTTTTTCAGTTTAGCTTAGCAAATCAGTCTTTGCTGTACTGATATGTGCATATAGGGACAGAAATTTACGAATTAAGTCATAAAAACCTCATCTGCTGTACAGATATGAGATGAAAGAGGAAAAATTTTTGAAAAATGGAAGCAAAACCGCCTATCTGTTCCCTATATGGAGCGAGGGAAGAAAAAATTTTCAAAAAGGTCATTATATATACCTTTGCCGTCCTTATATGGTGCGAAAGAAGAAAAAAGTAAAAAATTTTTCTATTTTGGTTAGCAAAAGACACTTTGCAGGAGAGTGTTGTATGTAAAGAAGAAAAACTTTCTTTAATTTGTATTCAAAAACATTGTTCGTATCGAGTGTTGGTGCAAGAAAGAAGAAATTTATTATATTTCTTGATTTTGTATTCAAACAGACCGTAGCCGTTGAGTGTTGATGTGAAAGGAAGAAAATATTTCATTTTCATCTTAGCATTTAGCACTTTCCATTCCCTATATGGTGTAGAAAGAAAAAGTTTTGAATATTGGTTACACTTTCCCTATTTTTCAACGCGGTATATAGGAAAGATGATTTTCTTCTTTCGTGTTCTTTGACAACTGAATAAAGCAATTCAATACCTTAGACAGACAGCGAGCCGTTGAAACAAATACGCCATGACCTTTCCCCTGCAAAAGTGAGCGATTATTGTTTGTGTTCATGTAAAAGACTTGTCCTCTTTTATCGCCATGACCTGTTCTGTCTGATAATGATACTCCCGTACAGCCACAGCTTGAGCGTTCAGAGCGTCGCACGCAATGGATACGGCTACATTGGATAATGCAGAGGTGGAACTCCTGTGGGCTATGACAAAAGCCGTTGAATTGCTTAAAAAACATTTTACGGAAAGGAGTGAGAATTTATGCACGATTTAAGTATGCCATTATGGGAACGATACCTTATGACAATCGAAGAAGCGTCTAGTTACTTCCGCATTGGCGAAAATAAATTGCGTCAAATTGCCAATGAACATAAACGAGAATGTGTCGTTATGAATGGTAACCGTATGCTTATCAAGAAAAAGAATTTTGAAAAAGTCATAGATAAACTAGAACAAATTTAATGCAAAAGAGCCTTGTGCGTGTTATGATTTGATTAAGTCGTATATACAAGGCTCTTTCATACTTTGAAAGGAGTCTGAAAGATGTCAGCATTAAAAAGACGAGATAACAGAAACAGAATATTACAGAGAGGAGAAAGTCAAAGACCAGACGGAAGATACACTTACAAATATGTAGACGCATTGGGTAAAACAAAATATGTGTATGCTTGGAAATTATTACCGACAGATAGAACACCGAAAGGCAAACGAGATGATTTGTCGTTAAGAGAAAAGGAGCGTATCATACAAAGAGATTTGTATGACGGTATCGACACGCAGGGCGGTAAAATGACACTTTGCCAGTTATATGCTAAAAAGAATGCACAGCGACCAAATGTAACGAAGAATACAGAAGTCGGCAGAAAATACCTTATGAAAGCCTTAGAGGACGATATACTAGGTTCTAGGAGTATTGACACTATTAAACCATCAGACGCTAGAGAATGGGCAACCCGTATGCAACAGAAAGGTTTTTCCTTTGGAACAATCAAGAACTATAAGCGTTCATTAAAAGCGTCCTTTTGTATGGCGATTGATGATGATTATGTAAGGAAGAACCCTTTTGATTTTTCACTAAGTGAAGTGATTGAAAATGACAGCAAAACGAAAGTCGCATTAAGTGAAGAACAGGAGCAGGCATTACTCGATTTCATAGCACAGGATAACTGTTATCAGAGATATTATGATGATGTACTGATACTGTTAAAAACAGGACTAAGAATATCAGAATTCTGTGGATTGACAAAACATGATTTAGATTTTGAAAATCATTCAATCAATATCAATCATCAGTTACTGAAAAACAAAGACGGTTATTATATCAATGAGCCAAAGACAAAAAGCGGTATTCGTAAAGTGCCAATGAGTGATGAAACAGAAAAGGCCTTTCATAGAGTGTTAAAAAGGAAACTGAAACCTATGATAAAAGAGATTGACGGTTATCGTCACTTTCTGTTTCTGTTAGAGAATGGTTGTCCTGCACATAACGCAACCTATAAAACTTTATTGATACGAATGATAAAGAAGTACAACAAGACACATGATGTTCCATTGCCACATATTACACCACATACACTAAGACATACATTTTGTACGAGATTAGCACAAAAGAATATGAACCCAAAGAATTTACAGTATATCATGGGACATTCCAACATATCAATAACGCTTAACTTATACGCTCATGCGTCAGAAGTAGGAGCAAACAAAGAAATGAGAAGTATGATAGCGTGATTTACAACGAAATGTACAACGATTGAGAGTGAAGATATGCGTAGTGTAGACCCAGTTCTGCGGTAGGTTGAAGAAATGAAAAAAGCCGACAAACCTTATAAAATAAGGATATATCGGCAATTCGAGAAGTTATAAGAAGATATAGAAAAAGTTGATACTATTTTATTTTAAAATAGTCTGCAAATAAAAAGTCAAGCAGAAATTAATGAACTTTGAAAATTTATACAG
>CATXDC010000040.1 GCA_958366985.1 uncultured Oscillospiraceae bacterium
TCGCTACCTCCACCTTGGCAAGGTGGCGCTCTACCAGATGAGCTACATCCGCAAATTACGCCTGAAAATCAGGCGTGGTGCCTCCGATCGGAATCGAACCAATGACACGAGGATTTTCAGTCCTCTGCTCTACCGACTGAGCTACAGAGGCAAAAAATGGCGACCCGGAACGGGCTCGAACCGTCGACCTCTAGCGTGACAGGCTAGCGTTCTAACCAGCTGAACTACCGGGCCGTGTGGTGGGAACAACAGGGCTCGAACCTGTGACCCTCTGCTTGTAAGGCAGATGCTCTCCCAGCTGAGCTATGCTCCCACATAACCGCCATTTTTTATCGGCCGCTTCGCTTTGTGTTTTGCTCTGTGTAGCGGCGACGTTGTATACTATACAGCATTTGGGGATAAATGTCAACACCTTTTTTCAAATTTTTTTAACTTTTTTTCGAGACCCCTGAAAAACAACGTAACCACGTTGTTTCAGCCACCTATCCCCTTAAAAAAGAGCGGAGTATTTTCAGATAATCTCTGAGAAAATATCCGCTCTCGTCCTTCTATTTAGAAAAAATTTATTTTATATTCTCGTATCCAGAAGATCTACATATCTATTTTTGAACTCTTCAAAAGTACCCTCGTCCAAAGCCGCACGGATTTTTTCCAGAAGCGTATTATAGAAATATAGGTTATGCATTACGCAAAGACGCATTGCCAGCATTTCCTTACTCTTAAACAGATGTCTTATATATGCTCTCGAATGATTTCGGCATGTGGGACAGTCACAGTTCTCATCAATTGGTGAAAGATCACGCTCGTATTTTGCATTATTAATATTGATTATGCCGTTCCATGTGAAAAGATGACCGTGTCTGGCGTTTCTGCTGGGCATTACGCAGTCGAAAAGGTCAACTCCCCTACTTACACCCTCAATGATGTTTCCAGGCGTTCCTACGCCCATAAGGTACCTTATTTTATCATGGGGCATATACGGCTCAACAGCTGAAATTATGCTGTACATGACCTCTTTAGGCTCGCCTACGGCAAGACCGCCTATTGCATAACCGTCAAGATCCAGTTCTGCGATTTTCTTCATGTGCTCAATTCTCAAATCTTCAAAGGTACATCCCTGATTTATTCCGAAAAGCATCTGATTCTTATTAAGCGTATCGGGAAGCGAATTAAGGCGCTCCATCTCCGCTTTGCATCGGCAGAGCCATCGGTAAGTTCTTTCACAGGATTTTTTTGAATACTCATAGGTTGCGGGATTTTCAACACACTCGTCGAAAGCCATGGCTATTGTGGAACCTAAGTTAGACTGTATCTGCATACTCTCCTCAGGTCCCATAAAAATACGTCTGCCGTCTACATGGGAGGCAAAATATACGCCTTCCTCTTTGATCTTACGAAGTCCAGCAAGAGAAAACACCTGGAATCCGCCGCTGTCAGTAAGAATGGGACCGTGCCATCCGGTAAAATCATGGAGTCCTCCAAGGTCACGGATAAGCTTATCACCGGGACGTACATGAAGATGATAGGTATTGCAAAGCTGTACCTGACATTTTATATCCTTTAAATCATAAGCCGAAACGGCGCCCTTAATAGCTCCGCAGGTGGCAACATTCATAAATGCGGGAGTCTGTACAGTACCATGCACTGTCTGAAACTCGCCTCTTCTTGCATTGTTTTCTTTTTTAATTACTTTAAACATTTACTTCTCCTTATATTATAAGCATTGCGTCACCGAAGCTGAAAAATCTGTATTTCTCCTCAACGGCGGTCTTATAGGCATTCATTGTATTTTCATAACCGCAAAATGCGGAAACAAGCATTATAAGTGTACTTTCAGGCAGATGGAAGTTTGTAAGAAGCGCATCTATGCACTTAAATTCGTATCCGGGATAGATGAATATATCTGTCCAGCCCTCTGCTTCCTCAATTTTCCCGTTAAATGTAGCGACGGATTCCAGAGTACGGCAGCTGGTGGTTCCAACTGATATGACTCTGCCTCCGTTCTTCTTTGTTTCATTTATAGCATTTGCAGTTTCGGCAGGAAGCCAGTAGTGCTCTGAATGCATTATATGGTTTTCGATATTCTCTTCCTTTACAGGTCTGAAAGTTCCGAGTCCCACATGAAGAGTGACAAACTCTACCTTTACTCCCTTTTGACGAAGTTTATCGAGAATTTCATCGGTAAAATGAAGTCCTGCCGTTGGAGCAGCAGCAGAGCCGAGCTCCTTTGAATATACTGTCTGATAACGCTCTTTATTTTCAAGCTCCTCTGTTATGTAATGAGGCAGAGGCATCTGACCGATTTCATCAAGTACATTATAGAAATTACCCTCATAGGTAAACTTTGCAATTCTGTTTCCGCCCTCAAGGACATCCAGAACCTCGGCTTTTAGTATTCCGTCACCGAAAACAAATTTTGAACCGGGCTTTGCTCTCTTTCCGGGTCCGGTTATTACTTCCCAGCAATCATCGCCTTTGGGACTCAGAAGCAGAAATTCAACATGGGCTCCGGTTCCCTCTTTTATTCCGAAAAGTCTTGCCGGAAGTACCCTCGTATTATTGAGCACAAGACAATCGCCCTCATTAAAATATTCGGTAATATCCCTGAAAATCTTATGCTCTATATTTCCGCTTTTCTTTGAGAGCACCATAAGCCTTGAGCTATCTCTCGGCTCAGCAGGATGCTGTGCAATCAGCTCCTGGGGCAAATCATAATAAAAATCACTTTTCTTCATCGCTTTCTCCTGCCTTTTCAACGTAATTTTTGATAAAAATTCAATACTTTAATTATGTAAAATAGTTCAACAAGCTATTTTTATCAATATATTGTTTTTTTACCTTTAAATAAAGTTGACTTAACAACTGTGTAATGGTATGATAACCTCAACATATAATTAAGGATAGAGGTGCGTTACTCATCAGTAACCTGCTGCAGGCCGCCTGCCGTTACACAGCAGTTGAAAGGGTTTAACGCCGAAGGTACTTGGCAATGGCATGCCCTGTGGCCTGGGTGTACGGTTAAGAGCCGTGCAACTGTCATCAATGCTTGATGGGGAGCTATCTTACACTTTGCACGAAACTCCGTGCAAACGCTTTCTCTATTATATTGCATTGATGACCGGTTTACAACCGGTTTTTTTCATACACTCTAACTTTTGTCCTATTTTAAAAAAATCGGAGGTAAAATTATGAAAAAGTATAAGGTTGGTATCATCGGCGCAACAGGAATGGTTGGTCAGCGTTTTGCTACAATTCTCGAAAATCATCCCTGGTTTGAGGTTGTTGTTCTCGCAGCAAGCCCACGTTCAGCAGGTAAAAAATATACTGAGGCTCTCGGAAGCAAATGGGTAATGGATACTCCCGTTCCCGCTTCAATGGCTGACATGATAGTAAAGGATGCAACTGCTGATGTTGAAGAAATCGCTTCTATGGTTGATTTCGTTTTCTGCGCTGTTGACATGAAAAAGGATGAAATCAAAGCTCTTGAGGAAAGATATGCAAAGGCTGAATGCCCCGTTGTTTCAAATAACAGCGCTCACAGAGGCACACCCGATGTTCCCATGATCGTTCCTGAGCTCAACGCTGATCACGTTAAGGTTATCCCCGCTCAGCGTGAAAGACTCGGTACAAAGCGTGGATTCATCGCTGTTAAGTCAAACTGCTCTCTTCAGAGCTATGTACCCGCACTTTTCCCCCTTTCAAAGTTCGGTGTTAAGGATGTTCTCGTATGCACATATCAGGCTATTTCCGGCGCAGGTAAAACTTTCGATACATGGCCTGAGATGGTTGACAACGTCATCCCCTTCATCGGCGGTGAAGAGGAAAAGAGTGAGCAGGAGCCCCTTAAGATCTGGGGTAAGGTTGAAGACGGTAAGATTGTAAACGCTACATCTCCCCGCTTCACTGCTCAGTGCCTTCGTGTTCCCGTTTCAAACGGTCATATGGGCGCAGTATTTGTAAGATTTGAAAACAAACCCTCTAAAGAAGAAATCCTTGAGACTTGGAAAAACTTCAAGGGCCGTGCTCAGGAGCTCCAGCTTCCCAGCGCTCCCAAGCAGTTCCTTAACTATTTCGTAGAAGACAACATGCCCCAGACAAAGCTTCAGCGTAATCTTGAAGGCGGCATGGCTATTTCCATCGGCAGACTTCGTGAGGATACTCAGTACGACTACAAGTTTGTCTGCCTTTCACACAACACACTCAGAGGCGCTGCAGGCGGTGCCGTACTTATGGCTGAGCTTCTTTGCGCCGAAGGTTACATGGACTGATTTCGGAGGTTTTGCCAAATGAAGAAGACTATTTTTACAGGAGCAGGCGTAGCTATTGTTACCCCCTTTAACAAGGACGGTTCAATAAACTTCGACCTTCTCGGAGAAATAATTGAATATCAGATTGCTAACGGAACTGATGCTGTTATCATCTGCGGAACAACAGGTGAAAGCCCCACACTTACACATGAGGAGCACACTGCCGCAATAGATTATGCTGTTAAAAAGGTAAACGGACGCATTCCCGTTATAGCCGGTACAGGAAGCAACGACACTGATTATGCCGTAAAGCTTTCACAGGAAGCCGAAAAATCAGGTGCAGATGCTCTTCTGCTTGTAACTCCTTATTACAATAAAACTTCTCAGCAGGGTCTTATCAGACACTACTATTACATTGCCGACAGAGTAAATCTTCCCATGATTCTCTATAATGTTCCCAGCCGTACAGGCGTAAATATCAAGCCCGAAACATATCTGGAGCTTTCAAAGCATCCGAACATTGTTGCAGCTAAAGAGGCTAACGGAGACATCTCCGCTCTTGCAAAGACAATCGCTCTTTGCGGAGATAACCTCGACATTTACTCAGGCAACGACGACCAGATCACCGCTTTCCTTTCACTTGGTGCAAAGGGCGTTATTTCCGTCCTTTCAAATGTTGCTCCCAAAGTTGCTCACGATATTGTTGCATCATTCCACGAGGGCGACGCTGAAAAGAGCAGAAAGCTTCAGCTCGAATATCTCCGCCTTTGCAACGATCTCTTTATTGACGTTAATCCCATCCCCGTTAAGGAAGCTATGGTCATGATGGGCTGGGATGTCGGCGAGTGCCGTCTTCCTCTTGCTCCTCTCAGCGACAGTGCACGCAATGCTCTTAAAGAGACTCTTATGCATTACGGTCTTGTAAAATAAGTTTTAAGAGGATGTATAAAATGATCAGGATTATTTTATGCGGATGCAACGGTCAGATGGGTAAAGCCATTACAAACAGCGTCGCTGAAAGAAGCGACTGCGAAATCGTTGCAGGAATAGACATCAATACAGAACGCTATTCCGACTATCCGGTTTTTAAAAACATAAACGAATGTGATGTAGCTGCGGATTTGGTGATTGATTTTTCACACCCCTCTCTCCTCACCTCACTTCTCACTTACTGCAAAAGTAAAAAATATCCCGTTGTTATTGCAACTACGGGACTCAGTGAAGAGCAGAAAGAGGAAATCACAGAGGCTTCAAAGGAAATCCCTGTTTTCTTCTCAGCTAATATGTCAATCGGCGTAAGCCTTATTTCAGAGCTTGCCAAGAAAGCTGCTAAGGTTCTGAGCGGAAACTTCGATATCGAGATTGTGGAAATGCACCACAACAAGAAGATTGACGCTCCCAGCGGTACAGCTCTTATGCTTGCCGATTCCATTTCTCAGGTTCTTGATGAAAAGCCTGTATACGAGTACAACCGTCATGCAAAGCGTGAAAGACGCAGCAAAAACGAGATTGGTATTCACGCTGTAAGAGGCGGAACAATCGTTGGTGAACACGAGGTTATTTTCGCCGGTCACGACGAGATTATAAAAATCAGCCACAGCGCAAGGTCAAAAGAAATTTTTGCCGTCGGCGCAGTCAATGCCGGTATTTTCATTGCAGACAAAGAACCCGGTCTTTATGCAATGGCCGATTTTGTATCTGCTCAATAAAAAACATCATAAATTGTTTAAGCCGCACCTTAATCGGTGCGGCTTTTTTATTTAACAAATACAATTAAAATCTTACATACTGTGCGCTGACGTATCCCTTTATTCCACTGCTGAGCTCTACATTATACCATCCGTTTGTGCTTGAGCCTATAACTTTAAAAGACTGTCCCTTACTTAAAGTTGTGCGGATTGTAGATGAAGTTGAGGGCGCTGACCTTACCCTTACGCCGCTGCCTGTTGAATAACCGGTTCTCACCTGAGTTACAGTAGGTGCAGTAAATGAAACGTACTGTGCGCTGACATATCCTTTTGTGCCGTTACTGAGCTCTACATTGTACCATCCGTTTGTGCTGGAACCTATAACTTTAAAAGACTGTCCTTTGCTTAAAGTTGTACGGATTACAGATGAAGTAGAAGGAGCTGATCTTACCCTTACATTGCTTCCGGTAGAATAACCGGTTCTTATTTGAGTTACAGTAGGAGCTGTAAATGAAACATATTGAGCACTGATATATCCTTTTGTGCCGCTGCTGAGTTCAACATTATACCAGCCGTTTTTGCTTTCTCCGATTACTTTAAATGACTGTCCTTTATTTACTGTTGTAAGGATTGTAGCAGAAGTGGAAGCTGCTGAACGTATACGGACATTATCTCCGGTGGAATAACCTGTTCTTGTCTGAGGTGTAGTTACAGGTGGTGTAAAGGAAACATACTGGGCACTGATATATCCTTTTGTACCGCTGCTGAGTTCAACATTATACCAGCCGTTTTTGCTTTCTCCGATTACTTTAA
>CATXDC010000041.1 GCA_958366985.1 uncultured Oscillospiraceae bacterium
TCATCGCTTAAGCTCCTTTGAACCACGCGACTATCGCGTGGTTTTCGTTATACAAGGAAAAGCGTATGCATGAAAGCATACGCTTTTATTTGTTTGCTGATCATCGAGATTTTTTCTTTGTTCTAAGTTTATTTGAAACAATGTATAAAACAAGAATTACCGCAGCGGAAATATAAAGTACGGCGTACTGAGCAGAAACTGTAACTTCATTGCCGAAAAAAGAAATTGTATTGTCAAACATCTCACGGATTGACTGAACATTGCCACCGGGAATAAATTTTCCCAGTTCATCTATTGCTCCGCCCATAAAATGGTTCCTCAAAAGTACAGTACCATAAGTTCCGGGTATAAAGCTTACAAATTTTTGTATACTGTCCGAAAACTGAGAAATAGGCATATAAGCGCCGCAGATAAAGCCGTACATTGACGAAATAAGAGTAGAAACAGCACTTACTGCTCCCTGAGTTGATACAAACTGCTCTACGAATGCAGCAAGAGCTGTTCCGAAGAATATACAGCCCAAGGCATCCAAAACTATAAATCCTATATCTCCTAAAGTTAAATACCAGCCTGTTGCTGCAAGAAAAGCAATACACACTATTAAGCCGCAAAAAATAACAATTGCCGTAGTTATAAAATTCGCTATGTAATAGCTTATAGCCAAAGTGCTCTTTTTAACGGGAGTTACATAAAAATCTTTGATCCTTCCGGTCACCTTATCCATAGCCATTATATTATTGGAACAAAATGCCACAGTAACCGATGAAACACCTATGATTGAAGATACAAGCCAGCCTCCCGTGAGGCCGTTTACAAGCTTTTCCGGAAGCTCAACTCCTGCCGGAAGTGAAGAAACAATAGAACTGGTGTAAACACTGCGTAGGAAAGTAACATATAAAATTAAAAGTATCACCGGAGTTATAAGGGAAGTAATAAAAGTAATCCTGTCCCTGAAATATATTTTTATATTTCTGCCTGTGAGCATCATTAGGATTTTCATTCTTCCGCCTCCTTTAAAGTTTTCCCTGTAACAGCAAGAAAAACATCATCCATTTTTCCCTTTACCACTTCAAAATCCTCAAACAGCTGCGGATAAGTTGTTATCAGATTTTTGGCATAAGCTGTACTTTCTGCCGCAATAACAAAACATTCGGATTCCTCAGTAAAACGTATATTGCACCTTTCAAGCTCGCTTTTATCCACATCGTAAAGCTTTATAAAATCGCCGGTATAACGTTTTTTTAACTCATGCGGTGTCCCCTCAGCAGCAACTTTTCCGCTGTCAAGAATTACAACATAATCAGCCTGCGCTGCCTCCTCCATATAATGAGTTGTGAGAAAAACCGTCAATCCCTTTTCCCTGCGCAGTTTATCTATTACATTCCACACTGCTTTTCTCGAATGAGGGTCAAGGCCTGTGGTCGGCTCGTCAAGAATTAAAATCTTCGGATTATGTATAAGTGCCCTTGCTACATCAAGTCGGCGCCTTTGTCCGCCGGAAAGCTTGTTCATTGGTCTTTTCAAAAAATCATCCATTTCCAGCAAACCGCTGAGCTCTCTTATTCTCCTTTCACATTCTTCTGCGTAAATCCCGTAAAGTCCTGCTCTGATTTTCAGGTTATCCTTTCCACTTAAAACGCTGTCCAGGACGGAATCCTGAAAAACTATACCTATTTCTCCTCGAATTTTATCACTGTCTGCGTCAATATCCATATTATCTATCATCACCGTACCGCCGTCTCTTTTGAGAGTTGAGCACATAATAGAGATAGTTGTACTTTTTCCGGCTCCGTTAAGGCCAAGAAAAGCAAAAAGTTCCCCCTCCTTTACGGTGAATGACAATCCGTCAACTGCATGCACATCTCCAAAATATTTTTTCAGATTTTGTACCTTAATTATATCCATAAATTCACCCCTTGATTATTTTATACAGTCCGAAACCGGCCTCATAAAGCATGGCATCGGCCTCTTCATCTGTAAAATTACATACTCCCGTAGCCTGCAAAACTGCCATTCCATGGGAATAGATCCACATGTGATGATAAAGCCTGCGTGCTGCATCGGCATCAATATTAAATCCCTGACTTGCAGCTTCTACCACATGACCCGTAGTGCTGTCAATAAACACAAAAACTTCCTCGGATTTTACAGTTCCGTCACCTGACATAAAAAGCAGCTTAAAAAGATTTGGTTCTTCTCTGGCAAAACGTATATACGCCTTTCCGCTTCCTTTAAAGGGAATCGGTTCTTTCATTCCTTCAAGTACATATTTATTAAAAAGCTTCTCCGCAGCCTTTATCGTTTCCTGACGAACTTCGTCCATGCTTTCAAAAACAGTAAATATTGGTCTAGGTGAACTTTTAAGTTTCGCTGCCAGTGACCGGGCTGTAAGAGCTTTTATCCCATTTTCCCTTACTATCATGAAGGCTGCTTCTACTATCTCTTCACGGGTAAACTTTTGCTTCGGCGGCATAATTCTCATCTCTCAATCTATTAAAAACATTAGTTTTAAAACGTTTGTTTTAATTGTAGCATGGGGTATTTCTCTTGTCAATAAAAAATCAACCTGCCTGAAAAAGGCAGATTGATAATAATGTAATATTAAACTATAATTCTCACTCTTTATCCGATTTTGTGCAGCCTGGTTTGATACTTGACCTTTAAAACTGCACCCCTTACATGGACTCATCTACCTTGATTATAAGCTGGGTGTAGTTAAACTTCTCTATTTCCTTTCTTGCCACTATCTTTTCAAAAATCAGCTTTATTGCATTATATCCCTGCTCAAATGGCTGCTGGCAGATTGTCGCTTCAATATCTCCGTTTTTCACTGCTCTTTCAATTTCCGGAGTGTCGTCAAAACAGCCGATTCCGATTTTTCTGCCTGTCAGGGCAGTCTCCTCCCTGACGGCTTTAACCGTTCCCGAAACACCGCCGGCAGTGATATAGACAAAGCTTATATTGTCATGGCTTCTGAGAAATTCCTTTGTCTTTAAATATGCAGTTTCATTATCGTCCTGATTTTCTATAACTCCCGCTATATTTATATCGTTGCCGTGGTCTGAAAGGTACGCCTTTATCCCCTCAACACGGCTCATGTGTCCCTTATGATTGGCGCTTCCCGTAGCAATGCACACTGATGCTCCCTTTTTATTGAGAAGCCGTATAAGCCTGCCCGCTATGCGTCCACTCTTTAAATAATCGCAGCCCACATATGCTGTCCTCTTTGAATTTTCTATATCACTTGAAACAGTGATTACACAAACTCCTCTTTCTGTCAGCTCATCTATTTTTTCCCGTACCATTTCATCATTGACAGGTGTAAGTACCAGCGCTTTTGTGTCCTCATCTATTTCATCAATGGCTCTTAAAATATCCTCGCTTTTATATCCCTTTATCTCACGGAGTGTAAGGCTTATACCATAGGATGAATATTCCCTTTCAGCTTCAAAAAAGCCTCGCTTCATCTCACTGAAAAAGTCGTTGCCGACACTGTTAAGTATTACCGACACCTTTATGGGATGCTTTGAATATACAAGCGCCTTTCCTATAAGATTAGGTGTATAGTTGTGTTCCTGCGCTATTTTGAGTATTCTCTCCTTGGTCTCCCTGTTTATTCCGTCCCTGCCTTTCAGCGCACGGTCAACGGTTCCCCTGCTGACCCCTGCAAGACGGGCTATCTCTTTAACTGTTATAGCCAAAAAAACACCTCCGTTTATTTTTTCTCTTGATTTTATTTACATGATGTGGTACAATATTTTATGTATTTCGTGCACGTGCACGAAAAGATTATATTACATAAAAAACATATTGTCAAGGGGTGTGCAACCATAAAATGATTACGGAAGAAAACCGCAGGCTCCACAGAGAAAAAGGAGAACAGACGGCTGAGAAATTAACCACTATTCAGGCCGCTTCCCAGCTTCTTCATACATCAAGGGCTCTGCCTAAATACGGAATAAAAAAATACAACTGGTGGAACGAAAGTCTTCACGGCGTTGCCAGAGCCGGAATAGCCACTGTTTTCCCACAGGCAATAGCCATGGCTGCCACTTTCAGCGATGATATACTTTTCCGTGTGGCTCAGATGATTTCCACCGAAGCCAGAGCCAAATTCAATTACAGCCAAAGTCAGGGCGATTTTGGAATTTACAAGGGTCTTACCATGTGGTCGCCCAATATCAACATTTACCGTGACCCCCGCTGGGGAAGAGGCCACGAAACCTACGGCGAAGACCCATATCTCACTTCTATTTTAGGTGTAGCTTTTATAAAAGGACTTCAGGGCGATGACGAAAAATACATAAAGACTTCTGCCTGTGCAAAGCATTTTGCAGTACACAGCGGTCCAGAGCCCGACAGACATACATTTAATGCCAAGGCTACTAAAAAAGATATGTTTGAAACATATCTTCCCGCCTTTGAAAAAGCGGTCAGAGAAGCCAAGGTAAGCGGAGTTATGGGCGCATATAACCGCACTAACGGAGAGCCCTGCTGCGCTTCCCCCACCCTTATGGAAAAACTTCTGAGAAAAGAATGGGGATTTGACGGATATTACGTATCTGACTGCGGTGCGATACTTGATATAGTTTTCCGCCACAAGTATGAGAAAAATCCCCTTAAAGGCGCTGCTCTCGCTCTTAACAAAGGCTGCGATCTCGAATGCGGTGCACTTTACAGGCTTATCCCCTTAGCCTGCGCTTTCGGATACACAAACAAGGAAACAATCAAAAAATCTGCCGCAAGACTTATATATATAAGAAGTCTTTTAGGTATGTTCGATCCCGAATGTCCCTTCAACAAAATCGGTACTGAGGAAATAGCCAGCAGTGAACATGAAAACTTTGCTGTTGAGGTTGCGGAAAAAGGCATTGTAATGCTTAAAAACAACGGCATTCTGCCTCTCAAAGAAAATGCTCAGAAAATATTCCTCACAGGCTATAACTCAGAAAATGAGCTTGCATATTTAGGCAACTATGCCGGAAGTCCCTCAAGCTACATTAAGATGCACGAAGCTATACTTTCCTGCAATAAAGATACTGTTTACGACCAGGGAATACATCTTTATAACGAAAAAGAAAGTCCCGACCCTGATGCAGCGGTGAAGAAAGCCGAAAACTGCGACGTTATTGTATTCTGCACCGGACTCGATTCATCAATCGAGGGTGAAGAAGCAGGCGGAGCTCTTAACGGAGGCGGCGGAAACATCGGAAAACAGGGCGACAGAATCACCCTTGAACTTCCCGAAGTTCAGCAGCAGCTTCTCGATAAGCTTTTGAAGCTGGGCAAAAAGATAATTCTCCTCAATTTCTCCGGCGGATGCATCAGCTTCGGCAAATATGCAGATAAGGTTGACGCCATTTTACAGTGCTGGTATCCCGGAGCCAAGGGTGGAAAGGCAATTGCCAACATCCTTTTCGGAAAAGTTTCTCCCTCCGGCAAGCTTCCGGTAACATTTTATCACGACATAAAGGAAGTTCCCGATTTCAGGGATTACAGCATGGAAAACCGCACTTACAAATATTTCCGTGGAAAAGTAGATTATCCTTTCGGATACGGACTTACCTACACTGACTTTGAGCTTACAGATAAAAACTTTGACAGCGAAAAGCTTACTCTTTCCGTTAAAGTCAAAAACACAGGAAATATGGACAGCGACGAGGTTTTGCAGCTTTATGTATCTTATCCTCAGACAGATTACAGAAACCCCATAAAATCCCTCATTGCCGTAAAGCGTTTCGGCACTAAGGCGGGAGAGGAAAAGGAGATAGAATTCAGCCTTAAGGAATCCGATTTCTACTCCATAGACGACCGTGGAAACAAGGTATTCCTCAAAGGCGATTTCACCCTTTCACTTTTCGACGGTCAGAACATTTCCGAAAATGTGGGAGTGTTCACAAACACAAAGGACACTGAGATAATGGAAAAGTGCCCTATCTGATGAATATTATATAACAAAAAAGAAAGAGCGTAAACGGAAGAAAGATTTTTCCTTTACGCTCTTTTTACTGTAATAGAAATGTAAATTATAGTTTTGTGCGCCGTATCTCAAACTCAGTTTGCTACGGTTTGGGTGCAGCGTCACACTGCCGCAGGCACTTATAGTTGTTCCTTACCGCCACTTCGTGTGCGACTTGGATGCAAACTCAGTTTGTTGCTTCTTACCCGAACCTTGATAAATAATTAAGTTTAACGCAGGCACTTATACTTTGGTGCGCCGTATCTTGGTGTGCGAAATGAATCAGGCTTAGCCTGTGCCGCTCATGCTGCGGCGGAGCACCTACTTTTGTCCATAGCGACAAAAGTAGGCAAAAACGCATTTGCGGCGGAGTCCCGCCGCCTTGCCAAAACAGAAAGCAGTAATCAGCGC
>CATXDC010000042.1 GCA_958366985.1 uncultured Oscillospiraceae bacterium
ATGACTCTCCGTGATACATAAGTTTAGGGTCGTTCCCTATTTGTGCCGCGATAATGCGGGCTTTTTTCATGCTTTTTAACCGGAAATTTTAAGGTGAAAACCGTGGATGCTTTTTCACGATTTTAGCCGACCGGAAGGATTTGAACGCTACACAACGAAATATTGTCAAACAAATCGGCAGGCTTTGAGCAAATTTCGCTCTTAACTTGCCGATTATTTATGAAAAAACTTTCACAAACTTTTCAAGACTGTTTTGTCTAATATCACGAAATGTGATAAATGACAAAACGGTCTTTTTTTATTTCTCAAGGAAGGACGTGATACCCGTGTGGCAGCTATACTATTAAAATGGAAAATAAAACAAAGGAGGAAATCAATGAACAACAAACTTATAATCAACACAAATCTGCTTCGCAAAGAATCGGAATTCAAAACGTATACTTGCGTGGTGGAAAAAGCTGTGCCTGTTCCGACCGAAGAATTTGAGAGGCTGAAACACACTCCGATGTGCAATAACGATCTCATAAGTGAAAACCTTAACAGTATGTGGTACGGCAACGGCGTACACCATTGTCTGCTGATCTACGACAAGCAACAGGGCGACGGCTTGTTAATAGAGTCTGAGGGTGCTCCCTATGCAAGATATGCCCAGTATATTCCAAACGCCAAACTGTTGTACGAAAATCATATGCAGAATCATTTACAGGAATTAAAATTTTACTGTCCGCTTGAAATCAACAGAGAACCGGAATGCCGGTATGACGAGGAATACGAAAAAATCTCGTCCTATGAGGCTTCTGCTTACAAATCGGAGATAAACCGATTTATTGAGGATTTTACAATGCCCGAGGAGAAAGAACGGGGTCTCATGAACTGGTATGGCAAGGGCAATTCAGTCGACCAAAAGGTACGCTCGGCGTTTATGTCTGTCGAGGAGCGCGACGGAGAGCTTGTTGGCGTTATTACGGCTCAGATTTACGGTCAGCTTACAGATGAAGAGCTTGAAGAATTCCGCTTGTACTGCGAGGGACAACTTTCAGACGGCGTTGGGGAGTCTCTTGAACAGCGGCCGATAAAAACTCCCGACGGCGATATTTATGTCAGCTTCTGGAATTCAGATGACAACTGGAGCTTGCAGACGGAGGAAGAAATAAACAGCATTCAGTCAGAAGATTTGACCGATGAACCCGATATTGGAATGACAATGTGAGGTACGCATGGTATACAATGAAAAGAAAGTTGAGTTGCTTAGACAGAGGTATCCCGAGGGTACTCGGATTTGTCTTGACCACATGGAGGACTTATGTCCTGTGGAAAGCGGCACCAATGGAACTATTATTGGAGTCGACGATATCGGCTCAGTCATGGTTAAGTGGGATAACGGCAGAACTTTGAATCTTCTGCCCGATGAAGATAAATTTCATACGATCAAGCATGAACAAACTCAGTCAGACGAACAAACAGAAGAAAATACGGAAAATGAAGAAATCGCAGAAATCGAGGAATTATCGGAAGAACCGGAAATGGATATGTCCATGTAGGACTTGAAATACGGCGGTTTATGTGATATAATGTACAAGATAAAATTCTGAGAGGAATACGTTCATGAGTAAAAACAGTAAGATCTGCCCGAACTGCGGCAGAAAAATGAAACAGCAGTTTATCGGATTACAGCATTGTAAGTGCGGTATAAGCTGGAAACATGATATGGGTTACTTTGAACGCACAAACGATATGGTATTCGCTTTGCAGCGTGTTAAAATCGGCAAGAAGGTAAAGCAAATGCCCATTATACGAATAAAAGAGCGAAAGGAAAATGAATATGCCGAATAAGCCGCTCCTTGACCGAGCCTTATACAAAAAAATTAAAGCTATGGACCGTGAAACAATGGACAATTTCATTCAGAATATATATCAGACAGGAAAAGACGACGTACACGCCACAGAAGTCGACTTCGACAAGCTGCGTGAAGATATATCCAAGATCAAGGGTATCGGAGAAAGCCGATTGAATGAAATAATGGCTGTGATCGAAAGTCATATAGGAGCTGACTCCGAATAATACAATTAAATATCGCAGAACTGCCGTTAAATGAGAGATCATTTAGCGGTTTTTTTATTGTCAAAATCAGAAAGGGGCGCTTTGAATGATACGAGTATTCGACGCATTTTCAGGCATCGGAGGCTTCCGATCTGCTCTGGAAAGAGTCGGAGGATTTGAAATTGTGGGGTGGTGCGAGATTGACAGATTTGCGCAGAAAGCCTACAAAGCACTGTACGATACCGGAGGTGAACAATTTTATGAAAATATCAGAGATATTGACGTCGGAAAACTTGCAGACTTTGATCTCCTTATTGGAGGTTTCCCCTGCCAGCCGTTCTCGGTCTGCGGAGCAAGAAAAGGCTTTGCCGACGAGCGAGGAGATCTGTTCTTTGAGCTTGCCCGACTGCTTGAAGCGAAAAGACCTAAGTATTTTTGCTTTGAAAACGTACCCGGTCTCATGGGGATTGACTCGGGAAAAACTTTTGCAAAAATCATTGAAACGCTTTCTCAACTGGGGTATTGCGTGGAATGGCGTGTGTATAACAGCGCCGATTACCTTCCCCAAGTCAGAAAAAGAGTTTACATTGCAGGATGTCTTGGAATCGACTGTTCCGGAAAAATACTGGCTTTCGGAAAAAGCGACAGCCAGAATTGCCGGAAAACTGAACAAATCATAGGCGGAAGTCAAGGCACGAGAGTTTATGATCCCGATGGACTTGCGGTGACGCAGTGCAGCGGTTCGGGCGGTATGGGCGGAAAAACAGGTCTGTACTTTATTGACAGCAATCCTCCACCTAATCTCACAGAAAATGCAAGATGTATAACCGCAAGGCAGAACAGCGGAGTAAGTCATCACAAAGGTGAACACTCCGCTGTTTTTTGTGATCTGAACGAAAATCCGCAGATTACGGAAAACGCCCGATGTCTGCATACAAGAATGGACTTGGGGGTAACAAACGGAACTCATAAAGGAGAAAGATCGGGAGTTCTGATTGAGGACGGACCGAGAGCAATTATCAATCCGTTTAAGGAAACTACCCGTCAAAACGGCAGACGAATAAAAAATCCCAACGAACCGATGTTTACGCTTACGGTAACCGATCGACACGGGATTGTCCACCATGGACGGATAAGACGCCTTATGCCAATTGAGGCATGGCGGCTGCAGGGTTTTACAACAGAGCAATTCGAAAAAGTTGCGGCAACGGGGATGTCCGACGCACAGCTCTACAAACAAGCCGGAAATGCCGTAAGCGTACCCGTTGTTGAAGAAATTGCGAGAAATTTATTGAAATTTGATGAGGAGATAAATTAAATGAATAATATGATCAAGATTTTCAAAAATGAGGAATTTGGTTCTCTCAGAATTTTAAAGGATGATAACGGCAGAATTATGTTCTGCGGCAAGGACGTGGCTTCTGCATTGGGCTACAGCAATACAAAAGACGCAATAAAGCGGCATTGCAGGTGGGGCGTGAAACACGACCTACCTCATCCGCAGTCTCCAAGTAAAACTATTAAGATGATTTTTATTCCTGAGGGAGATGTTTACAGACTTGTTGCACACAGCAAGCTGCCGAGAGCTGCGGAATTTGAGTCGTGGATTTTTGATAAAATTCTGCCTCAGATCAATCAAACAGGCGGCTACGTCAGCAACGAGGAAATGTTCATAGAAAACTATCTTCCGTTTCTCGACAAGCCGTACCGCAATCTGTTCCGTTTGCAGATGATGGCTATCAACAAGCTGAACGAGCGGATACGTCACGACCAACCGTTAGTGGAGTTTGCGAATCAGGTTGCAAATACCGATAATCTCATCGACATGAACGCTATGGCAAAATTGGCAAGAGCCGAAAATATCCCTGTCGGAAGAAACAAGCTCTACGGCTGGCTTAAGAGTATGAGAGTGCTTATGGCGAATAATCTCCCCTATCAGGCGTTTATCGACCGAGGATATTTTGCGGTAAAGGAGTCGGTGTTTGAAACTCCGACTATGACCAAGACCTATCAGCAGACGTTTGTGACGGGAAAGGGTCAGCATTTCGTCATAAATCTGCTGAAAAAATATTACGGGAAGGAGGTTTTGCAATAATGGAGATCAAAAGCATTTCTTTACACGATCTGAGAAAAATGAATGACAGCGAGGGACTTGTCCTGCAAGGGTGCGGCGGCGATCTGCAGGAATGGGTCGACGGCATAAACGATATGCTGACGGAAAGCGGAATATTGCAGAATGACAATAGGTTTGAAAAGGCATATAGCTTTAAAAACGGAGGCCTTACCTGTCTGCTGTTTCCCTTTGAAGATGTTCAGCTTGATGTAGGTAAGCTTGCAATATGGCGGCTCCGGACGAGGGAGGATTTCGGAAGCACATGGCTGTCGGATTACATTGTGAACAATCTTGAAGAATGCGTTTCGGAACAGGACGAAGATTTAGAAATGGAGATGGGTTAATGCATACAAACAAAATCAAAGCTAAAGTGGACTTCAAGTTCTGTATTGGAAGTATTCCTGCAATGCTGAGAGCGACAAAACCCGTACTTTCGGAGCGGCAGTACAAGGAGCTGTGCAATGAGGTAAACAAAGCCGACGGCTACCTTGAACAGAAGCGAATAATTTTTTCATACGTTGACCCGATAATCAAGGGCTGAAAACAGCGTAAAATCTAATATTTATTAAGGTCGTTTTGCCAACAGCAGATCAAAAATCTGGTGCTTGCAAAGCGACTTTTCTCCTGTTGGTATAAACGGCAGAAAGGAAAAACATGAACAGTTTTATGTCATGGGTAGGAGGAAAAAAGGCTCTCAGAGACGCCGTACTTGCGAGGTTTCCACCCTACTATGAGCGGTATATAGAGGTTTTCGGAGGCGCAGGCTGGGTTCTGTTCCATAAGCCGCCCGGTATGGATTTTGAGGTATATAACGATTTTAACAGCAATCTTTCTAATCTGTACCGCTGTGTCAGAGATAAGCCAAATAAGCTGAAATACAAGCTGCGGTACGTCCTCAATTCCCGTGAGGATTTTGATTGGATAGCAGGGCTTCATAAACGCAATCTTTTCCCGAAATTTCGGGACATTGATCGTGCGGCAAAATTTTATCAGCTTATTCGTTACAGCTATGCAAGCAGTCTTGAAAGTTTTGGCAGTCAGCCACATTCAATGTGGTCTGATTTTCCGATGATTGATCTTGCGGCTAGGCGTTTGCAGAAGGTCGTTATCGAAAACAAGGATTTTGAAAAGCTTGTCAGGCAGTATGACAGACCCGTCAGCTTTTTCTACTGTGATCCGCCGTATTTTGCTACAGAGAATTACTACAAGGACGTAGGTTTTACTGCAAAAGATCATATCAGACTGCGTGACGCTCTGCTTGATATCAAAGGCAGATTTTTGGTTTCGTATAATGATTGTCCTGAGATCCGTGAGATATGGAAAAAGCCTAACATCAAGATCGAAGAGATAAGCAGGCTGAACAATTTGGCACAGCGGTATGACGGCGGCTGTCAGTATGCAGAGCTGCTCATATCAAATTATGACACAAGCGAACGTGCGAAAGCTATCAAACAGCTTTCGCTTTTTGATTAGGAGGTTTTTATGAAGAAGATAATATTGGCACAGGTTTTAACGGCAAAAGGCAAAACAGAATTTTCTGGACTTTATGATAGGCATGGAAATGCTGTAACGGTAGAGGTCGAACGTGACAGCAGCGGTGTTTCACTTATCGTATGGCAAGACGAACAGAAAAAGCAGCATTTTGACTGTGGGATATCCGAGGAAGAGATACAGCGTACCTGTGCAATGTTTGATGACTGCGGCGATTGTCCGCTGAAAGAGTATTGTGAAAGTGAGGCAAAAGAATGAGGATACTTGTGTTTGAACCTCTGAAAGAACCATATGTAAAGGATATTGAAGATGATATCCATGCCATGCAGGAAGTTGTGGGAGGAAGCATTGAACCTATATATTTTGAGCAGACAAATGACGCACTTTGCTGGTGCAATGATGAGTTTCTGCTGAACGGTTCAAAGCCTAACAGGATTGTGGGTGTAACACTTGTCCACGGCACTTTTTACATCTCAGGCAACTATCAAAATGAATACGGCGAGTGGGATAGCTGTTCACTTACCGATGAACAGATCGAAAAGTACAAGGAGCAGTTTTCTCATATGATAGTTGATCTGCCGGGCATTGGTC
>CATXDC010000043.1 GCA_958366985.1 uncultured Oscillospiraceae bacterium
AAATGTCCGTATATCTCGGGAGAGATATGTCCGAGCCTGTCGTCTGCATTTATTAGTATTGATATTTTTTTCATATTATACCTCCGCCGCATACTGAATTATTATATTATTAGTATAAACCATTGACTTTGGTATTGCAATGACTTATAATATTATTATACTAACCGTTCGTACTTTGAGGTGATAATATGATAAGTATAAACACAGTCTGTCAGAACGTAAGACACAAAGGGAATTTTGAAATATGCAGACCGGATGGTTCGGGAGATAATCTTCTTGTTATCTTCAAGACCTCCGCTGTTCTGATACAAAACGGCGAAGAAATAACTGTTTCTCCCGACAGCCTCATTTTATACAGCAAGGGAACAATGCAGCATTACAAAACTCTGTGCGGAAGTTATGTTAATCACTTTGTCCATTTTGATACGGACGATACCGAGCTTATGAATGGGATAAAAACTGACACGCTTATCACCTCGGCGGATATTCCTGCAATTGAAGAGCTGCTTGCTATATTATGCCGTGAAAATGTAGTCGGTTCGACCAACAGGAAACAGTACGAAAATATGCTTATGCAGATGATACTCATGAAAATATCCGAAAGCAGCATAAATCCTGACAGCGATAAAAGCCGCATTTCCGCTCTTGAAATGCTCCGCACCGATATTTACAGCAATGCAGGGAACTACAGCAATATATATCAGCTTGCTGAAAAAATGAATCTGAGTCCGTCATATCTTCAGGCAATATACAAACGGAAATTCGGGATAAGCTGTTATGAAGATATTTTATCCGCAAAGATCAAGACAGGACAATATTATCTTTCGACCACCGATATGACAGTTAAGGAAATATCAGACCTCTGCGGATACGGAAATGAGATATGCTTTATGAAGATATTCAAAAAAAGAACAGGGATCACACCGAGTGAGTACAGGAAAATTTCCAAGAATGATAATTTGAAAAACAACTTTATATGGTAAGAAATAAACTTTTATGATGAATTTTTTTGAACATTGCGCAGATATTGCTTCGGTTGGCATAATCGTTGATTTTACAGAAGATACGGAAACATATATTGTATATTATCTATTTTCTTTTCAGCAAATTCAAGCTCTGTCAGCGTGATCTTCATAAAAAAATCGGGTTGTCCGTTAAGGGCAACCACGATCGTGCAGAAAAATATATTGACTTGTTCAAAGGGATATTTAACCATCAATATTTTGTCTGTATCTGCTTTCTGTAATCGGTAGGCGGAACTCCGACATAAGCACGGAATTTCTTACTGAAATAAAGCATATCGGCAAATCCGAGTGCATCGGCTATCTCACCTACCGACATCAATGTTGAACGCAGAAGATGACAGGCTTTTTTCATCCTTGCGGCATTGTGATACTGCCCCATTGAAATGCCTTTTTCACGCTTGAACTCTGCTGCAAGACGGCTGTAGCTCAGATAGAATTGTTCGCTTATGAGTGCTTTTGAAAAGTCCATGTCCGTCTGCGTGTCAAGGAAAGCGCATATTTTATCCATGACGCTCTCACCCTCAGACTGTTCCAAACATAGGTCGAGCAGGATATCATAAAGCTGTGCATTGGTGCGAAGCTTCCGCATTTTTTTCGAGCTGTGAAAGGCTTTGCACAGCATATAAAGCTTTTCTTCAATAATACTGCCCGCCAATCCGCACGTTTTCTTCGGGAGATAAACTCTCTCTGTTCCTTTTTCATCAGGAAAAGAAAAATGGACATATATCCAGCGTGTCCCTCTGAGAGTTTCAATCTTTCCAAAGTGGCGCAGTCCATTTTTCAGGAAAAGCAATTCTCCTGCCCTTATTTCATAGTCAATGTCATTCTCCGATACATACATCACACCGTCCGTAACAAGTATCATAACGTTAAAATCTGCCATTCTGTCCATATGATAAAAGCTATCCGTAGCCGTAAGTATGTCACAGTCGGATACGAGCGGCAGAGTTTTTTCATCCACTGATACAAGTGCAATAATATTCTCCATATAATCAGAACTTTTCTCCATTTAAAAAATTGTTTTATAGTATTATAATACATATAAGCTCAAAAGTCAACAAGGAGGAGCAAGCTTATGAAAACACAGAAGCAGATTCCCGTTACTTCATACAAGGCATCGGGATTTACGGAAAAATATCAGAATATCGTCCACAGCACTGTCATTCCATATCAGTACAGTGTGCTTTGGGACAAGGCTGACGGTGCGGAAAAGAGCCACGTTGCCGCCAACTTTATCAACGCCGCAAAGGCTCTCAGAGGTGAAGACCCCGGGGACGGCTTTTACGGAATGGTCTTTCAGGACAGCGATGCTTACAAATGGCTCGAAGCAGCGGCTTATGCGGTCGCAGACAAGCCTGATGAAAACCTCGAACGGCAGGCTGACGAGCTCATTGACCTTATCGCCGATGCGCAGGACAAGGACGGCTATCTCAACACATTTTTCACTATAAAGGACACGGAAAAGCGCTGGACAAATCTGCTCGAGGGTCATGAACTGTACTGCTCGGGACACCTCATCGAAGCCGCCTGCACTTATTACGAAGCAACGGGAAAGCGAAAGCTTCTTGATATTGCCGTAAAAAACGCCGAGTGCATCTATGATCGTTTCGTCATGCAAAATACCGAGGGTATTCCTGGACACCCCGAGATCGAACTTGCCCTGCTGAGATTATACCGTCTTACCGAAAACAAGCATTTTCTTGAACTTGCCCAAAAATTTATCAACGAGCGAGGAAAAGCTCCCGACTTTTGGGCGAGAGAAGCGAAAAAGCGCAGTTGGAGCGTTTGGAACAGCGACCCTTGGGGCAATGATTACCGACAGAGTGCAAAGCCTGTCCGTGAACAAACCGAAGCTGTTGGGCACGCTGTCCGCGCAGTATATCTTTACACGGGAATGGCTGACCTCGCCGCCGAAACAGAGGACAAAGAGCTTTTTGCAGCTTGCCGCCGCTTGTGGGAAAACATCGTCCACAGAAAAATGTACATAACGGGCGGCATAGGCTCGACCGTTCAGGGCGAAGCCTTCACAGTTGACTACGACCTGCCGCCCGATACGGCTTACTCCGAAACCTGCGCAGCGATCGGCTTGATATTCTTTGCGGAAAAGATGCTTGAAAACGAGATAAACGGCGAATACGGCGATGTTATGGAGCTTGTTTTCTACAACACCGTCCTCGCAGGAATGCAGCTTGACGGAAAACGCTTTTTCTATGTAAATCCGCTTGAAGTTGACATCGGCATTTCGGGAAAAGCCTGCACACATTCACATGTTCTCCCTTCACGCCCGAAGTGGTATGCCTGCGCATGCTGTCCTCCGAACGCAGCAAGGCTCATCGGCTCTATCGGAAAATATGCTTACGGCGAAAAGGGCGATACTGCTTACTGTCACCTTTTCACATCGGGAAAAGTAAGCTTTTCAAATGGAATGAAGCTTGAATGTACGACCTCTTATCCCTATGATATGACGATAAAATACAACATTTCGGGTCGCGGAAAAGTCGCTGTTCGCATACCGAAATGGAGCAGGGAATTTTCGCTCAAAGTCAACGGCAAGGTTACTTCGGTCATTCCAAAGAATGGATATATTTACATTGATGTAGACGAAAAAGCTAAGATCGAGCTTGCCCTTGACGGAACTCCGAGATATGTAAGAGCGTCAAACAAAGTTCCAAGACTTACGGGAATGACAGCGCTTATGAGAGGTCCTCTCGTTTACTGCTTTGAGGGCACGGACAATGACGATGTAAGGTCGATACGCATTGACAGGAGTCAGAAGCCTTTTGCCGGCGAATTTGAACCCGATCTTCTCGGTGGAACGATACAGCTCACAGCAAAAGCTTTCCGTGCAGAGGACTGCGACGATCTTTACAGCTGCGAAGCTGAAAAACTTACTCCGTGTGATGCGGTCGCTGTCCCCTATTACACATGGGGCAATCGCGGCGAGAACGATATGAGGGTTTGGATGAATACCATATAAAAACGAATCGAATCCTATAATTTAAGGGGAAATATTTATGCGAACTGAAATAGAACTTAACAACGGATGGCGCTTTGCTAAGATATATAATCTGGGAATAAGCGAAAATGATGCAGTTACCCCCGAATTTGACGATTGCTCATGGGAAAAGATCTGCCTGCCTCACACTTTTAATGCAACTGATAGTGTAACAAGCAGCTATTATAAAGGACTGACCTGTTACCGCCGAGATTTGGAGCTTTCGACAAAATACAAGGGCAAGGCACTATATATTGAATTTGGGGGAGCCAACACTACTGCTAAAGTGTTTGTGAATGGCTTTTTTGCCGGAAAACACGATGGAGGCTATTCTGCTTTTCGCATAAACATAACAAATTATTTACGCTATGACAGAAAAAGCCAAATTGCAGTCCTTGTTGACAATTCACCCACAAATTACATTGCTCCAATTACTGAACAGGGCGATTTTACAAAAATGGGTGGATTGTACCGAGAAGTTAAATTAATTGCCGCCGAACCTGTTCACATTGCACTGGAGGACAGTGGTTCCTGCGGAGTCTACATCACACCACATAATATTACATCAGACAGCGCAGACATTGATGTACTGATAAAGCTTGATTCCGCCAACAACACAGAGGCAAAGGCCGTAATTTTTTCCCCGGACGGAAAGCCTGTTGCAGAGATGTGTGGACATACAGAAAGCGACAGGCTTACACTTTCGAAAAAAATATCTGCTCCGCAGTTGTGGGATGGTGTAAACTCTCCCTGTCTGTATAGTGCCGAAGTCACCCTATTTTATGGGGACAAAGCAACAGATATGGTATCCGAAAATTTTGGCATAAGGACATATCATATTAACCCTGAGGATGGTTTTTTCCTTAACGGAAAGTCTTATCCTCTTCATGGTGTGAACTATCATCAAGACAGCTTTGAAAGCGGCTGGGCAATGACAAATATCCAACGTGAACGTGATTATGGAATTATTCGTGATATGGGTTGCAACGCTGTAAGAATGGCTCATTATCAGCATTGCAGTCAGGAATATTCACTGTGTGACGATTTCGGTATTTGTGTCTGGACAGAGATAGGGATTATAAACAAAATGTCTCCGGATGAAAGCGAACGTCACATTCTTGCAGATGGCTTTGCAGAAAATGCAAAACAGCAGCTTATTGAGCTTATCAGGCAGAATTACAATCATCCATCAATCATCTTATGGGGAATATCTAATGAACTTCACCAAATGTCTGATGAAATTTTTGCTTTATACCAAGAACTTTATGAGCTTGCCTGCAAGGAGGACAACACAAGGCTGAAAACTTATGCAGACAATCAGTTCTATGGCAGATTTTTGCAGCTTCCCGCAGATGTCGTAGGATATAACCGTTATTTCGGTTGGTATAAGGAAGCAGGCGATGCAGAACATTTCGGAGAATGGCTTGACTTATACCATAATTCAAAGGAAAAACGTCCGATATGCATTTCTGAATACGGCGGTGGCGGAGCCCTAACACAGCACAAGGACAGCATAGACTGGCTGAACGATATTGACTCGAATGGAGCTCGTCATTATGAAAATTATCAGTCACAGCTTCACGAAATTGTTTGGCGGCAATTTTCTGCAAGAAAATATCTTTGGGCAGCATTTGTATGGTGTATGTTTGATTTTCCTTCCAGTGGTCGTGAAGAGGGCGATACGATAGGACAGAATGATAAGGGTCTATGCACGAGAGAACGCATACCCAAAGATGCGTATTTCTTTTACAGGTCTGTATGGAGCAGTGAGAAAACTATCTACATTACTGAGCGCCGTCATAACGTAAGACCTTGCAATGTACCATTTATAAAGATATATTCAAATGCACAAAGTATTGAACTTATCGTGAACGACAGGTCGCTTGGCATAATAAAACGCAGCGAATTGCCAAATAGCAATGATACTGTTTTTGTATGGAACAATGTTAATATAAATAAAAATGAGAAAAATACTGTTACTGCAAAAGCGACATTTAATGATGACACGATAAAGTATGACAAAGTTTGTTGGTATGGCGAATAACAGAGCAAATGTAAAGATTCAATCACAACGAACATCTGGGAACCTCTAAAAACCGGTTTGAAAAG
>CATXDC010000044.1 GCA_958366985.1 uncultured Oscillospiraceae bacterium
ATTTTGAAAATGCTGTCCCTGCCGATTAGCACAACGAAACTATGTCTTGCTAAATTCACAGTCCTGATTTTGTTGGCGGCATTTCAGATGGTTATGTCCATTGGAGCGTACTATATCTGTGCGGCAATCGTTACCCATACGCAGGATTATAACTTTATCCTTGAGCCGTTATATGTCTGCAAAAATGTATGCAGTATCTATGCCGCTGCAATTCCAATGGCTGCTGTATACCTTGCGGTTTCCACTTTAATTCAATCTCCCATTTTTTCGGTCGGTATCGGTCTGGCTTCGATTGTACCTTCCGTGCTTATGATAAACACAAAAATATGGTTTGCCTACCCGATGAGCTATCCGTTCTATCTGATAATGGTGGCGTATGGGAGAGCTGCTGAAGGTGTTTATGAAACACAAATCGCTTGGCTTCCGTGGCTGCCTGTTGCAGTCGGAATCACTATTTTGGCACTTGTCGTATCCTGTATGCGATACGGCGCATCTGAAAGGAGATAACTACAATGAAAAACAAAATTTTAACTGCGATTTCTACCATTATGCTCTTTGTCCCATGGACGATCCTGCCACTGCGTACCTTTGATTGGGCGCTGGAATCCCCGGTAGCGGAGATTATGGTTTACAGTTACGCCGCCTTTATGATTTTTTCAGGTATCTTTTCCATTCTCAGCTATACCAAAGGAAAAGTAAAATCCAAACTTATGCAGGTATGTGTCGTGATTAACAGTATTTATGCGGTTGGCGCAATCGCAATTATCGGTATGAATATTGTAACGAGGATTGGCGGGTGATGATATGAAAAAAATAAAAATTCTGATTGCCGTTTTGCTTTCCTTATGTTTGGCTTTTGCTGTTACAGGGTGCAGCGGCGACAACCTGAAAGATAGTGTTATAAACGGCTTTAATGATATGCTCCAGCATTTCAGCAAATATGCCCTTACGGACGAAAAAGATTTGCAGGGCGATAAGACCAAAGGGGAAGATACCTATACCGGCTCCTATACAGCAGATTATGAGGATTTCAATGATAAAGAATACATCTTTGGAGGTACTGCGTTAGAACGGGATAAAGGAAGTGAGCTTACTGTAACTTACGAGTTGACGGTTGATTCCGGCACGGCGAAGCTTTACTGGCTTGATAAGGGTGAGGAAAAAATGATTGCCGATACAAGTAAAAACGGAACATATTCCGTTACCCTTGACGAAGGCGACAACTATCTTACTTTAGAAGGCAATGATTTTTGCGGCTCATTGCAGGTGGTTGTGGAATGATTGCAAAAGCAAGAACAAATCCGCTAAATCTTTGTGCTATGCCTAATACTTTGGAATGTTCGATAAACCGCTAATTCACTCTTGTTCAGATAAAGCAGAGCTGGATTTAATTCGCCATCTACTTTGCCATTGTCGCCATTTCACTCGCCATTTAATTTGCCATTCCGTATTGTCGCATTGAGCATAAAAGCGTTATCAATTTTATTTCCCCATTTTTTAGCATAACATTGAGTAGTGAAAAGAATGAAAACCGCAGGACTTCGATATATAGCTCTGCGGCTTTCAGCTTTTCGATATTTTAGTCTCTTTTGATATGCTTTTGTATATCTTCCACAGACGGGAGCTGTTTGCTCAAAGCTTCAGGAAGCTCACTTGTAACTTTGTATTCGCTGACACCGATTGGCTTTGACATATCTTTTAAGGCATATTCAGCGACTAATGCGTTTTTGCTTTTGCACAGCAACAGACCGATAGAAGGATTGTCATTATCCTTTTTCAAAATCCCGTCAACGGCTGAGAGATAAAAGTTAAGCTGTCCAGCATATTCCGGCTTAAATTCTCCGGTTTTCAGCTCAATCACAACATAGCAGCGAAGATTAAGGTTGTAGAACAGAAGATCAATGTAAAAATCATCGCCGCCGACATTGAGATGATATTGATTGCCGAGAAACGCAAATCCCGTTCCCAACTCTAAAAGCAGCTTCGTTACATCCTGAACAAGAGCCTGCTCTATATCCCGTTCTACCATATCTTCCTTGAAAGGGATAAAATCAAAAATGTATGGATCTTTCATTGTTTGTACGGCAAGCTCACTCTGCGGCGAAGCAAGTCGACTTTCAAAGTTTGAAATCTTATCAGCAATAGCCTGCCGTTCATATAAGCCGCTTTCAATCTGATGAATCAAGACATTATGCGACCAGCCATTTTCTGCGGTCTTTCGTATATACCACTCTCTTTGCTTTTCTCCTTTAACCTTATCCAAAATTGCAACATTGTGCGACCACGGAATTTGTGCAGACACCGTCTGCACAAATTGCTCATCAGGATAAGTGCTTGCAAATTTTGACATATATTTAAGGTTGCGAACAGAATAGCCCTTTGCGTTCGGGAACGAGAGCTTAATATCAGCCGCCAGATTTTCAATAAATTTATTGCCCCAAGATTTATGCTCGTTTATGATTTTTCCGATATTGTAATACAGCATAATCAGCTCTTTATTTACACTTAAAGTAGCTTTGTACTGCGCCTGCTGAATTTCCTGTTTGATAGTTTGCACCAAATCAAGATACTCGTTATTATTCATCAACATCTTTATACCCTCCAGTTATCTATTTCAAAAATTGATTGCGATATTCCTGATGACGGAAACGATAGCCCTGTGCGATCAGCGTATCCGTTTTCAATGCGACCAAGTTTATGTCCGAGTGCATTGCCCGTGCGATCTGTTGAATATCATACCCGTTTTCGATATATTCCAGTATTTCATCATCAGGCAGGGAGATTTGGGAAGCAAAGATGTTTGCCTCGTACTCCATTCGGCTTTGCCGCATATCGAAAATATTAAATTCCTTGAAGCCGCCAGCTTTGACCGCTTCTTCTCTATGTAATGCGTCGTGTCCAATCTCGTGCAGCATTACAATACGCTCCATTACAGGGTGCAGATCGTCTTTTATGAAGATAAAACGGTTACGCATTAAAACCTTGTATGCCCCTCGCTGTTTCTTGAAGGCTAATGGGATAACTTCTATGCCCAGTTCTTGTGCGATTCTCTGCGGATCTCTTGTGCAAAGGTCATTTGCCAGCCGATTCGCCTTTCTGACAATCTCTAAAGTCTGAATATCCAAGAGCAAACACCCCCATTCTACTGCCAGTAAGTATATCTTATCAAATACACTGTCCGAAAAAGAGGACATCAAGCGTTATTTCCGGTATTTTTTGGGAGTGTACTTTTTATTCTTCTCTTTGGCGATCCAGTACGCTTCCTGAATGCCTTTCATCATCTCGTCCAAATCCTCATCTGCAAGCTCGCCGCCTGCAAAAAGCCCCGTAACCTCTGCCATAAGCTTCTTTGCCTGTCTTGCGCCTTTGCTTCCGTATTTGGATTCAGCGTTCAGCAGAAATTCCTCGTCATCGGTAAGCAGATAGTTGACATCGACCTTCAGGACTTCCGCCATCTTATAATAGGTTTCCCTTTTTTTCGGGTAGCGGGTGCCAGCCTCATAATTCGATATTGTCCGCAGAGAAACGCCGATTGCTTTTGCAAACTCATCTTGCTTTAAGCCTGCCTTCGTGCGGGCTTCTTTTACTTTCTCACAGAATTTCATTTCATCTGACCTCCAAATTATCCCACCTGATTTGAAAATATCTTGCGTATCCATATTGACAAGCGCAAGTTAATTTCGTATAATGTCAATACGCAAGTAAGTTGCGTATATATAATACCTGAACTTGCGTGTTTTGTCAAGGGAGTCCAGCAAATTAGCTTGAACTTTTATCTACCAACAAATGATACCCGTTTTAAGGATTGAGGCGAACAGATGGGACGGAAAGATACACTCGCTGCGAAAAGCATTCGGAAAATGTATGAGCAGCTTAATTTGAATCAATCAGATATATTCTCGAAAACAAAACTGCTTCTCAGCGTATACCGTGATGTGGTCTGGATTACGCTGAGCGAATCTGCCTGTGTGAATGAGGAGCTGGTCTATTACGGAGAAGAACTGAACAGCGCCCTTGTTTATTTGGAGCTGTTTGCGCCGGATACCGAGAAGCAGGAGTTTGAGAGCCGTATCAGCGCCTTGTTTGAAAACAAGTGGATGGTTGATCTGATTGATACCGCTATGGCGAAAATATATGGCTACCATAACAACGGCAGGCTGTACCACGAAATCATATCAAAAAGCTACCTGACAGCGTTTCGGTATACGGAGAGCGACCTGCTCGATCTCTTGAATATGGAGCGCAGTACCTTTTACGACCGGAAACGGGAAGCAATTTTGCTTCTCGGCGTATCCCTGTGGGGATATGCGATTCCGAGCTTCAAAGGAATCTTTAATATGAAGGGAGCTGATGAAAGCGACGATATTCCCGATTTTTTCAAATAAAGGCTTGTCCGACTAAAGTCCGACGAAATCCCTACTGAATGTCCGACCTTGCGTATGCTACACTGTGTATGCTGCCCGAAGAACGGCTTTCGTTTACAGAACGAGGCTGAAAACGAAATGGCAGAAAATTGGCGCAGTTTTGCCGATGATACGGAAAAGCAAATCTGTTACAATTAGTATGCCTAAAGCTTTGAGAATTTTTCTTGATTTTCAAATGCTGGTTGAATATCTTTTAGGCGGCAATACAGCAGCTTAGGCAAAACGAATTGAATAGTGTTTTGAAAAAGCAGTTATAGCTTTCAGGCGTTAGCTTGAATGTTATAGCTGCTTTTTTTGTGCAGCCCTTTTCGCTTTTGTCAAGCGGAAAGGGAGCTTTATGTCTATCACAGTATGGCAGGCATTTATATGTAGGTATCCGTGATCTCCGGAGTTTTTGATTTCGACCTTGTATATCAAAAATTGCAAATTTAAGGAGATTACGGAAATGAAAAAACTTACAGTAAACGAGCAGGAAGAATTATTTGCACAGGATTGTAAACTCATCAACCTTCGGTATGAGTATAGTGGTTTCACTGGAACGGAAAAATGGGCAATTATAACGGAGCTGTCCGAAGAAGCATTGTGGGATAAGTACCCTGATGTCATCAGCAGGTATACGCCTTTTATACTTCTGTCAATGGCACAGGGAGAAGTGATTAGTGAATCACATAGAAATAATGATAAATATGAAAAGCGCAGCAAAAGGACGATAGATGTATACGGTTATGAAGATGATATTTTTGAGCAGTTCCATCCGAAATCTATCGCCCCATTTATTGATCCGTTTGATAAAGCGGAGGAGGAACAGATCGAGGAAGAAAAAGAAAAGCTACGACAATTAGAACTTTCTAAGGTAAGACAAGCGTTAAGTATGCTCCAACCTGTTCAAAGGGAGCGCCTTCTTAAATCCGTTTTGCTTGGGATTAGTTCAAGGAAAATTGCAAAAGAGGAAGGCATAAATTATAGCTCCGTAGATAAGTCAATCGCTGCCGCAATAAAAAATTTCAAAAAATTTTATGAAAACCTCTGATTTTGGGTGTGCATTTCGCACCCCTTTGTCCAAATGAGTGAAGGGGTATTTCTATTCCGGATATGAAATGCGCTTTCAAAACTCAATGAACAGAGAGGTTATACATAAAATGAAGAAAACAGAAATCAGGCGTGGAGATATATTTTCCTACGATTTCGGCACAAGAATCGGCTCTATCCAATCAGGTGTAAGACCTGTGCTGGTAATTCAGGCAGACAATTTCAATGCGAATGCGCCTACTGTTATTGTTGCGTCCATTACGAGTGTAATAAAAAAGAGGTATTTGCCGTCCCACATTATTTTAGGCGAGGATTTTGGTCTGACGAAGCCTTCAATGGTGTTGCTTGAGCAAATACAGACTGTGAATAAAGATGATTTGACAGAGTATATTGGCTTTGTTGATGATGAGCGCCTTTGGAGACAGATTAACGCAGCCTTGAAAAAAACATTCGGTCTATGGCTTTACAACACTGACAGGATCGGCGACATTCGCTGCCTGTGTCCTAAATGCTTAAACGACTATTTTCGCAATCCGAACTATGTTGTCAGACGCCTTGATCCTTTCGCTAAAAGTAAAGGCACTTGTGATAAGTGCAATGATAGAGGTTGGGATTATATCGTTTATGACAAACGCACCTCTTTCAAAGGGAAAGGGGTATAGGGATGTCGCAAA
>CATXDC010000045.1 GCA_958366985.1 uncultured Oscillospiraceae bacterium
ACTTGTCGCTTAATTTTTGGCGCTTTTGTCTATTGACTTTTCATAGCTGGTCTCCATTCAATTTACCATCGCATAAAAATGCAATTCAACAACAGGCGCCTTTATGTACCAAGGATATATTCCCTCAGATACTTAAATGGAAAAGGCACGACAGTAAGTCTCCCATTGCGTACAAATGCCACATTCATCAGCGGGAGCATTCTACGGAAATCTCCACTGCCGGTGCCGTACTGTTCAACGCACCTTATCAGAGCAGCATTCCGCAGTGCAGACTGTATTCCGCTACCGCATACGCCTATAAAATAGAAGTCACATCCGTCCCTGCGAAAACTTCGTATCTCGGTCACGGACGTGAGATATTCGTCGCGGCTTTCCTTGTTTCTCAACGCGGTATTGCCACTTTTCAGCTCGACGCTGAGCCCCATGTACTCCGGCAACGTAAATATATCCGTGCCGCAAATGGCAAGAATATCATCATCAGAGTATTTTATCATGCCTTCCGCCCGCCTTTTGTCGCCGAAAATCTGCACACAGGCGGAATACTCGTTCACCTCAAGCAGATTCATCTGTTGCTCCGAGAAAAAGAACGAGCCGTCGGGTCTTACCGTCATGAAGAAATATTTTGGGCTGTCGCCGCCTGTTGACAATCCGAAAGTAATATCCTTTTCAAACCCCATGCAGCCCCAATCGAACAGCGAAAACATACCCCTGCGGATATCGTCCTTTATTATCAGTTCATTAACAACTGTGCTGACAGCGTGCTTGCTGTTGTGAAAGAAATCCTCAAAAGTGATGTGCTGAACGGTAAAGCCGCTCATATCGTCCTGGTGCGGGTCATTCAGACCGTTCTCATAATAGTCCCTGTTATGTATAAGCCGGATATTCAGCGCGTTTTTGCTTAACCGTGAGCCTGTCTTTGCATTGCAGTTGTATTTCTCGTTTATCAGACTGACTATATTCTCGCAGAACATTCCGGACTGCTCGTTTCTCACGCAGTCGATAAGTATGATTTTCTTGTCAGCAAGATAAGCTCTGACCGCCTTTACATTCTCCTTTGCAGTTGCCGTCGTGTCGATTGTGGTGTACTCTGCAATAGTCTTAAATTCTATCGCTGCCATACCGGAATAACGCTCATTGAAATTCTCTGCCACCTCGTTCAGTACGCCTATCTTTGTGGCTTCAAAATCTGTCTCGCTGCTTATGTTCAGAAACTTTACCCCGCTTTTTCTACCATCGATCTGCCGGAGGATAAAATCCGGTGTTTTTGCGTCATCATCGGCTGTCTTTCTGCTCATTGAGTTATCTGTTGACAGGACATATTTCGGGTATTCCTCAAATTTCCTTTTTGTGAATGTAATTTTACTGCGCAGCCTTGTGGAAGTGAAAGTGCGGACATTCAGCTTTATAAGGCAGTCCTCCATCACCTTGACCTCAATGGTAGGAATGCTCCAGATCACATTTTCCTTGCTTTTGTACGTCCACTCGGGTCTGAATACATACAGATGTCCTGTAAGATTATTGAACCTTAGCAGAGGGTGTTTTTTCGCTGTCAGACCATTTATCAAAAGCTGAAGAAGCTGATATTTTTCAAGCTCACTGCTCTTTTTCTGCATTATGGACATGGAACTGCCGTACTCGGCGTCAGACAGTATTTTCTTCATGTTGCCGAAATTGTCCTCACTATGGTTAAGCAGGACATAAAAGCGCCTTCCGGTTTCAAAAAGGACAGCCCTGACATTCTTGTTCATCAGGGGCGCGTCGATTATGCCTGCGCCTGTGCTTATATACTTCCTTGATGTTTCAAGACAGAAAATATCATATTCAGTATCTATCTTCTGATAATCGAAATGAGGTATGATTTCATTCGTGCGAATTTCTGACATTATTTATGCACCTTCTTATTACTTCTGCGGCTTCAACATTTTCAGTGACCGTGGTTCCATTGTCGGTCATTATCGAGGGACAGCGCACAATGGTTATTTCACCGTCATGCGTTACCCTTGTGTCATACGAGCCGTCCGCAAGGATATTAGATATAATAACGCATTCTGCCCTGCATTCCCTTGCCTTTCTGACTACCTTGTTCATGGTTCCTTTCTCATCAAAGCGTGTGGTATCGCGCCAGTTCTTGAAGTCCACATACACAGGCAGTCCGGGCACCTTGTAATCAAACAGCTCGAACAATGCCGGCTCCCGTATCATATCAAGCTGGATTCCGAGTACATTTCTGAACCACACCCAGCCTGCCGCCTCTCCCAGAGCGCCCTTGTAAATATTATTGAATAGAGCCGGGGACATAATATACTCATTCGGTGCAAAAGTCAATGCACGCCCCTTTGCCGTGAAATACTCCGTCATTCCGCTGAAAAGAAGAATCCTGTCCAGCTTCGCGGCTTTTGCAGACACCTCGCACGGGAAATCCCGCGAGGGAGCGAATCTGATTTTTATCCGGTTGTAGTCCTCTTCCTGCGAATAGTAGTATTTATCCGCCGGCTCGCTCATCTGTATATAGGACTGGCTTATCGTGAAATTCTGATAATCTTCCTTTGTTGCAGTAGGAGTTTTCAATACAATTTCGCGCAGTTTCTCCCACTGCTTCATCTTATTTCTATCCCATTCCTCACGAATCATGCTGTTAATGAACTTGTTCACGCGAACCGAACACAGCTCTCCCTGTGATATCAGGTCGGGATCCGGGATTTCCGCCGCGCCGTGCTCATTTATCTTATCTATCAGCGCAGTGACCTCGCGGTTAAGTAAACGGTTTTCAGCTATCCCAACATGGAAGTAATTGCATATATCAGCGTCGGCAAAGACATAGATATCCGGCTGTTTCATGTTTGTACGGCAGATACGTCCTATCGCCTGTACTATCTGCTTTGTCGCATAATAGCAGACACTCGGTTTATCTTTATAGGTTTTTCCCATGAACTTTTTCCGGCAGAAACTCCTACCGAATGCTTCCTTTATGTTCTGTCTTGCGATTTCGTCCGAAATCTCTCCATTCTCCTGGAGATACTCGGTTTCAAAGATGTACTTTACGAAATCCTCGGTTCCAATGTGGGAATCATTCCATATATTTACTGTAAGATTGGTAGGCAGGTCAAGGTAGATCGCGTCGAAATCCTTTTTGGTTGAACGGTTCCACGAGTTCGTCTGTATCAGGGAATCGCGCACTGCGTCCGGAATATCATATTGCAGGTTCTGTCCTGCGCCGATGGTCTGGTAAACGGATATAACAAAAAGCTTTTCACCGTTCGTAAGCTTTTTTGCGATGTCTGATTTTTTGTCATCGTACCCCTCCCCGTCAAGCAAACAGACTGTTTTCCTAACATCACACAGGCGTTCCGTTATCAGTTCGAACAGATAATATAGCACATTAATGTCAAGAAATTTATCATTCCTTTTCGGGTGCTTGTTCAGCATGCAAAGAAACGAGCGGATATCCTCATGCTCCCAGAATTTCTTGAATGCAAGCGCGGTCCTGAAATATCTCTGATGATTATATTTATTGTCTTCCCCGCCGTCAGCCGAAGATAAGGAACGCTCAACGTGATCATAAGCGGCCTTTGCAAGCTCGCTGTCGTCAAACACCTGATCCCACAGCGAAACCGAATAATTGGAACTGTCGAACAATTCCGCATGGACAGCGATATCCTTATAACCTTGCTGAGAAATGGCAAATTCATTCTTCAGGCGTTCACGGTCGTCCGCCGAAATATGCGAATACGCAGCGCCCATTTTATGCGACAGGTAATCGAGGTCGTAATTACACAGCACAGACGGTAATGTTGCAGTCGCCGACACTCCGATAACCTTTGCCTTTTCGCAGAGTTTGGTCAATATGCGCTCCGGCGTCTGCGAGAAAGAGAACATTGATATTATGGACTTGAAATCGTAATCCGGAGAGTTTTCAAAGGAATAATATCTGAAGCCATTCTCATAGAGCGAAAAATCAAAATCGGAGCCGGCTATACTGTTTCTGGATTTTGTGCGGAGCATTTTGACCTGCGTGAACAGGTAGTTTTCGTACACTGTGCCGAGATCAAACTCTGCTAGTACACTACGGATCGCAGAATCATAGGTATATTCATCATCGCCGTTGTTGGAGCGTTCATTCCTTAAATGAACATAGTTGGTAGCCAAAATGGACACGGTAATCTGAAAATAGGATATAAAGCCTCTCAGCTTGCTCAGCAGCATTTGAATACTGTTCTTTTCCTCAGGCTTCCGGGTTGAAAAAGTAATTCTGTTTACACTGTCATTCTCATCGCTGCTAATTGAAATGAATTTGTTCTGACCGCTCAACACAGAAATGTACCTGTGGTCATTGAATAGGAAGTTGGCGCTGTCATTTTCAGCGTTTTCGGTTTTATGATTGAAATTGAGCGAATATGTATCGTATATTTCGTCAGCCAGTTTTATCAGATCTTTAAGGACGTCTTTAAGCGACTGGTCCTTGTAATCGCTGTTCATTCTGTGTACAGACGGAATGAACAATCTTTCCGGAAAGGTTTTGTTTTTCAGCACGGCATAGATGTGGTTGAACAGCTCTATGTAGTCTATCTTTTCTTTCAGACCGTTTTCAATAATATTCTTGAGTATAGTTCCTTTTGTGGCGTCGAACTCGTCGATGAAAACCAACGCGCCGTTGGAGATCTTTGAATTATAGAAATAGTAGCTTTTCTCCACAATAGTTGAGTGCGGACAAATGAACTTGTCCATACTCATAAAAATGACCTGCTTCTCGCTGGTAAACACAGAGGGATACAGCTTTCCTACCCACTGCCATGCGCTGTCGGTCTTTATTGCAAGCAGTCTTTCTTTAATTGAAGGGAAATTCCTCGCAAAAGTATTTTGCATATACGCTCTGAAAATGCGCTCATTGTTGTTGGAGAAGTTGTTCCTGACGCTGCGGACAAGGTCAGAATTTTGCCCTGTATGCTTCTTCAGAAATTCTACATCGGCCTTGAAGTTCTTAAACTCCTCGCTATTGCGTATTTCTAGCGGAATGTCGTTGTACATCGAGGAATTATAATTTGCGACCACAGTATCGACATTTGATTTCAGTTCAATTACCCGCTCTTCAAAGAGGTGTAAAAGCTCCATTTCATCAAGGCGTCTCTTTAATTCCTCAACCGGCAGATTCTTTTTCAGCGTCGTAATGAAAAAAATCTTTTTACCTGTGTCGCTGTTTTCTTTAATAAATTCCGCAATATACTTTATTACAGAATACGTTTTGCCAAAACCCGTCGGCATATCCAGGAGCAACAATCCATTTTCTTTGTCATTATCCATAAAAGACTTTATACAGCTATACATACATTCTTCCTCTGTTTTATATCCACTTTTTCAAAATAATGTTTGCTCTTATTATACCATTAAAAGTAGGTCAATTCAAGCCCCAAAACACAATTTTCATGTTATTTTTTATAATTGTATCATTTTTAGTCCACTTTATCAAAATAGCACTATAATATTACATATTTTGTATTTATTTTTCTCCATGATTATGTATCATGTCTTTCAACTGTTGTCTAAATCTACCATCTATTTAATATACCAATAATTATATAATGTGTAATTGTATTAATTATAATAAAAATATAATTTCCTGATTCCGCAAAACTCAAAAAGCAGCATCCAATCTGAGGAAAGTTGTAATCCA
>CATXDC010000046.1 GCA_958366985.1 uncultured Oscillospiraceae bacterium
ATGCCGCCGTGGATTTACACGGTGTTAGGTCGTCGTTGGTTTAGGATAAACGAAAGAAACGGCGGCTCTGAAAATCAAAGCCGCCGCTGGTCGTATGGGCGTGTCAAAAGGGCTGCTGTACGACGGCTTTTTTTCTTTTGCCGTCGTGCGGCAGCTGATCTAAATATATTTCATTACAGGCACCTTTATTGTCCTGCGGGGTTATTCTTTATATTTTTCTTGAACAGAAGAAGGTAATTCATCAAACTGCATTTCAGCCCATGTTACAACCCCTCTGATGGGAGCCACTTTCAAGCACAGATACGCACCATCTGTGAGAACTTTGCTTGTTTCAAAAGTAACGTCTTTCGCATTACCACTTTCATCATAAGCAACCAATGTGTATTTATAGTTCATCGCACCATGCGGTGCAATATCTGTTACCCATCGGTTATCGATCTGCGTATAGTAGTCTGTATTGGTTTGCGTAGTGAGAAAAGCTACAGTCATAAAAGTAATTGCTAGTACAGCAACGACAATCACAATTCCTATTTTTTTCTTAGAACTCATAAAGGTTACCTCTCTTTCTTTTACCAGCCCTTTTTAGGTGCTGTGTGCTGTGTTTTTTTAGCTTCTCTCTTTTCTGGTTTCTGTTTTACAAACATCAAAGCAATTCCAATAGCACACATAATCAGAATGCTAATAAAACACAGTCCTTTATTCCACATAACTCCTTCTGCGCCAGCTCGATAATTGATTAAACCAAGCGCAGCGGAGACAGGATATATAGATTGTAAAGTCCCATTTGCAAACATTCCTATAAACCCATATACAAAAGCGACGATAACCCCTACAAGGAAACTCCCTTTATGTCTGCTTGTCAGAACAATAATGGGTAGCATTGTCAAGTAAAGGAATAATCCTAACAATGCCATTTGCACCAATCCTGTAAGCGCAGGAATCAAAGCAAATCCATCATATCCCATGATAAAATTTGCAACGACTGTGAAAGCAAAGCACACAATTCCTAAGAAAAGCGACAGAATTGCAGAAACAATCAATTTACCCGCCAGAAGTTTCCTAAATGAAATGGGTAATGTTTCAATATTTTTTAATGTGTCGTCTGTATATTCACGGGAAATCATATACCCACTAATCAGCGTGATACACATTGGGAAAATCATTGTTACAAAATGCTTAACTACCTGTTCAAAAAGAAATTGGTAGTCCCATACCATTCCGTCATCGGCCATTGTAGTAAACAAGGTTAGCAGAACTGTAAGAAGCATGAGGGACACGCCAATCCAGACAATAAAATATCTTTTCAGCTTCATAAACTCGGTTTTTATAATTGTTACCATTTCACTCACTCCTTTTCTTATAAAGATAGACCGCCAGAAGAAGTGAAACAACCCCAATTACCCCCAAAGTTATAATTAGTTGAGGAGTAGAAGGTATCAATCCCATTTGAATGAAGTTCTGCAAATCCTCTGTGTCGTTTATAGCAGTACGAGAAGACATTTGCTGGGTTCCCCACAACATAATGCTCGGTGTAGGCAGAGTAAGTACAAGCCATTTTGGAAGTGCTGTCATAGAAAATGTTGAGAGCAGGTTGAATACACTATAAAATACACAAAGCATAATGGAAAAAATATAGGATCTGCTGAAAAATACAATCAGCAATACCAGCGGTAATGCACTAATCGCAATCAATAATCCGTAAACAGCGGAAAACAATACCTTAAACAAAATATCGGTCACTCCGAAAAAGACAAAACCGCAAAGGATAGAGGCCACAGTCGAAGATATACAAAACGCAATACTAAGCAATAATAAAACAATGCACTTTGCGATAACCATCTGTGAACTTGTTATCGGAATTGTCCGTAGGTTTTTAAAGGTGTCGTTATCTCGCTCCATAAAAAAGAGGAGTGCTGCAACAATTCCTAAAATGCAGGGAAGAAGTAGCAACATACCAAAACCGATTACGGATTGCCACAGGGCGTCAAAAGCTGCTGCTTTTGTAGCGTATTTGTTCTGCGCCGTGTTCAGATAATAGATAATGGCAGTTAGCGGGATTGGAAACAGAAAAGATGCCGCCAATACCAACTGCACGAACATTTTTCTTTTCAGTTTCCAAAACTCGCACCGAATCAAGTTAAGCAATCCCCTCACCCCCTGTTATCTTTTTGAAGTAGTCCTCTAAAGTATCCTCACAAAGATGGACTTCTTGAATCTCAATTCCTGATTCGACAAAAGAACGGTTAATCCTTTCCACTGGCAGGGTCATATCGTAGAGATACAGATTATTGGCATCTGTAAGGCGAAAATCTTTGCTGTGAAATGTTGCAGCAATAATTTTCGCAGCTTTTTGTGCATCCGATACGCAGAAGTGGATGAACTTGGCGTTTTTCGCCTCCAATTCTTTCAGACTTTCTTCTTCTAGCAACTTGCCGTGGTCAATAATTCCCACATCGTCTGCAAGCAGAGAGATTTCCGAAAGAATATGACTGGAAATTAAAATGGTTTTACCGCTGGTATCACACAATTCTCGGATAAAATCTCGCACTTCCGCAATGCCGATGGGGTCGAGGCCGTTAATCGGTTCGTCCAAAATCAAAAGTTCCGGGTTGTGCATGACGGCCAGAGCAATCGCCAACCGCTGCTTCATACCAAGAGAATATTGGGAAAACAACTTCTTGTCCCGGTAAGGTAGATTGACAAGTTCCAATGCATTTTTGATATATTTGGGGCTCCTTAATCCTCGAAGTTCAGCAAAGATTTTTAGGTTTTCCGTTCCTGTCAAATTGGGGTAAAAGCCCGGCGACTCAATCAGACAGCCTATACGGGGCAGGATATTCTTTTCGTTGCCCTGAAAGGGCTTTCCAAATATCGTTACCTCGCCAGACGTGGGAGCCGTCAGTCCCAGCAACATCCGCATGGTCGTGGTCTTACCTGCACCGTTGCGTCCCAACAGCCCGTAGATACGGCCCTTTTTCACATGAATATTCAGATGGGAAACACTGGTCTGACTTCCATACTTTTTTGTCAGATCATGTGTTTCAATAATGTAATCGTTCATCACTTATGCCTCCTTTTTTGTTTGTGTACTCAGCATAACATATCAACTTTGAGATAACATTGAGCCAACCTTGAGTTTACTTTGAGATTTCAAGGTCAGAATAGGCATTTTACCTATCTTGAGGTATAATAAGAGCAACAAATAAAAGGTGGTGCCTTATGAACGATAAAAGAATCCTTGTAGTTGATGATGAAACAGATTTGTTGGAGATGGTAAAATCTATTTTTACAAGAGCAGGATTTACACAGGTATTGACGGCTTCGTCTGGCGAGGCAGCCTTAAAAATGTGTGAGGAGCAAGAACCAGATATGATGATACTCGATGTTATGATGCCTGGTATGGATGGGTTTGCTGCATTAAAAGAACTACGAAAGACCAGCAAAATTCCTGTCTTAATGCTGACAGCTCGTGGCGAGGCCGAAGATAAATTTGTAGGCTTTGAAAATGGTGCAGACGACTATCTGTTAAAACCATTCTTACCAAAAGAATTACTATTTCGAGTACAGGCTATATTGAAACGCGTTTACCCGGAGAAAGAGCGGAAAGTGTTCTTTGACGCTGCTACGGTTGATCTGGAAAAAGCAATCGTCCAGAGAAGCGGAGAAAGTATTTCGCTGACAGCCAAAGAGTTTCAACTTTTTGAAAAACTGTATGAAAATCAAGGCAGGATCGTTACCACAGGCGCATTATGTCAAGCAATATGCGGTGATTTCTGGCAAGGATACGAAAGTACATTAGCAACTCATATCCGGCATCTAAGAGAAAAAATCGAGGAAAATCCTTCAAAACCAGTTGCGCTTGTAACAATTAAAGGAATTGGGTATCGTCTGAACATTAAGGGGGTGCAAACGTGAACAAATCAGAGCGATTTTTTCGCCGCTATATATTTTCAATAGTCAGTATCATCATTCTCTTTCTATTCGTCAATATTTTGTTAGTAACCTCTTTCTTTGCAGCCGCCTATTTAGGGAATGTAAAAAACTCAAATTTCCCGATTGAAGATTTTTCAAATCATATCACAGAAACTAACGGGCAATTCAATGCCGATATACAGGCAGAGGAAATGTTAAACAATGCTTGCGCATGGGCCATGATTTTGGATGAAAATGGAAACATAATTTGGGAAATGAATGTGCCGGAAGAATTGCCGCGCCACTATTCCACAACGGACGTTGCTATGTTCAGCCGTTGGTATCTTAACAGTTATCCAGTTAATATTTGGAATCGACAAGGCAGCCTTTTAGTTGTTGGTTTCCCGCAGGGATATGTAACGAATTACTACACTTCCATCAAAACTCAATATGTTCGGCCGATAGCGTTTGGATTTTTAGCCGCTGTCTGTATCAATGTTTTGTTAATGTTGTATCTATTTGTCCGAAATGCCCACCGGATTGAAAAAGCTATGGAGCCGATTTTGAATGGCATACGACATCTTTCATCCGGGCATCCCGTTCATCTGGAAGAAAACGGGGAGTTAGCAGAAATCAATGCCGGTTTGAATAAAGCCGGTGATTACTTACTAAAAAAAGATAACACCCGCGCCGAATGGATCAGGGGTATTTCTCACGATATACGCACGCCGCTTTCTATGATTTTAGGGTATGCCAGCGAAATTGAAGAAACTTCTTCTTTGCCGGAAACCACCAGAAAGCAAGCGGAAATTATCCGCAAACATAGCGAAAAACTAAAGAATTTAGTTGAGAATTTGAATTTGACTACAAAACTGGAATATTCCATGCAGCCTATGCAAAAGCAAACACTTGTCCCGGTAGAATTGGCGAGGCAAGCCGTAAGTGAAGTTTTGAATGATGGCCTATCAGACAAATATGAATTAGAGCTATCAGAAGATAATCCCGGAAAAGCTATCACTATTACTGGCGATCAATCCTTACTAAACCGGATGTTATGCAATTTAATCAGGAATTGTATTGTCCATAATCCAAACGGGTGTAGGATACAAGTATCAGTAGGAAGCTGTGATAGAACGTGTACCTTTTCTGTAATAGACAATGGCTGTGGAATAAGTGAGCCGCAACTAAACACATTGAATAACGACAGAGATATTTCCAGTACGCAAAAGCAAACGGGAGAAATCGAGCATGGGCTGGGTCTTAAAATCGTGCGGCAGATTGTGAAAATACATCAAGGCACAATTCAATTTTCTGATACTGCCCCGCACGGATTAAGCGTAGAAGTTGTTATTCCAATAGAAATATATTAACTTATAATAGACAGACAAAAACAAGAAATAAAATACTACCTCACATCAAATTTCATTACATTCTCATAATTCAACCCGAAATGTACAATGATATAGGGTGATATGAGAATGAACCAAGATGAAAGA
>CATXDC010000047.1 GCA_958366985.1 uncultured Oscillospiraceae bacterium
CTTGTCGCTTAATTTTTGGCGCTTTTGTCTATTGACTTTTCATAGCTGGTCTCCTCGCCTTTCATTTTACCACTATTCCCTATAAAATGCAAGATGGCCGCAGCTGCGACCATCTTGTTTCTTATTAAATCCGTTCATTACTTCAGGTCTGAACGGCAACGTTATTTTGAATGCCTGTTCGGTTACCTCAAGCTTATGCTTAACCGAACTGTTCTTATAGGAGTCCGCAATTTTCATCAGTCCGGTGCCGTCCGTTTCAACTATCATCGCCTTTATTCGTTCAGCAGATGTTGAACATACCGAACGGAACAAATGGCAACCGATAATTCGACAAATAATGCAAATAAAAGAAACTCTCCCATAAAGCGCACCTGCAATAAGGTCAACTTTTGAGAGAGTTTCATTTCTTGATGGCTCATTTACCCCAAACGATAATTCAAATTACCGTAATGGCATACTGTCGGCGCGCCAGCCTTGTTCTGTTTTAACAAAACTGTAATCGGCATATTCCTTTTCATACTCATCATCTTTGGCTGAATCATAAATCGGTTCTTCACCAATATTGACATGCCAAGTTGTACGTTTCAGAACGATTCGGTCATCAGTTTTGTCTGTCACTTGATATTCAGTTTTCACTACTGATGTATCACCACCGCCGCTGACAGCTCCGATCCACAGAGCACCATCGTAAGAGTATATTCTGCTTGCTGCATCAGCTATCAATTCATCTGCTTTTTCATGGGTAAATACATCAAGCAGTGCTTTATAAAAGCTGTCATAACTTATTCCGGTAAAATAATAACGGTAGAATTCACCTCCCGATTCTGATACATCAATGCTTGCCGATTCAGTCGATGCGCCAGTACCGTTGGGAGTCGGGAAATCACTTATTCCATAACTCAGCCATAATGCCAATGATTGAGCGCGCTTATAGCAATCGCCTATCTGATCGCAACCGCTCTCTTTCAAGAAATCTGTATCAAATTCCGCCAAGGGGGTATATTCAAACTCCGACAGCTTTGCTCGATCATATATCCCATTTTCAGTCACTGTATAGGATTCCGCTATTAATGAGTTTTCATCTGCAGATGAGCCGGAACTGATGTTGCTGTTATCTTGAGCGCTGTTTGTACAAGAGCATAAAACAAGGCTTCCAAGTAGAACTGCAATAATGATCAAATTTCTTTTCATATCAAGTAACCTCCTAGAGCGAATAATTATGATTTCTGAAAGACGACAGCTTTGTTAGGAGCAGAATAACGTGTTGCCGAAGACAGGACTTTAGTTTTGGCGTCCACGGATCAATATATGTAAAGTCAGCTGTTCTCAAAATTGCGGTGTTCCATTTCAGCGTTCGGTTAGGCAGATTTAGCTGCCACAGGGTACATATTATTCGTCTTCTTCAATTCCTATATCCGATTCTAAGTCACTAATAATGGGAGTTTTGGAGTCAGCAACGTGCTCTTCTGAGAGAACTATTGGATTTCCTAAGAATTCGGATAATTTGGCTTCGAAAGCAACTTTAGCACTGTTTGTGAAACCCATCTCTGCGTAAAGTTCGGCTTTTTCAGCAAGGTCAGCTGCGGTAACTCCGGCTGAGTTATAATCATCTGCTGAATGGAAGTATACCCAGCTTGGCGCGTAGATGTTTTCTCCGGAAACAATAGAGTAATCTGACGCAAATTCAGTTGTTATCGCTTTGATATCGCCAGAAAGTATAAGATCAAGCTCATCATGGGTAATCTTTATTTGCTCGTCATCTGTGTTGAGATAAACTGACAGAGCAGATTCAGCTTCATCTTTAGTTATATTAAAGTTGGAGATAAACGAAAAAATATTAGCATATTCAGTTATACTGTCAGGAGCGGTGGTATCAATAGGTGTAAATGAGTCTATCCAACTGTTCACTTCCGTTTCATCTCTTAGACGCATCAATTCCACCGGGATATTGTCAAGTGTTCCACGGCATGGCTGATAGAATGAGCTGTGCTCATCTCCACCTATGTCAGAGCCATCTGAAAATGGAGCAGGCATGGTTTGCGTCATTTCTCCTCTTACCGTTTCGCTGCTATTTTCAGTCTGGACTGTTGTTCCGCAGCCAGTGACCGAAGTAAACATCGAAAGCATAGCTATTACGGCAATTATTTTGTTTAATGTATTTTTCATCTCAATGTCCTCCTATTTTAGTTTTGAGATTTACCCTCTCACCAACTAAAACAATTTATGAGAATCGCCGTTACAGCATTTGTGTCTATTTTTCTAAATTTGTAGCTTTTGCCAAATTCAAAAGTGACATTTTGTCGATATTGCCATTAAGAGTAAACAAGTATCCGTCCATTGTCCATACTACACCACACTCGCCATTGTTTTCGGGAATAAACGCTCCATTGCAGCCGTTGATATTTACTTCTTCCGGAGCTCCGTATTCTGTGTTGAAATTATGTACATCACCAATTATAGTTTGCCATAGCGTAACTTTTTTCTCTCCGGACTGATATATGGAAATGACATCTGCATCATCGCTCTGCCTTTCTGTCAGCGAAAATCCTGTTTCATACGGTAATCCATATATGCTTTCTATTTTAGTTTTATCTCCGGGAGTTCTGCTTATATATGTAACTGAATGATCCCTTTGTGCGTTGAATGTAAACCCTCCGACCGAATACCAGATACTGAATCCGGTCATCAGGAATGCCGCAAGAATTACCGCAAGCAAAGCATATCTTATGCGTCTTACAGAGAACTTCCCTGATATTTTTTGAGCCCTGGATAATGCCCGTATAGTCTGATGGCGGCGTATTTTATAGGCTGCCGAAAAATGGTGTTTCTTCAAATCGGCAGAGTATTGTGAAAGCCGTTCATCTAATGTATTTTCGATTCCATCATATATCAAGTCATCAAGTTTCATTGGTAATGCCTCGTTTCTCAAGATGTTTTATCAAACGCTGCCTTGCACGGAATATCTTCTGCCGAGCCTGACCCCCGGTAATTCCAAGAAGCTGTGCGATTTCAGACGGAGTAAGCTCCTTGATAAGGTAGAGGAACATTATATCATAATCATTATCTGATAAATCACGCAGTGCACGCTTGATTTCATCGGAGCTGACTTTGCTGATAATTTCCTCCTCGGTATTTTCGTCTGACTTAGCGTCAAATACCTCATCAATATCGACCGCCGGGTGGCGCTGCTTCTTTTTGAGCATATTCAGCGAAATGTTCTTCACTACTATAACAAGATAGAAACGGGTTTCGTTACAGTCTATTTCGCGTATTTTTTCAAGATGATTTATCACGCTGACAAAAGAATCCTGTACAGCGTCCTCTGCGTCCGTGCGGTTATGAAGAATATTATATGCAACGTTATACATGAGCTGCTCATTAGCTTCGTACAACGAACGGACAAGTTCCTTGTCCGTTTCATCATTTATCATTGAAAGAAGTGCTGATAGCATTTCCCGCCCTCATTTCTTGTTGGTATTTGCTACAAGTATAACATCAAACTGCTAAAAAATCAATACTCTGTATTAATCATCTCCACGGCAGATTATCCTGTTTATACCCCTCCAAGCTGAGTTCCAATGCCTTGACCACCTGATTAAGCATAAACTGCCTATAAGCCGCAGCAAGCACCTCTTTGCGTTTTTCATCGCCGAGGTCAACATAACTCTCCCAATCATTTTCCGAACCGGTGAACTTTTCAAAACAGCGGAACAGCGAACCGAGTACACTGGACGCTTCATCTTCTCCGCTGTAAAACGCATAATCCTCGCAAAGCTCTTTGAACAGATGATTGATTACAGACAACTTTTCGTAGTCCCTGTTCCCCACAAGCTCTGACAAATACTCCGCAGCCTGGTCGGACAATCCCGTGAAGCCGCACACGGTTTTCAGCTTTCCTTTCCGGGCGGTCGTGTTCGTTCTGCCGATAAGGTAGTCGGCGCTTACGTTCAGCACATTCGCGATCCTCGCAAGAATTTCGATGTCAGGCATTCGCTTGTCATTCTCATAGTAGCCCAGCGTGCTTTTAGAAATACCCACCATATCTGCGAACTGCTCGATGGTGTAGCCATGCTCCTTGCGGAGCTCTTTCAATCTTTTTCCAAACACCTGTTCGCAGGTGTTTTTTGTTTCCGGTACCATAGTGTTCCTCCTCGTAATGTTATCAAAAAGACTATATTTGTGGAATTACAAACGAATATCCACAAACATCTTGACAGACCTACCGCGAAATGATATAATCACATCACCGCTCACAATAGTCATCTTTACAGCTATGATACCACAATAGCGATTATATGTCAAGCGGAAATTTCAAACCTGAAGGTTTTTTTCTTTCAGTTTTGCGAAAGGAGGTTCTGCAATGATAACATACGAACCGTTTTGGGATTACCTCGACTGGCATGAAATATCGACCTACACGCTGATTACCAAACATCACGTCAGCAGCAGTACGATAAACCGGCTGCGGCATAATCAGACGGTCAGCACAGCGACAATAGACAAGCTCTGCGAAATTCTGAAATGCCCGGTCGATGATGTTATTATGTATGTCGAAAAGGCTAAATCGAGCGATTTTCGCTCTGGTTGAAAGCTCGACTACATGGCGATTCTGCCGGAATTTGCGTGTGTTCCACTCGCCGACCATACCGCAGATTTCCTTTGAAAATCATAACGGGCATTCTGCCTAATATAACGTTTTTTTAGAGGGTCTTAGGGGGATATTCCCCCCTAACGCAGGCTATTTTGCTGACAAAATAGGTAATGCGTTATACCTATTCCGCGGAAGCTTTCAAACGCGTCCGGAACGACAAAAAAATAGCCGAAATCGCGACTACAACCGCATTTGCGGCTGCTTGAAAAGGAGTGAAAAATGAGCAATGAAACAAAAGCGCTGTCGATTTCTTTTCGTTCAGACGACGGCTGCATTGAACATAACAACCGGGATTTCTTCACAGACAACGTGGATAAATCGCGAACGCCGAACAACATAACCTATGTTAAACGCGACCTGCGTGAACTGTACCATGAACTTTTTGACGAGGCTCTTGTCGAGTATAACGCAAGGCAAAATCGCCCCGACCGACAAATCCCAGACTACTATGAGCATATCCGAAAAAGCAAAAAATAAAAGCTGTTTCAAGAAATAAGGCAAAACCGCACAATTAACGGCTAACGCCTTTGCCGCACGCTTGCTTGCATCTTTTCCGCCATATTGCACAATTCGTCATAGCAAGGCGACAGCCTTGCGTCGTCCTCATTTTACAATCTGACGAAAAATCGAGTTTTGCCAATAAGCGAAGCGCAATATTGG
>CATXDC010000048.1 GCA_958366985.1 uncultured Oscillospiraceae bacterium
AATCCAAATAAAATGAATGAAGTTATCAAAACAAACGATAATACTGTTTATCAGAGGCAGGCAGGGGAAAGCAGACCGCAGGAGGTGCGAGGGAGTTTTACCCGGCGACCGGATACCGGGGAAGCAATTATAAAACTTTTTCAAACTGCCGATGCCTCAACCGTCGTTCACGAGTTGGGGCATTTCTTTTTGGACGATATGCGGCGTTTTGCCGATAACCCGGAAACGGCAGCACAGTTGCAGGCAATATATCGCTATGTTGGTTCAAAGGACGGGAATTTGACAAGGGAACAACACGAGTATTTTGCAGATTCGTTTGAGGCCTATTTGTTGGAAGGGCGTTCACCTAACGCGCTATTGAAAAAAGTTTTTCGTCGTTTTAAGAGCTGGCTGCGTAATTTGTGGAGTGAAGTTAAGCGCTTGGACTATGTTAAGCTAAATGATGAGATCCGCAAGACCTTTGACGATATGCTGGGCGGCAGAAAGATTGATTTTGCCATGCAGCAGAGCGGGGTTAATATGCGGGAGAAATTAACCAGAGGAAATATCAGTCCGCAAACGGTCAACAAAGCAATGAAGCTTTTGTCGGATGGAATAATGAGTAAAGCAGATATGGATGATTTGATTGTCCGCTTGAAAAACAACGAACTTGATGCCGCTGGTTTTGCTTCTGAACTCCAAGCTATTGAGGCAAGTGGAAATGTTAACAATGAGGTTAAAACTTCTTATGATTATCTAAAATACAGACAGGCTCTGAATAATGGCAATTTGTATAAACGGGATGTTCGGGCTAAAATTGAACGTCTGGTAAACTGGACAAAGCCACGCAACCAAGGCGGTAAGTTGGTCGGACGTTTTCCTGACATCAAGTTAAACCAGGAGTTTGACCATATAAGGGAAATTTTGGCACTCGGCAAGGAAGAAGCTTTGCAAAAGATTGCAGAAAATCAAAAAATTATTGAAAATCTGGATAAACACGCGGAAGGAGCGGAAGGAAACAGAGAGGCGCTGGTTTGGGAAAACAAATTGCTGTCGATTGCCGCTAACCGTGCGAGTATGAATAATCTTTTGGATGTGTATGATGCTATTTCTGACAGCTATAACAGCGGCCGGTTATCGGCAGCTATCACTGGTGAGCTGAAAAAAGCGCGAAGGAAACGTTTGATTGATGAGGCTAAAAATGTATTGACCGGTAACGGGCAAGTTAATTGGCGGGAGGAACGGAGCGGATTAACGGCTCTTGCCAATCGGCTTGGAACCAGTCAGATGTCGTGGAACGGCTTGATGGACATTTTATCAATGAATGACAAAGGCTCAACAACAGGAAAAAGTTTGCTTAACCAGAATATGGATGTGTTTGAGGCAGAGCAAAACATGCACAAAGGAATTGCCGATGACGGAGAAAACGTATCCTTGAAATTGGAAAAAGCTTTGAAAGGAAATAATAACCGGGCAATTTCGGTTAATCGTTATGTTAACAATGAATTACAAAAAAAGTATACAATTGAGTGGAACGGCGGTAAAAGGACTTTTACCAAGGATCAGCTGCTTGATATTTATATGAAAGCAAAAGACCCGGAAACACGTGAAATGATGTTAAAAGATGACATTTTGCGGTTTAATGAAGATTTTTTGCAGGAGGTAAACCATAATCTGACAGCTGATGATGTAGCTGTGGCGGAAGCCCTGTTTGAGTTTTATGATGAAAATTATCAAAAAATAAATACTTTTTACGAACAGCATTTCGGCATCAGCCTTGGTAAACGCCAATTTTATTCTCCGAGATCTATCGAGCGCGGCGGGGTTAATGTGGAAACCGGGGATATGATCAGCTATGCAGGTTTTTCCGGTGTGAAACAACGAACGGCCAAAGCAGGCGCCCTGAAAATCAAAGGAGCATTTAATGCTTTGAACTCCTATATTGTAAACTCAAACCATTATATGGCCTTTTCTGATAAATTGCAGGATATTAATGCCGTATTCGGTGATGTGGAGATTAAAACAATCGTTAAAAATTTATTTGGTCGTCAGATGCAGAAACGAATTGATTATGAAGTTTCCAATTTTGCTAATAACGGTCGGATGAGGACGGAAGGATGGGGGCGATTTTTTAACCGGTTGCGCTCTAACTATGCCGTTTCTGTTTTGGCACTTAAGCCGGCGTTGACGATCAAACAGTTGACGTCTTTCCCTGCTTATTGGGAAAATATGTCGGCAAAAGATTTTGTTGCCGGTCTTGCTGATTTTGCAATACATTATAAAGAAGCGGTGGAGACCTTGGGCAATACAACTCTGATGAAAACCAGAGACGCCAATATCATCCGCGATTTAGAAGAACTTTCTAAAACAGACCTGATTAAAAATAAGGCAAAAAGTATTAATCTGCGCGAATTGATGATGGCCAATATCAGACTTGGCGATCGTTTTACAATTTACAGCGGTGGCTGGGCACTTTATAAATCGGAATTGAAAAAGAACCTGAATGCTGGGATGAAAGAGGCAGAAGCCAAAGCAAAAGCTCTGGATACGTTTGAACGAGTTACGGACGAGACGCAGCAGTCCGGACGGATGAGCCAGCAGTCATATTGGCAAAGCAATGCATTTTTGCGGGCGTTTACCATGTTTCAGAGTTCTCAGAATCAGTATCTTCGTAAAGAGATCAATGCCCTGCGCGGCGTTTTTACCGGTCGGATGAGCAAAAAACAGGCGGCGAAAACAATTTTTATTTATCATTTTTTGCTGCCGATGTTCTTCCAGTTTGTCGCCGATGGTTTTCGTTGGGACGATGAAGCTCAATTGCGAGCAGGATTTTTCGGTTCATTTAATGGTGTTTTTATTCTTAATCAGTTTTTGGAAGGATTGTGGGATGCAACCATCGGAGAAAAAGGAACATATGGTTTAGGGCTTAGGGTTCGCGATGCCGTTCCTTTTGAAGGCAGCATTGAGGACATTATTAAAGAAGTGATGAAAATGGCTGAGGGTGATTTGGCTGTAGAAGATTGGGTTGAAGTTTTGCAAAAGTTCGGAAAATCCTCTGGTGAACTGTTGGGCGTACCGGTTAAATACCCGTTGGATGTTATCAACAATTTCGGCGATTATGCCAAAGCCGGCGAGCCGGGCAAGGAAGTCATGCTGTGGCTCGGCTGGTCGCCGTATGCCTTGCGCGATTTTGAGGATGAATAAAATTATTGATAATTAATTTTAGTTGTATATTATTGGTTTATTATATTAAGGAGTGGTGATATGAGAAATATTTTTTATGTTTTGATTGTTTTGGGATTGTGTGGTTGTACTGAAGCAACAATATATACACAGTCATATCGTCCGACAAATCCGGGAAATGTAGCGGTTTTAAGAAAGGCTCGGCCAAGTTGTCAGTATGAAGAAATGGGACATATTAAAACAGGGGAATCGTGGAGTTTTTCGAGTGCATTAAATAAAGCCCGAGAAAAAGCAGCGGAACATGGAGCCGATGGGATTATTCTTGAAGGTTATGATGATTATCATGGATGGCTTTATGCGACGATGTATAAATGTTCTTCGCGACAAAACTCTATAAATCCGCACAATGCTAAAATGTTTTATGGAATTTAAGATGAAACTAACTAAAGGCCAAAGAGCTATTATACTATTAAGCGTGTTCTATGTCATTTTTATTTACTTAGCCGCAGATATTGAGTGGGGCGATAACGAGGATATGTTGCGTTTCATGATCTTTACGCTTCCTGTTTGGGGATATTGGAGCGGCGTATGGGTATTGGGTTTCGGGTGGTTGCTAAAACTATGGCGGAGAATTAGAAAATTTGTGTATGCACTTCTTTTTATAGCTATTGTAGGAGGAATAGCTGTTTCTGTGTATAAGGGAATAAAGACAAGAAGATTAGAGGAATTAAGGGTTCAGTATCAAGCCAGCCAGAAGCAAGCTGCCAACAGAAAATTGACTAACTATGACATTGCCAATGCTGACGGCGAATGGGAAGATATACCGGTAAAACAGCCCGAACAAAAAATTGATTTTGACAGCATTGAATGGGAGCCGGTCAATATCCCTGCCGCAGGAGAAAAAAAGCAAGGCAAAGATGATTGGTTATGGGCTGATGATATAGTATTGGAACCGGTCAATATCCCTGCCGCTGAAGAAAAAAAGCCAGTCGACGATGAGTGGGGAGAGTGGGAACCGGTCAATGCTCCGGTTGGTGATGCAAAGGATGAATATAGGGAATTACCGGAAGCGTTGGAATACGAATTGAGGAGGATTAGGAATATTAATTCAGATTGACAACCTCATATATTTCTGTTTATTATTATAGACAAGCGGAAGCTTCAGACGGTGAAAGGTCTGTTCATAGCACGGAAGGCGCAACCCGAAAGATTGTGTTTTTTTTGTACTTAAATTATTGTGGAGAGGGTGGTGATATATTTGAATAAGCCCACCTGTTGCTATGCAGGCTTTCAACCTCTCCACGCCATAAATTTGTGAAAGGAAACATAGCAATGGCAAAAGAAAAATCAAATAAAGAGTTGGAAGTTGAAAACGAGGCGCTGAAAGGTACCTTGAGTTTTGTGCTGGCCAAATTGAAGGAAATGGTCGAACTGCTGGAGGGCGGTTGCCATGAGTAATCTGGTTACTTTTAATTTCAAAGACAATCAGGTCAGAACAACAACTATTGACGGTGAAGCGTGGTTCTGCCTGCTTGATTGTCGAGCTGCGCTCGGAATAAAGGGATCCCTCAAAAAGGTATCCCTTTCAGAAAAGGGGGTACGCAAAACATATACCCTTACAAACGGCGGTAAGCAGGAAGTCAATTATATCAACGAACCGAACTTGTATCGGTTGATTTTCCGCAGCAACAAGCCGCAGGCGCAGGCTTTCGCGGACTGGGTCTATTCTGAGGTTTTGCCCTCTATCCGCAAAACCGGCGGTTACGGCGTGCCGGCGGCGCCGGCGTTACCGACGGCGGATGCTGAACTGAAGGACTGGTGCGCGAGTGTTTTGGCGCTCTCGATTGAAAACCGCGTGAAAAAAGCGGTGGAGGCTGAGAGAGCGCGAATCCTTGAGCAGATCAAAGCGATTGCCGGATAATTATTGTTTGCAACTTAAAAGGGCTGTATTTGTAAAAATGCAGCCCTTTGTTGTTGACTAAGAGTATTATTTATGCAAAGATATAATCGAAAGGTTGTGTTATGCGAAAGCTGTCAATTCTTATTTGTATTTTTCTTTGCGGGGCGGCGGTGGCAGCATTTTCCGAACGTTTTGTCTGGCTGTGGTCGGTAAAC
>CATXDC010000049.1 GCA_958366985.1 uncultured Oscillospiraceae bacterium
AATCAGATAATATTTATATGGCAAAAGTTATGACTCTATTTGTGTATATAAAGTTGTTTGAAAGTATTGTAACTGTTGAAGGAGAAGATTTTTTGAATTCAAGAGAAGAAAAAGAATGTTATAAATTGGTTAGAGAATCTACAAAGTTTATATATGATAGACTGGAAGCAACGGTGTACAAGGGGTACAAACAAGATTAAAAAGAAAAGATAGATTTGAAAGTAAGTAGAGTGGGATAATCCAGAAGTTAGAGCTTAGATTTTCCACTCTACTTGAACGTGGTCGCTAGTTGCGCTGATTGAAATAATCAGGCCGTCAACGGCTTTCCTTTTGTCGTCAAATTCAATGCTGTCCCAATGGTCGAGGTAATAAGAGAGTTCCTGCTCCTTTTGGGGTGACATTGTTTCAATGGACATTTCCGCAATCTCCTTTGAAATGGTCTGGCGGCGAGTGTCCAGTTCTTCAATTTTTTTGTTAGCATAGGCAAGAAGTGTTGCGTTGGCTCCGGTTAGCGTATCAAGTAGTTTTTCAATCTCGGCTTCAACTTGCGCCAGTTCAATTTGATGGGCGGTCAGTTTGGGATTGACTTTTTCCTCCCGGCTATGGCGGACTTGAAAATTTTTAAATCTCGCCCGCATAGCACTGAAAATAAATTCCTCAAATTCAGATTTACGGATTTTACCACAGCCCGGGCAGCCTTTATTTTCAGTCCGTTTACTACAGCGAAAATAGCCTTCGCTGTTCGGAACGTGTGTTGCCTTTAAGGCATATCCGCAACACCCGCATTTAACTTTTCCGGCAAGCCATGTATTTTTCGGCTTACGTCCTTGTTGAAAACTCTTATTTGTCATTAGCTTCTTCCTGCATTTCAGCCATACATCAGACGGTATGAGCGCTTCATGTGGAGCGATTACAAGTATCTGGTCTTTCAGGCTCCTGTCTTTATCCTCCTTCACGTCCCGGCCCTGATAGAGATAACAGCCATTGGTTCCGGCAAAATCGGAAGCGTCATTGACAATAGCCGCCCCCTGGCTTTTAAAAAATTCGTAGAGTTCTAAATCTGCTTGTGCGTAAACAGGATTTCTTAAAAGCTGTGAAATAAAGGTACGGAATAGCGATTTACCGTAAACTTTGATGTTCTGTTCCTCAAAGTACCGTGTAATGTCACCAAAAGACGTTTCCGGCTCGGAATACATTTCAAACATGAGCTTTACATATTGGGAAGTTTCGGGGTCTGCCACCATCTTTTTTGTGCGGATACCTTCAACCACTGTCGGCTCCAACTGATAACCATAGGGGGCCTGTCCGCTCATGTGAAAACCTTTCAGGCACCGGGAGTAGTAAGCGTCCGTGACGCGTTTCTGGATTGTCTCACGTTCAAGCTGTGCGAATACGATACAAATATTCAGCATGGCCCGCCCCATTGGGGTTGAGGTGTCGAACTTTTCTGTGGACGAAACAAACTCCACGTCATATTCCTGGAACAGCTCCATCATGTTTGCAAAGTCCAGAATGGAACGGCTGATTCTGTCCAGCTTATAAACGATTACCCGCCGCACCCGGCCCTTTCGGATTTCTCCTAACAGCTTTTGAAACTCCGGCCTGTCCGTATTCTTCCCGGAATAGCCTTTATCCTTGAATACTTTACAGCTTCCGCCTTTCAGCTCATACTTACAAAAATCAATCTGGCTTTCAATGCTGATACTGTCCTTACGGTCTACCGACTGTCTCGCGTATATACAATCTTCTCTGATAATGTCCATATTGGGCTCCTTCCGTATGGAATGGAGCTACCAACCTTACAATTATATTATACCATAGGCAGCCCCGGACAACAATGTTGCGGTTGATTAGTAAAATCTGTCCGTGTATTTACTGAACACATCATATAAGTGATTTTCGATTTCTCTTTTTCGCTTGTTCTTTTCATCCGGGGATAGTACCGGAATTAGATTTTCCAATACGATAAGTTTCCCTTGAAAATATACGGATTGTTTTTCGCTTTGGTATGTAACAGATTGAACCATCGAAAACCTCCACTTTTCAGTACGGATGAACAGCGGCCAGCTTCCCTCTTGTCTGCTGGGGAAACCTAAAAAAGCGGCTCCCTGGAAGGAACTGCCCTTTGAGCTTTCCCCAGCCTCGGGCCACGTTGGCCCGAAGCTAATAATCGCCGTTATAATATTTCTGTTCAGCCTCGTTGAGTGTGTATAAGTCAAACACTCCATAAAGCTGATTTACTACACGGCTAATATCTTTATGGGTGAATCCACAGTCCTGCATGGCCATAATCACATAGCCCCGGCAGGCGTCATTACTCCATATATTCAGCGTTAATTCTGGACTAGATATATTTTCCTTCATAAAATTCTCCTGTTCATAGAAAAATATGGGGCCCAGCCAGAACGGTTGCCCTATCATCAGACAGTAATAGAGGAAGGGCCCCACAGGTTAGAAAGTTTTTTCAGATAGACCGGACGGACAGTTGGCTTTTTGTCCCATAGCATTTCAGCTCTCCCCATTCTGATGGCAAGGCGATCTCATTACCTGCGACGGCTCACGGTTCGCAACACCGCTGCACGCTCGGATTGTGACTAATCGCAAGTATCCGGGTTTTGTGTTTTGTCCGGCAGACCTGCCACAGTCTGCCTACGGCATGGGCCTGGTCGCTCTCTCTAGTGTAAAAATAGAGGTCATGGCGGGCCTGTCACTGGACACAAGCACCCTTCGTATCCGTCTATCTTTTATTCAGTTTTCAATCTGCGTGAGGCGTGTCCCGCTTCGGGCCAATGTGGCCCGAGGCTTTGACTGCCTCTCATAAGCCATTTCATTTTTGAGGCGAAATCGGTACACCTTATAAAAATTTTTTTAAAATTTTTTCCAAGTTCCGAAGGCCGCGCTCAATGGCGAGCCGCACGACCTTTTCATCCACACCCTCGGCCCGGGCAATGTCTTGTTTCGTCAAGCCGAGAATGAAATGAGCGTAAATGCGCTTTGCCTGTTTGTCGGGCAGTCGTGAGATGGCGGTATAGAGTTCTTGTATCGTCACTTTACGCTCATACAGTTCATAGGGAGAGAACGCAACGAAAAGCGCCTCATGCTCAATTCCATCATTCCGATCCAGGGAGTAATAGGCTTTGTGCCGGTATGTACGCAGACGGTAAGCGGCTTCCTTCCGGTCAAACTCCTTGAACATTTCAACAACATCTTCTGGTACTTCCATAAAGTAGTCTGACGTATAAAAAGGGTAATAGTCCCGTAAATTTATAATAGCCATATTGAACCTCCGCTTTGTTTTGTGATGGATGGACAACAAAACAGAAGCGGCGGGGAGCGTATATGTAGGCTGAAATTTCTGAAATTTTCAAAAAATAACAGTGAAAAATCTATAAAATAGTAAAGATGGCTACTCGTTCTAAAAAAGCCTCGACAGCTTATCTCAAGACTGGCTCTGTTTCGATAGCAAATCCTGAAATAAGGTGTCGAACATAAAAAAAGCTCAAACAAATAACAGCTTGTTTGAGCCTTAAAAAAGTTTAAATTGGAATAAAACTCCTCCCATCTAGGAGGAGGTAAAGCAAAAGGGGCGTTGCTTCATCTATTTTTTCTCAATAATCTAACTCATGTTATTAGCAACCTCCGCGTAAAAATCTCGTAGTTCTTTTATTATCATATAATGTATTTTTTGCAAAATTTGTCGTAGATAGGAGGCAAAAATAAAAAAATAGAGTAGAGGATATGTTAATGGTTAACGTACCTCTACTCTATCTAATTGTTACTAAAAATTTTCTTTTAAAAAGGTTGTTACAAAACAGACTCAATTTACTATATATAGTATATGTCAATTATTAAATCTACCATATACAGAACATTACTTTTCTCTTTGCAACAACCCTTTTAAATTGTATAATTGCTTTCACTTAATCAGCATTATTTTTTATCTGATTGAATAGCCATCCTATAATTCGAGCTATACAGTATAAAACACCAAGTCCAAGGACGGAGCATACAACTAGAAAAAATATAGACATTGCCGACATATTTACATCAACACCTTTTTGAATAGGACTCTACTTATATTATTCTTAATTTAATACGGTAGAAACTTCTCCATTAAAAACTTCCGTTCTTAAAGCGAAAGAAAGTGTTCCTACTCCGCCGACTACATTTGCTCTCATAGAGCCAGTCACTTCGGCCGCTTTGCTTGAGGTAGATGTTGCACGGCCAATGGCTAAACTTTCATCTTCAACCGTTCCGCCAACACAGTAGGTATTTAAATCACGTGCATTAGAAATTTTCCACTGGCTACCACTCTTTGATAAGTCAAATCTGTAATCCATACCTGCGACACCCCAAAATGCATCCGATTTCCACGTTCCTTCAGTAGCAGGATCACGAGTTAAAGGAGGCGTATAGCTAAGTGTCACTGTTACCGGCTGACCGTCCTTCTCGAAATGTAATGTTTCCGAATAGGGCTGGCTTTCGTCAAAATTATTCAGATCGACACTGAATGTTTGTCTCTGTTCTGGAGAATCAGCAGCAAGAGCACTAAATGCGCTACCAACTACCATGAGACTCAGCGCTACCAACAGACCCAATGCCTTTTTCAAACCTTTCTTCATAAATGACCTCCTTGAGACTTTACCATAGTAACAAACTCAGATTTTTTAGCGCCCACCATTATGTAAGGCACTATTCTCTCAAATTCTCCTCCTCTATAGCCCCAATGGTATCCCTACCTTTACTAATCGGTTATGAGCTTTTTATAACTAACTGTAGTATACCACAGAATCCCTATATATGCAATATAATCTAAAAATGGTAAATAAAACTTAATAAATTGTTAATTATCAACATATATCGTATATTTTTCTGATATAAAAACCGGGTATTCAAGTTTTGTGTTTTGATGTTTGAGTTAAAACGATAAAAAGAAAGAGAACTTGTTGATATAAAAAAAATATCATTCTTTTTGCATAAACATATAAAAACTCGAAAAGCGATTGATAAATCACCGAAAATTTGTGGCGAATTTTCTTAATATAGATATTTTAAGGAGGTATTGCGTAAAACAATAGATGTTGTATAAACTCAATAATCTTTTTTGCAGTATATTGCTAAATAGCTAAATGGCAAGCAATGCCTCTGTGGCCACAAGTGGCACAAAGGCGGCTTGTTGGGGCTC
>CATXDC010000050.1 GCA_958366985.1 uncultured Oscillospiraceae bacterium
CCCCCCCACCCCCCCTTACGAGGGGGCTTTGTCTTTGTTTTCCCGATTGTTTTTCGTCCGTTTTTTCCGAAAGTTGGGAAGCAATCTCAACCTTATGAGCTTGTTTCTATCTTAACATCGACTATCTATGTCCTATCCTCGCGCGCGCGCATTATGCGAGAAAAACACCCTCTAAGTACGACATTTTTGATACTTTAATACGACATTTTTGATACTTTTTCGAAGGGGTAAAAGCGACATTTTTGATACTTTATGCGTCTATCTATTGTATTAGTCGTTTTTAATAATTACCTTTGCCTTAAACTTTTAAATCAGCACTTATGAAACCAACTACTTACATTAATTGGGACGGTTTGAAAGATATTCCGTTCTTCTACTGCGATACAAAGGAAGATGAAGAAAACAAAGACTTCGATATATACTATCAAGGGAGGCTGGTGCTGCATGACTACAACCATTGCGGGCACTACCTCTACACAGCTGCTGTGCTGTTCAGCAGAATCAAGAACAAAACGGCAGACTGGGTGAACCTGCGAAACCTTTGGATTCTGCGTGATTGTGTGCGTGAGAACTACAATCACGGCATAGGGGTGGACGACATTATCTTTGGAGAAAATTTTGATGGCGAGAACCTCGATACACTCACACCACTTACAAAGAAACGATTTGATTATTTGTGTAAGCGGATTAAGGAACTTGACCCATATGCAACAATCTAAAAAAGGCAGCATCTATGGCAAGAACTATAATAAACAATAAGCAAGTCTTTCAATCTTATGTTCTAACTACTGCTAAATATGATTTTTCGCCATATGAAAAGCGCATAATGTATAGACTAATTGAGCTTGCTCAAAAAGAAATTGAAGGGATAAAATTAAAAGATAACCTCCGAAAAATTGCTCCAACAAATTTCGGCAGAGAAATAACCATGCCTGTATCGGACATACTGAAAGACGAACAAGACAAGCACTACACTATTGCCAAAGCTGCATTCAGAAGCCTATCTGAAAAGCATATAGAGTACGAAGATGATGAAGTATGGTCATACACTCCTATCATAACTGCACCTGAAATAAAGAAGAATAGTGGCTCTGTAAAGTTCTATGTTTTCGATAATATTTGGAGGTGCTTGCTTGATTTTACCAAAGGATTTAAGAAGTATGAACTTATTACCGCCATGAAATTTAAAAGTGCTTATGCTATGCGGTTCTATGAACTAATGTCTGGACAAACAAAGCCCTTATTTGTGCCATTAGAAGGACCCGATGGGCTTCGTGAACGATTCTATTTGCAAGGAAAGTATGAAAAAGTAAACGACTTTCGCAGAAAGGTTATCGATGTAGCCAAAAAAGAACTCGACGAATCTTCTCCTTATTCGTTCGTAGCTAAGGAGGAAAAAGCTGGAAAAAAAATTATTGGCTGGACTTTCTTCCCTGTATTTTATGAAAACAGAGAAGACCCTGCGCTGCAGGAACAAGCGCGCATGGCTAAAGTTACAGCACGGCTCCAGCTGGAAAACAACGTATATGACTACCTTAAATTCTCCTTTGACTTCAAGTCTGATGAAATCAACAAAAACAAGAAAACCCTTATCGAGGGACAAAACCGTATTCCCGATTTTATGGGGTTCTTGGGAGAATTGAAGAAAGGCGCACGACTGGCAGAAAACCCCAAAGGATATGTTATCGGCGCTATTAAGAGAAAACTAAAAGAAATCTAACAGAAAGAGGACAACATAACAAATAATTTCTTAAATTTGCCATATCTAAACTTTAAATGTATACTAATATGAAAAAGTTTTTATTATCATTAGCTACTGCTTTTTCTTTTGTGTTATTCTTAGGGTCATGTACCAATGAAGAGGACATAAACAACAACGGTTATTCCGATAAAGAAAAAGCTAAAATCGAAACATTGATGAATTTGTTCGATTCTTATGGTTGGGAACTTGACACGACTGTTAGTATAGAACAGCGTAACAAAGAACTTTTAGAAATGGATTACGAAAAGACTAAAAGTTTCTTGGAGTACATGAGTAATGGTATTGAGTTTGATAATTTTGAACCAACTCAACAAAGTGAAGACAATGCACCAAAAGCCTTAAGCAACACAAGATCTACTATGACCTTTCCGATATATGGTAGTCATAGTAGTGCTGTCGCTTCATCGCAAACCACTATGATTTTATCTTATGACGGTCCAAAACCTTCCAGTGTGACGATACAAAGTACATCAGTATCTTCAAACCCTGCAACAACTTGGACTCCTGATGAATACGGTTCTTTTAACTTTTCAGGGAACAAATGTGATAATATAAAAGCCACAGGAATGATTAAATATGGCAGTATCTATAAACACAAATACGAAATGGTAGGGTGGTGTTCAAAAAATAGTTCAGGTATTGTTGATGACGGAAAAATAACTGGTTTTCATGCAATATAGCCAAATGATAAAATATATTATAAACAAAAAAGCGGAGAATACTACTCTCCGCTTTTTTGTTTATCCATTTCTTGAAAATACTCATAATACCTCTTGTAATTGTCCCTGTCCTTGGCTGCATCCACCCACAGATAACACATCAGACAGGCGAACAATAGGGAGAAAAAAGCACAAAGGATTGAGTACATTGAAACTTTCTTGTCCACATAGCTGCCGTTTTTCATTCTGTTTCCCTGCCGTTCAAAGTCCGCCAATACGTTTTTCAGGCGATTTTCGGCACTTTCAAGGCTTCCCCTGTCTATTTCCACCTTCTTGGCTGTTGCGTCCTCTATGCGCTTTGTATAGGCTTCCACGCGCTTCAATTCTTGAAACACAATTTCTACCGCAAGCTGCGGGTTTACTTTTGGGGTGGTGTCCTTTCTCTTTCGGGGGCTGTACTGTCCCTGCTTATAGGTGTAGTCCTCCGTCTTTGGGTTTGAGGATGTTTCCATAATTCCTACTGATTGAGTTATACTTCAACTTTTTCTGTGTCTTCTCGATGTGGGCAAGCGTATAGCCTTTCCCTATCTCGCTTGCCTTGTATTCCGTTCCGCTCCGGGCTTCCACATAGTAGCCGTTAAGTTTGCCGGTACTCGCACGGGCTTCCCTCACCTTGAAACCCAGTTTTCCGAGTTCACGGCTGAATCCGGCAAGGTCAAACCCCTGCATCCTTGTAAGGACACTGTCCATAGCCTGTTTTATCTCTTCCCTGTTGGCTTTGCCTATGTCCTTTGACTGTACCAAATTCCGTTCTCTGGCTATGCTGTTGGCGGCTTCTGTGGCTCTCTTCCCTATCCAATTGTCTTTGTAGAGTTCCCCCGATAACGACACACGGTTTGCCAGTATATGCAGGTGGGCTTGTCTGCTGTTCTTCTCCGTTCCGCTGTGCTTCACGATGATGTACTGGTGATTCATCAAGCCCATGCGCTGCATGAAGTCGTTGCCGAGCTTCGCCCAGTCCGCATCGGTCATGCCTGCACTTTCTTCCACTGAAGGGCTAACCTCAAACCGAAGGCAGTTATTCTTTACGTTCGGAAAATCAACAAAGTAAGGTTTCATCTCCTGCACCATCTCTTCGCCTGTGCAGCCGAAAAGCTCATGGCGGTGTATCTCGGTGGCTGCTGCCTCCCCGTTTATCTCTTTGGCAAGGTCGTACTCCAGTGCTGCCGTGCCATGAGATATGCTCTTTCCTTTTGCTATCATCGTGAAAGTATCTTTTTAAGTTCATTGATTAGTGCCTGGTTCTCCTCGAACACTTCCCTGTACTGGCGCCCACCGAAGTAGTTGTTCAGACGCTGGAGTGTCCCTTTCAGTCGGGCTATCTCCCGAAACAGTTCCCTTTCTTCTTCCGTGTACCTCTCTTTGGGTCGTCCGCCCAGTGCGAGCGTACGGCAGTATTCCGATGTGCTGATACCGCATCGGGCTGCCTGTTCCGCAAGTGCCGCCTTTTCAAGTGCCGTGCAGCGGAATGTTATCTTCTCCGTTCGATTTACTTCCATGTCGCAAAGGTAATCTTAAAATCCTTTTGAGCAAAGCGAGAAAGGCAAGAATGTCCGACAAGGACACTTCTTGCTATATATACATACCGCATGGGAATACACACAGCACTAACACACTGCATAGCCACACATTTTTTTCTTTTTTCCCTGCCATTCCCACAACGGAACACGGAGAGCGGTCAAGGGTTCGAGCGGAAAAAACCGCACAGCGAAGCTGTTCAGGATTTTTTCAGATCCGAACTTGCGAAGCCCTTGACGGCTTCGGAGTGTGGAGTTACCTTTGCAGACTGAAAAGAGAAAAAACACTGTTCGCTTCACTAACGCTGACTGGTCAAATGATACCCTGTTCAGATATGATTTTTTTAAGAATAGATACACTTACGGTAGAGAAGTCTGACTTATCATAGACATCCACAAGATAAACACGACCTTCACTCTCCGATGCACAAATCGTGTATGTGATAACACGTGCTCCCCCAGACTTACCCTTCCCCTTAGAAACAATGGCAAGTCTTATTTTACGGATACCTGGGCTCAGTTCATCCCCCTGCATGGGGTTCTTTTCCAATGACTCGACAAAATCCTTCATGTCAGCTTTAAAAGACTTATACCTTTTTGCAAGGATTTTCGCTTCCCTCTCAAAATGTGGGGTGGTCTTTACTTCAAAGCTCATCAAGAAATGCGTTTGCGCTCTTGGCTGGCTGTTCACCAGCTTCGATTCGTTTCACTTCATTCAAGCCCTCTCTTATTCGAGTGGCTATTTTTTCTTCTACGGACACTGGCACCAGTTTAAAATCACCGATACGTGAAGTCAGAAAGACGGATTCTCCCTGAATAGCACGAAGAAGGGTCGCTGTCTGATTCGTCCGAAATTTGCTCAATGGAATTACTTGCATATATCTTAAACTTTTTTGATTGTGATACAAATGTAACCATTGTTACCGATATTGTAACCAAATTAATATACTTTAACATGCAGGAAAAAGCTTCAATAACCCCCCACCCCCCCACCCCCCCTTACGAGGGGGCTTTGTCTTTGTTTTCCCGATTGTTTTTC
>CATXDC010000051.1 GCA_958366985.1 uncultured Oscillospiraceae bacterium
TTCAGCTTCTGAAATTTGAGGCAGATTGCTCATGTGATATTCCTCCAAATCTTACAAATGTAATAAAAATATTATATATCTTAAAAGGTTAGTCTGTCAACGAAATAAAAACTTGACTTTAAATCTTACAGACGTAATAATAGATAAAAATTACGCTTGTAAGATTTGGAATATGAAAGGTTTTTATAAAAATGGGAGGGGTAGTTGTTGTAACATTTGATGAAAATGAGGAAGAAAAAGCTATTTTTAGAGCCTATACTTTGAGGGGCAGGGTGTTTGTACCTTACCCCTCGGTTTTGCATATTGTGCCATTACGGTGCTATTTTCTTATCTTTATCATAAGTTCATCAACAGCTTCCGTGTATTTTGCTTGTGCTATCAGCTTGTTCCTCAAAGAGAGAAATAAGGAACCTCCGATTTTATTTTATAAAGTCTTTAATTTTTTGCAGATTGGCATTGCCGTCTTTTGCTCCAAGCTCATACACCGCTTGCAGTTTGTCGGGATTTTTCTCAATTCTCCCGATTTCAATAGGGCTTGACGGACGAATCACCATAGCTTTTCCACCGGCTTCCCATTTTCTCAATTCTTCCACGGCACGATTATAGTTATTGTGACGCTGTAATAATCTCTCCGCAATTTTGGGGTATTTTCGTCCGTACAACTTAACTAAGACCGGAGACATTGGTTTCTTTCGGTATTCCATATCACGAGTAAGAATTACAATCAGCTTGTCACAATCTTGACCGGCAAGCCATTCAAAAGGAATACTGTCAGCAATTCCTCCGTCAAGGTATTTCTTGTCACCGATTGCCACAGGCTTTGAAACAAAGGGCATAGAGCCGGACGCTCTTAAAGTGTCCATCTGTTCAAATACGCTGTGTATTTGTATGTATTCCGGGTTTCCGGTAGCAACATTTGTAACCACAGCATAAAAAGGAACATTGGACTTTTTGTACGCTTCATCATCAAAGGGGTCAAGGGTTTTCGGAACATCTTCGTAGGCATATTTTGTGCTGACAATATTACCCTCACGAAGCAAGGGGTGAAATCCCATATAGTTTTTGTCTTTGTTAAACCTCTTGTTATAGCGGATTACTCTGCCTTTTTGTCCTGACAGATAGTTTACACCGAACAATGCTCCGGCGGAAACACCGACCACGGAATCCATCTTGATGTCATTATCAAGAAATGTGTCTAAGACACCGGCGGTGAACATTCCACGCATAGCACCGCCTTCTAATACCAATCCGATTTTCATAATGGTTTCCTCACATATTTTGATTATTGTTTTGGTTGCTCTTTATTAAGTTGGGCGGTAAGCAAAACGATTTCCTCCGGCGTTTCGGGCATACCCTGACGCATCCATTCGTCAACCCATCCCCAAATCATTCCGGCTATCATTGACTTTGCATATCTTTCCAAATTGTTATTCGCTTCCTCGAGCTTGACTGAAACTCGGAGTGCTTCGAGAATCATATTGGATAAGCGCTGATTGTAAAGAAGCAGATAAAAGTCCTTGTGCTTATAGTAATGTCGCAATAGGCTTTCGGAAAAATAGGTTGGGTCATTTTTACCCTCATAATCCTTTTCCCACTCCTGTATCAGTTGCAGGAGTTGTTTTTTTATTACATCTTCTTTGCTTTCGTAATTGCGGTAAAAAGACATTCTTCCGACACCGGCAGTTTCGCATATCTCACTTATGGAAATTTCATTAAGGGATTTTTCTTTAAGCAGACCCCAAAGTGCTTCATTTATATGTTCAATCACATAGGCATTTCTACCTTCATTGCTCATCGGTGATACACTTTTTGACTTTTGTATCATTTTTGCTCCTCCTATTGACTGCATTAAAATTTGCAGATATAATTGTAACAGCGATACAAATGTATCATCGAAAAGATATCACAAAAATTGTGCAAAGTCAATAAACAAAGGAAAGGAAAGAAAAAATGACACTTATACCCAAAAGGCTGATTATTATATTTGTTCTCATCATTGCCGGTATCGTACTTGGCAGATTGGCAGTACGAGGATTTATGAACCTTTTATTGGGCGGCACTTTGTTTGGAGGCAACATATTGTGATGAAAGAAAAGAAGATAGATGAAAAGCCAAAGAAAGGTCGAATGATTATGTGGGCATTTATTTATAGCGGTGTTTTTATTGCTGCATTGATAATTGGCGTGGTAAGCAAGTTTGTCCAACCGTCCTGGACAAAAGATTTTACGGCGGAGTGGAGCGATTCTGTCGGCACAGTTTATAAGGATATTACATACGGAGAGAAGGACGCTAACAAATTCGACCTCTATGTCCCGGCAGATAATACGAAAGAAAACTACGGATTGGTGGTTTATCTCCACGCAGGCGGATTTACTGCTGGTGATAAATCCGGAGACGAACAAATTCTCAAATGGCTGTGTTCAAAAGGCTATATAGCGGCAGGAATTAACTACACCTTGCGTGACGAAGCACACCCGGAAGCCAGCGTTTATTCCCAGTCAATGGAAATTAAAGAGAGTATGCCCGCAGTTATTGCAGAAGCGGAGAAACTCGGCTATCATATCGATGAGATGTCCATCGGTGGCGGTTCGGCAGGTCATTGTCTTGCAATGCTCTATGCCTATCGTGATGAAGAAACTTCTCCCGTTCCTGTGAAAATGGTGTTCGGTGCTGTCGGCCCTTCCAGTTTCTACCCGGAGGATTGGAAATGCTATGGCTTTGACAAGGAAACAGAAGAAAGCAGAGCTGCCGCCGCAGGACTGTTTAGCGTGATGGCTGGCAAAGAGATTTCTCCCGATATGTTTGGAACACCGGAATATGATGAAGCAATCAAGGACATTTCCGCTCTTTTGTGGATTGACGAAAACACAGTTCCGTCTGTTTTAGCGTATGGCAAGTTTGACAAGGTGCAATCCTTTGAAGCGTCTGTTCGTCTTGATAAGGCTTTGACGGAACACAACGTGCCGCACGAATATATCGCTTGCGAGCACTCCGGACACGGCTTGCAGAATGATAACAAGGAATTTCTTCTGCATAATCAAAAAATGGAAGAATATCTTGATAAATATATGCCTGTGAAATAATAATGAAAGCGTGAACATTGTATGGACAAGAAAAGAAAGAAAGTATTCATCAATATTGGCATAACCATTGCCGTAATAATCTTTGCCGCCATACTTGGCATCGTTGTCGGGGAATTATTGCTCGACAATTTGATATAAGGTGGTGGCGGTATGAAGAAAAGAACAAAAATAACACTTTGGAGTATACTATTCGTTATCGTGTTTACCGTCAGTGCTTTAATCAGAGTAAATTTGCTCGGTTCGGCACCTATGAGGCTGATGCAGGTCAAATGGGACGATACCGTAGGGACGATTTACAACGACTTAAACTATGAAAATGATTACGGACATAAATACGATTTGTATGTTCCTGCAAACCTTGATATAGGAAACGCACAGCAGCTTATTCTTTTTATCCACGGTGGCAGTTTTAATTCCGGTGCAAAAGAGGACGGAGAAGTTTGGTGCAAATATTACGCTTCAAAGGGGTATATTGCAGCTTCACTTGACTACTCTCTTCAAACTGTTCAAGAGGACGCAAGCCTTGTGAGAATGAACACGGAAATAAAAGAGTGTGTGAACGCAATCAACGAAAAGTGCAAAGAACTCGGTTATACCCTTGATGGTATGGCAACCTGCGGTGTTTCCGCAGGCGGAACGCTTGCAATGAATTATGCCTACACCTGTGCCGAAACCTCCGTCGTTCCTGTGAAATTTGTGTTTCAACTTGCTGCACCTGCTGACTTTGAACCGAGCGATTGGGATATACTAAAAAAGGTCAACAAGCTCGATACCGATGCTGAATTTCTTTCTATGATGACAGGCGTAAATATTACAGAGGAAATTATTAAAAGCGGCGAATATGAGAAGTATGTCGATATGATTTCTCCCGCAAGGCTGGTAAATGAAAACTCTGTTCCCACATTACTGGGATATGGACTGAAAGATCATCTTGTACCGAGAGAGTTAAAGTACAAATTGGTTTCTGCATTAGAAGATAACGGTGTAGAGTATGATTATTTTGAATTTCCCAACTGCAATCACGGTATGTACCGTGACCTCGATATGCTGAAGCAGTTTTTAGAACTGTCTCTTGAATACTGTGAAAGGTACTTTTGAAAAGCATAAAGTTTCAACATATTGTTTTTGAATAAATGTGTTAAACAGTAGCCTCTGGTCTTTTAATATAGCGGTGCTACGAACGGCGTTCATTTTTCCAACCCACAACATCGGCTTGGTTGCCTTTAACTGTTCGGTAACACCTTGCTTTTCCGCCATTTCATTTACCAGCCGAGAAAACATTTTCTCAGCCTGCTTGTCAATATCTGCAAGGTATGAGTTTAGTTTCCCGCTTGTCAGCAAGTTTATATCGCTTTAATTCAAAAGGTGTTTCGCATTTATTGGGACATGCCAAGGAAATCATATCAGTAGATGTCTATGGAGATACGCAGGAAATCATAGAAGACTGTCTGGATGTATTGGAACCATTTATTGAAGAAGTTATTCCAAAAGAGCGGAAAGATCAGTATTATGATTATTCAGAAGTGATTGAAATAGACTTAATCCTGGAGGAATATTTCAACGCAGCATGATAAAAAATAGAATAGTAGTAAGAGAGAAAAGTACAAATAAGAATCGAACATTTGTACTTTTTTCTTGCCTTCATCTATATACTTTCAAAAAAATGTCTGATATAATAGGGACTGTTACAAGAAAAAACAGTAAAAATATGACAGAACCGGAGCCTAGTATCATCAGGTATTTCCGAGTGCTGTTTTATCCGCAAATATGAATTTTGTGACTTTTATTCGTAACGAG
>CATXDC010000052.1 GCA_958366985.1 uncultured Oscillospiraceae bacterium
AGGTGGTAAAAAAATTCCACATAGGTGGTAAAAAAATTCCACATAGGTGGTAAAAAAATTCCACATAGGTGGTAAAATATCTTGACTTATAACCACTTATAGAGTATACTGAAGACAAACAAAGAAAAAGTGAGGTGCTTTATATGGCAAGAAAAAAAATAGAACCTATAATCAGCTTAGGAAATGAAGACAAGCTTACTGTTCAAAAAAGTTTGCCGTTGTTTTCCTTGTGGCGCTCTGAGTTGACGCTTGCTGAATTTAAGATACTTGACACCTACTTATCACGAATAGACAGCCACAAACCTGAAAAACGCGCGATTATGTTTGAAAAGGGTGAGCTTGAGAAGATTCTGGGAGTTAAGAAAATCAATAACCAAGACCTAAAAACAAGACTTATACACCTTATGGGAAATGTAATAGAAGTGCCAGACAATAGCATAAAGCAGGGCTTTAAACTGGTGACACTGTTTGAAGAAGCAACAGCAGAACAAGATGATTACGGGCTATGGCAGGTAAAACTAGAATGTACTCAAAAAGCGATGAAATACTTTTTCAACATTGAAGATCTCGGCTATCTTCGGTATAAGCTGCGTTGTATAACGTCTCTTACAAGCCGTTACACGTATATCATGTTCATATATCTCGAAAAAAATCGCTTTCGGAAACGTTGGGACGTGCCGCTTGATGAGCTGAAACAAATACTTGATTGCGATAAAGTCGAAACTTACAAAGAATTTAAAGAATTTAACAAGCAAGTATTAAAACGCATCCAAAAAGAAATGCACGAAAAGACCGAGTGTAAGTATACATATGAGCCGATCAAGAAAGGCCGGACTGTCGTTGGTATCAGATTTGAGGTTGAAACACTTTCAAAGTTGGAGGTAAAAGTTCCAGAAGCGCCAGCGCCGAAAGAAGGGGAGCCAGATCGCCCGATGTGGGAAGCTGCATTGAAAGAATGGAAGTTATCACAGGCACAATTGGACGAGCTTCAAACATTGCTCGTAACAGTGCCAGCACATAAGCTACCAAGCTGCCGAAAAGAAGATCTTGAAAAGGCATATTATCAGTATATGGCACAGAAGGCAGCAGAGATTAAGCGTAGAAACGAACAGAAACGAATCCGTAGCCGTTTTTCATACCTCCGAAAGCTCATGCAGGAAGATATAGCTTCTAAACCACCGCAGGAAGGACATCAACCATCACAGGCGGTTGCAAGGGGTACACAGCAGTTTCGCAATTTCACCGAGCGCCAGAATAACAACTACATGGATAAAGTTCTGGGGCAATATAACAAACCTTCTGGAGATGAGGATTTAAAAGCTCTTGAAGATGAAGTAGCAGCTTTAAAAAGCCGCGAAAAATAATTTTCAGACAAAAAACACCGCGCTTTTCGCCACTTTTTGACAAAATAGTTCGTATTTGCGCTCTTATACGTACCAAAACCACACCGAAATGCAAGCGCCCCTGCATCCAGTGGATTGCAGGGGCGAAATTGTGTGTGAAAAGGAAAATATTACGGACGAAGCCCTTTTACTAGAGCCTGAAACTCCTGCTCAGTATCCACAAAATGATACGGTGCATACTCCATGTATGCCGTTGGGCGACTGAGTACTACAAGCTGCACACCTTTAAAGCCAACTGCTTGATCCAGTTCACTTTTTAATTCTGCCAGGTGCTTTCCATGAGTTGTTTTCAGCGCGTAGCAGCCGCGTGCATCACGATCCTTTGCTATAAGATAACACATTATACTCTTGATCCTCCATTTTTTGTTAATACGCTGTATTTTCTGTTTAATTCTGCAATGGCATCAGCTACCGATATATTCTTTGTCAAAACACCCTTAACTCTTCTGCTACTCAAAATATGTGCAAATATACTCATATTGAGAATTGTAGGTTCTCACAAACACTACTTACTGCTTCATCGTGTATGCTTTTGACGAACCGAAGTTCTGTCTACTCACAAGTTCTTGTACACTCCACAGTCGTTAATTCCCCAGATAGCCCTGGGTACATACTTACGGTTGCGTTCAATTATGCAATTTCGTAAGTTTCTGCATCTTTCAAATTAAGTGCCGCATTTCGATCACGATCTTCTACATAGCCACAACTGCATCTGTAAATTCGATCTGAAAGCTTTAAATCTTTCCTGATGCATCCACAACTGTGACATTTTCTTGAAGACGGATACCATCTGCTTACTACTCTTAACTCAATTCCTTCTTCGTGGCATTTCATCACGAGCTTTTCTCGAAACTCATAAAATTTCTCTGATGCCACTGCCTTTGAAAGATGTCGATTTTTCATCATTCCTTTTACATTCAGATCTTCAATCGTTATATGTGATGGTTTGGTTTTCACCATCTCTGCGATTGTCTTATTGATGTAATCGGTTCGAATCTGATTGATTCTTTGATGAAGTTTTTGTACCCTAAGCTTTTGTTTTTGTATATTTGCTCTTTGAGCAGACTCTCCTTTCTTCATTTTCTTTAAATTCTCATATTTACGTGACAGACAGCGTTGCGCCCGTCTCAACTGTTTTTCAAGCTTTTTGATTCGGCTTGTTTTATTGATATTTTTATAAATTTTACCATTTGAAAGAACCGCAAATTCTTTTAGTCCAAGATCAATTCCGATTCCTTCTGTTTGATCTTCCTTCGATTTGACCTGCGAATCTGGAACATCCACTAAAACGGATACATAGTATCGACCCGCTTTTTTCGAAACGGCTCCGCTTCGAATCCGCCAGCCATCTTTCGTTGTTGGCAGATATCCCTTTTCCTTTAGTTTCACCCAGCCAAGGGTGGGAATGTTAATTCGGTGACGCTCACAATAGCAGTCTTTGGGATTATTCTTTACAAAATACATCTTTACATCTGAGATATCTTTCTTTTTGAATTTAGGGAATCCACTCTGATGTTTAAAAAATCTTGTAAATGCTGTGCATCCGCATTCAACTGCATGTTTTGTTGCCTTTGAACTGACTTCCTTTATCCATGAATATTCAGGATGTGTCGGCAGATATTCATTATTCAGCCATACGCTAAAGGACTTTCCACTCATGAATTTTTCTCCCTGCTCATAACGTTTTAAGTTATAAGAAAGATAAAAATTGTATAGATACCGACAGGTTCCAATCGTCTTATTGATCTTCGTTACCTGCTCCGGTGTAGGATTGATTTCCGTCTTGAAGCTCTTTAGCAAGTCTCTCATCTCCTTCTATTTGTTTTTTATACTTACGAAGTCCATACAATCTACAAGAAAACACATGAAGAATGGAAACTATATCCTGTACAAGCTCCTCTTGCGGTGATAATGATTCATTATTTACTACCACAATTGTTGCATTAAATTTCGCACAGAATTTTTCAAACCAATCATATCCAAAGCGAACAAAACGGTCTCTATGCGTTATCACAATTGTTTTGATTTTTTGTTCCATCACCTCATCCAATAATTCATTCCATTTCTTGCGGTTGTAATTAAGACCACTTCCATATTCTTCTATGCATTGATCTACAATCATGCCTCTTGCATTGCAAAACTGCCGTAAAAATGCGGTTTGGTTTTGTAAATCATCCTTTTGATTTTTTGTAGACACTCTGGCATAAAGAACAACTTTGCGTGCATCATCTTCTGTTATCCCTTTAAATTCAAGATACTGTTTGTAAGTATAATAACGCCTATTGGTTGGTGTACGATTTGCTGTAAGTGTTCCTTCTCGATCCCACCGCTGTAAGGTCTTAACGGAAACACCCAACAGCTCTGCAAATTCCTTTGGTTTGTAATTTGTAATGTTTGATGTATTCATAATGCCTCCTTTGAGGATATTTAAACACATTAAAGCATTATTGTCAATAGATTTGATTACATATTGTATTCTCCTATATTCTTGAACAATGCTTTCATGTCAATTCCAGTTTCTTCTTTTACATATTCCCATGCGGCCTCACCTGAATAATATTCTCCACCAATATTTTCATATAATTTTAATCAGCTTCTCATTGCTATCCATGTTTTTCTCCTTCCGCTTTTCTCTCAGCGTAACATGTTATGTACATAATATAATATCATAGAAACAGTTCTCTTACAAGCACTATGCAAAAACCGCCATGCAATCAGCTTTTACACTTATCGCACGGCGGCTTTCTCTTTAGTATCTTTGCAATCTTTTCTCTTTTGTAATCTAGGGCAGTCTTTTGTATATTTGTATTACTTTTCTTTTGAAGGCATCCACTTTTGTACTTTTAGAAAACGCTTTTTCTTTGGTACATTGTAAATCATCTTTTGTAAAAGCTATCCTTTGTACTTCTGAATTTTATCTTTTGTAAAAATCATCTTTCGTACAGGTTGTCTTTTGTAGGGTGATCCTGTATGGTTTCGTCATCTTTTGTATCTTGCTGCCCTGTTTCGTCAAAAGGTGATTCCTTTCGACAAAATTATCATAGCACACTTTTTACACTTTGTCATTGAATTCGTCGTTCAATCAGCAACTTTTTTATATCTTCTTCGATATAGCCATTTCCCGCTATAATGTCAGACGGTGCCATAGCGTTTGCACTGCTTCCTTTTATATCAATCACTCGTCCGCCTGCTTCCTCGACAATAATTTTTCCTGCTGCAAACTCCCATGGCTTTAAAT
>CATXDC010000053.1 GCA_958366985.1 uncultured Oscillospiraceae bacterium
ACAGGATAACTTGCTGGTCAACAATGAAATATATGCTGTTTTGGTATCTGTTGCCAAAGTACAAGCAATAAATGGCAACGAGATAATATTTGAAGCGTCTCTTCCGCAATCGGCATTCGCATTTTTATTTTTATACCTTGCCGCCGCTGCAGCCGCTTCGCTTTTGTTATACCATTTTAATACCGGCAGGTCCGTCCGGTGCGGTTTGCTGACCGGCCACCGTATGTAACTGCCTGAAATTTTGCAATAGTCTATTTAGAGATATTCAGAATTAACCATTGAAAATAGAGGGCTGCTAGATGGCCATAAAGATATGTTTTTTATAACCTCTGATAGACAGGTTATAAAAATTCTTAAAGCTGTTGGATTACGAAAGAAACTATATTGCCTAAATATGAGACCATGGATGTATCCTTTTAACTATGTTCCAAATGTTGTGTAAATCCTTCTTTTGAAAGATTTTCAATAACGCCCCGTAAAATATGCTTTTGCATGATGTTAATTAAATATTTACGACTATTTTCAGTTTCCTTTTGCAACAGCTCATTCTCAAGCATTTTGCCTGTAATATATGTAATTTGTCGCTGTGTTTTATTATTTAAAATATTGCCAATATCTTTTGCCATAATAAGATTATCTGAGTGGGCAATAGATAGATTTAACACTTTTCCTTCTTCAGAAGATATTAATCCATTGGCAATAGTATAATCAACGGCCGGTTTGAGAATATGATTACGAAAGAACTCTGAATCCAAGAGTTTTCTTAATTTTGTTAACTCGCTTAATAAACCAGATAAGACAAAACGACACCAATCCAAAAGCCCTTCTGCAGACCCTGTATCGGCTCTTGCTAAGTTCTCAAAATATTGTTCTCTGTTTATGCAAAATATTGCAGCCGTATTAAGCAACGAAATTTTATCAAACTTAGCTTTTTTGAGCATAGCATAAGTTAAAATTCTGGCCATTCGGCCATTCCCATTATCAAAAGGATGAATCCAAACAAGCCGATGATGAGCAATAGCAACTTTTAAAAGCACATCTTGTAAATCTGCCGGCTGATTAATAAAATTAATCAACTCCTCCATATAATCAGGGACCTTAATATAAAAAGGAGGGGTATATGTTGCATGTGAAATGGTAACATTTCCTTGTCGATAACCGCCGGGGTAGCGAGAGCCCTCTTTTTCAGAAGATAATCCATCTGTTAAAATTTTATGTAGAGTACATAAAAGAGCTTTATCAATAGGTTGTTCTGGATTTTCTCTAAAGCAATGATCAATAAACCATAGAGCTTTTTCAATATTTTCAATTTCCTTAAAAGTTTGTGCCTCTTTTTTTCCTTCAGTCTTATCTTGGATGTAATCAGAAATTGTTGTTCGGTTACCTTCAATTCTGGCCGAATACAAGCTCTCAACAAGATGAAAAACCTGTTTCAATTGGTTAAACACTTTTCTATTTACACCGGGATTAATTTGACTTCCTCTAAGTTTTTCAAGTTCAATAATATCAGCAACAATTTTATCTTTAAAATCAGGTTGAGGAATAATCAAGTCAAAATGGCTAAACATTTATTTTCTTTCTACAACATTAACAAACAACATCTACAATATATAAAATAAATTATCTACAGAGTAAATAGAAAAGATGTTGTATTTTAATGTTTTTTTTGCAAAAAAATATTTCAATATTTACAAAAAAATATAAAATTAATTACAGTTTAATAAAAAATTAACTACATATAAAAATATCAAAAACAAAATTTTCCTAATTTATCTTGACATTATCTACATGATTTTACCGGATATGAGTTTAAGAAGGAGAGACACTTCCCTTTCCATCAATCGTGGGATTTCAAAATATGTAATCATCGGTTATACTCGGCTAATTTGTCTCTCCCACAATCGCCATCGTATGTAAGTGCCGGAAATTTTGCATTTTCCAACATAAAACGAGCTTACCATAGTCAATTCGGCGATGTCAACCACCCGCAAAGCCCGCATTTCCGCCGGATACAAAAAAAGACGCTATCATTTAGCGTCTTTTTAATCAAAATGGCGGACAGAAAGGGATTCGAACCCTTGGTACCCTTTAGGGGTACACACGATTTCCAATCGTGCGCCTTCGACCACTCGGCCACCTGTCCGTAAAACTGTTGGCAGATTATAGCATTGTCTTGAGTTTTGCAACAAAAATTTCAAAAAAACGGCATAATTTGTATAATAAGTTGAATTTGCATGCTATTATTGTCATTCAAAGATATTTGCGTTGTGCTTTGCTTATTTGTCTGTCAATTTCCGGCTTTGTTTTCTTTAGCCCCGACAGGGGATTTTTTCTGTTTTGTTTTAACAGGGAAAAATTTTATGGATAAAAAATACGTTCCCGAAAAGAAGAAAAAATGCCGGTCGGCAAACCGCGTCGGACGGTCCTGCCGGTATTAAAATGGTATAACGAAAGCGAAGCGGCTGCCATGACGGCAAGGTATAAAAATAAAAACGCGAAAGTAAAAATCCCTCCGGAAGGAGAGATTTTTCAGTGTTGAGAAAAATGTTCGCCGCCGGCCGCGCCGCATTAACCCGGCGGCATGCGGCGATTCGGCATTCCTACTCCCAACCGATGGCCTGGCTGATAATGACCGCTTCCGAGTTCGGCAGGTTCAGCGCTTTGACAACCGCTTCTTTGTCAAAATAGCCGCGGACGACGGCGCCGAGCCCTCTGGACGCGGCGTAAAGGCCGACGTTCTGATAGGCCGATCCCGCATGCATGGCCGGATAGTCTTCGTCTTTGCTGCCGGTATATATCAATACCAGCGGCACGTTTTTCATGTAGTCCTGAGTTTGAAACAGCGGCAGAATGTTGTCGGTGCCGATTTGTTTGAGCGTGTGGCTGATGGCGTTATACTGCCAGATTCCGTCGGCTTTGGCGACGTATATTTCAAGGTCTTTCTGGTTCATGGCCGTCGGAATGGTACGCAGGCCGCCGCTGCGGTTGACGCCGTAGGCTGCCCACAAAAGGTCGCTTAAGGTTTGGTCATCAATTGCCTTGTCGCCGAACTGTTTGACCGAATGTCTTTCGTTTAAGGCCTGCATCAGCGGCATGCCGCCTTCCCGGTTCGGGTCGGGCAGTTTTTGTTCCGCGGCCGAAACGTTGTTAATGATTGCCATCGCCGTAAATACTCCCAAAATTGTTTTTTTCATACAAAGTGCTCCTTGTCAAAATAGTGCGTTTTTCTTTTATTGAAAGCCTTTTTCACTGTTTGTCAATATCTGCCGTTTTTCCGCTGCGGGAAAAAATGTTTTTGCCCGCGAAGCGGGGAAAGGCGTCTGCCGGCGGACAATCGTTTTCGATAAATTTGATTTGCATTTTGTCAAGCAGGAAGCCTGCGACGGCCTCGTCCATCCGGTAGGCGTGATGTTCCACGGGGTTCATGCCGTAAAGGTCGTTTCCCTCCAGGGCAAGATAAGCGAATTTGTTTTCGAACAGTTTGTCGATCAGCGGAAAATGCGACCAGTCTTCCTGCTGCCGGGCAACACGCAGTGCTTCGTGAAAAATCAGTGCGGGAACGAAAAGGTTGTTGCAGGCGGCAATTTTTTCTTTGTTGATGAAAACCGTGCAGCCTTCGGCATAGGCGGCCGGCGCGGTTTTGCCGACCGGCGCGGCGTTTTTTTCCGCCTGTGCCCGATACCATTCGCTTTCTCCGAAAAAACGCAGCCCGATTTGGGTCTGATAAGTGTCGTTGAAGGCTTTTATGATGTTTTCGGCCAATGCGCGTTGTAGCCGGAATTCCAGTTCAAACCAGTTTTCAAGGTCTTCTTTCAGCCGCGGCACGCTTTGCAGACGGTGGCAGAACTGTTCGCAGCGCGCCTGTTCCTGCCGGAGAAACTCTTCCGGCAGCCTGATCCCGAACAGCAGGATTTTGAGCTGATCGCCGTAGGCGGAAACGGTTTGCCGGTTTTGCTCAAAAGTTTCGAGATCCCGGCCGATAACATCTTGCAGCAGGCCGTCGAGCAGTTCGATTCTCTGCTTGTTGTTAAGGGCGGCGAGCCGGCTGTTGGACATGCCTGCCAGCTTGCGGACGGCCTGTTCGTGCCGGAGCCTTCCGGTTTCTTTCAGTTTGGGTTTGAGTTCGCGGGAAAGTCTGTTCCATTCTTCGATGGAAGGAAAGGTGATGCTGCCGAGCAGGCGGTCGAGTTTGGCCTGATATTTGGGAAATTTCGGTTCGATCACCGCATATTGTTTTCCTTTGTACAGGCCTGCCATAATATTACAGTTCAGCAGAATCCAACGGTATTCGGATACGTTCAGTTTCATGCCTTACTCCTGTCTGATGTCCTT
>CATXDC010000054.1 GCA_958366985.1 uncultured Oscillospiraceae bacterium
GCGCTGGAACAGCTGCGGAACGGTCTGCTGGGAATCTTGCAGTCTGCCGCAGAGCGGGAAAACGCCCATGAAGCAGACGAATGAACGGCTTTGTGCGCTGGCACAGAAAGGCGATGCAACTGCGCTGGACAGCCTGATCGACAACAACAAGTCCTTTATTGGCAAGGTGGCGAATGACCTTTTTCGCAGCATGAATCTGGCACAGGCCGGTCTGAACCTTGACACGGACGATTTGAAACAAGCGGGCAATCTGGGCTTATGGAAAGCTGTGCCGAAGTTCGATGCAGCGCGAGGAATGAAGTTCATGACCTATGCGGCTCCTGCCATCCGCAATGCTATGATGGACATGGTGCGGGATGCCTTTGCCGCTTTTGAGCAGCGGATGGTAACGGAGGACAAGGACGGCGTCTGCTACCAGCGCGTTTCGCTGGACGATGTTCTGCCGGGAGAGGAACAACTGCGGCGCATCGAAGCCATAGCCGACCCTTATGCCATGCAGCCGCAGAGTATTATGGAAGAACAGGAATCGCGCCGGGAACTGTACGATGGCCTGAAACGGCTGACCCAACGGGAGCAGACCTATCTGCTGTACCGCTATGGCTTCACCGATGGCGAGGAACATCCGCTGATCGGCACGGCGATATACTTTCACCTGACAAAAGGCCGCGCCAAAAAGACCGAGGAACAGGCCATGGATAACCTGTGGCTGGAACTGCCGTGGTGGTTTGATTAAAGGGAGCGAAGAAAATAGCTTTTATACACTAAAGAATGAAATCAAAATGAATGAGAATTTATTTGGAAGTTTTAGGGAAGAATGCACATTCTAATTTTTTTAATATGGAAAGCTTTTTACGGTTGATAGCTTGTCTACTGACACCAGATTTTTCTGCTATATCTGCGATGCTCATTCCTTTAAAAACAAATTGAGATAATAAGGTCAGTTCAGAAGGTTGAAGAACAGAATGTAAATCGGAAATCAATAGTTCAGGATATTCATCGTTTGAGGACAAAGACATCTAATCGAAATCAATTTCATCAACGCTTGCGATGACAGAGTTATCTACGGCGTTTTTTCGGCTGTTAAGCGAAATGTATTGATGCCGGATAGAGGATTCAATATATTTCACTAATGTGCCGTCATCTTTTCTTTGAAGTTTGGTCAATTTTCCGGAATGCAGTAATTCGAGAAGATATAATTGTAAATCTGAATAGGCATCCTCATACTTAAGAAGAGCTGCATATTTTTTCAGTAATGGCTGAAAACGTTGGACGATTTGTAGCTGTGCAAAGGAGTTGCCGTTATATGCATTTAGAAAAAGGTCAAAAAGCGTATAATTCAATTTTCTTTCCTCCTTTTAAGAGGAAAGAGAAAAAATGTTAAGATTTGTAAACGGAAAAATAGATTTTTGTGAGCTAATATAAAAAGTTTACAAGAAGGTAATAGAGACTAAACAATATGTTGATAAACTTATAAAAAAGGAGAACATATATGAATTGTGCAAAAAGTGTAAAAATGATAGTGATTCTAGGTTGTATTGTGGTGAATTTGGTGGGATGTGGAATGAATGATACAACAGCATCATCAATGTCCACAGTAGTTTCGTCACAGGATACATCGTCAAGTTCATGCAATTCTGAAGAAAAAAATGATTTGCAAGATTTTTCCCAGACGTTAGTTGATTCGACCTCGGTATTTTTAGATCAAGATCAATATACTGTTTTTGAAAAAGCGCAGAAAATAGACTATGCACTTTGGGGACAATCAAGTAACTTAAAAGGACTGAATTTTAAAATTGAAGATGCTCCGACTTTTGTGCCTATGACGCAAAATGCGCCGACATATGTAAAACTGAACGGACATGATTATGAGGTCTATCAAAATTCTTATAAAGAGTTTGAAGAATATATGAAATCTATTTTTACAAATGATTTCTTGTCACAAGATTCAATTGAGAAAAAGTTTGTGAATTATAATGGAAAACTTGCCGTTTGTGATGACTATGATTTGGCACAAATTCCATATTTTACTGGATATGTGGGAGAATATTATCCGGATGATTTCTGCTCAGTGCGATACTATTTGAAAAATAAAACGGAAGCACAAGTAAATTTTGTAATGATTGCATACTATAATCCCAATGAAACGTATGAGGAACATGATGAGTATTCATATGATGACATGAATAAAGTCGAATATGAAATGCAGTTGGTAAAAGTTGGGGATGTGTGGAGAGTAAATAAATATCACTCGCCTGAGCTTGGATAAGCAGATAGTGAAAAGTGTTGCATATAATAGGCATTGAAAAATCCCCCCCGAAGCCTTTTCGAGAGTTGAGAAAAGACTTTGGGGGGATATATGTTAAAAATGATGCTTTACAACTTATTGTTGATGAAGAGAGTAGAGATATTTAGGAGCGACGAGCGGTTGCGATATAATCACCGTATACGGTTTCATTGCGTGCAGTTCCCGCTTCCTCAAGAGTTCGAATGACACCACCAGCAGGATCAATGACGGAAATGCTGCTTGCAGAGGAGCAACTGCCAGTATAAGCAATCGCTGTGACAAAATGCGTCTTTTTGCCATCGCTACTGTTGAGCCGAATAATGATGGGAAGGTTATTGTCAATACTTGCTTTGACTGCACTGAATACAGTCGCCTGCTCCTTACCGCCATGAGTGTAGTTGCTCGTGTCGATTTTACCATTGCACTTGCTGGGAAGAGCCCAAGTATTCAGACCGTTTGCACCCCAATTTCCACAGGCAGTCAGGACTTCGTTAGGGGTGAATTCACGAGGCCCATAGATATTAGCGGTATTCAACACGGCAACAAGAGAGCAACCACTATTTCCAACAAGCTTAACAATGTCCGGATTCTTCTGTGCCCAAAGATAGTTTCTATCAGTAGGCAGAGTGATTGAATGAGATTGACCACTTGTACCGCCCGAAGAAGCGTTCAATGCGTTTAGGGTGGCACTGCCGACCATACCATCGGCAGTCAAGCCGGATGCTTTCTGAAAACTGATAACAGCGTTATAAGTGCCTGAACCTGCAAGGCCATCCACTGTACTGGCGTAATAACCTTTGTTCTTCAGGAGCTGCTGGATGGTTTTAATGTCGCTTACCAGTGCGTTCCATGTACCATCGCCAACAATGCCATCTTGGGTAAGACCTTTTTTGCCCTGATACTTCTTAACAGCATTTTCAGTACCAGAGCCAAATTTGCTGTCAAAACTACCCGGAGGGCAGCACATGATATGCAGTCCATACTGCAGGTACATAACATAGTTGCCAGTACTTCCATTTTTGAGTAACATAGTAATAATCTCCTTTTTTTAGTAGGACGTTTATGGGGCCCTTCATTTGCGTCCTTACGTAATAGAAAGAGAGAATCACAGATGTTTTGTAAACATAGAGAGATAATTTAGGATATCTGGGTCGGTCACTCAAACCATTGCCGTCAAGTCGGTGGTGGATAGTGTGATTTTTGTTTGTCAGAGAGTAAGTGCACGGTTTCTGCACGGATTTTGCACGGTTTCAAAACGTGCAGAAGGTGCTTTTCGTTGCAAAATCCGACAAAGGGTGCAGAAATTACTGGGTGAAAAATCACGTTGTCTTGATTAAAAATAACGATGACTCGAAACTTCCATAAATTGAGACGAACCGGCGGCTTGCTCTCTTAATCAGTGGGCCCAGGGTTCGAGTCCCTGGAGGTGCACCACATCAACAAAATCCGAACTTTTTTCCGATAGGAGAAGGGTTCGGATTTTTTGTATTCTTCGGAAAACAGAACGAATCCCTTGCTTCCATCGAAAAACGTCCTAGACCTTATCATAAGAAAGCACGACAGACCACTGTAAGAGTGCCGTAAGGCGGAAAGGACACAAACATGAAGTACGATGCAAGAGCTTGCCATTTCAACATGGACACCGGATGCGTGGAGCTTCTGCTCCGGGATGGGAGAAAAATTTCCATTGACTGCACCGGGGTCGAGGATGCGTTGGATGTGACCATGGCGCAGAGGTCGGAGTTGGACTACCTCATCTACAATGACCCGCTGGTGTATGCAGACCTGATTCTAAACGGCGAGCCGGAAGAATATTTGAAGAATGCGGCTGGGAATCACGGGTTAGAAGATTGAGAACAAAACAAAAATAGGGTGCGCCCTGCCGGACGCACCCTGCCAAAATCCACATACGATAGCGATATGTACAGCAGGGCGTTCC
>CATXDC010000055.1 GCA_958366985.1 uncultured Oscillospiraceae bacterium
TCTACCGCTTCCTTCATCTGAACATCAGACAAAACGGGAGTCAAAATGAAAACGGTTTCGTATTGATTCATACTACGTTAATTAAATTATTAAATTAAAATTTTAAATTGCGAGCGCAAAGGTAGATATTTTCTCTTAATCTACAAAGACTTACAGGCATTTTCTTTCAAAAATATAGTTTCATTTTGCAATTAATCTTGCCTTTTAGTATTTTTTCATCCTTAAAATCTGCGTTATTCCCACAAGAATCGTATCTTTGCAAAGTTGTTTAAACAATAATTATATGATAGAACAATTTAGTTTTGATATCCAGCTGATATTCGCTATTTTGAACGGTAAAGTGTCGGCAGCCATCAATAGGAAACTGAGCCGCAACTTCCGTCAGAACGGAGTAGACATTACTCCTGAACAATGGACAGTGCTTTTGTTTCTGTGGGAACGGGACGGAGTAACCCAGCAAGAACTGTGTAATGCCACTTTCAAAGACAAGCCCAGCATGACTCGTCTGATAGACAACATGGAGCGTCAGCACTTGGTAGTCCGTATCTCGGACAAGAAAGACCGTCGCACGAATCTGGTTCATTTAACCAAAACAGGACGTGAACTGGAAGAAAAAGCACGGTTTATCGCCAATAAGACATTAAAAGAAGCTTTGCAAGGATTAACATTAGAAGAGCTGAAAGTTAGTCAGGATGTACTAAGGAAGATATTTACGAACACCAAAGATTAAAGAATTTCTGCTATTTCATCTTTTTTTCCTAAAATAATTTCCTTCATAACAGAATTATGCTTTAATTTGTGCACAAGAAAAATAATCTATTAATAAAATACACACATGAAAAGCTTACTTAAGAATTTAGGTCTGATACTTATGATCATTGGTGCCGCTATTTTGGTTGGTATCTTCTGCGCAGGAAGTTCTGCTATTAATGATAACGCAGTTTTAGGTGGTTCAGCTGCTCTTATCATTGTTGGACTGGTTGTTTATATCATAATGAACAAGCGCATAGTCGATTAAAGTATACAAGAAAAAGAATGAATAAGGTTGTGTCAAAAATATTGGCACAACTTTTTTTTTATGTTTCAACATAACCAAGGCAACCACCGTCTTTCAACTCCGCCAATCGTCAAAAAACGAAGAAAAAGCACAAGCTATCCCAAAAAGAAACAAACCGGTAAACAAATAAACTTCATCCGAACTTTTAAGATTAACTTAAAGAATGCACATCTAAACAGAGAATATACATTATTTAATTAATAAAGAAAGAACGATGAAAGAAAGACCTAACCTAACCCAATTTATGGAACAGCTCATTCGGGCATTAAAAGAAGAAGAACGCTTCAGCACCGCCCACATTTACCAAAGTACACTGAATGCCCTCAGGCTCTTCTGTAAGGCCGATGTCATCCGGTTCAACCAAATGGACCGTTCCAGACTGAAACAATTTGAAAGCCATCTGCGCAACAAGGGATGTGCCTGGAATACCGTTTCCACTTACATGCGTACTTTGCGGAGCACGTACAACAAAGCTGTAGACGAAGGCCTGGCAGAAGAAAAGCCCCGCCTCTTCCGCCACGTATATACCGGAGTAAAAGCCAACACCAAACGCGCCCTCGATGCCGGAGACATGAATAAGTTACTGAAAGCACCTCTTCCACAATCCTTATCGCAAAGCCTGGAAAAAAGCCGGGCATGGCTCACCTTAATGTTCCTGCTACGCGGAATGCCCTTTGTGGACTTGGCATATCTGCACAAAAAAGACCTGCAAGATTCCGTTATCTCCTATCGCCGGCACAAAACGGGGACCCTGCTCACCGTAGAAGTACCTCCCACAGCCATGAAGCTTATTCAACAATATAAAAGCATGGATGCCGACTCTCCTTACCTGTTCCCCATCCTCAGTGGAAACCGAGAAAACAAAGAAGAATACATCGAATACCAACATGCCCTGCGGAAACTGAACTACGACCTGAAGCAGCTGGCTTTTTATTGCAGCATCAAGTTCAACGTCAGTTCCTACACAGCCCGACACACCTGGGCTACTTTAGCCAAATATTGCCATTTCTCAGAACAACTGATTTGTGACGCTCTCGGACATTCCTCCACGAAAGTGACCGAAACCTATTTGAAAAGCTTTAAGAATGATGAATTAAACAAAGCCAATAAGGTAATAATTAAATACATCAATTTTTCTATATAAGCAGTTTTAAAACTTCACATTATATTATAAAACAGAGAATTACAATACTGTTACTTTAGAAGTAACGGAAGATATTTTGGAAGCAAAAGTATACAAACTTTAGATATGATGCAAGATTTATACACTTTTTTTTCGTTTCTAGTTTAAAAAATCTTTTTCCTACACATACACCTCTCCCTCCCCACATACTAATCGTTAACATGGGTTAATACTTATTTTAAGCGCTTTCTTTCTCCTAACATCCACAAAATCCACACTTTACCTCTGTAGCTATGGATTTTTCCCTTCCTCCGCCTCTTCCGTTACTTCTAAAGTAACAGAAAAATCATAAAATAAAAATATTGACAATGCGACATTCTTATTTATTGATAATAGCAATCATGTTGACAGTTATTTCTTCGCGTACAGCCTCGGCCCAAAGTATTGCTGTAAAAAGCAATATTCTTTATGACCTTACCGGCACCCTCAATTTGGGAGGAGAAATAAGATGCGACGACACTCACTCATTCAGTCTGAGTGTCAATTACAACCCCTGGAATCTGGGCGAAAACAAAAAGATGAAACATATTCTGGTCCAGCCCGAATATCGTTGGTGGCTCAATGAAACCTTCATCGGAAGTTTTTTCGGAGTGCAAGCCCACTTCGCCCAATACAATTTCAGCGGAACCACCCCTTTCACCACAGTCAAGAACAACCGTTACCAAGGTAATCTGATAGGCTGCGGAGTGACCTATGGACACCAATGGCTGCTCAGCACATTCTGGAGTCTCGAAGCAAGCATATCCGTCGGATATGCCCACCTCACCTATGATAAATACGGCCCCGCCAAAGGAGATGCACTCATCAAGCAATCACACTCCAATTACTTCGGGCCAACCCAAATAGGCATTTCATTCATTTATTTCATTCAATAAATATATAAAAGCAACATACACCCCAATTAGTCATGAAACTTAAAACAAACATACTATTCAGTCTTTTATTATGCGGCACATTCGCCACTGCACAAAATCTGAGACTTGACATTTTACCTCCGTCTGTCACTCTCCGGCAAGACTCTGCCGTGATATCCATGAAAATGACATTCGGTGCTTCCCAAATGGATTCCAAAAGTCATATCTGCCTCACCCCTATCCTTACAGATGGAGAGCACAGTGAGGAGCTTCCCCGGATTCTGCTCAATGGAGAACGTGCACACCGGTTGTACCGCCGCACTTCGGCGCTCAACAAACGGAGAGGCAAAACAGATGTCCCTCCCGTATTCACCGCCATCGCCCTCGACGAGGGCAATCAAAGCATCGATTACCGTGCTTCACTTCCTATGGCGGAATGGGTGCAGCAAGCCAGCCTGAATATAAAAAAAGAAGTTATCAACGGCAATGGGAAAAAGACACAAAGTGAAAATATCCCTATCCCGGATAAAGCAATAAAAATAATAAGAGCAACAAAAACAGAAAGTGTTTTCGTTCCCCGACAGGACAGGACCCGGGAGGGAGATTTTGCAGCATCCCCTTCTGCATCTGTCATCTCGGAATCCCGTCCTGTTTCTTCCGGCAGACAGCACTTCAAGGGAAGCTATGTATCTCCCGAAAGCGATGCCACCGATGAACGCAACCAAAAAGAGTTGAACTTCAGTCTGGACGAAGCACGTGTCATAGCCGAAATCAATCCGCAGATGCTTTCGTTACGCGAGCTTTACACAGTAGCCATCAGCTACAAGAACACTCCGGAACAGTTCTACAAAATCATAGACATCAGTGTCAAGATATATCCGGCAAGCCCCGTTGCCAACCTCAACGCCGCTGCCGCCGCCATCGAACGGGGCAACACACAGGCAGCCGGCCGCTATCTGCAAATGGCTT
>CATXDC010000056.1 GCA_958366985.1 uncultured Oscillospiraceae bacterium
TTTCCAGCAACAATCTGGAAGCTTTTGAGTCCAAAGCTCCCGTGGGCTGTGTTAAGTTAGTACAACGTATAAGAAAACCCCAGCAAGCCTGCTGCCTGCCGGGGTTTTCTCTTACTCTCCCATTGTGTCTGGCACATCTTCTGGGGTCACTTTTCTTTCTCTTGCAATCAACTTCAATGGCAAGAATGGGCAATGTCTGTATGTTTCGTACTTGTCGCCCTCTTTGCACATAAAGCAATTTGACTTTGTGCAGTTTTTGTTTGCGAACTCTGCCGCCGCTTCCTTGTTTATCATTTTATCACCCTGCATTTTGATTTTTCGTGGGTCAACTGTGTATCTGGTGCCGTTGTATTCTACTGTTAAAAAGTCGCCGTATAGGTTTTGCAGTTTTCCAGTTATTTTTACTTTTGCACCTGCTGGGATTGGTTGCTTGTGCTGCGCAATAGCCGTTTTCCAGTCTTCGTCCGTTATCTCTACTTTCGCAATCCCGGTGTCTGGCGCTTCTGGGCGCTTTTCTTCTTCAATGCAATTATAATAGTCTACCGCTTCAAGCCAGCTTTCAAAGTCTGCGTTTTTCTGTCCTGCTTCCTTTACTCTGTAAAATGCTTCTGGTCTTCCCTCTGCTCTCACTCTCACAACTGCAACCAGTTCTTTTGCTGTCCCGTTTCCGCTTTCGCAAGCCAGCATTGCTTCTGTTTCGTGACCGTCCCAGCTGAACGGGTCTGAAATTCTCTGTTCTGTGTTCTTTTCCTCATGCTCCATCATGTCTGACATTTTCCATTCCATGTGTTGCACCTCCGTATTGAATTTATATTGACCTTGCCACATTTTCTTGTTATTATCTATACAAACAGTTTGGGGCTTTGGTGGCAAGCCCGCCGCCCCTCTGTTTTGTCCCTGTCAGCTATTCGGCTGACTTTTCTTTTTTCTGGTCTTCTGTAAGTTCCTTGACCTTTGCTTTTGCTTCTTCAAGGTCTTTGCAACCATCTAAAATCATGCTGACCATTTTTAAGATTTTATCAAACTGTTTATCTGTCATACCTTCCATGTTTTTCTCCTTTCCCTTGCCTATTCATTAAGGTTTTGTGACTTCCTTAACTATCTTTATTATATACTTACGGAAGTATATTGTCAATAGGTTTTTTAGTTATTTTCAGAATTATTTTGCACTGCTCTCATATAATCTGCCAGCGTATATTCCTTGCTACTGATAAAATACCTGTTTGCCCCGTACCCTTGTACTTCTTCCAGTGTCAGTGCTTTTTCCCCTTTATATATAAAGTTGTATATATTAGCAATCCCGTTTTTCGTCTGTCTATCGTTCATTACTTCAAGCCAGCCGTCTTCCTGCTTTGGCGTGTCGTTCCCAACTATCATGTGCCAGCAATTTTCAATCACCTTGTTTCTGGTTTCCAGATAATTTTCTTCTATCCTCTCCACTGGCTCTATAATCATTCTTTCTGCCACGTCAATTCCTCCCCGGTGTCCCGCTGGTACTTCTCTTTTACTGCTTCCACAACATAGTTATTCTGTGAGGAATAGCCCTGCTGCTTTGCAATCTCTTTTATGCGTGCTTTCATTCCTTTTGGCACTGCAAGTTCCATGCGGTCATAATTATTGTCACGGTATTTGTTCTTTGCTGCCGTGGCTGCTGGTCCTCTCGGTATGGTCTTCTTTTCTGTTGTATCTGGCATTTTCTGCACCTCCTGTGGTTTTTAATCAGTATATCACACTTTGTTTTCTTACGGAAGTATACATTTTATACAATCTTACGGAAGTATATTTGTGTATTTTGCCGATTGCTTTTATACTTCCGTAAGTATATAATAAAGACAGTTAAGGAAATCAAACACACGGAGGTTAAACGATATGGGAAAAATCATTTACATGGAAGATAGAATAAACGGGCTGCACTGCTACACCCCAGAAATGGGACAGCGCAAGCCAGAAGTTAAGATGGAAGCCAGCCTTTCATATTATGGCAAACATTATTTTGTTGATACCCCGCTTGAATTAAAAGGCAGGGGCATTACAGAAATTGAAGCCCACTGGATTGATGGTTGCCAGAAGAAAATTGAAAACTGGCGCAGCTACCGGGTCACAAAGGCTGTTTTTGAAAAATTAAAATCGCAATATCCAATTTCAATGGAATGTTGCCTTGACTAATAACTGCACGGGCGGCGCTGCTGCCGCCCAGAAAGAAAAGGTGAAATAATATGGCAAAATCTTATAACAGACGCTTTAGAAAGAACGGGCTTTCATTCATGGTGCAGGACACGCACCCGGCAGACCGTAAAACTGATACCGATAAATATTATCTGACAGTCAACCAGAATGGTATATACAAAATTGTGTACGATAATATCACATGGGAAATTCCAAAATTCCCAACTATCCACGCTGCGCAGTTCTGGGCGTTGACCAGTTCTGATTTTATCGGCACCATGTAAAATGCTTTTATCTTACGGAAGTATACACATTATACAATTATACTTCCGTAAGTTTGTGCATTGTGTCTATTGCCTTTATACTTCCGTAAGTATATAATAAAGACAGTTAAAGAAATACAGAACACGGAGGACAAAGCAATGACAGTAAAACTTCAAGGAATATATAACAAGCAGGAAGCAAAGGCAGTAAAGGAATTAAAGACCGGGGACGTTATCATGTGGAACTATGGCTATACAAGCACCGTGGTTGACCTTATCCCAAGCAAGACCGGAAAGACAATCACTTGTCTTCTGAAAAGCAATCAAGATGGTGTTGTCCGTGAAAGAAAAATGGGTGCAGAAAGACTGGTTGCTATTGCATAGCAGCCAGCCAGAAAGAAAGGTGGAATGAATGATGGAAGCAAAAATGATGATAGCTGGAAGCTTTGATGAATTTGTGGAAAAGATAACGCAGGCAGAACGCAAAGCGCTTAACACTCCTTTTGGGCAGGAAATAACAGAACGGCTTCTGAAAATGAAGTTGGAAGAAAACCCGGATATGACAGCGGAAGAATGGCAGGACACAAAAAGCCAGTTCTTGACTTTCCTTTTCGCAATGTTCGTGAAAGAAACGCCGCAGGCTATGGCAGAACTTGCCCAGCATACATGGGACGAATTGCAAGCAAAAGAAGTATAATGCAACCGGGCGGCACTGCTTCCGCCCAGAAAGAATGGTGAATGACTATGAAAACAGATATTGTTACTTGCAGCAAGTGTAATGGTTCCGGCAAATTCATTTATAAATCCGGCATGACTGGTCCTTGCTACCAGTGCAACGGCAAAGGCTCTGTGAAGCGCATACCTCACAAGTCTTTTCAAATCTCCATTGTGGACAATGACGGTGTGCGCATTGATTGGCTGAATGTTAATGCAGGAAGTGAAAATGCAGCTGTCAGCAAAGCCCGTGTGATTGCTGCCCGTGGCTGCTATAAAGACCAGATAGGCAGTATCAAAGCTGTTGAAAACGGCATTGATTACACATATAAACCGATATAACGCCGTATTTGCCCCGTAAACGCAAAAAGACCGCAAGTGGTGTATTTCT
>CATXDC010000057.1 GCA_958366985.1 uncultured Oscillospiraceae bacterium
CGGGAGCTTATCCGAAATTTTAGGAAAAGTTTTCGGGGAAAATGAGAAATCAGAAACTGAAAAAGATAAGGGAATACAGCCCGTCGACCTTACCAACACAAATTAAAAACAACAAAAGGAAAAACCAATGTGGTTCAGATATTTAACAATATTCCTGCTTTTGATCAGCTTTTGCTGGCTCTTCAAAAGCGCGTTTCTGAGTGTGTATGCCTCAGTTAAAAAAGCATACAGAGATTATAAAAAAATCAAATGAAAGGATAAAAAATGAAGGAAATTATTGCCGCCATCGTCGTCATTATCGGCATTATCATTGCTTGTAACCTGTGGGGTTCAAACGATTACGCAGAATACAAAATCCGTCAGGCCCCCGGCTCCGGCGAAATGTCAATTATCAGCAAGCCCGGAATGTACTGGGACGGATTTGCCGACATTTCAACTTATAAAGTTTCCGGTGACATTGACTTTCGGGAGATTACGACAATGTCAGACGGCGCAAAGGTTACTTTCTCCGGTTCCGTAAAATTCAGATTGCCCGCCGATGAAGCAACCCGCCTGAAGCTTCATAAAGACTTCGGGTCTTATGACAACGTTGTCGAAAACTTGATCAAAAAGAACACCGTTGACGTATTGTCAAACAAAACAGCCCCGATGTTTACGGCTTCGGATACATATTCCGCCCGCAAGCCGGAGATCGCCCGCGTCTTGGAAGGGCAGCTGCAAAACGGCGCGTACGACGTCTATTATGAGGACGTTAAAATGCCGGACGGCACCAAGTACCGGCTGGCAAAAGTTCGCACCGATGAAAACGGCAAGCCCAAAATTATCGGCAAAAACCTATTAAATGAATACGGAATAGAAATCCAGCAGGTAGTGATGGGAGATCCGCAGCCGGAAGAGAAAATCCTGAAGATTATCGACGCCCAAAAAGAGGCCGAGCAAACCGCTGTCCTCGCCCGTTCTCAGGCCGAGAAAGCCCGGCAGGAAACAATCACCATTACCGAACAGGGAAAAGCAGCCGTGGCCAAAGCAGAGGCGGAAGCCAAAGCAAAGGCGATTATTGAAACGACCGAGGCGGCCAAAAACAGAGACGTTGCCAAGCTCAACGCCGAGAAAGCTACTTTTGACGCCGAGAAGATCCTTGCAGAAGGCAAGGCACAGGCCGAGGCCAACCGTTTGAAAGTTTCCGCCGGTCTGACCCCGCAAGAAGCAGCGGAGTGGGAATACAAAACCAAGGTTGGCATTGCTCAGGCTGTCGCCTCTGTCAAATTCCCGGCAAACATGATTGTTGCCGGCGGTTCTGACGGAAACTCCGCCAACCCGTTTGACGCAATCGGCTTGCAGTCGCTTTATAATTTGTCAAACCAAATGGCCAAATAACATTGATACACCCCGGGGCGGCCACCCCGCCCCGGCAGACAAAGGAAAAAAAATGGTAAAAATACAGGTTGACATAGATAGATTAAGCGACATCTGCCAGCCCAAAGAGGTTGTCATTCCCGATTACTGGGGGGGTGAGAATTATTCTTTCATGCTAAGCATCGGGAAAATAAGGCTTAATATTAACGCCTATAGTAAAAAGATTATCTCCGGCACAAATTTATTAAACTTAAACGGAAGATTGGAGCTTGATGTTTTTGGGGTGGATATAGATTGCAGCGAAACAAACAACTGGTGGGGCTCGGGATCGCCAATCGGAGAGGAAGATGTCGGTATTTGTGGCCGCCCGTTCCGTAACTGGTACGGTTCATGGTACGACTTTTTTGCCGACGTAGCTTCTTACTATAAATACAATTTGACTATCAAAAAAGGGAGACTTTTTTTGATCAAAAGGGATACAAAAATCGCAGTTGTGCAAATGCCTAAGCAGCTGGAACTATGTCTTTAACCAAATAACAGGAGCAAACAAATGACAAAAACCCCCGAAGAACTGACTAAGGACTGGAAGGAAGGAAAATTACCTAATAAAAGTATTTGGTGGGCAGATTTATTAAACGGCAAAATTGAACCAGTCAAAATTGATGAGTATGGATATGCATTTGCGTTAGACGGACTTTTCTACTCTCCAGATAGGGATTATGCTAAAATCATAGCTCCTTGTGATTATAACCATTTCGTTGAACTCGCCGAAAAGGTTAAAAAACTTAAAGAAGAAAACATTGAAAACCTTGGTTATATAGGCGGACTGTTGAACGAAGGAAACGAGCAGGTAATTAAAAACAGAGAGCTCCGCGGCCTGCTGAAGGAGTGCAAGCAGCACTTATATTTTCAAAAGAAAATCAACAATGAAGTTATAACTTTGTTAATCCGTATCAACGCCGCTATAGGTGAAAGTGAGGAATGATGACAATAACTTTTGAAAAAGAACCTAACGAAGTATGGTGGTCTGAATATAGCCTCAAAGATAACGGGCGTTATGTTGGGTATATTGCTAAATATCGTAAAAACAGTTGTTGGTATGTGTTTGTAAATTATGTTTTTACACCAATAAAGGGAAATGACTGCTTCAAAACATTAAAGGAAGCAAAAGAAAAAGTTGTCGAAAAATTAAGTATGTGGGGTTAAAGCAATGACGATTGACGAGTTTATGCGCTATATCGCGCCTAGAATGCGCCCGGGCTGGGTGGCTATGGATCAGGACGGAAGGTGGTTTTGGCACGAGAATAAACCAAGCAAGGAAAGTTTAAAATATGCGTGGTTTAATTATGCAGGAAAACATATGATGAGTAATTTAGTTTCTTTTGACATCGCCCCCGTTGATGACTGGACGCAATCTTTAAGAAAGGTAGGTTCGAATGAGGCTTATTTGTTATTAACCCGTATCAATGCCGCTATCGACGAAAGTGGGGAAAAATGAGTAATTTAATGGGATTTATCGTGTCTTTCCGAAACTCTGATGGATATGCGATGTTTTATAGGGAAGATAGTCAAGGCTATACATATAATATAGATAAAGCTGGGAAATATACCGTTCAAGAGGGATTGCAAATTCAAAAAAGCACTCACGGGAAAGATGTTTGGATTCCAGAAAATGAAATCTATGAAAAAATGTTTAAGGTTGTTGAAACAGCGGTAATTAAACCTCTTGATGAAACAGAACAATTTGCTGCCAGACTTTATGATTGGCTCATAAAAACAGATTTGGGAGAAGAGAGTTTCAGAGTTAACTTTTTTGAAGAATATTCATTCTACGGCTACAAAATTGTTGATGAACCTGTTGGCAATAAACAGGTATTTTACCACGAGGCTTTAGATGGAAACGACAGCCTCATCGAAACGCCGGAAGAATTTAAATACATCGACCATGAGTATTGTAACCAATGGATGGATGGTGGTTGTACAGGCGACAGTTACGCCGGGGAGCTTTATTTTCCCCTGCCAAACGGAAAATATCTTGAATGTCATTATGAGTGTTAAAGGTAAAAGCGATGACGATT
>CATXDC010000058.1 GCA_958366985.1 uncultured Oscillospiraceae bacterium
ATTTTTCCAAAACCGAATCCCACAAGCCGGAGCCGAAAGGCTCTGGCGGTCGTACCGGAAAAATTTCTATTGGTGTATCTTACACAAGAAAACGGCGAAATTTCTACGTTTTTTCTGTCTGTTTAGCCGCTTGCTATCCTTGCTTTTGTATGGTAACATGGTTACAATGGGAATGGAATCTCGATTACAAAACTGCCCCATGAGGGCATTAAAATAAATGATGCAGACTTGCTTTTGGCAGGTCTTTTTTGTTTGGAGGTGAGAACAATAGCAAGATTTAAACCGACCCGTTTTATGGCGGAGGATTCCAAGTATAACAAAAAGGCGGCAGATTATGCTGTTTCCTTTATCGAATGCCTCAGCCATACCAAAGGCACCTGGGCAGGAAAGAAATTTGAACTGCTGGACTGGCAGGAACAGATTATCCGAGACCTGTTCGGAATCTTGAAACCGAACGGCTATCGGCAATTCAACACGGCTTACATTGAGATTCCGAAGAAAAATGGCAAATCAGAGCTTGCTGCTGCCGTTGCTCTGCTATTAACTTGCGGTGACGGTGAAGAACGTGCCGAAGTTTACGGCTGTGCTGCCGACCGCCAACAGGCTGCCATAGTGTTTGATGTGGCTGCCGACATGGTGCGAATGTGCCCTGCCCTTTCCAAGCGAGTGAAGATCCTGACCTCACAAAAGCGTATCGTGTACATCCCGACCAACAGCTTTTATCAGGTGCTTTCGGCAGAAGCCTACTCCAAGCACGGTTTCAACATTCACGGGGTTGTGTTTGATGAACTGCATACGCAGCCGAACCGAAAGCTCTTTGATGTTATGACCAAAGGCTCCGGCGATGCCAGAATGCAGCCTTTGTATTTTCTCATCACCACAGCCGGAACGGACACAAATTCAATCTGCTATGAAGTTCACCAAAAGGCAAAGGACATTCTGGAGGGCAGAAAGCATGATCCGACTTTCTATCCGGTTATCTATGGTGCAGATGAATCCGAGGACTGGACTGACCCGAAGGTGTGGAAAAAAGCAAATCCGTCACTCGACAAGACAATCGGCATGGATAAGGTGTTGGCGGCGTGTAATTCTGCAAAGGAAACTCCCGGCGAAGAGAACGCTTTTCGACAACTGAGACTCAATCAATGGGTAAAACAGGCGGTACGTTGGATGCCGATGGAGAAATGGGACAAATGCAAGGTCGCTTTTGATGAATCCGAACTCGAAGGAAGAATCTGCTACGGTGGACTTGACCTTTCCTCTACAACGGATATTACAGCTTTTGTTTTGGTATTTCCTCCAACAGATGATGACGAGCATTACTACGTTCTGCCCTACTTCTGGCTGCCGGAAGAAATGTTGCCTTTAAGAGTTCGCCGTGACCACGTTCCCTATGATGTGTGGGAGCAGCAGGGTTATCTGAAAACAACGGAGGGCAATGTTGTCCACTATGGCTTTATCGAAAACTTCATCGATGAACTGGGGCAGAAATTCCATATCAAAGAAATTGCTTTTGACCGTTGGGGTGCGGTGCAGATGTCACAGAATCTGGAGGGACTTGGTTTTACGATGGTGCAATTCGGGCAAGGATACAAAGATATGTCACCGCCGACCAAGGAACTGATGAAGCTGACCTTGGAACAGACACTTGCCCACAACGGACACCCTGTTTTAAGGTGGATGATGGATAACATTTTCATTCGCCGTGACCCTGCCGGAAACATCAAGCCGGACAAAGAAAAATCCACAGAGAAAATTGACGGTGCGGTTGCCCTGATTATGGCTCTTGACCGTGCAATTCGCTGTGGATTGGGTGATTCTGGGGCGAGTGTTTATGATGAGAGGGAGTTGTTAGTTTTATAATTATTGTAAATTTGGAAAATGATTGTTTAAGATTAACGATTAGATAGCAAGAACTTATTTAACAAGTGTTTATTCCACTCATCTTCACAAATAAAGCTTAGCACAGCCGAATCAAAAGAAAGAAGGTATGAATTTTGATCAAATATAATACTCTTCTTTCTATTTACAACTTGCTTGTCAACAGAGCCAACATAAAGCATATCAAAGATATCGTTCTTTTTGAGTTTCTGACCCCGTTCTAACCAAGCACTAAGAAGTGTTTTTATGTATTTAGCTTGATGCTTTGTATATCCCTTTTCCCTGAAAATATCAGGGATTCTTGTTTTAGCTTCCTGTAGAAAAGTAGAGTCAGTAGCAAGAGCGTCAACAACAATTCTCATTATGTGGTCTTCATCAAAACCACTATTGCGTGCTTTTTGAGCTGAATTACACATTACCGTGTATAAATCTTGTTCATTTTCCAAGAACTTCGTCACCGTGTCAATAATCATTTGAAAAATAACACAGTTTTGAACAAGCAATTCCATATATTTTTTCTTTAAATATTGCTGTGATTTATTATTATCCGCATACCCGTCTTTAAGAGATTTAGTTAATTGTGAGGTGTGGTCTTCTTTCATTTCATTTAAAAAATCATTGCCTAAATAGTGCAAGACGTTTCCCCTGATATCATCAGTTAATGAAGAAATAGATTTAAGGTAATAATCCGCATACAATAAGCTGATTGTTTGAAGGAACACATATGCGTGTCGAATCTCTATTTCTATCTTTACATCAAGCAATTTATACGCATATTTTTTTAGTGTATCTCTTGATGCACATAATTGTAGAATGGTTAGTTCGTCCGATGTAAAGCAGTGATTAGGTAAATTATTCAGAACCTTTATATTTTTATCTTTTATGAATGAAAGAATGTTCTTTATATCATCCGGATAATCTCTAAAATGGACAACTATCTCCATAAGCACAGAAGCAGGTAAACTCAAATCAGTACGGATATCTAAATAATTACATAGTTTATTTACATCAAGGTTAGGATCACTTAGAGGTAAATGCAACATATCCCTACCATAATACCAATAAATGGCGTTAGCGTCTAAATATATCATATTGCACATCCTTTTTATAAAAATTACAACTTAGCTAAATCTAATACCCAGATTTACTATATTATATCACATCTCACCGAAAAATTCAATCCTGAAAGGAGCGTGATCCCCATGAGCATTTTCAAAGGACTTTTCAAAAGCCGCGATAAGCCCCAGAACAGCTACGACAGCCCGTCCTACACCTACTTTTTTGGACGAGCGCACAGCGGCAAACGAGTGGATGACCGAAGTGCCATGCAGCATACTGTTGTGTACGCCTGTGTAAGAGTATTGTCGGAAGCAATCGCACAGTTGCCTTTGCATCTATATCAATACACTGAAAACGGAAAAGAGCGAGTGCCGCAGCACCCGCTCTATTTTTTGCTCCACGATCAGCCAAATCCAGAAATGACATCATTTGTTTTCAGGGAGACCTTAATGTCCCACTTACTGATTTACGGTAATGCCT
>CATXDC010000059.1 GCA_958366985.1 uncultured Oscillospiraceae bacterium
ATGGAAAGGAAACGGCACAGACACCGCCGTGTGAGCCTGCGTGTGGCAACGTGTGACGTTATTCTGCAAAACTGGATAAAGTGACCGACTAGGCTGCATTCTGCCCTGTGTGAGCCGATTTGGAGAAATTAACAGAAAAACCGGAGTGCGGAGGCATCCAAGACTCCGAAAATGGGGATGAAACGGGGCTGTAAAACAGGGTCGAAAATAGTGCAGGTTAAAGGGGTTATGCCGCAAAAGAGCGGCTTAACCCGTCAGACACCCACCGGCAGAGCCGTTGGGCAGTTCTAAGCATGGCATAACTTTTTTGGAAGATTCGGAAAGGTTATGCCATTTTTATTTTTGTTACAGCGCAATCGGCAGTAAAGGCCGGCAGAAGTTATGCCTTTTGCGGAAACAGGGAAAAAAGTCTATAGACAGAGGAAAAAGAAGGAGGAAATGAGTAGTCCCATGGGGTGAGGTGCGCACCACTACCAGAATGGGACGATGAAAGTATTGGAATTATTTGCAGGAACAAGGAGCATCGGGAAAGCCTTTGAACAACGGGGACATGAAGTATTCAGTGTGAAATGGTCGAAAGAGTTTGAAAACATTGATCTGTATGATGACATCAACAAGGTGACGGCAGAGGATATCTTAAAACTTTTCGGGAAACCGGATGTCATCTGCTGCATACAGCCGCCGTTATCCGGCGATTTGCCAGCAGACCGACGCAGACCCGGAAACGGGCTGCAGGGAATTTGACATTGAGAAAGACCGCATCTCTTTCCGTCTGACCGTCCCATACAATGAGGAACGCCGGAGAACCGCCAGCGAAGCAGCGAAAGCTAACGCAAGCAATCTCACGCGAGGTGTGGTATAATTTTTTTGAAAAAGTTTGAAATTTGATGTAGTATTCGCTGCTAAAACCGTAGTATATAGGTGAAGCCGGAAAGGAGGCGGTGTGATGATAGACGATGAAAAAATCATAGAAATGTTTTTTGAGCGTTCAGAACAGGGCATGCGGGAACTGGACATAAAATACGGAAAAGTTTGCCACAAGCTTTCCTACCATATCGTAGGGAATCGGTGGGACGCGGAGGAATGTGTAAATGATGCTTATTTAGGCGCATGGAACGCCATTCCACCAGCACGACCTAATCCGCTATTGTCTTATCTTGTGAAAATCGTTCGGAACATTTCACTCAAAATCTATTGGAGAAAGGAAGCAGCCAAACGGAGCAGCCATTACACGATTGCTTTGGAAGAAATTGAAGCCTGTATAGCAGCCCCGAATACAGTAGAAGCAGAAATCGAAGCCAAAGAGTTAGCCCGTATCATTGAAGCATTTTTAGACACGCTGACTACCGAAAACCGCGTTATTTTCATGCGCCGCTATTGGTTTTCCGACAGCTATAAGGACATAGCCGAGTTTATGGGGCTTTCAGAAAAAAACATTTCTGTCCGGCTGACCCGTATCCGCGAGAAGATGAAGCAATATTTGATTGAAAGAGAGGTATTCGTATGAACGCAAAGAAGTTTTCCGACGCTATGAGCGAGCTTGACACAAAATATGTCGATGAAGCTCTCAACTACAAGAAGAAAGCCAAAAAGCCCATTTGGGTAAAGTGGGGGGCTATTGCAGCTTGCTTGTGCTTGATGATACCATTGACCGCATTTGCCGTTGATATAATTCAATATAATGCAGCGGTTGATTATCTCAATTCTCTCGGCATTGCTGTTGAAGATTTGAGCGACTATTCTCATAAAGAAATAAAAGAAGCTGTGAAAACGATTGACGCAGGAGAAAGTAGCCCGTTGACCGAAGAAATCCGTAGTCTAATACCAGAATACAAAGAACCAATTGATACACCGACACAGGTAACAGCCGAGCAAATTAAACAACTAACACCAACAATGACAAGAACAGACATTCTTTCTCTTTTAGGTAACACACAAGATATTGGATCGGGTATTTATATATATCTTTACGAAGTAGACCAACAATACCTGCTACGTATTCCTTTTGCAAGCGATGAGGCACAATTAGGTGTAACAGGAGAAGATTTGCTAAAGGCATTGGTTCCTATTTGTGGAGATATTGTTCCTATGGTCTATGTAAATGATACGCTTTATCGAATCGTTGACCCTCAACCTAACTTCGCAGATGAAAAAAGCTCTTTCAATTTGTTAGGAAAAATCGAAAGTACAGTTAGTTCTTCGGAAGAACCAAAAGAAAATTTCCAAGCAAATGATGATATTGTAGGAGCTGCGGTTTATCAGTATGGCGATAGCATTGTCGTTGAAATTGAGGGAAAATACTGGTTATATGAAAACTATCAGAACACAGACCTCGACGGAACCTCAGACTAATAGGCCTCACCCCAAAAAACAGCCATACTTCTAATGAAGAAGTATCAGAACAAGACTTTCTTGCAAAGTAAATAAGTTTTCCCTATTTTACAAGGGCAGCCGAGAAAATCGACTGTCCTTTTTCTATGTCTATGAGCAGAAAGGAGCGACCAACCATGACAAAGCCAAGAGAGAAACGCAGGGACTGAAAGGTTCGAGGGAGCGCAGTGTGATACCGCAGAGACTGTGTGAACATATCGTAGATATTTGTGAGGAGGGATGAGATGAATACAAAAGCAATTTATACCGTTCATGAAAACGGGAAGGAACACTATTTTTTTCGGAACATGCAGGAGGGTTCAGTTACCCTTTTGCAGTAGCTGATTTTCTGCATAGCTTAAAGGGTGTGCTGAATGATCCGATGTCACCACAAAAAGGATTATGTGTAGCACCAATGCTGGAACAGATGAAAGGCAATTATTTGTTCCCGGAAGAGATAGAGGGAAAAGAATTATTTACTGCGGTTAAAAAAGAGCAGATGTTTCAACTTGCAGTGAAAGAACAGGCATCATTTGGAATTAAAATCAATATGGAACAGGATACGGTATCATTCCATTTCCGGGAGGGAGAGGAAGAACTGCAGGAATTTTGTGACATAGGATTTCCAAGGCATGGAGAAACAGAAGAATATAGCGGTGAAACATTTTATTATGCCGCGGATAATGTGAGAGTCAAAAACATGATGGACGGAATTGAAATGTCGGTCAGTGCGGAAAACGAAGAAGCATACAGGAGCATGATATTAGAGGCTGTGTAGAAACAAACTGAGGAGCAGAGTACGGGAATAAGCCAGCAGATGTTGGATAGTGTGTAGGGTGACAAACAAATTTTACAGAATGGCAATTTGTAGAGATTGGTGTGCTTATTTTTCTGAGGTTTATGACGATATATTACATAGCATTGAGTTAATTCTAAACGGATTTTGAATTTATTTACAAGGAGGTTTTTATATG
>CATXDC010000060.1 GCA_958366985.1 uncultured Oscillospiraceae bacterium
AACACATCTTTTCCCTGTCCGAAGTCCAGCGAGCCGTCCGTCACATGGCGATTACCCATATCAGTCAAGCGAACAGAGAAAAGGAGTTGAAAGCCGATGGCACTATTTCATCTGAGCGTCACGCAGACTAACTGACCCAGGGAAGGCGTGAACTGACAGAAGATGATGAAAAACAGATTAGTGTTCTGTGTAAGAAATATGTGGATCGTTTGAAGGAGGAGCTGATGAAATGCTGATTGCGCAAAAAATTTTGAAACTACTATTGATGATTGCCGTTGCGCCAATTGTTGTTGCATTGACACTTTTTGTCTGGATATGTCTTGGCCTGGTTTATGTATCCGGTCTGGTTCTGGGGCTTATCAGCATGATTCTTGCTTTGTTAGGTGTTGCAGTGTTGATTACATATTCTCCGCAGAATGGGCTTATTTTGTTGTTGATGACATTTTTGATTAGTCCGATGGGAATACCGCTTGCGGCAATCTGGCTGTTGGGTAAGGTGCAGGATTTTCATTGACTAAGTTGTTCTGACTAAGATGGTAGGGGTATAGTATGATGAATATTTTGCGAAAAATGGATGAGAAAGAATTTATTTATAAATTTCGCAGAAAAACTGCAAAAACAAGCTATAAATATTGACCAAGGCATTTTTAACTGTTATAATAGTGGCTGAAAATACGAATACTGAGAATGGAGGTATTCCATTATGTTGATTCAGTTTACAGTTGAAAATCATAGGTCAATAAAAAACAGTGCCGTGATCAGTTTTGCGGCCTCTAAGGATAAGTCATTTGAAGAGTATCTGCTTCATCCAGATGAAAAGAAGACATTGCTGCCCGTACTTGCAATTTATGGTGCAAATGCAGCCGGAAAAAGTAACGTATTACATGCAATGATGACGATGAAAGAAATGGTTGTGGGAAATGCTGCAAAAGTTTCTAAAGGTCAAAAGTTGCCGTGGGAGCCGTTTGGCGGAACAAAGGTCCCGACTTCTTTTGAAATCGTATTTATTTTTCAGGGAGTTCGTTACACATACGGTTTTTCTTTTGATGCAAAGAAGATTTACAAAGAGTATCTTTACCATTGGCCGAATGGCCGTGAAGCCTTAATTTTTTCAAGAGAAAATGGAGTGTATGAGTTCCGGGAAAATGTAAATGAGCAGGTTACTCTGAGTAACCGAACACCGGACAATAAGCTCTATCTGGTGTCCTCTAATGACTGGAATCTGCCTCAGACGGAAAATGCTTATCAGTGGTTCCTGGAAAAGTTGACATTTCTGATGGATGAAGAGCCAGCTACCTCAGAAACTGTTGCCCAGATTGTCAGCGGTGATGATAAGAAAGCTCGAATCTTAAAAGAATTGATGCTTGCCGATCTTGGAATCACCGATGTTACAATCAAGAATACCTCTGGTAAAATACCGGTTATTACGACAACACATCGAATTATTAACGAGGACGGTACAACAGAATACTTTCAGCTTTTAATGGAGCAGGAATCTGTCGGTACACAACACTTTTTTGCCCGCATCGGAGGATGGTTGCAGGCACTTGAAAACGGCGCACTTTTAGTTGTTGATGAAATTGAAGATAGTCTGCATCCTCTTTTAACCAGAAGGCTGATTGAAATGGTGCAGGATAAGGCTGTCAATACAAAGGGAGCGCAGCTGATTTTTACAACACACGATGCAATGCTGCTTGACTTGAATTTCTTCCGTAGAGATCAGATTTGGTTTGCTGAAAAAAACGATGAAACTTGTGCAACAGAGTTTTACTCGTTGGCATCTTTCTCTCCAAGAAAAGGAGAAAATGTGCGTAAGGGTTATCTTCAGGGACGATTTGGTGCAATCCCTTTTATCGGAGGTGACGCCTGATGAGCAAGATGCGAAAAGAGTATGATCCGAACAAAGTTAAGCGGCGGAAGCGTAAACCGATTGTTTATATCATCTGCGAAGGGAAAGAAACAGAGACACTTTATTTCAAACATTTTCGTTCACGAAACTGCCTGGTGGATATTATTCCAATTCCATCAAAACATAAAGCGGCGGAACATTTGGTGAAACACGCAAAATCACTGATCTCTCAAGCAGATTATTATCCGAAAGACGGAGATCAGCTTTGGTGTGTATTTGACTGTGATGATAATAAAGACTCTGAGCTTCAAGCTGCAATTTCCTATTCGGAGAAGCATGGGTACAAAATCGCATATTCCAATCCGGCATTTGAATATTGGTATCTGCTCCATTTTGAAAAACGGAATGGATATTTGAAAGATTCCGCTACGGTAATTGACATCTTGAAAAACAAAGGATATTTGGAAAATTACGGAAAAAGTGTGGATGTTTTTGAAGAATTGCAGGAACATCAGCCAGAAGCTATTCAGTACGCAAAAGAACGAGTGGAGAGATTAACCAGAGATCAGGTTGCTGTGATCTGCCGAGACAGTAATCCGGTAACGACAGTTTATGAGCTGGTTGAATTTTTGAATAGTAAAAGAACATAAAAGCACCATTACAAAGGTGTGCATAATGACAGAAAGCTGTCACTTCGACGATAAAGCTTCGTTGGGTGGCAGCTTTTGTGTTTGGAGAGGAGGAAGCATTATGGCAACCACAAGAATCATGCCGCTTCATGTTGGCAAAGGCCGCACAGAAAGTCGGACGACCAGTGACATCATCGATTATGTAGTAAATCCACAGAAAACAGATGAATATTCCGGTCAGCAAGTCTATACTGTCCGGTTATTAGGAAACCGATTGGAAATTATGTAGAGTATAAGAAATCTCACAAATGTAAAGCCGGCTTACGCCCCGCAAAGCGGCTTTGGGCTTGACATTCGCTCAATTTCTTGTCAATTATAAATAAGCCAATTAAAGATGTTTTCCGCTCCGGAATACCGGTTTCCATATTACCGGAATCATGGTTTTTTACAGCAAGAATATTCAAACAGATAACGGCAAACTCATTACCGGTTATGCGTGTGACAGCCGGACTGCGGATGCAGAGTTTCTTCTGGCAAAGCGGCAGTACATTGCCGCTACCGGACGAGTGCGTGGCGCGAATGATGTGATTGCCTATCATGTGCGCCAGTCCTTCCGCCCCGGTGAGATTACCCTGGAAGAAGCCAACCGGCTGGGAGTGGAATTTGCCAGGAGATTCACAAAAGAGAATCATGCTTTTGTGGTCTGCACTCACATAGACAAGTCGCACATTCATAATCACATTATCTGGTCATCGGTCAGCTTAG
>CATXDC010000061.1 GCA_958366985.1 uncultured Oscillospiraceae bacterium
TTTCGGGATTTTCCCTTACAAATCTTATATCCAGCATCGTTATTCTCCTAACTTATTTGCAATTTCCTTAAGATCCTCGGCGGAATAAAATTCTATCTCCAAAGTGCCATGCCCTCTTCCGGTAAACACTTTAACCTTTCTGCCCAGCGCTTCACTGAGTGAAAGCTCCACCTCATCATAAAAGCTGTCTCTCCTGCGGCTTCTTCTGTGCACCGGCGCAGCGGATTCCTTTATCTTTGCAAGACGTTCCACATCACGAACCGTCATTTTCTTGGAAACAATATTGTGCGCAGCCTCACACATCATCGCGTCATTGTCAAACGCAAGCAAAGCTCTTGCATGTCCTGCGGAAATCTCTCCGTTCTTCGTCATTTCCCGGATTTCATCAGGCAGTCTCAGAAGTCTCAGACTGTTGGCGATAGCGGGACGGGATTTGCCGACACTCGCGGCAACCTCTTCCTGCGTATATCCGCACTTGTCAATAAGCGCTTGAAGTCCCTCCGCCTCTTCAATGGGATTCAGATCCTCACGCTGCAGGTTTTCAATAATGGCGATCTCCATTGTTTCCGTGTCTGTTAAATCTTTTATCACAACGGGCACCTGCGTCAGTCCCGCCATTCTGCAGGCACGCCATCTTCGTTCGCCTGCAACAAGCTGGTAACCGCCCGCGGCAAGGGGGCGCACAAGCAACGGCTGCAAAACGCCGTGCTGTTTAATACTTTCCGCAAGCTCGGCAAGGGAAGTCTCATCGAAGGTCTTTCGCGGCTGTTCTCTGTTTGGAATAATCTCGTTGATCGGCAGTTCATTTGCCGAAAGCATTTCATCCGTTGCATTTTCTAACATCAGCGCTCCGAGTCCCTTTCCCAGGCCGGACATTTTTTTTGCCATTTAAACTCCTCCTTTCACAAATCGAAAGCTTTTATTGCTTATTTATTGCTTTTGATGATTTCATCGGCAAGGCGTTTGTACGCAAACGATGCCTTGCAGTATTTTTCGTAATAAATTATGGGCTTTCCGTAGCTCGGCGCCTCGGCAAGCTTAACGCTTCGCGGTATCATCGTCTTATACGCCTTATTCGGAAAATATTTGTTTACCTCTTCAATAACCTGCTGATTAAGTTTTAAGCGGCTGTCATACATCGTGTAAACCACGCCTTCAAGCTCCAGATGCTCGTTATATAGCTGTTTTACCGTTCTTACGGTGCTCAAAAGCTGACTCAGTCCTTCAAGCGCATAATATTCGCACTGAAGAGGTACGATCAAAGTATCCGACGCCGTGAGCGCATTCAGACTGAGCAGACCTAAACTCGGCGGACAGTCGATGATTATAAAATCAAAATCCACACTGAGCGGTGAGATTGCTTTTTTCAATGCGAAAAAGCGCTCCTCGCTGTCCGCAAGCTCCAGTTCGGCTCCGGCAAGGTTCATGTTGGCAGGCAGCAAAAATAGGTTTTTGAAGCCTGTTTCTCTCATGATTGCTCTCGCAGGCATTTTATTTATGAGGACGTCATAGGTAGAATATTCAATATCGGTTTTATCGATTCCGACTCCGCTTGTGCTGTTTCCCTGCGGGTCTACATCAACAAGCAGTGTTGTCTTGCCCTTTGCTCCCAAAGCAGCCGCAAGATTTACACAGGTCGTCGTCTTTCCTACGCCGCCTTTTTGATTGAATATAGCGATAGTTTTACCCATAACGCACCTCCGCTTTGATATATGATATTATACTATATCTAAAGGCAGCAATCAATATTTACGCAATAAGTTTCACGTGAAACAACACAACTATTTTTGTAGAATAGTGATACAAACATTTATTCCCACAAGATATAGATGTTTCACGTGAAACAGATATAAGCCAAAAGTTAGACAGAGCAGTCTTAATCCTATACATAGAATATGCATACTTTTAAACAATTTAAACATTGTTTTCAACAAAAATTATTTATGAACTATGTTTACGAATTAATGTTTCTATGAAAAAGCACTATAATGTTTCATATGAAACATTTCAGGCACCATTATATTCGATGATCCGTTATATCACTTGTGATTCACCTTGTCTTATCATAAAACGCAGAATAGCCCACCGCAAGCGGCAGGCTATTCCACGTGATGAAAAGAGGAGAATATGTTAAAACGGTTTCCCGTTTTAAGCGGTATTTACATCCGCAGGTTTCGTTTTTGCTGTTTTTGACTGCGGATTTTTGGGTATCCTTACAAAGAATTCGATATAATCGTCCGTTTCTGTCTTGTTTGACTCGGCAGGTATTCCTGCCTCTTTCATTGTATTTATGGCTTTGTTAACCGTATTTACAAAAATGCGTACATCCTTAAATATCTTAACAATATTGCTTTTATGAGGCTTAACCGTTTTATTTGTCACGGAATCGATATACTCTTCTGTCTGCTGAACATTCCAGCCCTTTTCCTTTATCAGATTCAGGGTTGTCCATATCTGCTTTTCGGTATCCAGCCTCAGAAGCGCGCGTGCATGACGCTCCGTAAGCCCTTCCTTGTCTATAAAATATCTGACATCAGCCGGCAGCTTCAATAAACGCAGCTTATTTGAAAGGGCACTCTGACTCTTCCCGAGTCTTTTCGCAATTTGCTCCTGCGTCATTCCGAAGTGATTCTGCATTTGATGGATCGCCTGCGCTTCCTCAAAAAAGCTGAGGTCGGAACGCTGTATATTCTCAAGAATGGAATACACTGCCGACTCCTCATAATCGCAGTCCACAATTAGGCAGGGAACCGTTGCAAGATTGGCAAGGATTGCCGCCCTGAGCCTGCGCTCACCGGCTATGATCTCATAGTAGTCACTGTTATTGATACGTCTTGCAAGCAAAGGCTGCAAAATGCCGTTCTCCTTAATGGATTCCGCAAGACTCAGCAGCTCCTCGCTCTTGAATTGCTTTCGGGGCTGATACGGATTGGGAAGCAACTTTTCGGTTGCTATTCTTTGAACTTCCTCGGGCATTCGCCACACTCCTTATATCTCCTCGAAAGAAGAGGGCTTGTTTCCCTCTCTGTTTAAAACTATATCACACTTTTTCAAAAAAAGAAAGGATTTCTCATAGTGGAAATCCTTTTGATTTA
>CATXDC010000062.1 GCA_958366985.1 uncultured Oscillospiraceae bacterium
GGTGGCAAAAACGTTACAGTCCCGAGTGTAGACGGCTATAAGGCGACAGCTACATATAGTGGTACACAGATTGTAAAGACCGATAAGACAGAATATAGCATCCGTAGCGTTGCGACATACATCGAGCAAAATAATGAGGTCCCAGTTGCTGTTATTGTGGGCATTACAATCGGCACGATTGCCCTCGCCGCAGCTATTGTAATTATTCTGTTTATCATCTCGAAGAAGAGAAAAGAAAAAGAGGCTGAACAGTGAAACGCCTTTTGAAGGTTCTCACATCCGTCTGGACGCGCGTGATTTTGTTTTCACTCGGATTTGGTGGTCTCTGCTACGCATACGGCATCAATGTCGGATTAAAGGGTGCGTACTACATGTATTTGCAAGCCGGAGATCAGCTGACTGCCGAAGCTATACTGCAAAAAATGAGTGAACAAGATTATGTGATATTCAGTCTGTTACCTTACTTGATCGTGGTGTGTTTGATAGAGATCATCCGTAAAATATGCCACCGAAAAAATAGAAAGGAAGTAAAAAAATGAAGATGTTTTTAACATTGCTCGACGCTACCAACGGCGGGGGAGGTACTGTTTTTTCTAACCTCAGCAACTCCTTCACGGAAATTGCTACACAGGTTACAACTGTTGTAACGCCTCTTGCAATTCTGGCACTGATCGTCTGCGGCCTTTTCATCATACTTTCACGTGATTTGGCACAGCAAGCTAAGCAGTGGATTCAGCGTATTGCCATTGGCTGCGTAATTGCACTTTCTGCAAGCTCTCTTGTAGCGTGGTGGATTCAAAACGTTAAGTTCTAAAAAATGAACTGGAAATTCGGTAAGGCGCTGATTTTCGGCACTGAACCGAGTTTTCAGATAAGCTCTTTATCGTTTCTTGGTAAAGGGTTTATCTGAAAACTAAAAGTGGGCAAATTTGCCCACATATGTTTTTCCACGAAAGGAGACAAAAAATGGCAACAAACCAAAAACCAACGCCGTATAACGACTTCATGAATAAGCAAAAACTGTTCCGGCTGAACAGACTGCTCAGTTCCAAAAAGGTCATTATAATTATCATGATTGCTATTCCGTTCGTTCTCTTATTTGCCGGGAATATCTGCTATACCTTGCTGAGCGATGCACTGTATTCGATGAAAGGTATATTTGCAACGGATATGGCGGCAAATAACCATCTACCGGCAATTATCAATTTCCCGAAGAGCTCTAATTACTATTTAATTTTGTTTGGCTTAACGATCTTCCTCGAAATTGCACTGCCTTACAAAATCCGCACTGCGTACAACGACTTTAATGTAAATCAAAAGGGTGGAGAGCGTTTTGCATACCTCGAAGAGCTGTATGAACAGTACCCGGCAGTTCCCGAAAAGGATCAGTTTTATCAGGGAAAAGGCGGCGTTCCGATTGCATGGGATAGAAATCACCACAAAATCCTTATTGACAGAAGCGCCGTAAACAACTACATCATCGGCACAACGAGATCCGGTAAGGGCGAATCTTTTATGTTTCCGACGATTGACTTGTATTCCCGTGCGGAAATTAAATCTTCACTTGTCATAAATGACCCAAAACTTGAATTGTATAAAGCTTCCTACGAAACACTTAAAAGACGTGGCTATATTCCATTGGTATTAAATCTTGCTGATCCGGGTAAATCCATGAAATTTAATCCTCTCCAAACTATTATCGATGCGTGGAAACGTAAAGATTACCCTACCGCAGAACAAATTTGTGCTTCTTTCTGTTATTCCCTTTTTGATGATGATAAACAGCCAGACCCGTTTTGGCCTAAAAACGCGCGTAACTTGCTTAGTGCTATGATACTTGCTCACGTTTGCGATTGCATTGCATTAGATGAGCAAATGAACGCTAAGAACAAATCCTATTTTGATAAGCAAAAAGCCGCCTTTATGGCCATGAATGAGATTGAGCAATTACAGGTTCGCAATTTCATCGAAAATATGGAATACGGCTACGAAGATATTCTCCATTCTTCCATGCCGATTCCCCCGGAATATGAATATATTCCAAGCACTAAGTACGAAAAGCAAATTACTATGTATAGTATTTGTAATTCGTTTTCTGTTATGGCAACTGCGTCTATGGGCGGAGATAAAACAGCTTTGGATGCGTACTTTGATGCTCGCCCGAATGGAGATAGGGCAAAGTTAAAATACAGTGCAGCTCGTGTTTCTGGTGACAAAACAAAAGGCAGCATATTCTCCACGATGATTACTGATCTCACGATTTTCACGTATGAAAATTACGCAAAGATGACAGCAGAGAATGATCTGAATTTATTGGATATTGGGTTTGGGGACAAGCCGTATGCAATCTTTATCTCAACGCCCGATTACGATAACAGCAGCTTTTTTATTGCCTCTGTCTTTATTCGCCAGTTATATTATGTTCTTGCACAGTATTGCACGATTCACACAAATGACGGTAAATGCAAGCGTGAAGTGGTCTTCCTTCTGGACGAGTTTGGTAACTTGCCGCCGATTGAGAACTTCTCAAATATTTTGACGGTTTGCCTCGGTCGTAATATTCGTTTTAATCTTGTTGTACAGTCTAACGCTCAAGTTGAAAGAAGATATGATAAAGACGCAGAAACAATTATTGGTAACTGCGGTAATCAGTATTTCCTATCTTCCGGTGATTTGCAAACAGTCAAGCATTTTTCTGAACAGTTAGGTAGCGAAACTTTCAAAAACGTTAGTCGCTCCGGTGAAAAAATGTCCCTAAATAAATCCTTCACGGAAAACTACGAAGAAAAGCCGTTACTTAATCCGAATGAGCTGCAAGGACTTGCACCCGGAGAAAACGTTATCGTGCGTATTATGACACGTAATGATCTGCGTGGCAATAGCATCGATCATACGTCTGTTT
>CATXDC010000063.1 GCA_958366985.1 uncultured Oscillospiraceae bacterium
GTAAGAAACTCCGGCACGGTCGGGGTAGAAAGTACATATCCGATGTCCTCTGCGGCTACCTCACGGCGGACGCCGTTTTCATCTTCTATATAGAAATTGCCGCTGTCAGCCTTCAAATCCCTGTTCAGGCAGTTAAACAGCGTTGTTTTTCCGGCACCATTTCTGCCGAGCAGCCCATAAATTTTCCCTTCATCAAATGTAAAATCAATATCTCTGAGAACTTCCTTTTTCTCAAAGCTCTTTGATAAGTGTTCAATCACAAATTTCATAATATCCTCCGTCACATCTTACGCTGGTAATATGCCATCAAAATAAAATCAAGGATTGTTTTCAGCAGGAAAGCGCCTACAAGAGTAAGAACAGTCCATAGTGGTGCGTCAAAAAAAATACAAACCCAAGCACCTGCCATCAACAGCCAGTGCAGCACCTCGCCGGATATTGCCTGCGCTTTGCTGCGAATAAGCTGATTTCGCTCGTCTTTTTCCTCAATCTCATTGATTTTCATCAAATCAGGATTTTTTGCACCCCACAGACCGAAGCACCCTTTCGCAATCCCATAGACGAACAATCCGGCACCTATGCCGATCATCGCACCGCTTTGCGAATCGCTCAAACAGTCCTGTAAAAGAAATCTTGCGCTCAGAGCCAAAGCAATGCCGATTATGCCAATTACAAGATATATTCCGGTTTTCTTCTTCATTGCTTTTCCTCCTCGTAAATGAAAATATCTTCAATGCTCATATCAAAATACCGTGCAAGCTTAAACGCCAATGTAATTGAAGGATTGTATCGTCCGTTTTCCAACGAGCCGATAGTCTGCCGAGATACTTCCAGTGCGGCAGCCAGTTCTTCCTGCTTGATTCCCCGTTCTTTCCGGATTTCCTCTAAACGGTTTTTCACGGTGCGCCTCCTTTCTATGGAAAGCCAACTTTCCATATCTCTATTATAGCAAAGAGGGCGCAAATGTCAAGTATACTTTCCATTCGGAGATGAACTTTTTTCAATCTTCCCATTCTTCACATCTATTGAGCAGCTAAGTTTATCACTTGCACATTGTTTTGCCGAGCATAATTTACCGTATATGCAGTCCCGCCTTTCTCCTGTGTTAAATAGGCTATGCAGACGCTGCTGCCATTTACCAAATGGCGGTTTCTTTTGAACATACAGCCCCGAAAATAGTCGTGAGAAGTATATACTACCTTATCCGCCTGACTTTTGATCTCCTCATAAACCGCTATATCATCTTTGCTCCAGCCTTTTGTCTGTGTGGTACACGGAAGGACTAAAATCAGCTTGATATGCGAATATCGCTTTCTCAAGGATAAAACGCATTGAGCAGCCAGCGTATCAAAGCCCAATGCTCCGCCTGCGCCAAAGTACATATATCCTTCTTCTATCAGTCGAAGCAAGGTGTTTTTTAACCGCTGAGAGAGTTCCGGTATGCTCTCCGGCGGTATTTTTCTATGTCCGGTAAAGCAAGCCGTTTTTCCCCTCATTACAGATCACCAGCCAGTCCAAAGCCTAAAAGCACAAAAAATCTAATTATAATACTTATAGTATATCAAAGTCAACAATAAATATCAATAGTCTGTGGAACTACGGAAACAATATTTATAGACTATGAATGGAGGCTGGAACTATGAGTGAAATTGCAAAAACAATCGGACAGCGTGTCCGCAATTATAGAATTGATAAGGGATTGAGCCAAGAGAAGCTTGCTGAGTTATCCGGTTGCCACCCTACTTATATCGGGCAAGTGGAACGAGGAGAAAAGAACGCTACTCTTGAAAGTATTGAAAAGATTGCTTCAGCTATGAATATCTCGCTTGCTCAGCTTTTTGAGAAGATAGGCGAAAGCAGCACCGACAGCTATCCTATGAAATGTTACGAGCTGGTCGCAGCAAAAAGTAAATCCGAGCAAGAACATTTATATAAGATGTTAGTTGAAATGGATAAATATAAAAATCAATAAAAGCGGGAAAAAATACGGTGTTACCCCAAATGGGTAGCACCGTATTTTTGTTTCATCATAAACTATTTCCATAATCAAAATATTCTAAAAACTACAATTTTTTATGTATTGGAATTTATACCGTTTTTTACGGAAACCCCATAACGGAGCGTTTTGTAAATCGTCACACCAATCTCAAACAGAGTAATAACAACAATAAACGCAAGCAGTCCATTGGATACCATATCAGCGTTCCAGTAAGTGAAAAAGTTTGCGCTTGAATCTGCATTAGCACCCAACGCCTGTTCAATCTCAAGTACAAAATTCGGATTCCAGATAGGTAAAACTTTCAGCACAATGGCGCTTAACACAATCTGAATTACCCCACACAAAATATTGCTGATCATTACCAGCTTACAATAAACGCCGATGATCAGACGCAAAATCTCATCTATAAGACCAATCAGCAGACTGATTACAAAGACAGGCAGAACAATTTCCCATTGTTCCAAATTGAAAACGGGTACGGTTGTTATGGCTTCGCCTTCCGTAAATATCGCAGCAAAGAAATGAGGGGCAAAAATTAGCAATACACTGAAAATAACGATAAACACAATGCCCACAATACTATCTCCACGACTTATAATTGCTTTTTTATCCGGTACAGGCTCCAAAATCTTTGGCGTCCATCTGGAGGATGGCGTTTTTCGTTCTTCAGATAGGCTTTCTACTGACCATTTCTCTGCCTTCTTCATTTCGATCTGAATCTTTTTCCGCTCCATAATGGCGAAAGTCAAGGTTACTGCACCGAAAGCGGATATGCAGGACAGCATAGCGTCGGTAATTCCAACGATCAATCCGTCCACAATAGCTCGAATAATAACAGAGGCGGCGTTCTGCGAAGTGAT
>CATXDC010000064.1 GCA_958366985.1 uncultured Oscillospiraceae bacterium
AGCCTCCCGCCCGAAACAACCGTCAACCTCTCCTCCCTACCATCATCATCTTCTTTTTCCTTCTTCTTTTTCCTTCTTCTTTTTCCTTCTTCTTTTTCCTTTTACCATTCCTTGTCCCGTCAGTTCGAAGCACTAAACACTATCCCCCGGTAAAGCGGGGCTTCTGAAACTGCGGCAAAGCTACGGTTCAAGCGTAATCAAAGGCATAGAACTGAGTTGTCCAAAGGGCTTGTTAACGAAGTATCAAACAGTTTGCCCATGATCAAAGATGAGGGGCGGCGCTGTCCCGACGGCAAAGCGTTCAACCCCGAGCAAATCCGGGGTTTTCTGTAAGAGATGTAAAAAAGATACCGTCGGCGCAGCGTGGGGTCTTCATATACACCTAAGATTAAAAACATTTTCCGCAGCACACGCTGTCTCTCTTTTTATTTTTAGACTTTTTGAGAAAAAATTAGCTGTCGTTTCGGCAGAAACACCTGATATCATAACTTTATCTCAAAAACTATATTATAGCTATTTCTTACTCTCGCTGACAGCCATTTGATCCGTGCCATCCGAAACGATTTCCTTTATGTTTATTTCTTCATGCTCATTATAAATCATGCAATTTCCGTCAAACTTTTGCTCCTCAACAATTACCCCGTTTCTAACTACAGCCTTAAATTGAGGTGCCCCATTTTCATAATAAACTTCGTAAACTCCTTCTTGAGCATTATTTTCGAAGCCCCGCCTTGTCCATAAATTGCCGTTAGCATAATAATCCTCTTTGATCCCATTAAGAGCGCCATCTTTATAATTAACGAGAGATTTTAACTTACCGTTTTCTAAGTAAATTTTCCATTCCCCATCTTGTAAACTTTCTTTGTAATTCCCGATAATCTTAATGCTCTTGTTATCATAATACTCTTTATACGCTCCATCGATCACGCCGTTCTTATAATTGGCTTTGATTTGGATGTTTCCATTGGGGTAATAGCTTTTAAATTCTCCGTCAAAAGTTCCGTTTTTATAGTTTATTAACATGCTCAGTTTTCCTGTATCATTGTAATACTGTTCTGTAACTCCGTGCCTTTGTCCATCCTTAAAATTGGCACTGTCTATAAGAAGACCGGTTTCTGTATACATTTGGAAAAGTCCGTTTTGTTCCCCATTTTTCCAATGACCGATCTCTTTGACAAAACCTTTACAGTAGATAACATTTAGACCGTCAAGCTCTCCGTCTTTGTATGAATATATGTCGATGTAGTCGCCACTTGCACTTTTAACCCTTCCGCTAAAAGGCTCCCCGCTTTTATCACAAAGTTTTCCGTTCATGTTTATTAATTGCCCTTCATCTACAGCAGGCAGATATTTAAAATATGAATATCTATTTATATAAATCCAACTTCCGATCCCTAATAATAAAGCTACGCCCAGCATTACTTTAATTTTCATATATTACATCCCTTCAAAAAATAAGCCTCAATTTCTTAAATAATTAATTTTGCAATCTTTGTTCTCTCATGTCACCATTTAAATCCCTTCTTGTGGATATTCATATACTTGCATCAAAACACCTTACCTTTTAGAAAGTCTATAACTTCCGATATTCTGATTTTGGGCGGTATCTTTGCTGAAATATGTATATGGTTCGGACAGGCTTCCGCCTCGGGCATTTTCAGGCCTTTCCATTTACATAATTCTTTGAATATTTTTACTTTTTCTAGTCTTTTGCCTCCGTGAGAGCACTTTTCTTCTATGCTTTGGCGCAAATGCTAAATGATATTTTTTGGTTCCGTGTCGTATGTACTATTGCATGCACGTTGATTAGAAAAATTCCATTACCGGTATGTAAGAGAGTGGTCAGACCGTCTTATATACAATAGGAAAGGAGTTATTTATACGCTGAGAGCAAGAGGGAAAATAATACAAAAACAAGGAGAAGGCCAAAGAGAGAAGAAGCGGCAAAGCGGGAAAGATGGAAAAAACGGGAAAAGGGAGAGGAGGAAGGGATCGAATTTGCTTTTGTTAGACTTTTTCCAGACCGTCTAACTTATTTTAGCAAAGGAGTTTTTTTAGCAAAGGAGTTGTTTATCTGTAAAGCTGTAAGCTTGTTGGAACTACCGGCGTGGGGGGGAGTTTTCAGGACACAAAAAAGCCTCTTTCTAAAAGAAAGAGGCTTAACTATAACAAAATTAGGAGGAGATCGGAATGTTTAGAAGATCCGGCAGCGACCTACTCTCCCGTGCCTTAAGACAAAGTACCATTGGCGCAAAAGGGTTTAACAGCCGAGTTCGGAATGGGATCGTGTGGGACACCTTCGCTATGACCACCGGATCATCTAAACACTCCAAAGAATTAAATGTCAACCTAAAGGCTTAACGCTTTTAAGCTTATTTATACGTTAAAAAATCAAGCCAATCGAACTATTAGTACAGGTTAGCTAAACACATTGCTGCGCTTACACACCCTGCCTATCAACGTGATCGTCTATCACGGTTCTAATGGGGATACCTTGTTTCAAGGTGGGTTTCCCGCTTAGATGCATTCAGCGGTTATCCCTTCCATACTTAGCCACCCAGCGTTGCTCTTGGCAGAACAACTGGTACACCAGAGGTATGTTCATCTCGGTCCTCTCGTACTAAAGACAAATCCTTTCAAGTATCCTACACCCACGGCAGATAGGGACCGAACTGTCTCACGACGTTCTGAACCCAGCTCGCGTA
>CATXDC010000065.1 GCA_958366985.1 uncultured Oscillospiraceae bacterium
GGCAATATAGTCCTTTATTCTTAAGGTATCCGGAATGTTTCTCAAAGTAAAGACATGTGGCAGGTCGATACCTTTTACAGCCGGCTTGATCGGCGCTGCGCCGGGTGAAAGTATAAGTGAATCGTAAGATTCCACATACTGCTCCCCTGTTTCAAGATCTTTAACGGTAACAGTTTTGTGTTGGGGATCGATTTTTACTGCCTCATTAAACACCCTAACATCAATATTAAACCTGGCTTTAAAGCTTTGAGGGGTCTGGAGAGTCAGATCTCTTTCGTCCTTAATTTCCCCGCCGATATAATACGGAAGACCGCAGTTCGCAAATGAAACGAACTCACCGCGTTCAAGAATAATGATTTCCTGCTTTTCATCAAGCCTGCGAAGTCTTGCGGCGGCGGAGGCACCGCCGGCAACACCGCCGACAATAACCGTTTTCATAGAAAAACCTGCTTTCACAAAATAATAAGGAGCTGCAATTATGAAGAAAATAAATCCCTCAACCGAATTCAGCAAAATTTTTCCTTTCTGGGATCATTTATCCGATAAGGATAAAGAAACACTGAGCAAAAACTCACACGTTTTGAACTATAAAAAAGGCTCGTCTGTTCACGATGGCAGCGAGTGCTCGGGAGTCGTTATCGTGAAAAGCGGCTGCCTGAGAGTATATATGCTTTCGGATAAAGGAAAAGAAATAACACTTTACCGCCTCTACGGCGGCGATCTATGTATGCTCTCTGCCTCCTGTGTAATCCAGGCAATCACCTTTGATGTAATGATTGACGCTCAGGAGGACAGCGAATGCTGCGTTATAAGCGGAAAAGCTTTTGAGGAGGTCTCCGAAAGGAACCCTGAAACCAGAATATTTGCTCTTGAAACAGCTGTTAGCCGTTTTTCCGATGTTATGTGGGTAATGCAGCAAATACTTTTTATGAGCACGGATAAGCGCCTTGCAATATTTCTTTCAGACGAGATGTCCAGAACAGGCAGCGATTTTATAGAACTGACTCACGAGCAGATCGCACGTTATATGGGAACTGCCCGTGAAGTTGTTTCAAGAATGCTTAAATACTTTTCCTCTGAGGGGATTATTGAAGGCACCCGAAAAGGTGTAAAGATATTAGATAAAACAAGACTCAGGCAATTAACCCTTTAACATTTCAAGAATCTGCTCCTTCGGTCTTGCTCCGACTGACTGATTTATGATCTTACCGTCTTTGATGACCACAAGAGCGGGAATGCTGCTTATACCGAATGACGCCGCAAGCCGCTGCTCTTCATCAACGTTGACCTTGCCAACCATATACTGTGGATTTTCTTCGGCAATTTCATCAACGATCGGAGAAACCATTCTGCAGGGTCCGCACCAATCCGCGTAAAAATCAAGCAAAACGGTTTTCTTGCTGTTTTTTACCGTATCAAAATTATTTATTCCTATGTTGATTACTGACATTTCAATCATCCTTTCTTCTGTTTGTGCTTTTATTATACCCGTGTAATCAGATTTTTTCTGTGACAAAGTCACAATCGCGTTCTGATTAGCGAATAAATATTTTCAGAACGCGCTTTTCAAGCCTTCTCTCATAAAGTATAAGGAATTTTGAGAGCATGAATTCATATAGAATAAAAGTTATATTCATCAAAACCGTAAATAAAACAAGCATGCCGACCGAAAAAACACCATCTTCAAAAAACGGTATTCCGAACGCATAATATGCAATCAGTTCAATCACCAGAACGCAGACATTAAACAGCAGCAGCTTAACGGTGAATGAAATAAACTTGGGTCGTATTCTGCAGATTTTTTCCCTTACAAGCGGATACCAGCCGAAAAACAGAACGTACATCAGAACGATCTCTTTTTCAGGCACAAATATAAATGACAGAACAGAGACCGCTGCGTATACACACAGCGCGCAGGAATCCGTGAAAGTTTTCTTAAGAACAGACATAAGAACACCCAGAACCATCGGCACGGCGTATGTAAAAATATATATGATCCCGCCGAAAAACATGAGCACCACTGAAAGAGCCGCGCTTACTCCGCCGACTGCTGCTTTTACTGATGTTTTCATAGTATATCACCTTGTTCTCACCAGACCATAAGTGCGAGGCGGAATCAGCCGCCGAGCGCTATGATACAATGTTCTCCGAAGCGGTCAAAATCTTTGATTTTGGTAAACGCTTCGTGAGGTTATTATACCATAATTTGTGTATTTATTGTAAATTATTCGTTAATTATTGTGTTCTATATGCAAAATTATATTTACTTTTAAATAAAAACTATTTATAATGTATAAAAAAGAGGTACGGGGTGTTATCTGATGGTAAAAAAAATAAGTGCACTTTTTATGTGTGTTTGTCTTGTTGCAAGCTGCTTTGTTGCCTGCAGTTCAGAAGATGAATCTACAGAACCGGCGGGCGGACTCGGCGACAGTGTTGTTGAGTACGGCTTTGAAACGGATGAAGACGGCAATACTGTTGCGGTAATATATGAGGACGGAAAAGCCTACGTGCTTGACGCGGAAGGCAAAAAAACAGGCAAGATCATTTCAGAACCCCAAAACATGCCTGAAGATAATCATTCGTCTGAAGATGCGGACAACGATGAGCAAAATCAAAAAGGTCCAGATAATGTTGGGGACAGAGAAGATGTCGGCAACAACACCGGCGGCTCACCCGGCACAACCTCT